>CAVYPA010000001.1:0-399761 GCA_963770295.1 uncultured Alphaproteobacteria bacterium
TACTCTCGGCCCCCGTGACGTTGAGCCAATCACCGCGTACCAGGTCCTGATACTGCCACTGATAGGTGATCGGGTTGGTGATGACGCCGCCGGCAAAGTCAGCATCGGTGAGCGTACTCACTGCCGTGAGGGTGTCCCCGACAGCCGGGACGCCGGTAGGATCGCGCGGATTGGGATCGTCGATCGTCAGGCTGCCACCGGGCGCGTGGTTGCGGCCGCCAGAGATGTCGACCGTCAGGTCCGCGAATTCCAACCGCTCGATGTTGCGCAGCAGATCGGTACCGTCATCCACCCGAAGTGGGGTGGCAGCGGGGACGAGAACGGCTCCGCCTGTCAAATGCGACAAGGTGGCGAAGCCCTGCCCATCCGTTCCGAGGCGGATGCTGCCGTCGGCGAGGCCGGCGATGGTCGCCGCATCGAGCGCCCGGGTGATCGTGGGGCCAAAGCCGCCGTTGCCGTCCGAAACCTGCACGGTCAGCGTGTAATTGCCGGCGTTGTCGTTGTAGATCGCGGTGTCGACCGCGTTTGCGTCGGCCGCGGTCGTGTCGGCGTAACGGATTTCGCGAATGATCTCGCTGCCGGCGAAGATGTTGCCATTGGCATCACGCGTCAGGTCGACGTGCAGAAAGGCATCACCATCGATGATGTCGGCGCCGCCGGCGCCCTGGAGCCGGTCGCTGCCGCCGCCGCCGAGCATGATGTCGCCGCCCGCGAACGTTTGCGTGCCTTGCGCGAAGAAGTTGCCTTCGATCGTGCCATTGACAGTCCGCGTGAATACCGGAGCGTCAGGCGTGCCGAAGTTCAGATCGACGAGACCGTGCACGAGGTTGAAATTGTACAGCTCGTCCTTGGCCAGCAGCCGGGCGACCTTGTCGCTGTTCTCGCCGATCAGGTCGTCGCCGAATTGCGAGCCGCTGATGCCTTCCACGTGGGTGAACACGGTGCGGAAGCCGTCGCCGTCGAGCGGGTTCAACGGCGAAACGAACTCGCGCCGCTGCATGTCGGCGGAGATGCCTTGCGTCTCGATCTCGAACGATACCCAGTCGAACCCGGTGCCGCCGTAGAACTTCGTAAAGCCACCGACGCCGAGCATGATGTCGTCGCCGCCGAAGCCTTTCATGACCGTGCCGACGCCGCCGAGCAGGACGTCGTTGCCGTCATAGAGCGGCAACTGGCCGGTGGGCGCGCCGACGTCACCGAAGATGTTGTCGCCGCCCTCCTGGCCGCCGAACTTGGGATCGACATTCATGCCGCGGCCGTCGATCCAGTCGTCGCCCTGGTCGCCCTCCATCTCGTCGGCGCCTTCGCCGCCGAAGATGATGTCATTGCCGGTGCCGCCGACCACCGCGTCGTCGCCGCCACCAGCGACGATCAGGTCGTTGCCGTCGCCGCCGAAGACGGCGTCGGCGCCCTTGCCCATCAAGATGGTGTCGTTGCCTTCATCGCCATGGGCGATGTTGACGCCGGCCTGGTCGGAGATGAAGTCGTCGCCCTTGCCGCCGAATAGGTTGTCGTTGCCGCCGCCGCCGTCGATGGTGTCGTTACCGCCATCGCCCCACACCGTGTCATCGTCGGCGTTGCCCGCGAGCAGCTTGTCGTTTTCATCGGTGCCGCCGAGCACCATCGTATTGCCGAAGAAGTAGTCCTCGCCGTTAAAGTGCAGCTCGCCCTTGGCGGTCACCTCGAGCAGGGCCGCGGCGCCGGGCGCGGCCGGATGGGCAACGTTCCAAGCGTCGATCTTGCCCACATCGTATTGCGGATTACCATTGGGATCGAGGGCGAAGGTACCGTCCAGATTTGTCTGGTAGAAGTCCTTCGCCTCGATGTTGTATTCCATCGTCATGAAGATGGCCGCCGGCACATGATGCGTGCCCGGCAGGTCCGTCTGGATCATGTCAGCAAAGGTGTTGTTCTCGATCTGGTCCGAGAAGTGCGTGCCTTCGATGCGCGGCAAGTAATAGAGCCGGTCTGCATCCTGCAAGCTCTCGAGTTGTACGCGGAAGATCAGTTCAAACGTGGAGCCCAACAGCGAGCCGTTGAGTGCCTGCTTCTCAGCGAGGCCGCCGATCCACATGTCGACGTTGTCGAGGCCGGTGACCGAGCCGGTGCTCCATGGGGCAACCTCCATGACCGGTAGGCCAGTCACCGCATCGATCACGGGCTGGTGCGTGACCGGATCAAGCTGCACCTCGTGCAGCAGCCGCGGGTCGGTTTGATTATTCGCCGCCGTTGGATTGGCTACGTTGGCATAAATGCCAGTGCTATGCATGAAGTCGAAGGAATTGTTGTCTCCGGTCGCCGAGTTGATGTGCGTGCCGGTGACGAGCTCAAGGGCAACCTGCCGCTTTTCGGCAACGCTAGTCGCGTTGAGGATGTCAACGTAATTGCCGTAGGCCGCGACGAAGTTCACGATCGAGGCATCGTGCTTCAGATAGAGCCTGAAATCGTCCCAGCTCATGTAGGGACGCAAGTTTGCGTCGTGCGTCTGCTGATAGATTTCGTTGCGGAAGGCATTGAGGGTTGGAATGCCGGTGTCGCGGCCGCGCGCGATATTGATCGCGGCAAGGTCGAGCGGAAGCCCAAGCAGGTTGTTGCGGAGCGCGCCGGTGACGAACTCGTCAATCTCGTTGCCGACCTGGTTGGTTGCGCCTTGCGCAATGCCGCTAGCGCCGTACTTCAGGAAGTCGAGCGGATTGGTGAACGCCTGGATCAGCCCTTCCTGGGTGAAGACGGGATTACCCTGCGCATCGACCATCGGCGAGCCGTCAGGGTTTACGTTCTGAACCTGGATCGACTTATCCAGCATCGAATGGCCGAAGCGATAGACGGCGTTGGCGAACTCCGACGTGATCGCCGGGTCGAGGTGGATATTGGTGTCGTTGGCCACGTGGATGGTCGGGACCACCTTGCGCGCGAACTCCTCGAACACGAGGTGCTGGTACTGCGTCTCGGTACCGAACTTAGCGGCCTGGAACAGGCGTTCGCCGTTGAAGTCGGCTTCGGTAAGCAGGTGGACCGACCGGCCCGCCGCAATATCGTCAGCTGTCAGCGTGAGATTGGCTGCAGACTTCACCCAGCCAAGGGCGAAGGACGTATCGCCGGCATCGAGGGCCTTCTGCACTTGATCGCGGATATCATCAACAAGCCGGTTGTGCTCGTTCTCGAAGATCTGATGGACGGTGGTCAGACCAATGTTTTCATTCACCCGCCCGTCGCCGGCGACGAAGTGCTGATCGAGCAGCTCTCCGTCATAGGTGCCGGCAGGTCGCGTCCCGCCGATGACACCATCCGCATCGGCAACGAGAGGATTGCCGAACTCATCGAACGGCGCCGCCGTCTGCGCCATATCGTTGATGAAGGCGTGCCCGATGCGCAGCGTCGCCTCAGCCGTTACGGCCCCTAACGCGGGGTCGATGTCCAATGGAGGCGGCGGAGCGGTGAGCGAAATGCCTGCCTCCGTGCCTTCGATCAGGTGCTGCGTGTGGTGAATGCCACCAAGGTCGTCGACTTGGGTGATATCGACAACGATCTGCGCGAGGCCGTGTGGGCCCAGAATCAAATTGCCGTAGGCATCGGTCGCCAGCAGCGGCACGTTGCCGACATCGTGATCATCGAGGATGATGCCGAGCTTGAGCGCATTGGCCTTGATGTCGCCCCAGGTGGCAAGCGTGTGGTCTTGGTTGCCGTTGGCATCCAGCTTGGGCGAGCCGTCCGCATTGAATAGCAAGTGGGTGAGCAGCTCGCCCGTGGACGCCACCGGATCAGTAGCCACGCCATTGACCACGCCGCCCGTGTACTCACGCAGGAAGACCTGGTGCGAGGGATGTGAGGTATAGGTCTGGTTCTGGTCGACGAAGGGCGTGACGAGATTGGTCGGCGTCGAGGCGTCGGGCGCATCCTCTGCGCGCGCGACGATCATGAAATTGGGCCCGCCTGGAACGAAGAGCGGATCGTCAGGATTGAGCGTGATGAAGATCAGCTCTTGCTGCGGCCCCGCGGCCGACTTCGTGATCAGGTCGAGGCCGTGATCGAAGAACTGACCGAACAGGGTGAACCAGGTGCTGAATGGTGCGGAGATACCGCCATCGGGCGTGACGTTGGGAATCGACAGGGTGCCGGCCAACGGATTGATTTCGAACGCGCCACTACCGGGATCGACATTGGTCACGAGCGATATGCCGTTGATATCGACGGCGAGCGGATTTGCAATAAAAGTCCCCGCTGAATCTGCACGACGAGCGAACTAAGACCGTTCGCCGCCATGAAGGCCTGTACCGCGGCTGGATTGCTGGCGGTCTGATCCGCAATCAGGTTCGAGATCGTGCGCGGCTCGGAATCGAAGACAAACTGGGTGCCGGGAAGATACTGCGCCGTGAAGATCTGATCGTCGATTGCGAACAGTGGCATCGACTGATCGGCCGAACCAAACGTGCTCGCATCGCCGCCGAGCCCGGTCGAGGTATTGTTGTTCGTCCCCTCTAATTGCCTGAGCCCAAAGGCCAGATGGGGGCTCACCGGCGGCTGGCCGGCCTCAGCCATCTCGATCTGCTTCAGGATGAAGTCGAGATCCACGCGATCAAATGTAACGGGCATGGCATCGATTCCTGTCTCTAGAGTGCCGGTTCGACAACTCAGGGTTCTATAGAGACCCGGGAGACAGCATTAGGTGCGAAGGGATGAACGTGACGCAGGTCCGAAGTCTCGGACCGAGAGAGGCCTTAGGTCCTAATCCCTACGGACCCCCCATTTGGTCCAGTCCTCTCGGGGATAGGTAGATGCGGGCACAAAATGGTTGGGCGCGCTCGCGCCAGCATGTGTGGGCGAAGAGCGGGCCTCTTGCTGCGTGGCCTGCCCGAGAGAACTGGACCGATCTGAGCTGGGGCGGAGACGAGAAAGATGATGGAGGCTTCGAAAGTTACGGCCCCGCCGAGATCGCGTCCGCCGAGATCCTGACCGGGCTCATCGTGCGCCGCCGATCAGCCGCGGCAATTGACGCGGTGGCCCAATTTACCGATGCTCGGGCGGGGGGGACAGGGCGATGACGCAGGACCACTTAAAGAGCTTTGAGAGGCTCGACTGCGAGGCAGATGCGCAATTTAGCAAGAAGATCTCGGCCAAGCCCAACAAGGCGCCGGCCGCCAGCGTGATCGATCGCGGCAACCGCAGCTTAATGCCGGGCCTGATCGACAGCCACGGGCACGTGGTGCTCTCGGAGGTGTCCCTGCCGCGGCTTGAAACTATGCCGTTGACCTTGCTGACGGCGCGCGCCGCGGTGCTGCTGCGCAACAGGCTCGAGCGTGGCTTTATTAGCGCGCGCGCTACCGGCGGCGCCGATTGGGGGCTGAAGGCGGCCGCCGACAAATGGCGGTGGCTCGCCGACCTGCTGATCGTCGCGGGCAATCCGCTGCGAGACCTGGGCGTCCTCAAGGAGCAGGGGAGGTTTTTCGCCGCCAGCATAAAGGGCGGACGCTTTCACAAAAACTGGTTGCACTAGCACGATGAAACAAATCCTTTTCAAGAATTTCAGCCTGCTCGAGCCGGCCTTTGGCGAGGCGCGCGGCGGCTATGAACTCTTGGTCGAGGGCTCCCAGGTGCGCGAGTTGAGCGAGGCTCCGATCCTGAGCCGGGCGGCCGAGGTCGTCGATTGCGGCGGCCGCACGCTCACCCCCGGCCTGATTGATTGTCACGTGCACGTTATTCATAGCGAGGTGAACATCCGTTTTCTCGAGGCGATGCCGCTGACGCTGCTGACCGCGCGCGCGGCGGTCAGACTGCGCGCCATGCTCGATCGCGGCTTTACCACGGTGCGCGACACGGGTGGCTGCGATTGGGGCATCAAGACCGCCGTCGAACAGGGCTATTTGGTCGGCCCGCGCCTGTTCATCGCCGGCATGTCGATCGGGCCCACCGGTGGGCATGCCGATGGACGCCGGCGCACGGATGTAGGCGATGGCTGCAGCTGCTGCAACGGGCTGAAGTTCAAGTCGGCGGTCGCCGACGGCATTGATCAGGTGCGCAAGGCTGCCCGCGAGCAGATGCGCCAGGGCGCCGACCATGTGAAGATCATGATGTCGGGCGGCGTGGCCTCGCCCTATGACCCGCTCGATAGTTTGCAGTTCTCCGAAGGCGAGGTGGCCGCCGCGGTCGAGGAGGCGGAGGCCTTTGGTCGCTACGTCTGTGCGCACGCCTACAGCGCCGAGGCCATCACGCGCGCGGCCCGGTTGGGCGTGCGCACCATCGAGCACGGCAACCTGATCGACGACGCGGCGGCGAAACTGATGGCATCCAAGGGCATGTTCCTGGTCGCCAATCTCGTCACCTACTACGCCATGAAGGACCGGGCCGCCAAGTTCGGCATGAGTGCGGAGAGTTTGGCGAAGAACGAGCTCGTGCTGGAGGGCGGCCTCAAGTCGCTGGAGATTTGCCAGCGCCACGGGGTGCCGGTGGCCTATGGCAGCGACCTATTGGGGGAACTGCACTGGGATCAGAGCCGCGAATTCACTTTGCGGCGCGAGGTGGTGAAGCCAATCGAAATCATCCGCTCGGCAACGACCATCCCGGCGCAGATCCTGCGCTTGGAGGGCAAGGTCGGGACGCTGCAGCCGGGGGCTTGGGCCGATCTCTTACTGGTCGACGGCGATCCCCTCGACGACCTTAGCCTGCTCGAGGATCAGGGTCGGCACCTGTCGATCATCATGCAGGCCGGCCGTTTTCACAAACGCCGGCTCAATTAGGCCAGCCGCGCCGATGCCCGCCGATTTGCAACGCCGCAGGGCAGGAAAGGTCGCCAGATGAGGCTAGGCGTGGCGAATTCGCGCCGGCTCGGCCGCGTCGCGCTGAAGGGCGCCGCGGGGATCGCGCTCGGCTATATTCTGACGCCGTTGCTGTTCGTTACCTGGCTCGCCTTTTTCCGGCAGGAGATTCCCTCCTTCCCACCGGAAGGCTATTCCCTGCGCTGGTTCCTGGCGATTGCGGACAACGACCGCTTCGTTGCCGGCTTTCTGCTCAGCCTCGAGCTTGCCGTCATCGCCACCGGTATCGGTCTCCTGCTCGGCCTGCCGGCCGCGCTGGCTTTGGCACGCTCGCGATTTGCCGGTCAGGAGCTCGCCAGCAGCATGTTGTTGTTGCCGCTGATCGTGCCGGGCATCGTCCTCGGCATTGCCCTATACGTGTTTCAGGTCGAGGCCGAGATCGCCACCGGCCTGCCGCTTTTGGGCTCGCTCGGCGGCTTGATCGCCGGTCATGTGCTCATCGTCATTCCCTGGACGGTGCGCCTGGTGAGCGCGAGCCTTGCCGGTCTCGATCGCTCCATCGAGGAGGCGGCGCAGAGCCTCGGGGCCGATCGCTGGGTTACCTTTCGCAGGGTGACGCTGCCTGCCATTCGCCCCGGCGTGGTGGCGGCGGCACTGTTCGGCTTCGTCTCCTCCTTCGGCAACCTCGAGATGAGCCTATTTCTGGTCGGTCCCGGCCGCACCACCTTGCCGATCGCCATCATTCAATACCTGGAATGGAAGATCGACCCCACCATCGCCGCGGTTTCGGTGCTGCAAATTGGGCTGATCGGCGCCGCCATGCTGGTGACGGACCGCTTCGTCAGGATCAGCCGGATGGTGTGAGGATCGCAATGGCCCGGCTCAGGATCGATGGTGTCAGCAAGCGCTATGGCGAGGTCGACGCCATCCGCGCGGTGACGCTCGATGTCGCCGATGGCGAGTTCGTGGTCCTGCTTGGGCCATCGGGCTGCGGCAAAACCACGACCTTGCGGGTGGTGGCCGGTTTCGCCGAGCCCGATTCCGGTTCGGTTGCGTTGGGCGAGCGCGATATCACCCGGCTACCGCCCTGGAAGCGCAACGCCGGGCTGGTGTTTCAGAACTATGCGCTTTTTCCGCATCTGACCGTGGCGCAGAACGTGGCCTTCGGCTTGGAGATGCGCAAGATTGGCTCGGCGGAGACGGCGCGCCGCGTCGGCGATGCGCTGCAGCTGGTCCGGCTGGAGCACTTGGCCCAGCGCCTACCGCGTCAGCTGTCGGGCGGCCAACAACAGCGCGTGGCGCTGGCGCGGGCGCTCGTCTTTCACCCCGACGTGCTCCTGCTCGACGAACCCTTGTCCAATCTCGATGCCAAGCTGCGCCAGGACGTGCGCGTCGAAATCCGTGAGCTGCAAAGGAAACTCGGGCTCACCACCGTGATGGTTACGCACGATCAGGAAGAGGCCTTGACGATGGCCGACCGCCTGGTGGTCATGCAGGATGGCGCCGTGCGCCAGGTGGGCACGCAACAGGATCTCTACGAACGCCCGTGCGACCGGTTCGTCGCCGCTTTTGTCGGTCGCTCGACCTTCATTGAAGGCGAGATCGAGGCGCCGGGCCGATTTCGCTCGCACGGCGGGCTCAGCCTTGCCTGCACGGCAGCGACGCTGGGACCGGCCACGCTCGCCTTGCGCCCCGAGCGCATGCTGATCGAAGCGGCGCCGCAGGCGGCAGTGGACAACAACCTTCCCGGCGTGGTGGAATTCGTTTCGTATCTGGGCGCAACGGTCGACATGCACGTGCGCATTTCGGCGAAGGAGCGCGTCGTGGTGCAAATTCCCAACCGGGCAGGCCAGCTTGTGCCGAAAGTGGGTCAGCAGGTGCAGGTTGCCTGGCTGGCCGCCAACGGCATCGTCTTTCCCGGCTCCCCGGCATCCTGAGCGGCACGTTGGAGGCAAAACGCCATGCGCAAGAGCACAAGAATTTTTCCCTCGCGGCGGCACGTGCTCGGGGGCGCCGTCAGCGCGCTTGGCATCGGTCTGGCCGGCTTGCCGCGCGCCGCCCGAGCGCAGGCGAAAGGCAAGGTCGTGGTCGGTACTTGGGGTGGCGACTATGCGCGCCTTCTCAACAAGAACATCGAGCAACCGATCCTGATCAAGAATGGCTGGGAGGTGATCCAGGATCAGGCCGGTGATCCGGAGCGGCGCTCCAAGATGTTGGCGGAGCGGCGCCTGCCGCGCGGCAGCACCGATCTGCAGGGGCTCTCGGCCCTCAACATGTTTCAGATGCACGACGCCGGCGTGATCGACGCCGTCGACTATGCCAAGCTCAAGAACGCGTCCAACCTCCTGCCGGCCATGAAATATCCCTACGGCGTCGGCCACATCTACTCGGGCAAGGTCGGCGTCTTCAGCCCGAAGGTCATCGCCGCTGCACCCAAGAGCTACCGGGATATTTTCGATCCCAAACACGGCAACAAACTCGGCATCATCGATATCCAATACCAGTACACGCTGGTTTGTGCCGCCCTGGCGGCCGGCGGCAAGGTCAACGATTTGGAAGCCGGCAAAAAGCTGCTGCTCGCATGCAAAAAGGCCGGCGCCCGCATCTATCCCACCAATGAGGCCTTTGCGCAGGGACTGAAGACCGAGGAGTTCGGCGTCGGCGTGATGTGGAAGGCCCGCGTCGTGCAGTGGCAGAACGCCGGCATCAGCGTCGAGGCCGTCGTGCCCGGCGAGGGCGCGCTTGCCTACGTCTCGGGTTTCGTGATCCCGAAGAACGCGCCCAACAAGGCCGGATCCTACGCCTACCTCGATGCCATGCTCGAAAGCAGCGCCCAGGAGGCCTTCGCCGTCGATATGGGCTACAACCCGACCGTCAGCAATGCGGTGGTGGCGCCCGATCTCAACAAGCGCATCGGCTTCAGCCCGCAGGAGGTCGAAGCCCTGGTCGATCTCGACTACGCCTATATGACGGCGAATGACGTCGCCCTCAAGGAGTGGTGGGACAAGGAACTGAAAGGCTAGGCCCGGCCCGGCCGGAGAGGCCAAGCCCAGCGCAGGCGCAAGCCATGGCCACGAGCAAGTCCGGCCGGCAGACGAGCCGCGCAAGCGGCCGCCAAGGCTCAACCCTGACCGCCTCCCTGCTGCTCGGACCGGCGACCGGCGTGGTGGTGCTCGGCGTGCTGCTGCCGGTCCTGATTTTGTTTCGCTATAGCTTCAACAGGTTTGAACCGCGCCTCATGATGGTGGAGGCTCTGACGCTCGAGAACTACCTGAAGTTCTTCACCGATCCCTTTTACACCAACATCTTGTGGACGACGCTGCGGGTGGCGTCGATCTGCACGCTTGTTTGCCTGCTGCTGGCGTTTCCGCTGGCCTACGTGCTCGCCCGCACGGAAAGCCGCTACAAGCACGTGCTGTTGATGCTGGTGGTGCTGCCGCTGTTTGTCGGCAACGCCGTGCGCGCGGCGGGCTGGATGACGCTGTTTGGGTCCAAGGGTGCCTTCAACGCCCTCCTGTTGTGGCTGGGCCTGATTGGGGCGCCGCTGGAAATCATGTTCACCGAGAAGGCGGTGATCATCGGCATCATCGCCGTCAACCTGCCCTACATGGTGCTGACGCTGCAGAGCGTGCTCGAAGGCATCGCCCGCAACCTCGAGGAGGCAGCCTTCAGCCTCGGTGCCGGCCCTTGGCTGATGTTCAGGCGCGTGCTCTGGCCGCTGGCGCTGCCCGGCATCATCGCCGGTGCGATCTTCTGCTTCATCCTGGCCATGAACGCCTATGCCACGCCCGTGTTGCTCGGCGGCCCGCAATTCAAGATGATGGGACCCTTGGTGTTCGGACAGTTCCGGCTCAACAATTGGCCTTTTGGGGCGGCGGTGGCCTTCGTGCTGATGACGGCAACCGTGCTCCTCACGGCCTCCGCCAACGTGCTCGGCCAGCGTCGCTATCGGCGCAGCTTACACGGCGCGCCGATCTGAGAAATGCGAGGCTTGAGCATGGCGCCAGCCGCAAAGAAGATCGTCGTCTGTGGCGCCGGCATGGCCGGGGTGGCGGCGGCCTACTCCCTGGCCGTCGAATATGGCCACGACGACATCGTCTTGGTCGAAGCCGCACAGCCCCTGTCCTTGACGTCGGACAAATCCACCGAGGCCTATCGCAATTGGTGGCCCGGCCCGGACCAGGCCATGACCGCCTTCATGAACCGCAGCATCGACCTGATCGAAGGCATCGCGCGCGCCACCGGCAACCGCATCGGCATGAACCGACGCGGTTATCTTTTTGCCACCGCCGAGCCCGGCATGGCGGCCCGGCTCGAGGCGTTGGCGCTGACCGCCGAGGGGCTGGGCAGCGGCCCGGTGCGCGTGCATGGGGTCCGGTCCCGTTGCTACCAACCGTCGCCCGCCCTCGGCTTCGAGGCGGCGCCGACCGGCGCCGATATCATCACCGATAGGAACCTGATCCGTCGACACTTTCCCCAGCTTGCCCCAGAAACCGTGGCGGTGCTGCACGCGCGCCGCGCCGGCTGGTTGAGCGCGCAGCAGCTGGGCATGGTGATGTTGGAGCGCGCGCGTGCCAAGGGCGTCAAGCTGCTAAGGGCGAAGGTCGTCGGGGTCAGGTTGGCGGCCGGCTGTGTGCGCGCGGTCGAGGTCGAACGGGACGGCGAGCGCCAGTCGCTGCCGGCGGGCGAGCTCGTCATCGCCGCCGGTCCGATGCAGAAAGAGATCGCCGCCCTGATTGGCATCGACCTGCCCGTGTTCGCCGAGCGGCACCTGAAGATCAGTTTCCAGGACCGGCTCGGCGCCGTACCGCGGGCTTCCCCGATGCTGATTTGGCTCGATCGGCAGTATTTGCCCTGGAGCGCGGAGGAGCGCGCCGCCCTTGCGGGCGAGCCGGAGACGCGCTGGCTGCTGCAACAGTTCCCGGCGGGCGTGCACGCCAGGCCTGACGGTGGCGGCGAGGCCGCGACGCTCCTGCTGCTCTTCAACTATGAGGCCGGCGCAACCGACGTCGTCTTTCCGCTGCCCGAGGCGCCGCATTATGCCGAAATCGCGCTGCGCGGCGCCTCGCGGATGCTGCCCGCACTTGCCGCTTACGTCGACGCAGGCGTGCGTCCGTTCAGCGACGGCGGCTACTACATCAAGACCCGCGAAAACCGCCCGTTGATTGGTCCATTGCCGGTCGAGGGCGCTTATATTGTGGGGGCATTTTCGGGTTTTGGGGTGATGGCCGCCTGCGCCGCGGGCGATCTGCTGGCGCGGCACATCTCGGGGGCCGCGCTGCCCGACTACGCGCCGGCCTTCCTGCTCGGGCGCTATGGCGAGCCCGCCTATCAGGCGCGTCTTGCCACCTGGGGGGATGGCGGCCAGCTCTGAAGCAGTTCCAATGCCGGTTAGATGATCCCCTCAGAAGATGCCGGGAAGAAGCGCCGGCGTTTGCTGTCGGTAGACGTGATAATCGTCCGGGAACTGCGACAGCATCAAAGCTTCCTCGATGTGGATGCGCAGCAGGAAGGCCACGAGCCCG
This sequence comes from uncultured Alphaproteobacteria bacterium, assembly GCA_963770295.1. Classification (GTDB taxonomy): domain Bacteria; phylum Pseudomonadota; class Alphaproteobacteria; order Rhizobiales; family Hyphomicrobiaceae; genus AWTP1-13. The sequence goes on from CAVYPA010000001.1 coordinate 12,278, forward strand.
ACCACCACCGCAAGGTAGCTTGCGAGCGTGCCGATCGTCAGCGCCGTTGCCAGCATGGCGATCAAAAAGCCGGCATAGATGGGGTGGCGAACGTAACGATAAGGTCCCCGCACAATAAGTTCATGATTTTCGCCCACCGAAGCCAGCGCACCTGACCAATTGCGGCCGAGCGTGAGACGCGACCAGATGGCAAACCCCGCCGCGGCAAAACAAACAAGGTCCGCGATGAGCGCGATCGGCGCGGGCACCTCGGTGAGGCGCAGCCCCAACAGGCCGCTCGATCGGCGTTGGAACAACAAAAAGAAGGCAAGGGCGATGAGGCTGGTGGCTATCCCTTGCAGGAACGGCTGGCCTCGGCGCACCGCCTTGCGGGTCATGAAAGAGCTGGGGAGCCAAACCAAGAGGATCAGACCCCAGGCGGCGTAGGCGACGACGGTGTAGATCGAGGTCATGCGCGGCACCGAACGGGCGAGCAGGCTGCGGCCAAGACTGGCGCGTCATCCTGGGCGCTGTTGGGGCGGCGAGCCCCCCGGACCAGGCCTTGGCGGGAGGGACGGGTGGAGCGCCGCCGGGCTGCGGTCCCTTGGCGGTCTTGCTGCAGGTCTTGGCGTCTTGATGGTTTTGGGGTCTTGCGGGTCTTGGAGCTTGCTGGGGCTGGGTCTTGCGCCGGTGGCGGATGGGCGGTTTGCTCGCCCCTGCTATTTGCGGTCGGCCGAAGGTGGCGGCTCCAACGCGCGCCGCTCAGCCCTGCTGTTGACCCGATGGGCGCGTTTTTGCAAGAATTCGGCCCCGGGCGCGGGCGAGATATAGGGAGCAGAACGTGGCATCCTATCGTCGCATTAAGGTTGAGCCGATCGCCGGAGCGCTTGGCGCCGAAATCAGCGGCATCGATCTCGGCGCCCTCGATGATGCGACCTTCGCGGAGATCAAGGCCGCCTGGCTGCAGCATCTGGTGGTCTTTTTCCGCCATCAGACCATCACGCCGGAGCAGCAGATCGTCTTTGCCAGGCGGTTTGGCGAAATCCATCACCACCCCTTCATGAAGGGCATGGACGCCTATCCCGACATCCTCGAAATTCTCAAAGAGGAGGGGGACAGTAAGGCGTTCGGGGAAGTCTGGCATACCGATCAGATGTTCAACCCCAAGCCCGCGAAGGCGACCATTCTCTATGCCAAGGAGACGCCGGACGCGGGCGGCGACACAATGTTTACCAATTTGTACCTTGCCTACGAGACCCTGTCGGAGCCCATGAAACTCTTGTTGAAGGACGTGCGCACTTACAACGTCGGCGATCGCAAGAGGTTGGGCCGCACCCATGAGATCACGGCAACGCGCGATGGCCGCTATGTCGGCAACGCGACCATGGCGGCCAAGGTGAAAGATCCGGGCGATCTCATCACCGAGGCCATCCATCCGCTGGTCCGCACCCACCCGGAGACCGGTCGCAAGGCGCTTTATCTCAGCAATCACACGCAGACGCTTGACGGTTTTAAGCCCGAGGAAGCTCGGCCGATCCTGGCGTTTCTGGCGAGCCACGCCGTCGAGCCGGAGTTCACCTGTCGGTTTCGCTGGGAGGTTGACTCCCTCGCCATCTGGGACAACCGCTGCACGCAGCACCGCGCGCTTAACGACTATCCCGGCAAGCGCCGTCGCATGCATCGCATTACCATCGCCGGGGATGCGCCCTTCTAGCGGTTTTGCCAATCGCCTAAGGCAGCTGCGGTGGGTGTCGGTGCGCCCTTAGCGGGCCGCAGGTGGACCGAGCGGTCGAGCCTCCACCGTGACGGGCTTCTGCCTGATGGTGGATGGTGGCATCAGTCACGGCAGCTGGCCTGGGAGACGTCGCATGCGCAAGGAGCAACGCATTGTCGTGGTGGGTGCGGCTACGGGCGTTATCAGCATGATTATTGGCGTTTTCGGCATCTACCGCGCCTGGCCCGCGCCTGGGGGCCTCGCTGCGGCGGCCGAGCGCGTCGCCTATACCTTGCAATGGGAGGCCATTGCCGCCCTGCCGCTGCTCATCGTCGTGATCACCGTTGGCAACAACCGCTTTTTGAGCGAGGCCATCGATCCCACCCTCAACAAGGAGGACCAGGCCACGCAAATCAACGGTCGCGTGGTCGAGAATACCTTGCAGCAACTCGTGCTGTTCGTGCTGGGCACGCTGGCGCTCAGCGTCGGCCTGGCCCCAGAGCAAATGGGCATCATTCCCGCGGCCGTCATCGTCTTCGTGATAGCGCGCATCGCCTTTTGGATCGGCTACCGCGTGCATCCCCTTTATCGCGCCTTCGGCATGGCCGCAACCGGCTACCTCAACGTCGGGCTCCTAGGTTTTGCCATCGCCAAGACGTTTGCTTGAGAGGAGGAAACACGCGCGAGCGCGCTGCGACCCGGTGCGCCCGAGCTGGCGCTGCCGGGCGGCGACAATCGCGGCGACCGAACCTCGGCTGCGTCCCCTCCTGCTGACGCCGGCGGCGGGCGATCCCGGGCGCAGCGATGTTGCGCGGCTTTGCCGCCGGCATCGCGCCCGCCGCAGCGGCTGCCGGGCCGCGGGCCGTCCCGCCCGCAGACCCGGTCGCTGTCGTGGCCCAGGGCGGGCGCCGTCCTCAGCTGCAGCCGCTGGTGCCGCCGCAGGTGTCGCACTTGAGGCAGGTGCCGTTGCGGACCAGGGTAAAGTTGCCGCATTCACGGCAGCTCTCGCCCTCATAACCCTTCACCCGGGCCTCGGCCGCGCGCTCCACGGCACTGCTGGCCCTATTGGCGCCGGCTTGCGACGCGCTGGCTCGGCCCGCGCGCGCCAGGGCGCGCTGGGCGAGCTGCTCATTGAGTTGCTCGGCCAGCTCGCTGACGCTGAGCTTGGCATCCCTTGCCGCTGGCGCCGGGCTGGTCAGCTCCTGCTGCAGGGCGCTCAGGTGCTCAACGGCCGCCTCCATGCGCTGCTTGGAGCTGGTGAAGGCGCTGCTCACCCCCTGCTGCAGCTGGGCCACGGGGCTCGCCGCCTCGTCTTCTTCCGCCACCACGACGCTGCTGGTTGAGCGCAGCGCCAGCACGCGGCCTTCCTGGCCGCGCAGCAAGCCGCGCGAGACATACTTTGCCGCCGGCGGCGGATCCGCATCGTCCTCCAGCTCCTGATCGGAGGAGCCAAGGCCGGTATTGGCAACTTCGCTCAGGTCGACGTGGGCCAGATCGTTGCGACCGAGGTAGGAGACCGCCAACTCGCGGAAGATGTAGTCGAGAATGGAGGTCGCATTCTTGATGCTATCGTTGCCCTGCACGAGGCCCGCCGGCTCGAAACGCGTGAAGGTGAAGGCATCGACGTATTCCTCGAGCGGCACGCCGTACTGCAGCCCGAGCGAGATGGCGATGGCGAAGTTGTTCATCAGTGAGCGGAAGGCGGCACCTTCCTTGTGCATATCGATGAAGATCTCGCCGAGCCGCCCGTCTTCGTACTCGCCCGTGTGCAGGTACACCTTGTGGCCGCCGACCGTGGCCTTCTGCGTGTAGCTCTTGCGGCGATTGGGAAGCTTTTCGCGCTGGCGTTCACGCTCGATGATGCGTTCGACGATCCGCTCGGCGGCGACCGCGGCGCGGGCAGCCATCGGCTTATCGGCGGTCATTTCGCCGATCACCTCCTCGGCCTCCTCCGCCTCGTCGGCCAACAGTTGGGCATTGAGGGGTTGCGACAACTTGGAGCCGTCGCGATAAAGCGCGTTGGCTTTGAGCGCCAGACGCCAGGACAGCAGATAGGCGCTCTTGCAGTCCTCAACCGTGGCCTCATTGGGCATATTGATGGTCTTGGAGATGGCGCCGGAGATGAAGGGTTGCGCCGCCGCCATCATATAGATGTGGCTGTCGACCGAGAGGTAGCGCGTGCCCTTGCGGCCGCAGGGGCTGGCGCAATCAAATACCGGCAGGTGCGCTTCGGCCATATGGGGGGCGCCTTCCAGCGTCATGGCCCCGCACACATGCTCGTTGGCGGCTTCGATCTCCTTCTTGGAAAAACCGAGATGGCTCAACAGGTCAAAGCCGGGCTCGTTCAGGGTTTCGGCCTCGATCTGCAGGGTGCCGGTGAGGAAATCCTCGCCGATGGTCCAGCGATTGAAGGCAAACTTGATGTCGAAGGCGGCTTTGAGCGCGGCGTCCAACTTGCGCAAAACCTCGCTGTTGAAGCCGCGGGCTTTGAGTGTGCCGTGGTTGATGGCCGGCGCTTGGGCGAGCGAGCCGTGGCCGACCGCATAGGCCTCGATCTCGCCAATTTGAGCCTCGGCATAGCCCAACGTGCGCAAGGCCTCCGGCACGGCCTGGTTGATGATCTTGAAATAGCCGCCGCCCGCCAGCTTTTTGAACTTCACCAGGGCAAAGTCCGGCTCGATGCCGGTGGTGTCGCAGTCCATCACCAGGCCGATCGTGCCGGTTGGCGCGATCACCGTGGCCTGGGCGTTGCGATAGCCGTGCTGCTGGCCAAGCTCGATGGCGCGGTCCCAGGCGCGTTGCGCCGCCTCGATCAGGCGCGGGTCCGGGCAGGCGGCATGGTCGAGCGGCACGGGCGGGGTAGCAAGCTTTTCATAGCCGTCCTTTTGCCCGTAGGCGGCGCGGCGATGGTTGCGGATGACACGCAGCATGTCGGCCTTGTTGGCCTCGTAGCCCGGGAAGGGGCCAAGCGCGCCGGCCATCTCCGCCGAGGTGGCATAGGAGACGCCCGTCATGATGGCCGCCAGCGCGCCGCAGATGGCCCGGCCCTCGGCGCTGTCGTAGGGAATGCCCGAGGCCATCAGGCAGCCGCCGATGTTGGCAAAGCCGAGGCCGAGCGTGCGGTAGCGATAGGAGAGCTCGGCGATCTTGCGCGAGGGGAACTGCGCCATCATGACCGAGATTTCCAGCGCAATCGTCCACAGCCGGCTGGCGTGCTCGTAGGCGGCGACGTCGAAGCGCTTATCGGCGCCGCGAAACATCATCAAATTGAGGGAGGCCAGATTGCAGGCGGTATCGTCCAGAAACATGTACTCCGAGCACGGATTGGAGGCGCGGATCGGTCCGGATTTCGGGCAGGTATGCCAGTCGTTGATGGTGGTGTGGAACTGAATGCCCGGATCGGCGGAGGCCCAGGCCGCATAACCCACCCGGTCCCAGAGTTCGCGGGCCTTGAGCGTCTTGACGGTCTTGCCGCTGAGCCGCGCGGTCAGCTGCCAGTCGCCATCCTCGAGCACGCTGGTGAGGAACTGATCGGTGACGCGCACCGAATTGTTGGAGTTCTGACCCGAGACCGTCAGGTAGGCCTCGCTGTCCCAGTCCGTGTCGTAGCTCGCAAACTCGATGTCCTTATAACCCTGGCGCGCGAATTGAATGACGCGACGGATGTAGGCATCCGGTACGAGGTCGCGGCGCGCCTCCTTGATGGCGCGCTTGAGGGCGGGGTTCTTGCTGGCATCGAAGCAGGCTTCGCCCTCGGCTTCGCAATTGACGCAGGCCTTAAGAATGGCCTTCAGTCGCCGCTGGCAGATCTTGGAACCCGTGACGAGGGCGGCGACCTTCTGTTCCTCCTTCACCTTCCAGTCGATGTAGGCCTCAATGTCGGGATGGTCGATGTCGACCACCACCATCTTGGCGGCGCGACGGGTGGTGCCTCCCGACTTGATGGCGCCGGCCGCGCGGTCGCCGATCTTGAGAAAGCTCATAAGGCCTGAGGATTTGCCCCCGCCGGAAAGCCTCTCGTTCTCGGCCCGCAGGTCCGAGAAGTTGGAGCCGGTGCCCGAGCCGTACTTGAACAGGCGCGCTTCACGCACCCACAAATCCATAATGCCGCCCTCATTGACGAGGTCATCGGCGATCGACTGGATGAAGCAGGCGTGCGGCTGCGGGTGCTCGTAGGCGGAGGTTGACGCCATCGGCTCGCCGGTTTCGTGATCGACGTAGTAGTGGCCCTGGCCGGGCCCGTCGATGCCATAGGCCCAGTTGAGGCCGGTATTGAACCACTGCGGGCTGTTCGGGGCGCCCATCTGCATGGCCAGCATGTAACGGTGCTCGTCGAAGAAGGCGCGCGCATCGTCCTCGCTGGTGAAGTAGCCGCCCTTCCAGCCCCAGTAGGTCCAGGTCCCGGCCAGGCGGTCGAACACCTGGCGTGCGTCCGATTCGCCCGTGGTGGCCTCGTGCGCCGGCCGCTCTGCCAGCGCGCGCTCGTCCGCCGCCGAGCGCCACAGCCAGGAGGGGACTTGCGTCTCTTCGATGCGCCGGAGGCGTTGGGGCACCCCGGCCTTGCGGAAGTACTTTTGCGCCAGGATGTCGGCGGCCACCTGGCTCCAGTGTTCGGGGACGGCGAAATTCTCGAGCTTGAAGACCACCGAGCCGTCGGGATTCTTGATCTCCGAGGTGGCGCGACGGAAGCCGATGGTGGCGTAAGGCGATTTGCCCTCCGTCGTGAAGCGCCGCTTAATCTGCATGTTTCTTGCCCCTGTTTGGCGTCGGCGTTCGCCAGCCCGTCGCGAGCGGCGCACCATGTTTGTTGCTCGAGCGTGGAAAGGACCGGGACCTAGGCCCGGACGCGCACCAGGCAACGCGGAACGCAACGGCACAGACAGAAAAAACCCACGCGGCGTAAGCTCGCTTGCGCCTCGCGCGTTGACGCCCGCCCTTGACCCGACCCGTGAGCGAGGCGCGGCGGATGTTGCTGAGGGCGGCACGATCGGTCGACCGGCGCCCGTAATGACCAAACTATGACGATTTGGAGGCTGTCGTCACGAGGTCTTGGGGGTGTACATAGGACCAGACACTAAATGTAGTAGGTAGGAGGTTTCCGCGGCGATCTCTGTGGACAGCGCCCCCCAGACCGTCGGCGCCTCAAGGGGTTAGGACCAAAGGCCCGTCTCGGCGATGCGCTTTTGCTGCAACGGTGGTCCCCAGGTCATGCACACATAGGCCGATTCTGGGAGGGCTCACTGTGGCAGATGTGCCGCGACAACGGATGGATGGACAGGGCGGCGATGGCGGTGCCATAAGCGCCGAGCAGACCGCAAAAGCACACGTGGGGCCGATGGGCATCCTGAGCGAAATTTTCAGCTGGTGGGGCGGCAACACCTGGTCAAACCGCCTCTATACGGCCGTGCGCGGCACGTTCGTTGGCAGCGACGACGCCGGCAACCGCTACTTCGTGCAACGGCGCGGCGTCGGCCCGCTGGGGGTGCCGCGGCGCTGGGTCATCTACCAGAACGGGGCGGAGGCCTCCCAGGTGCCGCCGGAATGGCACGGCTGGATGCACTACATGGTCGACACTCCCCCCACGCAAGAGAGCTACACGCCGCGGCCCTGGCAGAAGGCGCATCGCATGAACATGACGGGGACGCCGGAGGCCTATCGCCCCAGTGGCAGCATTTTGAAAAGCGGCCGGCGGCCGCAGGCCACGGGCGACTACAAACCCTGGCAGCCGAGCTGAGGGCGGCGCGTCACGCTGGCGCCACCTTTGTTGAGGCTCCTCGCCCGTCCGGCGGGCACGGCCGGCAACTGAGTTCGAATGCAATGAGACGGAACCGTTCGGGAAGGTTGGGGTTGGCCGCAGCCTTGGCGGGCCTCACGACCGTGCTGGTGGCGGGGCCGGCGCGGGCCCAGCGCGTCGACAACGCCGTTGCCGTGTTCGCGGCCCTCGACAAGGTGACGGCCAAGATTTCGCGCCTCGAAGTGCCCCTCAATCAGACGGTCACCTTTGGCGCCCTCAAGATCACACCACGGGTGTGCTATTCGCGCGCGCCCACCGAGCCGCCCAAAACCACCTCCTTCGTCGAGGTCGAAGAAACGCAGCTCGACGGCAAGGAAAAGCGCATCTTCTCCGGTTGGATGTTTGCCGACAGCCCGGGTCTTAATGCCGTCGAGCATCCGGTGTTCGACGTTTGGTTGACCGATTGCAGCCAACCACAGCGCGTGGTCGGTCCGCGACCGCCGCAAGGGGGCGGGCCGCCGGCCGCGGGCGAGACCGCGCCGCCCAGTGACGCGGACCTGCCGCGTCGTCGGCGCGTGCCGCGCTGACAGCGATCAGCGCTTTGTGCCAGCGGCAATAATCCTGAGGACGTCGTCGGCCGTCACCGTCGTCGGCAGCGCCATGAAGTTGGCTTGGCGCGCCAGCGCCTTTTCCAACAGGGCATGGAAGGCGTTGCGATCGAGCTCGACGGTGCCGAATTGCCGCAAATGCTCGGTGACGAACTGGGTGTCGAGCAAACTAAAGCCGCCGGCGATCAGCCGCGCGCACAAGAACACCAGCGCCACCTTGCTGGCATCGCGCGCGTTGGAAAACATGCTCTCGCCGAAGAAGGCGCCGTTGAGCGCCACGCCGTAGAGCCCGCCAACCAGGCGGTTGCCGGCCCAGGCCTCCACCGTGTGGCAGTAGCCGGCGTCGAACAGATCGCGGTAGAGCCCCCGAATGCGGCGGTTGATCCAGGTCGTGCGCCGGCCCGGACGGGACATGGCACAGCCCTCGATCACCGCCTCGAAGTCGTGATCAATTCTCATCTCATAGCTGCCCTGGCGCACCGTGCGCGCCAGGCGTTTTGGGACGTGCATCGCATTGAGCGGCAGGATGCCCCGCTGCTGCGGCTCGATCCAATAGAGCGCCGGGTCATCGCAGCTCTCGGCCATGGGAAATATTCCGCAGGCGTAGGCCTTCAAGAGGACCTGCGGGGTGATCTCGATGACGATGTCGTCGCGCGAAGCCATCAAGGGGATCCTGGCACCGCCGTTGTCTTAGCCAATTATGGTTTTTGCAGGAAGCTCTCGAGCCAATGGATGTCGTAGAGGCCATTGGCAATATCAGGATTTTGCACCAATTCACTAAACAACGGAATGGTTGTCTCGATGCCGTCGATCACGAACTCGGAGAGGCAGCGCTTGAGCCGCATGAGACACTCGTTACGGTTCTTGCCGTGCACGATCAGCTTGCCAATCAGGCTGTCGTAGTAGGGCGGGATGCGATAGCCCTGATAGGCGCCACTGTCGACGCGCACGCCGAGACCGCCCGGCGGATGCCAATAGGTGATGGTGCCGGGCGAGGGCATAAAGGTCTTGGGGTTCTCGGCGTTGATGCGGCACTCGATGGCGTGGCCCGAGAGTGCCAGCTCGTTCTGGGAAATCGATAGCGGGGCGCCGGAGGCAATCCGGATTTGCTCGATCACCAGGTCGAGCCCGGTGATCATTTCGGTTACCGGGTGCTCGACCTGCAGGCGAGTGTTCATCTCGATGAAGTAGAACTCGCCATCCTCGTATAAGAACTCGACGGTGCCGGCGCCGCGGTACTTGAGCTTCTGCATGGCCTTGGCGACGACGCTGCCCATGCTTTGGCGCTGCTCGGCATTGAGCGCCGGCGAGGGTGCTTCCTCGAGGATTTTCTGGTGGCGGCGCTGCAAAGAACAATCGCGCTCGCCCAAATGAATGGCGTTGCCCTTGCCGTCGCCGAACACCTGAAATTCGATGTGGCGAGGCTTGGCCAGATACTTTTCCAGATAGACGCTGTCGTCGCCGAAGGCTGCCTTGGCCTCGGAGCGCGCCGTCCTGATGGCAAGCTCGAAGTCCTCCGGCGTGCGCGCGACCTTCATGCCGCGGCCGCCGCCGCCGGCGGCCGCCTTGACGAGCACCGGGAACCCCATGTCCTTGGCGACGCGCAGGCCCTGGGCTTCGTTGCTGATGGCCCCCTCCGAGCCCGGCACGACCGGTATCCCGAGCCGCCGCGCGGTCGCCTTGGCCTCGATCTTGTCGCCCATGATGCGAATATGTTCGGAGGTCGGACCGATGAAGGTGATGCCGTGCTCCTCCAGAATTTCGGCAAAGCGCGCGTTTTCCGACAGAAAGCCGTAACCTGGATGGATGGCGTCGGCGCCGGTGATCTCGCAGGCCGAGAGCAGGCTTGGAATATTGAGATAGCTCGCCGCCGAGGGAGGCGGCCCGATGCACACGCTTTCATCGGCAAGGCGCACGTGCATGGCATCGGCATCGGCGGTGGAGTGCACCGCCACGGTGGCGATGCCGACCTCTCGACACGCGCGCAGCACCCGCAGCGCGATCTCGCCGCGGTTGGCGATCAACACCTTGTCGAACATCGCTGCGCGCAGGTCTCCGGTCGTTACTCGATAATGACAAGCGGCTCGCCGAACTCTACCGGATGGCCATTGCCGACGAGGATGGCCGTCACCATGCCAGCCTTCGGGGCCGGGATGTGGTTCATGGTCTTCATGGCCTCGATAATGAGGATCGTCTGGCCCTGTGCCACCCGGGTGCCGACGTCGATGAAGGGGGGTGCGCCCGGTTCGGACGCCAGATAGGCCGTGCCGACCATGGGTGATTTCACGCAGCCAGGATGCTTGGCGGGATCCTCGCTGTCGGCTTTGATTGGCGGCGCGGCGGCGCTGCCGGGCGCCGCAACGAGGGAGGGTGCCAACGTCATGGCGCTCATGACCTGCTGGCGTGCCACGCGCACCCGCAGCCCCTCGCGCTCGATCTCAATTTCGCTGAGGCCTGTTTCCTCGAGCAGTGAGGCGAGTTCCCTGATCAGGTCCTGATCGGGATCCCCCCTGCTTTTTGCCTCCTTCGCCATGCCTCGTGTCGCAACCGTTGTTCCGTTTGTCGCCGCCCGCATTCCTTGACCTTTGCTTTCAGCCCCACGGCCGCCCCGCTGTGGCAGCCTTACGGGTGGGGCACGTCGCCTTCCCCCTCCGCCCCCCTCGGGCAAGATCGGCAGGCCGCCAGCCCTAGCAAATTGAACCCCGTGCGCCCGAGCATCGGCTTGGCCATCGACCTTGCGCCTTGGCAACAACGTTCAAAGCGGGAGGCCCGCCAGGGTACCGACGCGCGCGGGCCACGCCCCCTGTAACAGCTTTTCTCGCACTGCGAAAGGTTAACGCAAGCTTGTGCAGAGCGCTTGGCCCGAGGGTTGAAGCGGGGGCTTGGGCGCGGCCACTTGGCAGTGCCGATGCCGCAGCCGGACCCGCAAACGGGCACGGGCCCGGTGGGGGCCCGTGCGGGGAAGACGTGCGGGGAAGACGTGCGGGGAAGACGTGCGGGGAAGACGTGCGGGGAAGACGTGCGGGATGACTTTCGGGGATAGCGCGGGGGGCCTGCGGCTGTCGCGCCGGCCCTGCGGCCCGGCTTGTCTCCTCAGCACACCTTGCAGCCGTCCTTGCGCACCTCTTTGACGTTTTGGGCTAAGAGCTCGCCCAGATTCTCCGGCGCACCGGGGATGATGCGATCGCCGACCAGGAAGTGCGGCGTTCCCTGGATCCCGAGCTTGGCGGCGAGCTTGCGGGTATCGTCGATTTCCTTTTTGACGTCGGCGGAGGCCATGTCCTTTTTCAGGCGCCCCATGTCGAGGCCGAGCTTTTCGGCAATGCGCAGGGCGGAGGCCTCGTTGGCCTGCCCCTGGCTTTCCAGCATGGCGCGGTGGAATTCCCAATATTTGCCTTGCATCTTGGCCGCCAGCGCCACCCGCGAGGCTTCCTCCGAGCCCTTGGCAAGGATCGGAAACTCCTTGGGGATCAGCTTGATCTTGCGATCCTTATCGATCAGCTGGGCGACGTCGGGGAACGCCTTTTTGCAATAGCCGCAGTTGTAGTCGAAGAACTCGATGACGGTGACATCGCCACTGCTGTTGCCGACGACGGGTGAGGCGGCCGGCCGGAAGATTTCCGCCGAGTTGTCCTTGATCGCAACGGCCATGCGCTCGTTTTGGATCTTCTCCATCTTGGCTTCGAGCGCCGACTGGGCTTCCATCAGCAGTTCGGGATTGTTGAGCAGGATGTCCTTGATGATGGCTTCGAGCTCCTTGCGCTGGGCCGGCGAAAAGGCGCTCGGGCCGGCCGGCGCCGCCGAGGTCATGGTCTCGGGGGTCGGCTGCGGGGATTGACCGGTGCCTTGGGCCATGGCCAGCGTGGTGCCCACGAGCACGACGGCGGCGGGTGCGAGAAGGGCAAGCCTTGGCGCTGAGGCCAGGCGGTCAAAGAGCGAAAAGGACTTGGGCTGCATTCGGTTCTCCGTCGGTAGGTGGCGAGGGCGGGCCGGCGCCCGTTTAGGCTGGTTCCTTATAGTTGACAATGTCTTCGGCGCGAATCCATTCCGGCGACCCGCGCGGCAGCTTGAGCTGAGCCCGCTTGGCGAAAATCTGCGCCTGCTTGACGTTGCCCTCGATCATATAGGCTTGCGCGGTTGCCAGCAGCGCCTGCGGTTCCTGGCCCTTGCGGCTCAGCGCGGTGGCGAGCTGGCGGTGGGCGAGGGCGTTGCCGTCATCGTTCAGGATTGCCTTGCGCAAGAGCACGATGGCCTCGTCCAGGACCTTGCCATCGTCGCTCGAGATCAAGGATTGGGCGAGTTCCGCCTGCATCAGGGGTTCGCCGCCGCCCGACAGCTGCAGGGCCTTGCGCAGGTTGACGATCGCCTCAGGGTGCTTGCCCACCGAGGCATAAAAGTTGCCCTTCAACTCCCAAAGGTAGGGGTTGTCTGGCTTTTCGTGCAACAAGGCGTCGACCTCGCCGATGGCGTCCACGCAGCGACCCGAGCAGTTGCGGGCAATGGCGCGGGCATAGCGGGCCGGCAGCGAATTGTCGCGCGCAGGATAGCTGTTGAAGACCGCCTGTGGGCGATCGAGATAGCCTGCGATTTTGGCGCGCATCATATCGTGGCGCAGCTGCAATTCCGGCGGATCCTTGGCATTGTAATAAGGACTGTTGGCGACCCGGTTGCGCAATTGGGAGAGCCGTTCGGTGGCAATGGGGTGGCTGCGCACAAAGGGATCCTGGTAGGTGGCGGAGACGTATTCTTGTTGCGCGAACCGCTCGAAGGTCTCGAGCATGCCTTGACCCGATTGCTTGGTCGCCTCCAGGTAGCGCAGCCCCGCCTGGTCGGCCGCCGATTCCTGGGCCCGGCGCTCGCTCAGGAGCGAGCGCATGATCATTTCGTTGCCGCCCATGGCGAGCCCGCCACCGGCCGAGCCGATCTCGCGGGCCGTGTCGCCGCCCGAGGTGGCCCCGCCGACCATGAGGCCGATACCGAGCACGGTCAAAAGGATGGCCTTGGTCTGGTCGCGCGCGATGCGGCTTCTAAGCTGCGCCAGGTGCCCACCGGTGATGTGCCCGGTTTCGTGGGCGATGACGCCGATGACCTCGTTGGGGGTCTTGGCTTGAGCCAGCGTGCCGGTATTAACGAAGACATTGCGGCCGTCGACTACGAAAGCGTTGAAGCTCTCGTGGCGAATGATGCGCATGGAAATATTCTGCCCACCGAGACCGGCAGCCTTGAAAATCGGCCGCGAGTAGTCCTTGAGCAGGTTTTCGATTTCGGAGTCACGAATGAGCGGCAAGCCCTGCGCCAGCGCCGAGGTGGCCGCCATGACGGACGCCAGCGCGTAGGCCAAAAGTGCGGCCGCGCGCGAGCGCGCACGGCGGCGCGCGGAGGGCGGGGTTGGCCGCGACCTCTGTGCGCCGGCTCGAAAATCGGCTCCTCCTCGCACGGTCAATAACTCGCGCCGCATGTTGGGACGTTGGCTCAGCAAAATCGGGCTGGGACCCCCACAGATCCTGACCTAGGCAACTCGAGCGGCCCCGACTATAAGCCGCCAAATACTGAGGCGCCAACCCGCAACGGCATCATCGCAAAGGGTTGATCGGGGCGATGCTGCCCGCTCCGCCGGCGCGGGTAGGGTGCAACCATGGCGGATTGAGGGCCTCGCGGCGGAGAGAAATGGCGAACATGGTGAACCGGGATCTGGCGCCTGCGACCGGCGCCGATAAGGCGCCGCGACCGTCTTCGCGCAGCGCCATTCCTGCTTTTATCGTCATGGACGTGATGCAGGCGGCCGCCGAGCGCGCGGCGAGCGGCGTCGACGTCATCCACATGGAGGTCGGACAACCGGCAACGCCGGCCCCGCGCGCCGCCATTGCCGCCGTCAAGAGCGCGCTTGAGCGCGAGACACTGGGCTACACCATGGCCCTCGGCCTGCCGGCGCTGCGCGAGCGCATCGCCCGCCACTACCGGGAGGCCTATGGTGTGACGGTGGCCAGCGAGCGGGTCGTCGTCACCACGGGATCCTCGGCCGGCTTCGTTTTGGCCTTTCTGGCGCTGTTCGACGTTGGCGCCAAGGTGGCGCTGCCATCGCCCGGTTACCCCTGCTATCGCCACATCCTGACGGCGCTCGGCCAGGAGCCCGTGCTGCTGGAGACGGATGCACTTTCGCGCTGGATGCCGACGGGACCTCAGGTCGAGGCGGCGGCGCGGCAAGGGCTCGCCGGGCTCGTGCTTGCGAGCCCCGCCAACCCGACGGGGACGATGCTGGCGCCGGGACGGCTGGCGGAGCTGGCGGCGGTCTGTCGCGCCCACGGCCTGTGGCTTGTGTCCGACGAAATCTACCATGGCCTGACCTACGCCGGGCCGGCGGAGACGGCGCTGGCGCACAGCGCCCAGGCCGTCGTCGTTAACAGCTTTTCCAAGTACTATTCGATGACGGGCTGGCGCATCGGTTGGTTGATCGTGCCACCCGAGCTGGTGCGGCCGATCGAGCGCCTGGCGCAAAACCTGTATATTTCGCCGCCGGCCGTGGCACAGGTCGCCGCGCTTGGGGCCTTCGATGGCATCGACGAGCTCGAGGCCAACAAGGGTGTCTATGCCGAGAACCGCGAACTTCTGCTGACTGAGTTGCCCAAGGCGGGCCTCGGCCGCATCTTGCCTGCCGACGGCGCCTTTTACCTTTACCTCGACATCTCAGAGTTCGGTGGCGACAGCGTCGCCTTCACGCGGGCGATGCTGGCCGAAATCGGGGTCGCGGCCACGCCTGGCGTTGACTTCGATGCCGCACGCGGCGGCCAATTTGTGCGCTTGTGCTACGCCGGCAGCACGGCGGCCATGGCCGAGGCCGCCCGACGCCTGCGGGGATGGCCGCGGCTCAGGGCGTCAAACCTGTGAGCCGGGGCTCCGAGGGTGGCGGCGGGCCGCTTCGGGGCGGCTTGAATTGGCAAGCCTGATCTCGCCTCGGTTGGCCGATAAATCTGGGCTTGGACCTCGATTGGGATCCTGCGTTCGGATCTTGATTTTGGGCCCGGATCTTGGGCCGGATCTTGGGCTGGATCTTGGGCTCGGATCTTGGGCCTCGGATCTTGGGCCTCGGATCTTGGGCCTCGGATCTTGGGCTCGGACTGTGGGCTCGGACTGTGGGCTCGGGCCCTGGTCATTCCCGGCACAACCGGGAGGCTTCTTGTCAAGAGGGTGCAAAGACACCCTCGCCCGATCCCGGCCGGGCCCGCGGCGAAGGTTTCAAACACGCTGCTCTTGGCGCGGCCGCCGGGAGCGCCGGCGGCCCGCGTCACGCTTTGCCTGCTTGCAGCGCTACTTGCACGCCCGCGCGTAGGCGGTGCACTCGTAGAGCAGCCCTTTCGTTTCGCATTTGGTGCTGGGGGAGCCGATCTTGACGGCATCGCCGAGCTTGGCTTTGGCCGAATTCTTCATCGCCGCTTCGGCCATGAAGGAGGCGAATCCTTGGAGCGCGCCGGTGCCCCAGCCACCCGCCTTGATGCACTGGGCGGCGGCGGCCGATCCACTGGAAAAACCGCCGACGGCCAGCACCAGCCCGGTCAGCAGCGCACAGTGCGACATGGTCCTCATGGCATCCCTCCGTGACTTGAGCGCCCCCGCGCGGCATGAGTAGCCCCGCAAGGGCGCTCGGGCAAGCACGCCGAGACGCCTTCATGTGTATGAGGCGACCTGCAGGGCTTTGCGGACGGCCGCCGACGGCCTCACGTTGAGGTGAAGCGGCGCTGCCACCAGCCGCGCCGAATCGGGCGGGTGCTGTCCGCCTCCTCCGCCGCCTCGGCGCCGTCGGCCTGTGCCGCAGGGGTGAACGGCAGGGCGTCCGGTTCGGGGCGCGGCGGCGCAACGCCGGGCTCGCTCTTGCCGTTATCGCGCGCTGGGGCGGTCTCGCTCATCCAGTGGGGCCGTTCGGGGGTCCACTCTTTTTCTGCCGCGCCTTCGGCCTCGGTAGGTGTTTCCGGCCTGCGCTCCGCGGCTGCCGCGGCGCGGCGCGAACGCGCTGGCGGGGGCACCACATCCTCCTCGCCTTCACGCTCTGCGACCGGGGCCGGCTCAGCGACAGGGGCCCTCTCGGCAACAGCGGCCGATTCGGCCGGGGGGACCGGTTCGGCCAGGGGGGCTGGTTCGGCCAGGGGGGCCGGTTCGGCAAAGGGGGCCGCGTCGGGTTCGGCTGCGGTCGGCTCGGCAAGGTCAAGGCCGGCCCCGTTGCCGAGGTTATCCTCGGTCTGGTGCTCCTCGCCCGGCGCCCGCGGGCCGTCACGGTCGCGGCCGCGTCGGCCGCCGCGACGTCCACGACGCCGGCCGCGCCGGCCGCGACGCTCCTCACTCGACAGCGTGCGGGGCTCATCGGGAATGTTGGGCTGCTCGCCGACGCCTGGCGGCTCGGACACCGCATCGGAGGCCTCGAGATCCTCCCACGCCGGCTCCTGTTGGGCGCCGTTTTCGGCCTCGGCGACATGGCCATCGCCGCCGGCTTCGGGCTGGTCAAAGGGGGCACGCGCTTCATCGCGGCCGTCACGCCGGCCGCGCCGCCGCCGCCGTCGCGAGCGACGGCCGCCCTCACTCTCGTCCTCGGCGGGGCTCACCGCCTCCGGCCGCTCCTCCTCTTCGGCGCCCTCCGCGTCAAACCCCCAATCCATGTTGACGGCCGAGCGCTCGGGCAGCCGCTGCGGGGCAAGCGGGGCGGCGCTGCGTTCGATGGCGAAGTTGCCGCCTTGCATGCGGTCGCTCGCCTGCACCGTGATCGGCACGCCATAGCGCCCCTCCATGTCGGTGATGAAGGTGCGCTTGTTGTTGAGAATGTAGAGGGCGACGCTGGCCGTGGTTACGGCGACGAGGCCACTATTGGTATCGCGCAGCAGATGATCCTCGAGTGCCCGCAGCACTGCGAGGGCTACCAATTCCACCGAGCGGATGATGCCGGTGCCCTGGCAATGGGGGCACTGGGTGGTGGAGCCTTCCAGCACGCCAGTGCGCAGGCGCTGACGCGACATTTCCAGCAGCCCGAAATGACTGATGCGGCCCACCTGGATGCGGGCCCGGTCGTGGCGTAGCGCGTCCTTGAGGCGGCCCTCCACTTTGCGGTTGTTGCGCCGCTCCTCCATGTCGATAAAGTCGATCACGATCAGGCCGGCGAGGTCGCGCAGCTTGAGCTGGCGGGCGATCTCCTCGGCGGCCTCCAGGTTGGTGTGCAGCGCGGTCTCTTCGATGGAGAACTCACGCGTGGCCTTGCCCGAGTTGACGTCGATCGAGACCAGGGCCTCGGTCTGATTGATCACCAAATAGCCACCCGAGCGCAGCGTGACGTAGGGGCTGAACATCGCGTTCAGCTGACGCTCGATCTGGTAGCGGTTGAACAGGGGTTCGGGGGCCTCGTACTTGATGACGTTCTTGGCCTGGCCCGGGGAGAGCATGCGCATGAAGTCCTGCGCTTCGTTGTGGGCGGCCTCCCCGGCGACCAAAATCTCCTCGATGTCCTTGGCGTAGAGGTCCCGGATCGAGCGTTTGATCAGGTTGCCCTCTTCATAGACGAGACACGGCGCGGTGGATTTCAGCGTCATGTCGCGCACGCTCTCCCACAAGCGGATCTCGTATTCGAAGTCGCGCTTGATCTCCTGCTTGGTGCGTGCCGCGCCGGCGGTGCGAATGATCAAGCCCATGCCGTCGGGCACCTCGAGCTCGTGAGCGATGCCCTTGAGGCGCTTGCGGTCCTGCGGGTTGGTAATCTTGCGCGAGATCCCGCCGCCGCGCCCGGTATTGGGCATCAATACGGTGTAGCGGCCGGCGAGCGACAGATAGGTGGTCAGTGCGGCCCCCTTACCGCCGCGTTCTTCCTTGACGACCTGCACCAAAATGATCTGGCGGCGCTTGATCACCTCTTGGATCTTGTAAGAGCGCATGCGCCGGCGCGGGCGCTCTGGGACCTCCTCCATGGCGTCTTCCGAGCCAACCTGCTCCACCGAGGTGACGGTTTCGGGGGCGTCAGCCGGATCGCTGGCGATTTCCTCGACATGGCCAACCTCGCCGTCGCCGGGCGCCCCCTCGCCATTGGCGTGGGGAGGGGCGCCGCCCTCCTCCTCGGCGGGGTGTCCGTCGGCCGAGCTCGTGGCCTGCTCGGGCGCATAGGCTTCGCTCGCGCGCAGGTTTGCCCGCTCCTCCGGCGCGCTCAGCGCCATGCCGCCCTCTGGGGCCTGCGGCTCGCCGGTCTCCTCCGGGGCCAGCCTGGCGCCGTGATCGTGCTCGCGAGCCCTATCGCTGTCGCTTCTATCGGCCGCCTCGAGCGCCTCGGCGTCGGGCTCGCTCTCCTCGCCGGCCTCGGCCTCGGCGCGCGCGTCGGCTTCCGCTTCGGCCTCGGCTTCCGCCTCGGCCTCTTCGCGCAGCAGCGCCTGCCGATCGGCGACCGGGATCTGGTAGTAGTCGGGATGGATTTCGCTGAAGGCTAGGAAGCCGTGACGATTGCCGCCGTAGTCGACGAAGGCAGCTTGCAAGGAGGGTTCGACGCGCGTGACTTTGGCGAGATAGATGTTACCGCGGAGCGGTTTACGCGCGGCCAACTCGTAGTCGAATTCCTCTACCCGGCCGTTACGCAGGACCACGACCCGAGTCTCCTCGGGATGCGTGGCATCAACGAGCATTTTGTTCTTTTCCATGGGACTAAGTTCCCGGCGCCGAGGCGACCTGGAGAGAGCGCTGTTGGCTCCCCGCGCAGCCTGCGCCTCAGATGAGCGCCATTTTGGGTTGAAGGTGCAGGACCGCTTAAGCCGCCGCAGCGCTGCCCTGCCGATGGGTAGGCAGGTTGAGCGCCGGCCGTCTCGATGCTGCCGCGCCCCGGCCGGGTTGGGCCTGGGCGATCGTCACCATCTCTCAAGGGCCAGCAGGAGGCTGTCATGGTCCACGTGCGATGTGCGGAGCAGATGAGCGCCATGCTCCTGTTCCAGACAATGCCCGCGCTTCGGGCAAACCTTTGTGCGGACGGTCCCACCGGTGTCCGCCTACCGGCCTCAGCGCCGGCGAGCCGCTGTTTGGCTCGTCGCGTTGAGGGCTATCGGGCAATCGAAGCGGTCGCCCCCAATGGCAAGGGTTCAAGGGGCAGTCACCAGAAAACAGTCGCCTCGTTCTCCCGAAAGGTACCGTCGCGTCGAACATCCGATGCGCCCGAATTTCACTGCGTTCAGGACAGGCGGCGAGCAGACGCTCCGGGCCTGTTGAGACGCCATAATTGGGCATCACCGGCGGGCAGACGCGGCGATCACGCCTGAAGCTTGTAGGCCGTCGCCATGGTAGTGGCAAGAAAGTTTTGCTAACCACCAATTGCGTCGTCAGGCCGTTGAATTAGCCTTCGAATTCGGCAAACAAGTTGTTAAACTCCATCCCTGTTTGCGCCGCTGTTAGGGATGGGGAGGGCGATGCGACCGGCCGGCCGCAGCTGGGCAGGCACCGGCATTTTTATCGCGTTGGCCGCGCTGGCAGCCTCGGCGCCGGGCCCCGCCCGCGCGCAAACGGAGATTGCCAAGACCCCGCCGGCGGGCCGGGTTAAGGAGCGCCCGCAGGCGGCGCCCGCCGCCGCCACCAGCCTGGAAGCGCCCGACGCCAAGGTCGAGCCCAAGGCCGAAGCCAAGGCCCAACCCAAGCCCGACTCCAAGCCCGACTCCAAGCCCGACTCCAAGGCTGAACCGAAGGCCGAGCCGAAGGGACGCGGGCGGGCGGACGCCTGGACGACGGAGGTGGCGGGGCGCGGTATTACCGCCTTGAGTGCCGAGATCACCCCGGAGCGGGGGCGCACGCGTTTTTCGTTGCTGCTCTCGGCCAGCGTGCCCTACCAGGTCTTCACCTTGCCCGAGCCCTACCGCGTCATCATCGACATGCCCGACGTGGCCTTTCAATTGCCGACGGGCGCCGGCCAGCAAGGGGCGGGCGTCATTGCGGCCTACCGCTACGGCCACTTCGCCCCCGGCAAGTCCCGGGTGGTGATCGATGCCACGGGACCGGTGCGGGTGGAGACGGCGAGCCTCGGCGCAGCAGGCGCCAACAAGACCGTTCGGCTCGCGCTCGATCTCGTTCCAACCGATGCGCAATTATTCCTCACGCGCGTGCCGCCGCGCCCAAAGGAGGCGGTGGCGCGGCGCGACCATGCCGCACTGGCCGGGCGAGCCAAGGCCGACAGCAAGCCGCAGATCGTGATCGACGCCGGGCACGGCGGCGTTGACCCGGGGGCGATCAGCGGCGAGGTGGTGGAAAAGGATGTCGTGCTCTCCGTCGCGCGCCATCTGCAGACCATTCTCGCCGGCAAGGGCCGCTACGCCATCCACTTGACGCGCGCCTCCGACGTTTACGTTTCCCTCGACAAGCGCGTGGGCGTATCGCGCGACAAGGCATGCGATCTTTTTATCTCGATCCATGCCGACACCGTCGGCGCCGGCGCCGGCGAGTTGGCGCAGAACGTGCGCGGGGCCACGGTTTACGTCTTATCGGACAAGGCCTCGAGCCGCGAAGCCCAGCGGCTCGCCGATAAGGAAAATGCCTCCGACGTGTTGGCTGGGGTCGACGGCACGGCGGAGGAAGAAACCGATCACGTCAAGGGCATCCTGATCGATCTTATGCGCCGGGAGACGGCCGATTTTTCTGCCGACTTTCGTGGCCGCTTGCTCGGCCACCTCAAGGAGCGGATCGCGCTCTCGCGCGATCCGCACCGTTCGGCAGCGTTCAAGGTTCTAAAACAATCTCAGTCGCCATCGGTGCTGATCGAACTGGGGTATATGAGCAACGCCGAGGACGCCAAGCTGTTGGTTTCGCGCGAGTGGCAAAGGCAGGTGGCGGGCTCGATCGCGGCCGCGGTCGATGAGTATTTCCTGCAACGCGGCGCCGAACGGCGCTAGGTGGATCGGGTCGGTTGGCCTTGGTTCCTGTTAAGTCGATTGGAAAGCGAGGAAATTCGGCCTCGTGCTGCCACATTCCATGCTAAGGTGCGCCGGAAGCCGCGATTTGCTGTTGACCTGCGGCAGGTCACCCGATGACGACCCACCCGATGACGACACGGGGCCGTGCGGACGCACTTGATGAGACCGACGCCGATCCTTCCGCCACCTCCTGCGCCGAAAAAGAAGCGCAAACGGCGCAGTTGGCTGTTGAGCCTGTTGGGCTTCGGTTTCGCCTCGGCCGTGGTGATGTTCCTGGCCGCGGCCGGCGTCGCCGGCTTCTTTTTCTGGAAGGCGGCGCGCGATTTACCCGACTATGAGAGCCTCGCCAAGTACGAGCCGCCGGTGATGACGCGCATTCATGCGCACGACGGCAGCCTGATGGCCGAGTACGCGCGCGAGCGGCGCATTTTCGTGCCGATCAACGTCATCCCCAAGTTGGTGATCGCCGCCTTTCTGTCCGCCGAAGACAAGCGCTTTTATGAGCACGGCGGGCTGGACTTTGCCGGCATTGGCCGTGCCGTGATCAACAACTTCCAAAATTGGGGCAAGAAGCGTCCCGAGGGCGCCTCCACCATCACCCAGCAGGTGGCCAAGAATTTTCTGCTCTCGAGCGAGCAGAAGCTCGA
The DNA here is from genome assembly GCA_963770295.1 of uncultured Alphaproteobacteria bacterium. Lineage (GTDB taxonomy): Bacteria > Pseudomonadota > Alphaproteobacteria > Rhizobiales > Hyphomicrobiaceae > AWTP1-13. Next base: position 33,862 of record CAVYPA010000001.1, read on the forward strand.
CCGCAAGCTCAAGGAAGCGATCCTGGCGATTCGCATCGAGCGCGCCTATTCGAAGGATAAGATTCTCGAGCTCTACCTCAACGAGATCTACCTGGGCATCGGCTCCTACGGCGTGGCGGCGGCCGCCCTCAACTACTTCAGCAAGGAGCTGAGTGAGCTTTCGATCGAGGAGGCGGCCTATCTCGCCGCCCTGCCGAAGGCGCCCAACAACTACCATCCGTTCCGCAAGACGCGCGAAGCCACGGTACGCCGCAACTGGATCGTCGATCAGATGGCGGAGGTTGGCTACATCAGCGGCGAGCAGGCGAAAGCGGCCAAGGCCAAGCCCTTGACGGTCAACATCCGCCCGTTTGGCACGCAGATCTATGCTGCCGACTATTTTGCCGAAGAGGTGCGCCGCCGGCTGATGGATATGGTCGGCGAGGATGGCCTTTACGGCCGCGCCGAGCGCACCGCCATCGGCGACGGCACCGTCAACGGTGGTCTTTCCGTCAGAACCACGCTCGACCCGAAATTGCAGCGCACGGCCCGCAAGGCGCTGATCGAGGGTCTCGTGGCTTTCGATCGTGAAAAAGGCTGGCGCGGCGCGGTGCAGCGGATCGAGATCGGCGGTGATTGGGGCGTGACCCTGGGCGCGGTCGAAATTCCCAATGACCTGGCACCCTGGCGGCTCGGCGTCGTGCTCGACGCTCAGCGCGGCAAGGCGGTCGTGGGGTTGCGCCCATCCCGCCAGGCCGACGGCGCCCTTGCCAGCGAACGGGAGGCCGTGGAGATCTCCTTTGAGGAGATGAAGTGGGCGCGCAACGCGCGGGGCGTTCCCAAGGCCGTGACGGACGTGCTTAGCAATGGCGATGTGATCTGGGTGGCGCCCAAGGATGCGGCCAACGCCGCGGGCACCTGGTCGCTGATGCAGATCCCGGAAGTGGGCGGGGCGATCGTCGCCATGGATCCCCACACCGGCCGCGTGCATGCGGTGGTGGGCGGATTTTCTTTCGCCACCAGCCAATTTGACCGCGCCGTGCAGGCAAAGCGCCAGCCGGGCTCCTCGTTCAAGCCGCTGGTCTATGCCGCCGCCATCGACAACGGCTACAAGCCGACCAGCATCGTGCTCGACGCGCCGATCGAGATCGACCAGGGGCCCGGCAAGGAAGTGTGGCAGCCGAAGAACTACGATGGCGTCAATTCCTACGGTCCCTCGACCCTGCGCACCGGCATCGAAAAGTCGCGCAACCAGATGACGGTGCGCTTGGCCCAGGACATGGGCATGCCGTTGATCGTGGAATATTCCAAACGCTTCGGGGTCTATGACGATCTGCTGCCGGTGTTGGCCATGTCGCTGGGCTCGGGCGAGACGACGCTGCTCCGGATGGTCGCCGCCTACGCCGAGCTTGCCAACGGCGGCAAGCAGGTGCACGCAACCCTGATCGACCGCATTCAGGATCGCTGGGGCCGCACCATCTGGCGCCACGACAATCGTGAGTGCACGGGATGCAAGGCCGACAAGTGGCAAGGCCAAGCCGAACCGGTGCTTGCCGACGATCGCAAGCAGGTCCTCGATCCGCACACCGCCTATCAGATGACCTCGATCATGGAAGGGGTGGTGCAGCGCGGCACCGCGACGGTGATCAAGAAATATATTCCAAACGTTCCCGTTGCCGGCAAGACCGGCACCACCAACGAGGAAAAGGATGCCTGGTTCATCGGCTATACGCCGGACTTGGTGGTGGGCGTCTTCGTCGGCTACGACACGCCGCGCCCGATGGGCAAGGGCATGACCGGCGGCCATGTCGCCGCGCCCATCTTCGGGGAGTTTATGAAAATGGTGCTCGCCGACAAGAAGGCGGTGCCCTTCCGCATTCCACCGGGCATCAAGCTCGTGCGCGTCAGCCTGCGCACCGGCATGCGGGCCCAGGGTGCGGAGGCCGATACCGTGCTCGAGGCCTTCAAGCCCTACGAGGAGCCGGATGATCCCTACTCGATCGTCGGCTTTACCAACGAGAGCGGCGGCTTTTTCATGGGTGACCAGCAGGACGCGCCGCGCAGCCTCTCAAGCGGGCGCGGTGGCCTCTGGTAGGCTTGTTGCGTTTACAGGTCCGCGCCCCGCGCCTATATCAACGCCGCATGTGCTCTTGCGCCCAGGCCAAGTCCGCCTGAGCCCATCCCAAGTCAAGGAACCCCCGATGCGGGCCGAAGCCGAAAAACTCGCCGATGCCATCCGCCAATCGCTGGCCTTGCTGCGGAGGCATCTTTGACTTTCCGAGCGCACCGGCGCGACTGGCGGAGCTGAACAAGCGGGCCGAAGACCCGGGGCTGTGGAGCGACCCGCAATCGGCGCAGAAGGTCATGCGGCAGCGCCAGGCGCTCGAGCGCGCCATCGCTGGCTATCGACGGCTGGAGCGCGAGCTCGATGACGCCGTCACCTTGATCGAACTGGGCGAAGCAGAAGGCGATGCGCCGAGCGTGGAGGAGGGCGAAGCCGGCCTGCGCAAGCTCGCCGAGGAAGCCCGGCGACAGGAGGTGGAAGCCCTGCTCTCGGGTGAGGCGGACGCCAACGACACGTATTTGGAGATTCACGCCGGGGCCGGCGGCACCGAAAGTCAGGACTGGGCCAGCATGCTAACGCGCATGTACATCCGCTGGGCCGAGGATCGCGGCTACAAGGTGTCGCTGGTCGAGGAGAGTGAGGGCGAGGAAGCCGGTATCAAATCGGCAACGCTGGTCGTCAAAGGCGAGAATGCCTACGGCTGGCTCAAGACCGAATCGGGCGTGCATCGGCTGGTGCGCATTTCGCCGTACGACAGCAATGCGCGTCGGCACACGAGTTTTGCCAGCGTCTGGGTCTACCCGGTGGTCGATGAGAACATCGAGATCGACATCAAGGAGAGCGATTGCCGCGTCGATACCTACCGCGCCTCCGGCGCGGGAGGTCAGCACGTCAACACCACCAATTCTGCCGTGCGCATCACGCATATTCCCACCAACATCGTGGTGGCTAGTCAGCAGGAGCGCTCCCAGATCAAGAACCGGGCGATCGCCTGGGCCATGCTCAAATCGCGGCTTTACGAGCAGGAGCTCAAGCGTCGCGAGGAGAAGGCAAACGCCGCGGCCGCCAGCAAGACAGAAATCGGCTGGGGACACCAGATCCGCTCCTACGTGATGCAGCCCTACCAGCTTGTCAAAGACCTCAGGACCGGCACGCAGAGCAGCGATCCGCAGGGGGTGCTCGACGGTGATCTCGATCCGTTCATCGAGGCGGCATTGGCGCACAAGATGTCGGGAGCGCCGGCGGCCAAGGTGGAAGACATTGACTAGGGGTGCGCGCGCGGCGCACGGCGTGGCGCCGCCGCTGGCAAGTGAAGAGGAGCTCAATCGATGACCCGCGTGCCGCTGCTGGCCTCGAGCGCCCTGCCGCCCGCATATGCCAGCATCTATGAGGAGTTCGTCGAGAGCTACGGACCCTTTCGCAACCAGGCGGCCGTGCTCGCGCATGTGCCACCCGCGCTCGAGCACCTGAGCAAGCTGCTGATGGAGTTGAAAGCCCGCCAAGGCGTCAAGCCGCGCTACATTGAACTTGCCATCGTCGTGACCTCGAAACTCAATGCCTGCCGCTATTGCGTCGCCCATCACGCGCCCAAGCTCGCCGTCACAGGGCTCTGCGCTGCCGCCGTCGAGGCGTTGCCGCAGGCCGAGCATCCCGATCTCGACGCCGTCGATCGCCTGGTGATTGCGTACGCCATAGCGGTCACGGAGACACCGGGGCGGATTGCGGAGGCGATGTTCGATCGGTTGCGCCAGCATTTCAGCGCCGCGCAGATCGTCGAGCTGACGCTGCGCATCGCGCTGTGCGGCGCCTACAACCGCCTGGCCGAAGCGCTGGCCATCGAGAGTGAGCTCGAGGTCGCGGCGCCCGCGCCGGTGGCCGCCAAATAACGCGAAGGTGCCGACGCGTCATGCCGGGCGAGGAAGTCCGCGCCACGAGAGCCAACAGCCCCCGCACCACCGCGCCAAGCGCCAGCCTCCGCGTGCTTGCCAGTGAGGGGTTTGCCGACTACGCGCTGATCGACAGCGGCAATGGGCGCAAGCTCGAGCGCTTTGGTCGCTTTACGGTCGACCGCCCCGAGCCGCAGGCGATGTGGCAGCCGGCGCTGGCGCCCGGCGCCTGGCAGCGCGCCGATGCCGTCTTCAAGGGGCTCGACAAGGAGGAGGACGGGGAAGGCGGGCGCTGGCGCAGCCAATACCCGCTACCTGAAAGCTGGCCGGCCCGTGTTCTGGGTGTGACGGCGCTCTGCCGTCTGACGAATTTTCGGCATTTGGGACTATTTCCCGAGCAGCTGCCGCTTTGGCAATGGATGCTGGGCGAATTGGCGAAGCTGGAGGCGCGGCCGCCGCGCCTGCTCAACCTTTTTGCCTATACGGGCGTTGCCTCGTTGCTGGCCGCCAAGGCCGGGGCCGAGGTCACCCACCTTGACGCCTCCAAGCGCGCCGTCGGCTGGGCCAAAGAGAACCAGCTGCAGTCGGGCCTCGCGGCCGCGCCGATCCGCTGGATCGTCGAGGACGCCCGCAAGTTCGTGGCGCGTGAGCTGCGGCGGGGTAAAACCTACCATGCCATTCTGGTCGATCCGCCCAAGTTCGGGCGCGGACCGGCCGGCGAGGTGTGGGACGTCTTTCAACATCTTCCCGCCTTGTTGCGCGACTGCGTGGGCTTGCTCGACACGGGGCGGGCTTGCCTGGTGCTCACCACCTACGCCATCAGGGCCTCGGCGCTGGCCAGCGACGGGCTGGTGCGCGAGTGCCTGCGTGAGCGCGCCGGCGGGGTCGACAGCGGCGAGCTGGCCGTGATCGAACAGGCGGCCTCGCGGCTGCTTCCGACCGCAAATTTCAGCCGCTGGAGCAGTGATGCGATCGCGCCCTGAGCTGCGCGCAGTCACGCGCACCATCACCAGCCTGCAAAATGAGCGCGTGAAGCTGATCCGCTCGCTTGAGATGCGCAAGGCGCGACGCGAGACGGGGCTGTTCGTGGCGGAGGGGACCTCGCTGTTGCTGAGCGCACGCGAGGCCGGCTGGGTCCCCAAGATCCTACTGTTTCTGGCAGGCGGCCAACAAACCGAGGTCGCGAGCGAGCTTCCGCGCTGGGCTGCGAGCGCCGGTGCGGAGTGTCTCGAGGTGTCGGCGGCGGTGCTTGCCAAGCTTGCCGGCAAGGACAATCCGCAGAATATGCTGGGCGTGTTCGAACAGCGCTGGGCCAGCCTGCCCGACACTCGGGCCGTGCCGGGCAGCGCCCTTTGGCTGGCGCTGGAGGCGCCGCGCGACCCCGGCAATCTCGGCACCATCCTGCGCACCAGCGAGGCCGTGGCCGCGAGCGGGGTCATCCTGATCGGCCACAGTTGCGATCCCTATTCGCGCGAAGCGGTGCGCGCCAGCATGGGCTCGATCTTCCAGGTGCCGGTGGTGCGCCTGGAGGCCCAGCCGTTCCTGGCTTGGCGCGCCGGCTGGCGGGGCGAGGTGGTCGGCACGCATCTGGAGGCACGCATCGACTTCCGCCAGGCCCACTATCGCGCGCCGCTGCTGCTCGTGATGGGCAGTGAAGGGCCGGGCCTGTCCGGCGAACTCGCGCGTGCCTGCTCGCGCCTCGTCAAAATCCCGATGGCGGGCGCACTCGATTCGCTCAATCTGGCGGTGGCGAGTGCGCTGGTGCTCTATGAAATGCGCAAGGCTCGCTTGCGCCTCGACGGCACACCCAGCCGGTCCTAGAAGCGGAACCGCAAATAGCCGACGCCGTCGCCGCCGTCGCGCGGCCGGCCGGGGTAGTTCTCCCAGAAGTCGACGGTCTGGCGGCGCAAGGTGTCGCTGCAACTGAAGGCGCACTCATACCAGGTGCCGCCTGGCAGTCCCACTTCCAGTCGTCCCTTGCTGTTGCGCCGGACCGGCGCGGTGGCCGTGCCGTGGCCATAAAAGCTTTCGGCGACGACCACGCCGACCTCGCCGCGTTGGCGCGGCCGATCTTGCGCGGCCGCGAGCGACGGCAAGGCCAGCAGGACCCCCACAAACGTGACGACGATGGACCTCAGCATCTCTCCTCATCTCCCCATCGAGGTACCCGTGTGGCACCTGCCAGTATGGCGCCTTTCAGTTTGGCGTCTGTCAGTTTGGCGCTTGCCAGGTGTAGCGCCTATCGGTGCGGCGCAGCATTGTCGGGGCACGCTACAGCCAGTTCGTGTTTGAATCGCGAAGGCCGCACGGCGGCATCTCCGATCCCTGCCGGCCTGTAGCCAGCCAGTCACACTGAACCGGACCGGGGGGTGTCGGGCGATGCGTCAGGCGATGCGGCCGCCCAGCTCATCCTCGATATGGATGCGGATGATGTCTTCGAAGCTGGCGTCGGCCTTGAAGCCCAGGGCCAAGGCGCGCTGGGGTGTGAAATTGCGGGGCCAGCCCGCCACCACGCCTTCGATAAAGGCATCCGGTTCGCGGCGAATGCGGGCCGCCACCTTATCGCCCGCGACCCTTTGCAAGGCGGCGATTTGCTCGCCCACCGTCACCGACACGCCCGGCATGGTCAGCGCGCGCCGGGGGCCGACCTTGCCGGGGTCGAGACTGGCGGCGTGGCTGAGGAAGCCAACCGCGGCCCTTGGCGAGGCGTGCCAATGCCTGACGCTCTCGGAAACGGGCAGCACCGCCGGCTCGCCGGCGAGCGGCTCGCGCATGATGTTGGAAAAGAAGCCGGAGGCCGCCTTGTTGGGCTTGCCGGGCCGCACGCAGATCGTGGGCAGGCGAATGCTGAGGCCGTCGAGCAGGCCCTTGCGCGTGTAGTCGGAAATCAAGAGCTCGCAAATGGTCTTCTGGGTCCCATAAGAGGTCAACGGCGTATTGAAAAATTCATCGCCGATGGCCGCGGGAAACGGCGCGCCGAACACGGCAATTGAGCTCGTGAAGACGAGGCGCGGCTGGTAGCGCGCCGCGCGGATGGCCTCGAGCAGGAGCCGGGTACCGTCGAGGTTGATGCGGTAGCCCTTGTCGAAATCGAGCTCCGCCTCGCCGGAAACGATGGCCGCCAGGTGAAAGATGAGGTCGGGGCGCTCGGCGATGAGCTTCTCCGCCTCGCCGGCGGCCGGCAGATCGCCAGTTGCAATCTTGACCGGCATCTTGGCTGCCGCCGGTGGCGTGGCGGCTACCACATCATAGAGCGTCAGGCTGGAAACGGTGTTGCCGGCGAGCTCCCCGTCGCGCGCCAGGCGCTGGGCCAGCTTGCCGCCGATCATGCCGGCGCCGCCGATGATGAGAACGTGCATGGGCCCACTCCCTTGCCGCTAGCCGAGCCGCACGCCGCAGGCGGCGGCCCATTTGAGGCCCGCGAGCGTGCCCGCCCTTGGCCGATACTCGCAGCCGATGTAGCCCTGAAAGCCGAGCGCGTCGATCTTTTCGAACAACCAGCGGTAGTTCATCTCTCCTGCGTCCGGTTCGCCACGATCGGGTGGACTGGCGATCTGGTAGTGGCGCGTGAGCGGGGCAAATTCGTCGATCGCCATCGCCACGTCCCCCTCCTCGACCTGGCGATGGTAGAGGTCGAATTGCAGACCGAGGTTGGGTTCGGCCACCTCGTGGATGATGGCGCGCGCCTCCGAGGTCTTGTTCAAGAAAAAGCCCGGAATGTCGCGGCGGTTGATGGGTTCGATCACAATTTCCGCCCCGACCGCGGCCGCCAGGCGCGCCGCCTTTTTCAGGTTGGCAAGGTAAACATCGCGCCGCGCGCCGTGGTGGACGAGGCCCGGCATGACGTGGATGCGGCGCCCTCCCGTTGCCTGCGCATAGCTGAGCGCGGTCTCGAAGGCGGCGGCAAAATCCGCCTCGCGTCCCGGCAGCCCTGCCAGGCCGCGCTCACCCTTACTGGCATCACCGGTCGGCGCATTGAAGAGCGCAAGGGTGAGATTGTTGGCGCCGAGACGCCCGGCGATTTCCGGCGCCGAGGCGGCATAAAGATCGGTGGATTCGACGGCTTTGAAGCCCGCCTTGGCGGCGGCCTCGAAGCGGTCGAGGAAGGCAAGCTCGGTAAACAGGAAGTTAAGATTGGCGGCGAAACGGGGCATCGGTGCACCTCGCGTATTGGTCTCACACTACAAGGTAAAGCCGCCGTCGGGGATGATCGAGGAGCCGGTCATATAGGCCGAACTCGTCGGAGGCAAGGTAGACGGCGGCATAGGCGATCTCCTCGGCGGTGCCGAGCCGACCCATCGGCTGGCGGGCGATGAACATTTCGCGGGCCTTGTCCTCGCCGCCGAGCTGACGGCCCAAGGCGCGAATGCGGTCCTCGAGCGACGGTGTCTCAATGGTGCCGGGGCAGATGCAGTTGCAGCGGATGCCCTTGCCAATGAAGTCGATGGCCACGGCCTTGGTCAGGCCCACCACGGCGGCCTTGCTGGCCCCATAGATGTAGCGGTTGGGCGCTGCCTTGGCGGCACCCACCGTGGAGGCGATGTTGATGATTGAGCCTTTGCCCTGCCGCAGCATGCCCGGCAGGAAGGCCTTGATCGTGCGGTGCATGGATTTGACGTTGAGATCGAAGGCGAAGTCCCACTCCTGATCGGTGGCATCAAGCACGCTGCCGTGGTGCACGAAACCCGCCGCATTGAAGAGCACGTCGATCGCGCCAAGCCGTTTTGTCTCCGCCTCGATCGCCGCCGTATCGCGGGCGTCGAGCGCGATCAGCTCGGCGACGCCCGCCGCCTCGAGGCCGGCTAGGCCCGCGCTATTGAGGTCGCTGGCGATCACGCGGGCGCCTTCGCGCGCGAAGGCAATGGCCGTGGCGCGGCCGATGCCGGCGGCAGAGGCGGTGCAGAAGGCGACCTTGCCCTTGAGACGATCGGCCATGCTGGCTCCTTGCGCGGGGACTGCCGCGCGATTGCGCGACAGGACGGCCACCGATTGCTAAGCACATGGTGGGCCGAGCGGCGGGCGGGGGTCAAGCCGAACAGGCGGGTCGATGCCTAAGCCGCGGCCTCCGGCGTCGGGCGCGAGGAGGCGCGCAACGAGGTGGCGCCACCCCGCGCCGCCAAGAAATGCTGGGCCAGGTCGACGCTGCTGGTCGCCCCGACGGCGCGACCGTGACGCGCCAGCCACTTGTCGGCTTCGGTTTGGCCCGCCGCGCACAGGTGGAGCAGAAGTTCAAGATCGGGTTTGACCTTGCTTTCTGGCGACAGGGCGCCGGTAACGCGGCCGGCCTCGATCAAGTGAAAGCGGTGGCGCACCAGGCGCCGATCGCCGGCGTGCCTGGGGCGCAACCAGCGGGGCGCATTGCGGCGGGCGGCCTCGATCACCTCGACGTCGCGCAGCATCGGCTGATTGAAGGTAATGTGGTTGATGCGGGCGGTGATCTCGCGCGCGCTGGTGGGAAGGCTCTCCACGATCATCGGGTTGAGCTTGACGATCAGGGTATCGGCAACGGGGCTTTCACGCGCGAGCGTGACAAGATCGGGATTGGCGCTGAAGCCCCCGTCCCAGTAGGCGCGGCCGTCGACCGAGACGGCGTGATGCAGGGTCGGCAGGCAGGCAGACGCCAGGACGCATTCCACGATCAGCTCGCGGCGGCGAAAGAGCCGCGGCCTGCCGGTGCGAACGTCGGTGGCCGCGATCAGGAGCTCAGGCCCCGGTTGAGTGCGTAGCAAGGCGAAATCGACGTGCGCCTCGAGCACCTTGCGCAAGGGGTCGAAGCCCAACGGATTGAAGTCGTAGGGTGAGAAGAGCGTGGCGACCTGGGCCAGCGTCTGTGAGCGCGACAGCCCGGCGAGCCACGGGTTGAAGCGCATCAGATCCGGCACGCCGGCCTTGGCAACGGCTTCCCACACGGCGCGCAACTTGGCGCGCGCGCTGGCCCCGTCGCCCTCGGCGAGGCCGGCCGCCAGCGCCACGGCGTTCACCGCCCCCGCACTGGTGCCGCTGATCCAGCCGATTTCAAGGTCTGGCTCCTCGAGCAGGCGGTCAAGCACGCCCCAGGTGAAGGCACCGTGGGCGCCGCCGCCTTCCAAGGCCAGATTGATGCGCCGCGGCCGCCGCCAAAATCGCAGCAATGATGGCCCCCTGCCGATGGCAAACCTCCGCGCTCAAGACCGCCGAACCGGGGCGGCATCATGGCAGCACGTCGAGGACCAGCACAGCCGGTATGCCATCAATTGTGCGATACTCGGCGCGAATGCCGTAAGCGGTGGCAAGGTGGGCCGGCGTCAGTACGGCGGCGGGTGGTCCCGCGGCCAGGGCGCGGCCGGCACTGAGGAGCACGATCTTGTGGCAAAAGCGCGCGGCAAGCGACAGATCGTGCAGCGCCACAAGGACGGTACGGCCGCTCGCCGCAAAGGCGGCAAAGTGATGAAACAGCGTGAGCTGGTGGGCGGGATCGAGGCCGGCGGCGGGCTCGTCGGCGACGAGCACTTGTGGTTGTTGCGCCAGGGCGCGCGCTAACAGCACGCGGGCTTGTTCGCCACCGGACATTGCCAGCACCGGGCGGCCCGCCAGCGGCGCGATGTCCATGGCGGCGATGGCGCGCTCGATGGCCGCGCGGTCGGTGGCGGTTTCCCGTTGCCCCATGGCCTGATGCGGTAAGCGGCCGAGGGCCACGACGTTGCGGGCCGTGAGCGCCCAGTGGACGGTGCGCTCCTGCGGCAGGTAGGCGAGGCTGCGGGCCAACTCTCCGCGCGGCCAGGCGCCGAGCGGGCGGCCAGCGAGCCGGGCCACACCGGCGGCGGCCGGAATGAGGCCCGCCAAGACCCTGAGCAGGGTGGTCTTGCCGGCGCCGTTGGCGCCGAGCACGGCGGTCAACTCGCCCGGCTCTGCCGAGAGGTCGACACCCCTGAGAACCGCGCGTCCTCGCAACTGGACCCTAAGGGCGCTGGCCTCGAGCTTCATGGCGCCAACTCGCTGCGGGTCTTGAGGACCAGCCAGATGAAGAAGGGGGCGCCAAAGAGCGCGGTCAGCACGCCGATCCTCACCTCTGCCCAGGGCTCAAGCAGGCGCAAGGCAATGTCGGCCAGGAGCAGAAACGCGGCGCCACCGATGAGGCTCGCCGGCAGCAGCAGCCCAGGACGATGGCCGATCGCGGGTCGCAGGGCGTGGGGAACCAGGAGGCCCACGAACCCGATCACGCCGGTAATCGCGGTGGCGGCGCCGACGCTGAGCGCCACGCCGACAATGATGTTGCGGCGGGTGCGACGGGCGTCGATACCGAGGCTCAGGGCGGCGTCCTCGCCGAGGGTCAAGGCATCGAGCGCGCGGCCGACCCGCATGAGCAAGCCCATGCCGGCGAGCATCAAGGGAGCGCCGAGCCACAGCTGGGTCAGGCTGCGATCGGACAGCGAGCCCATCATCCAGAACACCATCTCGATCGAGGCGAAGGGATTGCGCGACAAGTTGAGGGCGAGCGAGATCAGTGCGGTTGCCGTGGCCGAGACGGCAAGGCCAGCCAAGATGAGCGTGAGCGGACCGCCGCGAAGCCCGGCCAGCGCCGCCACGGCGAGGAGCGCCGCCGCGGCGCCCAGGAGGCCGCCGACCGGCAGCGCCAGGGCGAGGACCTGCGAGAGACCGAGGTGGATGGCGAGCACGGCGCCGAGGGCGGCGCCGCCGGAGACGCCGAGCAGGGTCGGTTCGGCCAGCGGATTGCGCAAATAGCCCTGCAGGGCGGCGCCCGCCAGGCCGAGCGTGGCGCCGACGAGGGCGCCCAGGACGGCGCGCGGCAAGCGAATTTCCCAAAAGATGAGCCGGCCGGCTTCGCCGGCGTGCGGCCAGCCAAAACCGGAGGGACCGATGGCGAGCGACAGTGCAAAAGCGATGAGCGCCAGCGCGCTCAAGCCCACGAACAGACCGACCGGGACGGCCTCTCGGCTGCTTGCCGTCATGGACGCTGACCTTGAAGCCTGCGGCGCGCGGCGGCGAGGCGTTCGACCGCGTCGGCGATATGCGGTGTGCCGCACAGCCAGAGCTGCCACGGCAGTTCGAGGGAAGCGCGCTCACCGCGCCAACGCACCAGGGCGGGATGGCGCAGATTGTCCGCCGCCGCCGTCGGGTAGTCATCGCCGCGGCTTGCCAGCAGCAAGAGGTCCGGTGGCTCGGCGACGATCAGCTCGAGCGGCACGCGACCGTTGGGCGCTAACCGGTAGTCGCGTGCCTTGTTGCGATAGCCGGCCGCGGCGAGGGCGGCGTCGGCCAGACTGTCGGGGCCCGAGACGACGCCGCCGACTTGGTAGAGGAGGGCACTCGGGCGGGCCATGGCGGGCAGCGCCGGCGCCGCGACCGCGGCAAGGCGCCGATCGAAGTCGGCCAGCATGGCCTCGCCGCGGGCCACCGCGCCGATCGCCTGGGCGACGGTTCTGACGGCGGTGCGCACGCCATCGAGATCCTGCGCCAGAGGCACCACGACGAGATTACGCTGAAGGCGGCGCAGCAGGCCGATGCTGGCCGTCACGCCGAAAGGCCCGGCTAGGATGAGGTCGGGGTCGTAACTCAACACCTCCTCGGCCGCCCCGTGCGTGATCGGAATGCCGCGCGCCTTCTCAGGGATGGCCGACACGGAGGCGTCGCTGGCAAGGTGCGTGACGGCGGCGATGCGCGCGCGGGGGGCCAGCTCGAGCAAGAGCTGGTCGGTGCACAGGTCTAAGGACACGATGCGCTGCGGTTCGCCTTGCGCCAGGGCATGCAACGGCGCAGCTATCAGCGCCAGGAACAGCCCAAGCGCTGCAGCCCTCAAGCAAGCGACAAGAAAGCTGCGCGGTTGCACGCGAGTTTGGGGTCCGCCCTTTTTTGCTGCAACAAACGCGTTACTTGGCCCAACTACCACCAAGCCCATCGGGTCCTCCGAGCGTCAGTTTGACGCCGGCAAACGCTGCGATCGGCGCAGCATCGAAGCCAAAGGCCTCTTGATACTTCTGATCGAAGAGATTCTCTACGCGTGCGAACAGCTCGACACCCGGCTGCAGCTTGTAGGAGGCGGCGGCATTGACGACCCAGTAGGGATCAAGCCCGACGCGCAATTGGTCGAAGGAGGGGATGAGGAAAGCAATATCCTCCATCCGCCCGTTATAGATGACACCAAAGTTGGCGTTGCCGCGGCCATCGGCAAAGGTATAGCTGAGATCGGTGCGGGCCGAGTGGGGCGGCCGACGCACCTCTTCGTGTCCGTCGGGGTCGCGGGCGTTGGTGAAGGTGTAGGCGGCACCCCAAGTGAGGTTGCTTGCGAGCTTGACGCGCGCGGCGATTTCCACGCCTTCCCGCGTGCTCGTGCCGACGAGGTTTTGCGCGGTAAAGCGCTGGGGCAGAGTATTGGATATGGGGACGAAACCATCGATCTTGTCGGTTAGGTCGGCGTGGAAATAGGTGACATCGAGGGTTGCCCGACCGCCCGGCAGAGTGAACTCCATACCCGCATCCCAACCGAAGCTCTTTTCGGGTTTCAGATCGGGGTTGGGAGAGAAAAACTGATCAATGCCGAACTGCTCGAACATGGTCGGCAACTTCACGGCCGTTCCCACGCTGGCATGCGGACGAACCCCCATTTCGGAAAGCGGCAAGGACGCCGCCAGCCGCCAGGTCGTGCTATCGCGGAACTCGTCGTTGTCGTCCCGGCGAATGCCGGCAGTCAAGTACAGACGATCGGCAAAGCCTCCCCGCCACTCGCCGGCGTAGGCAAGGCGGCCACGCTCGCGCGTCCGTCCATCGGCAAAGGTCCCCTCCGGCGTGAATTGCTCATCCTGCCTTTCGACGAGCGCGGACAGGCTTTGCTTGGCCCAGATCGCCGGGGTGTCGAAGCGATAGGTACCGGCATAGGCGAACGTATCAGTTATGCTGATGTTCTTGCTTTCGGAGAAGAACGTGCGGTCGCTGTCCTGGGTGGTCGTGCCATTGTGGTTGGCGCGGAACTCGTGTGAAAGGGCTCCGCTCAGCGTGTCCCATTTGAGATTGGCGCCGGCCAGCAAAACGTGGTTGGCAAGGGTCGACCTATCGTCGAAGGCCTGCGCAAATGAGCCGACTGGGGCACTGAAGTCTCCGAAGCCATCACGATCTGCGCGCTTTTCCATATTGCGGAGCGTGACGTCGAGGGCCAGGTTCTCCATTAGTTTGACACCCGCTCGGAGCGACAGGGTGTTGAGCTCGGAGCCGTCCTTTTCACCGCCAACAGGCGCGATATTGAAGCCGTCGGTCCGACGCCGTTGAGCGGTGATCGACAAGTTGGCCTGATCGTTGCCACCAGACAAACGTGCCACAACATCATTGGTAGCAAACGATCCGGTCTCCGCCTGCAAGGAAACCGTCATCGGCCCGCGGCCGCGGCGCGTGATAATGTTGACGACGCCGCCCACGGCGTTGGAGCCGTGCAGGCTGCTCATGGGGCCGCGGATCACCTCGATGCGCTCGATGTCTTCTGCCGACAGGTTGGAGAAGTCGAACTCACCATCGGAGGTATTGTTGGCTTCGATGCCGTCGATCAGCACCAACGTATGATTGCCTTCCGCGCCGCGAATGCGGACCTGTGTGATGCTGCCCACGCCGCCTTGGCGGTTGACGGCAACGCCCGGCAGCCCGCGCAGGGCGTCGGCCGCACTGCGCACTTGCTGGCGGCGCAATTCCTCACCCGTGACGACGGTGACGGCATTGCCAATGGTCTCTATTGGAACACCGAGTGCGGTCGCTTCGGTCGCCGCGGTCGCATCGCTGGCCAGTTGGGCAGAAAACGGGGGAGCGGCACTGGATGCGGGTCCCTGAACGCGACCCGTCTCAAGAGTGGCGCCCTGGACCGTGATACCGGGCAGTGCGATCGATTGTTGGGCGGAGGCGGAGCTGGACAGGAATTGCAGGGTCAAAGCAGCCGCAGCTGCGGGAAATCGTGAGATCGGCAACAGACGCATGACGGCTCTCCAATGTGAGAGTCGAAAGGCGCGTCAGTTCGTCGATCCAAACCACCGGCAACACGGCAAAGCATCGGCGCCCAGCCAAAGGCGCCGTCGGCTAAACCGTTGAATAGGATTGGCCCTTCACGCACAACACCGGCACGACCCTCAACTCGATTACAGAGTCGTCGCCACTACGGTGATCCGTTCGCCAGCGCGCCCCGCACCGGTGATGGGCGACTCGTGCCGGCAGGTCTCCTGGCTCGTGGCTTCAAACGCATCACTCCCGCCTTCCCGCCGATTGGTCTCGGCAGTGGCACTCGGGAGCGACGCTCGCCACTTACAGTTGCGGGGGCAGCCGCGGATTTGAGATTAAAAAAACCTCGCACCGCGTTCCCTTTTCACCGTTGCGGTCCAACTGGGACCGCAACGAGACCGTCACGCGGATCCGATCGAAGCAACGCGCAGCGGTGCTGTCAATTGCTTACGTGAACGGAGGATACTTTGTGCTTGCGCGCTGGCGGAACGGCAACGCTTCTATCGCCGGCTACTTCACGGCGTCCTTGACGATGTCGTCGAGCAGCGCGTCGATGGCGGCGAGCGCCTGTTGCGAAGCGGCGTCGCCATTGGGCAGGGGACGGCGGTAGCCGATGACGATTTCGCCGGGCTTCTCGGCGGCTTCGTAAAGGAACACCACGTAGGGGCAGTAGCCGAGGTTGGTGGGGTCCGCCTCGATCATGGCGCGGGAGAGTTTGGCCGAGCAGAACATGAAGAACTCGGCATTGGCATAGACCTGTTTGGTGGAACCGACATCGGCACCCGTGCGCTCCAACATCTTATTGATGTGGCCGGTGTAGTCGATGGCGAGGCCGCGCCGGATGATGGCATCGTTGAGTTCGAACTTGACGTCCTCGAAGCTGCCCTTTTTGCCATAGGTTTTCAGGTCTTGCGCCAGCGCGGGGCTGGCGCAGGCCATGAGCAGGGCGGCAATCGCGAGAGCACTTTTCCACACTCTAGCCAGCATCGCCACCGCCTGCCTCAGGTTCACGTGTTGCCAAGTCTGGCGCCAGTCCCGATATATGTCCCGATCAATGTGCCAAGCATCGTTCGCGGTTATCCGGGTCGGCCAGCGCGGCTAAAAGCAGAAGATCTTCTGCGAGACGGCCCCAAGATCGAGGATCAGGGCCTCCCCGCGCACGGCGAGCAAGTAGGCCGCGCCCAGCAGCAGCGCGCCCAGCACGGCCAACAGCCCGGTGCGTAGCGCGCGCGGCATCCTTTCGGTGCGCGCCTGCCATCGCGCGAGCGGGCCGGCGGCGGTTTGGCTCTGCTGTGCCATCCGTCTCCTTTCCTTTCCGGTCGTGGCGCCGCCTGTGGCGTCGCAGGATTGGTCGCCTCGAGTCCTCGCCTGGCTAGGTCGCCGCGGCGAGCCGGGGGACCGGGCGCTCCTGGATCGGCCAGTGCACGGCGGCCGCGAACAGGCCCAGGGCAATCGAGATCCACCACATCATATCGTAGGACGTGGTCAGATCGTAAAGGGTGCCGGCCAGCCAAAGGCCGGTAAAAGAGCCAACCTGGTGGGAAAGGAAGACGACGCCGAACAGCATCGACATCCAGCGCGTGCCGAAGAAGGTGGCCACGAGGCTTGAGGTTAGCGGCACCGTCGAGAGCCAGAACAGTCCGAGCAGGGCACTCAGCACGATGATCGTCAGCGCGGTAATCGGCAGGGTAAGCAGGCCAAGAAAGATGAAGCAGCGGCCGAAGTAGATGAGGCTGAGGCCGCGGCGCTTCTCGATAAAGCGGGCCGACTGGCCGGCAAGGTAGGTGCCGGCGAGGTTGCCGAGACCCACCATGGTTAAGGCGATCACGGCAACGCTGCCGTCGAGGCCCTTGTCGGCGACGAATGCGGGCAGGTGGACGCCGTAGAAGGCCACGTGAAACCCGCACACGAAAAAGCCTGCCACCAGAAGCAGATAGCTCGGATGACTGCACGCCTCCTTGATGGCACCGCCGAGCGTCTGGGTATCGAGGAGGCCGGTCGTGCCGGCGGGCTTGCCGCTGAGCGGCCAGGCCAATGGCAACATGATGCTGGTTGTGAGCATCAAAAGCAGGAGGCTCAGCTGCCAGCCCGCGACATCCATCAAAAGGTGCGTGTAGGGGAAAGCCACAAAGCCGCCGATGCCGCCGGCCATGCCAAGGCTGGCGATGGCGCTCGTGCGCTCGTCGGGCGGCGCGGCGCGGCCGACGGCACCGACCAGCGACGTGATGCCGGTGCCGCTGACGCCGATGCCGAGCAGGATGCCGCTCAGCATCAGGTCGAGCCCGCTACGGGCCGCATACATAATGTACATGCCCGCCATGGTGGCGAGCACACCGGATACCACGACGCGTCCGGCGCCGTAGCGATCGGCCACCATGCCGGCAAGCACGGCGCCGAGGCCCCAGGTCAGATTGGCGATCGCCATGGCGGTAGAGAAGGGTTCGCGGCCGATGCCGAGCTCGGTCGTCATGGGGGGCAGGTAGAGGCCCATCACTTGGCGCAGCCCCATGGCGATGCCGCAAATGAGCCCCGCCGATAGGATGACAACCCACAGCGGCTGCCTGGCGGTGATGGCCGGCGAAACGTGTTTTTGCATTTTTTCTTCCCGTCCGTTGGCTAACACGGCGGCGCACCCTACAGGCAGGCCCGCGGGCAAGGAAAACGAAATCGCGTGCGGCTTGCCCGAGTATTTCTCAGGTCAGGCATGACGTTTGCTTATGTCTGGCGCAGCCAAATGTCTGGCGCAGCCAAATGTCTGGCGCAGCCAAATGTCTGGCGCAGCCAAATGTCTGGCGCAGCCCGCGGTTGCTTTATGTCTCGCGCAGCCAGCGTTGCTCGATCTCGACAATGGCGCCGTCGGGATCGGCAAGACCGCGGCCGGCGAGCGCAACGCGCCAGGGCGGCCCGGCAATGTGATAAAGATTATAGCGGGCGAGGCCCTCGCGCCCGCGCCGACGGGCGAGCGAGGCGGAGGCCACGCCGACGATCGGAATCGAGGCGCCCGCGGCGGAAGGCTGCAGGGCCAGCATGTCGAGATGGTTGTGCCCATGAATGACGAGTTCGGCGCCGTGTGCGTAAAGTAACGCTTGCAGCGCCGCCGCATCCTTGAGACCGCGGGTGGCCGACGCCTGGCCGGGTAGCGGCGGATGGTGAATGAGCAGCAGCCGGAAAAGCCCTTGCCGCTCGGCGCTGTCGAGGATGTCTGCCAGGCGGGCCAGTTGTTGCTTGCCGGCGCGACCCGCGGCAATCAGCGGCGGCGTGGGCACGGCCGAATTGAGGCCGATGAGGGCGATGCCGTCGAGGCGCCGAACGAAGGGGAACTCGGCGGCGCTCGCGGCGCCCAAGAGCGAGGCGCCCTCGGCATTGGAGCACATGTACTCGCGCCACCGCCGGGTGCCGAGGTCGCGACCGCCTCGCGCATAGATGTCATGATTGCCCGGAATGACGCTGACGCGGTCGGGCGGGCCGAGGCCCTTGAGCCATGTCAAGGCGTCGATGTGCTCCTGCGGCAGGCCAATATTAGCAAGATCGCCCGTGACCACGATGTGGTCCGGTCGCTGCGCCTGCACGTCGGCCACCAGCCGGTCGAGCACGCCGCGCTGATGGTGGGCCTGGCGCGTGTGGCGCCAGTTCCAATAGCCGCTCAACCGCTTCAGGTTCCAATAGCGTGGCGTGAAGCCACGGATCGGGCCGAGGTGGACGTCGGAGAGGTGAGCGATGGTGAGCGCGGTCTGCATCGGTGAAGCGGATTGGTAGCCGCTTCGCCAAGCCTTGCCAAATCGACCGGCCCGGTCGAAGAGGAGGGCTGGCATGCACCTTGAAGACGCGGCGGTCGCCGATGGTCAGCCATGTTGTTCTGATAAGGGCTCTGCAGCGCTACTGGCGTTGGCGGCGGGGGCTCACCCTGGGTGCGCAAGCCCTGGTGCTGGACGATCAAGGGCGCGTCCTGCTGGTGCGGCACGGCTATCAGCCGGGCTGGCACTTCCCCGGCGGTGGCGTGGAAAAGGGCGAATTGGTGCACACTGCCATGGCGCGTGAGTTGCGCGAGGAGGCGGGCATCGCGCTGGTGGGACCAGCGCAGCTGTTTGGCGTTTATGCCAATTTCGCGGCTTTCCCTGGCGATCATATTGTCCTCTTCATCGTGCGCGGCTGGCAGCAGGCGACGCTGCCCGCGCCCAACTGGGAAATCCGCGAACAACGCTTTTTTGCAACGGATCGATTGCCGCCCGGCACGACCCAGGCGACACGGCGCAGGCTGGCGGAGGTTTTAGGCCAGGCGCAACAGAGCCAGTCCTGGTGAGCGCGGCGCCACCAGTTCTCCTTCCCGCGTGCCGATGGAGGCCAGGCGCAAGGCCGCTCGCCGTTGGGTCGGCGCGGCGAGCCCGCGTTCGGCCCAGCCCGTGCGGAGATAACGGCTTGCGGGAAACGGTATTCGCCCTTGGTGTTTTTTCCCGTAGGATCGGTTGGCTTTGGCCTTGAGCGAAAGCGTCGCCGGACGGATGTCGCATGCAACAACGCGTTCTTCACACGGCCAAATCAGCCTGTCCGCACGACTGCCCGAGCGCCTGCGTGCTCGAGGTCAATGTGCTCGAGGACGGCCGCATCGGTCGCATCGCGGGCGCCCGGCACAATAGCTACACGCTGGGCGTGGTCTGCGCCAAGGTCGCGCGATACAACGAGCGCATCGACCACGCCGAACGACTGCTCTATCCCTTACGTCGAAGCGGGCCAAAGGGCTCCGGCCAGTTCGAGCGGATCTCCTGGCAGGCGGCGCTGGCGGAAATCGCCGACCGCTTCGCCGCCATCGCCCGGCGCTCGGGAACGGAAGCGATCTGGCCATATCATTCCGGCGGCAACATGGGTGTGCTGCAGCGCTACGGCCTCGATCGCCTGCGCAACCCCATGCGCTATGCCCGCCAGCACACGACGATCTGCGTGACGCCGGCCGAATTCGGGATGGCTGGCAGGGGTCGGCAAACTGCTGGGGCCGGATCCCCGCGAAATTGAGGGTGCCGACTTGATCGTGATCTGGGGAGGCAATCCCGTCTCCACCCAGGTCAACGTGATGACGCACGTGGCGCGCGCGCGCAAGGCACGTGGCAGCAAGCTCATCGTCGTTGATGTCTATCGCACGCCGACCGTCGCGCAGGCCGATATCGCCTTGATCATCAAGCCAGGCTCCGATGGCGCCCTCGCGCTGGCCGTCATGAACGTGCTGATCACGGAGAACCGGCTCGATCGCGACTACCTTGGCCGCTACACGGATTTCGACCCCGAGGTTGAACGCCACATTCGCACGCGGACCCCGCAATGGGCTGCCGACATCACGGGGCTCAGCGTCGCCGAGATCATCGCCTTCGCGCGCTTGTATGGCGCAACGCGCAAGAGCTTTATCCGGGTCGGGTTTGGCTTTACGCGCACCCGCAACGGTGCCTCCGCCATGCACGCCGTATCCTGCCTGCCGGCGCTGACCGGCGCCTGGTCGGAAAAGGGGGGCGGCGCCTTCTTCCTCAGCTTCGACAAGCAGCAATGGGGGCTCAACACTTCCCTGATCAATGCCAGCGACGCGATCGATCCCTCGGTCAGGATCCTCGACCAATCCCGGATCGGTGCGGTCTTGTGCGGGGAAGCCGATGCGCTGGGCGGTGGCCCGCCGGTTGAGGCTATGTTGATGCAGAACGCCAACTCGGCCACGGTCGCACCAAGTACCGCCAAGGTGCTCAAGGGCCTGGCCCGCGCAGACCTGTTTCTGGTCGTGCAAGAGCAATTCTTGACGGCAACGGCGCGTTACGCCGACATCGTCCTGCCCGCGACCATGTTCGTTGAACACGACGATATCTACTATGGTCTCGGACACACCCACTTGACGTTCGGGCCGAAACTGGTGGAGCCGCGCGGGGAGGCGCGCCCGAACAGCCACACCGTGCGCGAGCTTTCGCGGTTGCTCGGCGCCAAGCATGCAAGCCTCGACCTATCGGATCGCGAGCTCCTCGATCACGCGCTCTTGAGCGGGGGCATGGCGAGCTTCACGGAGGCCGCGAAGCTGGGCTGGATCGATCGTGCCCTGCCGTTCGAGGCTGCCCATTTCCTCAACGGCTTCCCGCAGCCGGACGGTAAATTCCACTTCAAGCCAGACTGGAGCCGGGTCGGGCCCGGTCATGAGGTGATGCCGAGGATTGCGGACTGGTCGAGCCACTACGAACGCGCCGATGCCCGCCATCCCTATAAGCTCGTATGCCCGCCCGCCCGCAATTTCCTCAACAGCACGTTTTCGCAGACGCCAACCTCCCTCGCCAAAGAAGGCGGCCCGTGCGTGCGCCTGCATCCGAGCGCGGCCCAGCGCGAAGGCGTGAGCGAGGGATCGCAGGTGCGGATTGGCAACGCCCGCGGCTCGGTCGTGCTGCGCGCGCGGCTCGATGCGGGCCAGCAGGAAATGACCTTGATCGTGGAGGGTATTTGGCCGGCGGAGGCCTTTCTGGAACAACGCGCCATCAACACCTTGATCGGTGACGATCCCGTACCGCCCAACGGCGGCGCGGGCTTTCACGACACCGCGGTGTGGCTTGAAGCAGTGAAATGCGCGTGAACGCAAGCGTCCAACCCAGGGCCTGGCGGGGTGTGTGCTGGCGGTACGAGCACAGCGACGCTGCCGCGATGGCCCCTCTCAACCGCTTCGATGCAACAAGGCGCCAGGAGCACTCCCATGAAGGTCAAGCGTATCGAACATGTGGCAATCGCGGTGAAGAGCCTGGCCAAGGCGCGCAGCATTTTCGAGGACAAGCTGGGTTTGACCTTCGAATATGAGGAATACTTGCCGCAATATCACACCAAGCTTGCCATGTTCCCGGTCGGCTCCACTTACATCGAACTCCTCGAATCGGAAGGCGCCGACACGGAGACCACAAAGTGGATTTCCGAGCATGGCGAGGGGCTCTTTCACATCTGCCTGGAGGTGGAGAACATCGAAGCGGCCTTGGCCGAACTCAAGGGCAAGGGGGTCAAGCTTCTCGACGAAACGCCCCGCCTCGGGCACGCCAATTCGCGCATCGCCTTCCTCGATCCCAAATCGACCAACGACGTGCTGATCGAACTCGTCGAACTCGGCGAGGGCCACGGCCCGGCGCCCGGAGCGCAGGCGCAAGGATGAAACGCGTTTTGCTGGCCGCGGCGTGCGCCAAAGTGGCAAGGCGCGGCCGGCGCCAGCGGGCATCCCCTTGAGCTAGGTATCGGGCGGCTTGGAACACAAAAAGACGATTGCCATTGGCGTCGACATCGGCGGCACATTTACCGATGTGATCGGGCTCGATGAGGCTGCCGGTCGCATCTATTCGGCAAAACTGCTGACGACACCGGACCAGCCCGGCAAGGCCGTGCTGGCGGCGGTGGCGCAGGTCCTGACGCTTGCCAACGCGGGCTACGCGGCGGTGCGCACGATCGTGCATGGCACGACGCTCGCGACCAACGCCATGATCGAGCGCAAGGGCGCGACAACCGCGCTCTTCACCACGCGCGGGTTTCGCGATGTGCTCGAAACTCGAACCGAGCTGCGCTACGATCTTTATGACGTGTTCATCGAATTTCCCGAACCGCTGGTGCCGCGTGATCGCCGTATCGGCCTTAGCGAACGCGTGCGCTTCGACGGCCAGATCGAAACGCCGCTGGTGGCGGCCGAGCTGGAAGACGCCTTGCACCGGCTCCGCTCGGAAAAGGTGGAGGCGATAGCCGTCTGTTTCCTGCACGCCTATGCCAATGCCGCCAACGAGCAGGCGGCGGCAAAGATCATCGCCGAGGCCTGGCCCGAGGTGGCGATTTCTTTGTCCTCGCAGGTCTCTGCCGGAAATTGGCGAGTACGGTCGCGTCTCCACCACGGTGGCCAATGCCTATGTGCAACCTTTGCTGTCGCGCTATCTGGCGCACTTGTCGGAGGCCTTCGAGCGGGCCGGCTCGCGCGGCGCCTTTTTCGTCATGAGCTCCAATGGTGGCAGTCTCAGCCTGGAGCTCGCCCGCCAATTCCCGGTGCGGCTGGTGGAATCTGGTCCCGCCGCCGGCGTCTCGATTGCCACGCACTTTGCGCGCCGTTTAGGCAAACCGAACGTGCTGGCCTTCGACATGGGCGGCACGACCGCCAAGATCTCATTGATTGAGGGCGGGCAGCCCACGCGCACGCGTGAACTCGAGGTCGCACGCGTGCGCCGTTTTCAGAAGGGCAGCGGACTGCTGCTCAAGGCCCCCGCCGTCGAGCTGATCGAAATCGGGGCTGGCGGGGGTAGTATCGCCCAGGTCGATGCGTTGGGCTTGCTGGGCGTCGGACCGGACAGTGCGGGCGCGGACCCGGGTCCGGCCTGCTATGGCCGCGGCGGCAAGGCACCGACCGTCACCGATGCCGACCTGCTGCTCGGCTACCTCGACGCCGACTATTTCCTCGGCGGCAAAATGCGGCTGAACCGCGCCTTGGCCGCGACCGCGATCGGGGAGGGTGTGGCCAAGCCGCTTGCCATCGATACCATTGCCGCCGCGCGCGGCATCTACGAAGTCGTCAACGACAACATGGCGAATGCGGCCTCCGTGTACGCGGCCGAGCAGGGCATTGATCTGCGCGACTTCACGCTGTTGGCCTTTGGCGGCGCCGCGCCGACCCATGTCTGCGATGTAGCCGCGCGTCTCGGCATCGCCGAGGTCCGCATTCCCTTGGGGGCTGGCGTGCTGTCGGCGCTGGGGTGCCTGGCTTCGCCGGTGTCGTTCGACTACGTCTTCGGTTACATGCGCGAGCTGAGCCAAGTCGACTGGAACAACGTCAATGCCCGTTTCCGCGCTGTGGAGGCAGACGGCCGCCGGCATCTCGCCGCAGCCGGCATCCACCACGGCATCACCGCCAGCTTCTCGGCTGATATGCGCTATCTGAGCCAGCGCTACGAAGTCAACGTGGCCCTGCCGGGCGGCGGGCTTGGCCCCGGGCTGCTCGGACCCCTCCACGAGGCCTTCTACGCGGCCTACCGGCAGCACTACGGCCGCGAGATCCGCGAGGTTCCGGTTGAGACGGTGAGCTGGCGCCTTACCATTTCCGGACCGTGGCCCGAGCTGGGGGCGCTGTGGCCACAGCACGGCGACGCCGACCTCACCGTCAAAGCCAAAGGGCAGCGTTGCGTCCTGTTCGCCGGCGCATCGGCTGCCCTCCCCTGTGCGCTCTACGAGCGCAGCCGCCTTGCGGTCGGCGCCACACTGATGGGGCCGGCCATCGTCGAGGACCATGAATCGACCAGCGTCGTGCCGCCCGGGGCACGCGCCACCATCGACGAGCTCGGCATGCTGGCGATCACACTGAAAGGCTGAGATATGGTGAGCACAGAGGCCTCGGGGCTCGACGTCACCACGCTGACCATGTGGTGGAACAAGCTCCTTACCATCGTCGATGAGGCCCAGGTCACGCTGCTGCGCACGGCATTCTCGCGCATCGTCACCGAAGCCTGGGATTTCAGCTGCGCGCTGTTTGACACGACGGGTGAGATGGTCGCGCAGGGACGGCACGGGCTGCCGGCGTTCTTAGGCTGCATGGCGCCAGCCATGCACGATTTCCTGGCGGCCTTTCCGCCGGCAACGCTGGTTGCGGGCGATAGCCTGATCACCACCGATCCTTGGATCGGAGCAAGCCAGATCAATGACGTCTTCTTCGTGACGCCGATCTTTCACCGCGGCCGCATCGTCGCCTACGCCATGAGTGTCTCCCATTCCCCGGACGTGGGCGGGCGCCTGTTGTCGGCCGACAGCAAGGAGATCTTCGAGGAGGGTTTCCGGCTGCCGATCATCAAACTGTTCCAGGCCGGCAAGCCGAACGAGGATTTGTTTCGCATCATCCGACTGAACGTGCGGGTTCCCGACATCGTCGTCGGCGATTTGCTGGCACAACTTGCCGCCAATACCATCATGGCCCGCCGCTTGGTCGAGTTCCTCGAAGCCAAAAACCTCGATGACGCCGATGCCTTGTTCGGCGCGGTCAAGGCACGCTCCGACCTAGCGATGCGCCAGGCCATCGCCAAGCTTCCGGTGGGAACCTATCGGGGCGAGGTCGAGACCGACGGCTTCGATGAGCCGATTTTGCTGCGTTGCGCCATCAGCGTGCGAGCGGACGAGATGCACGTCGACTGCACGGGTTCCTCGCCGCAGCAGGAGCACGGCATCAATTGCACGAAACGCTGGTCGTTCGCGGAAATCGCGCATGCCTGCATTTGCGTGGCGCATCCGCAATCACCGATCAACGGGGCAACGCTCAAGCGCATCGGCTACACGGTCCCGGAAGGCTGCGTGATCAACGCCAGCTATCCCGCCGCGCTCGGGGCGCGGGCGCTGGTGGCGATGTATCTTCAGGGTCTGATCTTCCGCACCTTGGCACAAGCAATTCCCGAGCGCGTGATCGCCGAAACCGGGACGCCGCCGCATCTCTCGGCCTACATGGGCTTTGGCCACGGCGGGCGCCGCTACGTCGATATCATGTTCCTGAATGGCGGGCTCGGCGCCAGGCCGACCTTGGATGGCGTCTCTTCGATCGGCTGGCCGGCCAACATCGCGGGCACACCCGTCGAGGTGACGGAAAACGAAAAGCCCCTGCTGTTTCTGACTAAAGAGCTTGCCACCGACTCGGGCGGTGCGGGCCGGCAGCGCGGCGGGCTGGCCGCTCAGCTCGCCATCAAATCGGAAGCCCGCGACCCCATCACCGTCGGCGTCCGGCTCGATCGCATCGCCCATCCCGCGCTCGGCCTGTTTGGAGGCATGCCCGGCGGCACCGCGGCCGTCTCGGTCAATGGCCGGGGCGTGCATGCAAAAAAGACGATTGCGCTGGCAAAGGGGGATGTGTTTGCCGTCCGCTGTGCCGGGGGGGCGGGTTACGGTGATCCGCGCGAGCGCGCGCCAAGCGCCGTGCTTCGTGATGTGCAGGGCGGCTACGTCTCCGCGGCGGCGGCGCGTCGCCTGTATGGCGTTGCCGTCGACCTGGCCGAGGGCGGCATCGATGCGGAGGCCACGCGCGTCCTGCGCCAGCGGACATGATCAGCCGATCACATAGCCACCATCGGCGATCAGGGTCTCGCCCGTGACATAGCCGGCCGCATCGGAGGCGAGCAACACCGCCAACTTGCTGATCTCCGCCGCCGTGCCCCAGCGACCCAGCGGGACGCGCTGCAGCCCGCGGTCCCCGCCGTAGAGGGGATCGGCCGTTAGCTTTGTCATGCGCGTCAATGCGCGCCCCGGTGCCAGGCAGACCACGCGCACCCCGTGTCGTCCCCACTCAACGGCGGCGGCGCGCGTCAGCTGCGAGATGGCGGCTTTGGCGGCCGCGTAGACGGCCCGGTTTTCGCCGCCGGTAAAGGCGGTCTGCGAACCAATGGAAAGGATGACGCCGCGGCCGCGTTCGACCATGCCGCGGCCGAACAGCTGCATGAGCTGGATCACGCCGACAAGGTCGGTGTCAATCAATCGGCGCACTTCGTGCAATGACGTCTCGAGCAGCGGCTTGGCAACGAGGATGCCGGCATTGTTGATGAGGATGTCGATCTCGCCGACGACAACGGCCAGCCGTTCTACCGATTGGGGGTCGGCTTGATCGAACGGGTGGGCCGCCGCGCCGAGGCGCGCGGCGATGGTGCGCAGCGGGTCCTCTTCGATGTCCGCCAAGACCAGCGTTGCGTGATGCTCGGCAAAACGCTGCGCGATCGCGGCGCCGAAGCCGTTGGCGGCACCGGTGATCAGGACGCGCCGCCCGCTGAAATCGAGGTCCCGGGCCAAACCGGTCGGGTTGCTCATTGGCTGTTACCCGTCATGGAAGGCTGCGAAGGCGTGGCGGTGAGGACCCGGCGCAGGCTGACCTTTTCGCCATCGCCGGCCTTGAGAATGGCAAGCCCGCGCGCATCGATGCCGACCGTCCCCGGTCGGACGCCGGCCTCGAGCCTTGCCCAGCCGCGCAGCGGTGCGGCACGGCCGGTATCGAGCTCCACCAGGTCGTCCTCGCCGATCTCGGCCAAGGCGGCATCGACGGGATTGAGCCGCCAAACGCGTCGGCGACTGACGGCCCCCTTCTCAAAGGCGTCCGGCGTCAACAGGGCGACGAGGTTGATGCGGCCAGCGCGCAATTCCTGGCGTCGGGCGCGCGTGGCGGCCACGTCGACCCTTTGCATTTGGGTGAGCACCAGACCGTAGAGGTTGTGGGCCGCCGCCGGCGAGATATAGCCGTCGCTGAGGTCGGCGGCGACGCGCTCGGGCTCGCGGTCGAGCGGATCGCCATAGCCGCCGCCGCCGGCCGACCGGACCAGCACGACGTCCCCCTCCTCCAAAGCGTGCCCGGCGATCTTGCCCGGCGTCGCAAACCCCTCGATTGCGCCGTCCCGGTCGATCCAAGCGCCGACGGGGGCGCCCGACAAGCCGCCCAAGACACCGAAGGCCGGCACCACGGCGCCGTCGGACAGCAGCGAATAGCGGGCATCGGGGACCAACACGCGCAGGGCACGCTGCATTGACAAGCCGCCGCGCGTGGTGCCTGGCCCGCCGGAATCGGTGGCCAGCCGCGAACTCTCCACCAGCAGCGGCATGCGTGTTTCGATCACTTCGGAGGATTGCACCGTGACGAGATCGCCCCAGTCGATGGTGGCGATGGCGCTTGGGCCATCGTCTTCGGCGAAAGCGCCGTTGCCGCCGGCCGACCACTCGTAGTGCACCCACTCGCGACCGGCACGCGCATCGAAGCCGCCGATCAAATTGTGGAAAGACGTGCGACAGAGATCGCCGGCGACCTTGTCGGGCACCATCTGTGCCAGTGCCCCCACCATGGTGGCAATCACCCGCTTGCGGATCTCGCCGTGCGAGCCGGCGGGAGCAGGTCGCTGCACGTTGACGATGGTGCCCGGCGGCGTGATCACTTCGATCGGCCGGAATGAGCCCTGGTTCAGGGGCGCCTGCGGGTCAAACACCGACTTCACCGTGATCAGCACACCGGCGGCGGAGACCGCGGCCGTTGAGTTCACCGGGAATGGGACCTGCGGGGAGGCGCCGCTAAAATCGGCGATCATGCGATCACCCTGGACGGTGAGCGCCAAGGGCAGAAGCAGCGGCTCGAAACGGTCACCCATGAAGGTCTCGAGATAGTCTTCGTAATAGCTGGTGCCGTCCGGTACCGCGGCAATGGAAGCGCGCATGCGGGCCTCCGCCCGATCGAGGTCAAGGCGAACGGCTTCGAGCAGCGTCTCCACCCCGTAGCGGGCGCAGATTTCATGGATGCGTTTCTCCGCCACCCGGCAGGCGGCCAAGCTCGCCTGAAAGTCGCCGAGGCGCTCGTCCGGCACGCGCATGTTGGCTAGCAGTAGCTCGAGCACGGCCTCGTTGGTCTTGCCAGCTTCGAAAATCTTCAGTGGTGGGATGCGAATGCCCTCTTGATAGATCTCCGTTGCCTTGCCGGACATACTGCCCGGCACCATGCCGCCGACATCGGCCCAGTGCGCGCGCACGGCGGGAAAGAAGATGAGGCGCCCGTCGCGGAAGATCGGATAGATGATGGTGACGTCGTTGAGGTGGGTGCCGCCGGCGTAGGGATCATTGAGGAGAATGACGTCACCTTCGTTAAGCGTGGCGCCCAGCTTCGCCATGGCGGCGCGCACCGACCACGGCATCGGCACGACATGCGAGCCGATATCTTCCGATTGGGCGATGACCTGGCTGTCCGGCGCGAACAAGGCGCAGGAGAAATCCTTGGCGTCATAGATGGCGACAGAGCTCGCGGTGCGGCAGACCGTGGCGCGCATTTCGCGCACGGTGGCAATCAGCGCCTGCGTTAAGACTTCAAGCGTGATCGGATCCAGTGTCGAGGACATCGCTCTTTCTAGCTCCGGCGCATGACGAGGCAACCAACAGGGTCGAGTTCGACGCTCCAGCCTGCAGGGACGAGGGTAGTTGCGCCGCCTTCTTCGACCAGCACGGGCCCATGGCTGGTTTCACCGGTCGGCAGGCGGTCGCGATCCAACACCGCGACCTGCCGTTCGGCGCCGGCGATCTGGACGGCCCTGCTGCCGCGCACGGCAGCGGCAAGCGACCGGCCGCCGCTCCGCAGGCGTGGCAGCTGCGGCTTATCGGCAAGGCCCCAGACGGCGAGGCGATAGCTGACGATCTCGACGGCGCGGCCGGTCGCCGCGCCATAGCGCGCGGCATAGATTTCGGCAAAGGCGTGCTCGATCTCGGCCATGCTGCCGACGTCCGCCGCCACGGGAACCGAGAGCTCGAACGACTGGCCCAGATAGCGCATGTCGAGGCTTGCCGCGAAGCGAAGGCGGTCGGCGGCGAAGCCATCCGCGGCAAGCTCGGCGGCGCCGTTGCGCATCAGTTCCTCGAGCACGGCCCGCACCTCGCCGATCGACGTCTTGCTGGTAGCGGAGACGCGGGTGCGCACAAAGTCGCGGCGCACATCGGCGAGCAGCAGCCCGAGCGCGGAGAAGTTTCCGGGAAGCGGCGGCACCACGACCGTGCGCATGCCCAATTCATCGGCGATCTCGGCCGCGTGCAGGGGGCCGGCGCCGCCGAAGGCAAGGAGCGCGAAATCGCGCGGGTCGATGCCGCGCATCACCGAGACTTCTTTGATGGCGCCGGCGAGCGAAACGGCGGTTAGGCGCGAAATCCCCTCAGCCATTTGCATCGTCCCCAGGCCAAGGCGCCCGGCCAAATCGGCCATCACCCGCTTGGCCGCCGCCGCGTCGAGGTCAATCTCGCCGCCCAGCGCTTGCTCGACGCCGAGCCGACCGAGCACCACATTGGCATCGGTCACGGTCGGCTGTTGGCCGCCGCGGCCATAGCAGGCGGGACCCGGCATTGCCCCCGCCGAGCGCGGACCGACGGACAGAAAACCGCCCGTGCCGAGCGTCGCAATGCTGCCGCCACCGACGCCGATCGAATTGATATCGATCTGCCGTATCTTCACGGGAAAGGCGCCGACCCGACCATCCGTCGTCATGGCGTAGTCGCCACCGCGCAGCAGGCACACGTCGGTCGACGTGCCACCCATGTCGCAGGTGATGAGGTCGGGGTAACCGCTCG
This sequence comes from uncultured Alphaproteobacteria bacterium, assembly GCA_963770295.1. Classification (GTDB taxonomy): domain Bacteria; phylum Pseudomonadota; class Alphaproteobacteria; order Rhizobiales; family Hyphomicrobiaceae; genus AWTP1-13. The sequence continues at coordinate 63,826 of CAVYPA010000001.1, forward strand.
TGGCGCCGATGTGTCCGGCCGCGATAACGCCGGCGGCGGGGCCGGACAGCATCGACAGCACGGGCGTCGCCTCGACGCGATGGGCGGGCAGCGAGCCGCCATTCGACGTCATGATGGCCAGCGGCGCCGAGGAACCGGCCTGCGACAAACGTTTACCGAGGTCGCTCAGATATCTCTTCATGCGCGGGGCGACATAGGCATTGAGCGCCGTGGTGGAGAAGCGCTCGTACTCCCGGAACTCGGGCAAGACCTCGGCCGAGGTCGTCACCGTTGCGTTCGGTAGTCTTGCGGCCAGCAGGGCGGCAGCGCGCTGCTCGTGCGCCGGGTTGGCATAGGCGTGCAGGAAGCAAACCGCCACCGCCTCGATGCCCTCGCCGGCCAAGCGCTCGGCAACCGCCTTGACCTCGGCCTCATCGAGGGCTCGCAGAACCGAGCCATCGACGCGCAGTCGTTCGCGGACCTCGATCAGTTGCGAGCGCGGCACCAAGGGGCGCAACGGACGCGCTTTGATGTTGTACATTGCCAGGCGGTTGCCGCGGCCAACGACCAACACGTCCCTATGACCGGCCGTCACCAAGACGGCAAGGCGCGCGCCGTTGCCTTCGAGCGCGGTGTTGGTTGCCACGGTCGTGCCGTGCACGATGCGTTTGAGGTTCGCCGCTGGGATGCCGAGCCGGTCAAGCCCGATCAGGATGCCCTCGGCCTGATTGCGCGGCGTCGAGGGGGTCTTCAAGACGCGGAGCGTGCCGGCGGCCATGTCAAACAGCACAAGATCGGTGAAGGTGCCACCGACATCAACGCCGAGCCAGAGCATGCTGGCGAACCCCTATCGACCGGTGAAGACGGGTCGGCGCTTTTCGAGAAAGGCGCGTGCCCCTTCGCGGTAGTCCGTGCTGTCCATCGCCGCTTCGATCAGGTCGGAGATTACCGCGCGCTTGCGCTCGACCGTGCCGCCGCTCAAAGCCTCGAGGATGAGCTTGGAGCCGCCGAGCGAGAGCGGCGCGTTGCCGACGATCTCATTGGCCAGCGCCCTGGCGCCGCCGAGCGCGGCGTCGGCGGCGACCATGTCGAGGAGCCCCATGGCAAGGCACTCCTCGGCTGCGAAGGCGCGGCCGGTGAAGAGCACGCGTTTGGCATTGGCAAGACCGACCTGGCGGTAGAGGAGGGCGCAATCCAGTTCGCCGTAGACGACGCCGAGCCGGGCCGCGGGAATACCCATGCGCGTGCTAGCGTCCCCGACCCGGAGGTCGCAAGCCAAGGCCAGGGCGCAGCCGCCGCCCATGCCGTAACCCGAGATGGCGGCGATGGTCGGCTTGCAACAGTCGCGTAAGGCGCGCGTGGTCGCCTCGTTGACCGCCTCGTAGCTGCGTCCTGATTGCGCGTCGGCGCGCACTGAAGCGAACTCGGAGATGTCGGCGCCGGCGCAAAAGTGCCCACCCGCCCCGGTCAACATGATGGCGCGCACGTCATCGCGGCTGCCCAGCTCGGCGAAGATTTCGCCGAGCCCGCGCCACATGGCAAGCGAGAGGGCGTTGCGCTTGGCGGGACGATCCAGGGTAACGGTCGCCACCCCGCTGGTTTGGTAAGAAACGACAATGTCTTGTTGAGTGACCACGATCGACCCTGTCAGAAAGGAAGTGCGCGAGGCGCGGGAAGTGGGCACAATAAACGAAAAATCTGGCATGGGACAAAGTGAAAGCCGATGGCAAGCGCATTGGAACCCCTTAAGGTCGTCGATCTCTCCAGTCATCTATCGGGGCCTTACTGCGCCATGGTGCTCGCGGACCACGGTGCGGACGTTATCAAGGTCGAGCGCCCAGGCAGCGGCGATGATGCCCGCAAAATGCCACCGTTTGTCGGCGGCGAAAGCGCCCCGTTCATGATTTGGAACCGGAACAAGCGTTCCGTGGTCATCGATCTGAAGACGGAAGCCGGCAAAACGCAGCTTTTTGGCCTCATCGACGGCGCCGATGTCTTGATCGAAAATTTCCGGCCCGGCACGCTCGAGCGCCTGGGGCTGGGGTGGGCCACGCTCTCGGCGCGCAATCCGCGCTTGATCTACGCGGCGATCTCCGGCTTCGGGCAGACCGGCCCCTATCGCGAGCGCGGCGGCTTTGATCTCGTAGCCCAGGGGATGTCGGGTCTGATGAGCGTGTGCGGCCCGAAGGATGGGCCGCCGCACCGGATGCCGATCGCCATCTCGGATGTGGCGGCCGGCATGCACCTGGCGATCGGGGTACTGTGCGCGCTAGAGGCACGGCACCGCACGGGCCGCGGCCAGTTGGTCGAGACCTCGTTGCTGGAATCGGCGCTCTCCTTTGGGGTCTATGAAGCGGCGCACGTTGCCGCCACCGGCACGACGCCGCCGCGGCTTGGCCAGGCGCACCGGGGCAGCTCGCCCTATCAGGTGTTTCCGACGGCGGACGGCTGGATTACCCTCGGCGCGGCACAGGACAATTTCTGGATCAGACTGTGCGATTTGCTCGGCGCCCCGGAACTGAGCAAGGATGCGCGTTTTGCAAGCAACGGCGAGCGCGTGCGCAACAACGACGCGCTGGTGGCCCTGCTCGAGGGCCACTTTAGGACAAAGCCGTCCGCGCATTGGCTGGCGGCGCTCGAGGCGGCGGGCATTCCGTCTGGTCCGGTGCTGGAATTCGACCAGGCGATGGCGGATCCGCATGTCATGGCGAGGGGCATGGCGGTCGATACCGCACATCCGGCGGCGGGCACCGTCAAGACGCTGGGCATTCCGGTGAAGCTCTCCGATACGCCGGGCGCCCTGCGCCGGCCGGCGCCGCGGTTAGGCGAGCACACCGCCGAGGTACTCGAGGGCGCGCCCGCAGCGAACCGGCCGGCGGCGGCCGCGGCGGGAAGGTGATGGCGCGAGCTTGGAGCGCGCGATAAAGTTAAGCTCCCGCGAAGGAGGAAAGCATGCTGACGTCAGGTCTGCCTAGATTTGCGGCGCTTGCCGCCGCGCTAGCGATTGGCGCTGCTACAGATGCACGCGCCAATGAGCCCGGCATCACCGCCGACGGCATCAGGATTGGCACCTTCGGGGCGCTCACGGGACCCGGCTATCTTTACGGCAAGCTGCCCATGAACGGCGTCGAGGTCGTGTTCGACGAGGTCAACGCCGCCGGCGGCATCCACGGCCGCAAGCTACAGTTGGTGCGCGAAGACGATCGCTGCGACGCCGCCTCGGCCATCGCCGCCATCCAGAAGCTGGTGCATCAGGATCAGGTATTTGCCTTGATCGGCGGTGGCTGTAGCAACGCCACCTTTGCCGCCCGCGAGGCGATCGAGACCGCCAAAATCCCGACCCTGATTTTTGCCTCCGTGCATGACGGCATCACCGTGCCGCCCGCACCGAACATCTACTCGACGGCATTGACCTCCAGCATCGAGAGCGAGGCGCAAGTGCTGTTTGCCCAGCAACAGGGGGCCAAGCGCATCGCCATGATTTCGATGAAGGATGCCTGGGGCCGAGCGCGCTATGCGCCGTTGATGGAGATCCTAAAGGCGAAGGGTATCACCCTGGTCGCCGACGAGGAGCTCTCCCCCGATGCCAATGATGCCACCGCCCAGGTTTTGCGGCTGAAGGCGGCGAACGCCGATGCGGTGATCATTGTGCTCTATCCCAAGCCGGCCGCAGTTTACATTCGCGACGCCCAAAAGCTTGGCTTCAAGCCGCTTAACATCGGGCAAAGCGGGATTGCCGATCCGGCCGCCTTTGAGGAGCAGGTCGGCGTGCCCGGTGCCACCGCCAGCTTCCGCACGATCTCGCAGGTGAAATTCACGCCCGAGGATGCGGCCATGGACAAGTGGCGCAAGCTGGTGGAGGCGAAATTTCCGGGCGATCGGCTTTCGGTCTATAACCTGTTTGGCATCGGCAGCGCCCAGGTGCTGGTGGAGGCGCTTAAGCGCGCCGGACCCGATTTGACACGGGAAAAGCTACAAACGGCGTTCGCCACCATCAAGGGCTTCAACACCGACGTGCACCCCGGATCGGTCACGTGCTCGCAAAGCGACCACCGTTGTCATAAATCTCCGGCGTGGCTTGCCAAGGATCCCGGCGGTCCCATCCGCGTGCTCGGCGTGACCACGGTTGAGAACTAGGCCTTGCTGCTCTTCAGCGACTGCTGAGGAGGCCAGTGCGCTCCGAAATCCCCGGCAAAACGAGGCTTTCGACCGTTCTCTCGTACTTTCGGGCTACATTTTGGGCTGCGGCGGGCAAGGCTGGCCGCCCTCGGGTGGCTTCCCGGTATCTGGGGTCGTGGCACTTGGCCACCTCTTAGGAGCCACCTCTTAGGAGCCACCTCTTAGGAGCCACCTCTTAGGAGGAAGCCTTGCTAGAGAATTTGCCGTCGGGATCGAGCCAGCTGCCGCGATAGCTCAACGCCATGATCTGGAGTGCAGTGTTCTTAATTTCCTGGTGGTCGCGGGAGTCCTCTGCGGCTGCTATGAGGACTGCGTGGGCCAACCGTTCTCGTGCGGCATCCGCTCGATGCCTGTCCCCAGCGAAGTGATTGGCAATGTCGGCCCATGCCCCATCAAACGCACTGCTGATGATCTTGAGCGTCTCGGGACCGTAGGTGCAACCGGCCAGGATCTTGGCAGCTCTCACGAGCCCTCCTGGCCCAAAGTCAGCGTTTCCCGCCCGTGCGACTATCTCCGGGCGCGCATGTTTTTCAACGCCCATGTGTGAGCGGTAGCGTACAAAGTTATTGGTTTTGCGGTTAGCGCTGTCTGATGCGCAACAGCGCGAGTGCCCCTCTTCACGTCATCCGACCTGGCGCAACGGTCCGAGTTGCGCGGTCGGTCATGCGCTTGCCTTTCGCAGCCTCGATTGTAGAGCAAAATTCTCATTTGGAAGGTTGCTCGCCGCATCAGCAAGTGAGAGCCGATGAGCGAAGCAATGACACAAGGTCGCCCACCGAAGCGCGACCGAACCCGCTAGGTGCTCAACGACGTGGTGTCAGCGAATGGTTTGGGCAACGCATTTCGGCATGACGCGGCAAAACGTGGCACGCCTCACGGCAGAAGCGGTGCGCGTGCAGCGATCTGACGGTTGTTACGATCAGACCGCGAACAGGCTGCGCTACATCAAGCACCTGCGCCGAACATACCGCCGTCAAGACCGAAATGCTGAAGCTGCGGCTGATGGAAAAACGCGGCCAACTCTGCCTGCAATCCGATGTTGATGCGTTGATTGACAAGATTGCTGGCATCACGTTGCCCGCGCTCAGGTCGATGCCAGCGTGCGCTCATCCTGGTGGTTTTGTGACCAGACGCAAGATCGAGGCCTGCGTGTTCCAGGTCCGTAAGCAACTCGCCGCTATCGCCGTGGAGATGGCCGATGCGGCCGATGAGCCGCCGCTCGATCAGCAGAGCTGACGCTACCGTGCTGAAATAAGGCAGTCTTGCTTTTCCTAAGGCCGCTGAAATACTCGAAGCCACGTGCTCAATGCGGGAGAGCAAGACAATGGACACAATGAATAAGTTTGGTATCTCAGGGCTGGTGACGCTGGACAAGTACGAGGTGGCTCTCTGGCGGGTGTATTTTCAAGGCCAGCTAACGCTCCCCAAGTTCGCAAGCCGCGCAGGGGCAATGGGCTACCTGTCTTCACTCAGGGCAGGCAACAGGAAGCCCGTGTTCGCTCGAGCGTACAAGGGGAAGGAGGTGAGGTGAGGTGCCGGGGAGGTAGTCTTTGGCAGGCGAGCCGCCCCCAGCCCGCTCCCTGTCACCGCCCGCCCTCGACAAAGTCCCAGCCAGCATGCTCGGGCGACGATCCGCGTTCCTCGACCGCTGTGACCGTGCGGAGCTGCGCGCCGAGGATTGCGAGCGGATGACAGTCGCTGCGGTGCTCGGCCGCTAAACCTTGCGCCAGCGCCATCCAGACAAGAGCACTTTCGGTGCGCTCAACGTCGAGGAGATCGCCCTGCGCTTCGGCGGTCTACGGTTCCCTCGTTTCAATGGAAAGCGCGGCCTTAGCATCGGCCTCACCATCGATTTCGCGGTCGAGCGCGGCGATCATTGGATCCCGGTGAAGCCAGGTGAACACTGCAAGCATGTCGAGCGCCTCAGCGAACCCAACGGCGGGCGGCCGGTATTGAACACGTTCACCTGCAAATTGCGCATCGGCCAGGCGCTCGCAGTCGGCTTGTTCTAGCAACAATGAGACTGTTGGCGCGCCGCATGCTGCCAACGCCTCGATTTGTTCCCGCACGCGTGCTTGGCGAAGTTCGACGGGCCCGGCGCGCTCGCGATGCGATGCCGATCCGGCTTGCGTTCGCGAGCCCCTCGCCGCAGTCGTTATTTCGCCTCATCCCGTTAATCGTAGTCTGTCTCGTTATGTTGGCCCGCCAATTCCCAGGTGCCCAACGTGGCCTTAGCCAAGGCATCCCAGTTATCGGCTTTTGCGAGAGCGATGACCTCCGCCTTCTGAGGTTCTAGGGACCAGCAAAACCGCGTCCAATGTTTGCGCTTGAACGCATCCCAGTAATTAACTTGGCCAAACACATAGAGGCGGCAGCCTCCGCCGTCTTTCCCTTCCAGCAGTTCGATGATTTCTTCCTTCGCAAAGGCAGCGAAACGGTAGTGGTGAGCGATGTAGGGCATGGGCGTGTCGCGCCACAACACACTCTTACTAGGACGTTCTTCAATACTCAAATCGGGAAACCGATAATTATCCACCAATGGGTGAGGGAGTATCTCTAGAATAGCGGCATGGCTCATCCCGTGAGCTGGCGTTTCGCCAAAGTTGGTCAACCGATATGTGATGTGTGGTCTGCCGGTTGGACGTAATCCCTCTAGGCGGTTTGGCGTGACAGCAACGTAAGCCCGCAATTGCCGCTCCGCAGTATCTTTCATCGTCCACACCGTCCACAGTGCAGCGGCCGCAGCTACGACGGCGGAGAGCAATGCAAAGCCGCCTATCCACACGGCACTTTTGGCGTAGTGAACCTGTTGCTCGGTGGCAGTTGCGGTACGCAACTGAATGATGCAGTCGTTGCGGGTTTCGAGTTTCGTGCAGTAGGTCTCCGCTTCGCCCGGCGAGGGTTCACGTTGCTGGCCGGGGGAAGGTGGATCGCCTTGCATAACGCCAACTGCAATCTGGCAACCGGTCCACACAACCAGTGCGAAAATAGCGCCCAGTCCCAACGTATTCGCAATGTCAGAAAGCCATTTGCTACGAGACATTCGATGCAGAAGCTGCTGTAAAGTCTCCCACCTTTTCAAGTGCTATCATGAAGTGTCATGACCGGAGGTGATCTTTTGGTTACGCCCCGCCCGTTGCTGGAGGAAGAGTGGAGGCCCAGCGTAACGTCAGCCCCCCCCGTTCACGGAGAGTGGCGCCCGGCGTCACGTTCCTTCGGCGTTGAGCCTCCCCGTTGGGACGCCCCGCTGGGCTCGGGCTACGCTTGGGCTACAACCCCGTCACGCACGCGCGCCAAGGCGTGCAAATGTCTGCACATAGCTATCGGTCGAAAAGTGCGGTGGCAGGAGAAGGGCTTATGGGAGAAATAGCAGAAAATGCTGTTTAGCTATCTGCTGATGAGCGGGGTAACGACGGGGGCGCTGTACGGCCTCGTCGCTCTAGGTTTCGTGGTGGTGAACAAGGCCACGGGCGTCATCAATTTTGCCCAGGGCGAGTTCTTTATGTTTACGGGCTTCATTGCTTGGATGCTGCACGTCCAGCTCGGTATCAATTATCTCCTCACCTTTGCCTTTGCCCTCGCCTTCGGCTTCGCGCTTGGCTGCCTAACGGATCGTATCGCCTTTCGACCCATCGCCAAGTCGGACGTGGTAAGTCTGGTCTTGGCAACGGTCGGAATCGCCTTCGTCCTTAAGGGCCTGGCCCGCACAATCTGGGGCGGCAAGGCCGACTATCTCGCCTTTCCGCCGATCACGTCGCCGGACCCGATCATGGTCGGCGGCATCATGGTGATCCCGCAACAGCTGGCCGTGCTGGCCGGCACCGCCGTGATCCTGCTGCTGTTTGTGGCCTTCTTCCGCTTTACGCGGGCCGGCAAGATGATGCAGGCCACCGCCGATAACGCCAGGGCCGCGAGGTTGGTTGGCATTCGTACCGATCGCATCTATACGCTAGCCTTCGGCATCGGCGCTGCCATTGCCGCGGCCGCCGCCGTGCTGACCGCCCCCCTCACCCTGCTCTATCCCGATATTGGTTTTGCCTTCTTCCTCAAGGGATTTGCGGCGGCGGTGCTCGGTGGGCTCAGCAGTCTGCCGGGAGCGGTGCTCGGTGGCATGATCGTCGGCATCGCCGAGTCGATGGCGGGGGGCTACATCCATTCCAGCGTGATGGAGCTCTCTCCGTTCATCGTCATCATGGCCGTGCTGATGCTACGGCCGAGCGGTTTGCTCGGGCTGGCAAAGACGCGGAGAGTGTAAAACGTGGCGCCGTTCGGCCGACGCAATGTGCTGTTGGCGCTGTTGGCTGCGGCGATCGTGCTGCCGGCCTTTGCCAATGTCTATCATTTGTTCATTGCCAATCTCGTCCTTGTCTATGTCCTGCTGGCGATCGGTCTCAACATTTTGGTCGGCTACGCCGGGCAACTGGCGTTCGCCAACGCGGCCATGTTCGGCATCGGCGCTTACGCCACCGGGCTGCTGCAGGTGCGGCTTGGCTGGTCCTTCTGGATGGCGTTTCCCGCCGGCGCACTGTTGGCGACGGCGGTCGGCTTGGCGATCTCGCTACCGGCGCTCCGTCTCAGTGGTCTCTACCTGGCGCTGTCGACGCTGGCCTTCGCGCAAGCCACGCAATGGGTGTTCCTGCACTGGGAGAGCGTCACCTTCGGCGCTGGTGGCTTCAAGACCCCGCCCTTGTCGTTTGCGCCGTTGCCAATCGACAAGCCGCTTGGCCTTTACTACCTGAGCCTTGTCTTGATGCTGGCGCTGTTCCTGTTCGCGCAGAACTTGGTGGCTTCGCGCCTGGGGCGTGCCTTTGTCGCCGTGCGCGATGGCGAGGTGGCGGCGCAAAGTTTGGGCGTCGATCTGTTGCGCTACAAGGCGCTTGCCTTCGGCATCAGCGGTTTTTATGCGGGAACGGCGGGCGGGCTTTATTCGGCGATGCTGAATTTCGTGGCTCCGGAAGGCTTCGATCTGTTTCAGATGGTGCTGCAAAAAGCCATGATCGTGGTCGGCGGGTTGGGCTCGATCACCGGCTCGGTGCTGGGCGCAGGCCTGATCATCCTTCTGCTCGAGGCGCTGCGCGCCTTTAAAGGCCTGCAGGAGATTGTGTTCGGCGCTTTGCTTGTCGGCTTTGTCTTGTTCATGCGCGGCGGTTTGATCTCAGTGCTGAAACGTCATCTGCGCGGCTGGGAGGAGCCCCTACGCCTGCCACAGCCATCGGCGCCCAGGTCGGCGCCGCGGCCGATCGAAGCGCCCGCCGCCGGGGCCGAGCAATGAGCGCGGCGGTGCTGAACGTGATCGACCTGGAGATGGCCTTCGGCGGCCTCAAGGTTCTCGACGGTATCAATCTGGAGGTGAAGGCGGGTGAAATTCGCGGGCTGATCGGCCCTAACGGCGCGGGAAAGACCACGTTGCTCAACATCATTTGCGGCCTGCACCGCCCACAAAAGGGTGACGTGCGCCTCAATGGCGTTTCCATTGTCGGTCGCAAACCAAGCAGCATTGCGCGATTGGGACTGGGGCGGACCTTCCAGACCTCGCAGCTCTTTCGCGGCATGACCGTGCTCGAGAATATGATGGCAGGGTTGCACCGCCGAAGCCGCACCGGCCTCTTCGCCGCCGGTTTTGATCGTCCGCGCCGGCGCAGCGAGGAGACGGAAATGGCGGCGGCGGCGATGCGTGCGTTGGCCTTTGTCGGCATGGCCGATTTGGCGGAGCGGCCCGCCACGACTTTGTCCTTCGGCCAGCAGCGGGTCGTCGAGATCGCCCGCACCCTCATCAGTGAGCCAAGCTTGGTTCTGCTGGACGAGCCGGCCGTGGGCTTGAGTGCAAACCGGCTGGCAGAGCTCGACGCCCTGCTCAGGAAAATTCGCGACCAAAAGGGCGTGACGCTGATCCTTATCGAACACGTCATTCACCTGGTCATGGGCGTGTGTGACCAAGTAACGGTGTTGAGCTCCGGCCGGACGATTGCAGATGGTCAGCCCGCCGCCGTGCGCAATGATCGCGCCGTGATCGAGGCCTATCTCGGAAAGGAGCTCAGTGCTCGATATCAAGCATCTTAGGGTCGCCTATGGCATCACCGAAGTGCTGCGCGACGTCACCTTTCAAGTGCCGACGGGATCGGTCGTGGCTTTGCTCGGTGGTAACGGTTCTGGCAAGAGCACATTGTTGAACACTCTGGCCGGAATGATCCGCCCACTGTCTGGCTCCGTTCAATTCGAAGGCACCGAATGCGCCGGCTGGACGGCCGACCGCATGGTGAAGAGCGGTCTTGCCCAGGTCCCGCAGGGCCGGGAAGTCTGGCCGAGTATGACGGTGCTCGACAATCTCGAGCTCGGTGCGGTTACACGCCGGGACCGGGCGGCAATTCAAGCGGATCTTGCCTCGATCCTTACAATGTTTCCCAAGCTTGCCCAGCAGCGGCAAAACCTTGCCGGCGCCTTGAGCGGCGGCGAGCAGCAAATGCTGGCCATCGGCCGCGCCTTGATGGCACGTCCGCGCTGTTTGTTGCTGGACGAACCCTCGGCAGGTTTGGCGCCGACGGTCGTCGCCGAGATGGTCGACACGATTGCGGCCCTGAACCGGGGCGGCATGACGATCCTGCTGGTGGAGCAGAACATCGGCGTTGCCGCCGCGGTGGCCGAGCACGCGCACGTCCTCAGAAACGGGGAAATTGCCTTTTCGGGTCCGGCGGCCGGACTGGTCGACAATCCGGCCGTCCTCAATTCCTATCTCGGTCGCTGACGAGGGTGGGCTCACCGCGGCCGCGAGCGCGCGGCGGCTTGCAGGTGCTTAATCCCCTGCGTATCGGCGGCCAGAAACCAATCGGCGATCTCGCTTGAGGTCATGAAGGCGCAATCTTGCCGCGTCGCCAGGAGATCGAGCGCCTTTTCTAGGTAGTAGGCGCGGTGCGGGACGCCTAGGACGTGCGGGTGCATGGCGAGCGTTAGCACGCGCGGTTGCCGTTCGAGCTCGCGCTCGAGGACGGCCAACGTCGCCTCAAGCCGTTTCAGGAATTCGTCGCTGGATTGCCCCTGTACGACCCAGATCGGCACATCATTGAGCTCCCATGTGTAGGGAAGACAAAGCAAAGGACCGTCCGTCGTCAGCATCCAGCAAGGCAGATCATCGACCAGCCAATCATGCACGAATTCGATGCCGCAGCGTTTCAGGATATCCGGCGTGTCGTTGCTTTCGCCACCGCCGGCGCCGAACCAGCCACGCACCTTCCTTCCCGACAGCTGCTCTAGCCGCGTTAGGCAGCGGCGAATTTCGGCCTCTTCGTTGGCGACCTGCTTGAGCGAGCGCTGGAACCAGCCATGGCCGACAAGTTCCCATTCCGCATCGACCACGGCCTTTGCGAGCGAGGGATAGACGTCGGCGCATTGGGCGTTCATGAAGGCCGAGGCCTTAATCCCACGTCGACCCAACAGCTCGAATAGGCGCGGCATGCCACAACGCATGCCGTATTCGACCCAGGAATAGTTGGGGAGGTCGGGCGGCTCCACTTGGGCACCGTGCGGTGGGGGCAGGATGCCGCGCGGCATTTTTTGCTCGAAAGGCCAATATTCGATATTGACGACGGCATGGACCATCAAGGGCTTGCCGCGGTACGGCTCGAGCCGTGCACGTTCGGACGACATCTGAAAGGGGATGCGAGGATTTGGCCACATGGGTTCTTCTTTCCAGATGCTGACGCCGATGCGCCAACGGGTTTTTTTCGTCAAAGCGCAAACGGCCGCTGAGCCGCCGGCAATTTTAAGGTGACTGCCATGAGACGCTAAGCGTCGCAGCATTCGCGGTCGATCAAAATATCCAGCGCAAGGCGCGCGTGGCCAACGCCGTTGCAAACCGCAGGGCATGGGGGTGCACCAGCCTTGGGCCTGCTACAAGGTGGCGTCCATGCCTTCACCTTACCATCGGCGCTCGCCCGCTCGGTCTCGTGCAAGGCGAGGCCAGGGCCGCGCAATCCGCATCGCATCGTCATTGTCGCGCGGCAATCACAGGACTTGGAGCAAATTTGCGGGGGCGATCGCGCGCCGGGTCGCCCAAGCCTTTGTTACCCAGCCTTTGTTACCAAGCCTTTGCTACCAAGCCTTGGCTAGCAAGCCTTGGCTACTCAGTGGGGAATTTTTCACCGGGATCGAGCCAACTACCGCGGTAACTCAAGGCCATGATCTGCAGCGCCAAGGTTTTGATGGGCTCGGGCTCGCGGGAGTCTTCCGAGGCCGCGATCAGAGTGGCATGCGCCAACCGCTCCCGTGCAGCCTCGGCTCGCCGCGCGTCCCCTGCAAAGTGATCGGCAATATCGGCCCACGCGTCATCAAACGCCTTGCCGATAACCTTCAGCGTTTCAGGACCGTATGTGCAGCCAGCAAGGATCTTGGCAACCCTCATGAGCCCTCTCCGACCCGAGTTCTGCGATCCCCGCATACTCGCGATTATGTGGGAGCCCGAGGAGCCTTCAACTCGTAGGGGGGTGAAGGCATCGATTTTGCATGGGCGTGGTTAATCGTCTCGTCGCTACGACCCGCGCTGCTCAGCAGCCGTAAAGACGCTGGTTGCCATGAAACGGATCGGATTGCCTTGCCTCGCGCGTCGACCGGTCGTCTCCAACGCGGCTTTGCCCGCCCCGGCGGGTTCGTTCGCCTTCATCCTACGGGCTTGGGCCCCGCGTGTCTCCAGCCCCGGGCGATCGCGCGGCGATGAGACGCGCAACACCGGTTCGGCCCGGCGGACCAGGCCTTCGCCAGATCAGCGGTCGCCGGCTCGCCCGCGATCGCCGCGGGGCGGCGATCGGAGGCAATCGGCAGCCTGCGCATTGGACCGGCGGCGAGCAAGGCGTTCGTCCTGGAAATGCCGCCCGGTAGGCAGGCAAAGCTCCGCCCTCGAGCGTCCGGACCGGGTACGCGCTTGCGGTGCGGTGCGCCTTGCGCTGCATCCGAGAGCACGATACGAAAGGTGACGGGACCGCGTGGGAGTGTGGCGATCCTTGTCCGAGCATCGTGTCATTCTTCGCGCCCCGGTGCCGGGGTGGGAGAGCAATTGCACAGCAACATTCTAGCGACCACGGCATGGCAGCGAACATCAAACAGATCATCTACTTCCATCACCGCCTCGATGCGACGGCCGCCGCGATCAAGAATAAGCGCTCCGACATTGACATGTTCCGCCGTGACTTCGCTGCGCCCGTCGCGGACACTTGGGCCGACATGAGCCGCGCGCACGGCTATCACGCCTGCGCCCGAACGGAGCTGCGTGAACCCTGGTTTCCAGACGCCAGGCTTATTGCCAAGGCGCCCAACCTCCTCGCCGTCTGCTCTTTGGGCGCCGGTTACGACATCATCGACGTCGACGCCTGCACGAAAGCCGGCATCCTCGTTTGCAACCAATCCGGTGCCAACAAGGAGGCGGTCGCCGAACACGCCGTGGGCCTGATGCTCGCCCTGTCGAAGAAGATCATGGAAACCGACCGGGCGGTGCGGCAGGCGAACAATATCGATCGCTTCCGCTATATCGGCACGGAGCTACTGGGTAAAACGATCGGCATCATCGGGCTCGGTAATATCGGCTCGCGGGTTGCCGAGATCTGCAAGACCGCTTTCCGCATGACGGTGCTTGCCCACGATCCCTACCTGAGCAAGGAGAAGATGGCGCTGCGCAATGCCGAGAAAGTCGAGCTCAGCGAGATTTTGCAGCGCGCCGATTACGTGACGATGCACTGCCCGCGAACGGAGGAGACGTTCGGCATGATCGGCTATGAGGAACTCTGCCTCATGAAGCCGACGGCCTTCTTCATCAACACCTCGCGCGGCGGCACCTATAAGGAGAGCGAGCTGGCGCGGGCGTTGTCAGAGCGGAAGCTTGCCGGCGCGGGCATCGATGTCTTCCTCGAGGAACCGCCGGCAACGGACCACCCGTTGATGGTCTTCGACAACGTCATCTTGACGCCGCACAATGCCGGCAGCACGCGCGAGTCCCACGCCAACGTGGCGATCTATGCTTCCGAGCAATGGATCGACATCTTTGATGGCAAAGTGCCGCCACGGCTGATCAACAAGGCGGCGTGGCCGAAGTATGCCGAGCGTTTCCAGAAAATCCTAGGTTTCAAACCGGAACCGCTGCGCGAAGAGTGAGCGTGACCCCTGACGCTTGAAAGCTCCGTTCAGGGCAAGCGCCCGGGGTGCAATATTATTCGGCTCCCAGCAGCGCCCCGCGGGCTCGCCTGGGCTGGTTCCACCACTTGGCGGGTATTTCCAATCGGCAACAAGCGCCTCCGCGAGCAAGTTCATAGTGCACAGCGCCGCCCAGTTCATAGGGGATGACGTCGCGAATGACGCTGGTGCCGAAGCCAGCGGCGCTGGGTGCTGCCACCGGCGGGCCGCCGGTCTCCCGCCATTCGAGCACGAGCTTGCCACTTGAGCGTCCCTTTGCCGGTCTTCGCCAGCGCACCGACACCCGTCCATGCGCACTCGATAGGGCACCATACTTGGCTGCGTTCGTCGCCAGCTCGTGTAAAACCATCGCCACCGGCTGGGTTGCCTCTGCGGCAAGGTCGATCTCCGGGCCCTCGATGATGGCGTTCGTCGCCTTGGTCCAGAACGCCAGCTCGCTTCGCACGAGCTCATCTAACCCCACACCCTCCCAGCGACTGCGGCTCAAGAGAGCGTGCGTGTTTGCCAAGGCGTTGATGCGCCCGTTGAGAACGTCGAGAAACTCATCGGCCGACTTACTATACTCTCGAGAATGCTGGGCGACCGCCACGACGCACGCAAGCACGTTCTTGACGCGATGGTCGAGCTCGGCGATCAGCAGGCTCTTGTGGTCCTCGGCTTTTCGCCGCTCGGTCACGTCGATATAGACGCCCGTCATGCGCTCGGCGCGGCCGGCAGCGTCATAGTCAATAAGGCTTCGCGCCTCAATCCACCTGACTTCACCGCCGGGACGGACGAAGCGAAACTCATTGACGAGTTCGTTCCGCCGTTCCTTGAACGCACGAATGTATTCCGTCTGCAAGGCCAGTAGATCGTCGCGATGCACGCGCGCAAACCATTGCTGGGCGGTGATTTCCATGGTGCTGTGGGACAGGCCGTAGATGGCGGCACTGGCACGGGCAATACGCATGGTTCTTGCCTGGATGTCGTAGGTGTAGGAGCCTACGCGCGCGGCCCTGTGCGCAAGGTCGAGTTGCGCATTGCGCTCGGCCAAAATCTGTTCCGCCTTTTTGCGCTCGGTGATGTCAATGATGGCGCCTACCATGCGCACGGGGCGTCCGCCGCCGTAGGAGAGGAGGATGCGTGCCTCGATCCACCTGACCTCGGCGTTGGGTGTGATGCGAAAATCCAACACGGTTTCGCTTCGCTGCTGGGCATAGGCGCGGTGACAAATGTCATCGACGCGTAACAAATCGTCCGGATGCACGCGCGCCCGCGCCTCGTCGAGGCCGATCTCGCGCGTCACCTCCGACAAGCCGTAGATTGCCGCGCAGCTCGGGGAGAGCTGCAAAAGTCTTGTCGAGTAGTCGTATGAGAAGCTGCCGATACGGGCGACCTTGCTGGCCAACTCGAGCTGCGCATTGCGTTCGGCCAGCATCTCGCCCAGCCGCTTGCGTTGGGTGATGTCGATGTTGACACCGATCACGCGGCGCGGAATTCCGGCAAGGTCATAGGAAATGAAACTGCGCGACTCGATCCAGCGAACCTCGCCTTCGGGACGCACGATACGATACTCGATGTCGTATTCGGTTCGTCGCTCGCGAAAGGCGCGTTTGCGCGTGTTCTCGACGCGCGCAAGATCGTCTGGATGCGTTCTGGTTTGCCATTTACTGCGCGTGGTCGCCACCGTTCCCGCTGGCAAGCCGTGCACCGCCGCGTAACCTTCGGAAACCTGCATCGTGTCCATGCCGACATCATACGAATAGCTGCCGACCAGGGCAGCTTTGGCCGCCAATGAGAGCTGCAAGTTGCGCTCGGCCAGCGCGAACTCGGCGCGTTTGCGTTCGCTGATGTCGAGCTTCATGCTTACGACACCGACAACCGCGCCCTGCTTATTGAGCAGGGGAGCTGGGCAAGGAATGATCGGAATACGGCTGCCGTCGGGCCGCTCGAGGAGCGCCTCGCGGCCGACAACGGCCCGACCCTGTTGCAGGCAAATCTGGGTCGGGCGGTCATCGAGTGGCATCGGTGTGCCGTCGGGATAGGCCAATCGGCAAAGCTCCAAGCTGTTGTCTTTGCCCAACGTCGGCTCGACGCCCCAAAGATCGACGGCCGCTTGATTGCAGTAGGTGATGCGCCCGGTCTTATCGGTCGTGTAGACGGCGGCAGGCAGCGCGCCAAGAAGCTGACGAAAGCGATCCTCGCGCGCGCGCCTTTCGGCAAACAATGCCGATAGGACGAGGGTATAGATGGTCACCATCGTCACGGCCACTTGCGCACCTTTGACGCGCTCCATAATCGGCACGGCGGCATCGCCAAAACGACCCAAGCCGAAGTTGGTCGCGCAGATCACGGCAAGCGATGCGCTGAAGGCGCCGACGATGGCAAGGGCGGGTGGACTGCGTGCTGCCAGCCATAACAGCAGCGGCAGCGCCACCGCACCCGGGCTAAATGAGAGCCATGATCCGGCCGGGTGGGTCACGACGTAGAAGCTGGTCAAAGTCAGGAGGGCGAGCACGCCCATCCCCTCCGGCAGCGCGCCGTGCGAGCTTGGCTCGCGCCACGCCTGGCCAAGTGCAATGACCAGGGGGGCTACCACCACAATGCCAACCCCGTCCGACAGCAGCCAGGCGTTCCAGACGTCCCAAAATGGCGCCGTGGTGTGAAGGGCAGTCATCATGGCCGCGCCGCCGACGGCGCAGACGGCGGCCGCCGCCGCGGCAGCGGCGACAAAACCGAACACCTGTCGGATGTCAGAAAACCCAAATGATTGACCAAACCATCGTTCAAGCAGCCAACTTACCAGCACCGCTTCACCGGCGTTGCAAAGTCCCTTGAGGAACGAGGTCAACAGCTGCCGATCACTCAAGAGATTGGCCGCAACCGTGCCGATCACCACGCCAAGGGCAAGCGCCGGATAGGCGCGTCGGCCGAACAAGATGAGGGCGCCGGCGGCAATCCCGGATGCCGGCCAGAATACGGCAACGTCGGAGGGCTCGGCGCGAAAGGCGAGCCCGAACTGGGCCGCAAGAAAATAGGCGGCCGCGAACGCCGCCACCACCTTGCCGGATAGGCCGTTGCCGCCCGGGGGCGAACACCCCAAGTTCGGCAAACCAAAAGACGGATAAGTTCCCTGCAAGTTCCCCCGCAACCTCGCGCTGAAAACCCCAACGTTCCTCGGAAAGGATGCAGATGTCTATCAGGTGTTCTCTGTACGGCTGATTGGCGGGGAGGAGCGTGTCGCCGGCGCGGCGTTGCCACGATTTTGGGCAGCAGCCAGGCAGTCCCGGGGGCGAATTGGCCTCAACTTGGCCCGCAAGCCGTCGTGGCCCTGCCAGCAGCACCCACCGGCGTGGCTCGCAGAGTGCGGCGCGGGGCGCGCGGGTCGGGGCCTCATGGTGCCATTGCCGAGGTCGCGAACCTCGCCGGCTTGGCAGCTCGCGCCTTGCAAAGCAGTGGTCAAACTTTCGCGGCCGCGGACTAGCCGCGTTGGCGGAGTTTCAGTGTGCGCATGTCAGTGACTTCGGGGTGGCTCCTCGGGTCGATGTCGGCCGGATAGATGTTATGTTTTTGGATCTTCTGGGTTCCCGTCGTCGGCAGGCTCGCAACGATGTGGACCCAACCGGGCGCTTTGTAGTAGGCGAGGCGCTCGTTGCAGTGCTGGAACAATGCCATCGCGGCCTCGTTGTGCGACAGCTCGCGCTTCAGCACGACGCAGGCCAATACCTCCTCCTCACGCAATTCGTCTTTGACGGCCATCACCGCGGCCTGCTGTACATCGGGGTGCGTCAGCAGCACGGCCTCCACCTCTGCTGCCGCAATGTTCTCGCCCGACCGGCGAATGATGTTCTTCTTGCGCTCGAGGAAATGCAGCATCCCGTCCGGGCCCCGCCAAACCACATCGCCGGTGTGAAACCAGCCGCCCCGCCAGGCCGCCTCGGTTGCCGCCGCGTCCTTGAAATAACCGGAGAAGCAAGCCCTGCGCGGGGTCTCCTGCGAGTGGCGCACAAGCATCTCCCCCGGCTGACCGTCGGGCACGTCGCGATCGGCATCGTCGACGATACGGATATCGATGCCCGGCACAGCCCGGCCAAAGGCGCGCGTTCCCACCTGGCGCGGCTCGAAGGTGTCGCCCAGCACGCGTACCATCTCCGTCATGCCCCAGATCTCGAGCATCGGAAAGCCGAAGCGCTGCTCAAATGCTTGGTGCAGTTGCGGTTCGATGCCGGCGCCAATGCCGAAGCGGACGGTATGACGGCGCTCGATGTCGCTTGCGGGCTGGTTCAGCAGCAGGGGCGCGATCACCCCGAGGTAGTGAACGATGGTGGCGCGCGTTTCCGTGACCTCACGCCACCAGCGCTGCGGGGAAAAACGATCGGGCTGAATTTGGCAGCAGCCAGTCAAGATGGCGCCCAGCAGGGAGACGACGGCGGAGTTCACATGATAGAGCGGAAGCGGATTGTAGATGCGGTCTTCCCCTGCGCGCAGGCCCGCCAAGCCGCCAAGGGAAGCGTACCAGCCGCCGGAGGCGACTTCATATCCGTGCGAAAGGACACAGCCCTTCGGCCGTCCAGTCGTCCCCGACGTATAAAGAATGCTGGCTGCTGTCTCGGGACGGGGCTGGGCATCTTGCGCGGGTCGCGACGCCTTGTGCAACGGAGCAGCGAACGGCTCCGCGGCAATCACGGGCGGGGCGTGAGCGCTTTGCGCGAGGGCCTCGCGGATTGAGGCGTGTCGGGCGCCGATTGCGACGATCAGGTCGGGCTCGCTGTGATCGATGAGGTAGGCAATCTCCGCTGCGCGATAGTCGGGATTGATGGGCACGCAGCATACGCCGATGCTGTTGAGTGCCAGCTTGTGAAAGAGGTACTCTGGACGGTTCTCCAACAAGGTCGCCACGCGGTGGCCGACCCCATAGCCTGCCTGCCGGTAGATGGCTGCGAGGTGCTCAACGCGCTTGCTCGCGGCGGCATACGAAATTTCAAATCCCGATGCCAGATAGCCGCGACCTGCATTGGCCGGTACTGCCAAAAA
The DNA here is from genome assembly GCA_963770295.1 of uncultured Alphaproteobacteria bacterium. Classification (GTDB taxonomy): domain Bacteria; phylum Pseudomonadota; class Alphaproteobacteria; order Rhizobiales; family Hyphomicrobiaceae; genus AWTP1-13. Next base: position 83,170 of record CAVYPA010000001.1, read on the forward strand.
CGGGCGATCGGCGTGCTGAGCGACGCTCGCCGCAAAGGCGGCCCCGATCGTGATGCGATCCAGGATTTCGGCCATGGTCTCCTCTTCGGCGGCGGCGCACGGCTGCCACTGTGCCCACAACTCGGGCGCGCGGCAAACGTCGTCTGGACGGGGCCATTGTTGCGCCGGGCCGCCGCCCGCCCGCTCTGGCCCATGAGAGTTCGAAATTGCCGCCTTGCGCCGCCGGATCGCGGAGGGATGCCGGCATCTGGGAAAGGCGGGAACCAATGCGCACCTTCGTGCATCCAATTGAGCGCAAGTTGCTCGGGGACGCTAAGAAGGCGCCGCGGGGCGCCGCCCTGGTATCCTCGAGAGCCTGGAAGAAGCACTCGGCCGGAGGCCGAGTGCTTCTGCTTGGCCAACTTGGCGGGAAGCATCCGGCAGCGCACCTGCTGGGGCGTCGGGGGCCGGGGGCGGCCCACGGCATGGCACTGGCCGGCAAGAACCCCAATCGCACTGCAGCAAATTGAGCTGAGCCTCGTGCTTAGCGGGGCTCGGCAGCGCCCGCCGCGACCGTTGGGCGCCTTCAGTGACTGAAAGGCGAGGGCCAATGGACCCCGCGAAGGCGGCTTGCTCCGGACACCATGCAGAAGATAAAGAAATTTAAGGCGCGTGCCGAGGGGACCGGTGCATGACGGACAATCTTGTGATCATTGCCGGCGGCGGCATTGGCGGGCTGGCAACGGCCCTGACTTTTCACCAGATTGGCGTGCCGTCAATCGTCTTCGAAGCCGTGCCGGAAATGCGCCCGCTCGGCGTCGGCATCAATCTGCAACCCAACGCCGTGCGCGAACTCTATGATCTCGGCATTGCCGAGGAGGAGCTCGATTGCGTGGGCTTGCCCGCACGGGAGTGGGCGCTGGTTGGGCTCAATGGCAATGACATCTATTCGGAGCCACGAGGTGTCCTGGCTGGCTACCACTGGCCGCAATATGCGGTTCATCGTGGTCTCTTCCACATGCTGCTGCATGAAAAGGTGGTGGAACGGATCGGGCCGCAAGCCGTCAGGCTGGGAAGCCGCGTCAGCGGCTACAGAAGGAACTTTGATGGTAGCGTGACCGCCCTCCTGGAGCACGCCGACGGCTCGACCTCCGAGGCACACGGCACGCTGCTGATCGGGGCGGATGGCATCCACTCCGCGGTCAGGGCGCAGATGCACCCCGCGCAGCCACCGATCCACTGGGGCGGGGCGGTCATGTGGCGCGGCACGACCTGGGCGAAGCCGATCCGAACCGGCGCCTCCTTCGTCGGCCTCGGCACGCATCGTCAGCGTATGGTCTTTTATCCCATCTCGGGTCCGGACCCGCACACCGGCCTCGCAATGATCAACTGGATCGCCGAGGTCACGATGGACAATACTGAGGGTTGGAAGCAACGCGGCTGGTTCCGGCAGGTGAGCGTCAACGACTTCGCCCACCATTTTGCGAACTGGACCTGGGATTGGCTCGACGTACCCGCCTTGCTCAGACAGGCCGACAGCGCCTTCGAAAACCCCATGATCGACCGCGACCCTGTGCCCAGCTGGCAGCATGGTCCCGTGGCACTGCTCGGCGATGCGGCGCACGCCATGTATCCGACCGGCTCCAACGGCGCCAGCCAAGCCATTGTCGATGCCCGTATTTTGGGGGCAACCATGGTGCAGCATGGGGTCACGCCGCGGGCGCTTGCCGATTATGATGCCAAGCTGTGCGGCCCTATTTCGCAGCTTGTGCTGCGCAATCGCGGCGCCGGCCCATTCGGACTGCTTAACATCGTCGATCAACGCTGTAGCGGCAGCTTTGCCAATATCGACCATGTGATCTCGCCGGAGGAGCGCGCCGAATTCATGGCGGGCTACAAGGCGGCGGCGGGCTTGGCCATCGAAACGCTCAACCGAGCACCAGCGACAATCCCGAGCGGCGCCCGTGTCCGCACCTTGCACGCGATCTAGCTTACACGCGGCGGAGATGCGGTCGGTCACACCTGGCGGCACGGGAGGCTCTCCCGTAGGCGCAGAGCAATGACGCTCGAGCGAGCAGCGGCAGATCGGCTCGGCCGGTCCCTGACCCACTTGGTCAAGGTGCTCGAGGACCCTCTCTAAGCGGACCGGATCGTTGCACCGCCGAAATCTTCTGTGCCAGCAGAACTGGTCAGGAAGAAGAGGGCGCCCCATCGGTTGGGACTTGGAACCTTACGCTACACACAAGCCCCGTGGGTCGGAAGTCCAAGTCGACCATGCTGCCGAACGACTGCTGCAACGATTGATCAGAGTGGTTCCGAAACCGACCTTCGAGGGCGGGAGTACGCTTGGTCCACCGCGCTCCATCCATGGGATGCGCGACCGCGTTGTTATCGAAGTTCCAGTTGATCGCCGAGCGGCCGGTAGCAGAGGAGAGCGATCCATATTTCGCGGCATTTGTAGCCAGTTCGTGAATGACCAGAGCGAGGGTGCGAGCGAGGTCTTGCCGGAGCGCAACTGGAGGGCCGCATAGGGATATGCGTTCTAGGCCGAAGGGTGCAACCTCAGCCTCGATTACCTGTCGTAATCGGCCAGTCTGCAGCGTGGACGTGGTCAGGATTTCATTGGTGTTGAGCAGCGCCCGCAAACGCCCGTTGATCGCACTTGCTGCGGATGGGTCGACGCGCAAGGTCTGACTGACAACCGCCTGGACGACGGCAATCGTGTTCCGACCTCGATGTCCTAGCTCGCGGTTCAACAGCTCACGGCGCTTCTGTTCGGCTCGCAGCTTGCGCAGGGTCCGGTGGTAAGCTCCAGTAATCCAGACAATCAATCCTCCCGTGATCAGGAAGATCAGCAAGGCGATCAAGCTTTCCCAGTCAGGAGTAATGAAGAATGTCCATCGCGGAGGAAGAAAGGCCCACCATGCGAACAGCGGTGCTGCTAAGAAGAGCGAGAATCGCTGGGCGCAAGCCCCACAAGAAGCCGGACAGCACGACGGCTGGATAAAAGGTCGTAAACGGTGAGATGTCCGGGGCAATCTGGTCGAGCCCGAGCCGTGCAAGGGCAGACGCCAGCACGAACGCTATTGTCAGGAGGAAGGCGCGGACATCGAAACGAAGCCAACGGGCCTTTTCAGCGTCAATCACACGCGAACGGAGGTATTGCCATCGCGACTGCTGGAGCCCGCCAATTCAATAGTGTCGCGAGAGCCGCTGCCGATCGTTTCGGCCCGACGAAGCATTAGTGACCAGCCCGACGCTCGATCGCAAAGACCTTGCGGAAGTCCGTTGGCCTCAAGGTCAGGCTCTCCAGTGTGTGCCTGTCGCGCACCCCGAGGAATGCGTCGAGTGCCTCATCCAACACGCGCGGCAGGCGGCAACAGCCGGTGATCACGCACTGGTTGCCGGTGGCGAAGCACTCGACGAGCGCAAAGTCCGGCTCGGTCGCGCGCACCACATCGCCAAGCACGATCTCGTCGGCAGCCTGGCATGCCTCAGGCCGCCGGACCGGCCCCGCACGGCGATCAGGTAGCCGGAGCGCGTGAGCGCGTTGACCACCTTCATGAGATGCGCACGCGAGATGCGATAGGACTTCGCCATCTCCCCGATGGTCACGAGGCGGTTTCCGGCCGCATGCGTGGGCATAAGCACGCGCAGCGCCTAGTCGGGGAACTTGGTTAGCTGCATCGGTGCGCCTGCGGCAATAGTGCAATAAGAGACATTCTTGACATATCTTTTGCTGGGCGGCAGCTTGCTTAAAGAGTAAACCCGAGGTGGCGCACCACGTGGAATTGCTCGACGAGGCCAGCACCTTTTGGTCGAGTTCCACCTCAGGGCAACCCCATGAACAAGACCATCGCCGCTATCCTCTTTCTCGGGGTGGGACTTCTGCTTGGCGTCGCGTTCGTCGCCACGTCGGCCAAGTTCCTGGCGCGGAGCCTGCCGAGGGTACAGGCGCTTGACGTTGGCCGCTGGACCTTCCACATGCTGACGCTGATCGAATGGAGGTTGGTCGTGGTGGTCGCCGCGTTGGTGGCCATCGCGTGGCGCTGCTGGTCCACAGCTTCTATGCGCGTGTGCGCGCCGACCCGCTGCTCGGACCGGTCTTCAACCGAGCCATCAGTGACTGGGACGCGCACCTTGACAAGCTTTGCGCCTTCTGGTCGTCAGTGACGCTGATGACGGGCCGCTACAAGGGCACGCCGATGAAGGCGCATGCCGAGCTTCCCGAGATCAGCTCGGCGCACTTCGAGCGTTGGCTCGTATTATTCCAGGCCACGGCGATCAAGACGTGCCCGCCGAATCCGGCAGACGTGTTCGTGGACCGCGCCAACCGTATTGCGGACTCGCTGCAACTCGGCATCGCGTTTCATCGTGGCGCAAGCATCGTGCCGCCGATCGCGAAGCGCCGCCCGCCGCCAACTGCCGACAAAGAGGCCTGATGGGCCCGGAGGTCAGGGCATGGCGGGAAAGTGCACGGCGTCCAGATCGAGGTCCTGATACCACCTCCCTGTCCACAGCTAAAAAATACGCGTGCTGATTGTTGAAAACAGCGGCCTAGTCACCAGGCATCTCACGGCGAGGTCGGTTTGCTACGCAGCAACCGCAACTGGCTTGCGCCAAGGGAGGTTGAGGTGCTTCCAGACGGCGACAAGCGCGGCAGCAAGTGCATCGACCAAAAAGTCGTCGTGATAGGGCGAGGGTGTGATGCGCAGTCGCTCCATTCCGCGCGGAACTGTTGGATAGTTAATGGGCTGGATATAGATCCCGTATTCCGAGAGCAGTAGGTCGCTAGCGCTCTTGCATTTTTCGGGATCGCCTACCAGTAGGGGTACGATGTGGGTATCGGACGGCACCAACGGTAGGCCGACAGCATTGAGCTTCGCCTTTACGCGCGCCGTGATGGCCTGGTGTCTTTGTCGTTCCGACTGCGAGCTCTTGAGGTGGCGGATGGCGGCGGTCGCTGCCGCGCAGATCGCCGGTGGCAACGCGGTAGTGAATATGAAACCCGGCGCATAGGATCGCACCGCATCGACGGCTTGAGCGCCGCCAGCAATGTAGCCGCCGAGGCAACCGAACGCTTTCGCTAACGTGCCCTCGATCACATCAATGCGGTGCATAGCACCGTCGCGCTCGGCGATGCCTGCTCCGCGCGGTCCGTACATGCCCACGGCATGCACTTCATCGAGGTAAGTCATCGCCGCGTAGCGCTCAGCGAGATCGCAAATGCGGTCAATCGGGGCGACGTCGCCATCCATGGAATAAACACTTTCAAAGACGATGAGTTTTGGCCTCCGCGCAGGAGCGGCGCGCAGCAAGTGTTCCAGGTGAGCGGTGTCGTTGTGTCGCCAAATCTGCTTTTCACAGCCCGACCTGCGCACGCCCTCGATCATTGAATTGTGATTGAGCGCATCGGATAGCAGCAGACAACCGGGTAGCAGCTTGGCGAGGGTGGCAATGCCAGTCGCATTGGACACGTAACCGGAGGTAAAGACGAGTGCGGCCTGCTTGCGATGCAGGTCAGCCAGTTCGCGCTCCAGCTCGACCAGGGGACGATTGGTCCCCGCGATATTGCGCGTGCCACCAGCGCCCGCACCCATGCGCAAGGCCGTTTCGCGCATGGCTGCGATTACCTTGGGATGCTGTGCCATCCCCAGGTAGTCATTGGAGCACCAGATCACGACCTCGCGCGGACCTTGCGCCGAATGCCAAAGCGCGTAGGGAAACCGCCCCGCCAAGCGTTCGAGGTCAGCAAAAACCCGGTAGCGCTGCTCCTGCCGGAGCCGAGCCAGGGCTTGCGCGAAGAACACATCGTAATCCATCGATCCAACCTCTTTGCCGAAAGCCATTGGGGTTAGATCCCCTTGAGATACTCGACCACATCCTTTTTGTTGGCGTCGGTGAAATTCAGCTGGGGGTGGTCGTCGCGGGGGTCGATGACCCTGAGCAGCGTGACAAAGCACCCATCGTGGTGAAAGTGGTGCGTCCACAGGCCGATACGCCTTAGCTTCATCCGGCCGCCGGAGGCAGCAACAGGCCTAGGCGGTTGAGAACCTCGTCCGTGAAGGTGAGGCAGCGTGCTCCCGCGAAGGGGAACACGTCCGTCAAAGCCGGGGCCAGTTTCGCATCGAGGGCCTGCCGCAACAGCTTCCGGGCCCGGTGCAGTCTCGTCTTCACCGTCTCAGGGCGCAGGCTTAGAAACGCCGCTGTCTCTTCAATGCTCATTTCCTCGACATCGCGCATGACGAACACAACGCGGAAAATCTCCGGCAGCTCGTCGACCGCCCGTTCGATGAGGCCCCGGATCTCGCGCTGAGCGGCATTGCGTTCGGGGTCCTCGTTGCTGATCATGGTCGGAAAGGGGATCACCTGAGCTCCATCGCCTGTCGGCAAATCAAGCGTCGACACGTCGACCGTCGGCCGCCGCCGCCGCAGGCGGCCCAGCGCCTCGTTGAGCGTGATGCGCGTGAGCCAAGTAGCAAGGCTCAACTCGGCGCGAAACTTGGCAAGGTTGGTGAAGGCCAGCACATAGGCCTCCTGCACCACGTCTTCCGCCTCGCTGTCGTCGTGCACAACGCTGCGCGCTACCCGGTAGAGACGCCGGTTGTGGCGCTGCATGATTGCGCGAAAGGCCTCACCCTCCCGCTGCAGCGCCAGGCGCACGAGCTCAGCGTCGCTAAACCCACTAAAATCGGTGGATCGGGATCCCAGCCTCTGCATGGCCCTCTTCCCTCATTCGGTTGCCGTCTTTGATGCGCGGGTGCCGAAAAAGGTTCCCGGAACGCCGAGGTGACCAAAGCTGCCGCCGCCAGGAGCTATAACACATGCCAACAGTGTCCAGTCCCAAGCGCTGCCTTCCGCTGGTGGCGGTGAGAGAGGTTAGTTCTCGTCCTACCGTTAAATGACAATTGCTTTGCGGACCCTGCCTCTTTCGATCGAAAATCAGGGGAACGTTTGCGGTGACGCAACATCTCAGTCCTTGAACTTACCAGAACCTGGCTTGCAGCGAGCGTTGCAATATTGGGTGAACCTGGGACGTTGATCTATGGGATGGTCGTCTTCGCGTCGGCGCCCTCGGAGGCCTGATGCGCGCCCCCCCGTGTACATTCTGCAGGGACGGCCTGCCCCCTGGCCGTTGTCGGCACGCAGCGCTGGGCCCCATCGGCCTGCTTATACATTGACGCGGTGCTTATGACCGGCACGTCGAGCGCAACGCAGTGGCCACTGCGGCATATGTCGCGGATGCCGGAGTAAGGACGCAGTGCCCAGCTAACAATCCCGGTCCAGCTTTGGCTGGCCGGGATTGTCTGACCTGAGAAACACTAAATGCTTCAACCGCGCTTATTGACGGCGACGTAGCCGGCGGTGACCTCATCTTTGTGGGCGGCAAAGGCAGCCAGGACTTCGCCCTTCTCGCGCTTTGGCACCTTAACGAAATCAAGGGTGCGTCCTAGTTCCGCTGCGACCTCATCGAATTCTGCGGGGGAGATCCGGAGGTTCCGGTGGGCTTCTTCTAGACCGAGCGGCGTAGTGCCGGGCTTGGTGGCCGCAAACTGGAAGGGACCACCCGAAACGTTGCAGACCCACAGCGTTCGCATGAACTTGAGGCCCGGCAGCCTTCCCAGGTTCTTGGTGTGCCATTCCCGCAGCCGCGGGTTCTTGGACTTCTGGCCGACGATGGGGTTCTTCACGACGGCATCGCTGAAGTGATCCACCACCGCCGCGATGGCGAAGACGCCGCCCAGCCGTTCGTACAGACTTTTCTCAGGCGTGGTTTGTTTGGCCTGCGCGTTCGCGTTATCCGCCTCCACCAATACACCCACTGGGGCGGCGGTCAGCGCCAGCCCTGCGACCACGCTTCGTCTAGTGATAGAAGTCGAAACAGCCTGTGCCATAGTCACCTCCTTAGCGTCATGGCTTAGAGTCCAAACCGTTGTAAAATTGCATCCGTCATCCGTGCACAGCGCATGCCGTCGAATGGGAATACATCGGTTAGGGCGGGGGCGAGTTGCGCAGCAAGAGCTTTGCGCAACAGACCTCGAGCCCGGTGCAATCTGTACTTCACCGTCGCTGGGCATAGGCCCAGGAAGCCGCCGGTTTCTTCGACGCTCATATCCTCGATTTCGCGCATCACGAGCACGACGCGGAAAAGTTCCGGCAGGTCATCAATCGCTCGCTCGATAAGGCGGCGGATCTTTTGTTGCGCGGTGGCGCGCTCCGGGTCGCTACTGGTGGTCATGAGCGGAAACGCGATGATTTAGGCTTTGCTGGGTTCCGCAAAATCGAGAGTTGCCAATTCGACTGTCGATCGCCGACGGCGAACGCGCTCAAGCGCCTCACCAAGTGTGATGCGTGTGGGTCACGTGCCCGGCCCGGACTCGCCGCGGCAACCGGCCAGATTGCTAATAGCCTTGACATGGGGTTCCTGAATGATGTCGTGGCGCTGTCGTCGCCACAATGAAACGGGCGCATCGATAGAGGCGACGGTTGTACCGCTGCATAATGATGCGAAAGGCGCCACCGTCTTCTGCCGTGCCAGGCAAACGAGCCCAGTGTCTTTGCCATCCAAATCCCAGATCGGGATAGGCGCTCGCGCCAGCATGGTCTGTTCTTTCGGTGGTTTGGCCTATTGGATGCACTACAGAAGGAAAGGTTTCCGGTCTGAGCGTCGAATTGATCGCCGAAAGGAACTCGTGACGGGTTCTCGATCCTTCGCGAAAGAGTCCGACCATGCGACTTGTGACGAGCCTGGCTTCAGATTTGTACACACCGTGACTGCTCATGCAGTCATACCCTCAACGATGACTGCGACACCATGCGGCCGCAGCACCGCTTCCGAGATGTTGGCAATCTCCGCCGTCATTTTTTGCTGATCTGGAGTTGTTTGGCATGAACGGTCAGCGCGCACCTGTCTCGTCGAGGCGGCCCGCAGCTACCGACATCCGGCGCGGGTGACACTTATCATCCGTGAGCGTCTGAAAGGGCAGCGACAAGTCGGCAGGAAAGAATGACGGCAGAGACCGCCAAGACCTTGAACCGAGTATGGCACCGGAAAGCGTCGCGCGGCTTCGCGCTGGCTGCAGCGAGGCGCATTCGACCGCTAACCTGGCGGCGGACCCAAACCGGTGCTGGCGCGGCGTGGCCCTGCAAACAGCCGGGATCACTGTCCTGCAGGCCGTAGCTGACGGCCAAGCCGTCGGAGTGTCAGCCTCTTGCTCCAAACCCAGCCAGCGCGTAGGGAGGCATAGGGAAGCCGCAATCGCGAGTGTCCGGATGGCCTTGTCGTTCGAATGGCTGCTCGATCCGATCGAGCCGACGACATTCTTCACCGAGTTCTACGAGCGAAAGCCGCTGTTGATCGAACGGCAGCAGCCCTTGAAGTTCGCATCGCTCCTAAGTATCGACGCGATCGACCGCTATCTGGCGACATCCAATCCTTGTCGGCCGGACGTCTTTTTGGTCGACGCGGCACGGGAGCTCAAGCTCGAGGACTATTCGTTTCCTAACTCCGAGCCGCCGGGCAGGATTGACCTGCCGCGCGCCTATGAGTTGTTTCGCACCGGCGCCACCATCTCCCTGTCCCAGATGCATGAGCGGCTGCCGGCGCTCGCCGATCTCTGCCGCGCGGTGGAGGCAATATTCAGCGGCCATTTTCAAACGAATATCTACCTTTCGCCACGCCACGCGCAAGGTTTCAAGACGCACTTCGATAGTCACGACGTATTCGTCCTGCAGGTCTCGGGGTCGAAGGTTTGGACCTTGTACGACACGGCGATCGAGCTGCCGTTGCGGGGTCAGGCCTTCGATCCCGACAAGCATACGCCGGGTCCACCGGCACGCGCGTTCACGTTACACGCCGGCGATCTCTTCTACTGCCCCCGGGGGCTATATCATTCAGCACGCTCGACAGACGAGACATCGCTGCACATCACCTTGGGCCTCATTGGCAAGACTTGGGCGGACGTGATTATCGAGGCGGTGTCTGCGGCATGCCTCGCCTCGCCAGCGTTCCGCGCGAACCTCCCGGTCGGTTTTGCCAATCCGGCCTTTGACACACGTCAGGCCGCCGCGACCTTCCGCGCTCTGGTCGATACCTTTGCGCGTGAAGCTCAGCTGGCACCTATCTTGGCGCGATTTGCCGAGGATTTCGTGACCTCGCGTCGTCCCCCGCTTTACGGATGTCTGCAGGAGTTGGAAGGGGCTTTCGAGCTCTCAATCGAGAGCACGGTTCGCCCCCGGCCCGACCTTGTGCTCCTGGTGCGCGAGGTGGAAGACAAGATCGTGGTCCTGTTCGGAGCGACAGAGATTAGCTTTCCCTTGTTTGTCCGGGACGCCGTCAATTTCGCACTGGCGGGAGCGTCTTTCGTGGTGCGCGATCTCCCGGGCGAACTCGACGATGATGCAAAGGTCGTACTGGTGCAACGTCTGCTACGCGAAGGATTGTTGGTGAGACACGGCGAGGCGCCGAGGTGGCGAGGCCGCGTCGATGTCCCTCTCAGTTCTGGCCCGCATTGAGGCTCGCCACTCGCCACGGCAATGGCCGTGCTGAGAGCCCGATGCTTCATTGCTTTTCCGGGGGCTAGCCTTAAGATCTGCCCTTAAAGCGTGCCGGGACCGTCGCGCAAAAATTTCAAAGCGGCGACGCCTTTTTCTGGCAGAATGAACGTGTGACCGCAGGGCTTGTCGGTAGGAGGTCCGTCTCGTGGAACGCAAAATCCAACCCTTGAAGGATACCGACATTGTATCGCGTAGGACCGTTAGTCGTCGCGCGCTGCTCTATACTCTTGGCATCGGCGCGGCCGTGGCCGCGACGGGGGACACGACCGCGCAGACGACGCCAAAGCCGCGCGATCCTTGTCGCGACCGGGACCACGGCCCCAGCGACCAGGATGGGTGCGGTCGCCCAACAACGTCATAGGTCCAACAGCGTCATAGCAGATGCTGGCGCGGACGCGCGGCCTTGATAGGCACGGCGGGCGCGCGTGCGCCACCGCGCCTGCCGACCGATTCCCGGCTCCTTGGTAAGCATCGGGTCCAGTCGACCGCGCGGGCATCGTTGGTTTGCAGGCCGCGGACGGGGCGGCAGCAAAGAGCCAACCAGGGGCGCAAAAGGCTGCCGGCCTTGCTTTACAGTGAAAGGCCGAAGGCCTGCATCAGACCGCGGTGACCGGCCGCTGTGATGCTGAGCGCGCGCCCATTGCGCACGCGTTCGATCCACTTCAGTTCAAAGCAACGCTGCGCTAGGGCCGCGCCGACGGCGCCGCCGATATGGGGCCGGCGCTCGGTCCAATCCACGCACGGGCGGCAGAAGACGCGGCGCCGCGCCCGCGCGCCGGATAGGTCGACGCCGAGCCTACTGAGAAAGTCCGCGCCGGCCGGGGTTACTTCGCCCGCCTCCGCGCCAAGGATGACGAACTCGCGCTCGGCTAGTCGATCGGCCAGCCCAACGCCGAGGCGACCGGCGATGTGGTCGTAACAGGTGCGGGCCCGCCGCAGCTGATCGTCCAACTTAGACTTGGGCTGGAACCGCGGCGGCCCGGTAAGGGCAACGTTCACGATGCTCTCGAGCATCTGACCCACGTGTGGCCCGGCCAAACGGTAGTAGCGATGGCGACCCTGTTTGACCAGCACGAGCAGCCGCGCCGCATGCAGCTTGCTCAGGTGGCCACTCGTCGTCTGCGGCGACACGCCGGCGGCGAATGCGAGCTCGGTTGCCGTGAGGGCACGACCACCGAGGAGTGCGCACAGGATGTTGGCGCGGGCGGGGTCACCGACCAACGCTGCGACCTCAGCCATCTGCGGGGCGTTCGACATGCTCTCGATATGAGGATCTTCGCAGGAAATTGCCAGCATCAATGCTTCGGGCAGCACCGAAGCAACTCGTCTGGACGGGGGCGATCGGCGCACCGATCTTGCGGGCATGACCCTGCACCAACAGATCGACAACCTCCCAGCCACAATGCCACTCGAGGCCCGGCGATGGCGCCGCCAGCACGGCGGGCTACCGCTGCTGTTGATAACCATGTGTCTTGGCGTCTTCCTCGCACAGCTCGACACGTCGGTCGTTAATCTGGCCCTTGGGCGCATCGGCGCGGAGCTCGGCTCGAGCGTCGCCCAGCTGCAGTGGGTCGTCGACAGCTACAATCTGACCTACGCGTCCTGCCTCCTGAGTGGGGGAACGCTCGGTGACATTTTCGGTCGCCGCCGCGTGTTCATGACCGGCATCGTTCTCTTCGCGACTGGGTCGCTGCTCTGTGGTGTGGCACCCGAAAACGCGAGCCTGATCGGTGGACGCATGCTGGCCGGATTGGGTGCCGCGTTGCAAATTCCCGTGTCGTTGGCAATCTTGTCGGACGCCTATGCTGATGCAGAGCAACGGGCGCGCGCCATTGGTACCTGGGCCGGCTGCAACGGTCTGGCCTGGGTGGTCGGACCCGCCTTGGGAGGCGCCATTGTCGGCCACGCCGGCTGGCGCTGGATTTTTCTACTCGCGGTTCCGGTTGGCATGCTCGCGATTGGGTTGTCCGTCGCCTGCGTGCCCAAATCTCCCCGCCAAGGCGGTCGCAGCATTGACGCGCTCGGCCAATTGCTCGCCGTGTCGATGCTGAGCGCACTGTCGATTGCCTTCATCGAAGGGCCGCGCTGGGGGTGGGGCCACTTCGCCACCATCGGTTGCCTGGCCATCGCGGCGTGCGCGTCTGTCTGCTTCGTCGTCGTCGAATTTCGCAGCCCGCAGCCGTTGATGCCCCTGAGCATCTTTCGCTCGAGCGCGTTCACCGCCGCGGTGCTTGCGGCGGCGGCCATGACGTTTGGCATGTATGCAATGTTATTCCTGATGCCGCTCTACCTGCAGACGGTACGAGGTGCATCAGCTCCTGCCGTCGGTCTCCAGATGCTGCCCTTGTCACTCGCCTTTTTTCTGGTGTCGCTCAAATCGGGAGCGCTCGCGGCGAGGTTTGGCGCACGTGTCGTCATGACCTCGGGCTTGGCTCTGATGGGGTTAGGATTTCTCATCCTGTCCACGCTTTCTCGTGGAATCGATATTGTCCTGATCGAGTTCGCCTTTCTGCAGATCGGCATCGGCTTGGGCCTAAATACGGGGCCGTTGCTTTCGGTTGGTCTGGCCGCAGCGCCGAAGCTCAACACGGGGGTTGCCGCGGGCATGGTCAATACGGCTCGAATGGTGGGGGCGACCCTGGGAGTTGCCGTGCTCGGCGGTTTCTTTGCCGCGCACGCCGGGCAAAATCCCATCGATGCGCTGCGGATCGCCGAGGGTCTGCAGCCCGCGCTTGTCGGCGGCGCCGCCAGCGAGTTTTTGGGGGCATTGCTGGCATGGCGATGGATCCCGGCCCATGCGCTGCGCTCCCGCACGCAGCCCTGAAAAGCGTTCTGGAGCACTCCGATGCCGGCGGGTCGATCCGCTGGCCTTCGCATGCACAAAGCCGTGATGGGAAGGCCAGCCTATTTTTTATGTGGCGAGGCGAGCCACTATGCGGCGAGGCGAGCCACGCCTAGCTTGTGATGCGGCAAAGCGTGCCAAGACGCTGGCCGGGAGCTTCCATCCCTCGTCAACGTCGCGGCATGACACCCCTTTTCAAGGCGTCAATTGCCGAACCGGAAATTCAGGCCGGCGCGAACGATGCCCAGATCACCGACCGCGTCGATATTGCCAAATCCCAGGTATTCAACGCGCACCGACATGGTCTCGCTTAGCTTGCTCTCGAGACCGACCCCGTACACGAAGCCCGTGTCGCTGTCAGAGACGCTTGCACGTACGGAGCCCGCGCCCGGTACGTTGACGCTGGCGTGACCCTCCGCGCTCACGATGCCGAGTTCGGCGGTGGCGTAAAGCAGCAGGCCCGGTTGGACGAGCACACCAAGTCGACCGCGAACCGTCGCCAACCAATCGATCGAAGCGCTGGCTCGGGCGGTGGCGCAGCCGAAGGTTGGATCGCAAGCCGTGGCGCTACCGCTGACGCCGATGTCGGCGAGCGATATGTCGGCCTCGATCCCGTAGACGAACTGCTGCGATTGCCAGTTGTAGCCAGCCTGGGCGCCACCAACGGCGCCGTCGGCATCGCCCGACCAGCCGAAGCCCGCGTGCACGCCACCGTACACGCCTCGCCAGATGGAGGGGTAGTAGCCTCCCTCGTAGGTCGCGGGGCCGCGGCCTCCGTCCGCCGCCGCCGGCATCCCCGTCAGGGCCATGCCGGCCAGTATCCCCAAAATGAGCACGCCCCTCCGTAGTGCGAACATGGCCGAGTGCCTCCCTCGCGTGTTTCCTTCCCCCGCACCCGATCGCCAACACTCCTAAAGGCAACATGTGACACGCGTCAGATCCATCCTTGTGAGCTGTGGGAAAGGTTGGGGGGCCAGGGGCTCGTGGCCGTTTTTGGAATATCGCAGCGTTATCCAATGCTTAACGCTGCGCCGTGCTTGTCAAAAAACTGAGCATTTGTGTGGTGCAAAGAGCACGCAGGGGGACGCAAAGGCACAAGCTGTGGCTTTGCCGGAAGGCGGCGCACCATAGCGGCAGGACCCAATGCCGGTGCTCGGCCACGAGGAGGCTGCGCCCGGGCTTGAGCGGCTGCGTGGGCGACTTGCCGCTCGTCCCGGGTCCAGCGATAAGGGGTGGGTCGTTGCTGAGCGCCGCCGGCGCCATGTGCCCCCGATCGACGCGCGATCAGCCCCTTGCAGCCGACCGCTGAGCTGAGGAACGGAATGCGCATTGATGCCATTGCCATTGGCTTGAACCCGCCCGAGGATGTCAACGTCATCGTCGAGGTGCCGATTGGTGGGGAGCCGATCAAATATGAGCTCGACAAGGCGGCAGGCACGCTCGTCGTCGACCGTTTCTTGCACACTCCCATGCGCTATCCCGGCAACTATGGCTTCGTGCCCCACACGCTTTCCGAGGACGGCGATCCCATCGACGTTCTGGTCGCAAACACGCGTCCCATCGTGCCCGGCGCCGTCATTAACGTGCGCCCGATCGGCGTGCTTCGCATGATCGATGACGCCGGCATGGACGAGAAGATCCTAGCGGTGCCGGTGCCAAAGCTCACCAAGCGCTACGCCCACGTCGCCAACTACACCGATCTGCCACCGATCACGCTTGAACAGGTGCAGCACTTCTTCGAGCACTACAAGGACCTTGAGCCGGGAAAATGGGTGAAGACGCAGGGATGGGGCGATGCCGGCCAAGCCAAGGAGTTCATCCGTGCGGCCATCGAGCGGGCCCGGCAGGCCCGGCCTTGAAAATCCTGAAGGCGAGCCGGCGCAGGTGTCGAGGTTCCCGCTCAATGCGCCGGGCCGGCGAGGGCGTGCCGCTTCGGGATGATGAGGACGCGTAGCTTGGCGGTTGGTGCCGATGCCGCTTGGCGAGAACACGAAGGCGTGCGCCGCGCTAAGGAAGCGCGCCCGGGCATCGCCCGAAGCAAAAGCCAAAGATTGTCGGCCGCGCATCCTTGCGTCCCCCAAGGGAACCTGGACAAGGCCTTAGATCCAAGGGCTCGCTGTGGGGTACCGGCGACCACGGAACGGCCGCACCATCGCCTTCAGCGAGCCGGAGCCAAAGCGCGCGCACTCGGGCGCGCGATAGGCCTGTCAGATGTTGGGCCGGCGGGTCTCCTCCTCAGGGGTCTCTCACAGGAAGAAGCCGGAGAGAAAAGCGCTGCGCGGCCAATCCGGTTCGTGTGCCAAGCAAATGTCCGGTTGCTCGAGATCATCGTGCGACGCCGCGCTCTGGCTACTGGGCTATGGGCCATGTTCGCAGTCCATACTGGCGGGCGCCGGATTATGGTGACGGCCTGGCATGTCCGGTGTTGGGATCAATGGGCGTTTTGTTGTTTCTTGGGGCTTATTTTCTCTCCAGCCTGGGGTTGGAGCGGTGAGCATGAGGTTCGCCATGCTAATCCTGTGGAGCGAAAGCCTGGATGGCGTCGACTGGGAAGAGCTCGCCGCCCTTTATCGGGCTGCGCCACTCGGAGACAAGAAACCGGCAGACCTTGAACTCGTCTTCGCCAACAGCATGTTTCGCTGTTTCGCATTCGAGCACGGCAAACTGATTGCCGCGGGTCGGGTTCTCGCCGATGGTCGCGACTGCGCCTACCTGTGCGATATCGCCGTGCTGCCGAGCCACCAAGGCCGAGGCCTTGGAAAAGGTGTCGTGTCGCGGCTGCTCGAGCGGTCGAAATTGCATAGGAAAATCATCTTGTACGCGGTACCGGGGCGCGAGAACCTCTATCGGGCGCTTGGATTTCGTCGCATGCGCACGGCGATGGCCATATTCGCGAACCAGACTGAGGCCTACGCGCGCGGTTACCTGGCGGAGATCTGAGGCTGCGGCGATTAAGACCAAAGGCGGCCCGCGCTCGCCCGCTGGCCCCGGGGCTCGTCGGCTGCGATCCCGCCCCACCGGATCGGGCGCGAACGAGGCGGGCGAAGACCGGGGCGCGAACCGGGACGCCGGCGCGGGCCGTAGATGTCATCGCGGCCAAGATGCTGCCGACCGCTCTCGTCGATTTCTTGACACGGGGCACGTTTTCGCTCACTGACGCCGCGGGCTACCCCTCCCCACCGAGGGGCATCTATCTGGAAGGGTAGGCCGATGACGACGGCACGCAAACCGGCCAAGCGGCCGGTCAATACACACTTCTCCTCCGGCCCCTGCGCCAAGCGCCCCGGCTGGTCCCTAAAAAATCTGGAAAACGCCTTTCTCGGACGTTCGCACCGGGCCAAGGACGGCAAAGCGCGCCTGAAGCTTGCCATCGACAAAACCAAGGCGCTGTTGGCTCTACCGCCGGACTATTTGTGCGCCATCGTGCCGGCCTCCGATACCGGCGCCTTCGAGATGGCCATGTGGGGCATGCTGGGTGCGCGCGGCATCGATGTCTTGACGTGGGAGAGCTTCGGCGAAGGTTGGGTGAGCGACATCACCAAGCAACTGAAGCTCACGGACGTGCGCGTGCTCAGAGCCGAGTACGGCAGGCTGCCCGATCTCGGTCAAGTTGATTTCAGCCGCGATGTGCTGTTCACCTGGAACGGCACGACCTCGGGTGTGCGCGTGCCCAACGGCGACTGGATCGCACGCGATCGCACCGGGCTGACTTTTGCAGACGCCACGTCTGCGATTTTCGCCCAGCCGATCGATTTCGCCAAAACCGACGTGGTCACCTTCTCCTGGCAAAAGGCGCTGGGTGGGGAGGCCGCGCACGGCATGCTAATCCTTTCGCCGCGCGCGCTCGAGCGCCTCGCAACCTATGTGCCACCCTGGCCCCTTCCCAAAGTCTTTCGTCTCACCAAGGGCGGCAAGCTGATCGCCGGCGTCTTCGAGGGCGAAACACTCAATACGCCATCGATGCTGTGCGTCGAGGACTACCTGGATGCTTTGGATTGGGCGGAAAAAATTGGCGGCCTGTCGGCGCTAATGGCCCGCGCTGATGCCAACGCCCGGGTGCTGATCGATTGGGCCGAGCGGACAAACTGGCTGGAGAATCTTGCCGTCGATCCGGCAACACGCTCCAACACCTCGGTGTGCCTCAAGATCGTCGATCCCGACGTGGCTCGCCTGCCCACCGAGCAACAGCGCGCTTTCATCAAAAGCATGGAGGCGATGCTGGAAACGGAACGGGCGGCCCATGACGTGGCGGGGCACCGCGATGCCCCCCCGCACTTGCGAATTTGGTGCGGCTCGACGGTCGCGGCGGCGGATGTCGAGGCGCTGATGCCGTGGCTTGAATGGGCCTTCGTTGAGGCCAAGCGATCACTTGCCAAGGCGGCGTGAGCGCCGACCATGCCGGTCGATTTGCCCAGGCGGAGGGTGCAACGGCCGGGTTTGGGCCGTTGGCTCGCCTTTGCGGTCCGGGCGGTTGCCAGCCCGCCCGCGTGAGAACACAAAAGGACTAGCCGCATGCCCCGCGTATTGATTGCCGATCAGTTATCCCCCGCCGCCGTCGCCATCTTCCAGGAGCGCGGCATCGAAACCGAGATCCGGGTCGGGCTTGGTAAGGAGGAGCTGGAGAAAATTATTGCTGGCTACGACGGGCTAGCGGTCCGCTCGGCGACCAAGGTAACGGAGAAGATCGTTGCCGCCGCCAGCAACCTCAAGGTTGTCGGTCGCGCCGGCATCGGCGTCGACAACATCGACGTCAAGGCAGCGACCGCCAAGGGCATCATCGTCATGAACACGCCCTTCGGCAATTCGATCACCACGGCCGAGCATGCGCTGTCGCTGATGATGGCGCTGGCGCGACAGATCCCCGATGCCGATCGCTCAACCCAGGCCGGCAAGTGGGAAAAATCCAAGTTCATGGGCGTGGAACTGTTTGCCAAGACGCTGGGCGTCATCGGCTGCGGCAATATCGGCTCGATCGTCGCCGATCGCGCGCTCGGACTGCGCATGAAAGTCGTCGCTTTTGATCCCTTTTTGTCGACCGAGCGTGCCATCGAGCTGGGCGTGCAAAAGGTCGAGCTCGAGGAGCTGTTGCGGCGTGCCGATTTCATTACCCTGCACGCGCCGCTGACCGACAAGACGCGCAACATCATCGATGCGGCGCAGCTGCGCCGGACCAAAAAGGGCGTGCGCATTGTCAATTGCGCGCGCGGCGGTCTGGTCGACGAGAAGGCGCTGGCCGAGGCGATCAAGACAGGGCAGGTGGCGGGTGCAGCCTTTGACGTGTTCGAGGTGGAGCCAGCCAAGGACAGCCCGCTGTTCGGCCTGCCGAACGTAATCTGCACGCCACATTTGGGTGCCGCCACGGGTGAGGCGCAGGAAAACGTCGCCCTGCAGGTCGCCGAACAAATGTCCGATTACCTGCTCAAGGGGGCGATCTCGAATGCGGTCAATTTTCCCAACATCTCCGCCGAGGAGGCACCGCGCCTGCGGCCCTGGGTGAAGCTTGCCGAGCAGCTGGGCCTGTTCGCCGGTCAGCTCACCGAGACCAGCATCAAGGGCATTCGTCTCGAATACTCCGGTGAAGTCGCAAAGCTCAACACCAAACCGCTGACGGCTGCCGCCCTCGCCGGCGTGCTGCGGCCATTGCTGTCCGACGTCAACATGGTGTCGGCGGGGGTCAGTGCGAAAGAACGTGGCATGCGCCTCGAGGAAGTGTCGCGCGGTCAGGACGGTGCCTTTGAAAGCTATATCCGCTTGACCGTCAGGACCGACGAATACGACCGCTCGGTCGCCGGTACCGTGTTCGCCGACGGTCGTCCGCGCATCATCCAGGTGCGCAACATCGACATGGAGTTCGAATTGGCACCGCGCATGCTGTTCATCCGCAATTTCGACAAGCCGGGCTTCATCGGCAAGTTTGGCATGTTGATGGGGGAGGCGGGGCTCAACATCGCCACGCTCAATCTCGGACGCGACAAGCCCGGCGGCGATGCGATTTGCATGGTCGCCATCGACGAGCCGGCGAGCGAGGAAATCCTGAAAAAGATCCGTGCACTCCCGCAAGTGGTGCGCGTGAACCCGTTGGTATTCTGACGATTGCGGGGCACTTGCGGGCACGTGCTGCGTAGGCATGTTGCGCTGCGAGCGTGCGCCGGCGCCAATTTCGTCATATTTGCCACTTGCCGTCTTGCTAGAGGCCAATGCGCTGTGGGCACGCGAGATTGCGCGTGCGTGGTGAGCGGGAGAGAGCGCATGCTGTTGCGGGCCGCACTCGTTGCATTCGTGATGACTGCCTGGGCCGCAGAGGCCGCCGAGATTGCCGCAAGCTCGCGCGTCGACGCGGTTATGGTCTTTCCCACGGGTGCCGAAGTGACGCGGCTTGGCAGCCTCAAGCTCGACCCCGGTGACCACGCCATCATTTTCGCCGATCTGCCGGCGCGGGCGATAGCCAGCTCGATCCGTGTCGAGGCGAAGGCGCGCGGCAGGCTCGAGATCGGCTCGGTCGACAGCCGTCGCTTGTTCGTGCCGCGCAGCGACAGCTCGAATGCCGCCGGCGAGCGCAAGCGCATCGAGGATGCCATCGAAAAACTGCGCGATGAGAAGAGTGCACTGGAGGGCGCCATCAAGGCGGCCGAGGCGCAAAGGACGCTGATCAACAATTTGGCCCAGCTGCCGACGCGCCCGCAGCCGGCCAACGCAGGCGCAGTAGAGCCCGATTGGGCCCAGCTCTTCGCGCTGATCGGCCAACGCAGTGGCGAAGCGCAAAAGACCATCCTCGACACCCAGATTAAGGTGCGCGAGCTCGATCGTCAGGTGAAGGATCTGGAGGGCAAGCTCGCCGCGCTGGCGCCGGCGCAGGACGAGCGCACCGAACTCAAACTGTTCGTGACTGCCGATAGCGCCCTGGAGGCGGAAATCGCCATCCACTATCAGGTCACCAACGCTTCCTGGATACCGTTCTACGAGGCGCGCCTTGCCACCGGCACGAAGGCGCTGGCGCCGAAACTGCAACTGGTGCGGCGGGCCAGCATCCAGCAGAAGAGCGGCGAGAGCTGGGACAATGTCACCCTGTCCTTGTCTACGACGCGACCCGGGGCTGGGACCGCGGCGCCGGAGCTTAAGGAAATGACGATCGACTATGAAGCCGACGCACCGCGCCCGCCATCGGCGCCCGCCGCCGGTTTGACGCGCTCGATGGTGCAGCGTGAGGCCATGGGCCGTGCCGCTGCCGTCGACGAAGATCGCGTCGACAAGGCGCTGACGCAAAGTGCCGCGCCCGTCGCGGCGGAAGAAGCCAAAAGCGTGGTCGAGACCCAGGCCTTCCAAGCCGTCTATGGCATCAGCGGCCGGGTCACGGTGCCGTCGACCGGTGAGCCCAAGCGCGTGCAGATCGACACGGCCGAGCTCGATCCGGCCCTGATGGTGCGCACCGTGCCGAAGCGCGACCAGAAGGCCTATCTCTACGCCAAGGTGACGATCGCGCGCGGCTCGCCGATTCTGCCCGGCCAGGTGGCTTTGTTCCGCGACGGCACTTTCGTCGGCCATGGCAGGCTGCCGCAGCTGTCGCCGGGCGAGGAGTACGAGCTTGGCTTCGGCGCCGACGACCATGTGCGGGTACGCCACGCCATCGCCGAGGAGAAACGCGGCGAGACGGGACTGATCTCGACCTCCAAGACGGATGTACGCAACTTCCGCATCACGCTCAAAAACCTGCATGAGCGCGCGATTTTGGTGGCAGTGATCGATCAGATCCCGGTCTCGCAAAACGCCGACATCAAAATCGAACTGATCGGCAAAACCGCTCCCAGCAAGCGCGACCTCGACGACAAGCGGGGGATTTTGGCGTGGGAGATGAAACTGGACGCCGACGAGGAACGCTTGGTGGATTTCGGCTATCGGGTGACCTGGCCGGCTGCCAAACGCATCCTTTATAGTAATTGAGCGGGAGCCCGGCCGCCCATGCGGCGATGGGGCAAGGCCCCGGGCTCAATCCATTTCTTCCGCGCCCGGCCTCGGGGGGTTATATCTCGCGCATCGCCGGCGGGCATCAACCGCGCCGGCGCGATGGTGGAGGCTGCCGGCAATGGCGAATGTGGTGGTGATCGGCGCCCAGTGGGGAGATGAGGGCAAGGGCAAGATTGTCGACTGGTTGTCGGAGCGCGCCGACATCGTCGTCCGCTTCCAGGGCGGGCACAACGCCGGGCATACGCTGGTGATCGGCAATCAGACCTTCAAGCTGTCCCTGTTGCCGTCCAGCGTCGTGCGCAGCGGCAAATTGGGCGTCATCGGCAACGGCGTGGTGATCGATCCGTGGGCCTTGTGCGACGAGATCGCACGCCTCAAGCAGCAAGGCGTCGTGGTCAACGCCGAGAATTTGCGCGTTGCCGAGAACGCCACCCTGATCCTGCCGCTGCATCGCGAGTTGGACCAGCTCCGCGAAGCCGCCGCCGGCGAGGGTCGAAATCGGCACCACGGGACGCGGCATCGGTCCCGCCTACGAGGACAAGGTCGGACGGCGAGCCATCCGCGCCCAGGATCTCAAAAACCTCAACACCTTGGGACCGAAGATCGATCGCCTGTTGGTGCACCACAATGCGCTGAGGCGCGGGCTCGGGCAGGTCGAGATCAGCAAGGATGAGCTGATGCGCGAGCTTGCCGAGATCGCGCCGAAAATCCTGCCCTACGTCGACGTGGTCTGGTCGCTGCTCGATCGCGAGCGCCGGGCAGGCAAACGCATCCTATTTGAGGGGGCGCAGGGCGCGCTGCTCGACGTCGATCACGGAACCTATCCGTTCGTCACCTCCTCCAACACGGTTGCCGCGCAGGCGGCCACCGGGTCCGGCATGGGACCCGGCGCGATCGGCTATGTGCTCGGCCTGGCCAAGGCCTATACCACACGGGTGGGGTCGGGTCCGTTTCCCACCGAACTCACCGACGAGATCGGCGAGCGGCTCGGACAGCGCGGCCAGGAGTTCGGCGTGGTGACGGGGCGCAAGCGCCGCTGCGGCTGGTTTGACGCCTGCTTGGTACGGCAGGTGGCGCGCGTGTCGGGCCTCGACGGCATTGCGCTGACCAAGCTCGACGTGCTCGACGGCTTCGCCGAGATCAATGTGTGCGTAGCCTACGAGCTCGACGGGCAGAGGATCGACAGCCTGCCGGCGGGACAAAACGCGCAAGCGCGCGTCAAACCGATCTATCAGACTTTCGAGGGTTGGACGCAGTCAACGCGCGGTGCACGCAGCTGGAGCGGGTTGCCGGCGCAGGCTGTGAAGTACGTCAAGACCATCGAGGAGTTGATCCAATGCCCGGTGGCACTGCTCTCAACCAGCCCGGAGCGCGAGGACACCATCCTGGTTCGTGACCCGTTTCAGGATTGAGGCGCCTCAGGCCAGCGACACGGGAAAGCGCCTGACCACCGCTTTCCCGTGTCGCGATCCGCGTGCCGCGCGCGCCTTTACTCGTGGCGGTGACCGCCGGCCGCTTAGCGCAGGTCGTAGCGCAGACCGATGCGGAACTCGTGAGGGGTGATGTCTTCGAGGCGTGGGCCCGGGGTCGGTGCGGCGACACCGATGGCGTGAGCGGTGTCGGCCTCGCCGAGATAGCGAAAAACGATAACCCACATCGAAGTGCAGGCGGCCGGGCACGGTGGCGCCGACACTGCTGTCCTTAATGCTGACGGGAGCCGGCCGATCCAAGCGCCAGCTCAAGCCCGCCATCAGGGCCGCCGCGGGCGTCCACTTGCTCTCGCCGTCGGAGTTACAGGTGCCACCGCGGGTGAGCGTGACGGTGCCGCTGTTGGCCGAGTGGAACGCGGCGCCGACGCCGATGCCGATATAGGGTGTGAAGCCCGCGCCGGCATGAAAGTCGTACTAGAGGTTGGCGAGCGGCACCTGGGTATTGAGCTCGAAGTCGGCGACCGCGACGCCCGTGGCATGCACGTCGGTGCTTGCCAGCCATTCATAGGTGAGATCACCACGCACGCCGCCGCCGAAGTAGATGCCGATGCCGGCGCCGAGGCCCCAGGTTGTTGTCGACGGAGACCGACGAAAACGTGAAGCTGTTGGCCACGAGATCGTTGGCATCCATCCAGGCGTAGCCGACATCGCCGCGCACGTACCAAGTGGATGGGGGCACAAAAGCGGCCGGGACGGGAGCCATCCCCGGGGTTCGGGCCGAGGTCCGCGGCCGTGGCATCGGCCAGACCGGACAGCGATCGAAACGTTGACGACATGTTGGTTTTTTCCCCTCTTGCGCCCCGAAAGGGAATGGCGAGCACAAAGTGTCCCCGCAGGTTGCACGCACGTCCTCATGTGCGATGAGCAGCTGCAACGAGCCTTAAAAGACTGCCCCGTGCCGGCACCACTGTGGCACCAGCGCCGCGTTGGCGCCTGCCCGCCGCGGCTTGCCAGCGGGCGGGATCGCGCTCAAGCTCGCGCCATGTTCGAGTACATTCTGAGGGAAGGCTTGCAGGAAACCGAGCGCGGCGAGGTGGTCGCGCTTTTGCGCGAATACGAAACGCAAATCGGCGTCTCGCTCAGCTTCCAGGATTTTGCGGCGGAGCTGGCGGGCCTGCCCGGCGCCTACGCGCCGCCGGGCGGGACGCTGATCCTGGCGCGGGGCGCGCAGGGGACGGCGCTTGCGGGCTGCGTCGCCGTGCGGGCGCTGCCCGCGGCGGCCCACCAGTGCGAAATGAAGCGCCTCTACGTCCGCGCCGAGGCGCGCAAGTCCGGGCTCGGCCGCCGCTTGGCGTTGGCCGCCATCGTCGCGGGCCGCCGGCTGGGGTACCAGACGATTTGCCTCGACACCCTTCCCACCATGCAGGCAGCGCAAGCCCTTTACGCAAGCCTGGGCTTTCGTCGCGTCGGGATCGGCGGCGGCGAGCCGCCGGTCATTCTGTTTGAGCGCGCCCTGTGAGCGAAGCCCAATAGGGCAGCCCGCGATGGTCGTCCGCCACGAGGCTCATGTGCTGTGCTCGAGAGAGTAGAGACCCGAAGGGGGGCCAAACCGTTCAGCGCGCGCCGGCCGGTGCCCCGCGCCCCGTGGCGCCTAGCATCGACTTAAACCAATCGCTGACCTGTGAAGGTCGGGCCACCTGAGGCGCCGTCGGCCCCAGCAGGCTCACCGCCGTCGATGACCGCCAGGCCGTGTCGACCGCGGGTTTGCGGACAACCTCCTCCTCGGAGGTGTCGTCAGGCGCAGCCATCGCGAACCCTGCGGCGCGCGCGGCGTTGTTTAATGCTTCGATTCCCATGACGCCAAAACTCTCAGCCCCAACAAGCGTTCCAGGATCGGCTTTGGGCCGGGCCTCTGGCCGCATCCCCGGGCGCTGCCCGTGGACGAGAACCAGATTATGCCTTGACAGTAATTAGCGGGACACAAACGGCCGCCGTCAAGTCAGAATCCGAAACATTTCGTGATCACGTCTGCTTGAGGCCGAATTGGGGGTGCAACTCCGCTGCGCCGCACAAAAACGGGCCCGATCCGCCCCCCAACTGCGACGGGTGCGGACAAGCCCTCTTCTTTACGCCTTCGACCGTCACCCCTTGTGGTGGGTGTTGCTTGGCGCTTGCGCTCGCCAACCGGCGGGTTCACGATACTGTCACGCGCCCCATGAAGCTCAGGCGCGGGCGCGCGGGCTTCGCGTTTCCGTTCGACCTGAGCTGTTCAGGAGGAACCTATGGGGCAATCTGGTGGCTCGGCCGCCCGCAGCTCCCGCTGCATCGCACTGGTGGGACCCTATCTTTCCGGCAAGACCACGCTTTTAGAGGCGATTCTGGCCCGCACCGGCGTCGTCACACGCCAGGGCAAGGTCGCGGATCGCAACACCATCGGCGATGGCGCCGCGGAAGCCCGCGACCACGGTATGAGCGTTGAGGTCAATATCGCGGACGTCCCCTTTCTTGGTGATACCTTCACCTTCATCGATTGTCCGGGTTCGATCGAATTTCAGTATGAAGGCGCCTTGGCGCTGACGGGTTGCGATGCCGCCGTCGTCGTGTGCGAGCCGGATCCAAAGCGCGTGCCGGCCCTGCAGTTGATCCTCAAGCAGCTCGAAGACCGCGGCATTCCCCGTTTCCTGTTCCTCAACAAGATCGATTCCTTCGACGCGCAAGTCCGCGACATCCTCCCCACCCTGCAGCCGGCGAGTTCGAAGCCGCTGGTGCTACGGCAGATCCCGATCTGGGAAAACGGCGCCGCCTCCGGCTTCGTCGACCTGGCGCTGGAACGGGCCTTTGTCTACCGCCCGCAGGCCAACGCGGAAGTGATCGAGATTCCCGCCGGCGTCAGGGAACGCGAGACCGAAGCGCGCTTCAAAATGCTCGAGCAGCTCGCCGACTACGACGATGAACTGATGGAGCAGTTGCTCTCCGATGTGCAACCGGCGCGCGACAAAGTGTTTGCAGATCTGGTCAAGGAGGTGCAGGAGGGCTTAATCGTGCCGGTGCTGCTGGGCTCGGCCGAGAACGGTAACGGCATCCTGCGACTGCTCAAGGCTCTGCGGCACGAGGCGCCCTTCGTCGAGCGCACGACCCAACGGCTCAAGCTCGAAAATGCTAAGTCCGCCGGGCAAGTACTAAAAACGATGTATACGGCCCACGGCGGCAAGATCTCCCTGGTGCGCGTGCTCGCCGGCGACTTCGGCGAAGGTACGGTCGTGCAGGGCGCGCGTGCCGAAGAGCGCGCGGCTTCTGCCTTTGCAATGCTGGGACAGGAGGCCAAGAAGCGGGCCCCCGGCAAGCCCGGGGATACGCTGGCGCTGGGCCGCTTGGAGAAGATCCTGACCGGCGAAACGATTTCGGCGGACAAGGGCGGTATCACCCAAATCAAGGCGCCCGAGCCGCCCCAGCCGGTCTTCGGCGTCGCCATCGGCGTGAAGGATCGCAAGGACGAGGTGAAGCTCACAGGGGCGCTCGGCCGGCTGATGGAGGAGGATCCTTCGCTCAAGCTGGAGCACGCCAAGGACACCCACCAGATGGTGCTGTGGGGCCAGGGCGAAATGCATTTGCGGGTGGCCTTGGAGCGGCTGAAGCGCAAGTACGGCGTGGAGGCGGAATCGAAGCCGCGGCAGGTCCCCTACAAAGAAACGATCCGCAAAGGCGTCGAGATTCGCGGCCGACACAAAAAGCAGTCGGGTGGGCACGGCCAATTCGGTGACGTCGTCCTCGACATCAAACCGTTGCCGCGAGGCACGGGCTTCCAATTTGCCGAAAAGATCACCGGCGGCGTGGTGCCGCGCCAGTTCATCCCCTCGGTGGAAATCGGCGTCTCGGACTATTTGCACCGCGGGCCGCTTGGCGGTTTCCCGGTGGTGGATGTTTCGGTGACGCTGATCGACGGATCCTATCACTCCGTCAATTCTTCCGACATGGCGTTCCGGCAAGCGGGTCGCATCGGCATGTCCGAAGGCATGCCGAAGTGCAATCCGGTCTTACTCGAGCCGATCATGGAGGTGGAGATCGCCATCCCGAGCGAAGCCACCGCGCGCATCAACGGCATGATCCCGCAGCGCCGCGGCCAGATTTTGGGTTTCGACGCGCGTGAAGGCTGGCCCGGTTGGGATGTGGTACGGGCGCAGATCCCCGAATCGGAAATGGGCGATCTGATCGTCGAACTGCGGTCGGCGACGGCCGGCGTCGGCACCTTCTCGGCAAAGTTCCACCACCTGGCGGAGCTCACCGGGCGGCTGGCCGACAATGTGCTGGCGGCCCACAAGGAGGCGGCCGAGTAACGCCGGCGACTTTGCCCGAACCCAGCGAGGGCACCAAAAAGGTGCCCTCCGAATGGGGTTGCCGCAATTGCTCGCAACCCGAGCAGCCGGGTCTTGCCACGGTAATGTGCCCGCAACGGACGGCTGTGGGCTTGGCGGCGTCCCGCCCAGGCTTGCTCCCGCTGGGGTCGGGCCCGCCTACTTCGTCTTGATGGTCGTGGGCTTGCTCGCCGCGGTCGCCGCGGTGCCCGGCGCAACCTTGCCGTTGCCACCGGCGAGCACCACTTTGCAGGCGGCCGGCAGCTGGTCGAGGGTGAGCGCGGGCTTGGGTGGCGTCGGCGGGCCTGGCGGTGACGGCGGTCGCTGCAGCAGATGGATCCAGTCGGCGACCTCCTTGCCGCAGCCGTCATCGCTCGGCGGCCCGGGCTGCGCCTCGCAGTTGCCGCTGCCCTTGGGGCAGGCAATGCGAATATGAAAATGATAGTAGTGCCCCCAGATGGGCCTGACCTTGTGCAGCCAGGCGCGATCCGTGTCCTTGGCCGTTGCCTCGCAGAGCGCCTTCTTGATGGCCGGATGCACGAGGACGCGCTCGACCGTGGGATAGGAAGCGGCGCGCTTCAGGAGCCGCACGTGCGCCTGCGTCCACACCTTGGGGTCGACCGATATCTTGTCCTCGGCCAGCATCGACGTGGCCGCAAGGTCCTCGCGCTCCTTTTCGCTCAAGCGATGGTCGGGCATCGGCGTCAGCCAGATGTCGGCGTCGAGCCCAACCTGGTGGCTGGCGTGACCCGATAGCATCGGGCCGCCGCGGGGTTGGGACATGTCCCCCACCAGCAGGCCGGGCCAACCGTCGTGCGTGCGCGCGTCGTTGGCCAACTTTTCAACCAGGGCCACCAGCTCGGGATGTCCCCAGTTGCGATTACGCGACAGCCGCATCGCCTGCCAGGCTGGACCATCGATTGGCAGGGCGGAGGCGCCGGCGAGGCAACCCTTGGCATAAAAGCCAATCGAGCGTGCCGCCATCGGCGCGGGCTCCTTGACGGCGCCGAATAGCTCTTTCGCTGCCGGCCCGGTAGGCTTGGCGTGCTTCGTCGCACTGGGCTTTTTCGGCACCGGCGTCTTGGTGGCAGGAGCCGCCGTTGCCGCTTTGCTCGGCTCGAGCGGAGGGGCTTGCTCCGCCGCCTGCAGCAGCGGGCTTGCGGCGAGGATTAAGAGACCCAACAGAGCAAGGCTTGACCGCATCGCGCGCTCTCCGTCGCTTGGGTTTTTCCGCTGCAGCAATCTCGCCCGAGATGGGCGGCCAAAAGCCAATGGCAAGACTCATAATATTTTTTACCACGATCGCCGGCGGCCACTGAACCCGCAAGTCCGCAAAGCGGCAAATCGCACAAAAAACTTGCTGGGTTCCGCCGGCGCCTGAGCTTGCCTCGTCAACCGCGAGCTTTGCCGCTACGAGCACCGCGGGGGCGCTCGTGCACGGGTTTTAGCGCCGCGCCGCGATGGTGGCGGTCGCCGAACCCGCGGCAAGTATCAGGCAGACGATGACGTTCCAGCCGGCGAGCGAGAGGCCGAAAATGCGCAGTGCAGGTTCATCACAGCGCACAACGTGGGTGGTTTCCAGATCCTTCAACAGACCCCCGCCGCTCGTTGCCAAGTCGCCGCCTGCCGCACAGGTGTCGGGGCCGGGCCACAGCTTCCACTCGGCGCCGGCGTGGTAGGCGGCAAAGCCGGCGTTGGCAACAAAGATTGCGGCGACGGCGGCAAACACGAGCGCTGCAAGGCCACGGCGCCCGAGGGCAACGAACCAAAGCGCCAAGAGCAGAGCCGGGATCGCGACGTAATAGGCATAGCGCTGCTGCAAACAGAGCGGACAGGGCGCATAGCCGCCGACGTATTCGAAGGCAAGCGCCCCCAAAATGACGGCCAGCGCCAGCAAAAGCACGGCTGTTGCGGTGCGATAGACGGAGCCAAGGACGAGGTCGGTCATGGCGAGTTGGGCTCGGGCGTTAGGCTCTAGAACAGGTACTTGATGGCGAAGAAGCCGCCGACGAGCGTCACCAGAAAGGCCGTGGTCACCAGGCTGAGGCGGCGCTCGATGAAATCCCTGATCGGTTCACCGAACCAGAACAAGAGCGCCGCTACGAGATAGAAACGCATGGCGCGCGCGACAAGGCTGGCGAGCAGGAACGCGGGCAGCTCCATCTTGAAGGCCCCGGCCGCGATCGTCAGGACCTTGTAGGGAAACGGGGTCCAGCCCTTCGCAATCAGGATCCACACCCCCCACTGGCGAAAGAGCTCGGCCGTTTCCTCGAATTTGCCGCCATAGCCATAGACCTCGAGAATGGGCCGGCCCAGGTATTCAAACAGGAAGTAGCCGATGGCGTAGCCCGCAAGGCCGCCCAGCACCGATCCGATCGTGGCGATGCTGGCAAAAATCCACGCCTTGGCGCGCCGCGCCAGGATCATGGGGATCAGCAGGACGTCGGGCGGAATTGGGAAGACGGAGCTCTCGATGAACGCGATCCAAAACAGCAGGTGCGGGGCGCGGTCGCGGCGCGCCATGTCCATCGCCCAGTCGTAGAGACGTCGCATCATCGCGGTCGCATCTGTGGCTCACAATGCGCGTTCCTTGTGGCGCACCTCAGCCCGTGTCAGCGCGTTATACCAGCCCGAGGGCCAGCTGAACGGGCCGGAATGAGCGGCGGTGATGGGGTGTGACGCCATAGCGCGCGATGGCCGCGAAATGCTCCGCGGTACTGTAGCCCTTGTGGCGGTCGAAACCGTGATTGGGATAGTCGCGCGCCAACTCGGCCATCATGGCGTCGCGGGCAACCTTGGCCACGATCGAGGCGGCGGCAATCGACAGGCAGCGGGCATCGCCTTGCACGATGGTCCGCGTCGCACAGTCGAGGTAGGGCGCCCGGTTGCCATCGATCAGCACCAGCTTGGGTCGGCTGTCGAGCCGGGCCACGGCCTCGCGCATGGCCCATAACGTTGCGTTGAGGATGTTTTCGGCGTCGATGCGCTCCACATCGGCGATGCCGATGCCGACCTGAGCGCTCGCCAGGATTGCCTGGTAGACGCTGCGTCGGGCCTCGGCATCGAGCAGCTTTGAATCGGCGATCCCCTCGGGAATTGCGCCGCGATCAAGGATTACCGCCGCCGCGACCACAGGCCCGGCCAGGGGACCGCGGCCGGCCTCGTCGACCCCCGCGATTGGTCCCCCCGTTAGTTCCAGCTCAATGGCCTCGAGCTCAAAGCTGGCCTTCATCGCGCGAATCGCCCCCACGCTTGTGCGTGAGCTTCGCGTTATTGGCGCCGGCTGTCAAAAGAGCGCGAGTTGATCTCCCTTCCCGACCGGGCGCCGGAACAGGTCGGTGCGCAGCTTGAGATTGCGTTCATTCAATCCCAAGCGGCTGACCGCCAAGCGGAATCTGAGCGCGATTTGATCGGCATAGGGCCCCTTGCCGCGCTGCCTGGTCCGCCATTCGGGCGTGTAGTCCTTGCCGCCGTGCATACTGCGCAACAGGTTGATCACCCGTTGTGCGCGCTCGGGAAACTCGCTCGCCAGCCACTCGCGAAAAAGGCTCTTGAGTTCGAGCGGCAAGCGCAGCAGCACGTAGCCCGCTTCGGAGGCACCGGCCCGCTGGGCGGCCCCCAGAATGGTTTCGATCTCGCTATCGTTCAGGGCGGGAACGATTGGGGCGACCATCACCGCAACCGGCACGCCGGCGGCTGCCAGCCCGGCAATGGCTTCGAGGCGCTTGCTGGGGGTGGCAGCCCTCGGCTCCATCTTGCGGGCGATTTGGCGATCGAGGGTGGTCACGGAGATGGCCACCTTGACGAGATCGCGCTTGGCCAAGCGCGCGAGGACATCGAGGTCGCGCAACACCAGCGCCGATTTGGTGACGATACCGACCGGGTGGCTGGCGCGATCGAGAACCTCAAGCAGGGAGCGGGTGATGCGATACTCGCGCTCGATCGGCTGATAGGGGTCGGTGACGGCGCCGAGCGCGATGACTTTCGGCAGGTAGCGGGCCTGCGCCAGCTCCTGTTCCAGCAACGTGGCGCCGTTGACCTTGGCGTAGAGCTTGGTTTCGAAGTCAAGGCCGGCGGAGTGGCCGAGGTAGCAGTGCGTTGGCCGCGCGAAGCAATAGATGCAGCCGTGTTCACAGCCCCGATAGGGGTTGATCGACTGGTCAAAGCTGATGTCGGGACTGTCGTTGCTGGCGATAATGCTTTTGGCCGTCTCGCGATAAACCTCGGTCTTAAAGGGCGCAAGCGCGCCGAGGCCTTCCCAGCCATCGTCGAAGCCCTCCCGCGCTTGCGGCTCGAAGCGGCCGACGCGGTTGGAGCGCGCGCCGCGCCCGCGCCGACGCTCAGCGTCCACAAGCGGCCCCGCCCCGGACGCCGCCGTCGTGGCGCTGGCGGCGGGCAGGGCGTCCGGCCCCCCGGGGTTGGCCGATTGGCGCGGGCTTGCAACGGGGAGCTCTGGTTTGGGCTTGGCCATGCCGGTGAGCCTAGCGCAAGGGTTGGAACAAAGAAAGAACAAAACCGCCGTAAAAGGCTTTGAGCCCGGCGCCGGGGGCGATATGAGGTGGCGCACGCCAAAGCCCGGGATTGCAGATGATTTCCGTTGTCGTTCCCACCCTCAACAGTGAAGCGGTCCTGCCCGCGACCCTCGCCAGCCTGGTGACGGCTGCCGTCGATGGCCTTGTACGCGAGGTCATCATCGTCGATGGCGGCTCGAACGACGGCACGGCGGCCGTCGCCGATCAAACCGGCGCCCGTCTGATCGTGAGCGCGCGCGGCCGCGGCAGCCAATTGGCCGCAGGCGCCAAGGCGGCGCGCTTTCCCTGGCTTTTGTTTCTGCATGCCGATACCGCCCTGGAGGATGGCTGGCAACGGGAGGCCATCGCCTTCGTGAGCCGCATCGATGCGGAGGAGCGCGCGCTCGGCGCTGCGGCATTCCGATTTGCGTTGGATGATCAGGGGGCGCGGCCGCGGCTGCTGGAGCGCCTGGTGGCGTTGCGCTGCGCCATGCTGCGCCTGCCCTACGGCGATCAGGGACTGTTGCTACCCAAACGCCTCTACGAGGCACTCGGCGGCTACCGGCCTTTGCTCTTGATGGAGGACGTCGACCTCGTGCGCCGGCTGGGTCGGCGACGCATCACCATGCTCGGGGCACGCGCGGTCACCAGCGCCGAGCGCTTCCAGCGCGAGGGCTATTGGTGGCGCTCCGCCCGCAACCTGTTGTGCTTGACGCTTTACCTCCTGCACGTTCCCATCGCCACGATTCAGCGCATCTACGGCTGATCGGTCGGGTTGGCCGGACCATCAAATGTCCGTGAGTTGGAATGCCCGGGTGCCGGCAGATCGTCTACGGCGTGGTGATGAGTGGGCTAAACGGCTAGGGAGAATGCCATGCAAAGTATTTCACGCCGCGCCTTCGTGATCTCGGCGGCGACAGCGGGGGCCGTGTTCGGCCTCGACGGTCCGCTCGAGTTTCTCAGTCCCGCCTTTGCGCAGAAGCCCGATCCCAAACTGATGGACAAGGGCGTCGTCAAATTCAAGGTCGGCGACATCGAAGTCATTCAGATGTACGACGGGGTTTGGGAAAAGGCCCACGACCCGAACTTTGTGAAAAACGCCTCCCTCGACGAGGTCAAGGCCGCACTCAAGGCCGGCGGCTTGACCGACGAGTTCGTGCCCATTCCCTTCACGGTCACGGCAGTGAAATCCAAGGGCAAGCTCGTTCTGTTCGACGCTGGAACCGGCGGCCAGGTTTCGCCGAAAGCGGGCTTGGTTGCGGCAAAGAATATGAAAGCCGCCGGCATCGATCCCGACAAGGTCACGACCATCGTCCTGACCCACTTCCACGGCGATCACATCAGCGGGTTGATGGCAAAAGACACCAATGCGCCGACCTTTCCCAATGCCGAAATCTTGGTTCCGGCCAGCGAGTACAAGTACTGGACCGATCCGTCGACCACGGCGGGAGCGGCCAAGCGGATCCAAGCGGTATTTCCGGGTTGGAAGAACATCACCCAGTTCGAGGGCGACAAGCAAATCGCCCCCGGCGTGCGCGCCATTGCCAGCAACGGCCACACGCCGGGTCACACCAGCTACCAGCTCAGTTCCGGCCGCAAGCAGCTGATCGTGCTTGGCGACGTCACCAACATTCCCGCCCTCAACCTGAACAATCCAGGTTGGCATTTGGTGTTTGACGTCGACGCGGCGACGGCTGAAGCCAACCGGCGCAAGATGTTCGACCGCGTGGTGGCCGACAAGATTACGGTGACCGGCTATCACTTCGGCTTCCCGGGCGCCGGCAGCATCAAAAAGGACGGCAAGGGCTACGCCTTCCTGCCGGTCAAGGCCTAGGGAAGGCGAGCCCGCGCGCCGCGGCAGGCGCAGCCTGACCTGGGAGACCTGATCGGGGAGCCTGACCTGCGAGCCCGACCTGGGAGCCTGACCTGGGAGCCTGACCTGGGAGCCTGACCTGGGAGCCTGAGATGGGCGCGCGCACGTGTGGGCCCTAACATGGGCACCTAACATGGGCAGGGCCGTGAACCGGCGCCGCCGTCGCCCCGCGCTGCAGCAGGCGCCGGCGCGTCGCGCGGCGCCCTTTCGTTGCCGGCTCGTGATCATGGCCAAGGCACCGATCGCGGGGGCGGCTAAGACGCGGCTCGCCGCGGAGATCGGTGTCGCCCAGGCCACCCGCTTTGCGCGCCAGGCCACCGCCGCGCTGCTCGTGCGCCTGGGCCAGGATCCCCGCTGGCAAACGATCCTGGCCGTCAGCCCCGACACGTACGCCAAAAGCCCGATCTGGCCGGCCAAGATTGGGACCTGCGGCCAGGGCCCTGGCGACCTCGGCCAGCGCATGCAGCGCCTGTTTGCGGCAAACGCGCCCGGACCTCTGATCATCGTCGGCACCGATATTCCAAGCCTTGCCGCCACCCACATCGCCAAAGCGTTTCGCCTGCTGCGGGGAGGCGACGCCGTCTTCGGCCCGGCGCTCGACGGCGGCTATTGGCTGATCGGCCTGCGCCGGCGCCCGCACCTGCTGCGGCCGTTCACTCGGGTGCGCTGGTCGGGCCCGCATGCCCTGAGCGATACGTTGGCAAATTTGTCCGGCCGCGCCATTGCCTTCCTGCCTCGGCTCGGCGACGTCGACAGCGCCGAGGCCTACGGGCTTCATGCGCGCCACTTTGGCCGGCGCCTATTGCCCCCGCCCTAAGGCTTTGTGCGCCTCACGTGCAGCGCCAGAATAAACCGCGGTCGAGATGGAAGTGATTGTGGTGGGCGGTGTTGTAGTCGGGCCCCAGCACCACGTGGAAATAGCGACAGGCGCGCGCGTGCACCGCCCGCAGGAAGCGGGCCTCCGCCCCCGTCCCCTTCCAATGCTGGAGGACGCCGATCTGCCGCCCGCCCGCCAAGGTGAAGCCGCTGATGTCGAGCGCGTTAGCGGTCGCATGCTCGCTGCGGATGTCTTTCCAGAACGGATTGCCGATAATATTGCGGCAAGCGTAGGAGCCGAAGGATTGGATCGAGACGACGCGCTGGCCAAAGATCTCTTGCGCGATTGTTTGCACGTCGTGGGTGAGCCAAAGAGTTAGCGCGGTGGCCGCTTCGCAGGTGGCCTTGTCGAAAGCGGCGTGCACGCCGCCGGCCGAGGTCATGCGCACGCTATTGGTCCAACCGCAGCCCTGCTTTGGCGGATTGTCGGCAATCGGCTCGGCGCTGATTTGCGGTTGCGCCAGAATACGGCGGCACAGCTGCGGGTCGTGCTTTAAGGCGGCCAGGCGCCAATCGACGAACCACGCGTCCGCCTGACTAAGATCGAGCGCTGGCAGGGGATTGAGCGCGGCAGGAACGAGCCCCTGTCGGAACAAGACGGCAGCTCCGATCCCGAGCAAAAGGACGAGGAACAGCGAGAACAGGGGAAAGCGGCGCTTGCTGGGCGGCGGCGAGGTCGGCATGGCCGTCTTCTATAAAGGTCGACCTCATGACGGCCAAGCCATCGCGGGTTGACCATCCCGGGCTGGCGCGCACCGCGCGAAGCCCGTGCCCGGTCGCAAGGCAAAAAAGTCCTCTGCGTCTTCAAAGCGTTTCGTTGCGCCCGCCTGCATGACTCCCCAGACGTTAAAAGTCCGAGGCGATGCCGTTTTTTTCCCAATCGCCGTAGCGGGTCGGGTCGGGTCCCCGTTGGCCTCCGACCTCCTTGGCTTCTGGCGCGGCGGTGGCCCTTTCGATCTCTTTGCGCCGGCGTTCCTGGGCTTCGGCAAGGGCACGCTGCGCTTGTGGCGTCAAACGCTTAGGCGCGGCTTCGCTGGGGTGGTCTTCTTCTTGGCGCATGTCACAACCTGCTCGGCGGGATGGGCCGGCGTCTGCCCCGAAACGGGGCTCTGGAAGGGGGGCTCTGGCCCGTCATATCTTCGGCTTTGGACATCCTTGGCTTTGGACATCCTTGGCTTTGGATATCCATGGCTTTGGATCGGGCTTGCCGCCGGTCTAGATCTGGCCCAGATCTGGCCCAGATCTGGCCTTGGCCCGTCCGGCACACCATATTAGCACGCCCACTGGAGTTCGGCTCGCGCGATCTGCCGAGCCAAGGTCGCAACCAATCAGACGAGGTGAGCTTCCCATGCCCCTGAACTTCGCCAAGACCGGCCTGCTGCTGGCGGCCTTGACGGGCATCTTTGTCGCCATGGGTGCCCTATTGGGTGGTGCGACCGGCATGGTCATTGCGTTCGTCATGGCCCTCGGCATAAACGCCTTCAGCCTCTGGCAATCCGACAAGATGGTGTTGCGCCTCTACGGCGCCGAAGAGGTCGATGCCAGCTCCGGGGGGCAGTATTACGCCATCGTCGCCGACCTTGCTCGCAAGGCGGAGCTGCCGATGCCGCGCGTGTACATCATGCACAATCCGCAGCCCAATGCCTTTGCGACCGGGCGCAACCCGGCCAACGCCGCGGTCTGTGCCTCCACCGGTTTAATCGAGATGCTGTCGGCCGACGAAGTCGCGGGCGTGATGGCCCACGAGCTCGCGCACGTCAAAAACTACGACACGCTGACCATGGCCGTCGCGGCCAGCATCGGCGGCGCCGTTTCCATGCTGGCGCAATATCTCCAGTTCGGCGCCCTGTTCGGCGGCCACCGCGAGAACAACAGCGTCGGCTGGCTCGGCACGCTGGTTGCCATCATCCTCGCCCCCATTGCCGCCATGCTCGTGCAAATGGCCATCAGCCGCTCGCGCGAGTATCAGGCCGATCGGCTTGGTTCGATGATCTGCGGTGCGCCGCTATCCTTGGCATCGGCGCTGCACAAGATCGAGCACTACGCCCAGGAGATCCGCAACGAGCCGGCGGAGGCGGCGCCCGCAACGGCGCACCTGTTCATCATCAATCCCCTAACCGGGGAGGGTATGGATAACCTTTTCTCCACCCATCCCAACACCGCCAACCGTATCGCCGAGCTGGAGCGCCTGGCCGAGGAGATGGGGGCGGCGGGCCACGCCGCGCGTGGGGTGCAGCCGGGACCCGGTCTCCGGGGCGGGTCGTCGCCAGCCGGGCGTGGGGGGCCTTGGGGTTGACGTGGGGCTAGACGGTTTTGCCGCCGCGAAGGCCCCGCCCGAAAGCCTCCCCGCCAGGGAAGCCCGCCCGCACACTCGGGCCGCCGGAAGGCCTGGCGGCGCGC
Source organism: uncultured Alphaproteobacteria bacterium (assembly GCA_963770295.1). Lineage (GTDB taxonomy): Bacteria > Pseudomonadota > Alphaproteobacteria > Rhizobiales > Hyphomicrobiaceae > AWTP1-13. Next base: position 119,952 of record CAVYPA010000001.1, read on the forward strand.
CGTCTGGCCGTCAACCTCGTTGCCGGCGTGTTGGGGCAGAGGCGCACGCTCGAGCAGGTGCTGGCCGATTTGTCGCGGCAACCGGATCTTTCGCTGTTGCACCCGCGCGACCGCGCCTTGGCGCGCATGGTGGCAGCCACCGTCCTGCGCCGGCATGGTGAGCTGGAGCATGTGCTCAACGCCTTCATCGAACGGCCGCTTCCCCCCGACAAGGGTCAGCTTTGGCCCATCTTGTTGTGTGCCGCAGCCCAGCTTCTGTGCCTCGGGTTGCCCGCGCATGCCGTCGTCGACCTCTCCGTCGAACTGGTGCGTCGCGATCGCGGCGCACACCGCTTTGCCAAGCTCAGCAATGCCGTGTTACGGCGTGTGAGCGAGCGCGGTGCGGCCCTCATCGCCGCGCAAGATGCCGTGCGGCTCAATATCCCTGCCTGGCTTTGGCAACGCTGGAACGAGGCCTATGGGGCCGCCACGGCGCGCCGCATCGCGGAGGCCAGTCTCAAGGAAGCCGCCCTCGACCTCAGCCTGAAGCCCGCCGAGGATGCCAACGCCTGGGCGGATCGGTTGGGCGGCTTTGTGCTGCCGACGGGCAGCGTCCGGCTCAAATCGCACGGGCGCATCGAAGACGTGTCGGGTTATGGCGAGGGCGCCTGGTGGGTGCAGGACGCCGCCGCCGCCCTGGTCACCCGGCTGGCCGGCGACGTGGCGGGACGCATCGTGGCCGACCTGTGCGCCGCCCCGGGGGGCAAGACGGCCGCCCTTGCCGCGCGCGGCGCTGCCGTCACCGCGGTCGATATTTCCCCCACCCGGCTCGAGCGCACGAAAGCCAACCTCGATCGCCTTAAGCTCACCGCTAGCCTGGTTGCCGCCGATGTCGCAACCTGGGCGCCCGGCACGAGCTTCGATGTCGTCATCCTCGATGCGCCGTGCACGGCGACGGGAACCATCCGCCGACATCCCGATATTTTGCGCCTGAAAGCCGCCGAAGACGTCGTCCGCATGGCGGAGCTACAGGGGCGCCTGTTGGCCAACGCGGCGAGCCTCGTCAAGCCGAACGGGCTCTTGCTCTACAGCACCTGCTCGCTCGAGCCGGAGGAAGGCGCCCAGCAGATTGCGGCATTTCTCGCGGCGCAGTTTGGCTTTCAGCGCGTGCCCGTCCTCGCCGAGGAAGTTGGCGGCGATGCCGCCGCCATCACGCCGGCGGGCGAGCTGCGCACGCTGCCCTGGCATGGGCCGCAGGGAAGCCTCGCGGAGGGCATGGATGGCTTCTATGTGGCTCGCCTGCGGCGGCTCTGCTGAGCTCTTGCGGCCACCCACAGGCTTTGCGGGCCGCGGTCTTGCCTCGCCTCAGCGGCCGGGCTAACGGGAGCCATATGCAAAACTCTCCCCCGGAACCGGCGGCAGCGTCGGAGCCGTCGGCATGGTCGCGGTTGGGCGCCAGTCTGGCCGCGCGCGAGAAGGTCGAGCGCACGCTGCTGTTGGTCGATCGCGCGCGCGTCCAGATGCTGGCCTACGTGCGCCGATCGCAGCTCCTCGCCAGCGCCCGCGCCGCGACGGACGAATTGCTGATGGCGCCGCCGGACTTGCGCGTGCCCGATCCCAGCTTTGTCGATGAGTTGAGGTTCGGCAATTTTGGGCTCGCCGGCGAGATCGCCGATCTTGCTGGACGCTCGCCCTTTGCGCATGCCGTCGTGAGCGAGCCCTGGGCGCGCGAGCTGCATGGCTTCGGCTGGTTGCGCCACCTCGATGCCGTCCGCGCAGAGGATACCGAGTGCCTGGCCCGCCGGTTGCTGCAGGACTGGTTGCAGGAGGGTAGTCGCGACAAGCTTTTCGCCTGGGCACCCGAGACAACGGGCCGCCGCTTAATGTCCTGGCTGTCGCATTCCCAATTGCTCCTCGATGGGGCGGACCCTCGGTTCTATGCGGCCGTGCTGCGCAGCTTTGAGCGGCAAGCCAGCTACCTGTCCGCGGCCTGGCAAAACGCGCCGGAGGGCCACGCTCGGCTGGTGGCCCTGATCGGATTGGTGCTCACCGATCTGTGCCTGGCCGGACGCGAGCGCCAGCTCAAGCGTTCGCAGAAACTGCTCGGTGTGGAAATCGAGCGCCAGATTTTCGCCGACGGCGGCCACATCGGCCGCAACCCACAGATCTCGGTCGAGCTGGTGCTTGATTTGCTGCCGGTGCGGCAGTGCTTCCTGCTTCGCGGCCTGACGCCGGCGAGCGCCTTGGTGGGAGCGCTCGCGGCCATGGTGCCGATGCTGCGGCATTTGCGCTTGGGTGACGGCAGCCTGGCACGCTTCAACGGCGTCGGGCCAACCGATCGGGAAGCGCTGGCCACCGTGTTGGCCTATGACAAAAACCGGTCGGCCTTGCCGCCGCTGGCCCCGCAGTCGAGATACGCGCGCCTCGAGCGCGGCCCCAGCATTGTGGTGGTCGATGTCGGGCCTCCGCCGCCGCTGAGCTTCGCCCACAGCGCGCACGCCGGCTGCTTGTCGTTTGAAGCGAGCGTGGGTGGCGAGCCGCTGTTCGTCAACAACGGGGCTCCGGCATCCTCTGACCCGGGCCGACGAGCACCGGCGCGGGCGACGGCGAGCCACAACACGCTCTGCGTCAAGGAGCAGTCCTCCTCCAAGCTGAGCCGGCGCGGCTCCCGGCGCGGGGCGCTGGCCATCGAACATCCCGATCAGGTCAGCGCGCGTATTGCCGAGGAGGCCGGCGCCCTTGAGCTGGAGGCCTCGCACGATGGCTACGTCAGTCGCTGGGGGTTCGTGCACGCGCGCAGCCTCAGGCTTGCTGCCGATGGCACAAAGCTGAGCGGCAGCGAAGGTCTCCTTGCGGCCAAAGGCGTCTTGCGGTTCGCCTGGGATGTGCCCTTCGCCGTGCATTTCCATGTCCATCCCGACGTCGAAGTCTGGCCTGGCCGCGAGCCCGATACGGCCGACCTGGTGCTCAAGTCGGGGGCGCACTGGCGCCTGTCGGCGCAGGGCGCCCAGCTCACGATCGAGGCCAGCGTGCATAGCGCCGGTGCCCTGGGCGCGCTGCCGGCGCAACAACTCGTGTTGCGGGCCGCCTGCCATGGCGAGGCCAAGGTCAGCTGGCAGGTCGAGCGGATGCCGCCGGGCTGCCTGCCCCAACACGCCACCTCTGAAGCAGGCGCCATGGCGCGCTCATTGGCTGAGCGACTGGCGCTGGCGGCAACGGCTGGGGACGCAACCCTCGACGGCTTAGCCACCGCCGGTCCCGATCGGTATGGCGACCAGCGCGGGCCCAACGAACCAGAAGCGCAGCCAGACCCGCACGCATGAGCGTGCTCTATTGCCAATGCCGGTTCCATGCTAAGCGCGCCTCGTCGAGGCATGGCTGCAATGGGCCAACACCCCCAAGCGCGATGGGAAACGACGTCTTATGACAACAGCGGCCAGAAGGATCGAGCGGGCGTTGCTTTCGGTTTCCGACAAAAGCGGTCTCCTCGATTTTGCCCGCGGGCTTGCCGCGTTCGGCGTGGAACTCCTCTCCACCGGCGGCAGCGCTAGCGCCCTCAAGGCTGCGGCCATTCCCGTTAAGGACATCGCCGAGCATACGGGCTTCCCGGAGATGATGGATGGTCGCCTGAAGACGTTGCATCCCAAGGTTCACGGTGGTCTGCTCGCCGTGCGCGGCGATGCTGCGCATCAGGCCGCCGCCGAGAGGCATGGCATCGCGCCGATCGATCTTTTGGTGGTCAACCTCTACCCCTTTGAGGCAACCGTGGCTGCGGGCGCGCCATTCGAGACCTCGATCGAAAATATCGATATCGGCGGACCGGCGATGATCCGGGCGGCCGCCAAGAACCATGCGGCCGTGACCGTCATCGTCGATCCGGCGGACTACGCGCGGGTGCTGCAAGAGATGGGGGCCCAGGGTGGCGCAACCAGTCCGGAGCTGCGCCAGGCGCTGGCCGCCAAGGCCTATGCGCGGACCGCCGCCTACGACGCGGTGATCAGCGCCTGGTTCGCCGAGGTCTTGGGCGAGCCGGCCCCGGCCTGGCGTGCGTTCGGCGGCAAGCTTGCCCAGGAATTGCGCTATGGCGAGAACCCGCATCAGCGCGCCGCCTTCTATACCACGGCGGCGCGGCGCCCGGGCGTGGCCACCCTCGTGCAGCACCAGGGCAAGGAGCTTTCCTACAACAATCTCGCCGACACGGATGCCGCCTTTGAACTAGTGGCCGAATTCGACCCGGCGATGGCCGCCGTCGCCATTATCAAGCACGCCAACCCCTGTGGTGTTGCAACCGGCGGCACTCTGATCGAGGCCTATCGCAAGGCGCTCTTTTGCGATTCCGTCAGCGCCTTCGGTGGCATCATCGCGCTGAACGGTGCCATTGATGCGGCGACCGCAGCCGAGATCACCAGCATCTTCACCGAGGTGGTGATCGCGCCGCAGGCGAGCGCGGCAGCAAAGGCGATCTTTGCCAGCAAAAAAAACCTGCGCTTGCTCACCACTGGCGCGCTGCCCGATCCGCGCCGCCAGGAGTTAAGCTTTCGCTCGCTGTCGGGTGGCTTCCTGGTGCAGTCGCGCGACGGCGCCATGGTTGACGACCTCGACCTCAAGGTCGTGAGCAAACGCCAGCCAACGCCTCAGGAACTCGCGGATCTGAAGTTCGCTTTCAAGGTGGCCAAGCACGTCAAATCCAATGCCATCGTCTACGCCAAGGACGGCGCCACGGTGGGCATCGGCGCCGGGCAAATGAGCAGGGTCGATAGCGCCCGTATTGCGGCTTGGAAGTCGCTGGAGGCTGCCAAAGCGGCCGGCCTGAGCGAGCCGCTGGCCAAGGGCTCGGTGGTGGCGTCGGACGCCTTCTTTCCGTTCCCCGACGGCCTGCTGGCGGCCGCCGAGGCGAAGGTGACGGCGGTGATCCAGCCGGGTGGGTCCCTGCGCGACAGCGAGGTGATCGCGGCCGCGGACGCGCACGGCTTGGCGATGGTATTCACCGGCCAACGCCATTTCCGGCATTGATCGGGCATGGCCGACGGGCACGCGCCATTGGCCATTCGGCTGCGCCCGGCGACGGCCGAGGACGGCTTCTTGCTGCGCCGATGGCTGAGGGATCCGACGACGCAGGCCTGCTCGGGCAACCGGGCCAGCGCCGAGGCCGAGATCGCGCTGGCGCGCATGAGCGAGACGGCGCTCACCCGCATCGTCACCTGTGAGGCGCGACCGATCGGTTACGCGCAGGCCATGGAAACCGCCGTGCACGCCGGTGCACAGCCGCCGGAAGTGCTGCCGGGCACTTGGGAGACCCAGTTCTGGATCGCCCCCTCGCGACCGCAGGTTCTCGCCGCCATTCCGGCGCTGCTTGCGGCGGAGGTTTTTGCCACCACACTTGCCATTGCCTGCTCGGGCCTCATCTCCATCAGGCAGGAGATGATGGTGCGCGCTTACGAGCGGGCCGGCTTTCGCTGGCGGCGGATTTGGCACGATCCCCTGTTCGGGCCCGCCTGGCTGATGCTGAAGGAGCGGCCGCACTAGCGGCACCGGCCACGTCTTGCAGCTGCCCGGCGGCGACCAGGAGCCGCGATAAGGTGAGCGTCTCTTCGTTGCTAATCTGCTCCAGGGTAGCAATCACGCGCGCCAGTCTCGGCCCCTGCTGCTCGAGCCAGGCCTCGATCCCCGCCGCGCCTTGGGCGCGGATCGCCGCCCGGGCCAGGTCGGCCTGGGATTTGCCCAATTGGTTGAGCGCCTGCGCCACGGCGAGCCGATCGTAGTAGTCGGACGTGACGATCTTGCCGGCCTTGGCCGTCAGGTCGGCGATGTGCAGGCGGTCGCCGAGCACCAGGAAAATGCGGGCCGCCTCCGGCACCGGGCTGTTGCTGGCATGCGCGACCTCGGTGATGGCCAGGGCAAGCTCAAGCACATCGAGGGCGGCCATATCGGCGGCGAGGTCCTCCGGCACGCGTTCGACGACGAGCCGGCGGGCTTGATCGGCCAGCCCTGCGGCCAGGCGCGAGGGCAGCAGCGACGAAAGCCCCGGCTTGAGGGCGGCGAGCGTCGCCTTGTTGAGCGCGATGGTGTCGCCGAGGCTACTGCCGGCGCTGCCGAAGCGCAGCAGAAATAGCGTCTGCGCGCTCACCAGCTCGCGCGTCCTCTGATAGAGGCCAAGTTGTGTGGAGCCGCCAAGCTTGCCGTCGAGCGCATCGATCCGTTGCCAAAGCGCCGGCAGCTCGAAGACCTCGCGCACGGCCAAAAAGGCCAACGCCACATCGGCGGTCGTGCGCCGTGTTTCGTCGGCCAGCCGCACCGCCATCGCCGGACCGCCGCGATTGAGGACGGCGTTGGTGAGGCTGGTGGCGATGATGTCGCGGCGCAGGCTATGGCCGGCAATGCCAGCGGGAAAGCGCCGGCGCAGCTCGCTTGGAAAATAGGCGTCGAGCCAGGCCGCCAGCAGCGGCTCGTCCGGCACCGTGCTGGCGATCAGGTCGTGCTCGAGCGCGATCTTGGCGTAGCTCAACAGCACCGCCAGCTCCGGGCGGGTGAGCCCGCGACCAGCGCGGCCGCGCTCCTCCAGCTCCTTGTCGGAAGGCAGGGCCTCGAGCCGCCGCTCGAACAGGCCACGCTCTTCGAGGGCGTGCAGCAAAAGGGCATAGTCGGGGAGTTCGCGGCCGCAACTGCGTTCCGCCAGGCTCAATGCCAAGGACTGCTGGTAGTTGTTGGCGAGCGAGCCTGCCGCCACGTCATCGGCCATGGCGGCCAGCAAACGGCTGCGCGCCTCGGCCGACAGCTTGCCCGCTCGGCTGGCCGGACCCAACGCGATCTTGATGTTCACTTCCTGGTCGGAGGTGTTCACCCCTGCCGAATTGTCGATGAAATCCGTGTTCAGACGGCCACCGCGCTGGGCGAACTCGATGCGGGCGCGCTGGGTCATGCCGAGGTTGGCTCCCTCGCCCACGACCTTGACGCCGAGTTCGGCGGCGCTGACCCGAATGGCGTCATTGGCGCGATCGCCGACCTCTTGATCGGGCTCGCCCGTGGCGCGCACATAAGTGCCGATGCCGCCGAACCACAGGAGATCGGCCTTGCTTATAAGGAGGGCGTGCATCAGTTCGTTGGGGGTCAGCGTGGCGGTGTTTACGCCCAGCACGGTCCCTATCTCGGGGCTGATCGGAATCGATTTGGCGGAGCGTGCAAAGACGCCGCCACCCCGGGAGATCTTGCTGCGGTCATAGTCCTGCCAACTCGAGCGCGGCAGCGCGAAAAGGCGCTTGCGTTCGCCGAAGCCGAGCGCCGGATCGGGATCCGGATCGATGAAAATGTCGCGGTGATCGAAGGCTGCCACGAGTCGGATCGCCGGCGACAGCAGCATGCCGTTACCGAACACATCGCCCGACATATCGCCGACGCCGATCACCCGGAACGGCTGGCGCTGAATATCGACGTCCATCTCACGGAAGTGGCGCTCGACGCACTCCCAGGCACCGCGCGCCGTGATCGCCATGCCCTTATGGTCGTAGCCCTGCGAGCCGCCCGAGGCGAAGGCGTCGCCCAGCCAGAAGTCGTGGGCGGCGGAAATCTCGTTGGCGATGTCGGAGAAGGTCGCCGTGCCCTTGTCGGCGGCGACCACGAGATAAGCATCGTCGTCGTCGTGGCGCAGCTACGAGGCGCGGCGGCACGATTTTGCCATCCTTCAGATTGTCGGTGATGTCGAGCAGGGCCGAGATGAACAGCCGATAGGCGGCAATGCCCTCCCTTTGCACGTCGTCGCGGCTGGCGTTACGCGGCAGTTGCTTGGGGAGAAAGCCGCCCTTGGCCCCGGAGGGAACGATCACCGCGTTCTTGACGCGTTGCGCCCGCACCAGCCCCAGGATCTCGGTGCGGAAGTCCTGGGCACGATCCGACCAGCGGATGCCGCCGCGCGCGATAGGGGCAAAGCGAAGATGCACGCCTTCCACGCGCGGGCAGTACACCCAGATTTCCCGGAACGGGCGCGGATGCGGTGCCGCCTCCACAAGCTTGCTGTCGAATTTGAAGCTGACCACCTCGGAACGCCGGCCACTGGCGTCCGCTTGATAGAAGTTGGTGCGCACCGTGGCGACGACCAGGTTGAAGACCTGGCGCAGGATGCGATCCTCATCCAGGCTTGGCACTTTGGCCAGGGCGCCCTCGATGCGCTGGCGGATCGGCTCCGCCGCCGCTTGGCGCTCAGCTTGGGTGAGGGCCCGACCAGGATCGAAACGCAGGTGGAAGAGCTCGATGAGATCGCGCGTCAGGCCGGCGTGCCGGTGCAAGGTATCGGCAAGATAGCGCAAACCGAAGGGCGACTCGAGCTGGCGCAGGTAGGCGCAATAGGCGCGTACGGCGGCGACCTCGCGCCAGTCCGCGCCCGCCGACAAGATCAGGCGGTTGAAGCCGTCGTTGTCGGCGTCGCCGCGGAAGACGGCGAGAAAGCAGCCCTCGAGCCGACTGTCGTGACCCGCCAGTTCGATCGGCTCGCCGTCCGCCCGTTCCAACACCATGTCGTGCAGGGTGACGTCGACCACCTCGTCGGCAAATCGCGGCTTGAGGTGATAGGAGCGTTCGTCGATGGCGCGAAAGCCCAGGTTCTCTAGCACCGGCACGCGCTCCGACAGGGCGATGGGCTCGCCAAAACGATAGACCGCGGCGTGCAGGCGCCCGCCGGGTGCTTCCGCCGGGCGGTAGAAGTCGACGGCGATCGGCCGCTCCGGCCCCAGCCGCTCGATGCGCTCGATATCCTTGAGCGCGCGCTGCGGCGAAAAACCCTCCGTATAGCCCACCGGGAAGGCGCTGCCGTATTTGGCAATAAGCGCCTCGCCGCTTGGCCCAAGCGTGGCGATGGCCTGCGCCAGCCGGTCCTGCCAGGTGCGGATAATCTCGACGATCTCGGCTTCGAGCCAGGCGGGCTCCAGCTTGGGGGTTGGGCCCCGGTGACGACCGATAATGAATTGCACGCGCACCAACGGGCCTTCGGGAAAGTAGGGATAAAAGGCGGACACGCGACCATGGTAGGCCGCCGCCAGCAAGGCGCCGATCCGTTCGCGCACCCCCGTATTGTAGCGGTCGCGCGGAACATAGATGATGAGTGACACGAAGCGATCGAAGCGATCGACGCGGGCAAAGACGGCAACGCGCGGCCGCGTTTCGAGATCGAGGATGCCTTCGCTCCACGCCTGGAGTCGTTCCACCCCGATTTGGAACAGCTCATCGCGCGGGAAGGTATTGAGGATGTTGGTGAGGGCCTTGCCGGCATGGCTGGCGGGGGGGTAGCCGGAGGCCGCCAATACCTGCGCCACCTTGAGCCGCAGGAATGGAATTTCGCTTGGTGGGCGCACGTAGGCCTGCGAGGTGAAGAGGCCGACCACGCGCAGCTCGCCCTTGAGCGTGCCATCGCCGTGGTAGGTCTTGATGCCGATATAGTCCATGTACGCGCGCCGGTGCACGCGGCTCACGACATTGGCCTTGGTGATAATCAGCGGCGCCGGGGCGAAGTAGAAGCGGCGGATCTCGGGCGTCATGGCGACGAGCTCGCTGCCGCGCCGCAATACCTCGACCGCGGGGTTGCGCAACACGCCAAGCCCACTGCCTTGGCGGGGGCGCAGATCGCCGCTTTCGGGGTCGCCGGTGAGCTCGAATTCGCGCATGCCGAGGAAGGTGAAATTGTCCTGGGCGAGCCAATGGAGAAAGGCCAGCGCTTCGGCGCGCAAATCCGCGGCAATGGGCGGGCGGACGGTGTCGAACTCGGCGATCGCCGCCTGCAGGCGCTGCCGCATCTTGCCCCAGTCGCCGACCGCAACCGCGACTTCTCCCAAGATCGCCGAGATCGCCGCCACCACTTCCGCGCCGGCGCCGGCGGGCAGGGCCTTGAGGAGAACGGCGATATAGCTTTCCTGATGCCCGTCGTTCCAATTCTGATCCCCCGGCCCTAGGATCTTGCGCAGGTAACCGGCGTCGTCGCGGTCGGTCTTGAAGATAGGGTGCAAAAGAGCGCGGACGCCAAGCCCGCGCGCCTGCAACTCGCCAAGGATCGAGTTGACCAGAAAGGGCATGTCATCGTTGCTGATCTCGAGCACCGAGCTCGCCTTATCGGCATCGCCCGGGGATAGGCTGCGCAGGCGCACCTTGGGCTCAGCCTTCGGCTTGTTGGCGATAAAGTTGAGGGCTTGCCGCGTGAGCTCGGCGAGACGTGGCGGCTCCAAGCCGTCACCACCATTGTGCCCGAGCAGCAAAGGGACAAAGGCCGCCGCCAAGGGATCGGGGCCCAAGAGCTTCAGGATCTGCCGCAAGGCGCCACCTTTGCCCGCGACCGCTTGCAACGACATGGGGCGACATCCCAGCCTCGATTTCGGTGTGGGCGGAAGTGTGGACCGCTGGCTGGGGATTGACAATCGGCATGATCATTCGTTCACAATCATGGGCTGGCGCGCGTGGCGCCGGGCCAGCGCACGTTCATGCCCCCACATTGATGCCCCCACGTGGATGCGCCCAGCTGGATGCCTCAGGTGGATGGCGACGTGAAGGCCCTAAAGGACGCAGCCTCCAGGACGCAAGCGATGCCGGCGAGAGAAGATAAGATGGCGCTCGATCTGGCGCCCGCGGCCGAACTCGAGCCCGAGCTTGTCGCCTACTTCGAGAAGTGCCGCGAAAAGCTGGGCTTCGTGCCCAACGTGTTACAGGCTTATGCCTTCGACAACGCCAAACTCAAGGCCTTCGTGCTGATGGCCGACGACTTGATGCTGGGTGACAGCGGTCTTTCCAAGCTCGAGCGCGAGATGATCGCCGTCGCCGTCAGCGCCGTCAATCATTGCCACTACTGCCTCACCTCGCACGGGGCCGCCGTGCGCCAACGCGCTGGCGACCCGGTCGTGGGCGAGCAAATCGCGCAGAATTACCGGGCCGCCAATCTGCCTTCGCGGCAAAAAGCCATGCTGGACTTTGCCGTCCGGCTAACGGAGGCGCCCGACAAGATCGAGGCGCAGGATCGCCAACGGCTGCGCGAGGCGGGCTTCAGCGATCGCGATATTTGGGACATCGCCGCGGTGGCCGCCTTCTACAACATGTCAAACCGCCTGGCGGCCGCCGTCGACCTGCGGCCCAACGCAGACTATCACTATTGGGCCCGCGAAAAGCCGCCGCCGCAGGCGGCCCGCCGCGAGGGCCGAGCCGCCACCTCCGCCTTGGCGGCCCACCCCGAACCGACCGGCTCCGGCCGCCGCCGCCGCCGCCGCGCGTGACGTTGGCGCCACGCCACCTCGACATGGACCTGGAGTATGCCATATTTGCCCGGCAGATGAGGTAGGCTCGGCTCTGGGCGATCGGCTCGGCGCGTTGGGGGGCGGTTTGGATGCGTAACGCAATCGCTGTGATGAATACCAAGGGCGGGGTCGGCAAATCGACCTTGGTGCTGGCCCTCGCCGAGACGCTGTCGGCGCACTACGGCAAGAATGTTTTGATCATTGATTCCGACGCGCAAACGAGCATTAGCGCCATGTTGCTGACGCCGGCCAATCTGCATCGGCTGCAGTCGGATGGCCTCACCATCGTCGATCTGTTGGTGGCAAGCGTCCTCAACAATGTCGCCGTCGACTGGCCGCGCTTCGTGGTAGGGGGTGTCTCGGATGTGGACGAGGCGCGCTCGGTCTACCTGGTTCCGAGCGATATGCAACTCACCTTGTTCGAGCGCGAGGTGTCCAAGGAAAGCCTGCACGGCAAGCTGCGCAGCAGCATCGGCGCCCTGTTGAACCACGTACGCGGCGTGTTCGACATCGTCCTTATCGACTGTCCGCCGGGGCTATCGGTATTGACGAAGTCTCGGCTTAGGGAGGCAGATTTTCATCTTTCCCCGACCAAGCCCGACTATGTCTCCACCTGCGGCTTGGAGGTGTTTCGCCGCTTCAAGGGCCTGAACCCGGAAATGGGCTTTGCCGAGAACCTGGGCGTGATCGTCAACATGAAGGACGCCTACTCTTCGGTCGACGCCGATTATCAGCGCTGGCTGATGGAGAACCCCGACAACCTCTGCTTTCGCCAGGCCGTCCCGCGCACGAGCGCCCTGCAGGTGGCGGCCCAGCTCAGTCCCGTGGAACGATCCTATGTCGCCAAATATCCAGGCGAGTCCGGCGTCACCGTCCGCGCCGTGGCCGAGGAACTGATCAACCGGCTGACCGCGGCCAATCGGGCGGCCCAAGCCAAACCGCCGCCGGCGACCGCCAAGGCCAACCCGCCGCAAGCACCGACCCCGCCGAAGGCCGCCGAACCGGGGCCCGCCGCCCAGGCCGCGGCCGCGCCGCGACAGGCCCCGCCGCCGACGCCGGCACGAGCGGACGCGCCGGGCGCGGAGGCGACTACCCCGCCGCGGGCGGTGCCCGTTTCGCCGGTTGAGCAAGCCCGCTCCGCCGCCCCGCGCGTTGTGCGCGCCGTTGCCCCGCAAGCGAAGGCGGCCCCGACGCCGCCGCCGCTCACCAAGCCCACCTTGATCAAATAAGGCGTGGGCGCGCGCGAAGCACTTTTCTATGCTGGCTGCGCCGGGCGCGTTGCTATGCTGCAGTGCCTCGGCGCGAGGCGCCCCGGGGCTGGCGATAGGGGTGTTGCGTGGCGCGTTGAAGGCCAGCCGCGGCGGCGGCGCCAATGAGGGCGGGATTGATGATGGCTGCGACGGTCTTTGATTCTGCAATTTTCCGCGACACCTTCGCCACGCCCGCCATGCGCGAGATTTTCTCCGAGCCGGCGACGGTGGCGCGCTATGTCGAGGTTGAGGTGGCGCTCGCCCAGGTCGAGGCCCGGCTCGGCATTATTCCGCAAGATGCCGCCGACAGCATCAAGCGGCTGGCCAGCGCCAAAGACATCGACCTTGCTCAGTTGCGGCAGGCCACGAACGTGGTCGGCTATCCCATCGTCGGGCTGGTCGCCCAGCTCGCCAAGCAATGCGGCGCGGCCGGGCGCTATCTGCACTGGGGTGCGACCACGCAAGACATCATGGATACCGCCGTTGTGCTGCAGATCAAGGCGGCCTTGGCGATCGTCGAGCGCGACCTCGCCGCGATCGATGGCGCGCTCGCGGAACTCGCCAAGACTTTTCGCGGCACGGTGATGGCCGGCCGCACGCATCTGCAGCACGCGCTGCCGATCACCTTTGGCTATAAGGCTGCGGTGTGGCTCAGTGCGGTTCTGCGCCATCGCCAGCGGCTCGAAGAGATCAAGCCGCGCCTCTTGGTCGGGCAGTTCGCCGGCGCGGCAGGTACGCTGGCTTCGCTGGGCGACAAGGGGCTTGCCGTGCACGATGCTCTGATGGGAGAGCTCGGTCTCGGCAGCGCCGCCATGCCCTGGCATGTGGGCAGGGACAACGTGGCGGAAGCCGTCGCACTGCTGGCCTTGATCGCCGGCAGCCTGGCCAAGATCGCAACCGACCTCATGCTGATGATGCAGACCGAGGTCGCCGAGGCCTTCGAGCCCTTCGAAGAGGGGCGCGGCTCCTCTTCGACCATGCCGCAAAAGCGCAATCCGATCGCCTGCGAGCTGATTATCGCGGCCGCCCGGATCGTGCGCCAGCATGCGGGGCTGATGCTCGATGCGGTGGTGGCGGATCATGAGCGCGCAACCGGCCCCTGGCACCTCGAATGGCTGGCCTTGCCCGAGGCCTTCCTGGCAACCGGCGCGGCGCTTGCGCATGCGCGCGCCATGCTGGAGGGGTTGATCGTCGAGCCGGAGCGCATGCGGCGCAACCTCGAGCTGACGGGAGGCGCCATCGTCGCGGAGGCGGTGATGATGGCGCTGGCCGAGTCTACCGGCCGGCAGGAGGCGCACCACATCATCGCGCACGCCACGCGCTCGGCGCTCGCCAACGGTACGCCGTTGCTGGCCGAGCTCGAGCGCGAGGATAAGGTGACCAAGCATCTCGATGCTTCGCGACTGCGCCAGCTGACCGATCCCGCCAACTACCTGGGCTCGGCGCTGGCCATGGTCGATCGCCTGCTGGCCGGACGCGGCCGCGCGTCTTCGGGCTAGCCAACTCGCCTGTTGCCGACAAGCACCGCAGTGCTTGTGGCCTCAGCGCTTGTGGTCGGGCAAGGCCAAGCGGATGTTGAGCTCGCGCAATTGCTTGGCGCTCACCTCGCTCGGCGCCCCCATCAGCAGGTCCTGCGCCTGCTGGTTCATCGGAAACATGATGACGTCGCGCAAGTTGCTGGCGCCTGCCAACAGCATGACGATCCGGTCAATGCCGGGCGCGATGCCGCCGTGCGGGGGAGCACCGTAGCTCAGCGCTTTCAGCATGCCGCCAAACTTGGCCTCCAGCACCTCGGGTCCGTAGCCGGCGATGGCAAAGGCTTTGTACATGATGTCGGGCAGGTGATTGCGGATGGCGCCCGAGCTGAGCTCTACGCCGTTGCAAACGATGTCGTACTGATAGGCTTTGATCTTGAGGAGGTCTTCGTTCGAGTTGGCGGCCTCCAGCGCGGCCAGTCCGCCCTGTGGCATCGAGAAAGGATTATGGGAAAAGTCGACCTTCTTGTCTTCTTCGTTCCACTCAAACATTGGGAAGTCGACGATCCAGCAGAACTCGAAGCGGTTCTCGTCGATCAATTTCAGCTCGCGGCCAATCATGTTGCGGGCCTCGCCGGCGAAGCGGTAAAACTTATCCGGATTGCCGGCGGCGAAGAACACCGCATCGCCGACCTTGAGGCCGAGTTCCTTTTGCAAGGCCTGGCTGCGTTCCGGGCCGAGGTTCTTGGCAATCGGCCCTGAGGCCTCCTCGCCGGCGCCGGCCTCAGCCTCGCGCCAGAAGATGTAGCCGAGGCCGGGCTGGCCTTCGCGCTGCGCCCAGCCGTTCATGCGGTCGCAAAAGGCGCGTGAGCCGCCGCCCGGCGCCGGAATGGCCCAGATGCGCGCCTTAGGATCCCGCTCGATCATGCCGGCAAACACTTTAAATCCTGAGCCGCGGAAATGCCGGGTGACGTCGCTCATGGCAATCGGGTTGCGCAGATCCGGCTTGTCGGTGCCGTACTTCCCGATCGCCTCGTCGTAGGCGATGCGCGGGAATTGCGCCGTGACCGGCTTGCCGTTGGCGAACTCCTCGAACACGCCGCGCATCACGGGCTCGACGGCGGCGAACACGTCCTCCTGCTCGACGAAACTCATTTCCAAGTCGAGCTGATAGAACTCGCCGGGCGAGCGGTCGGCGCGCGCGTCTTCGTCGCGAAAGCACGGGGCGATCTGGAAGTAGCGATCGAAGCCGGCGATCATGATCAGCTGTTTGAATTGCTGCGGCGCCTGCGGCAGGGCGTAGAATTTGCCCGGGTGCACGCGCGAGGGCACCAGGTAGTCGCGCGCCCCCTCGGGGCTCGAGGCCGTGAGGATCGGGGTCTGGAACTCGAAAAAGCCGGCCGCGCGCATGCGCCGCCGGATCGAGGCAATGATCTCGTTGCGCAGCATGATGTTGTTGTGCAGCGACTCTCGCCTCAGATCGAGGAAGCGGTACTGCAGCCGCAGGTCCTCGGGGTAGTCGGGCTCCCCGAACACCGGTACCGGCAGCTCCTTGGCGGCCGACAACACCACGATCTCGCTGGCAAACACCTCGACGGCGCCGGTCGGCAGCTCGGGGTTGACGGTGCCTTCGGGCCGATGGCGCACGCTGCCCTCGACGCGGATCACCCACTCCGAGCGCACGCTCTCGGCGACCTTGAAGGCGGGACTGTCGGGATCCGCCACGATCTGGGTGATCCCGTAGTGGTCGCGCAGATCGATGAAGAGCAGCCCGCCATGGTCGCGCACCCGGTGCACCCAACCCGACAGACGCACCTTGATGCCGACGTCGGCTGCGCGTAGCGCGGCGCAGGTGTGCGAGCGATAGCGGTTAACGCGCCCGGGCTCGGAACCGCCAATTTTGCTTTCGGACATGGAACGTGTTGCCTTGTGCAACGGGGTTTGCAACAGGGGGTTTGGGATCGTTTG
This sequence comes from uncultured Alphaproteobacteria bacterium, assembly GCA_963770295.1. Classification (GTDB taxonomy): domain Bacteria; phylum Pseudomonadota; class Alphaproteobacteria; order Rhizobiales; family Hyphomicrobiaceae; genus AWTP1-13. Next base: position 135,885 of record CAVYPA010000001.1, read on the forward strand.
CTGCGGAAAAACACATGCGGGTGTCGCAAAGTCAAGGTTGGGTCGCGGCGGCCCTTGCGTTGCCGGGATGGGCGCTCGGAATCGCGTATGGGCTGGGCGCGCATGATGCCTATTGGCGCCGGTCGGACGCGGGGGACAGGGTGCCTGGGGGGCGCTTGCGTTTTTCGCGCCGCTTAAGACCGCCAGGTCTCGCCCGCGGGCCCCAGCCTCCAGTGGCTCCAGCCGCCAGCGGCCTGCAGCGGGCCAAGTCGGGGGCGGGCGGCGCGCTGGACTTGTCCAATTTCATGGGCTTGCCGTCGTGCGTGCCGACCCGCTGTTAAGCAACGGGCCCGGCGCCGCGCCCCGGGGCGCATCGCGCGATCCGGCCGGGCGGCCCCGGCGGATCGCGACAATCGGCGAGGCTTGGGCTATAAGGCGGCGCTGATGCGCCCGATCGTCACAACCTCAGAACTTGCCGAAGCGTGCGCGCGCCTTCGCCAGCACGATTTTGTTGCCGTGGACACCGAATTCATCCGCGAGCACACCTTCTGGCCCAAGCTGTGCCTGATCCAGATGGCAAGCCCCGAGGAGGAGCTGATCGTCGACCCCCTGGCCGAGGCGCTCGATCTCGCCCCCTTCTATCAGCTGATGGCGGACGAACGGGTCACTAAGGTGTTTCATGCCGCCCGGCAGGATCTCGAGATCGTCTGGACGCAGGCGAGGCTTATTCCCCACCCGATCTTCGACACCCAGGTTGCCGCCATGGTCTGCGGCTTCGGCGAGGCCGTGAGCTACAGTAACCTCGTCAAGCAGGTGACCGGCAGTGATCTCGACAAAACCTCGCGCTTTACCGACTGGGCGCGGCGCCCGCTCTCCCAGCGCCAGCTGACCTACGCGCTCGGCGACGTCACGTATCTGAGAGACATCTATCGGCATCTGCGCGCCGAGCTGGAGAAGGAGGGGCGGGCGGGTTGGCTCGATGAAGAGATGGCCGAGCTAACCGATCCGAAGACCTATCAAACCTCGCCGGAAGAGGCCTGGCGCAGGCTCAAGCTGCGCGTCAAAAACCGCCGGGGCTTGGCGGTGCTGATCGAGCTCGCCGCCTGGCGCGAGCGGGCGGCGCAGGCTCAGGACGTGCCGCGCAACCGTATTCTGCGCGACGAGGCCCTGTTCGACATCGCCAATCACGCGCCGGCTAACGCCGCCGAACTGTCCGAACTGAGAACCTTGAGCGAAGGCTTCGCCCGCTCGGCCCGCGCCAAGGAAATCCTGGAAGCCGTCAAGCGGGGACTGGCGCGCGACTTCGGTACCCTGCCGGCCTTGCGCTCGGGCCAGCCGCTGGCCGCCGACAAGGTGGCCCTGCTCGAACTCTTGCGCGTGCTGCTCAAGGGCTGCGCGGCACGCGAAAAGGTGGCGCCGCGCTTGATCGCCGACGGCGACGATCTCGAACGCATCGCCGTCGAGGAGCACCCGGATGTGGCGGCGATGAAGGGGTGGCGCTACGAAATGTTCGGCCGCCTGGCCGAGCTCCTAAAAGCCGGCGCTCTCGCCTTGAAGGTTGAGGCGGGCGAGGTCGTCACCGTTGAGCTGCCGCCGGCGGCGCAGGCGGCAAAAGAGGACGCGGCGCCGGCCGCCGCGCCCGTGCGCAAGCGCGGCGCCGGTTAGGCCTGCGGCCGGGTTGCCTCGAAGGCCGGCACCGCCCGGGCAAAGCCGTCGAGCCAGGCCACCAGTTGGGGATGGCCGGTGCGCCATTTGCCCTCGTGGCGAAAATCGAGATAGCCCAGGGCGCAGGCGAGCGTCAGGTGCCCGTAGTCGGGGCTCTGATCCCAGGTGGGCGGGCTGAGCTCGAGCCCAGCGAGGGCGCGATCGACCTTGCCTTGCTGGCGCTGCTGCCAGGGCTCATGCCACTTTTCTTGCGGCCGGAAGCGCTTCTCATAGACGAGCAGCAAGGCGGCATCGAGGATGCCATCGCCGAGGGCGCCAAGGGTCAGCGTTTTGATACGCGCCGCTGGGTCCTTTGGGAACAGCGTCGCGGCCGGCGCCTGGCCGTCGAGATATTCGCAGATGACGTGGCTGTCGTAGATCGCAAGCTCGCCCACCAGCAGGGCCGGTACCTTGGCAAGGGGATTGGCCCGATTAATCTCGGGGTTGTCCGGAACGTTGGTGTCGATCGGGACCATCTCGATCCGATCGGCCAACCCCTTCATGCCGGCGGCGATCCGGACCTTGCGGACATAAGGTGACAAAAGGCTCGACAGCAGTTTCATGGCAGCGCCCTTTTTGCGGGAGACATGCAGTTTTGTCGCACGGCACGGGTGGCGTCCAGGCAGAAAGAGGGATGGTGCCCGGCCGAGGGCCACGCAGCAATCAGTTTCAGCGGGGGCGCTTGCAAGAGGGCGTCGTGCCGGGTGGACGGCCGCCACCGGGCGGGGTCGGCTGCGAGGATCTAGCCCGCCACCACCGGGCGCAAGGAATCGACCAACAGCCGCAGTTGGACGTCGGCGTCCTTGAGGCCAAGCTGGGCGGCGAACCAGTCGTGCACGAGCTGGCAGATTTTGTCGGGCGCCGCGCGCGCCAGCTCGCGCTCGTCGGAGAACAGCTGCATGTCGGCTTGGCTCCAGCCAAGCGACGTCAAGGCGGTGGCGAGCGTCTCATAGTCCGTCTTGCGCGGCTTCGGGTAGACGCGGGGCAGTTTGCGCCCGTCGGCGACCGCCTCGAATACCGACACCAGCTGGGTTTGCAGACGCGCCGTGTGTGGCGAGCCCTGCAGCAGCGCGACAATGACGGGGCTGGCCTCGCCCTGCGAGATGAAGGCAAAGCAGGCTTCCGTACTTTGTTTGCGCAGCTCGGCGATGTTGTCATAAAAAGTGCTGGCGATGCGTTTCAAGTTCGGCAGACTGGCCGAGAGCGCGTTGTCGGTTTGCTGCCGGCGCAAGGCGACCAAGGCGCGCCCCACCTGCTGGGCAATCTGGGTATCGTCTTTGCTCTGCTGGGTGAGTGCCACGATCTCCTTCAGGCGCTCGCCATACCAGTCGGGAAATTCGCGCTTGAGGATGCGCCACAGGGGCGTTGCCTGCAAATTGGCGTCCATCTGCGCCGCGTCGGGTCCGAAGCCCCGCAGCGGCGGCACGTCGATGCCGTTGCGATCGGTCGCGGCCATCACGGAGATGGGTGACGGCGTGCCGAGGGCGCCGATCAGCTTGCCAAGATCGGCGCGCCAGACGTAGGCAAACCAGGCGCCGGTCAGAATGATGGCGACGACGAGCAGGCGCTTGAGCAAGCGCGCGCCAAAGAAGCGGCGGCGCGGTTCGAGCTCATCGTCGCTGTCGGCGACCGCGGAGGCGCGCTTGCCTGCATCGACCGCGCCCGGACGCATGGCATCCATGGACGTTGTGGCGACCGGCTTGGCGCCCGCCTGTGGCGGGGCCGGGGTTTCTTTGCGACCGGCTGCGCCGGCCGCCGGCGGGGGAAACACGACCAGCGCCGGGCGCCAATCGGAAAAGCCCTCGCGCCAGAGCAAGTCCGTGGGCTGTAAGTGGCCAAGTTCCACGAACTTGGCGAGCTCTGGGTCCGTGAGCGGCCCATACTGCTGGCCATCGCGAGCCAAGTACCACTGATGTTGCGACGACGGCGCTGGCATAACAGTCATTCGAGCATCGGCTTGCCGTCAGGACGGCGAGGCTTCCCATTTTTTCCCAGTTTCAGGGCACAGATCCTCGGCGTCAATCGCCGAAGTCCCAAGGGGTTAGCGGCGAAGGAAGGCCGAGAGAAGGCAAAGCCAAGCCCCGGTGCCCGCACCGGCCTCCCCCTTCGCGGCGGAATTTGGGCGCCTTGGCTTGAACCGCGCCATGGCTGCACGTTATAACCCGCGCCACTATAGCCAAAAAACGCTCAGGAGTAACGGATGGCGATTGAGCGCACCTTGTCGATTATCAAGCCGGATGCCACGGCCCGCAACCAGACCGGCGCCATTAATGCCCTGATTGAAAAGGCGGGTCTACGCATCATTGCGCAAAAGCGGGTGCGCTGGAATAGGCAGCAGGCCGAGAAATTCTACGAGGTGCACAAGGCACGGCCGTTCTATGCCGACCTTGTCCGCTTCATGACGTCGGGGCCCATCGTGGTCCAGGTGTTGGAGGGTGAAGAGGCGATCAAGACATATCGCGACGTCATGGGGGCCACCGATCCGGCCAAGGCCGCCCCGGGCAGCATTCGCAAGGAATTCGCCGAAAGCATCGAGCGCAACTCGGTGCACGGCTCCGACAGCGCGGAGAACGCGCACCTCGAGATTGGCCTCAATTTCAAGGCCGAGGACATCGTCGGCTAGCGCACGGCAAGGCCGCAGTCGGCCAGACCCTCTCGCGTTTGCGGGTGCCATGAGCGTGCAAGCCAAGGTGGGCACCTCGGCGGTCTTGGAACCGCTGGCCGACGCCAAACTATATGCCTGCGCCGACCGGCGCGGGCGCGGAGGAACGCAAGGCTTGAGCGCAAAGCCTTTCTCGGCGCCATCCCCGACAGGGGCCGCAGCGCGCTCCCGCGTGATTGGAGGAGACCTTGACCTTTTACGCGCGCGGCCCAAGGCGTTCTGTGGGTCGGCCCGCTTTTCAAGCCGCAAGCGCACCATCGCGGCCAGGGGCACGGGCACGCTGGCCGATGCGGCGGGAACCGGGGCGCTCGCGACCTGCCGATCATTGCCTCGGCGCGGGCATTTCTTGGCCATTGCCGCGAACTCGTTTAGCCTGGGGGCTGGGATCGCCGCCCCAGAAGGACGCCCATGAACGCCCAAGCCAAGATTGCGATTGGCCACTCGGTTTGTCCGCACGATTGTCCTTCGACCTGTGCGCTTGACGTCGAGTTGCTGGGCGACAACCGGATTGGCCGCGTGCATGGCTCGGCCGATCATAGCTATACGGCCGGTGTCGTTTGCGCCAAGGTCGCCCGCTACGCCGAGCGCATCCATCACCCCGACCGTCTCCTGCATCCTTTGCGGCGCAAGGGTGGCAAGGGCTCAGGCCAATTCGAACGCATCGGCTGGGATGCGGCCCTCGACCTTGTGGCCGAAGCCCTGCTTGCGGCCGAGCGTCGCCATGGTCCGGAGGCGGTGTGGCCCTATTACTATGCCGGCACCATGGGCCTCATTATGCGTGATGGCATCAATCGCCTGCGCCATGCCAAACGCTACTCGGGCATGTATGCCACCATCTGCACGACTTTGGCCTGGACCGGTTACATTGCCGGCACCGGCCGCCTCGCCGGTCCCGATCCGCGCGAGATGGCCAAGTCCGATTTGGTCGTGATTTGGGGCACCAATCCCGTCAACACGCAAATCAACGTGATGACGCATGCCACCCGCGCCCGCAAGGAGCGCGGTGCCAAGATCGTGGCGGTCGACATCTATCATAACGGCACCATGCAACAGGCCGACCTGGCGCTGTGCCTGCGTCCCGGCACCGATGGTGCGCTCGCCTGCGCCGTGATGCACGTGCTGTTTCGCGACGGTTATGCCAACTGGCCTTACCTGGAACAGTATACCGACTGTCCGCGCGAGCTGGAGGCCCACCTGCGGTCGCGCACGCCCGCGTGGGCGAGCGCCATCACCGGGCTCAGCGTCGCCGAGATTGAGACCTTCGCCCGCATGGTCGGCACCACGCCAAAGACCTACTTTCGTCTCGGCTACGGCTTCGCCCGCTCACGCAACGGTGCCCACAACATGCACGCAGCCTTGTGCATCCCAAGCGTCACCGGCGCCTGGCTGCACGAAGGTGGTGGCGGCTTCCACAACAACGGCGCCATCTATCACTGGAACAAGGCGCTGATCGAGGGCCTGGACGTGGTCGACCCCAGCATCCGGGTGCTCGACCAATCGCGCATCGGCCCGGTGTTGACCGGCGATCGCTACGATCTCAAGGACGGGCCACCCGTCACCGCGCTGTTTGTTCAGAACATGAACCCGGTGCAGGTGGCTCCCGAGCAGCGCAAGGTCAAGGCCGGTTTCGCCCGTGAGGATCTGTTCGTGTGCGTGCACGAACAGTTCATGACGGCGACGGCCAAGCTGGCCGACGTGGTGCTGCCGGCCACCATGTTCCTGGAGCACGACGACATCTACCAGGGCGGCGGCCATCAGCACATCATGCTCGGTCCCAAGCTGCTCGATCCGCCGGGCGAATGCCGCTCCAACCACGACGTCATCGTCGCGCTGGCGCAGCGCTTGGGCGCCACGCATGCCGGTTTTGCCATGTCGCCGCGCCAGATCATCGATTGGACCTTGCAAAAATCGGGCTGGGGGACGCTGGCGGACCTTGAGCCCAATAAATGGATCGACTGCCAGCCGGACTTCGACACTGCCCACTACATTTCGGGGTTTCGCTACCCCGACGGCAAATTCCGCTTCAAGCCCGATTGGCAAAACGTGCCGGCGCCGCGCGCTAACGCCTGGATCGTCGAGCGTGGCATGCCGTCGCTTCCCGACCACTGGGACGTGGTGGAGAAGGCCGACGCCAAGCATCCCTTCCGCCTGGCTACCTCCCCGTCGCGCGATTACCTCAACTCGTCCTTCAACGAGATGCCGACCAGTCGGGCCCGCCATGGCCCGCCGCGCGTCAAGGTGCACCCGGAGGACCTGGCGGCCTTAGGGGTGGCGAATGGGGGGCGGGTGCGCATGGGCAACGCGCGGGGCGAGATCGTGCTGCCGGTCGAGGCCTTCCCGGGACTGCGCCGTGGCGTCGTGATCGTGGAATGCATCGCCCCCAACGATCAGTTCGAGGGCGGCGAGGGTATCAATACGCTGACCAGCGCCGATCAGCCCGGCCCCTACGGCGGCGCCGTCTTTCACGACAATCACGTTTGGCTCGAGGCGGCGCCCCCGGCGCGCTGACCGGCCGCTCCCAGCCGTGCCTGGCCCAGCGCGGTGTCTGGCTCTGATCGGGCCGCGGGCAACGCGCCTATAAAATAGGCAGCGGCGGCCGCCGCGCACGGCCTCCGGCGCGCCGACCCCCCGGCAAATCCTCACAATCGCCTCATCTTGCGGCAGACCCGCTCGGCCTGGCACGCTCGTTGCTCTTAACCACCTCTGGGGGGCCTGGTTGAGCCCTCGACCAGTCAACAGAGGTGTCTTGAAACCCATGAAGCGCTTCATCCTACGAACAGCGATGGCGGCGTCGGTGGCCGCGCTCGCGAGCTTGCCGCTGGCCGTCAGCGCCAATGCCCAGGACACGATCAAGGTCGGCATCCTGCACTCGCTTTCCGGCACCATGGCCATCAGTGAGACCACGCTGAAGGACGTGATGCTGATGCTGATCGAGGAGCAAAACAAGAAAGGCGGCCTGCTCGGCAAGAAGCTGGAGGCCGTCGTGGTCGATCCCGCCTCGAATTGGCCGCTGTTTGCCGAGAAGGCCCGTGAACTGATCAGCAAGGAGAAGGTGGCCTCGGTGTTCGGGTGTTGGACCTCGGTGTCGCGCAAATCCGTGTTGCCGGTGTTCAAGGAGCTGAACAGCATCCTGTTTTATCCGGTGCAGTACGAGGGCGAGGAGAGCGAGCGCAACGTCTTTTATACCGGTGCGGCACCCAATCAGCAGGCCATCCCAGCCGTCGACTACCTGATGAAGGAAGAGCAGGTGAAGCGCTGGGTGCTCGCCGGCACCGACTACGTCTATCCGCGCACCACCAACAAGATCCTGGAAGCCTACCTCAAGGCCAAGGGCGTGAAGCCGGAAGACATTATGATCAATTACACGCCGTTCGGGCACTCCGACTGGCAGACGATCGTCGCCGACATCAAGAAATTCGGCTCGGCCGGCAAGAAGACGGCGGTGGTCTCCACCATCAACGGCGACGCCAACGTTCCCTTCTATAAGGAACTCGGCAATCAGGGTATCGCCGCCAAAGACATTCCCGTCGTCGCCTTCTCGGTGGGTGAAGAGGAGCTCGCCGGCATCGACACCAAGCCGCTGGTCGGCCATCTGGCGGCCTGGAACTACTTCCAGTCCATCAAGGATGCTGGCAACGATGAGTTCATCGCCAAATGGAAGGCCTTCACCAAGAACCCGAAGCGCGTCAGCAACGACCCGATGGAAGCCCACGTCATCGGCTTCAATATGTGGGTGAAGGCGGTCGAAAAAGTAAAGTCCACCGATCCCGACAAGGTGATCGACGCCTTGCCCGGCATCGAGGCGGCCAATCTGACTGGTGGTATCTCAAAGATGCTGCCCAACCATCACATCACCAAGCCCGTGTTGATCGGCGAGATCAAGGGCGACGGCCAGTTCGACGTGGTGTGGAAGACCGACGGGCTCGTCCCCGGCGATGCTTGGTCGAAGGAGTTGGAAGGCTCCAAGGATCTGGTGGCCGATTGGGTCGACAAGAAGTGCGGCAACTTCAACACCAAGACCAACAAGTGCGGCAGCTAGGGCGGCACCACACCTGACGACGTTGGAGGCGGCGATCGGCGCCGCCTCCTGCCATACCGGGAACCTTAAGAGCATGCGGGTGAGCGAACGCTGGGCGGCGGTCGTACTCTGGCTTGCGCTGTCGCTGCTGGGCAGCCTCGGCGCTCAGGCGCAGAGCTACGAAAGCGCGCTTGAGAAGTTTGCCGGCAATTCCTACAACGACACCGATGCGGCGATCGCGGGCATCGCGGCCAGCGGCAATCCGCTGGCGGCGACCGTGATTGAGGCGCTGCAGGACGGGCGCCTGTTCTTCGGCGACGACAAACGCATTTACCTGCGCGACAAGGCCGGCCAGCTGATCGATGCCGCCAGCGGCAAGGCGGTCGAGGCCGCGGCGGCGCTGAAACCCGTGCGCATCAACAACCGCATCCGGCGCAGCATCGAAGCGGCCTTGGGGGGTCTCACCCTGCTTTCGGCCGATCCGGGCAAACGCCTGGAGGCGGCGCAGGCCGTCTTCAAATCCAAGGACGGTAAGGCCCTGCCGGCGCTGGCGCAGGCGATCGATAAGGAAACCGATGCCGGCATCAAGCGCGCGCTGGAGGAGGCCAGGGCGGCCGTGCTGCTTTATTCGCCCGCCGCCACGGAGGGCGAGAAGCTCGAGGCTGTGGCGCAAATCCGCCGACGCGGCGATCAGGACGCGCGCGGTCTGCTCGCTTCGCTTCCCGGCGAGCCGTCCGCGTCCCTGCGGCGCACCGTCGCCGATGCCATTGTCGCCATCGACAACCGCCTCGCCGCCTGGAACGTAGCGCAGAACCTCTGGTACGGCCTGTCGCTGGGATCGGTGCTGCTGCTGGCCGCCATTGGCCTTGCCATCACCTTCGGCGTGATGGGCGTCATCAACATGGCGCACGGTGAAATGGTGATGCTGGGCGCCTATACGACCTTCCTCGTGCAGGAGGTGATCCGAGGTTCGGCGCCGTGGCTGTTCGACTATTCGCTGGCGATCGCCATCCCCTTGGCGTTCCTGGCCGCGGGCCTGGTCGGAATTGCCATCGAGCGTGGCGTCATTCGCTTCCTCTACGGCCGCCCGCTCGAGACGCTGCTTGCCACCTGGGGCATTAGCCTGATCCTGCAGCAGGCCGTTCGCACCAGCTTCGGGCCGACCAATCGCGAGGTCGGCGCCCCGCACTTTATGTCCGGCGCCTTCGAGCTCGGTGGTCTGACGATCACCTGGAATCGACTTTGGATTATCGTGTTCGCCGGCATCATCTTCGCGCTGTTACTGGCGGCCTTGCGCTTTACCACTTTGGGCCTGCACATGCGCGCGGTGACCCAGAACCGGCGCATGTCCAGCGCCATGGCCATAGCCACCGGTCGCATTGACGCCCTGACCTTTGCCCTGGGCTCCGGCATCGCCGGTCTTGCCGGCGTGGCGCTTTCGCAGATCGACAACGTCTCCCCGAACCTGGGACAGGGCTACATCATCGATAGCTTTCTGGTGGTGGTGTTCGGCGGTGTCGGTAACCTCTGGGGCACCCTGGTCGGCGCGCTGTCGCTTGGTGTCGCCAACAAGTTCCTGGAGCCTTATGCCGGCGCCGTGCTCGGCAAGATCCTGTTGCTCGTCATCGTGATCCTGTTCATCCAGAAGCGCCCGCGCGGCCTGTTCGCGCTGAAGGGGCGGGCGGTGGAAGCATGATCACGCGCCGGCTCTTGGAAGCTCCCGACGGCCGCGGCCGTATCTTTCTCGCCATCCTGTTGGGCCTTGCCCTGCTGGTGCCGGTGCTCAACTTGGCGCTGCCGCCCTCATCGCCTTTGCATGTGCCGACATCCATGGTTGCCCTGTGGGGCAAGTATCTTTGCTACGCGCTGCTGGCGCTATCGCTCGATCTCGTCTGGGGCTATTGCGGCATCCTCTCGCTCGGGCACGGGGCCTTCTTCGCGCTCGGCGGCTATGCCATGGGCATGTACTTGATGCGCCAGATCGGCAGCCGCGGCGTCTATGCACACCCGGTGCTGCCGGACTTTATGGTGTTCCTCAACTGGCCGGAGCTGCCGTTCTATTGGTGGGGTTTCAACTGGTTCGCCTATGCCCTGCTCATGGTGTTTCTGGTGCCGGGGGCGCTGGCCTTCGTCTTTGGCTGGTTTGCCTTCCGCAGCCGCGTGACGGGGGTTTATCTGTCCATCATCACCCAGGCGCTGACCTATGCCCTGATGTTGGGCTTCTTCCGCAACAACTTCGGCTTCGGCGGCAACAACGGTCTCACGGACTTCAAGGACATCCTGGGCTTCAATGTGCAAGCGGCGCCGACGCGGGCCGCCTTATTTGCCTTGTCCGCTCTGGCGCTGGCGGCGGGCTACCTGGTCGCCCAGGCGGTGGTGCGCTCCAAGGCGGGCAAGGTCCTGATCGCGGTGCGCGATGAAGAAAGTCGCACGCGCTTCCTCGGCTACCGGGTGGAGAACTACAAGACCTTCGTGTTCACATTGTCGGCGGCCATGGCGGCGCTCGCGGGCGCGCTCTATGTGCCGCAAGTCGGCATCATCAATCCGGGCGAGTTCGCGCCCGCCAACTCGATCGAGGTCGTGATTTGGGTGGCGGTGGGCGGTCGCGGCACGCTGGTTGGGGCCGCCCTTGGCGCGGTGTTGGTGAACTATGCCAAGACCACCTTCACCACCGGCTTGCTGGCGCCCTATTGGCTGTTTGCGCTGGGCGGCCTGTTCGTGCTGGTCACCATCTTCCTGCCCAAGGGTATCCTCGGCCTCTTGTCCAAGCGCGCGCTGCCGGCGCCGGCAGCCGCCGATTGGCCCTCGGCCCGACTGGAACCGGCGGGCAAGAGCTCATCGCTCGGGGGCCTAGCCCCTGACGCATTGAACCGCGACGCCCGCGCAACGGCTCGCCCGCCGGCGACCGGCTTGCCCCAGCCCGCCGAGTGAGCCCCATGGATCTGACCGTTGCCAAGCCGCATGAGATTACGCCGAGCCTGCTCTATCTCGATGGCGTCACCGTGAGCTTCGACGGCTTTCGCGCGCTCAACAACCTTTCGCTCGATATCTCGCCGGGCGAAATGCGCGCCATCATCGGGCCGAACGGGGCCGGCAAGACGACCATGATGGACGTGGTGACGGGTAGGACCCGGCCCGACAGCGGCGCGGTGCTGTTCGACAAGGGCATCGACCTCACCAGCAAGGACGAGGCCGCCATTGCCCAGCTCGGCATCGGGCGCAAGTTCCAAAAGCCCACCGTGTTCGACAATCACACGGTGCAAGACAACGTGTTGCTGGCGCTCAAGGGGGACCGCAGCGTGCGCGGCAACCTTGCCTGGTTTTCCACGGCGCACGAGGCCGAGCGCATCGGCGAGATCTTGCAGACCATCGGCCTCACCGGTCAGCGCCAGCGCCTGGCCGGCTCGCTCTCACACGGCCAAAAGCAATGGCTCGAGATCGGCATGCTGATCGCGCAGGATCCCAAGTTGCTGCTCGTCGATGAACCGGTCGCCGGCATGACCGATGCCGAGACCATGACCACCGCCGAACTCCTCAAGGACATCGCCAAGGACCACACGGTCATCGTCGTGGAGCACGACATGGAATTCGTGCGCCGGCTTGGCGTGAAGGTCACCGTGCTGCACGAAGGCTCGGTGCTGGCCGAAGGCAGCATCGACGAGGTGAGCGCCAATACGCGCGTGGTGGAGGTGTATCTGGGCCGTTAGGTCCGGGCGGGGGTGCAGGCCCGGCGCTGTCCGAGCGCCGCCCGTCCGCCCCGCCCCTTGACCATCTTTGCCCAGCTTGGGCCCGGCTCGCGGGCGCGGTTGCGGAATGGGGGTATTTAAGGTGCCAAGGGAATGCTGAGCGTCGAAAACATTGATCTTCATTATGGTGCCGCGCAGGCCCTGCGCGAGGTTTCGCTGACGGCTGAAGCGGGCAAGATCACCTGCGTGCTCGGCCGCAACGGCGTCGGCAAGTCCTCCTTGCTGCGGGCGATCATCGGGTTGCAGCCGGTCAGCCGTGGTCGCATCGTCTTCAATGGCAGCGAGGTCACCCGGCTGAAGACGCACGAGCGCGCACGGCTCGGCATGTCCTACGTGCCGCAGGGTCGGGAGATTTTTCCCTTGCTGACGGTGCGAGAGAACCTGGAAACGGGCTACGCACGCCTGCCGCGGACCGAGCGCAAACTTAACGGCGAACTCTTCAACTTGTTTCCAGTGCTCAAATCCATGCTTGGCCGGCGCGGCGGCGATCTTTCGGGTGGGCAGCAACAGCAGCTGGCCATCGCTCGCGCGCTGATGATGCAGCCGAAGCTGATCGTGCTCGACGAACCGACCGAGGGCATTCAGCCCTCCATCATCAAGGATATCGGCCGCGCCATCAGCTATCTGCGCGATGAGGGCAAGATGGCGATCATCCTGGTCGAGCAATACTTCGACTTTGCGCGCGAGCTCGCCGATACCTATGCGGTGATGGAGCGCGGCGAGGTGGTGCTTGCCGGCGAGGGGAAAACCATGGTTGAGACCGAGGTTCGGCGCTACCTTACGGTTTGAGCCCGCAGCTTTGCAAAAGGATCGTCGCCCGTGCTCCAGGCCACGCACTGGCTGCCGCGCAGCGAAGGATCGGTTCGACTGGACCTGGTCTATCGGCAGGGCCGCACGCGCGTGGCCGTGCTCGAGCAGAGCGGCGCTGCGCGCGTGCGATTTCCCAAGGTTGGGCCGGGCGAGCCCTGCGAGGCCGTGCTCATCAATACCGCCGGCGGCCTGACGGGTGGCGACAACCTCACAATCGCAACGTCTGTTGCTGACGGCACCAGCGCCGTGCTGACCACGGCCGCCGCCGAGAAGATCTATCGCGCGCGCCAAGACACGGCCGCCATCTCGGTGGCGCTGTCGGTTGCCGGCAATGCCAAGTTGGCGTGGCTGCCGCAGCCAACGATCGTGTTCGACCGCGCCCGCCTCGAGCGCACGACGCGGGTCGACTTGAGCGCCGAGGCCACTTTCCTCGGCGTCGAGATGCTGATCTTTGGGCGCGCCGCCATGGGCGAAACCGTGCGCGACGGCAGCGTGCGCGATGCCTGGAGGGTGCGGCGCGAGGAGGCTTTGCTGTTCGCCGACGCGCTCCGGCTCGAGGGCCCGATTGCCGAGCTGCTCGCCCGCCCTGCCGTGCTGGACGGCGCCGGGGCCACCGGGCTGTTAATATATGCGGCGCCTGCTGCACAGGAGCGCATCGAAACTGCCCGCGCCATCCTGCACACTGCCGGCGCTGCGGCGGGCGTCAGTTACGTGAACGGCGTGCTGGTGGCGCGCGCGGCGGCTGTGGACGGGCGTAGCCTCAAGGCCAAACTGGCGCCGCTCATCGAAGCGCTGCACGGCCAGCCGCTGCCGCGCATCTGGACATGCTGAAAAGCCGGGGTGAGAGATGAACTTGACGGCGCGCGAAAAGGACAAGCTCTTGATTTCCATGGCCGCCCTGGTCGCGCGACGCCGGCTCGAGCGCGGCGTCAAGCTGAACTATCCAGAGGCGGTGGCGCTGATCTCGGATTTCGTGGTCGAGGGCGCGCGCGATGGCCGCAGCGTGGCCGAGCTGATGGCAGCGGGGGCCCATGTCGTGCGTCGGGAACAAGTCATGGATGGCATCGCCGAGATGATCGCCGATGTGCAGGTGGAAGCGACCTTTCCGGACGGGGTCAAACTGGTCACCGTGCACCAGCCGATCCGATAGGAGTGCAAACAGGTGCGAACAGGTTGGAGTGGTGGCGCAGCGCGGCAGGCCAAGCGGGGGTTGCGTGCGACCGCGAGCAGTGTTGCTGGGGCCGGTGCGGTAAGGCTAAAGGCGAGCCGCAGCGGGACCGCCGCGCTTGGCGCGCCGGTTCAGCGTTGTTGAGGAGGTGGGCCGTGGTTCCAGGCGAAATCATTAGCGCGGCCGGCGATATCGAGATCAACGCCGGCCGCCAGGTCACGACGCTGTCGGTTGCCAACACCGGCGACCGGCCGATCCAGGTGGGCTCGCACTATCATTTCGCCGAGACCAATGGCGCGCTCAAATTCGACCGCGAGCAGGCGCGCGGCTTTCGCTTGGACATTGCCGCCGGCACGGCGGTGCGCTTCGAGCCAGGCCAGACGCGGGAGGTCACCCTGGTGGCCTTTGCTGGCCGGCGCCGTGTCTTGGGATTTCAAGGTGCCGTGATGGGGGAGCTCGACTGATGCCGATGAAGCTGTCGCGCCGGGCCTACGCCGACATGTTCGGTCCCACCACTGGCGACCGCGTGCGCCTCGCCGATACCGAGCTGATCGTCGAGGTCGAGAAGGACCTCACCAGCTACGGCGAAGAGGTGAAATTCGGCGGCGGCAAGGTGATCCGCGACGGCATGGGGCAGAGCCAGGTTAGCCGCGCCGATGGTGCCGTCGACACCGTCATCACCAACGCGCTCATCATCGATCACACCGGGATCTACAAGGCCGACGTCGGTCTTCGCGACGGCCGCATCGCCGCGATCGGCAAGGCCGGCAATCCAGATACGCAGCCCGGGGTCGATATCATCATCGGCCCCGGTACCGAGGCGATCGCCGGCGAAGGCAAGATCCTGACGGCGGGGGGCTGCGACAGCCACATCCACTTCATCTGTCCGCAGCAGATCGAAGAGGCGCTCAATTCCGGCATCACGACGCTGATCGGCGGCGGCACCGGTCCCGCCACGGGCACGGCGGCGACGACCTGCACGCCCGGCCCCTGGCATTTGGCGCGCATGCTCGAGGCCGCCGATGCCTTCCCCGTGAACCTGGCCTTCGCCGGCAAGGGCAACGCATCCGATCCAAAGGCGTTGGTGGAAATGATCACCGGCGGCGCCGCTTGCCTCAAACTGCACGAGGATTGGGGAACCACCCCGGCCGCCATCGACTGCGCGCTGGCGGTGGCCGACGATCACGACGTGCAGGTGATGATCCACACCGACACGCTGATCGAGTCCGGTTTCGTCGAGGATACGATTGCCGCCTTCAAGGGCCGCACCATCCATGCCTTTCACACCGAAGGCGCGGGCGGCGGCCATGCGCCCGATATCATCAAGGTGGCCGGGCTGAGGAATGTTCTGCCCTCCTCCACCAATCCGACGCGACCGTTCACGGTCAACACGCTGGAAGAGCATCTCGACATGCTCATGGTGTGCCACCACCTCGATGCCAATATCCCCGAGGACATCGCCTTCGCCGAAAGCCGTATCCGGCGCGAGACCATCGCGGCGGAGGACATCCTGCACGATCTCGGTGCGCTTTCGATGATCTCCTCCGACAGTCAGGCGATGGGCCGCGTCGGCGAAGTCATCATCCGCTGCTGGCAGACGGCGCACAAAATGAAGACGCAGCGTGGGCCGCTCAAGGACGACCGGCCGGGTAACGACAACTTCCGCGTTCGCCGCTATATCGCCAAGTACACCATCAATCCCGCGATCGCGCAGGGCATTGCGCACGAGTTGGGATCATTGCAGGTCGGCAAGCGGGCCGACCTGGTGCTGTGGAACCCGGCCTTTTTCGGGGTGAAGCCCGATCTGGTCTTGCTTGGTGGCAGCATCGCCGCCGCGCCGATGGGAGATCCCAACGCATCGATCCCGACGCCGCAACCGGTGCACTATCGGCCGATGTTTGCCAGCTTCGGACGGGCGGTGGCCTCCTCGGCGGTGACCTTCGTCAGCGCGGCGGCCGCCGCCGGCGGCCTGGCCGGCAAACTCGGCCTTGCCAAGCGGTTGCTCGCGGTGAAAAACACCCGCGGCGGCATCTCGAAGAAGTCCATGCTTCTCAACGACGCCACGCCCAACATCGAAGTCGATGCCGAAACCTACGAGGTGCGCGCCGACGGTGAACTTTTGACCTGCGAACCCGCCACGTCGCTGCCCATGACGCAGCGCTATTTCTTGTTCTGAGGCCCTGATCGGGGCGGCAACGCTGCGAGCGACCTTTTTTAGCTCTTGCGAGGCGGGGCGGCGCGGCCGGTCGGCCGCCAGCGCCAAGACGAGGTGCCGAAGACGAGGTGCCAAAGGCGAGGTGAGGACATGCTGCGAGCCACTGAAATCGTGCCAGCCGGCCAATGGCGAGGCCCGCCCGCCGACGTCGTGCGCCTCGACTACGACCGGCGCACCCGCCGGCGCATCGCGCTCACGGGGCACGCCGGCCTCGCCTTCCTATTGGATCTGGCCAAGGCGCCCGTGCTCGCCGCCGGCGACGGCCTCAGGCTCCAGGATGGGCGTATCGTCGGCGTCGAGGCCGCCGCCGAGCGCCTGATGGAAATCGTCTGTGGTGAGGCACGGGCGCTGGCCCGCATTGGTTGGCACCTCGGTAACCGGCATTTGCCTTGCGAGATCGGCGAGGGCAGCCTGTTGATCCGGGCAGACCACGTCATCGCCGAGATGGTCCGGGGGCTCGGCGCCAGCGTTCGCGAACGCGACGGTCCCTTCAACCCGGAAGGCGGTGCCTACGCGACCGCCGCGCACGCCCACCACGGCCAAGGCCACGGGCACGGCCACCACCACGAGCATCCGTTAAGCGGCGCCTCAAGCCGGCCCACAAGCCGGCCCGCAAGCCGGCCCTCAAGCCGGCCCTCAAGCCGGCAAGGCCGAGACAACGAGCGCTGATGGCGGCATCGGAGCAAAAGCGCTCAGCCTCGCGCGGGGGCGGGGAAGGCGCGAAAGGCGCGCGGCACGAGGCTGTGTCGCCGGTCGCGGAGCCCGCAGCCGTTGCGCGCAGCCCGGACGGGCGGCCGCAAGCTGCCACGGCCGCAGGCCTCAGCCGCCTGATGCTATGGCTGTCGCCGGCATTTCCCGTGGGCGGTTACAGCTATTCGCATGGACTGGAGTGGGTGGTGGAAAGCGGCCGCATCAGGGATGCGGCGGCGTTGGGGGGATGGATCGAAGATGTGCTGGCGCACGGTGCCGGCAGCGCCGATCTGATCTTTTTCGCCGAGGCCTGGCGTGCGCTGGCTGCCGCCGACACGGCACGGCTCCGGCACGTCGCCCAGTTGGCGGCGGCCTTTGCCGTTTCGGCGGAACGGCGGCTCGAGACGCTGGGCAGGGCACGGCCTTCCTCGCCGCCGTCGGTGCGGTGTGGCCCCACCCCGCGCTGGGGGCCGCCTTCGAAGCCGGCGCCGACATCGCCTATCCCGTCGCCGTCGGCGCCAGCACGGCGGCGCACGGGCTGCCGCTTGCGGCGTCCGCGCACGCCTTCCTGCAGGCGTTTGCGGCCAATCTGGTCTCGGCCGGCGTGCGGCTGGTGCCGCTCGGCCAGACCGACGGCCTGCGCGTGCTGGCCCGGCTCGAGCCCCTGCTGCCGAGGCTCGTTGCCGCCGCCCTGGCGGCCCGGCTGGCAGACGTCGGCGGCGCCGCCATCCTGGTCGACATCGCCTCGATGCGGCACGAGACCCAGTATACGCGGCTCTTCAGGTCGTGAAGGAGGAGGTATGGCAAAATCACCCAACGGTCCGCTGCGCGTTGGTATCGGCGGTCCGGTCGGCTCGGGCAAGACGGCGTTGATGGAAGGGTTGTGCAAGGCCTTCCGCGACCGCTACGACATCTGCGCCATCACCAACGACATCTACACCAAGGAGGACGCCCTGATCCTCACCCGCGCGGGGGCCTTGCCCGAAGCGCGCATTCTGGGCGTCGAGACAGGCGGCTGTCCGCATACGGCGATCCGCGAGGATGCGTCCATCAATTTGGCCGCCGTCGCACAAATGCAGCGCGCCTTCCCCGATCTCGACCTGGTGCTGATCGAATCCGGCGGCGACAACTTGGCCGCCACCTTCTCGCCCGAGCTGGCCGACCTCACCATCTACGTGATCGATGTCGCCCAGGGAGAAAAAATCCCGCGCAAGGGTGGGCCCGGCATCACCCGTTCGGATCTGTTGGTCATTAACAAGACCGACCTGGCCCCGCATGTGGGGGCTTCCTTGGCGGTAATGGAAAGCGACACCAAGCGCATGCGCGGGGAACGGCCCTTCGTCTTCAGCAACCTGAAGACGGGCGAGGGCGTCCCGGCCATCGCCGGCTTTGTCGAGCGCCAAGGCGGTCTCGGCTAGCCCTTGCCGTGGGGTCGGCGGCGCGCGCCCTGTCGGCCTCGTGTGTGCGCTTGCCGCGCGGCGGCATCACGGCTGCTTGGCCAAGCGGCAGGCGTTGATCGCCGCGGCCCAGGTTTCGTTGCCGGCAATATTGGTGGCAAAGCAATCGAGCGTTTGGCGGGCATTGCGCGTGCCGGCGCAGAGGATCAAGGCATTCGAGACCGTCCAGGTAGAGCCCGTTCCCCAACTGATCTTGCCGCGCATCAACTCATCAAAGCAGCGCGCCGGCTCAACGGACGTCTCCGCGCCGTGACAAAGGTTCGCCAAGCTCCCCTCCGGCCAAACCCGTGACCCTTTGGGACCGAGCCGCACCTTGCCCTGGACCGCCTGCGTGCAGGGTGTGGTGGCGCGGGCCGGCGGGGGCACGGCCGCCGGCGGTGCGCTGGTCAATGTCGCCGACGCGGCCTGGGGCTCGACGGCGGCCGCCGGCGCGGCGGGCTCGGCTGCCGCCTCCCGTCTGGCCTCCGCACCGGGCGCGTGCGCGGCTTGGGGCTCGACGACGGCCACCGGCGCGGCGGGCCCGCTCGTCGCCTCTCGCCTGGCCTCGGCCTGGGTGGCGCGTAAGGCTTCGAGCTCGGCGCGAATGGCCTTGAGTGTGCTGTAGGCCCCCTCAAGCTCGCTGCCTTGCTTGCCCTTTGCCTGTTCGAGCTCGGCCAGCTGCTGGCGGGTGGCGGCGGCCTCGGCGCTGGCTGCAATGGCGGCGGCCGCCTGCCGTGATCGCTCCCTTGCCGCCTCAGCCTGCACGGCCTCGAGGGCGGCCTGCGCGCGGGCCTTCTCATCGCGCAGCAATTGCTGCGCATCGCGCAAGGTCTTGGCAACTGTCTCCTTGTCGCGGGCCGTCTCGGCCAGCTGTTCGGCGAGCCGCTGCTCGGCGGCGGTGAGCGCTTCCTTCGCCTGGCGCCGCTCGCGCGCGGCCTCCGTTTCCAGCGCGACCGCGGCCTGGCGGGCCTCGGCCGCGGTGGCGCTGGTCTGCGACAGGTGGGTTTCCGCGTCGTTGGCGCGGGTTTCCGCCGCCAACCTCAGCGCCTGCGCCTCGGCCAGTTTTGCCGTCGCCTCGGCAAAGGCCGACTCGGCCGCCAGCCGGCGGCTGCGCTCCTCGGTGAGCTGCACGGCCGCGTCAGCGGCGACCTCGCGCGGGGAGACCCGGCTGCCGGCGGCGGCCGGGTCGCTGCCGCTTTGGCCGCGCTCGACCGTGCCAGTTGTCATGGCCGTGCCGGCTTCGAAGGCGCCCTGCGTATAGGCTTCGTAGAGCATCCAGCCGGCCGAGAGGGCGCCCAGCATGATGACGACGGCAAGGCTGCGCGCCAACAGGCTCCGTTTCTCGTGCCGGCCGCGGGGCGCGGGCCGCGTCGGCGCCAGCGCGCGGCGCAGCGGCGTCGAGACGCCCGGCGGGGCGCCCAGGCCGTAGTCCTTGGTGCCGAAACTCCAAAGATGCCCCTCGGGGTCGCGGCAGGTATAAAGCGGCCGCCCAAACCGTCTTCCTGGGGCTCGAGCTCGACTTTCGCGCCGGCCGCCTTGGCGCGTTCGCAATGCAGCTCGGCATCGGGGATCGGCAGATCGAGCACATGGGTGTTGCCGCCGCCCACCGCGCTCGGCTCGACCATGAGATCATCAAACACCGAGTTGGCGACGGGGCGCACGAGCACGCCGCTGTCACCCAGCCGCAACAGGATGTATTTGACGTGGTGGTCGGACTCCTGGGCACTCTCGTGCTCCCGGAAGCCGAAGGCGTCGCACAACCAGCGCGCCGCGGCGCCGGGATTTCGATACCGCAAGACCGGCGTCATCGTCGTTACGTACTGCCACGTCGTGGGCAGCGGCGGCTCCGCGCTCGTGCGCACTGCCCCAAAGGGACAGGGAGCATCAAAAGCTGCCCACATTCATGTTAGTTAACCCCTAGAGCTTGCAAGTTTGGACGAGGATCCGGCCCGTGTCCAGTTCTGCCGTCGGATGGGCGCGCCGCGCGCGCTGGTCGCGCCCGGCCCGGTCGGGCTGGGGCGCCAGCCTGGGAGTGGCTTTCCAAGGCGCCAGGCCAGGCGCCGCGGGGGCCAAGGCTCTTCCCAGGCGGCGGCGGCCGGGTAACATTTGCCCGGCACAAACATTTGCTTAGCGACGCCCGGTCAAGGCATGGTCCGGCGCCGCACGCGGCAAGCAAAAGGAGGCACTTCGACGATGGCCCAACCCGCCGTTTCCTATCTCAACCCGCCGAGTGCCCCGCCGGTCCAGGGCCTGTATTCGCACGTTGCGCGCGTGGCGCCCGGTGAGCTTGCCTTCATCGCCGGCCAGGTGGCCATCGATGCCAAGGGAGCGCCGTCGGCGTGGGGGATGTGCGCCGCCAAGTCGAGCAGGTGTTCGCCAATCTCGGGCTCATTCTCTCTGATCTCGGCGTCGGCTTCGAGGCGGTGGTGCAATTCACGACCTACCTGACGCGCGCCGACAGCATCCCAGCCTTCATGACGGCGCGCGGCGAAATTTTCCCGAAGCTGTTTGCGGGCGGCAAATACCCGCCCAACACGCTGCTGGTGGTCGACCGGCTGGTGAAGCCCGAATTTTTGTTGGAGGTCGAGGCGATCGCCCGGCTGCCGAGCTAAGGGCACGCGCGCGTCAACGCGCTGCGCCTCGGCGCCAGCAACGAGGGCAAAATCGTGCTCGAGGTTGAAGGTCTCACCTGTTGCTACGGCAAGGTTGTTGCCGTACGTGAGCTGTCGCTCAGGGTGGGCGAGGGTGAACTCGTCTCCCTGATCGGCGCCAACGGGGCGGGCAAGACCACGACGCTCAAGGCGGTGTCGGGCCTCATTCAACCCACGGCCGGGCGTGTCACCTTTCTGGGCCAAGACATCACGCGCGCCAGCGCGCGGCGCATTCTCGCGCTTGGCATGGCGCATTGCCCCGAGGGCCGCCGCATCTTTCCCCACATGAGCGTGCGCGAGAATTTGGAAATGGGCTGCTATTTGCGCAGCGACAAGGCGCAGATTGCCGCCGATCTGGAAGGGCTCTCGCGCGCTTTCCAATTCTGCGCGAGCGGGCCGAGCAGGCGGCCGGGACCTTGTCGGGCGGCGAGCAGCAGATGCTGGCGATTTCGCGCGCGCTGATGTCACGCCCAAAGCTGGTCTTGTTCGACGAGCCGTCGCTGGGCCTCGCACCGAACCTGGTCGAGCGCACCTTCGAAATCATCAAGGAGATCCGGCGCCAGGGCACGACGGTGGTCATGGTCGAGCAAAATGCCTATGCGGCGCTCGAGCTTTCCGACCGCTCCTACGTGTTGGAGCAGGGCCGCGTCACGCTGACGGGGACCGGGGCCGCCCTGCTCAACGACCCGCACGTCAAGAGCGCCTATCTCGGCGCCTGAGCGGAGCCTTGCAGTTGCGGCGTTTTTGGCGGACCATCGCGGAAAATGCGCGCACCCCCGTTTGGGGTCAGTCAAGGAGCGATTGAGCGATGTCGTCTGCGATCAAACTTGGCAATATCACCATCCACCGTGTGGTCGAGCAGCAGGCGCCGATTTTCGATGCGCTGGAATTCTTTCCCAGCCTGAGCAAGGAGCTGTTGGAGGAGAACCGCGCCTGGCTGGAGCCAACCTTCTTGGATCCTGCCACCGGCAAGCTCGTGCTGTGCATTCAAAGCTACATTGTGCAAACGCCCCAGCACACCATCATGATCGATACCTGCGTCGGCAATCACAAGCCGCGACCGCAACGCCCGATGTGGAACATGCTGAACAGCGACCGCTACGAAAAGGGCCTGGCCGCCACCGGCCTGAGCTTGAATGACATCGACTACGTCATGTGCACGCATTTGCACGTCGATCACGTGGGATGGAACACACGCCTAGAAAATGGCCGCTGGGTTCCCACCTTCCCGAAGGCCAAGTACGTGTTCGCCGAGCGCGAACTGGCGCACTGGACGAAGAAGCAGCAGGAGGATCCCACCAATCATCCCTGGATCACGGATTCCGTGCTGCCCATCGTGGAAGCGCGGCGCACGGAAATCGTCAAGAGCAACCACACCTTGAACGATCTGGTGCAGCTCATTCCCACCCCAGGCCACACCATCGATCATTTTTCGGTTCTGCTCGGCAAATCTGGCCAGGATGCCGTCATCACCGGCGACATGATCCATTCGCCGATCCAGGCGCGCTATCCGGAACTCGGCATGCGCGTTGACTACGACTTCAAGCAAGCCGGCGTGTCTCGGCGCGAACTGTTCGGTCGCTTCTGCGATACCCCGACGCTGTTCTGCATGGCCCATTTCCCCTCGCCCTCAACCGGCCGCATGACGCGTTGGGACAACGGCTTCAAATTCATCTCGAGCTGAGGGACGCAACGATCACCTGCCCCAATCGTGGCTTCAGGCCACCCTTCGACGTGACCGGCAAAAACAGGAGAAGGCCATGCGTGCGATCCTTGCGTACCTCACCGTCAAACCCGGCAAGGACGCCGAATTCCAGGAGAAGATGACGGCGCAGGCCAAGCGCTGCCTTGCCAATGAGCCGGGGTGCCTACAGTTCGACGTGGTCCAGGACCCCAAGGACAAAACGCGCTTCGTCATGCTCGAGGTTTATGCCGACGACGCCGCCATCAAGGCGCATCAGGATAGCCAGCACTTTAAGGATTTCCGCGCGGTGGTTGGCGATCTGGTGGCGGACCGCAAGGTGGAGGTGCTCAACATGGTGTCCGACGGCAAGACCAAGCGCGGCTGAACCGGATCGGCCACGGCGCTTTGTTGTCGGCGGCCCTTGCAACCGGCCTGAGCCTGGCGATCGAGTGGGGCAGCTCGGTTGCCGGCACGCCCACCGCGATCCCGGCCGGCATGGACCGGGGCGAAGCCGTGGACGTGGTGATCGGCTCGAGCGCCAGCCTGGTCGGATTGCTCGAAGCGGGCCGGATCCTCGCGGGGCACACCTCGCGCTGGCGCGATCGGGCATCGGCCTTGCCGTGCGCGCCGGCGCGGGCAAGCCCGAGGTGGGCACCGTGGAGGCCCTGATGCGCACGCTGCTTGCCTGCCGGTCGATCGCGATCTCGACCAGCGCCAGCGGCATCACTCTCGACAAACTCTTTGCCAAGCTCGCCATTGACGGGGCGCTCAGCGCCAAGATCATCCGGGCCGAAGCCAGGCCGGTGGGCGAGATTGTGGCCAGCGGCGTGGCCGAGATCGGCTGACAACAGCTGAGCGAGCTGTTGCCGGTCGCGGGCATCGACGTTGTTGGGCCGCTGCCGGGCCCGGTGCAAGAGTGACCCTATTCTGCGGCGGCGTGGCGGCCAGCGCGCGGGCGGTGGCGCCCGCGCTGCGGCTCATCGACGTCCTGGCCCGGTCGGCGGCCTTTGCCAGCATCGAACGGGCCGGCATGGTCCCGGCGGGGAAGGACCGGGAGGGCTAGCGTCTGCGGCCTCAGCTTAGGTGCGGAAGGCCGGATGCCTCGCGCGCAAGGCAGCGAGGGCGTCGAGCGCCGATTGCGGTAGCGGCCCCATGTCGACGGCCGCCAGGGCCTGATCGAGGTGCCAGGTCTCGCCGATCCCAACCTCGATCGTGGACAGCAGCGAGCAACCGAGACCAAAACGCAAAGCGGCCTGGGCCGGCGTGCCGTATTGGCTGCCGAGGACCTCAAGGGCGGCCTTGGCGCGCGTCTCCTCGACGGCGTTCTCGGCATTGGTGGTGATGGCGACCTCCCGACCGTGGCGCTCGCTGCTGGCGAGATGGCCCGCCGCGAAAATGCGAATGCCCATCACCCCCATGTCCTGGGCGGCGCAGCGCTGGAGCAAGCCGTTGAAGTCGGTCGTGTTCCAGCCCGGTCCGGCCGGCTGCATCGCCGTCGGATTGAGGAGATTGTAGTAGATCTGGATGACGTCGAAGCGACCGCTGTCGACGACGTCGGCGAGCGCTCGCGGGTCGCCAAGACCGGTGAGACCGATCCATTGGCACAGACCCTGGCGGCGCAGCCCATCCATAATGTCGGCCACGCCGTTGCGCCCCAAGACCTCCTGCACGGTCAGGCCGCGCGTGTCGCCAGTTGCTCTCTCGGCGACAACCCGATTGTGCAGGATAATGAGTGGCACCGAATTCAGCTTGAGCCGCGCCAGGCTGTCGCCGACCGAGGTCTCGATCTGACGGGCGAACTCGCCCGCTGAGGTGTCGATGTTGAATTTGGTCGACACACGCGGTCGTTTGTCTTTGGCGAGCGTCGCCAACCACGCCCCGATCACCGTCTCGGACGCCCCGTTGCCGTAGGAGGCCGCCGTATCAATCCAGTCGATGCCCGCCGCGACCGCCTGATCGAGCACCTTGTGGCCGACGTCGCGCGGTGCCCGGATAATGAGCCCGCCGACCCAGCCGCCGCCGTAGGTGAGGATCGGTACCATCAAGCCAGTTCTGCCAAAGCGTCGTTGTTGCATTGTCGGCTTCCTCATGCGGCGTGTTCGGTGTGTAACAGGCGGCGACGGCAAATCACCCTATCCTATGAGTGGCATTTCTGTTGCGGGGCTCGATGCCGTGACAACCTACTGGACTATCAAAGATAGCACCGGTCGGCATTTGCCGCACTTCCTTGCCAATTCGCGCCTCGAGGTCGGACGCAAGGTGGTTCCGATCTACTTCGATGTGTTCCGTCTGCAGGTTTCGGCCTCCTATCGGCAAGCCTTCGAGCGTGCCGTCCTCACGGTCCTGGAGCGGCAAGGCTGGCAGATCGTGCGCACCGCCCGCCCGCGCGGGCTGGGGTCTAGCGCCATGACACGGCGCTAGAGCGAGCTACCACGCCAGCTCGAGGATTTCCTTGACGTCCTCCACCGTCTTGATCGGCCGCGGGTTGAGCTGCACGGGCTGATAGCTGAGCGCGCGGCGCGCCAACTCGTCGAGGTGCTGGCGCTTGATGCCGACCGCGCGCAAGGATACGGGCTGATCGAGGTCCTGCACCAAGGCCTTGATTAGCGCGCTGGCGCTCTCTTCAGGCGCTCCCATGGCCGCCGACAGGGCTTTCTGGCGCTCGCCGTTGACGGCGGCGTTCCAGGCCAACACGGCGGGCAACATGACGCAGGAGGTATGTCCGTGCGCGACGCCGAAGCCGGCACCCAGGGCATAGCCGATGCCGTGGCTGGCACCGGTCGGCACGCCCGCGGCCGAGGCTGCGATCGCCTGCCACATGCCGAGCTGGGCCTCTTGGCGCGGCTCGAGCGCCGCGGGATCGCGCTTGATGGCCGGCAAGGCGCGGGTGAGCAGCTTCAACCCCTGCAGGGAGAGCGCTTCGGTCGCCAGGCTGGCGCGCGAATTGCAATAGTTCTCAACCGCATGGTCGACCGAGCGGATGCCGGTGGCAAACAGCAGCCAGTCCGGCGTATCGAGCGTGGCGGCGGGATCGAGCACGATCGATCGCGGCGCAAACAGCCGGTGTCGGAAGGACTGCTTGGTATTGGTTTTGGACTGGGTGATGCCGGCGTTCTCCGTGAACTCGGAAGCCGACAGCGTGGTGGAGACCGAAATCATGCGGATGGGATCGGCCGGTAGCGGCAGGGGCACGGTCTTGTGGCGCTCAAATCCCACGCAATAGGGCTCCATGGCATCGGCACTCTCGAGGTCGGCCCATAGGCAAAGCTGCATGGCCTTGCTGGCGTCGATCACCGAGCCGCCGCCGACCGCCACCAGCAAATCGGCCTTGGCCGCGCGCGCGGCGGCGGCACCCGCCACCACGTCCTCGCGCGGGCTGTGCGATCTGATCTGGGCATGGGTGCCGACGTGCCGGGCCCCGAGGGCCCGCTCGAGGCGCTGAAGCGGGCCATCCTGCTTTGCCGTCAAGGAGCGGGTCGAGGTGACAAAAATGCGCTTGGCGCCGTAACGGTCGGCCTCCTCGAGGACGGCCTCGGCGGCCGGCCGGCCCCACAAGATCTTCTCGTGCGCCGTAACGCTGTAGCTGCCGGGCTTGAGCCCGTCTCCATCACGCATGACCGTTACCTTTCGGGTGCGCGCCTCGAGGCGTGTCGGCTGCCTGCGACGGGCCCCCACGACTTACTTGGGCAAAGCTCCTTCCAGGCCCTCGACGTAGAAATTCATGGCGAGTAGGTCCTTGTCGCTCGCCTTCTCGCCGTCCTTGAGCCAGACGCTGCCATCCTGGCGCTTGATCGGACCCGTGAACGGATGCAGCACGCCTTTGGCGATATTGTCGCGCGCGGCCTCCGCAAACTTGACGACATCGGCAGGGATCTTCGGCGACCAGGGCGCCAGCACCACGGTGCCCTGGGCAATCCCATCCCAGACATCGCCGGTTTTCCAGGTTCCATCCAACAGTGCCTTAACCCGGCGGATGTAGTAGGGGTTCCAGTCGTCGACGATGGCGGTGAGCTGCGCGTTAGGGCCGAACGGAGCCATGTCGGAGGCTTGGCCGAAGGCCATGACGCCTTTCTCCTCGGCATATTTCATGGCCGCCGGTGAATCGGTGTGCTGCATGAGAATGTCGGCTCCCTGATCGACGAGCGCCTTGGCTGCGGCGGCTTCCTTGCCTGGGTCGAACCAGGTGCTCACCCACACCACCTTGAATTTGACGTTGGGGTTGACGGACTTTGCCGCCAGATAGGCGGCGTTGATGCCCATCACCACTTCGGGGATGGGGAAGGAGCCGATATAGCCGATGGTGTTGGTCTTGGTCATCTTGCCGGCGATCAGGCCGATGACGTGGCGGCCCTCGTAGAACCTGGCATTGTAGGTTGCCACGTTTGGCGCCTGCTTGAAGCCGGTGGCATGCTCGAATTTGACGTTGGGATGCCGGGCGGCGACCTTGATGGTCGGGTTCATGAAGCCGAAGGAAGTCGTGAAGATAAGGTTGCTGCCGGTGGCTGCGAGCTGATCGATGACCCGCTCTGCGTCAGGACCTTCGGGCACGTTCTCGACGTAGCTGGTGGTGATCTTGTCGCCAAACTCCTGCTTGATCGCCTCGAGCCCCTTGTGATGTTGATAGCTCCAGCCGTGGTCGCCGATCGGTCCGACGTAGACGAAGCTGATCTTGGGTTTGCTCGGCGTCTGCGCCGACACGCCGGGGCCGGTGAGCACCGCCGCCAGCAGCAGCGCCAGCGGCACCGAGATCCTGTTGGCAAATTGCATCGCTTTTCCCTCCTCTAAAACCTCACAAGCCCGGTTCGCTCAAACGGCGGCATGGAAAGGTTTGCCGAGACAGGTCGGCGCCGTCAGCTTGACGCGCATCTTGTCACGGGAAATGATCACCAACACCACGACGGTGACAAGATAAGGCAGCATCGAGAGTACCTGGGCATCGATCTTGATGCCAAGCGCTTGACTGTGCAGCTGGAGAATGGTCACGGCGCCGAACAGATAGGCACCGCCGAGCAGGCGCCACGGTCGCCAGGCCGCAAACACGACGAGCGCAAGGGCGATCCAGCCGCGACCGGCCGTCATGCGCTCGGCCCAGAGCGGCGTCTGCACCAGCGACAGGTAGGCGCCGCCGAGACCGGCCAGCGCACCGCCGAACAGGGTGGCGCCGTAGCGATAGGCAATCACCGGATGGCCAATGGCGTGCGCGGCATCGTGGTTCTCGCCGATCGCCCGCAGGACCAGGCCGAGCCGCGTTTTCTCCATCAGGAAGGCCACCGCCGCCACCAGCGCCAGCGACAGATAGAGCAGGGCATCCTGCTGGAACAGCAGTTTGCCGAACCACGGTAGCTCGCTGAGCCCGGCAAGCTCGAGCCGCGGAAACGGTGCCGCGGAAAGCCCGCTGTAGCCTTGGCCCCACAGGGCGGAAAGCCCGAGGCCAAACATGGTGAGCGCCAGGCCGGCCGCAACCTGGTTGGCGCGCAAGCTCAAGGTGATGAGGCCAAACAGCGCCGCCATGCTGACGCCGGCGCAGGTGGCAGCGAGAACCGCCACGACGAGGCTGCCGGTCTTGATCAGGGCGGCGAAGGCGGCGAGCGCACCGATCACCATCATGCCTTCCACGCCCAGGTTGAGGACGCCGGCGCGCTCGGCCACGAGCTCGCCGGTCGCCGCCAGCACCAGCGGCGTGGCCGCGATCATGACGCTGATCAGGATATTGCTGAGAAGTTCCAACCTGAGCCGCCTATTTCACTGCCTTTGCCGGCGCCTTGGACGTCGCACGCAATTCGGCGCGCGTTCGCCGCGGCTGCCAGCGCGGTCGATAGTGCACCAGCACGTCGGCTGCCAGCATGAAGAATAAAAACATGCCCTGGAAGGTGGAGATGGTGGCGCTAGGCAAGCTCATGCTGATCTGCGCCATCTCGCCGCCGATCGTGGTCAACGCCAGCAGCAAGCCGGCGAGCAAAATGCCGAGGGGAGTGAGCCGCCCCAGGAAGGCGACGACGATGGCGGCAAAGCCGTAGCCCGCCGGCAACTGCGGCACGAGTTGGCCGACGGGACCGGCGGCCTCGAACAGCCCGGCCAGTCCGGCGGCGCCGCCCGACAGCAGCAATGTAAACCAGACAAGGCGCGGTTCAGAGAAGCCGGCAAAAGCCGCCGCCCGCGGCGCTTGCCCCAGCACTTTGATCTTGAAGCCCAGCACATGGCTCTCCAGCAAGACCCAGGCGAGGGCGACCGCGGCCAGGGCGACGAGGAAGCCGGCGTGGGCGCGCGTGCCAGGGATGATCAGGGGGACGGCGGTCTGGAACAGGCGGCTTTCCGGGAAATTCAAACCATCGGGATCGCGCAGCGGCCCGTGCGTGAGTGCACTCAAGAGCAGCACGGCGACGTAGGTGAGCATTAAGCTGACCAGGATCTCATTGGTGTTGCAGCGCGTGCGCAGGACGGCAACGATCGCCGCCCACGCCATGCCGCCGGCGATGCCCGCGAGCGCCATGGCGGGCAGCAGCCACCAGCCGCTTGCCGGATAGACCGCCAGCGCCACCGAGCCGCCGGTCAGCGCGCCGATGGTGAATTGACCCTCGGCGCCGATATTCCAGACGCCGGCGCGAAAGCCGACGGCGAGGCCAACGGCGATCAGGATCAAGGGTGTCGCCTTGACCAGGATTTCCGCAATGCCGCGCAGAGAGCTCACGGGTTCCAGGAAGATCAGCTGCATGGCCCCGAGCGGAGATTTGCCAAGCGCGCCGAACAGCGCCATGCCGGCCGCCAAGGCCAGGGCGACAGCAATTAAGGGCGACAGGTAGAACATCAGGCGGGAGGGCTCCAGGCGCGGCTCGAGCCTAAGCATGGGCCGGCTCCCGGCGGTCCGGCCCGTGTCCGCCCATGCTGAGCCCGCCCATGCTGAGGCCCAGGCCGGCGGCGGTGATGAGATTGACCGGTTCGGCCCGTGACAGGCGGCCGTTGGCGATGACGGCGATACGATCGGCAACGGCAAACAGCTCGTCGAGATCCTGCGAGATGATGAGGATGGCCGTCCCCGCGTTCGCCAGCGCCAGCAGGCGCGCATGAATGGTGGCGGCGGCCCCGACGTCGACCCCCCACGTCGGCTGCGCCACCACCAGCACGCCCGGGGTTTGTAGGATCTCGCGTCCGACCAGGAATTTTTGCAGGTTGCCCCCCGACAAACGCTCGGCGCTGCTGTCCACCCCGGCGCTGCTAACGGCAAAGTCGGCCACGATGCGCGCGGCAAAATTTCGGGCCCGCGCCTTGTCGAGGAGGCCTCGGCGGCTCAAGTGCCGGCGCGCCTCGGCGGTCAAGACGCCATTTTCCCACAGCGTCATGGCCGGCACCGAGGCATGTCCCAGCCGTTCCTCGCGCACGCTCAACAGTCCCAAGGCGCGCCGTACGCGCGGCGGCTTGCGCCCCACGCCGGCCCCGTCGACCTCGATGGTCCGAGCGGCCGCGGCCAGACGCTCACCGGTCAGCGCGTCCATCAGCTCCGCCTGGCCGTTGCCGGCGACCCCGGCAATGCCCACGATCTCGCCGCCTCTGACCGCGATCTCGATGTTTGCCAGATCAACGCCGAACTGCTCGGTCTTGGCGAGACTGAGGCCGTTCACCTGTAAGCGCATCGGACCGATGGCGGGGTGATGGCCGCGCCGCACGGAGGGCAGCGTGCCCCCCAGCATCATTGCCGCGATCTGTTGCGCGCTTTCCTGGCGCGGGTCACAGCTCGCCACCACCCGGCCGGCGCGCAGGATGGTGGCCCGGCTGCACAGGGCACGGATTTCCTCGAGCTTGTGCGAAATGTAGAGGATCGAACGGCCCTCCGCGACCAGCCGGCGCAACGTTGCAAACAGGGCCTCGACCTCCTGCGGGGCCAACACGGAGGTAGGCTCGTCCATGATGATGAGCTGCGGGGCCTGCAAGAGGCAGCGCACGATTTCTACGCGCTGGCGTTCGCCCACCGACAGGGTGCCGACCTGGCGATCCGGGTCGAGCTCGAGGCCGTAGGCGGCAGAGGTTGCCGCGATGCGCGCCTTGAGCGTCCGATCGGCGCGCTGGCGGCTGATGCCAAGCGCGATGTTTTCAGCCACGGTGAGGGCTTCGAACAGGGAAAAATGCTGAAACACCAGCCCGACCCCCTGGGCGCGAGCCTCGGCGGGGCTCAAGGGGGCGTAGGGGGCACCTGCCAAGCTCATGCGGCCGGTGTCCGGGCGCATGAGCCCATAGATCAGTTTGACCAGCGTGGATTTGCCGGCCCCGTTTTCGCCGAGGAGCGCGTGGATCTCGCACCGGCCCACGGCAAAGCTGACCTGATCGTTGGCAAGCACACCCGGGAAGCGCTTGCTGATGTCGGCTAGCGCGAGGAGCGGTTCGGCGCCCGAGGCGGCGGTGAGCGCCGCCGCGCCGGAGTGCCGGTCGCTCACGGCGCGCGCGCCCGTGCCGCCAAGCCCTGCATCAGCCATCCACGTCAGCCCCCCACGTCAGGCCCCCACGTCAGGCCAAGCCAAATCGATCCAAGCAAGCTGGGCCTTGCCCCCGCGCCGGCAAGATAGAGCAGACCACCGCGGTCGAACAGGCGCCTTTGCTGACGCCCTCACCTAGGGCGCCATCGCTCAAAAGTGCGCACGGCCGTGGTCGGCACGGGCGGGTGGCGGCAAAGCGGCAACGGCGCGGCGCCTCAAGCCCGCACGCGCTCGACGCGATCGGGGCCGGCCACGACCTGCAACTCGCCCCGGCGCAACATATAATTGACGTGCGCCAGGACCTCGGAGAAGGCGAAGCCCATCTGGTGGGCATCGAGCGCGCGCTCGAAAATGTGTGGAATGAGCTCGGCGGCCGAGCGCGGCGCCGTCCGACAGGCCCGCGCGATGGCTTCGCAGCGCAAAAGGTGATGCCGCTCGAGCTGGCTGGCGCGTGCGCCGAGCCCCGTGAACGGCAGCTGATGTCCAGGCAGCACCAGCACGTCGTCGGCAACGGTCTCCTTCAGCGCGGCGAGGGAACGCAAATAGATGCCGAGCGGATCGCCCGCCGGGTCGACCGCGGCCACACTGACATTGGGGGTGATCTTGGCCAGCACCTGGTCCGCCGCGAAAAACAGCTTGTCGTCGCGACTGAACAGCATGACCTGCTCGGGTGAATGTCCGCCCCCGGTCAAGACCTCGAACTCGCGTCTGCCAAGGCGCAGGACGTCACCGGCGATCAGCCGCCGGTAGGTCTTGGGCAACCCGGAAACGATGCGCAGGTATTCGTGACCCTTGGTGACGACGTTTTGGGTGGTGGCCGCGTCGAGCCCGTGGTTGCGATAGAAATTGCGGTAATGCTCGGCCTCCAGAGCCCCCGGATCGAGGTGCATGTTGAGGCTGAGCAAATACTCCGTGGCGCTCATATAAAGGGGCACATCGAAGCGCTTGAGCAGCCAGCCGGCGGAGCCGACGTGATCGGGATGGAAATGCGTGACGATGATGCGAGTGATCGGATGCCCGCGCAGGGCTCCAGCCAGCAACTCGCGCCAGGCGCCTTCGGTGGCGGCGTCGCCCAGGCCGGTGTCGATCAGGCTCCAACCCTGTTCGTCCTCGATCAAATAGATGTTCACGTGATCGAGCAGAAAGGGAAGGGCGAGGCGGAACCACAAAACGCCAGGCGCGATCTCGGTCACGGTCCCCGGCGCGGGCGGCACGTCCTGGGGGTAGGTCAGACCAGGCTGCGGAGCATGCATCGGCTCTTTGATCCAAGGTTGTTGCGCTCATAGCTGGTGCGCCGCTGCCGACGGCGCGAGGGGCCGAGGCGCGCAGCTGCAATGCGAAAAGGCGTCCTTTGCCGCAAAATCCCCCTGAAAATCAAGCGCAAGCGGCCGGGCTTGCTCCCGGGCCCGTGTCCAGCGTCGCGCCGGGCCTGCCCGCTCGGGCATAAGCTTGTCGCGCGCGCCTGCGCAAAGTGCCGCGCCGTGTTGCAACACCCTTGGAGTTTTGGCATGGTCCGGCCGCGAATCATGCGCCGGCGTTGGCCGCGGTTTAATGCCGCGCAGCCTGGGCCGGCTCCGTCGTTTGTGGGCTCAAGACTGCGTGGCCTCCGGCACGGTCCAGCCATCTTAAGAAGGGAAATTCCGTCATGCCGATGGTCATGTGGGCAATCATCCTGTGCGGATTGCTCTCGCTCGTTTACGGCGCCTATACGGTGCGCGCGCTAATGGCCGCGAGCCCCGGCAGCGCCCGCATGCAGGAGATCGCCGGCGCCATCCAGGAGGGTGCGCAGGCCTATCTCGCCCGGCAATACACGACCATTGCCGTCGCCGGCGCGGTGATCTTTTTGATCGTCGGCGGGCTGTTGGGTTGGCTGGTGGCGATCGGCTTCCTGATCGGCGCGGTCTTGTCGGGGTCGGCCGGGTTTGCCGGTATGCTGGTGTCGGTGCGTGCCAACGTGCGCACGGCGCAGGCCTCAACGCAGTCGCTCGCCGACGGGCTCTCCATGGCCTTCCGCGCCGGCGCGGTGACCGGCATGCTGGTGGCGGGTCTGGCGCTGTTGGGTGTTGCCATCTACTTTTCCATCCTGACGGCGGGCATCGGCTATGCCGCCACCAGCCGCACGGTCGTCGATTCCATGGTCGCGTTGGGCTTTGGCGCCTCGCTGATTTCGATTTTCGCCCGTCTGGGCGGGGGCATTTTCACCAAGGGTGCCGACGTCGGCGGCGATCTCGTCGGCAAGGTGGAGGCCGGCATACCCGAGGACGATCCGCGCAACCCCGCAACCATCGCCGACAATGTTGGCGATAACGTCGGCGACTGCGCCGGCATGGCGGCGGATCTGTTCGAGACCTATGCGGTCACCGTGGTCGCCACCATGGTGCTGGCCGCCATCTATTTCAGCGGCCAGCCTGTGGTCTACAACTTGATGCTTTTTCCGCTCGCCATCTGCGCGGTGGGCGTGGTGGCCTCCATCATCGGCACCTTCTTCGTCCGGCTCGGCGCCAACCAGTCGATCATGGGTGCCCTCTACAAGGGCTTCATTGCCACCGGCGTGATCTCGATTTTCGCGCTGTGGCCCGTCACCGACTTGCTGTTGGGGCTCGGCACCGTCTTTTCGGCCCGCGGCGCCAGCTTCACCGGCATGGATCTTTACTGGTGCGCGCTGGTGGGATTGATCGTCACGGCCCTCATCATCGTCGTGACCGAATACTATACCGGCACCAACTACCGGCCCGTGCGTAGCATCGCGGAAGCGTCCAGGACCGGGCACGGCACCAATGTGATCCAGGGACTTGCCGTGTCGCTGGAGGCCACGGCGTTGCCGACGCTGATCATCGTGGCCGGCATCATCGTTTCCTTCAACGTTGCGGGACTGTTTGGCATCGCCATTGCCGTGACGAGCATGCTTTCGGTGGCCGGCGTCGTGGTGGCGCTCGACGCCTTTGGTCCCGTCACCGACAACGCCGGCGGCATCGCCGAAATGGCCGGTCTGCCCAAGGAAATCCGCAAGACCACCGATGCGCTCGATGCCGTCGGCAACACCACCAAGGCGGTGACCAAGGGTTATGCCATTGGCTCGGCCGGGCTTGGCGCGCTGGTGCTGTTTGCGGCCTACAATGAGGACCTCAGGTTCTTCATCGCCCAGGCCAAGCAGGGCTCGATCTTCTATGGCTTGAACGTCGACAACCTGTTCTCGCTGAGCAACCCCTATGTCGTGGTGGGCCTATTCTTCGGCGGGCTGCTGCCGTACCTGTTCAGCGGCATCGCCATGACTGCCGTCGGCCGCGCCGGCGGGGCGGTGGTGGAAGAGGTGCGCCGCCAGTTCCGGGAAAAGCCCGGGATCATGCAGGGCAAGGACAAGCCCGACTATGCCCGCGCCGTTGACATGCTGACGCGCGCGGCCATCAAGGAAATGATCATTCCCTCGCTGCTGCCGGTGCTGTCGCCGATCGTGTGTTTTTACGTGATGAAGTGGATCGGCGGAACCGGCAATGCCTTCGCCGCGCTCGGCGCCATGCTGCTCGGCGTCATCGTCACCGGCCTGTTCGTCGCCATCTCCATGACCGCGGGCGGCGGGGCCTGGGACAACGCCAAAAAGTACATCGAGGATGGACACTTCGGCGGCAAGGGCTCGGAGGCCCACAAGGCGGCGGTGACGGGAGATACGGTGGGCGACCCCTATAAGGACACGGCCGGCCCGGCGGTCAATCCGATGATCAAGATCACCAACATCGTGGCGCTGCTGTTGTTGGCGGTGCTGGCGCACTAACGGGGACGAGGCGGCGGCCTCAATCGAGCCCGAACTGCTTGGTGCCCAGATTGCGGAACAGGGCCTTGAGGATGCCCTCGTCGCGGGCGTGGCTCGGCGTTTCCCGCTTGATGTAGTCGAAGACCTTGCCGTCCTTCAGGCCGTACTGGGCGACTTTGTCCACCGCGCCCAGGGAGGTAAAGTAGATGGCGACGACCTGGCGGTCCTTGACGGTAGGGGCAAAGAACGAGGTCTGCCCTTCGACGCTGGAAATATAGTAGTAGGCCGTTCCCGAGCCGACCGCGGCCGTGGTGGTGGGCGTGCCAAGCGACGTCTTCACTTGCTCCTGGCTCATGCCCGACTGGATCTGCTTGAGATCGTTATCATGAAACTGATGGCCGCGTTTGGTCACCGTCTCGGCGCAGGCGCTCAAGCCCAGCGCGATCAGGAGGCCGAGCGCCGTCGGGCGCAGCCATGGCTTGCACGCCGTCCCCCTCGGGCCGACGCCGTTGGCCCGTGCTTGCTGCGCTGGACGGCCAGAGCGCATGGTTGAGCGTTCCTCATGAGAATTGACTGCAGAGCCCAAGCCGTGGCCTAACGCAAGAACGTTTTATTTGCAACGCTGGCAGAGCCTTGGGCCCCTTGTCTGCGGCGGTCGCAAACCTCAGCCCGGAGCAGCCTTGTTGCTATGTTGGCCTGGCTATCGAGACGATCGCACCGGCACCGAAATGCACGCGAGCTTTATGGCTCGATTGTGACGCAGGCGCGCATGCCCACCTTCTATACGGCCTGGGGCGTGCCGGATACGGTTGAGGGCCGATTCGAAATGCTGGTGGTGCACGTCTCCCTGGTCCTCGCCCGGCTGAGCCAAGAGGGCCGGGAGGGTGGCACGCTGGCGCGGGCCTTGAGCGAAGCCTTCATCGCCGACATGGACGCCAACATGCGCGAGATGACCTTTGGCGACCTTGCCGTGCCGAGGGAAATCAAACGCGCCGCCGCGGCCCTGTTCGACCGCCATGAGGCCTATCGTGGACCGCTTGCGGCGCGGCAGCCGGCGCTCTTGCTGCGCGCGCTCGAGGCGCAACTGGCCTACCTTGTTTCGGCCGGCGGATTGGACGCGGAGCGGATCGCACACTACATGCTTGAGGCCGCCGATGGCATCGGCGGCCAGCCTGCTCGTGCGCTGTTGGCGGGCCGGTTGGGCTGGCCCGTTCCGACCCCGCAGCGAGGCCGCGGCGGGGCGAAAACGCAGGATAAAGAGCAAGATTGAGCGGCGATAAAGAGCAAGACACGGCATGGCAGGCGAGCTCAGCTGGGACCATTTGGTCGACGACATTCCCGCGACGGGCCTTTCCGTCGAGCGCACGGCCGATTTGGAGGAGCGCGCGGCGGTCGCCGCCGCCCTCGATCTTGTCGACCTGCCGCAACTGCAGGCGCGTTATCAGATCACCCCTTTGAGCCTTGGTCGCTACCAGCTCACGGGCGAGCTCAAGGCCGTCCTCGAGCAGAGCTGCGTCGTCACGCTTGAGCCCGTCAGGAGCGAGATTGCCGAGACCTACGCGGCGACCTATTGGCCCCCGGAGGCCATGCCCGAACCCGCCAAGGGGCAGGTGGCGCTCAACGGCGAGCCCGATCCCGAGGCGATCATGGGCGGCAGCCTAGACGTCGGTCGCATTGTGTTTGAAAGCCTCGCCGCGGCCATCGATCCGTTTCCGCGCCTGCCGGGTGCGGTTTTCGAGGGCCCGCTGTCGACGCCGCAGGGGGACAAGCCGGAAAGTCCCTTTGCCGTGCTGGCAAATCTCAAGGGCAAGCGGTGAGGGGCAAGCAGCGGCGGTCAGGGGTGGCTTTCGCAACGCAGTCAAGCCTGCGAAAATGTATTGTTTCGCGGCGGCAACCGGCTATGGTCGAGCGGTTTGGCGGCCTCGCGTTGATCAATTTGCTGAGACCCTGCTGGCCCGGCACTGGAGCCACGTCAATCAAGGTAGACAAGAACGGGTCATGACAAGGCCGCGCACGATATCGCTCGATGCGATGGGTGGGGATGGCGGTCCGGGCGTCGTGGTGCCGGGCGCGGCCCTGGCGCTCGAGCGCCAACCCGAGCTGCGCTTTGTGTTTTTCGGCGCGCGCGCGCGCATCGAGGCCGAACTCGCGGCCCACCCGGAGCTCAGCGCGCGGGCCTCCATCGTGCACACCGACATTGCCGTGGAGATGCAGGATAAGCCGAGCCAGGCGGTGCGCCGCGGGCGCGGCTCGAGCATGTGGCTGGCGCTCGAGGCGGTGCAGAAGCGTGAGGCCGACTGCATGGTTTCGGCCGGCAACACCGGGGCTTTGATGGCGATGGCCAAGCTATGCCTGCGAACCATGCCGGGGATCGAGCGCCCGGCCATCGCCGGTCAGTGGCCGACCATCAGCAAGCCATGCATTGTGTTGGATCTGGGCGCCAACATCGGCGCCACCGCGCGCCAGCTCGCCGACTATGCTCTGATGGGTGCGGCAATGGCGCGGGCGCTGTTTCACGTCGAGCGCCCGAGCGTCGGCCTCCTCAACATCGGCGTAGAGGAGATCAAGGGCATCGAGGAGGTGCGCCAGGCGCACGCCTGGCTCAAGCAGACCGATCTGCAAATCGACTATCGCGGTTTCGTCGAGGGCGACCAGATCGGGCAGCGCGTCGCCGATGTGGTGGTGGTGGAGGGCTTCGCGGGCAATATGGCGCTCAAGACCGCCGAAGGTACGGCGCGGCAGATGGCGGCCTACGTGCGCGAGGCGCTGAGGAGTTCGTGGAGCGCGCGGATCGGCGCCCTATTCGCCGCGCGCGGCCTGCGCGCGCTCAAGGACCGCATGGATCCCGGGCGGCTCAATGGTGGCCCATTCTTGGGGCTCAACGGCATCGCCATCAAGAGCCATGGCGGCACCGACGTCTTTGGCTATGCCAGCGCCATCAACGTCGGCTATCAGATGGTGGAAAGCAACGTTCTCGAACGATTGGCCGCTGATTTGGATGCCTTCCACGGCAACCTGCACGAGGTCGAGGCGGCCCGTAAGACTTCATGATGTTCGCCCTTAGGCTTGGTGGTGCGGAGGTTTACCCCCGGTGGCCCGTTGCCGGCCGGAATGAGACGTGGACGAGGTGAGACGTGGCCTTCATTCGAGCCGTGATTTGCGGTGTCGGCGCCTATCTGCCGAAAAAGGTTCTGAGCAATCACGACCTCTCGCGCCTGGTCGACACGAGCGACAGCTGGATTTGCGAGCGCACCGGCATCGAGCAACGGCATATTGCGGCCGATGACGAGCTGACCTCGGATCTGGGAATCGCCGCGGCGCGCCAGGCGCTGGTGCGCGCCGGCGTCGATCCGGTCGACGTCGACCTGATCGTCTGCGCCACCGCCACCCCGGATCGCACCTTTCCGGCGACGGCGGTGCGCATTCAGGCGGGCCTTGGCGTCACCAAGGGTGCCGCCTTCGATGTGCAGGCGGTCTGCTCGGGTTTCATCTATGCCTTGGCCGTCGCCGACAACTTTCTGCGCACCGGACAGTTCAAGCGCGCCATCGTCGTCGGCGCGGAGGTCTTCTCGCGCATCTTGGATTGGACGGATCGCGGCACCTGCGTCTTGTTCGGCGATGGGGCGGGGGCGGTGGTGCTGGAGGCGCAGACCCAGCTCGGCAACCGCGACGATCGCGGCATTCTTGCCACCCGCATCCGCTCCGATGGACGCTTCGAGGACCTGCTGTACGTCGACGGTGGTCCGGGCTCGACCAAGACCACGGGACACTTGCGCATGAACGGACGTGAAGTCTTCCGCCACGCCGTGCAGAAGATCTCCAGCATCATGGAAGAAACCTTAGTGGCGGCCGGTTACGCGCCCGATGAGGTGGATCTCTACGTGCCGCACCAAGCCAACCGCCGCATTCTCGAAGGCATCGCCAAGCGGCTCGAGATACCGGCCGAGAAGGTGGTAATTACCCTTGCCAAGCACGGCAATACGTCGGCCGCCTCCATTCCGCTGGCGCTTAATCAGGCGTTTGAGGACCATCTCCTCAAGGAGCGTCGGCTGGTGCTGATGGAGGCGATGGGCGGGGGATTTACCTGGGGGGCCGCCCTGGTGCGGTGGTAAAAGCCACACCATCCTCATTTATATGTGCAATTTCAGCCTGTTGATGTTGACCCCTAAATTCGGCGCGGCTAGCATCGAACGTGGGTAAAGTGTTGGGGAGGGGCGTATTTCATGGGTGGCAAAACACTCACACGGGCGGATCTCGCCGAGGCGGTGGTGCAGAGGGTAGGCCTGCCGCGCAACGAATCCCAGGAGCTCGTCGAACTTATTTTAAAAGAGATTTCGACCACGCTGGCGGCCGGCGATGCCGTCAAGCTCTCCTCGTTCGGCTCGTTCGGCATCCGCAAGAAGGGCCAGCGCGTCGGGCGCAATCCGAAGACCGGGGAGGAGGTGCCGATCACGCCGCGCCGGGTTCTGGTTTTCCGCCCGAGCAATATCATGAAGGATCGCATTAACTCTGGATTGCTACGGCGCAGAGCCGCCGAATAAGTTGTCCATTGCAGTTTCAGCGGGGGCTGATCGTGCCGAAGGCTACCGAGGCGTTTCGGAATATTGGTGAGGTCTCCAAGGAACTCGCGGTCAAGAAGCACGTGCTGCGGTTCTGGGAGCAGAAGTTTCCGCAAGTGCGGCCCATGAAGCGTGGTGGCGGCCGGCGCCTCTATCGCCCGACCGACGTTGAGCTGTTGCGCGGCATCCGCGATCTTTTGCAAAACGCCGGCTACACCATCAAGGGGGTGCAGAAGATCCTGCGCGAGCAAGGCATCGAACAGGTGAAGCTGACCGGCGCCATGGTTGCCGCGCGCACCGGGGTAGCCGCGCCGGCGGAGGGGGCGTTGGCCGCCAAACCCCTGCTGCTTTCCCCCTTACAAGTGCGCACGCTGCAAAAAATAGCGGGCGAACTCGACGCCTGCGCGGAGATCTTGCGCACCGGCGCGGTCCGCCGCGCGAGCGGCCAGCGCGAGAAGCGCGCCGCCTCCCGCAGCTAGCGGGAAAAGCGCCCCCATGACGCGGGCAGCGGGGCAGCGATCCGCCCGTCGGCATGCCAGCGGGAGGCCTTCTGGCCTAAGTGGCCTCCCCATGACCTTTGCGCCGTTCGAGCCGGTGGGCCCCCGCGCATGATGGTGAAAGACACCCGCGCAGCGAAAGTGGCCGAGGTGTGGCTTGTCGATCTTGCCCGCTCGGCGGCGGCGCTGGAAGGCCTGGAGCAGGAGGCGCCGCGCCTGGGGGCGCGTGAGCGCGCCGCCATCCTGGCGCGCAAGGATGCAGCGGTGCGACAAACGCGGCTCATGGCGCATGTCGCCCTGCGCGTCTTGCTTGAGCGCGCGCTCGGGACCGGGGTGCGCGGCGGAGCTTGAACGTCCGCTCGGCGCCAAGCCCCGCTTGCCCGGAGGCGCCGGTGTCGAGTTCAGCCTTGCGTAGGGCGAGGAGGCCGCGCTGATCGGCCTCACCCGCGGTGCGGCCATCGGCGTCGACCTGGAACACGTGCGGCCGCTGCGCATCGCCAAAGCGCGTCGAGAGCGCATCTTGTGGGCGGGCGCGGCCCTGCTGGCGGCCGAGCCTGTCGATACTCCGGCCGAGGAAGCGTTCATGCGCGCCTGGGTCCGGCTCGAGGCCGTGGCCAAGGCGGACGGGGCTGGGCTGGCGCGCACGCTTGCCGCGCTCGGCGTCTGGCAGGGTGGTCTGCCCGACGGTCGCAGCGAGGTGGCCGCGCGCGTGGAGAGCCATTTGTCGCAAATAAGTCTCAAGGTGCACGATCTGGCACCGATGCGGGGCAGCGTGGCGGCCTTGGCGCTCGACAGGGCGGTGCGCGCGCCCTTGCTTCGCGCCTTCCCGTCGATCGCGCCGGCATCGAGGCGCTGTTGCGCGAGCCCGCGCCAGACCAGCCCGCCGCGTGAACCACAAGCCGTTGCGAGCGAGGCGAATTGTGCGTCGCCTGCGCGGCTGCGATTGGCTATGTTGGCAGGACACTTGAAGTTAAGCGCGTGGCCGCGGTCGCGATTGCGGCTCGGTCGCGGCACAGTGCACTTTAGGGGCACTTGGGGGCGCTGAGGGAATGGGGCGCTGAGAGAATAAGGAACGCTGAGAGAATGGTGGCAGCTGAGAGCATGCACGACAAGGCATCCGTGACGACGAGCTTCGAAACCCTGCACGAGTTCGTGGCGCCGGCCAAACGCAACCTGACCAAGGAGACCTGGGACTATTTGATGGGCGGCGCCGAAACCGAGACCACGCTCGAGCGCAATCGGGCGGCCATCGATGCCCTCGCGTTTCGGCCGCGCGTGCTGCGCAATGTCGAAAACGTCAGTACCCGCAGCACACTTTTTGGGCAAGAGCTGCGCTTGCCCGTCATTTTGGCGCCGATCGGCTCGATGCAGGACATGGTCAAGGATGGGGGGATTGCGCCCTCGCTGGCGGCCGCGGGCTTCGGTGCGCTGCATATGCTGAGCTCGGCCTGTGCGCCGGGGCTCGAGGCCGTCGCCGCGTCCAATCCGCACCCCAAGCTGTTCCAGCTCTACGTGCGCGGTGATGCAGCCTGGGTGGATGACTACGTCGAGCGTGCGATTGCCCAGCGCTATGTCGCGCTTTGCCTGACCGTCGATCTTGATTACTACGGCCGGCGCGAGCGGGACATCGCCAAGCGCTACCTGACAACGGCGCGTCGGCGCACCACCTCGGAGAACTATCAGGCCCGCTTCACCTGGGCCGACGTCGATCGCATTAAAAGCAAATTCAAGATCCCCATCATCCTGAAGGGCATCGCCACGGCGGCAGACGCGCATATCGCCGTCGAGCATGGCATCGAAGGTATCTACGTCTCCAACCACGGCGGCCGCCAGCTCGACCATGGCAAGGGCGGGCTCGCCGTCTTGCCGGAGGTCGTCGATGCCGTGGCCGGTCGCGCCGCCGTCATCGTCGACGGCGGCTTCATGCGCGGCAGCGATATCGTCAAAGCCATGGCGCTTGGCGCCGCCGCCGTCGGCATCGGCCGCCTCCAAGGTCTGGCGGCGGCAGCGGGGGAAGTCGACGGTATGGTGCGCATGCTCGAGCTCCTGCAAGACGAGGCGACGCGCTGCCTGGGTCTGCTGGGAGTGCGGTCGTTCGCCGAGCTGGACGCCTCCTACCTGGACCCGGTCCCGCCTCTCGGTCGGCCCTGGCTGGACGCGGCCTTTCCGCTGCTGAAGGAAGGCTATTAACCGCTTTTGCGGTTCCCCCGCGAGGCCCTCGGCCCGGGCGGGGGCGGCGCCAGCCTGCTCTCGCCGAGCCTGCGCAATCTGTTAGACTAGCCGCGGGGCTCGCGGTGGAGAGAAACGGGAGACGGTCGAGTGCACGCGTTGTTGTTTGCGGCCGCGGTGGCGTTCCTGCTGAGCCCTGCGCTCACCGCTTCGTCCCGGGCCGATAGCGAGCGGTCGCGCCGCGGCGCCCACGCCAGCGCGGGCTTCGCGACCCAGCGCGCCGCGGAACCGGCGCACCTCATTGTCTGTCCGGGCTGGCAGGAGAGCCCGCCGCGGCCGAGCAAGCGACGGCGCCATGTCGCGGGCTTGCCGCTGGGCAGCCCGGCAGTCAAACGCCGCGCCGCCCAGTCGCGGTCCGGGCTGCGGGCCTTGGCGGGCATGAACTATGCGGTGCAGTTCAAAGTCGGGCTCAGCAAAGCGGAACGCGATGCGGCGATGGCCACGCTGCGCGACAAATACAAACTGCGGATCGTCAAATTCAACAAGGGTCTCGACATTCTTCGCCTTGCCCCCCGCGTTGCTCCGAGGCGAGCGCCCAAAAGCCTCGGCGCCGCGCTGACCCCCAAGATTATTCAAGATTTGCGTCAGGAGCCGTTCGTCGACGCCGCCTATGTGGACTTTCC
The DNA here is from genome assembly GCA_963770295.1 of uncultured Alphaproteobacteria bacterium. Taxonomy (GTDB): domain Bacteria; phylum Pseudomonadota; class Alphaproteobacteria; order Rhizobiales; family Hyphomicrobiaceae; genus AWTP1-13. The sequence continues at coordinate 178,769 of CAVYPA010000001.1, forward strand.
AGTCACCCCCCCGCTAACCCCGCAATCCCCATCCAAGGCAAAGCCGGCGCCGGGCAAGTAGTCGATCAGCCGAACCTGCGCGGCTTGCAGGGTTGCACGCCCAGCGAGGTGCGGGGCCCTTTCGCGTTGCCCGAAGGCGCATTCACCCTATGATGCGCTGGCGCTGGGCGGCGGCACCCGGCGTTAGGCGCCTCAGCAGGAGCATCGGGAAATGGCGCGCATGAAGGGTGGCGAGCTGATCGCCGAGTATCTGATCAAGAATAAGATCCCCTACGTGTTCGGCATTTGCGGGCACGGCAACGTCGGCATGCTCGATGCGCTCTATCAGGCGCGCGGCCACATCAAACTGGTGTCGCCGCGCCACGAACAGGTGGCGGCGCATATGGCGGACGCCTACTTTCGGGTGCGCCACGAACCGGTGGCGACGCTGACCTCGTGCGGTCCCGGCTCCTGCAATATCGTCATGCCGCTGCAGGTGGCGCTGTCGGATTCCTCGGCGCTGCTGGCGATTACCGCCAACGTCCCGACCCAGCAGTTCAATCGCAGCCCATTTCAGGAGATCAACCGGCACTTTCAGGCGGATTTTCCCAACATCATCCGGCCGGTCGTGAAAAAGAGCTTCCAGCCGACCCGCGTCGACATGTTGCCGCTGGCCTTGCGCCAGGCGATGACGGCGATGCTGTCGGGACGACCGGGGCCGGTCAATCTGGATGTGCCCTTCAATCTCTTCCAGGAAGAAGATGACGTGGAGGTGCCGCCGGCGGCGCCGGCGCATGGCGCTCAGCGCAGCGGTGCTGCGCCCGAACAGATTGCGGCAGCCCTGGACATGCTGCTCGCCGCCCAGCGCCCCGTGCTGTTCATCGGCCACGGCGTCACGCTCTCGGAGGCGAGCGCGGAGCTGACCCTCCTGGTCAAGACCCTTGAGCTGCCGGTGATCTCCTCGCCCAATGGCATGGGCGCGTTCGACATGGCGCAGGCCCTGTCGCTGGGCTTCATCGGTCGCAATGGCGCCTATCCCGCCAATGAGGCCGGTCGACGCGCCGATCTGGTGCTGGCCATCGGCGCACGCTTTGATGATCGCTCGGCGTCCTCATGGATCCCTGGCTATTCCTGGAACTTCCCACACGCCAAGCTGATCCACGTCGACGTTGACTGGGAGGAACTCGGGCGCAATTACCCACCCGACCTCGGCATTCTCGCCGACGCGCGCACCTTCCTGCGCCAAGTCTTGGCCGAGCTCCCGCAGCGTCCTGCCCGGCCCAGCGGCGCCCTCAAGGCCTGGCATGCCGCGATCAAGGACTGGACGGCGGCGTGGGAGGCCTACACGCGACCAAACTTCGAGCTCCACGCCACCCCGATCCGTCCCGAGCGCGTGGTGGCGGACTGCCAGGCGGTGCTGCCGGCGGACGCGGTGCTCGCCTGCGATGTTGGCGTCAACCACAACTGGTTCATGCAGTTCTGGCAGGCCCGACGCCCCCAGAGCATGCTCAATTCCTGGGGCTTCTCCGGGATGGGCTTCGGCGCGGCGGGTGTGTTGGGCGCCAAGCTGGCGGCGCCGGAGCGGCCCTGCGTTGCCATCGCCGGCGACGGCTCTTTCAGCATGGTGCCGCACGTGCTGTTGACGGCGGTGGAGTACGACATTCCCGTGGTGTGGGTGATCTGGAACAACTTCGGCTGGGCGTCGATCCGCGACATTCAGCTCGGCATGTTCGGTGGCCGAGAGCTCGGTACCATGTTCCATCAGGGGGCCAACAACACGCCCTACAACCCGGACTTTGCGGCCTGGGCCAAGGCCAGCGGCGTTGCGGCGGCCACGGTCACCCGCTCGCAGGACTTCAAGGGCGCGCTTGAGCATGCCATTGGGGCCAACCAGCCCTTCCTGCTGGACGTGCACGTCGACGCCGAGGTGCGCCCGCCGGCGACGGGCACTTGGCAGCTGCCGCCGACGCCCCATCGCGAGCCGGCCTTTGGGCGGCGCTGGCTCCCCGGCGAGCCGGTGCCCGCCAAGTAGCCTGCCATGTATAGCCGGCCAAGTCGGCGAACGGGTGCAAGGCATAGCCCAAGCGCCGAGCCCCGTGCCCAGGCTCGCGCGAGCCCCGCCCGCGCTGTCCGTGCACATTGACGCTGGCGTCGGGCTCGCGCATGGTCCGCCCACCGGCACCCGATCGGGCAGCCGTCGGGCCCGGTGCCACCAAGTGGAGCACTGAGTGTAATGCCCCAAGCCAAGCCGTGCGTCCTCATCCGCAACATCGCCGAGGTGCCCTGGCAGCAGTTCCCCAATCATTTCGGGGGTGCGCTGTCCAAACCGTTGGTGATGCCGCAAACGGCCGGCTCGCGGCATCTTGACTATCGCATTTCGCTGTATCAGCCGATGGCCTACGTCGAGCTGCATGCCCACCAAGTGCAGGAGCAGATCTATCACGTGCTCGAGGGCGAAGGCCTGATGGATATCGACGGCAAAAAGCACGTGGTGCGGAGGCACGACGTCATCTATCTGCCGCCGGGGGTCGCGCACGCCATCCAAAATTCCGGCTTGGTCGATCTCGTCTTCCTGGTGGTGACCTCGCCCGTGACGGACGAGGCTGTCTGAAAGTCGCCCATGCAGCTTATCATCTTCGATTGCGACGGCACGCTGGTCGACAGCCAGCACAAAATTTGCGCGGCTATGACTCATGCCTTCACCGCCATGGCTTTGCCGGTACCGGCCCGCGCCGAGATCCTGGGCATCGTTGGTCTGTCCCTGCCGCAGGTGTTCGCCGTGCTCGCCCCCGAGCAGCCGGCAAGCGTGCAGGCCGAGCTGGCCGAGCTTTATCGCATGGACTTTCCGGCCCGACCCCGCGAGGCGGCGCTGCACGATCCCTTGTTTGCCGGCGTGGGGGCACTGGTGGCGACGCTGGCGCGCCGGGGCGACCTCGTGTTGGGCATGGCGACCGGCAAGTCACGCCGGGGCGTTGCCCGCATACTCGAGCGCGAGGGTTGGTCCGCACACTTCCTGACCATCCAAACGGCCGACGATCACCCCTCCAAGCCCCACCCGTCAATGATCTTGCAGGCCATGGCCGAAGTCGGCGCCGATGCCGCAACCACCACCATGGTGGGCGACACCACCTACGACATGGAGATGGCGCTGAATGCCGGCGTCCGCGGCGTCGGTGTCGGCTGGGGCTATCACGAACCGGCGAGGCTCCTGCAAGCGGGGGCGGAGCGGGTCGTCAACTCGAGCGAGGAGCTGCTGGCGGCCATCGCCGAACCGTTGGGGGCGCCGGCGTGAGGCGGCCCAACGGCGAGCAAGGCATTCCCAAGACGCCGGGCCAAGGCGGCGCGCTACCGCGGCGATTTTATCAAACGGTGAGGATTGCCCGCATCGATCCCACCGTCGCGCCAAGCCGACAGCCGTCGCAAGTCTACCGTGTCCTGCTCGATGGCAAAGAGCTCCGCACGCCGGCCAAAGGCCGGTTTGTCGTCCCCACGCCCGCCTTGGCGACGGCGATTGCCGCGGAATGGCAGGCGCAGCGCGAGCATATCGATCCCGAAAGCATGCCGTTGACGCGTCTGACCAACTCCGTCATCGACGGCGTTGTCGAGCCGACAAGCCGAGGTGGGCGCCGACATTGTCAACTACCTTGGCAGCGATCTTGTCTGCTATCGCGCCGCCGATCCCAGCGAGTTGGTGCGGCGGCAGGCCGAGGCCTGGGATCCGGTGCTCGATTGGTGCCAAACCGCGCTCGGCATCAAGCTTACCGTCACCACCGGCATCGTGCCCGTCGCGCAGCCCGCGGCTGCCGGCGCGGCCCTAGCTCAATGGTTGCGGCGGCTCGATGCCTTCGCGCTGGCGGCCGCGCATGCCATGACGACGCTGTTGGGCTCGGCGGTGCTGACGGTGGCGCATGCCGAGGGCCGCCTCGCCTGCGCCGAAGCCTGGGCGGCGGCGCATATCGATGAGGATTTCCAGGCAGAGAAGTGGGGCGTCGACAGCGTGGCCAAAGCGCGCCGTGATCGACACTGGTGCCAGATGCAGGCGGCGAGCCGCTTGTTCACGCTGTCGGGTGGGCTTGATGAGACGTTAACGATCTCGCGTTAAGAGCGATGGCGGGCGCCCATCGCGACCGGATCGTGCCATGCAACTCAAGATGCCGCTGTCGCCGAAGGCGACGATCGATCGCGCGCTTGCACGCGTCGTTGCCGCCCAGGGGCTGTGGGCGGCGGCGGGCGAAACGGGGCTGGGTCGCACCCCCTCGGCCGCCGCCAAGGCTCGGATGGTGGGTCTCCTGTGCGGGCGGAACGAAGGTTCTGTCGTTCGCGGCCGAGACGGGCCGCATCGCCCCGGTTTCTGTGAGGGCGATGGCATCATCGAAGTGGAAGCGGGTGAGCTCATCGGCGACTTGGTTGCTGCGGTCGCGGACGCTTGTGCATCGGCCTAGCCTGCCGGCGTGCGGCGCGCCCGCGGTTTGCGGGGCCGCCAGCCCATGCTATGCCCTCGTCAGCTTGTGCGTTGCAATATCGGGGCCGCGGCCATGAAGGAAGTTCTCGACGAACTGGAGCGCCGGCGAGCCGAAGCGCGTCTCGGCGGTGGCCGCGCCCGCATCGAGGCGCAGCACAAGCGCGGCAAGCTCACCGCGCGCGAGCGCATCGAGCTGCTCATGGATGAGAACTCCTTCGAAGAGTTCGACATGTATGTTGAGCACCGTTGCGCCGACTTTGGCATGGAAAAGATCAAGATCCCCGGCGACGGCGTGGTCACGGGCTGGGGCACGATCAACGGTCGCGTCGTTTATGTGTTCGCCAAGGACTTTACCGTCTTCGGCGGCTCCCTGTCAGAGGCGCACGCCAGGAAGATCACCAAGATCCAGGACATGGCGTTGCAGAACCGGGCCCCCATCATTGGCTTGTTTGACGCCGGCGGGGCGCGCATTCAGGAGGGCGTGGCCGCGCTCGGCGGCTATGGTGAGGTCTTCCTGCGCAATGTGCTTGCTTCCGGCGTCATCCCCCAGATCTCCGTCATCATGGGGCCGTGCGCCGGCGGCGATGTCTACTCTCCGGCCATGACCGACTTCATCTTCATGGTCAAGGACACGAGCTACATGTTCGTGACGGGCCCGGACGTGGTGAAGACCGTGACCAACGAGACGGTAACGGCGGAGGAACTGGGCGGCGCCAAGATCCACACCACCAAGTCCTCGATTGCCGACCGGGCCTATGACAACGACGTCGAGACGTTGCTGCAGATGCGCCGGCTGATGGATTTTCTGCCCGCCAACAACCGATCGGGCGTGCCGGTGCTGCCGACCAAAGACAGCCCGGACCGCATCGAAGCCTCGCTCGATACCTTGATCCCCGACAATCCCAATAAGCCCTACGACATCAAGGAGCTGGTCGTTAAGATCATCGACGAGGGCGATTTCTTCGAAATTCAGGACGCCTACGCGCGCAATATCGTCACCGGTTTTGCCCGCATGGAGGGGCGCACGGTCGGTATTATTGCTAACCAGCCGCTGGTGCTGGCGGGCGTGCTGGATTCGGATGCTTCGCGCAAGGCCGCCCGCTTTGTGCGCTTCTGCGATTGTTTTGACATCCCGATCCTGACCTTCGTCGACGTGCCGGGCTTTCTACCCGGCACGGCGCAGGAGTACGGGGGCCTGATCAAGCACGGGGCCAAGCTGCTGTTCGCCTTTTCCGAGGCAACGGTGCCCAAGGTGACCGTGATCACGCGCAAGGCCTACGGCGGTGCCTATGACGTGATGAGCTCCAAGCACATCCGCGGCGATGTCAACTATGCCTGGCCGTCGGCCGAGATCGCCGTCATGGGGCCAAAGGGTGCCGTGGAAATCCTCTATCGTGCCGAGCTCGCTGACGCCGACAAGATTGCCCAGCGGATCAAGGAGTACCAGGACCGCTTCGCCAATCCGTTCGCGGCGGCGGAACGCGGCTATATCGACGAAGTGATCCTGCCGCGCTCGACGCGACGGCGCATCTGCCGCGCGCTCAACATGCTGCGCAACAAGACCGTCGAGAATCCTTGGAAGAAGCACGACAACATTCCTCTGTGAGCCAGCGAGGCCTTGGGGATTGCTGCGGCGCGGGGTCGGACAGCGGCGCTGCGCCGGGCGGCGGGGCGCGTTGCTACCCTCGCCACCCCCTGAAGGTTGCGCGCCAGGTCGGGCGGACCAAGCAAACAACCAGGACAACAACCAGGAGCAGAACAGGCGCGCTTCCGGCGAGGCATGGCGCAAGCCAACGGGCTGAACGTCCATTCATCTCGACGCACGGACGAGCGGGCTCCCTTGCGCATTTTTAACGAACGGATCGGCAGCGCTCGGAGCGTTTTTCCCCCTGTAAGCCCACCACTGCCGAGCCCCAACCCGGTAGCTTCAGAGTGGGATGATCATGAGAAGGAGTTGACGTCATGGACCGCCTAATTCTCAGTGCTTGCGCCGGCGCCCTGCTGTCGGGCTTGCTGCTGGCCGCCCCGGCCGAGGCCGCTCCCTACCGACATGGCTACGGCAAAATCACCCCGGCCGAGCATGCCGCGATCGCCCGCAGTCAGCATCAGCTCAACGTGATCAAGGCCAAAGCCCGGGCAGACGGTCACGTGACCCCGTGGGAGCGCGCAAAGATTGCCATGGCCCAGTCACGCCACAACGCGCTCGTGAACCGCTTGAGCCACAACTGATAGCAAGGGCTCGAACCTGTCCCGAGCCTGGCGGCCGCCTTGCGAGGCGGCCGCCGTTTTCGCCACCGCGCTGCCGCGGCCAGAAGTGTGCAAAAAGGAGCGGGTGTTAGCGTGATGGTAACCCTCAGGCCTTAGCCTGCCCTCGGCTATCAGTTGGGGGTTTGCCATGGGCGTACTGAGCGCGGTTTCGGTCCCGGAAATCAAGGCGCGGGGTAGCATCAAAGATGCAGACGTCTGGAAGCTGCGCCGTAGCTATTACGAGGACGGCTCGATCAGCGCCGAGGAAGCCGAAACCATCCTGGCCCTCAACGACGCCTGCCCGATCCAGGATCCGGCTTGGGCCGATTGCTTCATCGAGACCATCACCGACTACATTGTCGATCAGGCCGAGCCGCAGGGCTATCTCACCACCGAAAACGCCGACTGGCTGATCCGGCGCATCGCCAAGGACGGGCGGATTGGCAGCAAGACCGAGCTCGAACTGCTGCTCAATGTGCTCGACAAGGCGCGCTGGGTGCCGCAAAGCCTGGTGCGTTTCGCCCTCGACCAGGTCAGGGAGGCCATCATCGACAACGCGGGACCGCTGCGCGTCGGCAAGGCCCGCGGGGCGACCAGCGTCAGCGAAGCCGACGTCGATCTCTTGCGCCGTATTCTCTACAGCTTCGGCGGCGACGGCAACATCGCGGTGACGCGGGCGGAAGCCGAGGTGCTGTTCGACATCGATGCGGCAACGGCGGCGGCCGACAATCACCCGAGCTGGAGCGATTTGTTCGTCAAGGCCATCGCCAACTGTGTCCTCGGCGCCTGCGGCTATGCCGCCCCGCCGCGCGCGGTGGCGTTAGTGCGCGATGCCTGGTTGGAGCGGCGCGGCGAGCTCAGCATCGATGCGGTGCTCGCCGGTATGACCGGCGGCCGCAAGAACCTGTTCGGCGGCTATCGCCAGCAGAGCGGCGAGGAGCACGCGATCGCCCGACTGACGCAACAAAAAATCGAGATCATTACGCACGAGACCATCACGTCGACCGAGGTTGGCTGGCTCGCCGACCGCATCGGCCGGGATGGTAAACTGTCGGCCAATGAGCGCTCCTTGCTCATGTTCCTCAAGGCCGAAAGTCCGGCAATCGATCCGCGTCTCAGCGACATCCTGCAGCGGGCGGCAACGGTGGCGGCCTGAGGTCACGGCGGCGGGCCGTCGCCGGCGGCCGCAAGGCGCTGTCTTTTTACGCCCGATGCGGCGGCGCTGGATCGCGAAACTGCGGCTCGACATCCCCTATCGTGCGGCCGCCCTTTGCCCCTATCATCGGTCCTCGAGAGGGAGTGCCGCCTTCGACGTCGCCGGGATGGTAGCCGTTCATGTTCCAAAAGTTACTGATTGCCAATCGCGGCGAAATTGCCTGCCGGATCATCAAAACCGCGCGCAAGCTCGGCATCAAGACGGTGGCCGTCTACTCGGACGCCGACCGGGACGGCCTGCACGTGCGCATGGCGGATGAGGCCGTGGCCATCGGCCCGCCCCCTGCCGCCCAGTCCTACCTGCTGGTCGACAAGATCGTTGAGGCCTGTCGCCAGACCGGTGCCGAGGCCGTGCACCCGGGCTATGGTTTCCTGTCGGAACGCGAAGCCTTTGCCCTCGCCTTGGAGCGGGCAGGTATCGTTTTCATCGGCCCGAACCCCAAGGCGATCGCCGCCATGGGTGACAAGATCGAGAGCAAGAAGGCGGCGGCGCGTGCCAAGGTCTCCACCGTGCCCGGCTATCTCGGCGAGATTGGCGATGCCAAGCAGGCGGTGCGGATTGCCGCCGAGATCGGCTATCCCGTCATGATCAAGGCTTCGGCGGGCGGCGGCGGCAAGGGCATGCGCGTGGCCTATTCGCCGCAGGAGGCCGAGGAGGGCTTCGCGCTCGCGCGCTCGGAGGCCAAGGCCAGCTTCGGCGATGATCGCGTGTTTCTCGAAAAATTCATCGAAAATCCGCGCCACGTCGAGATCCAGGTGCTGGGCGACAAGCATGGCACTGTCATCCATCTGGGCGAGCGGGAATGTTCCATCCAGCGGCGCAACCAGAAGGTCGTCGAGGAGGCCCCCTCGCCGCTGCTTGACGCGCGCACGCGCAAGGCCATGGGAGAGCAGGCCGTGGCGCTGGCCAAGGCGGTCGGCTACGACAGCGCCGGCACGGTGGAATTCGTGGCCGGGCAGGATCGCTCGTTTTTCTTCCTGGAGATGAATACGCGCCTGCAGGTCGAGCACCCAGTGACCGAGTTGGTTACGGGCATCGATCTGGTCGAGCAGATGATCCGGGTCGCCGCCGGCGAGAAGCTCGCGTTACGTCAGGCCGACGTGAAGCTAAGCGGCTGGGCGGTGGAGTCGCGCATCTATGCGGAGGACCCCTATCGCAATTTCCTGCCCTCGATCGGGCGCCTGACGCGCTACCGGCCGCCGCGTGAGGGCAAGGACGCCAGGGGTACGATCCGTAACGACACCGGCGTCTATGAGGGCGCCGAGATCTCCATGTTCTATGATCCGATGATCGCCAAGCTCGTCAGCCACGCGGCGACGCGTGAGGAGGCCATTTCGCTGCAAGCGGAGGCGCTGGATGGTTTTGTCATCGACGGCGTCGAGCACAATATTCCCTTTCTCGCCGCCCTGATGCAGCACCCGCGCTGGAACAGCGGTCAGCTATCGACCGGCTTTATCGCCGAGGAGTTCAAAGGCGGCTTCAGGCCGCGGCCGCTCGCCGGCGAAGACTTGGAGGTGCTCGCCGCGGTGGCGGTGGCGATCGATCACCTCGGCAACGCACGCCGGCGCGAGATCACCGACCAGATGGGGGGGCCGAGCGTGCGTTTCGCCCGGCGCCGGATCGTCAAGCTCGACGCCGAGCGCGTTGCGGCGGAGGTCGAAGGAGGCCTGGTGGGGCCCACCAAGGTGAGCGTCCTGGCTGCGAGCGGTGCCGGCAGCAAAGTTCTCGAACTTGCCTCCGACTGGTGGCCGGGCGAGCCGGTTTGGCAGGGCACGGTGGCGGGTGCCCCCGTGTTCGTGCAGGTGCGCGGCATTCTCAATGGCTACGAGCTCGCTTACCGGGGCGTGCGCGCCAAGGCTTATGTCTATACCGAGCGCGAGGCCGCCCTCGCCGATCTGATGCCCCAGAAGCTTGCCCCCGATACCTCCAAGCTGCTGATCTGTCCGATGCCGGGCCTGGTCAAAACCATCCACGTCGCCCCAGGCCAGGACGTGAAGGCCGGCGATGCCTTGTGTGTCGTGGAGGCGATGAAGATGGAAAACGTGCTACGGGCCGAGCGCGAAGGGGTGGTGAAATCGATCAAGGCCAAGCCGGGGGACAGCCTCGCCGTCGACGCGGTGATCATGGAATTTGTCTAATACCCCGACGCCCGCAATCGGACTTGCGGACGCTTGGCTTTTCATCGACTGTCGCGCGCCAACGGCGCCAGCCGGCTCAAGGACATCTAGCACCATGCGCAGCTTCCACTTCCCCGGGCGTTCGGCGGTTTACGGGCGGCGGGCGATGTGCGCTACCTCCCATCCCGCTGCCAGCCTGACGGCGATGGAGATCCTGCGCCAGGGGGGCAATGCGGTCGACGCGGCGATTGCCACGGCCGCGGTGTTGGCGGTGGTGGAGTGTCCGATGACCGGCATCGGCGGCGACTGTTTCGCGCTCATCGCCAAGCCGGGCGCGAAGGTGCCGCTCGCGCTCAATGCCGCGGGACGTGCGCCGGCGGCCGCGAGCGCCGACTGGTATGCTAATAAGGGCATTGGCCGCATCGAAACCAGCAGCGTGCATGCCGTCACCGTGCCCGGCGCCGTCGACGGCTGGTGTCGCTTGTGTGAAGATCACGGCAGCATGCCGCTGGCCCGCCTGCTCGAGCCCGCCATCGCCATGGCCGAGCAGGGTTTTGCCGTGGCCCCACGTGTAAGCGTCGATTGGGCGCGCGGCGCCGCGAAACTGGCCCGACATCGGGCTGCGGCTCGGCATTTCCTGCCCACAGGGCGCCCACCGCGGCTCGGCGAGGTGATGCGTTTCCCGGCGCTGGCGGCAACCCTGAAGCGCATCGCCAAGGAGGGCCGGGCGGGCTTCTATGCGGGCGACGTCGCCCGGGACATGGTGGCGACGCTCAGCGAACTCGGCGGTTTGCACACGCTTGAGGATTTTGCCGCGCAGTCGGCAAGCTATGTCGAGCCGATCTCGACGCGCTACCACAGCATAGACCTGTTCGAGCTACCGCCGAGCAATCACGGTGTGGTTGCCCTGATCCTGCTCAAGATGCTTGAGCGCTTGGGTCGGATCGGCGACAGCGTGTCGATCGAGCGCTATCACGTGCTGATGGAGGCGGCACGCCTGGCCTATGCCATGCGCGATCATTTTGTGGCCGATCCCGATGCGGCCCAGGTGCCGCTCGGCCATCTGCTCGATGCGCGCGTGATCGACGGCCTGGTGGCACGTATCGACCGCAAGCGGCGCCGGCCCGAGCTTGGGCCAATGCCGCAGCCCTCGGGTTCCGACACGGTTTGCTTTTCCATCGTGGACGAGAAGGGCATGGCGATTTCCTTCATCAACTCGCTGTTTGCCGACTTCGGCTCGGGCATCGTGACGGATCGCACGGGTGTGAACTTCCACAACCGCGGTGAGGGCTTCGTCCTCGAGCCAGATCACCCCAACGCCATCGCCCCGCGCAAGCGCCCGCTGCACACCCTGATTCCCGCCATGGGCTTCGAGGCAGGGGCGCTGGCACTCGCGTTCGGCGTCATGGGCGCGCACTTCCAGCCGATGGGCCATGTTTATCTGATGAGCAACCTGTTCGACTACGGGATGGATCTACAGGAGGCCGTCGACTGCCCGCGTGTGTTCTTCGAGGGCGATGCCCTGGTGGTGGAAGAGGCAGTGCCGGCGGCGGTGGTGGCCGGGCTCGAAGCCTTGGGTCACAAGGTTAAGACGCGCGAGCTGCCGTGGGGTGGCGCGCAGGTCGTTGCCTTGGACCGTGCCCAGGGCGTCCTGATCGGCGCCTCCGATCCGCGCAAGGATGGGATGGCGCTGGGGTACTAGCGGCGTGAGGTTGCCATGGCCGAGGAGGCGAGCGATCGGCGTACCGTGCGCGTGCGTCTCGAAGGTCACGTGCAGGGGGTGGGCTTTCGCTACTGGACGGAGCGCGCGGCCACCGACCTCGGCCTTGATGGCTGGGTACGCAATCGGCGCGATGGCGGCGTCGAAGCCGTCTTTTCGGGTGACGCGGATGCGGTCGCCCGGATGCTCAAGCGCTGCCAGCAAGGTCCGCCGTCGGCCCGCGTCGATTTCGTCAAAGTCTTGCCCGAGACGCAGGCGCCGCAGCCGGGCTTCGAGGTGCGCCCCACCGTGTGAGGTGGCCTCAGATCAGGCGTTCGGCGGCCCGGCGCAAACCTTTGAGGATCGGCTCGTAGGCCTCCTCGTCGCGGGTTTCGGGATAGACCATGTAGACGGGACAGCTGAAGGCGCGCGCGCGCGCTGGAATGCGCAGCCGGCGTCGGCTCAGGTGCTGGCGCACAAGGCGCCGTGGAAAGTAGCCGGAGGCGTCGTTGGCCAAGAGAAAATCGAGACCGAGTGAGCCCAAGTCCAGGTGCACGCTGGTATTGGTGAGGTCGGGATAGGCGGCGGCGTGCTCGGCGTGAAATTCCGGGCCCCAATCCATCAACACGTAATCATTGGAATGGCGGCGCCGGCCGGGACTGCTCGTGACCAGCACGAATTCTTCATCGAACAGGTGCTCGATGGTGAGCCCGGGCGGCTGGCCGGGCCGGTACATGATGGCAAGATCGAGGGTGCCCTCGAGCAGACGCTGGATCATGACGGCCGAAAGCGAGGCGCTGGCCGAGATGGCGATGTCGGGAATGTTATCCCGGAGCCAGGATATCCACTTCAGTAGAAAGCCGTCCCAGAGCGTGGCTTGTGCGCCGACCGCTAGGTGGTCGCGATGTTGGCCCGACAGGCCCACCTCGAGCTGCGCGTGTTGCCATAGTCGAACCAAGGCCAGTGCGTGCTTCTGGAACTGCTCGCCCGCCGCCGTAAGCGTCGCCCCGTTGCGCGAACGCTCAAACAGCGAGCGGCCGAATTGTTCTTCGAGCACTTTGATACGGGCGCTGACCGTCGATTGCGTGACGTTCATCTTGCGAGCCGCGTCGATGAAGCTGCCGGTCTCCGCGACCATCAGGAAAGTGCGTGCAAGTGCAATGTCCATCGGCTATGCATTCATTGCTGCATGGGTGCTGAAATGTATCTATCGAAATCATCGATAGTCGTCAGCGGAAAAATCCGTTTGTAGAATGTCATGAAAATTTCCACATTGACGACGCCCGGAACTCGATTCGGGTGATTCACTGGAAGGACAAGAACATGAAGGCGAAGAAGACTGCGAAGAAAGCTGCGAAGAAGAAGCCGGCGAAGAAGAAGAAGAAGTAAGGCTCCGGGTGCACCTTAGCGTCGAGTCAGTCAGATGCGTTGTGCCGGTGTGATCGTGGTGATTGCGCTTCTGTTGAGCAGCACCGCAGCCCACGCGGTGTCGATCACCAATCGCGACGAGCAGGATCACAAGGTGACGGTCATCGAGGGCGATGCCACGGCAGATCATGTGCTGAAGCCTTCGCAGACCCTGAATGGCATCTGCGCGAAAGGGTGCACCATTCGTCTGAACGACAGCGAAGACGACGAGTACTTGCTTGAGGCAAACGACGTCGTCTCGATCGAGGACGGTAGCCTCTACTACGAGGGGCCCGATACTCCGGCTCAGCCGGCGCCGGCTCCGGCGACCGGTCCCGGGCCCGCCGGGAAGGGGTAAGCGTCCCAAAAGCTTGGCGCCTGCTGCCTGGTTTCAGATCGGGTGGCAAGGCGTCCTTTATTTTGTGTCCATTCATCGGCTTAACTAGCTCCTGGCGATCGCCGGGGGAGCGGCGAAGGAGCCGGGCGGCTCCTCACGGCTTGATGTTTTGCACAGGTCCGAAGCGAGGCTCGAAGGTGGATCGCAAGGCGGCGTCGACCTCGGCCAAGGACGCCTGACAGCCCAGGCGGGCGAGGCTCGTCACGGGTTCGTTGAGCCCGCAGGGCACGATGCCAGCAAAGTGGTCAAGGTCCGGCGCAACGTTGAGGCTGACGCCGTGCGAGCTGATCCAGCGTCGCAAGCGCAAGCCAATGGCGGCGATTTTGGCGAACTCGGTGGGCCGATCCCTGCCCCTCACCCACACGCCGATGAGACCCTCGCGGCATTGCGCGGCGACCCCGAACTCGGCCAAGACGGCGATGATCCACTGCTCCAGGGCGGCGACGTAGGCGCGCACGTCGCCGAAACGGGCTTGAACGTCGAGCATCAGATAGACGACGCGTTGGCCGGGACCATGATAGGTGAACTGGCCGCCACGCGGGCTGCGAAAGACCGGCAGGCGGTCGGGTTCAATGAGATGTTCGCGCTTGGCGCTGGTCCCGGCCGTGTAGAGGGAGGGATGCTCGAGGAGCCAGACGACTTCGCCCGCCGCCCCGGTGGCAATCGCTTCGACGCGCCTTGCCATAAAGGCGCAGGCGGTCGCATAGGGAACGGGGTCTCGCGTGGCCATCCAGTCAATCGGCGCGGAGAGCAACTCAGATGGCATTGGCTCATGGATCCCGCTTTGGGGGGTCGGGAGGCGGACGGGCATGCGGACTGGGCTGCGGCCAGACGAGGCTCGGCGAGCGGGTCGGCACCACCGGCAACGCGCCCATGCCCTTATCACATAGGCCATCTTGGCCGCCGGGCAAGGGCGTCGCGGTGAACCGCTTGTTCCGGGCGCCTGGGTTTGCTAACAGGGGCGGGCTCCCATAGGGGGCCGTGCGGTCGTGGCGGAATTGGTAGACGCACTAGCTTGAGGGGTTAGCGCCGCAAGGCGTGGAGGTTCGAGTCCTCTCGACCGCACCAACGCTCAAAGTTCGTCTTCGCTGTCAAAGAGATGCGAAGACTTAAAGGACGTCCAGCGCCCTACCGCTCCAAAGGGCGCGACACACGGCAATCCGCATGACGACGTTGGCGATCGGACCGGCTGCAAGGCCATCCCGGTCGACGCATGTGCGGCCTGTCGCCCGGCCCATGGCTTGTGCCGCTGGGCGCCTTCGGCGGCGCGGGGTCGGTGGCGCTCGAGGCGGCAAAGCAAGAGCGTCACGAATGGGACGCGATGGCTTCGAGCATCAGCACGCTCAGGGCCGCAAAGAGACCGGCAAGGCTGCTTTCTCACCCAACGCGAGCGCATGGCACACGGGTCTCTCTGGTTCGCAGTACAACCCGAGGCGGAGCTCCGGCTTGCTGAGCGGGGTCTCGATGCTGAGCACCTTCGTGACGCGCCCGGTCGGGTGGCCCCCTCGGAATGTGGACCACCGGGACGTCAGCAAACGAGAGCGTACGACCGGGCCGTGTTGGGTCGCCGGATCCTAAAGGCGCTTCTCAAGCTTGTCGTGGACCTCCCTGGTCGCGTGGTCCAGCGGCGCCACGTGAGTGTCCCGTGCCCCGTGCCCAACGTCGTAGGTTCGGCCAGCGGCCAAGGGATCGGGCGGCCAACACTAAGGGTCTACGTTCGGCGCCTATAGTTAAGTGCCATCGACTGCAGGGCGCCGCGCTTCAGGACCTCGACCTCACGGCTGTCTTCATGGGCAATCGACAACAGGGCGCTGGCCAATCGCAGGCGGGCCTTCTCCACGTCAAGCGGGTCATCGCCGAAGTTGGCAGCAATCTCTGCCCAAGCTGCATCGAAAGCCTGCCCAATGGCCTTTAAGGCATCCGGGCCGAAGGAAGCGCCATCGATGAGCTGTCGGGCGTTCGTTGCGACTTTTCTGTGTACGGTTCCCATCCTGGTCTTCACCGAACAACGTTGGCAGCGCCTAGACGCTCCCCTATCACGCCCTTCCGTGTCAATCGGGAAGGCCCCGCCCGACTTGGAAATTTGTGATCATTTTGCCGTCATACCCTGCTGCGCCACGGTCACAGATCTCGATGCCCAGGTAGGTATTGCCGGGCTTCAACTGCGCTTCCGACAGATGCCGCATGTCCCCGGATCGCGCGAGGCGCAAGCCGCGGCGAGCGGGCCGTTACGCTGAAGAAAAAGCTCGCCGCGGTCGGCCTGCCGTTGTGATGCACAATCCGAGCCACATCGTGCCTGTGTTCGTTGCTGACCCTGTGCGCTGCAAGGTCATGAGCGATAGGCTGCTGAAACAATATGGCAGCTATATCCAGCCGATCAACTATCCGACCGTGCCGCTTGGCACCGAGCGGCTAGGGTTAACGCCGACGCCGCAGCGTTCGGACGCCGACATGGACCACCTGTGCACCTTGCTCGCCAAGGTGGGCCTCACACCCAACGTCGATAACGCCAAGATTGGCTATCAGCGGCAGCTGACGCGATATCATGCAATGCCTCCACGATCTGAGCCATCGAGGTCGAGCGTTAGCGACGTCTCGCCGGCTATCCTTTTTTCAGCGAGGCACGCCATCCTTCGGCGAACGGAGAGTTCACGCCTTCCCGTCTTGCCCGCATTTCTGGCGATCTGGTGCGATAGATGTTGACGATGGGTCGCCCACATGGTCGCTCTCGTCATCAACCCTGACAACGTGACGACGACGCGTGCTGCTGGGTCCCTTATCGGGGTTCATGAACCCAACCGCAAACCCTGTCATCACAGGATCAGCAAGATCGAAACGTCATAGATGGTGCGGCTCGCCCGTTTGACCCCACGCGAAGTCGCGGCACCCGCGACAAACAAGTCGCCTTACTCCGGATTGCGGGCTTGGGTCGAGCGAATGCCGCATGAAGCGGCGCGGGGTCCCATCCGCGGATCCTCCAATTTTGGTGCTGCGGTGGCCTGCGCGGTCCTCCCACCGTGATCAAAATCTGAGCAGATCGCCCATTCTTGTGTAATTCCCGGGGCGCCGCCGACGCGCTATCAAATGGCCATAGCAACGACAGCTGGAGCGACATGACACGCTTGCCCGCACAGATATGCGCCCTTCCTTTATGGGGTCATTCAGGTTGCGATCACAACGGCGGTTGCCAGCGCCGTCGGCGTCTACCAATCCGGGCCATTCGGCTCCGCGGCGCTGGCGCGTTGGGCCGCGCTCTGGCTTGCCGCCTGGCTTCTGATGCTGCCGATCGTCATCGTCATTTCGCCCCTCGTGCGGCGTCTTGTGGCCGCCATTACGCGCGAGGCACCGCGGCGATGACCCTGAGGTGCCGACAAGGCGATCGAGGTCATGGCCGTCGCGGGCTGAGCGCCCTCCAGCTGCGGCCATGACGAGCGAGGCTCCCCTCAAAATCCTGGTCATTGACGAGAACCCGATCCGCCGGGCCATCCTCGACGCCGGCCTGAAGGACGCCGGCTTTACCGACATTACGCTGATGGGCGACACCAATGGCCTGCTTGAGCGCATCTACGCCGTCGATCCGGACGTCATCATCATCGACCTGCAGAACCCCAGCCGCGACGTGCTCGAGCAGATGTTCCAGGTCTCGCGCATCGTGCGCCGCCCGATCGCCATGTTTGTCGACCAGAGCGACCGCGCGACGATCGAGAAGGCGATCGATGCGGGCGTCAGCGCCTACATCGTCGATGGCCTCAAGCGCGAGCGCGTCCGCGCCATTCTCGACATGACGATCTCCCGTTTTGGTGCCTTCGAACGGCTGCGTGCCGAACTCGAGGAGACCAAAAGCGCGCTCAAAGAGCGCAAGGTGATCGAGAAAGCCAAAGGCATCTTGATGAAGAGCCGCGGGCTTGACGAGGAGGCGGCTTACGCCCTTCTGCGCCGTACGGCCATGAGTAAAGGCAAGCGAATTGGCGACATCGCCGACAGCCTGCTAAGCGCCATCGACCTTCTTGAGAGCTGATGATGACGACCGATTTGAGCCCTGTCGGCACCGGCGCTCCTTCGCGCTTGAGGATTGGCTTCATCCCGCTGGCGGATGCGGCGGCTTTGATCGTGGCGGTCGACAAGGGCTTCGCGCGGGCCCAAGGCCTCGACGTCGAACTGGTGCGGGAGATCTCCTGGTCTAATGTGCGGGATCGGCTCAATATCGGACAGTTCGATGCGGCGCACCTCTTGGCACCCGTTGCCGTCGCCTCCAGTCTGGGCCTCGGCCACGTGCGCGTGCCGATCCTGGCCCCGTTCAATCTCGGCCTCAATGGCAACGCCATTACCGTGACCAATGCCCTGCACGCCGCGCTGAGGTGTGAGGCGCATGGAGATCTTGCTGACCCGCGCGTCTCGGCGACAGCGCTGGCGCGCGTGGTGGCCGCGCGCAAGCGGAAGGGCCGCGATCCGCTCACCTTCGGCATGACGTTCCCCTATTCCACCCACAACTACCAACTGCGCTTCTGGATGGCGTCCGGTGGGGTTGATCCGGACGAGGACATCAGGCTGGTTGTGCTGCCGCCGCCCTACATGGTCGAGAGCATCGCCAACGGCCATGTCGACGCTTTCTGTGTGGGTGCGCCCTGGAACTCGGTGGCGGTCGATCTCGGCATCGCACACATCTTGCATTTCGTCTCGGAGATCCTTGAGCGTGCGGCCGAGAAAGTGCTGGCTGTCCGCAGCGACTGGGCCGGACGGCATCCCGAGCTGCTGGCACGTCTGCTCAAGGCGCACGCCGCGGCCGTCGCCTACGTCGAGGACATCGCCAACCGCGAAGACGTTTGTCGCATCTTGGCGGCCCGCAACCGCCTCGGCGTCGCGCCCGAGGTCATCCGCCGCACCTTGGACGGCCGCCTCAAAGTCTCTCCGAGCGGCGAGCTGCGGGCGAGTGACAGTTATCTCCTGATCGGCCGAAAAGGGGCGGCGCGGCCCGACCCGGTGCAGGCCGCCTGGCTCTATGCGCAGATGATACGCTGGGGTCAGGCGCCGATGGCGCAAGATTTGCTCGAGGCGGCGCTCGAGGTCTTCCGTCCCGACATCTACGACGATGTCCTCGGCGCGCCGTCCGAGCGTGCCGCCGCTGCGCCGGCGGACGGTATCGGCGCCTTTGCTGGGCCGCCCTTCGATCCCCGCGACATCCTCGGCCACCTGGCGCCATGGCGCATTAAGCGCGGGGCCAGCTGAGCTCGGGCGCGGCGCCGTGCTGACCTCCGATCGGGCATTTCCGCAGGCGATTCGCTCAAGAAGGCGGCAAGCAAAGGGGCCGGCAAAGGGCGCGCAGGTCGCAAGAGCCCTGATTGATCCGGCTTTCGAGCGGGCCAAGCCGGTTGGCACGAAGCTTGATAGAGACTGCCGGACGTGCCGGCGCAAAGGCGGGCCGGCACGAGGCAACGCTGCTTCGTGGAGGACGCTTAGGCCAACCTCCAGGGCCGCGTTTTTTGTTTTCTGCGGTGAGGAACGCAAAGGAGGGATCGGGAACGGTCCATACAACTGGCGAAGAGGACGAGCAAGCGATGACGAGCACGAGCTGGAAGGGAACTCGCGCACGCCGCCGTGTCACCCGGCGTAGTTTTCTGAAAAGCAGCGGCGGCGCCGCCGCGACAATCGCGGCCGCCAAAGTGAGCTTTGTTGGCGGCGTCCACATTGCCGAGGCCGCCGGGCCGGAAGTGAAGGGCGCCAAGCTCGGCTTTATTGCTTTGACCGATGCCGCGCCTCTGTTCGTTGCCAAGGAGAAGGGCATGTTCGCCAAGTACGGCGTGCCCGATACCGAGGTCATCAAACAGGCATCCTGGGGGGCGACGCGCGACAATCTGGTCCTGGGTTCGGAGGGGAGCGGCATCGACGGTGCTCACATCCTCTCGCCGATGCCCTACCTGATCAGCGCCGGCAAGGTGACTCAAAACAACGTGCCGACGCCCATGTACATCCTGGCCCGTCTCAACCTGAACGGCCAGTGCATCTCGGTTGCCAAGGAGTATGCCGACGTCAAGGTCGGCGTGGATGCGAGCCCCTTCAAGGCCGCACTGGAAGCGAAGAAGGCTGGCGGTAAAGCCATCAAGGCCGCCAACACCTTCCCGGGCGGCACCCATGATCTATGGATCCGCTACTGGTTGGCCGCGGGTGGTATCGATCCCGACAAGGACATCGAGACCATCACGGTGCCGCCGCCGCAAATGGTGGCCAACATGAAGGTCGGCACCATGGATTGCTTTTGTGTGTGTGAACCCTGGAACCTGCAGTTGATCCACCAGGGCGTCGGCTACACCGCGATTACAACCGGTGAACTTTGGAACCGGCATCCGGAGAAGTCGCTGGGCATGCGCGCCGCTTGGGTCGATAAGAACCCGAACGCTGCGCAGGCCACCTTGATGGCGGTCATGGAAGCCCAGCAATGGTGTGAAAATCCCGAGAACGCCGCGGAAGTGGCCGCTATCTGTGCCAAGCGGCAATGGATCAACTGTCCCGTTGAGGACATCACGGACCGCGTCAAGGGCACGTTCGACTACGGTATTGCCGGCAGGATCGTCGAGAATAGCCCGCACAAAATGCGCTACTGGCAGGACTTTGCCTCCTATCCTTTCCAGAGCCACGACCTGTGGTTTGTTAGCGAAGGCATGCGCTGGGGAAAATTCGAGCCGACGCTGGATGCCAAGGCCTTGATCAAGAAAGTCAACCGCGAGGATCTCTGGCGCGAGGCGGCACAACAGCTTTCGGTACCAGCCGCTGCCATCCCCGCCGCGACGTCGCGGGGCAAGGAAAGCTTCTTCGACGGTAAGGTGTTCGATCCCGACAATCCCGCCGACTACCTCAAGAGCCTGGCGATCAAACGGCTCGAAGTCTGATCCTGGCGGGCTGCCGCCTGCCGGCGGCCCACTTCCCTCATCGCGAAGGACTAAGCTCATGAACACGATGGCCATCAAGGCCGCCAACGCGCCAGGGTTGCCGAAGTCGCGCGCCAATGTCGTTGCTAGCCTTCCCGTCAAGGCTACCCCGCGCGCGGGGCGCCTATTGGCGGCGCTTGCCGATCTGGCTGCGCGGGTGATCCCGCCGGCGCTCGTCGTGGCGCTACTCCTCCTGGTGTGGGAGATGCTTTGCGCCCGCAAGGGGGCCTCACTGCCGCCTCCATCGCGCGTGCTGTCGGACACCTGGGAGCTTATCGTCGATCCCTTCTTCGATCGCGGTGGGATCGACAAGGGTCTGTTCTGGCACCTTAGCGCCAGTCTGCAGCGTGTGGCTCTGGGCTACGTCCTGGCGGCCGCAGTCGGTGTCGCGCTCGGCACGCTGGTTGGACAATCGGTGTGGGCCTTGCGGGGATTGGATCCCCTGTTCCAGGTCCTGCGCACCGTGCCGCCGCTGGCCTGGCTGCCGCTATCGCTCGCCGCCTTCCGTGATGGGCAGCCCTCCGCCATCTTCGTGATCTTCATCACCGCGATTTGGCCCATCATCATCAACACCGCCGTCGGTATTCGCAATATCCCGCAGGACTATCGCAACGTCGCCGCCGTGCTGCGGCTCAATGCGGCGGAGTTCTTCAGCAAGATCATGTTACCGTCGGCGGCGCCCTATATTTTTACCGGGTTGCGCATCGGCATTGGCCTTTCCTGGCTCGCCATCGTGGCCGCGGAGATGTTGATCGGCGGCGTCGGCATCGGGTTCTTCATCTGGGATGCCTGGAACTCCTCGCACATCAGCGAGATCATTCTCGCCCTGACCTACGTCGGCATCATCGGCTTCATCCTCGACCGCATCATCGCCTTCATGGCGTCGATCGTCACGCGCGGTACTGCGGCCAATTAAGGAGGGGGCGATGAGCTATCTGAGGATCGATCACGTCGACAAAACCTTTGCGCGCGGCGCGCAGGAGACCGAGGTCTTGAAGGACGTCACGGTCGAGGTGGAAAAGGGCCAATTCGTCTCCATTATTGGTCACTCCGGTTGTGGCAAGTCCACGCTACTCAACATCGTGGCGGGCTTGACGCAACCCACGCGCGGTGGCGTGTTGCTCGAGAACCGCGAGGTGAATGATCCCGGTCCCGACCGCGCTGTCGTATTCCAGAACCATAGCCTGTTGCCGTGGCTTACCGTCTACGACAACGTCCGCCTCGCCGTCGACAAGGTGTTCGCGGCGACCAAGTCACGGCGCCAGCGCCATGACTGGACCATTGAAAATCTCGACCTCGTGCAGATGCGGCACGCCAAGGACAAGCGGCCGCACGAGATCTCAGGTGGTATGAAGCAGCGGGTCGGCATCGCCCGGGCGCTTGCCATGCAGCCGAAGGTGCTCCTGCTCGATGAGCCGTTCGGCGCGCTAGACGCGCTGACACGGGCCCATCTGCAGGATTCCGTCATGGCGATCCAGCAGACGCTCGGCAACACCGTACTGATGATTACCCACGACGTCGATGAGGCGGTGCTGCTCTCGGACCGCGTCGTCATGATGACGAACGGTCCGGCCGCGCGCATCGGCGAGGTGCTCGAGATAGGGATGGCGCGGCCGCGCCGGCGGCTCGAGCTTGCCGCCGACCCCCTCTCGATTAAGTGCCGCCAGCGCTTGCTCGAGTTCCTGTACGCCCGGCAGCGGACGCCGCAGCTGCAGGCCGCAGAGTAGGAGGCCGCAGATGGCCCGGCAGCGGCTCGTCATCGTCGGCAACGGCATGGCCGGTCTTCGCTTCCTCGAGGCGACGCTCGAGCGCGGGCGAGGACGTTTCGACATAACCGTGGTCGGCGCCGAACCGGAGCCCGCCTACAATCGGGTGCTGCTGTCGGCCTTGCTTGCCGGCGAGGCCGCTGCGGTCGACGTGTTGCTGCGTTGCAGACGATGGTACGCGGCGCACGACATCGACCTCATCACCGGCCAAGTGGTGCAGGTCCTGGATAGCGGGGCTGGCTGCGTGCAGCTGCAAAACGGCCGAAGCATTCCCTTCGACATCCTCGTGCTCGCGACGGGCTCCGATCCCATGACGCTCTCCGTGCCAGGCAGCGGCCTGAGGGGTGTCGCCACCTTTAGGACACTCGGCGATATCGCCGCTTTCGAGCGTTTTGCCGCCGAGCGGCGGCCGGCGGTGGTGATCGGCGGCGGGCTGCTCGGGATCGAGGTCGCCCACGGCCTGGCGCGACGCGGCGTGGCGGTGAGCTTGGTGCATCTCGCCGACCGCCTGATGGAACGGCAACTCGACGCCGAGGGGGCAGCCCTGCTGGCGGAGGCGATCAAGGCGAAGGGCGTAGGGGTGCTGCTGGGGGCGAACACCCGGGCCATTCTTGGCCGGAGCGAGGTGGAGGCCGTCGAACTGGCCGACGGACGCGTCCTTCAATGCGGGCTCGTGATCATGGCGATCGGCATTCGACCGCGTGTGGCGCTCGCTGCTAGCGGCGGCCTCAGCACCAACCGCGGCATCCTCGTCGACGATCGCATGGAGACTTCGCTCAAGGGGGTGTTCGCGATCGGGGAGTGCGCCGAGCATCGCGGCATCTGCTACGGGCTGGTCGAGCCCTGTTACGAACATGCCAAAGTCGCGGCCGGTGCCATCGCGGGCGAGAGCATCAGCTATCGGGGTTCCGTGCTTGCCACCAATCTCAAGGTCTCCGGCGTGCCGGTCTTCTCCGCTGGCGATTTCGAGGGGGCCGGCGAGGCCATTATCGTGCGCGATGTCGGCGTGCCGGCCTTTCGCAAGCTCGTTACCCGTGACGGCCGCCTGAGGGGGGCGGTGCTGGTCGGCGATGTTGCCGACGCATCCTGGTATGGGGAGCTGATCCGCTCTGGTGAGCTCGTGACGGCGTTTCGGGATGCCCTGGCGTTCGGCCGGGCGTTTGCGGAGGCCGCGTAATGGGAGAACACGACTTCTCCGAGGACCAAAAACGCTACTTGGAGGGCTTCGTTTCTGGCCTCGAGGCCTCGCGCACGGCCGCCGGCCTAAAGCCGCTGGCGGGGGGCGGCGACCGCGAGGCGATCCCGCGGGGACCTGAAGCCGCGCATCTGGCCGCCATGGCGCGTTTCGAGGCCGCGGGTCGCAAGCTCTCTAGCGAAGAGAAGGCAAAGCGCGACGAGCATCCCTTCGATGCCTATGCGCGTCTCAAGCGGGAAAACGCGGAGGGCCGCTATCCCAAGGGCGTCGACAATTTCCGCTGGCGCTTCCACGGGCTCTTCTACGTCGCGCCCGCGCAGAATAGCTACATGTGCCGGCTGCGCATTCCCAACGGCGTCATCACGCACTGGCAGCTGGCAGGCGTCGCCGCCATTGCCGAGCGCTATGCCAAGGGCTCAGCGCACATCACCACGCGCGCCAACCTACAACTGCGCGAGATTGCCGCCGAGCATGCGGTGGCAGTTCTGGAGGCGTTGGCCGAGCTCGGGCTCGCCACCAAGGGATCGGGTGCCGACAACATCCGCAACGTCACCGGCTCGCCCACCGCCGGTATCGACCCGCAGGAGCTGATCGACACCCGACCCTACGCGCGGGCGTGGCACCATCACATTCTCAATGACCGTTCGCTCTATGGGCTGCCACGCAAGTTCAATGTCGGCTTCGACGGCGGCGGCGTGGTGCCGGTGTTGGAGGATACCAACGACATCGCCTTCACGGCCGTGCGCGTGGCCGAAGGCGGCAGGGGCGCTGGCGGCCTCTGGTTCCGTCTCGGGCTCGGCGGCATTACGGGGCACGGCGATTTTGCGCGGCCGACCGGTGTGCTGGTTGCGCCTGCCGAGGCGGTCGCGGTGGCCGATGCCATTGTGCGCGTGTTCATCGCGCACGGCGACCGCACCGACCGCAAGAAGGCCCGCCTCAAATACCTGCTGGACACCTGGGGTTTTGCCAAGTTTCTCGCCGCCGTCGAGGAAAAGCTCGGGCGTCCCTTGACCCGTGTGCCGTCGCAACTCGTCGAGGAGCCCAACCGCCAGCAGCGTCAGGCCCATATCGGCGTCCATCCGCAAAAGCAGCCCGGCCGTGTCTGGGTTGGTGTGGCGCTGGCGGTGGGCCGTCTCACGGTCGAGCAAATGCAAGCCTTGTCGGCGATCGCCGGCAGCTTGGGCGATGGCGACATCCGTCTCACGGTCTGGCAGAACCTTTTGCTTTCCGGCGTTGCCGAGGCGGACGCCGCTGCTGTGGAGCGGCGCCTGCAGGCGGTTGGCCTCAGCTCCGTGGCCTCGCCCATCCGCGCCGGCCTGGTGGCCTGCACGGGTAATACGGGGTGCAAATTCGCCGCGTCGAACACCAAGGACACGGCAATGGCCATCGCGGCCCACGTCGAGGCGCAGGTGGCGCTCGATACTCCCATCAACGTGCATCTTACGGGGTGCCCGAACTCGTGCGCCCAGCACTATATTGGCGACCTCGGCCTCATTGCCTGTCGCGTTCCGGTGGCCCCCGACAGCGATGAGACCGTGGAGGGTTTTCACGTACATATCGGCGGGGGTTTTGGCGTCAATGCCGCCATTGGGCGCGAGCTTTGCCGCGACGTCAGGGTGGACGATTGCCCGGAGCTGGTGGCGCGCTTGCTTAAGATCTATCTCGCCAACCGAAGGCATGCTGGGGAAACATTCCTTGAGTTCAGCCGGCGCTGGGAGCCCGCAGCCTTGCGAAAAATGCTGGGCATCGAGGCTGCGGCGCCATGACCATCCAGGACCCCCGGCCGGCGGCCACGGCGCTCATTCCCGAGAACGCGCCCTTTTCCCCGGCGCAACGCGCCTGGCTCAACGGTTTCTTCGCCGGCCTCCTGGCGCTCGAAGCCCAGACCGGCGCGGCGCCGCACACGGGCGAGCTGCCCGTGGCCGCCGCCAAGGCCTTGTTGGCTGACGATGACGATGGCGAGGCGCCCTGGCACGATGCCGCCATGCCGCTCGAGCAGCGTTTGGCGCTGGCGGCGGGACGGCCTCTGAGGCAGCGGTTGTTTGCCGCCATGGCGCAGCAGGACTGCGGCCAGTGCGGGTATCTTTGCGCGACCTACGCGGCGGCTCTCGCCATCGGTAGCGAGAGCAAACTCAACCTGTGTGTGCCCGGCGGCAAAGAGACGAGCCGCACCCTGAAGCAGCTGTTGGCGGCGAACCCAGTCGCGGCCGTGCCGGCAACCGCCGCCCCGGCGGTGGTTGCGCCCAACGGGAATGCCGCTGCGGGGCCCGGCCAGGGCCGCGATCGACCCGTTGAGGCCATCTTCCGCTCGGCCGTTCGGATCAGCGGCGAGGCCTCGGGGAAGGACACGCGCCACGTCGTGCTCGACATCGCGGATACGGGTCTCTCCTACACGCCGGGCGATAGCTTCGGTCTCTACCCCAGCAACGACGGCGGGCTCGTCGACGCGGTGCTCGCGGCGCTCGACATTCCGCCCGATTTTCCCATTGCGGTGAAGACCATTCGACAGGCCCTGATCGAGGACTATGCACTGGGTCCCGTGCCCGATGCGCTCTTCGACTTGATGGGGTACGTGATCGGCGGCGACCGACGGCGCAAAGCCAAAGCGCTCGCCAGGGGAGAGGACCCCGACGGCGACGCCGCCAGCCTCGACGTGTTGGCCGCCGTCGAAGCGCTGGGGCCGATCCGCGTCGACCCCGAGGCGCTCCTCGAATGCCTGGAGCCGCTGCAACCCCGTCTCTATTCGATCTCCTCCTCGCCGCTGCTGTCGCCGGCTGAGATCCATCTTACCGTGGACGCGGTACGCTATGAGGTCGGCGGACGCCGGCGCCTCGGCGCGGCCTCCACGTTTCTCGCCGACCGGCTCAGCCCCGGCGCGCGTGTCAAAGTTTATCTGCAAAAGGCGCACGCCTTTGGTCTGCCGGCGGATCCGCGCACGCCCATCATCATGATCGGGCCGGGCACGGGTATTGCTCCCTTCCGCGCCTTTCTGTGGCACCGGCACGCCACCAAGGCACCCGGCAAGGCTTGGCTCTTCTTTGGCCACCAGCACGAGACGACCGACTTCTTTTACCGCGACGAGCTGAGAGCACTCCGACACGGGGGCGCGCTCACGAGGCTCTCCACCGCTTGGTCGCGCGATGCAGCGCAAAAGATCTACGTGCAGGACCGCATGCGCGAAAGCGGCGCCGAGGTGTGGGCCTGGCTCGAGGCGGGCGCACACGTCTACGTCTGCGGCGATGCCAAGCGCATGGCCAAAGACGTCGAGACCGCGCTCGCCGACATCGCCGCCAGGCACGGCGGCAAGGACGAGGGCGACGCCAAAGCCTACCTTGCCGGCCTAAAGGCGGCGGGCCGTTATCAGGCGGACGTCTACTGATGGGGAATGAAGCGGCACCGCTGCAGGACGCGATCCGCACCACCTGTCCCTATTGCGGCGTCGGCTGCGGCATCCGCGCGGTACCCGACGGTCGCGGCGGTGCGGCGATTGCCGGCGATCTAGCACACCCCGCCAACTTTGGCCGTCTGTGTTCCAAGGGTGCGGCGCTCGGCGAGACGCTAGGCCTGGAAGGTCGCCTGCTGCGGCCGATGCTCGGCGAGCGGGAGGTTGGGTGGGAGGAAGCGATCGCCGACGTTGCCGGCGGGCTCGCCCGCGTGCGGGACCACCACGGGCCACAAGCGATCGCCTTTTATCTCTCGGGTCAGCTGCTGACCGAGGACTACTACGTCGCCAACAAGCTGGCCAAAGGCTTCATCGGCACCCCGCATGTCGACACCAACTCTCGGCTGTGTATGGCGTCCTCGGTCGCCGGGCACCGGCGCGCCTTCGGCGCCGACGTGGTGCCGCAGAATTACGAGGATTTGGAACTCGCCGACCTGGTCGTGCTGGTCGGGTCGAATGCCGCCTGGTGTCATCCCGTGCTCTATCACCGCCTGCAGACGGCGCGGGCGGAACGTGGCGTGCGCGTGGTGACGATCGACCCGCGCCGCACCGCCACCAGCGAGGGCGCGGACTTGCACCTGGACATCCGACCCGGCACCGATGCCCAACTCTGGAACGGCTTGCTGGTTTGGCTCGACGATCAAGGCAGCGTCGACCGGTCCTACGTTGACCGCCACACGGATGGGCTCGCATCCGCCCTCAAATTAGCGCGCGCACTGGGCGCGCAGGTCGCTGCGGTTGCCCGGGAAACCGGGCTGTCCGCCGGCGCTATCGAGACCTTCTACCGCTGGTGGGCGGGCAGCGAGCGCGTTGTCAGCTGCTACTCGCAGGGCGTGAACCAGTCGGCACAGGGCAGCGATAAGGTCAACGCCATCATCAACTGCCATCTGGCGACGGGACGTATCGGCAAGCCGGGCGCGGGTCCACTCTCGTTGACCGGGCAACCCAACGCCATGGGCGGTCGTGAGGTGGGTGGTCTCGCCAATATGCTGGCCGCCCACATGGGCTATGGCGCACATGAGCGCGATATCGTGCAGCGCTTCTGGGCAGCACCCAACCTGCCCTGCGGCGAAGGCCTGAAGGCCGTGGAGATGTTTGAGGCGATCGCCGCCGGCGACATCAGGGCCTTGTGGGTGATGGGCACCAATCCGGCCGTCAGCCTGCCGAACGCCGACCATGTGCGGGCGTCCCTCGCGCGGCTCGAGTTCCTTATCGTGTCGGACAATGTTGCCGCCAACGACACGCTCGGCGCCGCCCATGTGCGCCTGCCGGCGCTCGCCTGGGGCGAGAAGGACGGCACCGTCACCAACTCCGAGCGGCGTATCTCGCGCCAGCGTCCGTTTTTGCCGCCGCCCGGCGAGGCGCGGGCGGACTGGTGGATGCTCAGGCAGGTTGCCGTTCGTCTCGGTTGGAGGGAGGCCTTCCCCTACCGCAATGCTGCCGACATTTTCCGCGAACACGCGGCGCTGTCGGGCTTTGAAAACCGTGGTACGCGCGCCTTCGACATTTCCGCCTGGGCGGGGTTGAGCGAGGCGGCCTACGACGCGCTGAGACCGACCCAGTGGCCGCTCAAGCGCGATCATGCCGGTCAGATCATCGGCAGTGATCGCGTTTTCGGGGACGGCACCTATGCCTTTCCATCCGGTCGCGCCAGGATCCTGCCGATCCCGGCCGGCGCACTCGCCCAACCGACCTCAGCAACCTATCCGTTCGTGCTCAACACCGGCCGGGTGCGCGATCAGTGGCACACCATGACGCGCACCGGCCTTAGCCCACGGCTGGCGGTACATATCGGCGAGCCGTTCGTGGAACTCCACGTTGAGGATGCCGTGAGATTGGGGCTCAGCCAAGGTCGGCTGGCACGCGTCAAGACACGTTACGGCGAGGCCGTCCTCCGCGTCATGCCGAGCGAGCGGGTGCAGCCAGGCTCGCTGTTCGTGCCAATCCACTGGTCGGATCAGAACAGTTCGGCGGGCCGCATCGGTGCACTCGTGCAGCCGACGGCCGATCCGCATTCGGGTCAGCCCGAAATGAAGGCGACACCCGCGAGCATCGAGCCGTTTCCGGCGACGCGGTTCGGTTTCCTGCTGTCGCGCGAGATGCCGCCCACCCGAAATCTCGCCTATTGGGCACGGGCCCGCACGCCCGCCGGCTATGCGATCTTTTTCGCGCTCACCGCCACGCCGGCGAATTGGAGCGATTGGTGCACAGGCCGTTTGCCCGAGGGCGAGTTCCTGACCTACGAGGACGCCGGCTCGGGCCAGTTCCGGGTCGCGGTACTGGACGACGGCCGGCTGCAGGCGGTGCTCTACGCGGCAAGCCATCCCGAACTTCCCTCCATCGAATGGTTGAAAACGCGGTTCGCCCTCGCTCGGGTGCCGGCCCACGAGCGGCGTAGCCTGATCGCCGGCCGGCCGATCGGTGGGGAAGACGAGGGAGATGTGGTGTGTGCCTGCTTCCAGGTCGGTCGCGCGCGCATCCTGACGGCGGTCGCTGCTGGCGCGCGCTCGCCCGCCGCCATCGGGATCGCGACGCGCGCCGGCACCAATTGTGGGTCCTGCCTGCCAGAACTGAAGTGCCTGGCATCGGTCATCGTTCAACGCTCGGCGGCTGAGTAAGGCACCATGCCGCACCTCGAGCCCCGCGAGACGCGACCGGCCCGGATGGGGCCCCTGGCCGTGCTACCCATGTTCTTCGATTTGCAGGGCCGCCGCGCGGTGGCCGCGGGTGCGGGCGAGGCGCTCATTTGGAAGGCTGAGCTCCTGGCGGCCGCCGGTGCCAACGTTACGGTCTACACGGCCACGCCGGGCGCGGAGCTCGCGGCACTCGCCGCCGCTCCCCCCGCCGGCAGGGTTGGGATTGTCACGCGCGACTGGCAGGCGAGCGACCTGACCGGTGCCGTGGTCGCGGTGGGCGCCCTGCAGGGCGAAGAAGCGGTGACGTTCGCGCACGCGGCGCGCGCAAGCGGTGTGCCCGTCAACATCGTCGACAGACCGGATCTGTCGGGCTTCAGCTTCGGCAGCATTGTCAACCGCTCACCCGTTGTGATTGGCATCAGTACGGCTGGGGCGGCGCCCGTGCTGGGCCAGGCCATTCGCGCCAAGGTCGAAGGCCTCCTGCACCCCGCTTTGGCGGCGTGGGCGACCGCGGCGCGCGCCGTGCGCGCCAGGCTCAATGCCGGCACTGAAATGGGGCCGGCCCGCCGCGACGCCTGGCGGCGTTTTGCCGACCGCGCGCTGGCGGCGCGCGCGCCGCCAAAGCGCCCGAGGGCCGACCTGGGCGCACCCGCATCGCGGCGGGGTGGAAGCGTGGTTTTGGTCGGCGCCGGGCCCGGTGACCCGGAACTCCTCACGCTGAAGGCCCTGCGCGCGCTGCAATCGGCCGACATTATTCTTTACGACCGGCTGGTCAGTGCTGAAATCCTCGAGTTGGCGCGCAGAGAGGCGCGCCGCATGCTGGTCGGCAAGGCCGGCCACGCGCCGTCTTGCCGGCAGGACGACATCAACGCGCTGATGGTCAAACTTGCGCGCGAGGGCCGCCGCGTCGTCGACTCAAGGGCGGCGATCCCTTGATCTTTGGCCGTGCCGCCGAGGAGATCGATGCCTGTCGCAGGGCCGGCGTTCCGGTTGAGGTCGTGCCCGGCATTACGGCGGTTCTGGGTGCCGCCGCGGAACTTGCCCTTCCACTTACGGACCGGCAGCATTGCCGGCGCCTCCAGTTCGTGGCAGGGCACGCCAAGGACGCGGACGTGCCAAACCACGACTGGGGGAGCTTGGCAGATCCTGGGGCCACAACGGTGTTCTACATGGGTGCGCGCACATTCTCGGCCAAGGTTCAGCGGCTGCTGGCGGCGGGCCTCGATCCTGAGACGCCGGCCCTTGTCGTGAGCAGCGCCACGACCCCGCGCTCACGGCACGTGTTTTGCCGGGCGCGCGAGCTCCCGCGCGCCATCGCTGGCTTCGACAGGGCCGAGCCGTGTTTAATCTTGATCAGTCAAACCATGCGCGCCCCGAACGACGATGGATCAGAGGCGCCGCGTGCCGGCCGGTCGGTGGAGGCCGTGGAATTTGATGGCGCAGGTGAGCAAGACCATCCGTTTGCCACCGAAGACCTGGCGGCGTCGCACTTCGTCGTCTGAGGCCACCTTCTCGCCGCGACGGAGCAGGTGCGCTATACGGGTAGCTTTCACGCGTAGGGCAGTCTAGCAGGCGTGCGAGAACTCGTCGGTGATACACTGACGCCCCTGAGCAATAGCGCGGGCTCGGAGACTATGTAACACAACCAAATTGACCGACGTGGCCGTAAGCACCGAGGGATGCACGTGCTCGATCGGCCGAACCGGGCGTATTGCACCGCTGCCGCTTGGCCATGGTGGTCAGCTCTCCCCCGTCGCATTCGGGATCAAATGCAGGTGGAAGAGGATCGGGAAGACCAACGTTCTCACCCGCGCCAAGCACGGCGCCGATTTTGCGCACGCATATTCGGGCGCCATCAGCCGTTGAAAGTATCCAATTCCTTTACGATTGAACCCTCGTACGGTTTAGCTCTTGTTGACATCATGACGAGTTGACATCATGACGAGGCCATAATGTTGGAACAGGTAAGTCATTGCCGATAGCGAAGGCGGATTTGCGAAATAGATTAGTAAGGCTACAGCAGACCAGAGAGGCCACCATCCACAACTGGATCACACGCCCCCGACCTCAGGGGACGTCCGCCTCGACCGTCTGCGAGACCGGATAAGCTGACGTGAACGACAGCCTCCTTGCCAAGAACCTTCGATGCATCGTCTGCAATGGGAGTGCGTTGTCCTCGGTTGGTTCGGAGTCGGAAAAAGACATCGCTTTCAATGAGATCTGCTGTGTGAAGTGCGGTGCTACCTACGATGTCGTCGATGGGATCCCATTCTTGGGTAGCTATGGGGCGGAAGACTACATTGGATTGATAGAAATCCTCGCGACTTCGGATCAACCATCGTCACTCTCCTTGGATTTTGTTCGTTTAATGAACAGAACCTTGCGCGAGTATCACCTAAGCTCAAACAAAAAAGCATTTTCAGAGGGTCACCAGGAAGAAATGGTCCGGTCCGACTGGTGGCCGTTTCGTTACCACGAGTGGCTACAAGTGGAGGCCATCTGTGCTGAGCAAGATTTTACAGGTAAGACGCTCTTAAACGTCGGAGCTGGAACGGGCATCGATGCGGTCCGATTCTGCGATGCGGGCGCGATTGTGACCTGCCTTGATTATTCCCCATCCTTGACTTCGGCGGGACGCGGTGTTCTACCGGATGCCGCTTGGATAGGCGGCTTTTCTCACTTGCTGCCCTTTCGTGACGAGACATTCGACATCGTTTGCGCCAACGCGGCGCTCCATCATATGCGGTCGGTGCCGGTCGCGCTGACAGAAATGCTACGGGTGCTGAAACCTGGAGGATGGCTGTTCACTACGGGCGATCCATTCAGGCCCGACAATACCTCGGAGGACTTTGAGTTCGAGGTCTTTAACCGGCACGAGTCTGTGCTCGCTGGCGTCAACGAAGGTATCGTGCGTTTCGGGGATATTTACGACACGCTTTTGCGGTTTGGTGATGATCTCGAGCTTGCGTTGCTGGTGGACGTGGTATCCGGTCCAGCCCTGTACGGCGGACGGCCGATCGCGCGATCGGAGCACAAGGATCAATGGATCCCGTTGTCTGCCGCAAATATCGATCGATTGCGTCGCTGCAACGGATCAATTGCCATTTCGGTCCGAAAAAAGCGATCCATCTCCACGCCGGCTCCGCTGCAGCATACGTCCACGTTATTGTTATCCCCTGGCGTCCTGGCCTCCTGGATCCGCAACGACGCGCAACCCTTTGCTCGGCTGGCATCGATTGCTCCTGAACAGTTGATTGACCTTCCGTTTCCGGGACGACATCAGACCTGGTTTGACCTCCTCAACGGTTGGATGAAGCCCACGCCACCCTATAGGTCCCGACAGGCGGTTAAGAAAGCCCGCTGGCTCCTACGTGTGCCGGATGGTCGCTCGGAATTGACCTTTGAGGCTAGGTGCCTTGGCAATGGACCGCGCAGCTTTAGCGTTTTCATCAATGGTGTCGAGCAGGAGAGGCGTGAACTCGCGACGGACTGGCGAGTCGTGCGTATCGCCGTAGCGGATTTCGCGAATCGTGGCCCTATCCTCGTTGAAATGCGATTGGAAAAAGACCCCGAAGATTGCACGATCGAAGCCAATTCATTTCTGGTGCGGCGCCGTAGTTTCCAACGCCCTTCTTCGAAGTTTTTGGGCTTTACGTTGAGCTTAAAGGGGATGCTGGGACGCGGACGGGAGGTTGCATTATAAACTAGCGCAGCGCGTTGGGGGCGCTCGGGTGCCCATGGTGGGCGGCATGACCAGGAGGGTTGTCCAGCGCATCATCGCATGCAATGAGTAAAAGAGCGATCGCCAACGCTAAGGGTCCTGGCGACGGTTCGAGCAGGTGGTGCCGCGCGCGCTGGGCCTGGCGTTGCCCAGGCAAATAGGCGTCTATGGGCGCGGCCGAGTTAACACCTTTAGGGGAGCCGTCGAACGATGCTTGATCCTTCTCCGATTTCTGGCGACGTTACACCTCGCATTCTGCGTGGTGAAGAGAAGTCGACCTGTCCGACGTCCAAGGCAAGGCGGGTTGGTTCGTGCAAACGTTTCCTGTCCGGTTATACGGTACCCCCGGCAGCGCTGATACGTTTGCGTAATCCCTTACAATGTCTAAAGGACTGCGTGATGTCGACTGGCAAAGCTGAGAAGCGCGTCGCACTGATCACGGGCGTGACCGGGCAGGATGGCGCCTATTTGTCCGAATTGCTGCTCAGTTATGGCTACGTAGTTCATGGCATAAAGCGGCGCTCATCATCCTTCAACACGGAGCGCATCGATCAGCTCTACCAAGATCCGCATGTGGAAAATGTCCGCTTCTATCTGCACTACGGCGATATGACAAGAACTCCACCAACCTCATTCGCTTGGTGCAGGAAGTGCAGCCGACAGAGATCTATAATCTCGCTGCCCAAAGTCACGTCGCCGTGAGTTTCGAGAGTCCGGAGTACACGGCAAATGCCGACGCACTGGGCGTCCTGCGCTTGCTAGAGGCAATTCGGATTCTGGATTGGAAAAGAGGACACGGTTCTATCAAGCTTCTACCTCGGAGCTTTTTGGTCTCGTCCAAGGAACCCCCCAGCGAGAGACCACGCCGTTCTATCCGCGCTCGCCCTACGGCGTCGCGAAGCTCTATGGTTACTGGATCACGGTGAACTACCGAGAAGCCTACGGGATGCACGCATCCAATGGGATCCTATTCAATCACGAAAGTGCGATTCGCGGCGAGACGTTTGTCACCCGCAAAATCACGCGCTCGGTGGCCCGCATCGAGGCTGGCCTTGAGGACTGCCTTTACCTCGGCAATCTGGATGCAAAACGCGACTGGGGTCATGCCAAGGATTACGTGCGTGGAATGTGGATGATCGTGCAGGCAGAAGACCCGGGGGATTACGTACTCGCTACGGGCGAGAGCCGCAGCGTGCGCGAATTCGTCGAGGTCGCCTTTGCCGAGCTGGGCCGCCAGATCGAGTGGCGCGGCAAAGGCGTCCACGAGCTGGGCATCGACGCCGCCTCGGGCAAGGTCGTCGTGCGGGTCGACTTGCGTTACTTCCGCCCCACGGAGGTAGAAGAGCTCGTCGGCGATTCCGCCAAGGCGCGCCAGCAGCTGGGGTGGAGACCAGAGATTAGCTTCGCTCAGATGGTGCGTGAAATGGTGGCATCTGATTTTGCCGCCGCTTGCAAGGTGCGCGACAATGGCGGCCGCTAATTATGCACTCGCTGGCAAGCGAGTTTATGTAGCAGGACATCGCGGTATGGTGGGCGGTGCGCTCGCGCGCCGCCTCTCGTCCGAGAAATGCATAATTTTGATCGCCGATAAAGTCGACCTAGACTTGCGCAATCAAGCGTCTGTCAACGCCTGGTTTGCAGCACACCGGCCACACGCCGTCTTCTTGGCTGCGGCAAAAGTTGGCGGTATCCACGCCAACAATACCTACCGCGCTGAGTTCATCTATGACAACCTTGCCATAGCGGTGAACATTATTCATGCCGCCTATACGCATGCTGCTGAGAAGCTGATGTTCCTTGGTTCATCCTGCATCTATCCGCGATTGGCCCGTCAGCCGATCCTTGAGGGCCAACTGCTGCAAGGGCCGCTTGAAGCGACCAATGAGCCCTACGCGATTGCCAAGATCGCCGGGATCAAGCTTGTTGAGAGCTACCGCCGCCAATACGGTGCCGATTTCATTAGCGTGATGCCCAGCAATCTCTATGGTCCCGGTGACAACTATCATCCCGAGAATAGCCATGTCGCTGCGGCGCTAATTCGCCGATATCACGAGGCTAGAGAACTGGGATCACCTCGCGTCGAAATCTGGGGCACGGGAACGCCGCGCCGAGAGTTTCTCTATGTGGATGATCTCGCTGATGCTTGCGTCTACCTGATGAAGACCTATTCAGAAGAAGGGCTCATCAACATTGGCGTTGGCGAGGACTTAACCATTCGCGAGCTTGCCGACAAAGTGGCGGTCGCAGTTGGGTACCGCGGCGAAGTGGTGTTCGATACAGCGCGGCCGGACGGCACGCCGCGCAAGCTCCTAGATGTCTCCCAACTCCACGCCCTCGGATGGAAGGCGCGCACACCACTGTCTGAAGGTCTGAGACTCTCCTACGCAGATTTCCTTGACCGATACGGGCGTGCCAAGGAAACCGCAGCCCGGGCGACTTGATTGATAGCATTGCGCACGCTCGTGGCGGTCGAAGAGCCGCGCGGACAACGCACCGCTGTGCGACTTGGACCCGACGACAAGCTCAGAAAAGCGATTGGGACCGATGACGTACAGAATTCTTTCGCGAAATTTTCTGAGGGTTGGTGGCCTCACGGTTCGGGTAGGCTGGTCGTGTTCGAAGCGATCAAGCCAACCGAAGAGGAAGCCACCAATGAACGAGGATAGCACGAACCTGGGTCAGGTCATCCGGATCGATGACGAACGTGTGCGTGATTACTTGCGCAGCGTGGTACGTGGCAGCGTCGAGGAGACCTTGACGCGCTGCTGGAGGCGGAAGCGGAGCAGCTGTGCAAGGCGCAGCGCTACGAGCGCACCGAGGCGCGTCGCGACACGCGGGCGGGGAGCTATCGGCGCGAACTTGGCACGCAGGCTGGCGAGGTCACGCTCAAGGTGCCGAAGCTGCGGCAGCAGACGTTCGAGACGGCGATTATTGAGCGTTACCGGCGGCGGGAGAGCTCGGTTGAGGAGGCGCTGATCGAGATGTACCTGGCGGGGGTGTGGGTACAGCGCGTAGAGGACATAGCCGAAGCCTTGTGGGGTACTCGGGTGTCGCCGGCGACGGTGTGGAACGTGAACAAAAAGATCTACGGCACGATTGAGGCATGGCGGAACCGGGCGATCAGCGGTGAGCACCCTTCCGTATCTCTCGACAGCATTGTGTAAAGGCGGACCTTGGCGGGCGAGGTCGGAACGTGTCGCTGCTGGTTGCGACCTCGGTAAACGGCGAGGGCTATCGCGAGATCCTCGGCATCGTCGAAGGGGCCAGGAGGGTAAGGCCGGCTGGCTGAGCTTTTTGAAGCACTTGAAGGATCGGGGTCTGCCGGCGTGCGGCTAATCATCAGCGATGCGTGCCTGGGGCTGGTGGAGGCCGCTGCTGAGGTGTTCGCGGATGCGCGCTGGCAAAGGTGCGTGGTGCACTGGTACCGCAACGCGTTTGTGCACGTGCCGCGGGCCGAGATGGCGGAAGTTGCTTTGATGCTGAAGGCAATCCACGCGAGTGTGAGCCGGCAGGGGGCCGAGGCGACCGCCGAGCGGGTGCGGGCCAGGCTCGAGGACGTGAAGCTGTCCAAGCTGGCGGAGTGGATTGCTGTCACGGTTGGCGAGACGCTGAGCTATCACGCTTTCCCGTCTGCGCATTGGCGACGCATTCGCACGAACGACGCGCTCGAGCGGCTGCTGCGCGAGAATCGGCGGCGCACGCGGGTGGTCGGCGTGTTCCCGGATGGGCAAAGTGCGCTCAACCTGGCAGCGGCTCGCCTGCGCTACGTTGCCGGCTCAGAATGGTCGACGCGACGCTATCTCAACATGGACCTGCTCAGGGAGGCGGTCGATGCCGTGGCATGACATGAGCGACGGCGGCGCGCTCGCTCTGGTTCACCAGGAGGATGGCCGCCACCTCCACTCCGCCCCCCATCGCTCGCCAGATTGGGCGAGCGAGCGATGGTGGCTCCGGGAGGATGGCTTTGAGTTTCCTGGAGCTCGTCAATTGGGAAATCGGCCTATCCGGCCGCGAGCGGCACCAACCTCGAAAGTGCGAAAGATTGGACACCACCTATTGGCGAGATCGCCCGTGAAGGTCTCAGCCTGCATGCCATCAAAGGCGTAGCTGAGTGTTTGCTGACTTGCATCCCAGAACACGTCGACCTTGTGCCACTTGCCATCCTGCACCAGAGCTGGATTCGAGACCGCCGGTAGTTGTGGGATTTGACCCTCGCGGCTGCGGGCTGGGAAAAGGGGCAAGTCGAGAACCAGGTCGGTGTCCTCCGCAAGCGGTTCTTTGCGCGACCCTCGTTCAAGACGCTTGAAGACCTCAATGCCTGGCTCGCCGACGGCTGCATCGCCTATGCCAAGAAGCAGGCGCATCCCGAGCAGACGGACAAGACCGTGTTCGAGATGTTTGAGGCCGAGCGCGCCGTGCTGATGCCTTATCACGGCCCATTCGACGGCTTCCACGCCAGCAGTGCTACAGTGTCAAAGACGTGCCTGGTACGCTTCGATCGCAACAAGTACTCGGTGAATGCTAGCGCCGTCGGTCGGCCAGTCGATGTCTATGCCTATGCCGACCCCGTCGTCCTCAAGCAGGACGGCGTCGTCGTTGGCGAGCACGCCCGCCGCTTTGGGCGCGATCAGACTGCCTACGATCCCTGGCACTACGTGGCCGCGCTGGCAAAGAAGCCAGGTGCGCCGAGGAACGGCGCGCCGTTCAAGGACTGGGTGCCGCCCGGCTCGATCGAGGAGGTTCGAGTTAGGCTCGGCAGAAGTGACGAGGGCGACCGGCAGATGGTGAAGATCCTGATTCTCGACGAGCTGTGCAAGGTGACTGGTTGGCATCGCAAACACGCGGTGCGAGCACTGGCAGATCGACCGGTGGCCAGACCTGACGCGGCGGGGCAGCGCACTTCTACCTACGATGCGGCTGTCAAGGATGCGCTGACGGCGTTGTGGGAGGCATCGGACCGGATTTGCGGCAAGCGGCTGTCCCCGACCCTGTTGCCGGCACTGGAGCGTCACGGGCGTCTGAAGCTCCGTGCAGCCGATCGCGTGCTGGTGCTGGCGATCAGCGCAGCAACGATCGACCGGCTTCTGGCCGGCACCAAGATCGCGGCTGCAGGCGGCAAGCGCCGTCGCGTCGGTTTCTACTCCGCCATTCGACGCGAAGTCCCGATCCGCACCTTCAACGACTGGCAGGATCCGCCGCCGGGCTTCTGCGAGATCGACATGGTCGCTCACGGTGGCACCAGCGTTTCGGCCTTTCTGCGGCGTCACAAGTGCCATTGCCGATATCCAAAACCGCCGTCTTTGCGCAGACGCTCGGCATGTCGATCGAAGTCGGCGAGCCGCGCGGTACGCACCGACGCACAAAGGGAAAATACAAGACCCGGATCCGCATGCCCTCGAAGCTTGATCCATATCTGGTAACAATCGAAGGCTGGCTCGCGGTCGAACCGCAGCTCACGGCCCTCGCGATCATCGGAAGGCTTGCACAGCGCGACGCCGATCAGTTCGGGCCAAAGCAGCATTCGATCGTGCAGCGGCTGATCAAGGCGCTGAGGAGGAAGGCCGCAGAGAAGGTCGTCGCCGAGACGGCGGGCGCCGCCACGGTCTCTACCCCATCGCCCGGGTCTGTGGACGGCTCGGGCTATATAGGGCCCGACCCGTCCCACAGCCCCTCCCGCCGTGCTCGCCGCGAAACCCGGCATGATCGGTCAGTCAGACGACGGCAGATCGGCGCTCTCGGGCCGCGAAACCCGGCATGATCGGTCAGTCAGACGACGGCAGATCGGCGCTCTCGGGTAACATTTTCAGGTGAGGTAATACGCTCTGCCTTCGGCTTCCAATTCCTTGCTCACGCTGAGAGCGAGACCACCCACATAGAGGATGCTCAGGCCGAGTAGGCCAAAGGCTAAAAATACTCCGTAGGGCCCGAAATTCTTGAGCGCTCTATCGCCCGCCATTGATCTTCCGGCATCCCTACCGCAATTTCGGACCTTGTCGGTCGCTCAGAGAAACCATTCTTGGGGGCGTCCAACCCCGAGAAAGGCGGCGTATTTCCCCTGGTCTGTGTAATCAGCGTCCCGCAATCGATGCTTAGCGGACCGTAACGCACTTGAACAAGAACGTGGCATTCGGAAACTGAGGGCGTTGCGCCGCAACCCGCATGCGACGAATTCGCAGCGCATCGTCTGCCAGGGAAATCAGCCATGCCAGCTTTTCAAAGCACCAGTGGCCAGTGGAGCGGCGTCTTCGACTGGCCGATCATTGGTATCCATTGCATTCTGACGCCCGACAACAAGATCCTGACCTATGGGACCGATCAGCTTGGCCAGCAAGGCGCGCAGTTGGTTTACGACGTTTGGGATATTGCGGCGAATACGCATTACACACTGCCCAACACAACACCGACGGATATGTTCTGCTCGGCCGCGGCCGTGGTGCCCGTGACCGGTCAGATCCTACATAATGGGCGGCGATGGTCGGGCGCATGATCGCGAACCACGTGAATCTGGGGGTTCACGACGCCAACGTCTTCGATCCGGCGACCATGACCGTGTCTCGGCACTGGATCCAGACAATTGCCCGATCGGAACGGTAGAAGGCGGTCATATTTGCGGCGGCCACATGCAGTACGAGCGCTGGTACCCAACTGCAGTCACGCTTGCGAACGGCAAGATTGTCGTGATCGGTGGAAGGGACGGCGAGGGAATCGGTGACGGTACGCCCGAGCTTTATACGCCGTGGAGCGGTTGGAAGGCCCTTGGACCGGTGCAACCAGCGACCGTCATTCAAGAATGACTGGTGGTATCCTCGGGCGTGGCTTGATGCGATGGAAAGTCAACATCTTTGAGGCCAATCGACAGCCGCCAACCTGGCAAAGTGATGGTGATGGATCCCTCGGGTAATGGCGGCATCACCGTTGTGGGTGCCTTACCGTTTGAGACATCCGAAGCCAGACCCCGCCATCATGTTCGAGCAGAACAAGGTTCTCGCTCTCGCCGACAACGGCGATGCCTGGATCATGGACATGAGCGGCGATGCGCCGACCTTCACTAAGACGGCTAGCCTGAACGAAAGCCGTCATTGGTCCAACATGACTGTGCTGGCAGACGGCTCGGTAATGGTGAGCGGTGGCAGCGGTGTTTACAACGAACTGACAGATGTGACAAACGAGGTCGCGATCTGGCATCCCGACACCGGTCAATGGACGATCGGCGCTGACGCAGCGGTCGCTCGGCTATATCACTCCACACCATCCTGCTGCCCGACGCCACGGTGCTGTCACTTGGTGGCGGTGCCCCGGGCCCCTCGCAATACCAACGGGGAAATTTATAGCACCCTCGTACCTTTTCGACCAAGATGGCAATCTTGCCAGCGGCCTCTGATCTCGACTGCCCCGGTGAATTGAAGCCGGGTGAGCACTTTTACGATCTCCGTCGACGATGCATCTTTCGATCGACCGCTCTGACGTTCATAAAGACGGTCCGTAACGCATTCACTTAATATGGCGGCAAGCAAGGTCGAGTTGTCGTTCACGGTTGGTCCCAACAACACGCTGACTGTCCAACTGCCGGACAACTCCAACATCTTGACTCCTGGCAATTGGATGCTTTTCGCCATTAACAACAAAGGTACGCCCTCCGTAGCATCGATCGTCCAGATCGATATTGGCGGGGAGCTCCACTGTGCCAGCAAATGGGCGGTTGGTAACGCTCAATGGCGACGCCGCGTATTCCGGCGCCACTGACATCTTTACCCTAACCCAGGATGCGCAGGGCCAGAAGGGTGCGTGATGTCAAATCAGCGCATTGACTTGCACTCCGATTTTGACATCAGCTTCAAAGTCTATCTCGGCGACAAGGACGCGGGTGCCGATGGCATGGCATTCGTGCTTCATAACGACCCGTTCGGCGCCGACGCGATCGGCGGCGGTGGCGGTGCATGGCGCGATGGGGATCCGCAACGGCGTGGCCATCGGGTTCGATACCTAGCAGAACGCTCAGTTCGGTGATATCGCCAACGACCACACGAACTTCATCGACACCGACGCTCCATCGATCAGGCCCGGCTTTCCAGTCAGGTCGATTTCGGCAATATCGAGGACGGCAAGTGGCACAATGTCACCGTGTCATGGGATGCAGCCCACCAGACGTTGAGCTATTCGTTTGACGGCAAGCAGGTCGGGACCTTGACCGGCGACCTTGCCCACCCCTACTTCGCCGGCTTCAGTTGCGTATTTCGGGTTTACGGCGCCACCGGTGGTGTCAGCAATCTGCAGCAGGTCCAAGTCACCAGGCTCGATGCCACACTCGAGAATGGAACGCAGGTTCATTCGACAAGCCATCCTGATCATCCCGGCATGGGCGGCGGCGTGACCTTGAACGGCAATGCGCACTACGACGCTGCCAGCGACATTTTCACCTTAACGCCGGATGCGCCGTACCAGGAGGGCGCGTTGATGTCGAATGAGCGCCTTGACTTGCACTCCGACTTTTGACATCAGCTTCAAAGTCTATCTCGGCGACAAGGACGCGGGTGCCGATGGCATGGCATTCGTGCTTCATAACGACCCCTTCGGCGCCGACGCGACCGGGCGCTGGCGGTGGCGGTATGGGCGCGACTCGGGCATCCGCAATGGTGTGGCCATCGGGTTCGATACCTAGCAGAACGCTCCAGTTCGGTGATATCGCCAACGACCACACGAACTTCATCGACACCGACGCTTCCATCGATCAGGCCCGGCTTCCAGTCAGGTCGATCTCGGCAATATCGAGGACGGCAACTGGCACAAGGTCCCGTGTCATGGGATGCAGCCCACCAGACGTTGAGCTATTCGTTTGACGGCAAGCAGGTCGGGACCTTGACCGGCGACCTTGCCAGCCAATACTTCGCCGGCTTCAACGATGCTATTTTGGGTTTACGGCAGCAACCGGTGGTTTGAGCAATCTGCAGCAGGTCGAAATCAACAAGCTTGATGCCGTACTCGAGGATGGAACTCAGGTTCACTTCAACAAGCCATCACTGATCGTCCCTGGCATGGGCGGTGGCGTGACCTTGAACGGGAATGCCCATTACGACGCCGCCACTGACACCTTCATCCTAACCCAGGACGCGCCGGCCCAGGGTGCGTTGATGTCGAATGAGCGCATTGATCTGCACTCTGACTTTGACATCAACTTCAGGATCTATCTGGGTGACAAGGACGCGGGTGCCGATGGCATGGCATTCGTTCTTCACAACGATCCGTTCGGCGCCGATGCGACCGGCGGCGGCGGCGGTTTGTATGGCGCCTCGGGCATCCGCAATGGCGTGGCCATCGGGTTTGACACCTACCAGAACGCTCCGTTCGGTGACATCGCCAACGACCATACGAATTTCATCAAGACCGACGCGCCTATCGATCAGGCCCGGCTCTCCGACCAGGTCGATCTCGGCAATATCGAGGACGGCAACTGGCACAAGGTCCAGGTGTCATGGGACGTAGTCCAGCAGACGTTGAGTTATTCGTTTGACGGCAAGCAGGCCGGGACCTTGACCGGCGACCTTGCCAGCCAATACTTCGCCGGCTTCAACGATGCCTATTTCGGGTTTACGGCAGCAACAGGTGGTTTGAGCAATCTGCAGCAGGTCGAAATCAACAAGCTTGATGCCGTACTCGAGGATGGAACTCAGGTTCACTTCAACAAGCCATCACTGATCGTCCCTGGCATGGGCGGTGGCGTGACCTTGAACGGGAATGCCCATTACGACGCTGCCACTGACACCTTCATCCTAACCCAGGACGCGCCGGACCAGAAGGGTGCGTTGATGTCGAATGAGCGCATTGATCTGCACTCTGACTTTGACATCAACTTCAGGATCTATCTGGGTGACAAGGACGCGGGTGCCGATGGCATGGCATTCGTTCTTCACAACGATCCGTTCGGCGCCGATGCGACCGGCGGCGGCGGCGGTTTGTATGGCGCCTCGGGCATCCGCAATGGCGTGGCCATCGGGTTTGACACCTACCAGAACGCTCCGTTCGGTGACATCGCCAACGACCATACGAATTTCATCAAGACCGACGCGCCTATCGATCAGGCCCGGCTCTCCGACCAGGTCGATCTCGGCAACATCGAGGACGGCAACTGGCACAAGGTCCAGGTGTCATGGGACGTAGTCCAGCAGACGTTGAGTTATTCGTTTGACGGCAAGCAGGCCGGAACCTTGACCGGCGACCTTGCCAGCCAAT
Organism: uncultured Alphaproteobacteria bacterium; assembly: GCA_963770295.1. Taxonomy (GTDB): domain Bacteria; phylum Pseudomonadota; class Alphaproteobacteria; order Rhizobiales; family Hyphomicrobiaceae; genus AWTP1-13. Next base: position 222,203 of record CAVYPA010000001.1, read on the forward strand.
ACTTCGCCGGCTTCAACGATGCCTATTTCGGGTTTACGGCAGCAACAGGTGGTTTGAGCAACCTGCAGCAGGTCGAAATCACCGGGCTCGATGCGATTCTGGCGGGCGGTAGCCATGTCCTGTTCGGCGACTTCCTCCATACCTGAGATGTTTTCTCCCTGGGGCACGCACATATGTCGCCTCCTCGCCATCGAAGGTAGCCGATTGCCCAGGAAAGGGCGAAAAGGAGCCGACTAAGTACTGGCTTTCAACGCTCCCTGAAGATATCAGCTTTCATCGGCTGGTCGATTACGCCAAGCTGCGCTGGCGCATCGAACACGACTATCTCGAGCTCAAAGCAAGAGGTGGGACTTGGTGACTTTGAAGGGCGAGGGTGGGTTCCACCATCACGCAACGATGTCAATCGCGATTTATGGATTCTCTATCTCCGAAAGGGGAGCTTTTCCCCCAGGATCAATTGCCAAAATTCTCTTCTCGGAATTTGCCCTTCCCAAAGTTTACGACCGCGAGGCTCCGCCGCTGCGGCCTGAGCGCCACGTCCCGAACTCGATTGCGACTTGCACCGTCGACTCGATCGTCAAGCTCGTCGCCAACCTCTCACGCTCCGTGCTGCACCGCGGAAACGTAGGGACGTGCACGTCGTAATTTGTGACGCAGTACTACTGGCCAGCTGAAGATGTAAGTTTGTCCAGCGAAACGATCAGCTGGCGACGTGAGATAGTGCCGTTCGAGCACCTCTGCTCCGGTTTCCCCCGTGAAGTCCATGCTCCACAAGCTCGCCAAGGCCCGGGAAATCATTGACAAAAGTGGTGTCGGCGAGGTGGCGTGCGATATTTTGCGGATCACGTGGGATTGGACCAGATGGTTGCAGCTTGATGACATTTGGAAGGTGTCACTGCCCTCACTGGCCTCGACCGATCAATAGATTTGGATAACGACCGTAGCATCCGGTTGACATTTGATTGGCAGGGTTCCCGGAATTCAACTTCAGCTTGAGGACAATGGCCCCAATTACGACGCCACAATCAACAAGAGTACGCTCGGTGTTTCCGTCGACAATAGTAATGGTCGTCGGCGTCTCTCAACGTTTCGAACTACCCCATCGGCTACAACCACTGGCGAGTCTTTGACGTACCACCAGTTTGGCAGTTTTCGACGAGCCGGAGATTACGCTGCCTCCGATTGCCCACCGCGAGGATCATGGGCGGGCTGTCTTGGACCCGACCACCAGTCGCGAAGGGGCTTGCGCACGCGTGGTTTGATAAAGAGCGAACGCGCCATTGCAGTAGCACCGGAGAGATAGTGCCCCGAATGGAAGCGGGCTTTCGCCTGCTCGAGAGCCAAATAGGCCGACATGTTTTTTCGCATTCGTAAGGGTAGTTGTTGCCGCGCGTCCCTCGCGAGCCATTTCCGCCTTAAGAGATCGACGGAGCGGTCGAGATTTTCCATGGATGCGGCGGCGCCAACCCGGACCTCGACAGCGACAATTGGCAAGGTTGCCACCCCACCGCCGACCAACGCAAGCCGCAGGTACCAATCGAGGTCCTCCAACCGCGGCAACGTTTCGTCCAATAGACCTATGTGTTCAAACGCAATCTTGGGCACGAGGGCCGTAGAGCCGGGGGCAAACCAACAGCCTGCCGCAAAATCGGCGGCGCACCAGCTTTCCAAGGGTATGCGCGCGCGCGACTGTCCGTTGGCGAGGTTGACCTGTACAAACCCCGTCATCACGCACGTAAGCCTACTCCAGCCGTGCGCAACACCCCGTTCGGCAAACGCCATTTGCGCTCTGAGCTTGCCGGGCAACCAGACGTCTCCGAATCGAGAAAGGCGATCCACTGACCCCGAGACGCCATCACCCCGGTATTGCGCGCCGCAGGCGCACCGACATTCGTGCTGTGACGGATCAGTCTGATGGATTTGTGAGCGGAGATCTCTGGGGGGAGCTGGAATGGTTGGTTTGAACCATCATCGACAACGATGATTTCACAGTCGGCATCGACCTGCTGCACGATCGACTTGATCGCCAAAACGCCACTCGTTTGCCGGTTGAACACTGGCACGACAACCGAGATTTTGGGATCGACAGTCACGTGCGAGCGACCTGCTTCACCGATAGGCGTCCAGCCATCTAAAAGGCGATGTCAGCCAGTTCTGGTCTAACGGTCCTGGTTGATCTACCCCCGAATTGCGCTGTTGATTGGCGTCCGTTACCTCTACGGTGGTTGTAGCGCAGCCGCCAAATGTTCCAGGCCCGCGCGGCCAGCCGCAGCAAGTCATTGATGTTTAACTGGCCGACCACGTCGTGCTCTTCGTTCCCGACGCGCCGTAGCACGGGCGCGACCGTGCGTAGCAACCAGAATGGGTCGCTCTTGAAGGTGTGTGCAGCAATCTTGGCGGCTGCGCCATAGTGGGCCTGTCGCGTCTCAAGGCCGGCGAGATAAAGAGTTCCCCAGGCCAGCCAGCGTGCATACGCGGCATGGGCGGCCGGCGTCGTGGCCTCGGCAAAACCATCGCGTGCCGCCTGCCAGCTCTCCGCCGACAGGCGATGAGCGTCAACAGCTTTGCGCATCGTTAGCGACTGTGAGTGTACATGATATCGGTAGAGAGGTTGCTCAACGATCACGTGATTTGGGGCTGCAAGGATCACCCTAAGTAGGAAAACGCGATCGGAAACAAGCTTGTAGCGTTCATCAAACGGTCCGATCCGATGCAAAAGGTGGCGTAGAAAATAGCGGCCGTTTGTGATAGGCACGCCCGGTCCGACATCCTGTTCGCGCAGCGATAGTATGCGGTAGTCGTCGATGATCCGCACCGAACAGGTCCCGTCGGGGTTTTCTGAACAGAGCTCGACGGGGCCGGATAGCAGCTCGAGATTCGGTTGCTGCTGGAGAGCAGCGCGGGCCCGTGCGAAGGCCCCCGCCGGTATCTCGTCATCATCATTGAGAATGCATATTAGGTCCCCGGTAGCCAGGGCAATGCCCTTGTTCCAAGCCTCATAGAGACCATTGTCGCGTTCGCTGACGGCGACAAGGTGCGAATATGAGCGGAGTATTTCCTGAGTGCCATCCGCTGACATGCCATCGATGACAATGTGCTCTATGCCTTCAAGGCCCTGAGCGATGACACTTTCGACAGCTCGGCGCAGAAACTCACATCTGTTCAGTGTCGCAGTAACGACGGATATGCGTGGCGCATACCCCACATTCTCCTGTGCGCGGTGAGGTCCGCTATACCACATGGCAATGCTTTTGCGCGTAACGCGGAAGCTTAGCCATTAACATTCTGCTCTTTGAGGGGATTTGCCATAAATTTCGACCTTCGCAAGGCAGCTGTCAGGGTTTGCCGGAAACGCGGATAAATGGACGTGCGGAAGTTTCCGCAAATTGAAGAAGGCCGATAAGCGCCGCGCAAATTGAGGCTTGCCTCTTGAGAAGGTCCAGGAGGGGGGTAGCCGGCCGAGGCATAATGAGTTCGAGCACCATTTGGCAGTGTTGTCTCCAGGAGAAACGAGCAGCCCGAGCGTAGCCCTTGGTTATTAAGTCGGTGCGCGTGTTTTGATCATCCAACAGTCGCACAATGGCAGCGGCGATGCCGCGCTCGTCCAAAGGGTCAACCAGCAGTGCCGCATCACCAGCAACTTCTGGCAACGAGGTCGAATTGCTAGTGATGACAGGGCACCCCATTTTCATGGCTTCGATTACTGGCATGCCGAAGCCCTCATAAAGAGAGCAAAACACGAGCATGCGGGCGGCGGAGAAGAGCGCCGGCGCTTCGCTCGGCCGAGTCGCAAAGTGACGATGTCATCCGCATCAGCGTGACTTTCACGGACCACCGAACTGAAGGCAGGCGACATATTTGTCAAGGACGGCCGCGCAGCCGTGCCCTCTTGAGGGTCCTAACGGTCAATTCACGCGCCCTCCAGAACGGACTTTTACGCATTGCGGCTAATTCGTTCGCCAGGCGGTCGAGCTCAAAGCCGTGTTGAGTGCCGGCTTGCGAATTTACTTTCTCTGTAGCATTCGGGCCGCGTGCGCATACACGGTGCAGCTGGCAAGCTTGCTGAAAGCTGCGCATTTCCGCCCAAGCAGCGCTGGGTTGCGCAATCTCATTCGTTGCCAGCCGATCGTGCGTTGCTACGAGCGCGGCCGCCAATGCTACGGCCATCTTTTTGAAGGTGAAATGCTTGGCCTGCTGCATGCCGCGGGCAATGAAGTCCTCGCGAGCGGCCGGATCAGACATTCTCTGAAATCGCCCTTGCCATATCCGCAGGATCATCCTCGGCGACGAAGAGTGCGCTGTCACCGACGACCTCGGGAAGCGATGAATTGTGGCACACGATGGCCGGCGTTCCACACGCCATCGCTTCGAGGGGCGGCGTGCGAAGCCCTCATACTTGGACGGATGGAGTAGTGGGGGTTCCGCCACCGTAGGCGGTACGCAGCCCCTCGTCTGAAAGGGCGAGACGACGCACGTCGTGCTTGGGGGCAAGCGCGCGGAGTTCTGGCTCGATCTCTTGATGTCCGCCCACGCAGACCAGTGTGGGTGCCGAGACAGCTGCCAGCTCAGCCAATGCGCGGAAAGCTAACCAGCCGTTCTTGTAGCCGCCGTAACCGATCCGTTCTCCAACCATCAGCAGGTAAGGTCTGCGCGCAAGATTTTCCCGAGCGCGAAAGGCTTGAACCGCTTCCGGGGATGGTCGCGTAAACACGGGGTCGACGCCATTGTGCGCGATGTAAGTGCTACCGGGTGTCAGCTCGGAATAGGTGCGTTCGAGATCGTTGCGGAATTCCGCGAGACCATGGAATGACCGGCGGGCATGCAGAATGGCGCGCCGCTTTTCTTGCCAGACCTCTTCCTCGAGCGAAATACCCAAAACCTCCGGGATCATATCGTGTCCGACAAAAAGGAGGGCACTTTGCTGGTGCACGAATAGTAGGTCGATGCAAACAGATCTCCGTTGAGGCGTCGACATACGTCATCCAACATGAGACTATCGTAACCCGTGTCACGGTAGCTGTGCCGCGGGATGGTCCAATAGTGTACGCCTGGGATGCGTGGCGCGGTCCCGCCCCGGTCCAGCAGCATCACGTTGTCAATAAACTGGGAGGCGACCCATTCGCGCAGGACGTTTTCCCAAACGCGACCGATTCCAGACTGCAGATATTGCCAATATATACCGTCGATCACCACTCGTGGACGCCGCTTGGTCGCCATCTTGCGTTCTGTGGTCAGCCGAGCGCCCGGGTCAAACGCCCATGTGCCGGCGTCATCGAGCCTCGCAATTGGGTCGATCATATAGTGCGAGGCATCGTCAAACACCGTGCCGTCGTGCACCCATGCGAAGTAATCTTTGAGTTGACCCGAGCGTTGCTGTTTCTGCAACGCCCGCCAGGCAGCGCCCGCCCCTTTGTAGCCATAGTAAATCTCTTTGAATGCCAATTGGCTGTGGGCAACGTAGGCAAGGTGTTGAAAGACGGCACCGACTTGCTCCGTCTCATCGTGGCTAAACGGATTGATCTTGGCGAGGTTCTGGATTTGCGCGGGGTCCTGTGGATCGGGTGCAACCAGTATCGGCGGCTCGTGCGCAGCCCATCTGGCGCCCTCTTTCCACCGCCAGGTTCGCAGCCATTCTTGTTGCGGGTTTTGCGCGTAGTTGTAGCGTGTGGAAATGATCTTGTTGGGACCGACGTAGTACCAGCACCAATAGTACGCCGCCGTCCGCTTTGGATCGGCCGTGAACATGGCGTGCACGGCCTTGATTTGTGCGAGGGTCCACAGCTCATCGTTGTCGACTTGCCACAGAAGGCAATCCTCTTTGATGTTGGCCAATGGTGCATCGACCATTTCAAGCTTGCCGTCCCAAAACGCGTCTAGGGGCTTGCGGTAGATGCTGACGTTGTCGGGAAATCGGGCCGCCAGTTGGTCTAGATAGCTCGATGTGCCATCGTTGCTCCGCCCCCGATCGTGCAGGCTCTCGGCCACATGGCCCCCCGCGGCCACGCTCCATGCGGTGTCATGCTTAAGATCGGCAACGCCCTCGACAATATGCCAGTGCCAAGGGATGTCGAGATTGCAAAGCAGCTTCTCGTGATAACGGATAAATGGTTCTCCGTTAAGCACGATGGTGAAGAAATGAATAGGTAGCAGGCTCGCGCGCGCTCGCGGCGTGGCACGTTTGCGGAATGCGGCATAACCGTTCCTCAAGGTCTGATCGTCCGCGATCAGATCATACGTAGGGTCGGCCAGGAGCCGCTCGCGAACGCCCCAACATTTAAACGTATTTGTGTCGTCGAGGACAATGATGCGCGCGCCCTGGATTTTTTCGTATTCGACTTCCCCCGTAAACTCGGAGCCGTCTATCAAGACCATGTCAAAGGCATTGATGCCGTACTCAGCCTTGATCGTTTCAATGGCCCCAGCGCTTACGCCCTCTTCACGCACGTACTGAACATCATGCTCGAGCCATTCCAGCACCTGCTCGAGGGGGTACTTCCGCAGACCAGACGCGACCTCGTTATAAAATTGGCTGACCCGCGCCGGGGTTGGGAATTCATCCACTGCTACCGATGAGCGATTGTAAGCATGAACAAAGGGATGGGCAGCGTAGGTTTCGCGAAGCTTCTGGAACCGGACCTTTGAAACCTCAATGCAAAAGAGCTTGGGCGTCCCGGGATTTTGCGACAAACCGGCGACGAAGGCCTCGGTGCTCCCGCCGCCGGCCGATGAGCCGATCTCCAATACGGTATCCAGCCGCTCTGTGGCGGCTAGGCGTTTGATCAGCTCGTAGAGTGCGTCATTGCGGATTTCAGGCGGAATGCAGTTTATTCAACGTTGACATCTAGATTGGCTCGTTGCTGTGCCACTAAAGGACGCTAAACAACAAAGGCGCTATAAAAGGCTGCAACATTGAGGGCTCTAGGGTCGATACTGGGCAATCTGCTTTTGCAACCACGAAGTCGCCTGCTTTGCCCGAGCTGGAGCTGAGCCCCGACCACCCGCGAAAAGGTAGCTTGACGGCAGCTCAGCATCGAGCGGGCGCCCATGGCAAAGGTATAGCTGCGATGGCCAGTGTCCGATGAAAGGCCCCCCCGCGGCCCTCAAAGCTGTATCTGCGGGCCAAAGCCTGCGACGCGAGGTCGAAAGCAGTCGAACCCGGACAACCAAAGGATCCTGTAAGGCACTAGCGGCTGCCTTCAGCAATTGCAATGATTTGTGCGATCTATGCCCCTTGCGGTCGTGGATGGACACGGGTGAACGCTTCGGCCTATTGCCGGGAGAAATTGAGATTCGCAATGGCTCCTTCGACTGCGCCGGCGGTCCGGGAGGGCCATCTGAGGGTAAGGGTTGGAAGCGCAGTTGCACTTCGTCGCCCGTGGCCGACCTCCCCCGCAGACCAGCCTAAGTCTATGAAATACTGAAAATTTTGAGGCGGTGTGCGCCTTTTTTCTTGCGCAGCAGGCAATGGCCTCGTTCCCGAGTGTCCGCTTCGCGTCTAGTGGATTGCGCCGATTGCCTTGCGAGCGATTTTCCGGACTGATCATGGCTTGGACAAGAACCGGGAAATCGGAGAGCGCGCAACCACGCTCAAACGAAATCCGCAAAAACGCAGCTCGATTCTCATGCGTGAGCCGTCGGCTATGGATCTTGATCGCAAGCGCACCGCTGTTCGTGCGGTCAAACAGTCGGATCCCGATCCCGGGCTGCGTTGTCAGCGCGTGACCTAGGCATGGTCAGGCGGTGTCATCCCTTGCGGCAAAGGCGAACGACTTGACGTCACGTTGCTGCGTGCGCACCACCATACCTCAAAAGACAATCTTGCGGGTGACCGCGGCCAGTCTGGTGCTTGTCTTGGCCTCGCTGCACCAGCTGCCGCTTCGGGCTGAGCCGCAGAGGGCTGCGCGAGCCGGCAAAACCTGCAGCGACAGGCAAGGCGGCAACGTCCGCCGCCACTGAAATCTGTCGCGTGGTGAGCCAGGCGGCGAGCGATAACGGCCTGCCTCTCGATTTCTTCACCCGTCTGATCTGGCAGGAAAGTCGCTTCAACCCCGAGGCCATCAGTCCGAAGGGCGCGCAGGGTATCGCCCAGTTCATGCCGGGCACGGCGTCGGGACGTGGCCTCGCCAATCCCTTCGAACCGGTGCAGGCGCTGCGCGAAGCGGCGAGCTACCTTAGAGAACTGCGCACAACGTTCCGCGGCAGCCTGGGCCTTGCCGCGGCGGCCTATAACGCCGGCCCCGGGCGAGTGGAGACCTGGCTCGCCGGACGTGGCGGCCTGCCCGGCGAAACGCGCGCCTATGTGCGCGCCATCACCGGGCATGACGCGGAGACCTGGGCCTCCGACGCGCCGCCAGAATGGCAGCCTGTCGCCATCCCTAAAGGCGGCAATTGCCTCGAGCTTGCCAAGTTGATTACGGCCTCACCCAGGGCACCGCGCCGGCCTGTGACCGAGAGCGCGGCCTGGGGCCCCTGGGGTGTGCAGCTCGCCGGCAACTGGTCGGAAGGCGGCGTGCTTGCCAGCTACGAGCGGCTGCGTCGCACCTACGGTCCGGTCCTGCGCGATCGGCTACCGCTGGTGCTGCAGGCTAAGCTACCGGGGAGGCGCGGCGCCGCCAAGTACATCGTCCGGGTCTCGGAATCGACACGCGTGAAGGCAGATGCCCTATGTGCGCAGCTGCGCACCGTGGGTGGGGCCTGCATCGTTTTGCGCAATCCACCGACGCGGGCGCAGGGGTAGGGGCGTTTCCAGAATTGTGCCTGCGCTCGCCTCCGGCCGAGGCGCTGCCGGTTTCCGGCAGCACGACACGCAGATCGGTTTCAGCCGATCGACAGGGGCCCGTGTCGGGCGCGCCCAAGTCATGCGGCCCATTGCCTTGGCACGGCGGGCAAGTCCATGCTCGCAACGGGTTCGGCGCCGGCTGGCACAAGCATGCGGGGCGCACGACAGCAAAGGGGAGCGGTGAACGCATGCCACGGATCAGGACCGACGATGGTGTGGAGATCTATTTCGAAGAGGCGGGCTCGGGCGATTCGATCCTGTTCTTGCACGAGTTTGGTGGGCACCATCTGAGCTGGGAGCCGCAGCTGCGGTTCTTTTCCCGCCGCTATCGTTGCATTACCTACGCCGCGCGCGGCTGGCCGCCGTCCGAGATTCCAGAGGAGCCCGATGCCTACTCGCAAGCGAGGGCGGCGGACGACGCCGCCGCCGTCCTCAAAGGCCTCGGCCTTGCAAGAGCGCACCTGGTCGGGTTGTCCATGGGGGCCACGGCGGCGCTCGAATTCGGTATCCGCCATCCACAGATGGCGCTGTCCCTGACGGCCGCGGCCGCCGGCAGCGGCGCCTCGCTGGATCCCGTCGCCAAGCGCCGCTTCCAGGAGGAATGCGCGGCCTTTGCCGAGCGCATTGAACGCGAGGGCATGCCCGCCATGGCGGAGCTCTACTGCGCCAGTCCTGCGCGTGCTACCTACCGAGACAAGGATCCGCGCGGCTGGGCGGAATTCAAGCAGCAGTTTGCGGCGGGCTCGGCCAAGGGGCACGCCCGGACCATGCTCGGCGTGCAGGGCCGTCGCGCGCCACTGTTTGAGCGCAAGGCGGAGCTTGCCGCGATTCCGGTCCCGGTGCTGGTGATCGCCGGCGACGATGATGACACGACGCTGGATGTCGCCCTGTTTCTCAAGCGCACGATCCCGCGTTGCGGCCTCATGATGCTGCCCAAGACCGGTCACGGCATTAACCTGGAGGAGCCCGCCGCCTTCAACGCGGCCGTGGAGGGCTTCATCGGCAACGTCGAGCGCGGTCGCTGGGGACCAAGCCCGGCCGCGGCGGGGAAGGCCTACACGCTGGTTGCGCGCGACAAATAACGAGGGCGACCGGGTGCACGGCCGGCCGCCCTCGCTGTCACGTCGCTCATTTCGAGGGCAAGGAGGTGATCTTGACGTTCTCGGGGCGGACTTGCTTCAAGAGGTCCGGATAGACATAGCGCGAGTAGTCGAGCGGCGCTTTCAGCTTGCCCTGGCGTTGCAGCTGCTCTTCCGAGATCTTGATGGTGGCGAGAGCGCGGTCGCTCAGCGTCATGTTGTATTCGACCTTCGGCATCAGCTCGCGCGCCAGTTCGATCGGCATCTTGAGAAACTTGGACACCATGCCGGCCGCCGCCTCGCGGTCCTTGCCGATGAGATCATTGGCCTCGACCAGGGCGCGGACAAAGCGCAGCGAGGTGTCCTTGTTCTTCTCAATCCAAGTCCGGTTCATGTAGACGAAGTTGATGTTGTTATAGATGCCCTCGGCATCCTGCAGGATCTTGGTGTCCTTCACGTTCAGCAGCGCGCGTGTCGGCCAGGGCTCCCAGGTCGCAAAGGCATCGATATCGCCCCGCTCGATAGCGGCCACCATCTCTGGTGCCTCGATGTCGACGATCTTATAGTCGGCCGCATTGAGTTTGAGTTTGTCGACCACGCGGTTCCAGAAGATCTCGCCGCCGGTTCCCTTGGCGACGCCAACGCGCTTACCCTTGAGGCCCGCCATGTCCGGGATGTTCCGGCCCACCACTGACAGCCACTTGACGAGGTAAGTGCCGTCGGCAACGGCAACGATGTTGTTGTCGATGTTGTGGTTGATCACGCCCGCCAGGTCGCTGCCGTAAGCGGCGTGGATCTGATTGTTGATAAGGAACGGCACCATGGCGGAGCCGGACGGCCCGGTGTTGATCGTAACGTCGAGCCCGTTCTTCTCGAACAGACCCGCCTCCTTGGCGACGTAGAATTGGGAAAAGGCCGGATCGACGCCGGTTGCGATCGTCATTTTGTTTGGCGACTGCGCCTCAGTGTTGGCGGCGGCAAACAGTGCATAGGCCGCTAGGCCTGCCAATAGGCTTGCAATCCTGCGCATGCTGCAGTTCTCCTCCAGTCGGCTGCAAACGGTGTTGCCTCATGTCACGGGCGAGAAGCGGCCGGCAAAGGCGTAGATGGTCCAGCGAAACAGCCGGTCGGCGGTGAAGCCTAGCAAGCCCAACATAAGGAGGGCCACAAAGATCTGGTCGACGAGCATATAAAGGCGCGCATCCCAGATCATTTTGCCGAGCCCGACATTGGCGGCAACCAGCTCGGCGGCGATAATAGTTACGAAAGAGTTGCCCATGGCGAGACGCATGCCGGTGAGGATGTAGGGCACCGTCGCCGGTAGGGCGACGTACCAGAAGACCTGCGCGCGGCTGGCGCCAAGCGATCGCGCAGCACGGATTTTGTTGGGTGCCACGGCGCTGACGCCGGCCGCCGTGTTGATGATAACGATGAACACGGTGGTGTAGATAATGAGGAAAACCTTGGAGCCCTCGCCGATGCCAAACCAGATCACCGCCACCGTAATCAGCGCCGTCGCCGGAATGAAGCGAAGAAACTCGGTGTAGGGCTCGAGGATGCGCCTGACGATGGCAAACGATCCGATCGCCATGCCAATCGGGATGCCGATCAGCGAACCAAAAAAGAAGCCGAGCGCGATGCGCTGCAGGCTGACACTGGCGTTCTCCCAGAGCGTGCCCTCCCGCGCGAGCTCGATCGCCTTGGCGATCACGCGCGCCGGTGGCGGGAACAGGATCGAGTTGAGGAGATAGACTGAAGCAATGTGCCAGATGGCGAACAGGCTGCCGAAGCCGATGATGTAGCCCACAAGCTTGCCCAGGGAACGGTGCATACTTTCCTCACCCCTTAAGAGCGACGCATGGCGATGGCGACCTCGTCACGAATCATGGCGTGCACGTGCCGATAGACGGCAACGAAGCGATCATGCGTACGATCGCGCTCAACGTCGCTCAGCGCCACTTCGACGATGCCCTTGAGTTTGGAGGCAGGGCCCGCATGCATGACGCCAATTCTGGTCGCCAGCATGATGGCTTCATCGATGTCGTGGGTGATGAAGAGCACGGTCTTGCGCGTGGCGCGCCAGATCTTGGAAAGTTCGCTCTGCATGGCGGCACGCGTGTGGGCATCGAGCGCGGCAAACGGCTCATCCATCAAAAGCATTTGCGGCTCGTTGGCGAGCACGCGCGCAATCTGGATGCGCTGTTTCATGCCGCCCGACAGCTCCGGGGGATGCTTGTGCTCCTGACCATTGAGGCCCACGAGATCGAGATAGCGCTGCGCCTGCTGCAACCGCTCCTGACGCGGCAGGCCGCGCATGCGCAAGCCGAACTCGACGTTGCCAAGTGCCGTCAGCCACGGGTAGAGCGAATCGTCGCCCTGAAAGACGACGCCGCGGTCGGCCCCGGGGCTGTCGATGACGCGGCCGGCGATTTCCACGCGACCGGAGGTGGCGGGCTCGAAACCGGCCGTCATGTTGAGGACGGTGGTCTTGCCGCAGCCGCTCGTGCCCAACAAGCAGAAGAACTCGCCGGCAGCGATCTCGAGGTTGAAATCCTCAACGGCAATATAGTCGCTGCCCTTAAGCGAACGATAGACTTTGCCAACGCCGATCAGCCGCACCAAAGTCAATCGCGGAGCCCTCGCCTATCTATCTCGCTGGTTAGCAATCGCGGGCCGTGCGCCGGCATGCTGATATGTCCCCCGGTGCGCATGATGCAGTTTGGCAGTAGGTCGAGCAAGTCGTGTGCCACATTTGTGCTTGTTGGAGCCCCGGCCTGGAACGCACACTGCCTATGGTGCTTTACCGGCCGATGCGGAGGGTCCCATGCACGAGGTGGCGTTTCTGCCGATAACCGAGCTGTCGCGCCGCATTGAAGCGTGCGAACTTGATCCGCTGGACTTGTTCAACGTCTATCTGGAGCGCGCCACGGGAGTTGGTCGGGCGCTCAACTGCTACCTCGCCCTGTGCCAGGAGAGCGCGCAGGCCGAGGCCGAGCGCGCCGCCGCTAGGGCTCGACGCAACGCGCGCTTGGGACCACTCGACGGCATCCCCATCGCCATCAAGGACAATATCGACGTTGCCGGCGTGCCGACCAGCAACGGCTTCGGCGGTCCACATCCGGCCGCCAGCGCCGATGCGGAGGTTGTGCGCCGGCTTAGGGCACAAGGTGCGGTCATTTTGGGCAAGCTCAACATGCAGGAAGGAGCTTTGGGCGCTGTCAACGACAATCCGCATCACGGCCGCACCAGCAACCCATTTCGCGACGGCTACACGCCCGGGGGCTCGAGCGGCGGTTCGGCGGCGGCCGTTGCGGCGGGATTGTGCGCGGCTGCCTTGGGGACCGACACGGGCGGCTCGGTGCGTATTCCGGCCGCCTATTGCGGCCAAGTGGGACTGAAACCAAGCTATGGCCGGGTCAGCGCGCGCGGCGTCGTGCCCCTGAGCTGGCGCCTTGACCACGTCGGGCCCTTGACCCGGACGGTGAGCGATGCGGCGCTCCTGCTCGCGGGCATGGCCGGCTACGATTCAGACTGGCCCTACGCGCGGGACTACCCGAGGCAGGACGGCGCGTCGTTGGGCGCGCAAACGGTCTGCGATCTCAAGGGCCTCAGACTGGGTGTCCTCAGCAATTTGCCACGGGCAGCGGTCGAGCCCAGCGTCGAGGCCGCCTTTCAACGCGCCGTCGCCGCTTTGGGCGCGCTGGGTGCCGACGTGCGCGACGTGACGCTTCCCAGCTACGATGTGGTGCAGGGGCGCAGGGCGGTCTTCGTGCGGGTGGAGGTCGACGCGGCGGCCGTGCACGGGCCGCTCTATCGCCGCGAGCCCGAACGCTTCTCCGCGGAAATGCGCGGCTACCTCGACTGGGGCTTGAGCGCGAGTGCCGTGAGGTTGGCCGGAGCGGACCGTGTTATCGATGTCGCGGCCCACGAACTTCGGTGTGCCTTGGCAAGCGTGGACGCGGTTCTGACGCCAACCACGCCGCAGGCGGCTTTTGCCTTTGCGGGCAAGGTGCCCGACAGCGTCGGCGACTTTTGCGTTCTCGCCAATATGGCGGGCTGTCCGGCCATTTCGCTCGCCATGGGCGCAAACGAGCTTGGCCTGCCGCTGGGTCTGCAAGTGATCGTGGCCAAGGGGCAAGACGACCGCCTGCTCGCCGTCGCTCGGGCTTACGAGGATGCGGCGGGTATGAGCTCACCGCCGCCGGCCAAATTTGCGCCGCGCTGAGGCGTGCCATTGCCCCAACGGCGCACCCCGCCGCCCGCCCGCTCCCCGCCACAGCTTTCGCCCACGCACCTGACCGCCCGATGAAGTAGGTCTCCCCGTCACGGCAAGTCCCTTGCCGCGGCCGGGATCCTCCCGGCCGCTTTCACAACGTCGGATCTCAGCCCCAATGCATGATGTCTCTCAGCCATCGCGCCCGAGCCCTTGGCGGCATTCACCAGGGCCTATGCGGCGCCCTTGTCCTGGCTACTGGTGGTCTCGGTGGCCATTCTGGTCATCCCGGTCAGCCTGCAAATCTTTTCGCGGTTATGCGGCGCTGATCCCGTCCTACATCTGGACGGAGGAAATGGCGCGCTTTCTGTTTATCTGGACCATCATGATCGGCGCCATGATTGGAGTGCGGATTTCGAGGTCGACATTTGGCCGAGGCTCGCGGCGCGCGGCGAGGCCTTGGTACGGCTGGTCGGCCGCCTGGGTGTGTGCTGGCTGCGGCTTTGGTGTTTGTTTTCGCCGGCTTGCATTTCACGCAGTTCGCCTGGCAGCGCACATCCGAACGCGCCGAGCTGCCACTTTGGCTGATCCATGTCGCTTGGCCGATTATGGGCTTGAGCTGGATCGTCTTTCTCGGCGAGCAAGTCTTGGATGACCTCAAAATCGTGGTGGGGGGAGCCCAATGACGGGTGCCATCCTGTCGCCGGGGGAGGCGGCGCTCATTCTGTTCGGGTTGTTTTTTCTGCTGTTGTTTCTGCGCGTGCCCGTGGCCTTCGCGCTCGGGCTCGCCTGCCTGCCGATCCCGATCGTCGAGCCGCGGCTCGACACCATGACGCTGATGCAGAGAGACCTCTGGCGATGCCGTTCTCCTGCTGACGGCCAATCTGATGAACGTCGGCGGCACCACCGACCGGCTGATGCAGCTTTCCCGCACCATGGTCGGGCATTTTCCCGGCAGCCTGGCGCAAATCAACGTCGTGCTCTCGATCTTCTTCGCCGGTATCTCAGGCTCCTCGACGGCCGATGCCGCTAGCCGATCCAAGATCTTTATCGAGGCGCAAACCAAAGAGGGCTACGATCTGTCCTTCTCGGTTGCCATTACGGCGGTCTCGGCCGTACTCGCGGTGATCATCCGACCATCGATCCTGATGATCGTGTGGGGCGGCCTGCTCACCGTTTCGATCGGGGCGCTGTTTCTTGCCGGCATCGTGCCTGGCCTGTTGATCGGATTGGCGCAGATGGCAACCGTACACGCCTATGCCAAGGCGCGCGGCTACCCGACCTATCCGCGTTCGTCGTGGCGCGAGCTTCTCTGTGCCAGCTGGATCGCCATTCCGGCCCTGATGACCCCGGGGATCATCGTCGGCGGCAAGATCTTCGGTTGGTTCACGGCCACCGAATCGGCGTGCATCGCCGTCCTCTATGCCGCGGTGTTGTCTTTGTTCGTCTACCGCGACATGGATCTTGCCGGCCTGCGTACCGCCCTGCTCGACACCGGCAAGCTTGCCGGCATCGCGCTCTTCTGCGTCGGCACAGCGCGAATTTGTCCTTCAGCCAGCCGCACGCCTGCGTCTGTCCGCCGGCGCCGAGCTTGTCCCAGAAATAATCGATCTCCTCCTGCGTCTCGCAATCGATCACCAGTGAGATCGCCTCCGTGAATTTGAAGCGTGGGCCGCCATTCAAGGCTAGGAAGCGCTGGCACCTCGAGTTGGAAGGCGCCGACCATAACCGTCCCCTTCGGGTCGGGACCCGCCTCGCCGTAGCGCGAGACGCTCAGGATCTTTCGAATGCTTGAAGATCCCTGTGTAGTTCCATCGCCCTTCGGCATTGCTGTCGAACCACAGGAACGTCGTGATCTTCTGTCTGCTGGCCATCGCCGTGCTCCCTCATAAGGTTTGCCGGGTGGAGGCGACCACCCCTGCCAAGCGTCAGGAGGCGTTGCGCTTTTCGACCTGGGCGCGCAGCTTCTCTTCGCGCTCTCTAAGCTCCGGCGTGAAGGCCTCGCCGAAATCTTCCGCCGTAAACACTTGGCGGATTTCGATCTCGGACTCGCCCTCGTGCGGATTGGGGCAGCGTTTGACCCAGTCGATGGCCTCCTGCAGGGAGGCGACTTCCCACAGCCAGAAGCCCGCGATTAGCTCCTTGGTCTCGGTGAAGGGACCGTCGGTGACCATGCGCTGCTTGCCGGAAAACTTGACCCGCGCGCCCTTCGAGCTCGGCTGCAGGCCTTCGCCGGCCAGCATCACGCCGGCTTTCACCAGTTCCTCGTTGAATTTGCCCATTTCGGCCAGCAGCTCTTGGCTCGGCAGCTTACCGGCTTCTGACTCCTTCGTGGCTTTGACCAAGACCATGAACTTCATTGCTTGTGCTCCTTTGCGTGTGCCTGCGGCGGGTGCCTCTCAAAAGGACGCCGCCGCGCCTTCAGCGCCGACATTTTTTGCGGCGCTATTTTCAGACCCTGCGTTACAGAGAGACAAACATCTCGAAACCGCCCCAGAACATGCGCTTGCCGTCGAAAGGCACCGACTTGGGATCCGTGCCGGTCATGCGAGGGTCCTTCATGACGGCCGCGTTGATCCGATCGCGCTCGGCGCGGGAGGAATAGACGATCCAGGCAAAGACCACCGTCTCATTGGCTTCGAGCTTGACCGCCTGGGGGAACGAGGTGAGCTTGCCCGACGGCACGTCGTCACCGACGCACTCGACATACTCAAGCGCGCCCAATTCGCGCCAGACCTTGCCGGCCCGTTCGGAAAATTCCCGGTAGGCCTCCAGCTTGTCCTTGGAGACCGGAACCACAAAACCATCGACGTACTTGCCCATGCGCCAACTCCTCGCTTCGATTGCTTTTGGGGTTTGCGTATCTGTCGGGGATCAATTGCCAGGCAGGCGTCGCAAGAATGGTCGGCGGCGTAGCTCAGGCCGAGTGCTCATCCGTCCCGCCGCCATGGCAAGCGCTGGTCGCGGCCTCGGCGTACTCGTCGTGCCGCCTGACCCAATCCATGATTTCCTTCTCGTTGCGCCCTTTGGGCGTGATGTCGAGGTAGATGAAGGCGCCGATCACCTCTTCGTTGCCGCGCGCGTAGCTGGAGTAGGTGTGGAAGACCCCGTCGGCGTTCTTGTAGAACACGCTGAGGCCGGGCAGCTCGTCGAAGCCCTCGACCAGGTCGTAATTGTAATAGACCTTGCCCTTGGCCAGCTGCTCCTGGCTAAACGAGACGTGGAAATCGTAGTTGAAGTCGCTGCCGTAGGACGACACCCACTTCGCCGTCCAGCCCATGCGTTTGCCGTACGCCTGCAGCTTTTCGAGCGGTGCCCGCGAGACGCGCACGTAGGAGACATCGTGGTGCTCCAGGTGCACAATCGCCCCCTCGGCGTGATCGGCCTCCAGTGAGCAGCTGGCGCAGCCCTGGTCGAGATCCCAGCGCCACATGAAGTGATGAATGATGAGTTGGCTGTTGCGGCCGAACAATTGAGCAAGCGACCTTTTGCCCTCGGTCGTGTCGAACACGTAGTCCTTCTCGATTTTCACCCAAGGCAGGCTGCGGCGTTCGGCGGCGACAAGATCGCGCATGCGCGTCAAAGCCTTTTCATTTTTCAGGTGGGCCTTGCGGGCCGCGAGCCATTGGTCGCGAGATACGATGCGTGCTTGCATGTCTCGATCCTCTTATTTCGCAAACACCCTTCACTCGCTGGGTTGCCCCAGGGACCACAGCACGCCGACGGGATCACGCACTTGGCCGTAGCGATCGCCCCAGAACATCTTTTGCAGGGGCAGCACGACGTCGGCACCGGCGTCGACCGCGCGCTGCCACCAGGCGTCCACATCATCGACTTTGAGGTGCAAGGTATAGCCCTGCGCGGGTCGGTGCGGGTGCCCGTGCTCAGGATAGGGATCGGCGAGCATGAGCGAGCCGCCGTTGATGTAGAGATGAATATGCAGGGTCCGGCCTTCCTCATCGGTCGGATGGCGAAAGACCTCGCGCGCGTCGAAGGCCCGAGCGTAGAACGCTGCCGCCCGGCTGGCGCCGTCGAGCGACAGATAGGGAACGATGCCCCCCAAAACCTGCGGCTGTGCTGTCTGGGCTGGTGCGGCCGTCATTGTTCTCTCCACTGCGCTAGGGGGGCTTGGCCAACCTGATGCCCCTAGGACGAACCGGCGGCCCAGGCGCCGACAAACGCGGCGCAGCTTTTTTGCCGCAGCCCTATCGGCCTGTGGGGTCGAGGTTTTTCTCAAGGCGCGGGCTCGCCAACCGATCAAGTTGTTGGCGGATATGCGCGGCTTCTGCGGGTGTATTGGCGAGCGCGATCGCCCGATTGAAGGCGACGCGGGCCTCCTCGCTGCGCCCAAGCTCGAGCAGGAAGGCGCCCTTGGCGCCGTGGAAGTAGAAGTAGCCGTCGAGTTTGGCGGCCAGCGGCTCGATCATGGCCAGCGCCGCCTTGGGCCCGCGCACTTTTGCTGCGGCTACGGCCCGGTTCAGCGTGACCACGGGCGAGGGCTGCATGCGTTCAAGCGTGCCGTAGAGCAGATCGATCTCGCCCCAATCGGTATCCTGCGGCCGTTGCGCTCGCGCGTGCAGGGCCGCAATCGCCGCCTGTACCTGGTAGGGGCCGGGGCGGCGGTGACGCACGGCCTTGTCGATCAGGGCCAGTCCCTCCGCGATCAGCTTTTGATCCCATAGCCGCCGATCCTGTTCCTCGAGCAGGACGACCGAGCCTTCCTGGTCGAAGCGCGCGCGTGATCGGGCATGCTGCAACAACTGCAGCGAGGTCAGCGCCATGATTTCCGGCTCGGCCGGGAAGAGGCGCAGCAGCAAGCGACACAGGCGGATCGCCTCATCACACAGGGCGGCGCGGCTGCCCTGCTCGCTGGCGCCGGCCGTATAGCCCTCGTTGAACAACAGGTAGAGCATCGCCGCCACGGCCGCGAGGCGCTCACTGCGATCTACCGCGCTCGGAGCTTCGAACGGCACGTTGGCCTTGGCAACGCGCGCCTTGGCCCGGGTGATACGTTGCTCCATGGCGTCGTCACTGACCAGGAAAGCCCGGGCGATCTGGCGCGTCGATAGACCCGAAACGATGCGCAGCGCCAAGGCGATCTGCTGGGTTGCTGGCAGCTCAGGATGACAGCACACGAACAACAAGCGCAGGATATCGTCGCGGTAGTCGGCTTCGTCGATGCGCTCCACGGTGCTGGCCTCAACGTCGGAGAGATCCGAGATCAGCTCTTCCTGCGGCAGTGGTGCCTCCCGGCGTTGCCGGCGCACCGTGTCGATCGCCGCATTCTTGCCAACCATGATCAGCCAGGCGGCGGCGTCGCGCGGAGGCCCGTTTTTCGGCCACGATCTTAGCGCCCTGAGGCAGGCCTCCTGGAACGCTTCCTCGGCGATGTCGAGATCGCGGAAATAGCGCAGCAGCGCGGCCACGGACTGCGCGCGCGCCGAGGTGAGGATGGCATCGATCCAAGAGACGTCACTCACGCGCGAACGCTCCCGGGGTTGAAGACGCCAATCGGTCGGATCTCGTAGGCACCCCCAGGATTGGCGGCAGCCAGCTCACGCGCGATCTGGAGCACCTCTTCCAAAGAGGCGCAATCGACCACGTAAAAGCCCAACAGCTGCTCTTTGGTTTCGGCAAACGGCCCGTCGAGAACCAGCGGCGGTTCGCGGTCCTTGCGCAGGGTGGTTGCGGCCGTGGTCGGCAGCAATCGCACCACCGGCCCGAGCTTGCCCTGCCTGGCGAGCGTCTCCTGCACACGGGAAAGCTTCGCCATCACGGCGTCGTCTTCCTCTTTGCTCCATGCGCACACAACGTTCTCATCGTGATAGCAAAGTATGGCGTACTGCATGGCTGACCCTCCTGGCTCCGATGCAAGGACGTTAGAGCCGGGCCGATCCCGACAGATCAACTGTACTTCACTCGGGATTGTTCGGGGGCTCCTGACCCACCCCCTCCACTTGGCCCAGCGTCCAACCTAGATGTGCTAGTGTGCTACACCGCATCTCTGCCGGCGTTATGGCCGGGCGAGTGCGGCTTGCGACGGGGATCAGCTTTCCGGTTTAGGCACGAAAATGATCAATTCAATCCGATGCTTGACCATGACCCGGCCGCAGCCGGCACCACCGCAACGCAAGCGCGCCGACGGCGCCAAGCGATGGCGGGCGGCGCCAAGCATCGCCTTGGCGCTATCGGCAAGCCTGATCCTGCAGATGGCGGCGGCCACCCCGGCCCCGGCGCAGGGTGGCGCGCGCGACAACCGCCCGGAGGCCGCCAGCGAAAAGGTCATCATCACGCCGACGCCGCAGCAAGGCTCTCGCCTGCGCGCCGCGCTTTCCAAGCTTTTGGGCAAGGACAAGCGCCAGAAGCTGGGCGGCACGAAATCGGAGGTGTGGACGGTTGCAGGATCGCGCGTGGAGCGCCTCAAGGCCAAGTTCAAGGAACTCGGGCTCAAGGTCACGCAGCTACGCGAAGACTGGAACCACATCTTGCGACGCCAGCAGGGGCCGCTGGCGATGACGCCCGCGCAGGAAGCGATGATGAAGAAGGCGCAAGGGGCACGCGAAATCGTCGGCGTCGGCGTCATGAAGGCGCCGGAAGCCGCGGTGGCGGAGTACGCACTGACCGCGGGCGAGACCAAGAACGGCGCAGGGGGCCTGGCCGAGGAAACGCTGGGCCGCATCGTCATCCCCCTCAACGACAAGCAGCACGTGACCGTCGAGCGCGTCAAGGCGGTCACCACGGAAAAAGGCACGACCTGGCGCGGCAAGGTCTCCGAGACGGGCGAGAGTGCCATTTTGATGTGGTGGAAGGACGGCCGCCTGTCCGGCGTGTTCGGCTACAAGGGCCACATCTACATGATCGTGAACATGGGTGGCGGTGTCCACGCCGTGCTCGAGACCGATCCGTCCCAACTCCCGCCCGACCACTCGCCGAGTTCCGACCGGGCGGACGCGCGCGCCGGTGGCGCGCTGATCCCGGTCTCGGTGCCCCCGCCCCCCGATATCAAGCCGTTGGACGAGATCGAACGCAAGCAGCTCGAGGCCGCCGACGTCCGCCCCGGCCGCGCGCTGGCTCCGGTCTCGGTGCCCCCGCCGTCCGATATCAAGCCGCTGGACGAGATCGAGCGCAAGAAGCTCGAGGCCAAAGACATCACCATCGACCTGATGCTGCTTTACACGCGAAAGCCTGCCAGCCGCTACATTCGCGACCCGGCCGATCTGTTGGAGCTTGCCGTCGAGCAGGCCAACGAGACGTTCCGCAATAGCGGCATCCCCAACGTCAAGCTGCGCCTGGTGCACACCCAGCTCGTCGACTACGACGAGACCGGCAGCGAGCATTTCGAACACCTCTACAACCTGGTCGACGGCAAGGTCGCGTTCAAAGACGTGCGCCGCCTTCGCGACGAGAAGCGCGCCGACATCGTCGGCTTGATCGTCGATGATCCCTCCGGTTGTGGCCTTTCCACGCGCGTCGGCGCCGACGCGGAGGAGGCCTTTTTTGTCGTGCACCATTCCTGCGCCGCCATCACGATTTCGATCGCGCATGAGATCGGCCACATTTTGGGCGCGCGGCATGACCGCCTGATTGACGGCAACGACATGCCATTCGCCTACGGGCACGGCTATGTCAATGGCAGCAAATGGCGCGATATCATGAGCTATCAAAAGGGCTGCGATGGTTGCCCGCGCATGCCGTTCTGGTCGAACCCGCGCGTGATGTACCAGGGCGAGCCGACGGGCACGTTGGCTAACGATAATGCCCGCGTCATCCTCGAGCAGGCCGAGCGCGTCGCCAGCTTTCGCTAGGGAAGCCGGGGCCTACTCCAGCTTGGCACCGAACAGCCGTTCGGCATTGCCGTGCGCGATGCGCTTGGCCTGATCTTCGGGCAGGTCCGCCAACCAGGCGCGGTAGCGCGTGATGATGCTGTCATAGGCAAACCAGCGCTCGTTGATCCAGGTGTCGGAGCCGAGCAGGAAGCGGTCCGAATGCCGCGCGAACAGCTCGCGCCATTCGCCCGACAGGCGGCCGCTGTCTTCGGTGATACCGCTGCGGTAGGACAGTTCGCCCATCAGAGCCGGATGCTGTTCGAGCAACTCAGCTACGCGCGCCACCGGCGTCGAGAAGCCGCTATGGGCCCAGATGATCTTGGCGCCGCTGTGGTGGCCAAGCAAGATCTCGAGCGCCACCTCATCGCAATGGGCAAGAATATAAAGGTCGCGCGCGGCGGCGAACTCCACCGTCTTCTTGACCAGCGGCCGGGCCGCGGCATCGCCATAGATGTGGAACTCGCCGATACCGCGGAAATAGCCGCGCCGATACTCGCTCTCGATCAGTTCGTAGAGGCTGGGATCGGTCGACCAGTCCGAGACGTCGGCGCGCGTTCGGTAAGGCCGAATAAACGGCACCACCAGCAAGCCTTGGGCCTTGGCGTTGACGAGTTCATGTGTGCCCTTGTTGGGGCGCGAGTTGGCAATGATGCCGGCGACGTTGTTGCGACGAAAGACGTCAAGCACCTGATCGAGCCGATAGAACGCCGTGGGTTCCTGATTGTAGTGCAGATGCGCATCGAAGATCTTGAGTTTCGTTTGGGCCGTGCCCGCTTGCGGGACAAGGGCAAGCACGGCGGCGACAACGAAAGCGAGGCAGTTGGCGTGCGGCATGGATCGGCTCCTTCGCCGGCGGGCGGCGCGCCATGTTAGCGCTCAGGCTCGTGCAAGTGCGACCTTTGCGGCAGAGCGGGCGATCGGCAGCGGCCGTTGTCGCCGCCCGACCGGTGGGGCAGCCACGCCGGCAGTAGCGCCGGCCGCGATAACCTGTAAAACTCGGGCGCCAGCGCGCCCCGAGACCCTGGCAGCCAGCGGATTCGGACCCAACGCCCCATGCCCCATCTGACCACCGACGACAACGTTGAGCTCTACTACGAGGAGGTGGGCAGCGGCACCCCCATCGTGTTCGTGCACGAGTTTGCCGGCGACTACCGCAGTTGGGAGCCGCAGATGCGCTATTTTTCCCGACGCTATCGCTGCATAGCCTATAACGCCCGCGGCTACCCGCCCTCCGCCGTGCCGGCGCCAGGAGCGGACTATTCACAGGCGCGCGCCGCCGCGGACATTCGCTGCGTGCTCGACCAACTCAAGGTCGACAAGGCCCATGTCGTCGGCCTGTCGATGGGCGGGCTCGCCGTCCTGCATTTCGGCCTGACCTACCCGGCGCGGGCGCGCTCGCTGTTGGTCGGCGGCGCGGGCTACGGTTCGGAGGCGGGCGAGCGCGACAAGTTCCGCGCCGAGGCCACCACCATCGCCGCCAGGCTCGAGCGCGACGGGATGGCCAAATTCGCCGAAGCCTATGCCTATGGACCGACGCGGGTCCAGTTCGAGCGCAAGGATCCGCGCGGTTTTGCCGAATTCAAGCAGATGTTGGCCGAGCACTCCGCCGAAGGTTCGATCGGCACGCAACTGGGAGTGCAGCGCGAGAGGCCCTCGCTGTTTGATTTGGAGGCGCAGGTCAGGGCGTTGCAGGTGCCCATGCTGGTTGTCACGGGAGACGAGGACTGGCCCTGCTTGCTGCCCAACATTTTCTTGAAACGCACCTGCGCTTCGGCCGCGCTGTTGGTGCTTCCCAACAGCGGACACGCCGTCAACCTGGAGGAACCTGGTCTTTTTAACGCCGCGCTGGCCGACTTTTTGGCTCAGGTCGATGCCGGCCGCTGGCCCGTGCGCGATCCGCGGGCCATCAGCCAGAGCATCACCGGGATGACAAAGTAGCGACCATGAACGACAAAAGCCCCGCGCCTCAAGCCACGCCCAACCTCGCCGACCCGGTGGCGCGCGTTGCCAGTATCGCCGACACCTTGCAAAAGGCGGCCCCGGAAAACGAGGCCTTGGGCCGTCTCACGCCGCAGGTGGTGGACAAGCTCAACGAGCAGCGGCTGTTTCGGCTGCTGCTGCCCGCCGCCTACGGCGGCGACGAAGTCGATCTCGTCACCTGGTTTCGCACCATGGAGGCGATCGCCAAGCTCGATGCCAGCACCGCCTGGTGCGTCGGGCAAATCAACGGCTGCGCCGCATCGTCCGCGGCCCTGGCGGCGGAGGTGGCGCACAAAATGTGGGGCGAGGATCCGCGCGCCGCGCTCAGCTGGGGACCGCCCATCCAGTCGCGTGCCGAAGAAGTGGACGGTGGCCACCGCCTAAGCGGCGAGTGGGGGATGTCCAGCGGCAGCCGGCACGCGACCTGGCTCGGCCTGATGGCGCCGGTCTTCGATCGCGCCGGTAAGCCGGTTCCCCTGCCGCACGGCGTCAGCGCGCGCATCTTCTTTGTTCCGGCCAGTGCGGTGGAGTGGATCGACAACTGGGACGTGATCGGGCTCAATGCCACCTGCAGCGGCGGCTATCGCCTCGAGGACCGCTTCGTGCCCGCCGGCTATTCCTTCAGCCGGGAGCATTTGCCCGACGTGCGCCTCACCGGTGCGCTCTTCAAGTTTCCTCTGAATAGCTTGTTTGCCACGGGCTTTTCCGGTGTCAGTTTGGGCATCGCTCGCTCCATGCTCAATGACGTGATTGCGCTCGCCCGCGACAAGACGCCCCGGCTCGCCAAGTCGACCTTGCGCGACAACCATCACGTGCAGTTCCAGATCGGCGAGGCCGAGGCCCGCCTGCGTTCCGCGCGCCATTACGTGGAGAGCACCGCCGCAAGGGTGTTCCAGGAGGTCCAGGCGTCCGGCAAGCTCACGATCGAGCGGCGGATCGACATCCGCATGGCAGCCACCTTTGCCATCCACGAGGCCAATGCGGTGGCCGACACGGCCTGGCAGATTGCCGGTGCCACGGCGATCTTTACCGCCCGCTCATTCGAGCGGCGCCTGCGCGACATCAAGACTTTGACGCAGCAGGTGCAGGGGCGCCAATCGCATCTGCAGGACGTGGGCGCCTACCTGATGGGGTTGGAGCCCAGTCTGTCGTTTGCCTGAAGCGCGAACGTCGACCGCTGGCGCGGCGCCCGCCGCGCTCAAGGGCCACTGGCCGCCACCGCCCGCCGGGCCATGACGCCGACGAGATGCGCGCGATATTGGGCGTCGGCGTGAATGTCGCTCATCATTTTGGTGGCATCGCCGGCGAGCCCGCCCAGCGATTGCGCCGACCAACCCTTGGCGAGCGCGGCCTCCATCTCGGTGGCACGATAGACGCCGGAAGCGGCGGCGCCCGTTACCGCCACCCTCACCCCGCTCGGCGGTTGCGCGACGGCAACGCCGACCAAGGCATAGCGCGAGGCGGGATTGGCAAATTTTGCGTAGGCAAACTTGCTGGCGATGGGAAAGGCGAGGCGCGTGATGATTTCGTCGGCGCCGAGCGCGGTGGCGAACAGTCCCTTGAAGAAGTCGTCGGCCTTGATTTCGCGTTTGTTGGTGACGACGGTGGCGTTGAGCGCCAGCACGGCGGCCGGATAGTCGGCGGCTGGATCGTTGTTGGCGACCGATCCGCCGATGGTGCCGCGGTGGCGCACGTGCTGGTCGCCGATGTGGGCGGCGAGCTCAGCCAGACCACGAATGGCGCCCTGCACCACCGGCGAGTTTGCCACGGCGTCATGCGTCTCCATGGCACCGATGACGAGATCGCCGCCCTTCCTTTCGATGCCGCGCAGCTCGGAGATGCGGGAAAGGTCGATAAGGTTCTTCGGTCCGGCCAGGCGAAGTTTCATGGTGGGGAGCAGTGTGTGCCCACCCGCCAGCAGCTTGCCCTCTTGCGAGCCAGCCAGCAGCCTTGCAGCCTCGGCAACCGAGCTCGGACGGTGGTAATCAAAGGCATACATGATCGGTTCCTCCGTGCTCGCGCTATTCCGCGGCAAGCTTTTGCATGGACGTGTTGGCGGCGCGCCATACCGTCTGTGGCGTGGCCGGCATGGCAACCCCCTCGTGTCCGAGCGCGTCGGTGATGGCGTTGATGACGGCGGCCGGCGCGGCAATGGCGCCCGCCTCGCCGCAACCCTTGATGCCCAGCGGGTTCGATGGACACGGCGTGCTGGTCATCGCCACCTTGAATGAGGGCACGTCGCTGGCGCGCGGCATGGTGTAGTCCATGAAGCTCGCGGTCACGAGCTGGCCGTCCTTGTTATAAACGGCGCCCTCGAGCAGCGCCTGTCCCACGCCCTGAACGATACCGCCGTGCACCTGGCCCTCGACGATCATCGGATTGACGAGCGTGCCGAAATCATCGACCGCCGTCCAACGATCGATGCGGGTGGCGCCGGTGGCGGGATCGATCTCGAGCTCGCAGATATGCACGCCCGACGGGAAGGTGAAATTGGTGGGGTCGAAGAAGGCACCTTCCTTGAGGCCGGGCTCGAGCTGGGCGCCGGTGAACTTGTGGGCGATGTAGGCCTGCAGTGCCACCTCGGGAAAGGTGAGGGTCTTATTGGTCGCCTTGCTCGAGAAGATGCCGTCATTGAAGTCGACGCTGTCTTCGGGAACTTCCAGCACGAAGCCCGCCACCTTCTTGGCCTTGACAATGACCTTGTCGATGGCTCGGTAGATGGCCGACATGCCGACCGCGCCCGAGCGCGAGCCGTAGGTGCCCATGCCAAACTGCACCTTGTCGGTATCGCCATGCACGACGGTGATCTGTTCGATGGGGATACCGAGGCGCTGCGACACCAGCTGAGCAAACGTCGTCTCGTGGCCCTGACCGTGGCTGTGCGAGCCGGTGAGGACCTCGACGGAGCCGGTCGGATTAACGCGCACTTCCGCCGACTCCCACAGGCCGACGCCGGCGCCCAGCGAACCTACCGCTTGGCTCGGCGCAATGCCGCAGGCCTCGATGTAGGCGGAGAAGCCCAGGCCGCGTTTCAAACCCTTTTTCGCGCTCTCGGCCTTGCGCGCAGCGATGCCCTTGTAGTCGGCAAGCTCGAGCGCCTTGTTGAGGCAGGCTTCGTAATCGCCCGCGTCGTACGCCATGATGACGGGGGTCTGATGCGGGAAGGATTTGATGAAGTTCTGGCGCCGAAATTCGGCCGGATCCAAGCCGATCTGCCGGGCCGCCACCTCGATCAGCCGTTCCACCACGAAGGTCGCTTCCGGCCGTCCGGCACCGCGATAGGCATCGACCGGTGCGGTGTTGGTGTAAACGCCGTCGACCTCGCAGTAGATCGCCGGGATATCGTATTGGCCGGACAGCAAGGGCGCATAAAGATAGGTCGGCACCGAGGAGGCGAAGGTCGACAAATAGCCGCCGAGATTGGCCTTGGTGCTTGCCCGCAAGGCCAGGATCTTGCCGTTGGCGTCGACCGCAAGTTCCGCGTGCGTCGCGTGATCGCGCCCGTGCGCGTCGGCAAGGAAGGCCTCGCTGCGGTCGCCGGTCCACTTTACCGGCCGGCCGATCTTGCGCGCCGCCCACAGGCAGACGGTTTCCTCCGCGTAGATGAAGATCTTGGAGCCGAAACCGCCGCCCACATCCGGTGCAATCACGCGCAGCTTGTGCTCCGGCGCCAGGCCGATAAAGGCGGCCAGCACCAGCCGGGTCACGTGTGGGTTCTGGCTGGTCGTGTAGAGGGTGAGGCTATCGTTGCCGGCGTCGTAGTCGCCAATCGCCGCGCGCGGTTCGATCGCATTCGGGATCAGCCGATTGTTGATGAGATCAATCTTGGTGACGTGCTTGGCGCTGGCAAAGGCGGCGGCAACGGCCGCCTTGTCGCCGAGGTGCCACTGGTACACCGTGTTATTGGCGGCCTCGGCGTGGATTTGCGCCTCGCCAGCGTTCTGCGCGCTGGCAAGATCGGTGACGGCGGGCAAGGTTTCGTAATCGACGCTCACCTTCTCGGCCGCGTCCTTGGCCGCATTCAAGGTCTCGCCGATGACAACGGCCACGTGGTCGCCGACGTAGCGCACCTTGCCTTGGGCAAGCGCCGGGTGCACGCCGGCTTTCATCGGTGATCCATCCTTGGAGTGGATCATCCAGCCGCAGATCAAGGTGCCGACCTTGTCCGCCGCCAGGTCGGCACCCGTGAAGGCGCCCAGGCAGCCCGGCACTTTCAGCGCCGCACTCAGATCGATATTTTTCAGGCTGGCATGGGCGTGGGGGGAGCGTACGAACATGGCATAGGCTTGCCCTGGACGATTGATGTCATCGGTATATTGGCCCTTGCCGGTGATGAACCGCTGATCTTCCTTGCGCTTGACGGGCGCTCCGATGCCGGTGGCAGTCATCGTCTTCTCCTTGAGCGTCGGCGCGAGCTGACGAAGCCCAGCGCGGTTAACGGCGAACCCTTCTTATTCGGCGGCTTGCGGTTTGGCGACGCCCGCGGCGGACATTGCGGCGGCCCCGGCAAGCACGGCGGCAACGATGTTGTGATAGCCCGTGCAGCGACAGATATTGCCTTCCAGATCGGCGCGGACCACGTCCTCGCTGACGCGCCCACCGCGCCGCGCGACGATGTCGACGGCAGCCATGATCATGCCCGGCGTACAGAAGCCGCATTGCAGGCCGTGATGCTCGCGGAAGGCCTCCTGCATCGGGTGCAGCTTGCCGCCCTGGGCCAAGCCCTCGATGGTCACGACCTTGGCACCATCGCAGGTTGCCGCGAGCGTCGTGCACGATTTGACCGCACGGCCGTCGAGATGGACGACGCAGGCGCCGCATTGGCTGGTGTCGCAGCCGACGTGCGTGCCGGTCAGGCGCAAGTTTTCTCGCAGGAACTGGACAAGCAGCGTCCTAGCGTCGAGCTCCGCGCCAGCCGGCTTGCCGTTCACTGTCATGTTGATCTTGACCATGCGTCCCCCCGAGGCCGTCGTGGTTGCGGCTGTGGCCGGTGCGGCGACGGGCGCGGCAGCGCCGTGGGGTGCCGGCGCCGGTTCGGCCGGCTTCTTCCCCTTGCGAAACAGAGAAAACATCGCTTCCTCCTCTCTGGCGCCAAGGCTTGGCCGGACGCAGACGATTGTTGGTTGTGCTCGTTTCTCAATTACGACACAGCTCAGGGCTTTGCGCAATCGTATCGGCGCAGCGGGGCTCAGCAAGGCTCGGGGCCGCGTCGTGGCGGGGTGCTGCCCGGTGCCGCAGGCCCCCGTTCCGCTGACCGCC
Organism: uncultured Alphaproteobacteria bacterium; assembly: GCA_963770295.1. Classification (GTDB taxonomy): domain Bacteria; phylum Pseudomonadota; class Alphaproteobacteria; order Rhizobiales; family Hyphomicrobiaceae; genus AWTP1-13. The sequence continues at coordinate 251,339 of CAVYPA010000001.1, forward strand.
AAGCAAGGCCTGGCAAATCAGCGCGCTATCGGTCGGCGCGGCGCGTGCGGTCTTTACAGGCCGTCACCCAGATAGACGCGAATGACGTCGCGGTCGGCCAGCGCCGCCTCGGGTGCACCGCTGGCGATGACGCGGCCGGCATTGAGCACGACGATCTGGCCGCACAGCGAACGGATCGCGTGCATGACGTGCTCGACCATCACGATGGTCAGCCCGTCGTCCTTGAGCGAGCGCACCAGCGCAATGCCGGCCTCGAGCTCGGTGGGATTGAGCCCGGCCAGCCATTCATCGAGCAACAGCAGCTCCGGGGCGCAGGCGAGCGCGCGCGCAAGCTCGATGCGCTTGAGGTCGAAATAGGCAAGCGCGTCGGCGCGCGCCGACAGCGCCCCGGCAAAACCCACGCGCGCGAGCAGGCGCTCGGCCTCGGCGCGGGCGATGGCAACGTCGAGCCGGCGACGGCCGTACATGGCCGCAACCGCGACATTGTCGCGCGCGTCAAGCGCATCGGGAATACGCGCGAGCTGGAAGGTGCCGGCGATGCCGGCGCGGCATACCACCTCAGGACGTGCGCCCGGTGATCGGCTGGCCAGCGAGACGCACCTCGCCGCGATGCGCCTCGAGGCGACCGCAGACAATGTTGAGGAGCGTGGTCTTGCCTGAGCCGTTGGGGCCGATCAGGCCGAGAATTGAGCCCGCAGCGACCTTGAAGGAAACGCCGTCGAGGGCGGCAAGGCCGCCGAAGTTGCGGCTGAGGTCGGAAACCTCGAGCAGGGGCAAAGCGACGCCCGTCATGGCTCGCCTTTCCGCGCCGCGCTCAGCCAACGCTTGGCCAGCCGAGGCGGCGACAAGGACGGCTCGGCCCGGCGGCTGCCGGGGCGGCGGGCATCGAGGCGTTGGGCGAGCCCGCGCAGGAGGCCGGCGAGCCGCTGCCGGGCGGCCAAAAGGCCGATCGGGCCGCAGCAAGCCGATCAGGCCGCCCGGAACCAGGAAGACGATGGCCAGCAGCACCAACCCCAAAACCACGCTGAAATAGTTGGGCACAGTGACGGAGAGGTAGTCGGAGATCAGCACCAGAGGAATGACGCCGAGCATCGGACCCCAGACCGAGGTGGCGCCACCCAACAGCGCCATGATCACGGTCAGGAACGAGGTATTGGGATTGAAGGCGACGGTGGCGTCCATGTAGCTCCAGCGCGGCGCCAGAATGGCGCCGGCCAGCGTCATGGTGAGGCAGCTCACGACAAAGGTGAGATCTTCAGGGCCACCGTGTTGATGCCGATCTGGCGGGCGACGGTCTCGTCGGCGCCGAGCGTCGTCAGCGCGAAGCCCATGCGGCTCTTATCGCGGACCAACCACAGCACGATGATAAAGGCGCAGAGCGCCAGCAACTGGTAGTAGATGTGTGTGGTGGTGATGGACAGGAAAAGATGACGGCCGGCCTTCTGGGCGACATTGAACTCCCACCAGGTCACGATCTCGCGCACCAGCGTGGCCAATCCGAAAGTGAAGATCACGAAGTACATGCCCGACAGGCGCAGCGTCGCCAAGCCGACAAAGGCGGACAGCACGCTGGCAATGGCCAGCGCGGCGGCGAGCGCCAGGGGATAAGAATAGTCGGGCGCCAACACGGCCACCGCATAGGCGCCGAGGCCGAAGAAGGCGGAAGCCGCCAGCGAAACGTAGCGCGTTGAGCCACAGAAAAATGCCCAGCCTGTCGCGAGCGCGATGTACATGAGGATGTTGACGAGAAGGGAGAGCCAATAGGCATTGGCAAAGGCGGGCGCCAGCAGCAGCAGTGCCAGCAGCAGAGCGCCGGCGGCGTGTCGGCCAAGCCGCAAGGGGGTGGCGGCGCCCGTCCCTGGGTCGCGGCCGAACAGGCCCTGCGGTCGCCACAGCAGCACGATCGAGAAGAGGGCAAAGTTGATGACCGTGACGAGGCCAGGGTCGATCAGCAGAGCGGCCATCGTCTCGGCCAGGCCGAGCAGCAGGCCGGCCACCAGCCCGCCCAGCACGTGTCCGATGCCGCCCATCACGACGACGATCAGCGCTTTCATGGTGAAGGCGGCGCCGATGGTCGGATTGATGCCGATGAAGGTCGACAAGAGCATGCCGGCGATGGCAGCGAGCGCCCCGCCGAGGGCAAAGGCGCCGGCGCTGTAGCGGGCGACGTCGATGCCGACCAGGGGCGCGGTTTGCGGGCTGGCGGCGAGCGCGCGCAGGGCCCGGCCGACGGCGGTAGCGCAGGAGGGCGAAGATGGCACCCGACAGCAGCAGGGCGGCAACCAGCACCAAGAGGCGGTTGGCGCTCATGACGATGCCAAGCAGGTTCACCGGGGTTGCAAGAAAACTGTAGAAGCGGTCGGTGCCGGACCAGGCCACCAGCGCCACGCCCTGCAGTACGAACAGCAGACCGAAGGTGGACGAGGATGGAATCGATCTCGCGCTTGCCAGGTCGCGCGACGCGCTTGAGTAGCGGATGCAACACGTAGCGGAACAGCAGCCAGCTCAGCGGCGAAGGCCAGCGGCGCCGCCAGCGAGCAGGGTGAGCAGCGGCGGCGCGCCGATCAGCGTGACCCCCCAGAAGGCGCCGTAGCCGGCCAGCATCAGAAACTCGCCGTAGGCGAGGTTCAGCACGCGGGCTACGCCATACTGCAGGTTGAGGCCAATCGAGATCAGCGCATAGATGCCGCCGATCACCAGACCTGCGAGCAGGAAATCGAACAGGAGCATGGGTTAGGGGCCGCGTTTCCTGGCGATGTCGTCTGCTGCGGCACGCTCAAGCGGGCGTGGCGGTGTTGCCATGACGTTTATAGGCGCTGGAGGCGCGGGCCTGGCGACAAAAAGCGCCCGCGTCGTAAACGCGGGACCGATTGCGCCGTTAAGCCATGTATGGGCTACTTCAAGCGCGGCTTGGTCGCGCCCGGCAGATCGGTCGGCGCGATGCCGTGATACTCGCCGTCCTGCCATTGGCCGACCCACCAGACTTTGCGCAAAACGCCGGCTTCGAGCTTGGTGTCGCCGAGGATGGTCTTGAAGGTGCCCGTCCTGATGGCCTCGACGATCTTGGGCCGGTCGATCTCGCCAACCTGTTCGATCGCCTGCTGCAAGACTTGCAGTGAGGCGTAGGTGTTGGAGGAGGCCCAGCGATCGGGCTCCTGATTGGTCAGGCTCTTGTGGCGGGCGAACCAGTCCTTGACGCCGGGTCCGTCGGGGTTCCAGGCGCCAAGGCCGAAGGTGCCCTCCACCTTGTCGCCGAACTTGGCCTTGTAGTTGGGAAAGGCGACGCCGACGCTCAGGAACTTGACCTTCGGGCTGAAATCGTTGGCGATCGACTGTTCGGTCAGCATGAAGGTGTCGGGCGGGTAGGAGAAGGCGATCATGGTGTCGGGTGCGGCGGCCTTGGCCGCCTTGATCTGGGCGGAGAGGTCGGACACGCCCAGCGGATAGGTGGTCTCGTAGACGAGCTTGAAGCCGGCCTTCTCCAGCAGCGGCTTGGTCGGGGTCACGAACTCCGAGCCGAATGGATGCTGCACCACGAACAGGGCCACCTTGTCGTTGATCTGGCCCTTCTGCTTCAGCTCGGACAGCAGATCGACCAGCGCCTTGGCGCCGTCGCTGGGCAGGCCCAGGAACCAGAAGGTGGTCGGGAAGCGCTGCACCAGCTCGGGGATCTTGTCGGAATTGCCCGTGCCGACGAGCTGCGGGTAGCCGTTCTTGGCGAACACGGGCGCCGCCTGCAGGTTGGGGCCGGTGCCCCAGGGCGAGAGGACGATGTCGACCTTGTCGACCGTCATCAGGCGCTCGACCAGGCGCACCATGTCTTCGTTGTTGGAGCGATCGTCGATCTCGGTGACCTCGATGGGGATGCGCTTGTTGTATTTCTTCAGCATTAGGCCGCCGGCCTTGTTGACCTCATCGACCCACAGCCGATAGTTCGGCACCGTCGTCAGCATCGCGCCGGCCGCCTGCGGGCCCGACAGCGAAATGACGTAGCCGATCTTGATGGCTTTCGGCGCCTCTTGGGCCGCCGCGGGACGGCTAAGCGGAACGGTGATCGCCAGTGCCGCCGCTAACGCAGGCAACGTCGATCTGCGCATGAAGGGCCTCCCTATCGCTCGTTGTTGGTCTTTACACCAACCTATTAGTTGGAGGTCCAACTAGTCAAGATTGAGAGCCGCTGGAGGCGCAACAAGGGCGGGCGGGCAAAGCTGCCAAGGCGCGCGCGGTGCAAAAAAAAGCGAGCCTGCGCCGAGGCGGCGCCAAGCGTTCAAGGCGCGCCGATCAGCGCCCAGGGCCACCACTGCTCCTGCATCTGAAGGCGCCAGGAGGGGCCGGAGGCTTCGCCGCTCGGCCGTGCCGGCGGCGTCGCGGGCAGTTCGGCGGCGGCCGGCTGGGACGGGATGGTTTTCGCCGCCGGCCAAGTCAAGGACCGACGCGCCAGAGGTTCGCCGCCGAGTGCGGCGCGACGCCGTCCCAGTTCCTGCTGCGCCTGGCCGTCGAATTCGGCAATGGTGGTGGCCTCGCCTTTGGGGACGATGTGCACCACCTTGTAGCCCTTGAGCTTCAGTTCGGCGAGCAGGCCCGGCAGTGCCCGCGCCGTCGAGTAGTGGATGTCGTGGAACAGGATGATGCCCTTGCGCAGCCGCGCCAGGTCGGCCATCACCTTGCGCTGCACGGCGGAGGGATCGCGGGTGCGATAGTCCTTGCTGTCGACGTCGATGGAAAACGCCGCGAACTGTCGGCTGGCCAGATAGTCGCTCGTCCCCTTCGAGTCACGCAGATAGGGAAAGCGAAAGAACGGCGCGATCGGCCGACCCATCGCGCCCTGCACGGCGCTGAAGCCCAGCTCGATTTCCGCCCGCGCCCGCGCCGGTGACATGGCCTGCAGGTTGGCGTGCGACCAGGTGTGGGTGCCGACCGTGTGGCCTTGGCGGGCATATTCCTGCACCATCTCGGGGTCGGCGACCGCCATGCGCCCGACCAGGAAAAAGGTGGCCTTGGTGCAGTGCGCCGCCAGCGTCTCCAGGATCGGTCTGGTGTAGGCGCGTAGCGGCCCGTCATCGAAGGTGAGGATCACCTCGCCGTCGGCGAGGAGGCCGGGGTCCTGGTATTGAAAGCCGAAGCGCGGGCCGGCGCGCGTATCAATCTCGAGGGTGCGCCCGACGCCAAGCGCCTGCGGACCGCAGGTTTGCGGTGCGGCCAACACCGGTGTGCCGGCCATCAGGCACAGCAGCAACGCCAACGCGCAAGAAACGCGCATTTTGCCCAAATCCCCCTACGCTCGGCCCGCCGTGATCCAACCCGAAGGCGGCTTCTGACATGCGCGCGAGGTCTAGGCAAGACAAGCACGGGCCTGGCGAGACAAATGCTCCAACCCAGTTTGCTTTTTTGCACCAACGTTTGGTGCCGCGCCTGTGTCGCGGCGGCACCAGATTGTGGTATCGCCAGAGCGGGCCCGTCCTAGGGGTGGGGCATTGCGCTCTAACGCCCCCTCAGGCAGACCCACGAGGCCTCTTCCGGCGGACCGGACACGCGCCGACGGTCGCTGCGACGAGGCCGCCGACCCAACGGATCAGCGCCATGCAAGATGAAAACACGGGCGAGCGCGCCATCCAGCCGATGTCGGAACTCGCTCCCGCCATCGCCGAGGCGCTCGCCGCACGGGACGGGGGCCGGATCCGTTCGCTCGTCGTGGGCATGCAGGCGCCCGATCTCGCCGATCTGATCGAACTCCTCGAGGCGCCCGAGCGCGTTGAGCTCGTCGAAACTTTGGGGGCCAGCTTTGATCCGGAGGCGCTGTCCGAGCTTGAGGAGGGCGTTCGTGACCAGTTGCTGCGGGATCTGCCGCACGCCACGGTGGCCAAGGCCGTTGCCGAGCTCGAGACGGACGACGCCGCCTACGTCCTGGAGAGCCTCGAGGCAGCGGACCGGCAAGCAATCCTGGCGCAGATCCCCACCGTCGATCGCGCCGCGCTTGAGCGCAATCTCGAATATCCCGAAGAGACGGCCGGTCGTCTCATGCAGACCGACTTCGTCGCCGTGCCGCCCTTCTGGACCGTCGGCCAGGTGATCGACCACATGCGGGAGGCGGAGGATCTGCCGGACACCTTTTCCGACATCTACGTGGTCGACCCGACCTACCACGTGGTCGGCAGCGTCGACTTGAGCCGGATCTTGCGCACCAAGCGCGAGGTGCCGGTGGAGACCATCATGGATGCGGGGCGGCAAGTGGTGCTCGCCACGGCCGATCAGGAAGAGGTGGCACGGCAATTCGAGCGCTACGACTTGAAGTCGGCGCCGGTGGTCGACGCCAACCGCCGGCTGGTGGGCGTGGTCACGGTGGATGACGTCGTGGAGGTGATTCAAGAGGAAGCGGAGGAGGACCTGCGCCGGCTCGGTGGCGTCGGCGACGAGAGCGTGATGGACACGGTGATCGACACCGTGCGCAACCGCTTCGCCTGGCTGCTGATCAATCTCGCCACGGCGCTGCTTGCCTCCAGCGTCATCAAATTGTTCGACGCCACGATCGGGCAAATGGTGGCCCTGGCGGTACTGATGCCGGTGGTTGCGTCCATGGGCGGCAACGCTGCGACCCAGACCATGACGGTGACGGTGCGCGCGCTCGCGACCCGCGACCTGGGGCCAGCCAACACGCTGCGCGTGATCGTGCGTGAGGCGTCGGTCGGCCTCATCAACGGCGTGGCATTCGCCATCATCGTCGGCCTCGTGGTGCTGTTCTGGTTCGGGGTCAGCACGCTCGGCTTGGTCATTGCCACCGCCATGATCTGCAACTTCCTTGCCGCGGCCCTCGCCGGCATCATGATCCCCCTGACGCTCGAGCGGTTCGGCTACGATCCGGCCGTGGCCTCGGGGGTGTTTGTGACAATGGTCACCGACGTGGTCGGTTTCTTTGCCTTCCTCGGTCTGGCCTCGCTTTGGCTCGGGTAATAGGGGAGCGCTGGTTCGCGGCCGGCCGATATGCAAGAATTTTCTGACCAGACAATGGGAGGGCTGGAGCCATGAGCATCGCGGTGCGGCGTCTTGAGGCCAAGGACAAGTCGGTTTGGCTCAAGCTCTTCAAGGGCTACATCGAATTCTATCAGGCCAGCGTCGCCGAGCCGGTGATCGAGGAGACGTGGCGCCGCCTGCTGGCCGGCACTCCCGACTTTCACATCGGGCTGGTGGCGGTCGACGCCAGCGATACCCCGGTGGGGTTGGCGCACGTACTGTTTCATCGCTCGACTTGGTCGCCGAGCTACTATTGCTACCTGGAGGACCTGTTCGTTGATCCGGCCCGGCGCAAGACCGGTGCCGGGCGCGCCCTGATCGAGGCCACCTATCGTGAGGCGGATGCACGGGGCGCCACGCGCACCTACTGGACGACGCAGGAATTCAACTACACCGCGCGCGCCCTCTACGACCAGATGGCGACCAAGTCGGTGTTCGTCCAATATCGGCGCTAGCGGCGATTTTTTCGCTTCGATGCGCTAGAGCACGCGCAGTTGGAACGCCGGCGCGGCGGCAAGAGCAACAGCAGACAGCGGGATGCGAGCCAAAAACGACGGGTCGTGCCGGATGCTGAGGGCCTTTGCCCGGGCCAAGGCTCGCCGCGGTGCGGGGTGGCGGGCCGGCGGCAAAGGCGTGCTAGGTTTTGCGTCCCGTGTGGGTTTTGCAAACTAGGGCTCAGCGATGCAGCGCATCCTGATCTGGCTCGCAGCGCTTTGTGCGCTGCTCGTCACGCTGGCGGGTTTGGTCATCGGGGCCGGCTATGCCTGGTTGCGCGCGACGGTGCCTTCCGCCTCGGGTCGCCTCGTGCTCGAGGGCATCGCCGCACCCATCGCGATCACGCGCGACCGCGAATATGTGCCGCACGTCTTTGCCAAGTCGCGGCGCGATCTCTTGTTTGGCTTGGGCTTCGCGCACGCGCAGGACCGTCTGTGGCAGATGGAGCTGTCGCGGCGCAGCGGGCAAGGGCGGCTGTCGGAGATCTTCGGTGACCGTAGCTTTACCACCGATGTGTTCCTGCGCACGCTTGACCTTTACGGCCACGCAGAACGCTCGCTGGCGGCGCTGACCGACCAGGACCGGCAGGACCTCGAGGCCTATGCCGATGGCGTCAACGCCTTCCTGCGGCGCAGGACCGGTTGGTTCGAGCCGCGATTGGCCCCCGAATTCATCCTGTTGCGTCATACGCCCGAGCCATGGCGGCCCGCCGACAGCATGGTAATTGCCAAACTGATGGCCTTGCAGCTCGGCGCCAACCTCAATCACGAGTTGGCGCGCCTCGCCTATGCCGCGCAGGGTTTGAAGGCGGCAGAAATCGAAGACCTGATGCCGTCCGATGCGGCGGAACAGGCGCCGCCGCTGCCGGAACTCGCCGAGCTTTATCCCCTGCAACGCGCCGCGGTTCCCCAGCGCCGGGCGGCGGCAGGTTTCATCGATGCGGCCGCCATGGCGGGTGCCTCCAACAACTGGGTCGTGGCGGGCTCGCGCACGCGCTCGGGCAAACCGCTGCTCGCCAACGACCCGCATCTAGGCTTGACGGCGCCATCGGTGTGGTATTTGGCGCACCTCGCGCTTGAGCAAGCGGGCGCCGCGCCGGTCAATGTCGTCGGTGCCAGCCTGCCGGGAGTGCCGCTGATCGTGCTCGGTCGCACCGACGCGCTCGCCTGGGGCTATACCAATACGGGTGCCGACGTCGAGGACATCTTCATTGAAAAGCTCAATCCCGATAATGCTGCGCAGTACTTGACGCCCGAGGGCTGGCGCGCGTTCGTTCGCGAACCCATGGCGATCATCGTCAAGGGAGAGGGTGTGCGCCATGTCGAGCGTCGGCGCACCCGGCATGGGCCGGTGCTGCCGGGTTTTTATCGCGGTCTTGAGGCCCTGCTCGGGCCAGGTCATGTGGCAGCCCTGCAATGGACGGCCTTGAGCGACGACGACACGACGCTCGCGGTCGGCTTGCTCGACCCCGACCTCAAGACGGTTGCCGCTTACATGGAGCGCATGCAGCGCTACGTGGGACCCATGCAGAACATGGTGGTGGCCGATGCCAGCGGCCACATCGGCCTGATCGCCCCGGGCCGCGTGCCGCTGCGCCATCCCGCCAACACGGTGGCCGGCCGCGCGCCGGTGCCGGGCTGGGATGCGCGCTACGACTGGAAGGGTTACGTGCCGTTCCAAGATCTGCCGCGGCTGATGGATCCAGCGCCGGGCGCCATCGGCACCGCCAATACGCGCGTCGTTGCGGCAAACGCTGCCCAGCACTTGACGTTTGATTGGGACCCGGCCTTCCGGCAGCGGCGCATCGAGGAGCTGATCATCGCTCCCGACCGCGGGCCGCATGATCTTAACAGCATGCGGCAGGCGCAGGGGGATGTGCTGTCCCTCGCCATCACCCGGCTGCAACCGTTGATGACGGCCGCCGCACAAATCGGCGAGAAGGTCGACCAGCAACTCCTCGATCAACTGACCGGTTGGGACGGCAGCATGCGCGCCGATCTCGCCGAACCGCTGATCTTTACGGCCTGGCTGCGCGAGGCCGTGCGCGCGATATACCACGACGATTTAGGGTTTGCCTTCGACCGCTTCTGGGGCTCACGGGCGACCGCGCTGATCCGGCTTTTGGAGGGGCGCGCGACGGCTCGCGATTGGTGCGACGACCGCACCACCTCACCACGCAAAAGCTGCGGTGCCGTGCTCGCCGCCGCGCTGGCGAGCGCGGTCGAAGACCTGGAGCGACGTTACGGCAAGGATCGATCGAAATGGCGCTGGGGCGACGTGCATCAGGCCTACAGCGAACACCGCCCCCTTGGGTCGGTTGGCAAAATAGCCGGGCTGTTCGATGTCGCCGCCATCTTCAATATCAGCGTGCCGAGCCCCGGCGACGACTACACGCTCGACGTCGGTCGCATGGATTTCACAAGCTCTGAACCGTTTGCCAATCGGCATGCGGCGAGTTACCGCGCCATCTATGATTTTGCCGATCTCGACCGCTCGCTTTACATGCACTCCACCGGCCAATCCGGCAACGCCTGGTCACCTTTCTATCGTTCGTTTGCCGAGCGCTGGGCCAAGGTCGACTACATCGAGATTGCCACCAAGCCGGACCGGATCCTTGCGCTTGGCACCTGGACGCTAACCCCGAAGTAGCTCCCGGCCAACGGCGTCGCGATCGCTCCTGAATCGCGCTATGAGGGGGCTGCGCCCGGGTGCATTTTTTTGCGGAGCACCCAACCGGCAGGCGAGGCGATGGCGGCAGACGAGCGCCAGGAGGAGGAGCGGTTCTTGGCGGAGCTTAAGGCCCGCTCCGGCCGTGACTTGGCCGGCTGGATGAGCGCGATCGCAACCCAGAACTTCAGCGACAAGAACGAGGTCATCGATTGGCTGCGCGGCCAAGGCTTTGCATTCGCACGGGCGTCCTGGCTAGAGCGCATCTACAGCAATGGTGGCCGGCCGATTTATGAAGGCGGGCCGGAGCGGCCGCCGCGTTCCCCGCCCAAGCCACGACCGGAAAAGCCTTCCCCGGCGCCGCCGCAGCCCCCCGTGCTGCGCCCCAATCCCGACGAGGCCGCGTTGCTGGAAAAGCTAATCGCGCAAGCCAAGGGATACCGACCCCTCTATCAGCTGCTCGAGGCCGAGGTGAAGCGGGCCATACCGGAGCTGCGGCTCAGCCCAGCGCCGACCTCTATCTGTTTTGGCGCCCCGGCGACGTTTGCCGCCGTGGCGCTCAACGCCAGCGAAGTGCGCCTCGGTCTGGCTTTGGGGGATCGTCCCTTCGACACGCGCTTGCAGCGCGCCAAAATAAAAGGCCTCGGCGAGGACATCACGCACATGGTCGTTCTCACCGATGCGCGCCAAGTGAATGCCGACCTCATGAGCCTGGTGCTGGCGGCCAACGCCCGCGTCAACGGCTAACGCGCCCTCGCATCACGAAAAAGTCGATTTGCTCGGCCATGCTGTGGCAAGCAGGAGGTGCGGGGTCATGGTTATCAGCAATTGCCGGGCTCAGGCGAGGCTCGCCACCAGCGTGGCGCTTGCACTCATGGCCTGCAGCGCCGCCGCCGAGGCGCAGACGGCCCAGCGCGACGGCATCGCCGAGCTGATCGGGCGCAAACCTGACGCCGCCGCCGACCAGCCGCAGCCGGGCACGCCCAAGCCCAATGCGGGCCCGGCTGGGCCCGGCCAAACCGGCGAACCCGGCAAGGACCCGCGCGAAGGCGAGGTCAGCTATGAGCAGGCGCAGCGTCTGATGAAGGCGGTCGACGCCATTTTGCAGGATACCGCGCGCAATCGGGGCGAGGCCAAGAAGCTGCCGCCCGAGGCCGATTTTCTCGTCAAGCCGCTGTGGACCGAGACGCGCGAGGATCGCGAAAAGAAAATCCGCGAGCTCTTGGATGCCGCCTTGGGCCTTGTCACGGACGTGCCCGTGGTCGATGTGCAAAAGAAAATCGAGGGTTTGCGCAAGAACATTCGGGATCTCGACGATCGCATCGTTAAGCTGCGCGAGAAGCAGCTGGTGGCGCCCAAGGAGGGGATGCTGCCGGGCTACCTCACCGACACCGTCGACAGCCTCGCCAAGGACATCGAGGAGACCAAGAAGAAGATCGATCTCAATCGCGAGGAGATCAAGCAAGCCAAAGGCGAGGTGCTGGAGGCCCTGCAAAAGGCCGGCGTGCAATTGAGCCCCGAACAGGTCGACCTGTTGCTCGACAGCGTGCTGTCCGGTGACCTCGTGCGCTTGGTGGCGGTGTTCAATTCGGCCAAGCTGATCGACCTACAACTCGGTAAGCTCATGACGGCATCGGGTGAAAACATCGGTGCGGCGCGCAAGTATTTTGCCATGCACGCCGCCCTGTTTGCGCTGCTGGTGCATGCCCAGGATGGGCTGATCGCCAAGATCGACAACCAATATCTGCCGAAATTGACGGCGATCGAGCGCGACATTCGCGCCGCGCGCGTGAAAACCGCCGAGCTGCTCAAGGCCGAGAACCGCGACGATCAAAAGCGCGCGCTGGAAGGCAATCGCGAGAGCCAGAGGCTGGCGGAAGAGGCCGCCAAGGGCTACCGGCGCTATCTGTTGCAGCAGCGTGAGCAGGTTGCCAAGGCGCGCCAGCGCGCGACGCACGACCTGCGCATTGCCGATAATACCTACGAGACGGTCGAGGCCAGTTTCCAGCTCAAGATCCTCATGCAGGACTCGGCCGCCTCTTTCGAGGCCATCCAAAAGCTGGAGGCGCCGACCTTCGATCAGATCTTCCGCAATGAGGAACTGAGGCGCGAGTTTGAGAGCCTGACGCGGAAACTGGACGCGCCCTCGAGCTGATCGAGAGGGCCGCCGCGGGGGCTGGGCGGGCGCCCGTCAGTAGCGCTTGCCGCCCGGCTCGGGCGGCTTGGCCAGCTCCGCGTCGATGTCCATGGTCTTGCAGTTCTTGCTCGCGAGCAGGCGGTTATAGGCCTCGAGCCTGGCGCGCTCGCGCGCGTATTCGGCCTGCCGATCGGCGCCGCGCGCCGAACCGCCATAGATCGTGGCGCTGCCGGTCTGCACGGCCGAGGCAGCGGCGGACGGCTCGACCCGGAAGCCAGGATCCTTGAGCCGGGCAATGGTGATTTGCATGGATCCCAGCGTGCGTTTGCAGTCGCGCCCCTTGTCGAGCTCGCTCAGCTCGTAGGTTCCCTCGCCGGTCATCTCGCCGCTGCTGGTGCCGATCAACTTGGTTGCCTTCTTTTCCTTGAGCGGCGGCGGGGTATAGCCCGGCAGGGCTGCCGCGCAGGCGCCAAGCAGGAGGGCAGCGGCAGGAAGGGCATAGCGCACGGGCATCGGCACCAAGACTATGAGATTCGCCGCCACGCTAGCCATCTAAACGTGGCGGCGCGAGGGCGTCTGCCGTAAGGAAGGGTCAAGGTGGCCAGCTCATGGCCCTTCAGCTTGAGATGAGCGGGAGACGTTCGATGGCCCAGAAGATTATCCGAAGTGTCAAAGCCATGGTGGATGCCGCCAAGCGCGAGATCGAGGAGCTGCCGGCCAGCGAGGCCGTAAAGCTGTTTGGCCGTGACGACGTGATGCTGGTCGACCTGCGTGATCCGCGTGAGCGCGAGCGCGACGGCAAGGTGCCCGGCACCTTCAACGTCACACGCGGCATGTTGGAATTTTGGATCGATCCCGAAAGCCCCTACTACAAGGAGAAGTTCGGCGAGGATAAGAAATTCGTGTTCTTCTGCGCCGGGGGTCTACGCTCGGCCTTGGCCGCCAAGACCGCGCAGGACATGGGGCTAAAGCCCGTGGCGCACGTGCTGGGTGGCTTCAAAGCCTGGCAGGAGGCCGGCGGGCCAGTTGAGCCCGGCGCGCCGAAGCCGAGCGCGGACACGCAACGCAAGTAGGGTCAGCTAGCTGCGGCCGACGGCGGCCGCGCGGCTTTTGCAATTCCCCTTGCCGCCTGCGCGGACTAGGCTTGCGCCTGGCAAAGACGGGCGGCGCGGGTCGGAGGACGCCGTCATGGCAAACTACATCTTGCTTGCCAGTTACAGCGAACAGGGTCTCAAGGCCATCAAGGACACGGTGAAGCGCACCGATCAGGTGCGCGAGCTGGCCAAGAAGGCCGGCATCGCCATGCAGGAAAGCTACTGGACGCTTGGCCAATACGATGTGGTGGCCGTATTCGAGGCGCCCGATGACGAGGCCATGACGGCTTTCGCGCTGTCGATTGCCAAGCTTGGCAACGTTAAAACCCAGACGCTGCGCGCCTTCTCCGCCAAGGAGATGACCTCGATCCTGGGCAAAATGGTCTGACGGTCGGCCGCTTCGGAGGCTTGCAGGGGGCGGTCGCGCTCGGGTCGCCACCGCGGCGGGTGATTTTAGATTTAGAGGTTGCGCGGGGGCAAACGCGCAAGCCTCGGCGGGGCCGGCCGGGCTGCGACCGAGGCCCGGCCCTTTTGGCAGCTGGCGTTCTCCTGTCCGTGGGCGCGGACGGTGCTGGCAGGTGCGCCCGCGCCCCGTGTCGTTCCGCGCACCAAGGGCCGAGACCGCCGGAGGGGCGTTGCGCCGCTTTCACCTTGGCCGTGACCGCGCTAAGCTCCTATTGCACTGCACAAATCGAAGGCACAGTCCCTCCATGTCCTCGAATGGCCCCGGCCCCACCTCCCGCATCTTTTTTTCGCAACGCCTGCGTCTGCACTATGTCGATTGGGGCAATGCGGACGCTCCGCTGCTGGTGCTGGTGCACGGCGGGCGCGATCACTGTCGCAACTGGGACTGGTTGGCCGAAGAGCTGCGCCGGGACTGGCACATCATCGCGCCGGACCTGCGCGGGCACGGCGACAGCGAATGGTCCAAGGATGGGACCTATATGATGGCGGGCTACATCTATGACCTGGCCCAGCTCATACATCAGCTCAAGGTCGCCCCCATCACCATCATTGGGCACTCGCTCGGCGGCAATATCGCGCTGCGCTACAGCGGCCTTTACCCCGAAAACGTGGCCAAACTCATCGCCATCGAGGGACTTGGGCCGAGCCCGAAAATGTTGCGGGAGCGCCAGGCCAAGCCCTTCGCCGAGCGCATGCGCACCTGGATCGGTGACCAGCGCGCACTCTCCGGTCGCGTCGCTCGGCGCTATCCATCGATCGAGGATGCCTACAAACGCATGCAGGAAGAGAATGGGCATCTATCGCCGCAACAGGCGCGGCATTTGACCGTGCATGGGGTCAACCAGAACGAGGACGGCACCTACAGCTGGAAGTTCGACAACTATGTGCGCTCATGGCCCCCCTACGACATGCGCAGCAAGGACATCGAGGCCCTCTGGGGTCGCATCGGCTGTCCGACCCTGCTGGTCTACGGCAAAGAGAGCTGGACCTCCAATCCGACCGAGGACGGGCGGGTTGGGGCCTTCAAGAACGCCAGCGTGGTGACGATCGAAAAGGCGGGCCACTGGGTGCACCACGACCGGCTCGATGAGTTCCTGCGGCTGACGGGCGCCTTTCTTGCCCGTTAGTCGCGCCGGCGCCGACCGTTTCGCCAGCGTCCGCTTGCAAGCGGCGTCTGCGCTGGGCGGCGCCGCGAGCCATCCCCACTTCGGGCGCTATCGCGGTTGATGCAGCAACCGGGGCGGCTTGCGATCTTGTGCAATTTCGCGGCGGGCGTGGCGGGGCTGCCGCGCTACGGCAGCGCAATCCGCAGTATACTCACGGTCTTGCAAAGAATCGCAGTACGACTGCGCGCGGGCACGGGGTTGGGAGGCGGCCATGCTGGCAGGGAAGGTCTCGGGGACGGGTGTCTTTGGCGTTGCGATTGTCGCGGGCCTACTGAGCGCGGTGCCAGCGCCGCGTGCGGCCGGCGCCTTTGCCTTCCTCAGCGGATCTTGGTCCGGATCGGGCAGCATTCGGCTCGACGATGGACGTTCAGAGGCCCTCAAGTGCCGCGCCTACTACAGCCCCAAGGGGGACGAGAACCTTGGCTTGGCGCTGCGTTGCGCGTCTTCTTCAAGCAAGATCGAATTGCGTGCGCAGCTAACGGCGACCGGCAGCCGCGTCGCCGGGCATTGGGAGGAGCGCACATTTAATGCCTCTGGCACCGTGGCCGGCCATGCGTCCGGCAACAATATCAAGCTCGCCATCAACGGCGGGGGCTTCTCCGGTTCGATGGCGGTCACGACCGATGGCAAGAGCCAGGTGATCTCGGTCGCCACCCAAGGCGTGGCGCTCAAGGGTGTGAGCGTAAATTTACGCCGCGACTGACGGCTTCAGGCGAGGAAGGGATTGCTACGGCGTTCCTCGCCGATCGTGCTCATCGGGCCGTGCCCGCAGATAAAGACCACATCGTCGCCGAGGGGCAGCAACTTGGTTTTGATGCCGTCGATCAGCGCCGCGTGGTCGCCGTAGGGGAAATCGGTGCGCCCGATCGAGCCGCGGAACAGCACATCACCCACGAGCGCCAGGCGCTGGCCCTCGTTGACAAGCACGACCGAACCCGGCGAATGCCCCGGACAGTGCAGCACCGCGAAGTCGAGCCCCGCCGCGCTGACGCTGTCGCCTTCGCTCAGCCAGCGGTCGGGAGTGACGTTACGCCCATCGGCCAAACCGTAGGCGCGCGCTTGCGCGGCCAGGCCGTCGAGGAGGAACTGGTCGGCCCGATGCGGTCCTTCGATGGGGACCCCACCTAGTTTCTCCTTCAATTCGGCGGCACCGCCGGCGTGATCGAGGTGGCCGTGCGTGAGAATAATCTTCTCGACGAGGAGGCCCACCTGATTGAGGCCGGCTTGGATGCGATCGAGGTCGCCGCCGGGGTCGACGACGACACCCCGCTTGCTGTCTTCGTCCCATAGGAAGGTGCAGTTCTGCTGGAACGGCGTCACGGGGACGATGGCGGCTTTGAGGGGCATGGGCGTAGCGGGCGGCGCGGGGGTGTGTGCGAGGGTGTGGTTCTACTAGCGCGTGCCGCCTTTGTGGTCCACCGCCCGCGCCGAGCCTGCCGGCGCGGGCCACAGTTGCTGCGCTCAAGCCGCTAGGCTTGCCCGGGTGGGAAGCTGACGGGCAGAAGACGGGGACCGCGCACGGTACCCTCGGACCATTTGACCTCGCCGGCGAGGCTGAACTCGGGGATCCGCCGCAAGAACTCCTCGACGGCAACGGTCATCTCCAGGCGCGCCAGGTTGGAGCCGATGCAGCGATGGATGCCGAGGCCGAAGGCGGCGTGGCGGTTTTCCTTGCGATCGATGATGACCTTATCGGCGTCGGCAAACATATCCGGATCGCGATTGGCGGCCGGAAAAGAGAGCAGCACCATTTGCCCTTCCTTGAAGGTGCAACCGTTGATCTGCGTCTGCCTCTTGACCTCGCGCGCCATGGTGACGGGAGCAAAGGCGCGCAGGAACTCCTCGATGGCGAGCGGCATCAGTTCGGGTTGCTTGCTGAGGCGCCGGCGATCCGTCGGGGTCTTGGCCAAGTGCCACAGGCACGAACCGATCGCGCTCCAGGTGGTGTCGATGCCAGCGATCAACAACAGCCGCAGGGAACCGATGACGTTTTCGGTGCTCATCGGTTCGCCGTTGAGCTGGGTTTGGTTCAAGTAGCTGATGAGGTCGTCGCCAGGCGTCTCCAGCCGGTCATGCACGTGGCCCATGAAGTAATGGGTCATTTCGCCGACGGCCTGCATCAAGGCGCTGTTGTCGGTAATGCCGTCCTCGAGGATGCCTTTGATCCACTGCCGGTAGAGGTCGCCGTCCTCCTCCGGCAGCCCCAAGAGATGGGCGATGAGGCGCACGGGTATTTCCTGCGCGTACTCGACGGCGGCATCGCAGCCGCCGCGATCGATGAATTTGTCGATCAGCTCGTTTGCCAGCGCGCGCGCCCGCGGCTCGAGCTTCTTCATCTGATCGGGTGTGAAGGGAGGCAGCAGGACCATGCGCGCGGGGCGGTGCTCCGGTGGATCGGAGGTAATGGGCGGAGCCGGCACGCGTGGCGGCGGCGTTTCGCGAACGACGACGCGGCGGGAGGAGAAGTGCTCGGTATCGTAAGCAATGGCTCGCACGTCGGCATAGCGCGACGGGAAGTAAACGCCCATGAAGCGATCGGTATGGGCGATCGGGCAGCGCTTGCGCATGTCCTCCCAGATCGGGAACGGGTCGTTGATCCAGCGCGGATCAAGGTGATCGAAGTCGGTGGCCCAATCCTTGACGGGCGGTCGTTCGCTCATGGCGCTCTCTCACTTCTCGACGATCTCGACCGCGAACTCGGGGCAGTTGGATTTGGCGAGGTAGGCCTTTTCTTCCAGTTCCGGGGGAACCGAGCCGTCATTGACCTCGCGTGCGTTGCCATACTCGTCGAGCTCAAACAGCTCCGGAGCGATCGCCTTGCAACGATTGTGCCCCTGGCATTTGTCCCTGATAACGCGAACTTTCAGCGTTGCGGTGTTGCCCATTGCCACTTCCTTCCACGTTCGCTGGTCGGGCCTCGCAGGCCAGTTTGGCGCATGCCCACAGCAGGGGCAAGGACCCCATCGCCAAGCCTTGCCGTTTGCAACGCGCCACCCGCATCTAGAGCGGCGCCAGTTCGAGCAGTGGCTGGCCTTCGGCCACCGTGCTGTTCTCACGCACGAGCCATTGAGTGACGCGGCCGGACTGCTCGGCGACGATCGGTATATGCATCTTCATGGCTTCGATGATGCCGATCTCGGTGTCGGCCTCGACGCGGTCGCCAACCTTAACCAGGCAGGTCATGAGGTGTCCGGACACCGGAGAGGAAACGTGGCGCGACACGCGGCTGGGCTCGGTTCATTTTTTTGCCTGCGCACAGGAGCATGTCCGCCGTCGCGCGGCAAGGCACCGGCGCGCGGGCAGCCGGACGGCGCGGACAGCGGTGCTGCCTGGCGGCAACGCTCCTCGTTGGCGGGAGCCCTCTGGCGAAAGCCCTTTGGCCGGGAGCCCTCTGGCCGAAAGCCCTCTGGCCGGGAGCCCTCTGGCCGGGAGTGTAAGGCGAGGGAACTCGGGCTTTGCCCAACCGCGGCGCCCAAAAAAGAAAAGGGAGCTCGACGGCCCCCTTTAAGGTGAGAAGCGAAGAAGCAGAAAAGAACTCAAGCGGCTACGTGTTCGTCGCCAGGATCGCGCAGCACGTAGCCCCGCCCCCAAACCGTCTCGATATAGTGCTGACCACCGGTCGCCGCCTGCAGTTTTTTGCGCAGCTTGCAGATGAAGACGTCGATGATCTTGAGCTCGGGCTCGTCCATGCCACCGTAGAGGTGGTTGAGGAACATTTCCTTGGTCAGGGTGGTGCCCTTGCGCAGCGAAAGCAACTCCAGCATTTGGTATTCTTTACTGGTCAAATGCACGCGCTGATTGTGCACCTCGACCGTCTTGGTATCGAGATTGACCTTGAGTTCGCCGGTCTCGATCACCGACTGGGCGTGGCCCTTGGACCGGCGCACGATGGCGTGGATGCGGGCCACCAACTCGTCCTTGTGGAAGGGCTTGGTCATGTAGTCGTCGGCGCCGAAGCCGAGGCCGCGCACCTTGTCCTCGATGCCCGCAAGCCCGGACAGGATCAGGATCGGCGTCTGCACCTTGCTGACCCGGAGCGTCTTTAAAACCTCATAGCCGCTCATATCCGGCAGATTGAGGTCAAGCAGAATAATGTCGTAATCGTAGAGTTTGCCGAGGTCGACGCCTTCTTCCCCAAGGTCGGTCGTGTAGACGTTAAATCCCTCGGACTGCAGCATCAGCTCGATGCTCTGCGCCGTGGCGCTGTCGTCCTCGATTAGAAGGACCCGCATGTCAATCCTCTCTCCCGGACCCCGGCGGGGTCCGCTGCCCGATGTTTTGAAGAGGCTGCCGCCGGCTGAACTCGCCTAGCCTTCCGTTCCCGAGGCTAGTCGCCAGAGGTTAACAAAGCCTAATTTTGCCTTACAAGTACGCTCATTTCCGAACAGCAAAGCTTGCGGCATACACCCCGGACAGCGTCGGACATTGTGCCGTACACAAACAGATGTCCCGCCGCAGCCGGCAGCCGAAGCCCCCGCCGCGCGCCAAGACGGCACACAAATGACCCTGATGTCCCCCTCGCAGAAGCCTGAGCTTGGCTGTTCCGTTGCCCTCGGGACTTGCCAGGCAGGTTTCTGCGCACCGCAATCGTGTTCTAGCTGATTTGCGACTTGGGCCCTAGAGGCGCGGCAAAAAAAAGTATCGCCTGCGGCCCGCGACCTTAGCTCCATCCTAACGCGTTGCTTTACCGCAACTTAATGGCTCATGTATAAGTTAGCCGAAAGAGCGAGGTGGAGTTGTCGCCCAGCGCTCGAAAAGGCCGGCCGTAAGTGATCCCGTGTGCTGTTGGCACATGCTTTGCGTACGGCCCTGTGGCGCGAGCGTATTGCTCGCAGGGCGATGGGACGAGTGTTGAACGCGGGACTTGGGGGTAGCGAGTCATGAAGCCACGTGACGCGGCGTTGCGGCTGAAACGATTTCGAGGTCAGCGAAAAGGCGCGCACGGTCGTTTCGATGGAGTCCATGATCGGCGACTTTGAACGCATGGCGAATGATCTGGCGCGTCAGATTGCAGCCGAGGAAGAGCGCACAGGGATCAAGGACACCTCACACTTCGCCTATTCGACCTTTGCCAAGGCCGCCTCGCTGCGGCGTATGAATTCTGCTCAATTCGGTTGCCGACTTGCGCGCAAAACTCGATGCCGCCAAACGCGAGCACGAGGAGATGGCCAACGAACTGAGCAAACTCGAGCCCGTCACCTCGCGCGATGGCGAACGACACGAGCACACGGTCGAGCGCGGTGGCCTGATGCTGAGTTGAGCGCGCCCGCAGCGGCTCGCGGCTTCCTTGCTCGCTGCGCCCTTCTTGTGGCAGCGTCGCCCTCGTTCATTCGCCGAATTGTGTTAGCGCGACCGCGACGCGGCGGTAGCGCGGGCATCCTCGCTCGCATCGGGGGCAGGCTCAGCATGCACCGTTTGCGGTTCTTGCTCTTGGCCATCGCCGCGCTGGCAGCCGTCGGCGGCGGCTGCTCGTCGCTGACGCCACCCACACTCGGCGGCGCGCCAAAGCAGCCGGCAGCGGCGGCCGATCGGCCGAGCCAAGCCGGCCAACCCAACGCCTATGAGACCGCCTTCATGGTGCAAGGCACGCCGACGGCCAGCTACGCCCTCGTCGCGCGCGGCGTCCTCAACTGTTGGCTGGGGGCAGCCGGTCCCTTGCACGCGACGCATGTCTTCGCGGCTGAAGCCGCGCCTCCCAACCAGGGTGGTGCGGCCGAAATCGTTTTACACGAACGCGACCCGACGTTCCGCGATCAGCGGGGTCCCAGAGCGTTGCGCGTGCGCTTTGAGCAGGCCCAGGGCGGCGTGCGTGTCGGCTTTGTCAATCTGCGCCTTGCCGCGGCGGTCGCCGAAGCCATGGCGCAGGACACCGCGACGTGGGCGAAAGGCGGCAGTGGTTGCCGCGCCCGGGAGCTGCGCGCGCCGCCAATGCTCACGGGATGGACAACGGCGCCGCCGCCGAACTCCGGTGGCGGCGGCCTCCGGTAGTCGCCGGCGTTCGGGCTCGAGGCCCTCACGTCGCGCCGCGCAACAGGCAACCGTCTAGTCGCGGTAGTCCTGGATCCGCGTTGCACGCAGACCGGGCAAGCCGTGCCGATCGATGGAGCGCTGCCAGGACAAGAATTCGTCCACGGTAAGCTTGTAGCGTTCGCACGCTTCCTCGAGGCTCAGCAAACCACCGCGCACGGCGGCGACGACTTCAGCCTTGCGCCGAATTACCCAGCGCTTGGTATCCTTTGGCGGCAGATCGGCCACGGTCAGCGGACTCCCGTCCGGCCCGATGACGTAGCGCACCCTCGCCCTGTACTGTTGATCGGTCATGGTACTCGTTACATGTTTGTCTGACCTGGGGAAGATCCTAGACCAACGCGATTAAAATCGACCTAAGTCTTGAGGTAAATACTTGGGCAACGCCTGTGCCATTATTTGCCGAGACAATGGTTAATGCTACCGATATTCGGGCGGCGGGTGGGCCGCGCGGCCGGGCCGCGCAGCGGGCCTCGCGGGCCGGGCCTCGCGGAGGGGCCTCGCGGGCGAGCGTAGGTGCCTGTCGCGCCGCCCTTTTGGCGCCTTTCGCACGTGCGTTGAGGCGGTCGATCCCAGGGCCCTGGGCGCGGTTCGCCTTGATTGTGCGCGGTTGAGCCGCCATAGTCCGGCGCGCGGGGATGGGTGGCCGCGCTTACGGGGAATGATGAGGATTTAGGCCTGCGCCGCCATGCCGTCTCGCCCAGTGTCCCGCTCACCGCCCCATGCGGCCGGCCCCGCCAGGCGCCGGATCGTCGTCGCCATGTCCGGTGGTGTCGATTTCCTCTGTTGTGGCGGCCCTGCTGAAGGACGAGGGCCACGAGGTGATCGGCGTCACCTTGCAGCTCTACGATCACGGCGCTGCCGTCGCCCGCCCAGGGGCGTGCTGTGCCGGGCAGGACATCCATGATGCGCGCCGGGTCGCGGATCGGCTGGCAATTCCCCACTACGTGCTCGACTACGAGCAGCGGTTCAAAGCAACCGTCATGCAATCTTTCGCCGACAGCTATGCAGCGGGTGAAACGCCGATCCCCTGCGTGACCTGCAACCAGCAGATCAAGTTCCACGAGCTCTTGACCACGGCCGAGGACCTCGGTGCCGAAATGCTCGCGACCGGACATTACATCCAGCGCCGCCTCGGCGTGGCCGGCCCGGCGCTCTACCGCGCCCGCGATGGCAGTCGCGACCAGAGCTATTTTTTGTTTGCCACCACCAGGGCGCAACTCGCTCGGCTCCTGTTTCCCCTCGGCGCCCTGCCCAAGGCCGAGGTGCGCGCGCTGGCGCGCAAGTACGACCTGACGGTCGCCGACAAGTCCGATAGCCAGGACATCTGCTTTGTGCCGCAGGGCCGCTACAGCCAGATTGTGGAGCGCCTGAAGCCCGGCGCGGCGGAGGCCGGCGAGATCGTGCACATCGACGGACGCAGGCTCGGTTGCCACAGGGGCATCATCAATTACACGATCGGCCAGCGCCGCGGCCTCGGCATACCGGGACCGGCTCCGCTCTATGTCGTGCGGCTCGATGCCGACAGAAAAGAGGTGGTCGTGGGACCGCGCGAGAGCCTGCACGCCCGGGCTATTGCACTGCGCAACGTGAACTGGTTGGGCGACGATCCGATCCCAGAGGGTGGGCTCGACGTGGCCGTGCGGATACGCTCGAGCGCCCCGCCGCAGCCTGCCACGCTGTTCCCGCGCGCAGAGGGTGGCGAGGTTCTGCTGCAGGATGGCGACTATGGGATTGCCGCCGGGCAGGCATGTGTGTTTTATGCGAATACCACCGCGCAAGCGCGTCTGCTCGGCGGTGGTTGGATCAGCCGTGCCCTGAGCCGGGCGGAACAGCGTGCGCAGGTGGATGGGGAAGCCACACTGCCCGCATTGAGTGGAGAGCACGTCAGCGCCCGCTGACCGTTGTGCCAATGAGGGAGACGAGTACGTCATGACGTTGACGCCGCAGTCATCGGAGCCGCGCGCGCACAAGTTCTTCAAGCGTTTTAGGGATGCCTCTGAGACGAGTTCTCAGATGGATGAAGAGGCCATCAAAAGCGCGTATCGGCGCTGGGCCCCCGTGTACGACCGCACCTTTGGCTTCGTAGCCGCTGAAGGGCGCAAACATTCCGTCGAGATCATCAATCAGCGCAAGGGACGCGTGCTCGAGGTGGGCGTGGGAACCGGCCTATCGTTGCCGACCTATGGGCGCCATCTCGAGATCGTGGGCATCGACTTGTCGCCGGACATGCTGGAAAAGGCACGCGAACGGGTGATGGCTGAACATCTCAGTAACGTCACGGGTCTCCACGAGATGGATGCGGGAGATCTCAAGTTCGATAATGCGTCTTTCGACACCGTGGTTGCCATGTACGTCATGACGGTGGTGCCCGATCCGGAGAAGGTCATGCGCGAACTGTCGCGCGTGTGTCGGCCGGGCGGCGAGGTGCTGATCGTCAACCACTTTAGTGCCGAGGAAGGCATGCGCGGTTGGGTGGAGCGCCGCATGGCGCCGTTCGCCGACATGCTAGGTTGGCGGCCCGTGTTCGATGTCGAGCGCGTGCTGGTGTGCGACGATCTCGTGTTGATGGAACAGCGCGGGCTCAGGCCTTTCGGCCTGTTCACCATGATGCGCTTCCATAAGGCCTCGCTCGCTGGTCAAAGGCCGCGCGCCGCCTGAGGGCGCCGCGCGGACCTATCCCTGCTGCGCAAAAGCCGGGCGGCGTCGATCACGCCGCCCTTTCCATGGCTTGTGACCATTTGCCCAGCGCGGCGGCACCGTTCATTTTGGCCCGGTGGCCGAAGGCGCGCTGGCCGGCGGCGTAGTTTTCGGATTTGCCCGCCCAGGCCTTCTGCGCGGCGGCCTGCAGCGCGCGGCCATAGGAGAACGACAGTTTCCAGGGTAACGGGCCCATGGCGTTCATCAGGGAGAGATGTGCCGTGGCATCTTCGTCCGATTGTCCTCCGGACAGAAAGGCAATGCCGGGAACGGAAACGGGCACGCAGTGACGCAGGACTTTGACGGTGCGCTCGGCCACCTCTTGGCGGCTCGCCTGCTTGGGCGACTTCTTGCCGGCGATCACCATGTTGGGCTTGAGCACGGTTGCCTCGAGCGGCACCCGCGCATAGTAGAGCTGCGTGTACACCTCTTTGAGCACCCACTCCGTGATCTTCTCGCAGGTGTCGACGTCGTGCTCGCCATCCATCAGCACCTCGGGCTCGACGATCGGCACCAGGCCACCCTCGACGCAGAGCGCCGCGTAGCGCGCCAGAGCTTGCGCGTTGGCATTGATGGCGTTGTAGGAGGGCATATTTTTGCCGATGTCGATGACGGCGCGCCACTTGGCGAACTTGGCGCCGAGACCGACGTAGTCTTTGATGCGTTCGCGCAGGCCGTCGAGGCCTTCCGTGATGGTCTCGCCAGGGCAGAACGGCAATGGCTTGGCGCCGGCGTCGACCTTGATGCCGGGCAGCGCCCCGGTATCGGCGATGATCCGCACCAGCGGCGTGCCGTCTTTGGCTTGCTGGCGGATGGTCTCGTCGTAGAGGATGACGCCGGAGATGTGATTGCGCATTGCCTCCGTCGAGCGGAATAGCATCTCGCGGTAGTCACGGCGATTGGTCTGCGTGTTCTCCACCTGAATGGTATCGAACCGCTTCTTGATGGTGCCGGAGCTTTCGTCGGCGGCCAGAATGCCCTTGCCGGGCGCGACCATGGCCTGTGCGACGGCCTCAAGCGATTGGGTCATGGTTTCCTCCTCGATCTGACGGGAAATCTGCTACAAATGGCTGTGGTTGCATTAGCGGCATTTCTGCGGCGCGACCAGGGGGCAGCGCGGGGCCGTCGCCTGAATAAAACGAGAAGCCGCGGCGGGCCGTTCGCACGCCTTTGCGCACCGCGGACGGCAATCCGGTGGACGGAAGAGGAACAATGCCCATTTTTGCCGCATGGCGCCGCTCGAGGCTGCTGGGGGGCCTCCTGCTGTCGTTGGCCGCGGTGGCCGGCCTTGCCCAAGCGGCACCGCTGAGGATCGTGGCCGTGGGCGCCAGCAACACCGCGGGCTGGGGCGTGGCCCCGTCCGAGAGCTATCCCGCCCAGCTCGAGGCCTTGCTCGCGGCCAAGGGCATGCCGGCAAGCGTGGCCAATGCCGGCGTCCCCGGCGACACCTCCGGCGGCATGTTGGCGCGGCTCGACCGCGAGGTGCCGCCCGGCACGCACCTCGTCATCCTGCAGCCGGGAACCAACGATGAGCGCTACGGCAGCGGTGCGGAGCGCACCACCAACATTGCCGAAATTGGCCGCCGCCTCGACGGCCGCGGCATCAAGCTCTTGATCATCGAAAACAGTATGCTGGCCGAACTGCCGGCGAGCGAGTTGCGCGAGGATGGCATTCACTATACGCCCAAGGGCTACACGCTTCTCGCCCAACGCCTCCTGCCGCTGATCATCGACGCCCTCAACAAGCGGTAATGGCGGCTTCATCGCAACGCACACCAGCACACTCGACAGTCTACGGAACATAAGCTTACGTCTGCGCAGCATCGATTCGCAATCCGGGGAGGGGCGCATGCGCATGACACCCGAGCTCATGTATCTGCTGTGGTCCGTGGCCTTGACGGTGGTTCTGGTCGTGGTGGCGACGCTTGGGGCGATCCAACAGGTCGGATTGCCGAAGCTTGCCGGCAATCGCGAAAACATGCCCGAACTGCAGGGTTGGGCCGGACGCGCCGAACGGGCGCACCGCAACATGCTGGAAAGCCTGGTGTTGTTCGCCATCCTGGTGCTGGCCGCGCGCGCCCTCAACGTCAGCAACAATTTGACCGTGCTCGGTGCCCAGCTGTTCTTCTGGGGTCGCGTCGCCCACGCCGTCCTCTACATCGCCGGCATCAGCTGGGTGCGCACGGCGACCTGGGCGGTCTCGGTGGTGGGCTTGCTGCTCATCTTCTTGCAGCTCATCGCCTAAGGGCGACGGGCGAGCCGGGCGCCTTACGGCAGGCCGCGGTTCGGTCTGCTGCGGCAATGTGCGCCTCGTCAATGCGGGGCCGCCGGCGGCATTTGCGACGCAGGCGGCATGACGGCCGCCGGGGCATTCGGCTCATGGGCTGTTGCTCGTCTCGCAATCGCGTCCGCAATGCCGCCCTCCCACCGCGCCATCACCGCTAGCCAGCTCATCACCCACGTCAGCGCCATTGGCTTTGCCACGGCCCTGTCGGCGCGCGCGCTTGATCCGCTGATCCCCTCCATCGCCGACAATCTTGCGGTCGACGCGGCGAGCGTGGCCTTGCTCTCGACGGCATTTGCCCTGCCCTTCGCCTTCGTGCAGCCGATTTTGGGCCCGCTCGCCGACATGGTGGGGAAAATCCGGCTGATGGTGACCTGCCTGGCGATCATCATCATCGTCTCGTGCATCTCAGCTCTGGCGCAAAGCTTCGCGGTACTGATGCTGGCCCGGATCGTCTGCGGCATGGCAACCGGTGGTATCTTTCCCGTCGGCTTGGCGATCATTGCCGATGCCGTGCCGGTGGCGGAGCGGCAGGTGGCGATTGCCCGCTGGTTGGCAATCACCATCGGTGGCAACCTGATCGGCGCCGCGTTTGCCGGCATGGTTGGGGATTTGCTGGGCTGGCGCGCGGTGTTCTGGATCATCGGCGCCTGCGGTGCTGCCGCCTTCCTCAATGCGTGCGTCAACCTCCGCCAGGCCGCTACGCGCACGTCGGGCCGGCTTGATCTGCGCGCCATACCCGCTGGCTACCAAGGCATCTTCGCCAACCCGCGCGCCAAGTTCTGCTTTGCCGCCGTCTTCCTCGAGGGCGTGGCGGTGTTCGGGCTGTTTCCCTTCGTTGCCCTAATCCTCGTCACCGCCGGCGAACCGCGTGCCTCGATTGCTGGCATTGTCATCGGCGGCTTTTCCATCGGCGGCGTCGTCTATTCCCTGCTCGTGCGCCTGTTGACCCGGCGCTGGCAACCCAGAAGCCTGATGATCGGCGGGGGTGCGATCTCAGCCCTTGCCTTCCTGGTGATTGCCGCCAATCCACCCTGGCCGCTGCAGTTGGCGGCCTTCCTCATCCTCGGAATTGGTTTTTACTCGCTGCACGGCTGCATTCAGGTGGAGGCAACGGAGCTTTCCGTCAGCGCCCGCGGCGCGGCCACCTCACTGCACTCCTCGTTCTTTTTCTTGGGGCACGCGACCGGACCCGTGCTCTATGGCCTCGCGTTCGCGCAACTGGGGGGCGGCCCCGCCGTGGCCCTCGGGGGCGGGGTCATGCTCCTCGTCGGTTTGATGTGCGCGCGCTACCTGGGCCGGCCGCGCCCGCCCAGGACCTGAGGCGGAAAAAACCGCGTGTCCACCGCGGTGCTAGAGCAGCTTGCCCATCGCCACGGCGGTGTCGGCCATGCGGTTGGAGAAGCCCCACTCGTTGTCGTACCAGGCGAGCACCCGCACCAGCTTGCCGTCGACGATCTGCGTTTGCGTCAGGTCGAAGGTCGAGGAGTGCGGGTTGTGGTTGAAGTCGATCGACACCAGCGGCGCGTCGCTGACGGCCAGAATGCCCTTCAGCTCTTGTTTGGCGGCGTGGTGCATCGCCGTGTTGATCTCGTCGATCGCCGTCTCGCGACCCGGGATGAATTTGAGGTCGACCACCGACACGTTGGGCGTGGGCACGCGGATCGCCGTGCCGTCGAGCTTGCCTTTGAGTTCCGGCAGCACGAGGCCGACGGCGGCTGCCGCACCGGTCGACGTGGGGATCAGGTTGAGGGCGGCCGCGCGCGCGCGCCGCATGTCCTTGTGCGCTTGATCGAGCACGTTTTGGTCGTTGGTATAGGCGTGGATCGTGGTCATGAAACCAGACTTGATCCCGACCAGGTCATTGAGGACCTTGGCGACGGGAGCCAAGCAATTGGTGGTGCAGGATGCATTCGACACGACCTTGTGATCACGCGTCAGCTTGTCGTGATTGACCCCATAAACCACCGTCAGATCGGCACCCTTCGCCGGTGCCGATACCAAGACGCGTTTGGCCCCGGCTTCCAGGTGCGCGGCAGCCTTGTCGCGGTCGGTGAAGATACCGGTGCACTCCATCACCACATCGATGTTCAAGGATTTCCAAGGGAGTTTTTTGGGATCGCGTTCGGCCAACACTTTGATCGGCCCGCTGCCGACGTCGATGCTGTCGCCTGCAACCGTCACCTCGCCCGGGAAGCGGCCGTGCACGCTGTCATACCGGAGGAGGTGCGCATTGTCTTTGGCGGAGAACAAGTCATTGATGGCGATGATTTCGACGTCCTTGCGATTGGCTTCCACAATGGCGCGCAAGATGTTGCGGCCGATACGGCCGAAACCGGAAATTGCGATTCTGACGGCCATGGGCTGCTCCATTCGCTCGCGCTGCACAGGTGGCGGGCTGCGGTCCCGGCGCTGGCTCAGACGCGGCAGCGCTGTGGCTTGCGGGCGGCACCCTGCCTTTGTGCTGTCTAGTGGTGGGTGAACGCGGCGCTGTCAATACGACCCTTGAGTTCACGTCCGCGACGTAGTCGTCGCGGCAATTGCAATCTGCGATGCGTTGACGGTGCGGGTCGGCCTACCTATCGTCGCGAAGTCGAGGGCCGCGCCGCATATTTCAGGCGACGCAAGAAACAATGGTTTATGCGATGACCCCACGCCGCGGGGATGCTGCGAGCAGAAAGACTGCCGCTGCGCGAATACCATCTGAGCGCAGCAAATCGAAAGCCCCCAAACCGTCCGGCACGGCCGACAGGCTGGCGGCGCTCGAGCGCGAGCGCGACGCCCTACGGCTCGAGCTGGAGCGCTCCGAGGCCCGGGTGGAGGCCCTCGAGAAAGCCCAGGAGCACGTGCGCGACCGCTTGGCTTGGGCCTTGGATTCCTTGCAGAACATCATTCAGGGCAAAGCTTGATATTTCGCGATGCGCGGTGCGATCTGGGCTCGCGCAAAACGGCCCCGCATCCGGCGTGCGCTCGGAGGCGATGAAGATGCCACGCCCCGTGGCAGCCTCTCCTGCAAGCCCGCCGCTTGCCATGCCCGGAGGCTGGCGTGGCCTCGGTCGGCCCGCCGGCCTTTCTCCCGCACCGATTTTTCCCGCATTGATTTTTCGTGGCTGCGGCCTAATCTCTGCGCTGCAGGGCTGCGGGGTGCGTGGCGAGCAATGCGACCCGGGGGCCTATAAGATCCGCACGGGAGCTGTCCCTGTCCGGGATCGTGGTTCCGGACACACGGCGCCCACCTACATCTCGTAGGGACCGCGCGGGATCGCCGCTCGCACGGCTTTCGCGGCTCTGCTGTTTTCTCGTGCTCGCGCGGGGCGCCGAAGTGCGCTAAGGCGACGGTGTGAGTCAGACGATCCTTGAGCAAAAGCGGGCATTGCGCGCGCGGGCCAAGAGCCAACGCGCGAGCTACACGGCCGCGCAGAAGGCGCAGGCCGCCAGCGCCATTGCCGAGGTGGGGCTTGGCTTCCTGCCGCCGGCGGGTGGCACGCCCATCGTTTCCGGTTTCGCGCCGCTTGCCGATGAATTCCGGCTCTGGCCGCTGCTGCGCCGCCTCGCCGGCAAGGGCGTGCCGCTGGCCTTGCCGGTGATTGACGGCAAGGGCAAGCCGCTGCTGTTCCGCGCCTGGCAGCCGGGAGATCAGACCGCGGCCGGCGTCTGGGGCATCGCCGAACCGACGCCCGACAACCCGCGCGTGGAGCCGGACATTCTCCTCGTCCCGCTGTTGGCCTTCGATTGCGAGGGCTGGCGCCTGGGCTATGGCGGAGGTTTTTACGACCGCACCTTGCGCGGCCTGCGCGCGCGCAAGCCCATCGTGGCGGTCGGCATTGCCTTTGACGAGCAACGCGTCGACGCGGTGCCGCATCTCGACTATGACGAGCGGCTCGACTGGGTGCTGACCCCGTCGGGTCCGATTCGGTGTGTGGGCTAGCACATGCGGCTGTTGTTCATCGGCGACGTCGTCGGCCGCTCGGGCCGCAGGGTGGTGCTCGATGAGCTGCCCCGGCTGAGGGCCCGCTATGGCCTCGATTTCGTGGTGGTCAACGGGGAAAATGCCGCCGGCGGCTTTGGCATTACCGAGCCCATCCTGGAGGACTTGTTGGGCGCGGGCGCCGACGTCGTGACGCTGGGCAACCACGCTTTCGATCAAAAGGAGGCCCTCGTCTTCATTGCGCGTCATGACCGGTTGCTGCGCCCGATCAACTATCCGCCGGGTACGCCGGGCAAGGGTTCCGGCTTGTTCAAGGCCGGCAACGGCGCCGAGGTGTTGGTGATCAATGCCATGGGCCTGATCTTCATGCCCGAGCTCGGCTGCCCATTTCGCGCGATTGACGCAGAACTTGCCGCCTGCGGCTTAAAGCAGGGGGCCGATGCCATCCTGGTCGACTTCCACGCCGAGGCCACCAGCGAAAAGCAGGCGATGGGCTACTTTCTCGACGGCCGGGCCAGCTGCGTCGTTGGCACCCACACACACGTGCCGACCGCCGATGAGCGCGTGCTGCCGCAAGGCACCGCATTCATGTGCGATGTCGGCATGTGCGGCGACTACGAATTGGTGTTGGGCATGGATCGGGAGGAGCCGCTCAACCGCTTCTTGAGCAAAATCCCGCGCGGCCGCTTCGAGCCGGCGCACGGCCCGGCTACGCTGAGCGCGCTCGCGGTTGAGATTGACGATGCAACCGGGTTGGCGCTGCGCACAAAAGCCGTGCGGCTCGGTGGTGTCCTTGCACCTACCGAGCCGCTGTTCTGGGTCGAATGAGAAAGAGAGGGCAGTCTGTTTGCAAGAGACGGCCAATCCGTCTCTTTTGTGTGTGGGAAGAGAGCTGATACTCGCGGCTCCCTGGATCTGGCGCCATGGGCAGCAGGGCGGCAAATCCAGAATGCGATTTGCATTCCTGCTGCGGACGCTAGGCGCGAAGTGTAAACAAATCCTTAACGGCCATGCCCAGGCCGGGCGCGCCTCCTCTGGATTTGCCGAAAGCGCCCTCCTATAAGCGTGAGGCCAGGGGCGCCTCCTCCCCAAGGCCCGAACGGCGCGCCGGGCGTGGCAACTTGGCCGCTCTGGCCTCAAACGAAGGCGACGCTCGCGGCGTGCTGCTGCCGCAGGCTTGGGTGCTTACACCGTTGGAACGAAAATGGCCGGCCATTCCCAGTTCAAGAACATTATGCACCGCAAGGGTCGCCAGGACGCGGCCAAGGCCAAGGTGTTCGCCAAATTGGCCCGGGAAATCACGGTGGCCGCCAAGGCCGGCTCGCCGGATCCCGGCATGAATGCGCGCCTGCGGCTCGCCATCCAGTCGGCGCGCGCCGAGAACATGCCGAAGGACAATATCGAACGGGCCATCAAAAAGGCGGCTGGCGCCGACACCGACACCTTCGAGTTCGATGCGCTATGAAGGCTACGGCCCCGGCGGGGTCGCCATCATCGTCGAGAGCTTGACCGACAATCGCAACCGCACTGGCGGTGCGGTACGCGCCTTGTTCACAAAATATGGCGGCAATCTCGGCGCCACCGGCGCCGTCTCGCACATGTTCGTGCGCATCGGAGAAATCACCTACCTGGCCGCGGCGGGGTCTGCCGATCGGGTGCTCGAGGCGGCCATCGAGGCCGGGGCCGAAGACGTGCAATCGAACCCGACCGGGCACGTCATCTCCACGACCTTTACCGATCTGGGCGCCGTATCGGCGGTGCTGGAGGCCAAACTCGGGGAGGCTGAGACCGTCAAGGCGCTCTGGAAGCCGGTGCAGACCACGTCCGTCGATGAAGACAAGGCCGCCTCTGTCCTGAAGCTGATCGCGGGTCTGGAGGAGGACGACGATGTGCAAAGCGTCTACTCCAACTTCGAGGTGTCGGACGCGGTCATGGCCAAACTGACGGCGGCCTGAGCGCCGCGCCTGGCGCTATGTCCCGGCCGGGTCGTGCCGGTCCTGAAGTGCACGGCGAACTTGCGCGGCCCTGGACTTTCGCGCCAGAATTCACGCCGCGGCCAGAGCCAGGGGCCCGCCTGTCATGCTATCGGGGATCATGGCAACGCATCCGATTCGTATTATCGGTATCGATCCGGGGCTGCGACGCACCGGCTGGGGCGTCATCGTTGCGGAGGGTGCGCGCCTGTCCTACGTGGCAAGCGGGCTCATCACCTCCGATAGCGAGGACGCTCTCGCCTATCGTCTGCGCGCCCTGCACGCGGGACTGGTCGAAGTGATCGCGCGCTTTGCGCCGGAGGAGGCCGCGGTCGAGGAGACCTTTGTCAACAAAGATGCGCGCGCAACCTTGAAGCTGGGCCAGGCGCGCGGGATGGCGCTGTTGGCACCGGCCCAGCGCGGCTTGCGGGTGGCCGAGTACCCGCCCAATGTCATCAAAAAGACGATTACCGGTACGGGGCACGGTGAGAAGCAGCAGATCGCGGCCATGGTCGGCTTCCTGCTCCCGCGCGCCAAATTCGAGAGCGCCGATGAAGCGGATGCCTTGGCCATTGCCGTGTGCCATGCCAGCCACCGGGCAAGCCTTCGCCTGAGCCAGGCGCCGCTCGGCCAGCGCGCGCGGGAGATTTCCCCGTGAGCCGGGTGCCGCCCAGCATCACCCCGCGCGCCCCCTGTTGGCGGATCTCGCCGGGGCGGAATTCGGCGCGCTGCGGATCGGACGCCAAAGCTGTGCGCGGGTCTTAGATGATCGGCAAGCTCAAGGGCACGGTCGATGCCATCGGTGAAGCTCACGCCATTGTCGACGTCGGCGGCGTTGGTTATGAGGTGCAGGCCTCGGCGCGTACCCTGCGTGCGTTGAGCCTGGGGCAGGAGGTGAGCCTCGCCATCGAGACGCATGTGCGCGAGGATGCGATCCGCCTGTTTGGATTTACCAGCGAAATCGAGCGCGCCTGGTTCCGCACCTTGCAGACCATTCAAGGCGTCGGCTCGAAGGTGGCGCTCGGCGTCTTGGGCACGCTGGCGCCTCAGGACCTGGCCAATGCCATTGCGCTGCAGAATTGGGCGGCCGTCGAGCAGGCCCCCGGGGTCGGCAAAAAGCTGGCGCAGCGCATCGTCGCGGAGCTGAAGGACAAGGCCCCGGCACTCGCCGTCGCCGCGCTCGGGGCCCCCGGCGGGGCCAAAAAGGGCGGCTCGGCTGTGCCCGCCGGCGACGCGGCGGCGGAGGCGATCTCGGCGCTGACCAACCTTGGCTATCAGCCCGGACAGGCGAGCCAAGCGGTGGCGGTCGCCGTCCACGAGCTGGGCGAGGCGGTCGATACGGCAAAACTCATTCGCCGTGGGCTGAAGGAGCTGGCGCGATAGGCTATGGTGCCGCACCAGGGCGGCGCTGGGATGCCTTGCCGGAGCCGCATTGACATCCTCGCCGAGCCGAGTTCTCGTCTCATAGGCCGATGCAGATCTATCTTCCCGTCGCCGAGCTTTCGCTCAATGCCTCCATGCTGCTCGGCATGGGGCTGGCGATCGGCGTCCTCTCCGGCATGTTTGGTATCGGCGGTGGCTTTATTCTGACGCCGTTTCTGATCTTCCTCGGCGTGCCGCCCGGGATTGCGGTCGGGACCGGTGCCAGCCAAGTGGTGGCGGCTTCCGTTTCCAGTGCGCTCGGCCACTGGCAGCGCGGCAACGTCGACCTGCACATGGGCACGCTGCTGGTTGCCGGCGGCTTTGTGGGGGCTTTCGCCGGGGTCAAAGTCCTCTATTGGTTGCGGGTTTGGGGCCAGCTCGACCTGGTGGTGGCCCTGACCTACGTGATCCTGCTCGGCGTCGTCGGCGCCTTGATGCTGATCGAGAGCATCCGCGCCTTGCGCGCCTCCCCAGCCAAGCTTGCCAGCGCCTCCCATCGCGGCGGCCAGCACGGTTGGATCGAGCGCCTGCCGCTCAAGCAGCGCTTCCGCCGCTCCAAGCGCTACATCAGCACCATTCCACTCTTCGTCATGGGCGCCTTCATCGGCTGGCTCACGGCCATCATGGGGGTTGGCGGCGGCTTTTTGTTGGTGCCAGCCATGATCTACCTGTTGCGCATTCCAACGCGCATCGTGATCGGCACCTCGACCTTCCAAATCGTCTGTGTCACGGCGCTGACGACGATCCTGCAGGCCGTGCAAAATCATAGCGTCGATGTGGTCCTGGCCCTGCCCCTGATTGCCGGCGCCGTGATCGGTGCCCAGTTCGGCGTCGGCTTCGGTGAGCGCCTGAAGGCCGAGCAACTGCGCGCGGGTCTTGCCCTGTTGGTGCTGGCGGTGGCCGTGCGCATGGCGCTCAGTCTGACCGTCGCCCCGCAAAACATCTATTCCATGGAGCCACCCGTCTGAACCCCTAGCGGCGGCGGGCGGGGCCAAACGCGGCTCGTTTGGGTTAGGCGGGGAGTGAAGGCGGGGGGTGCGCCCCCGCAGTCGGCGGCAGGGAGGAGGAGGGACCCGCCGCTATCACTCCCCGGGGACCAGCACAGCAGCTGGGCCGCCGGCGCGCTGTGCTGCCCAGCACAAGGCTCATCGTTCCAAATTGTTGGGGAAAGCCGGCGCGAGGGCCTTGTTCGGGCGGGCCTGCGGAAGCCGCCGCCGCGCGCCTGGGACGCGGCGCTGAGGGCGATGCTTGGTTCTTGACGCCTTGCCCGAATAGCGCCATCAGAACAAACCATGTCCGATGCCGACCGCCTTGTGACGGGGGCCAAGCGCGAAGCCGATGACGCAGAGCCGTCTCTGCGCCCGCAATATCTGCGCGAATTCATCGGCCAGGAGCAGGCGCGCGCCAACCTCAAGATCTTTATCGAAGCGGCCAAGGGGCGCGGCGATCCGCTCGATCACGTGCTGTTTGCAGGTCCTCCGGGCCTCGGCAAGACGACGCTGGCCCAGATCATGGCGCGTGAATTGGGGGTTGGCTTTCGTGCCACCTCCGGTCCGGTCATCGCCAAAGCCGGCGACCTGGCGGCGCTGTTGACCAACCTTGAGGAACGCGACGTCTTGTTTATCGACGAGATCCATCGCCTCAGTCCGGCGGTGGAAGAAATTCTCTACCCGGCCATGGAGGACTATCAGCTCGATCTCATTATTGGCGAGGGACCGGCGGCGCGCTCGGTCAAAATCGACCTTGCCAAGTTCACGCTGATCGGCGCCACCACCCGCACGGGCCTGTTGACCACGCCCTTGCGCGACCGCTTCGGCATCCCGGTGCGCCTCAATTTTTATAGCCACGGCGAACTGACCACGATCGTGAGCCGTGGGGCGGGCGTCTTGAAGGTTGCCATGAGCCCGGAGGGCGCCGCGGAAATCGCGCGCCGCTCGCGCGGCACCCCGCGCGTTGCCGGCCGGCTCTTGCGGCGCGTGCGCGATTTCGCCACCGTCGAGAAGGTGAAAGTCATCACCGCCGAGATGGCCGATCGGGCGCTACGTCAGCTCGAAGTGGACAGCGAAGGGCTCGATGCCCTCGATCATCGCTATCTGAGCTGCATCGCCAAGAATTATGACGGCGGACCGGTCGGCATTGAAACGATCTCGGCGGCGCTCTCGGAGCCCCGCGACGCCCTGGAGGAGATCGTCGAGCCCTACCTGTTGCAACAGGGCTTCATCGGCCGCACGCCGCGCGGACGCGTGCTGACCTTGCGCGCTTACAGACACCTGGGCCTGAGTGGGCCGGCGCGCGCCGCCACGCCGCAAATTGGCCTGTTCGAGGAGAGATCCGAAAGCGAAGACGGCAATGGCAAGGCGGGTTTGGCTTGAGCACGCTTGGTGTTGGTCGGGTGCCCGTGCATTTCCATCGTGGGCAAGCGCATGCGGCCTCGGGTAGCCGCGCGCGCCCCAACTTTTCCATGCTTTGCCGTCACACCACCGGCCGCGATCCCTGGGCGTGCGACGTGCGCGCTGCCGGGGGGCTCGCGGCCAAGTAGGAACGTGCACCGTGATTAGGATTTCCCGCCGCAGGTTTCTGAAGACGTTGGGGTGGTCCGGCGCCGGCACGCTGGCCCTCGGCAGCGGCTACGGCTTTGCCGTCGAACCGCTCTGGCGGCTTGACGTGACGCGCTACGCCCTCGCGCCGCCCGGCTGGCCGCGGAGCCTGACGCTGTCGATCGCGGTGATTGCCGACCTGCACGCCGGCGGCCCGGCGATGCCGCTGGGGCGGATCGAGGCGATCGTCGAGGCCACCAATGCGCTCGGCGCCGACACGGTCGTGCTGCTCGGCGATTTCGCAGCCAGCCACAAATTCAAGGGGCGCCCCATCGCGCCGCAGGATTGGGCCAAGGCGCTGGCCCAACTGCGGGCCCCCCTTGGCGTCCACGCCGTGCTCGGCAACCACGATTGGTGGGACGATCTGGCCGCCCAGCGCAAGCTCGCGCGGGCCCGTGCACGGCCGGCGCGTGCTCGAAAAGAATGGCATCCCCGTCTATGAAAACGCCGTGGTGCGCCTGGCCAAGGATGGGCAGCATTTTTGGCTGGCTGGGCTCGGCGATCAGCTGGCCTTTATTCGCCGCCGCCGGGCCGGGGCCTGGCGCAGCTTCCAGGGCGTCGATGATCTCGCCGGTACGCTGGGGCAGGTAACCGACGCGGCCCCGGTGATCTTGCTCGCGCACGAGCCCGACATCTTCCCGCGCGTGCCCTCCCGCGTGGCGCTGACGCTGAGCGGGCACACGCACGGGGGGCAGGTGAGGCTATTTGGCTATTCGCCGATGGTGCCCTCCCGCTTCGGCAATCGGTTCGCCTACGGACATATCGTCGAAGACGATCGGCATTTGATCGTTTCGGGCGGGCTCGGGTGCTCTATTCTGCCGGTGCGGATGGGGGTGCCGCCGGAGATCGTACTGGTCGATGTCGCCGTCTGAAGCGCAGGGCCGCTGGCCCGACATTTCGGGCCAGCTGGTGCAGGACGCCGCCGGGCGGCGCCATGTGTTGCCCGTTCGGGTCTATTTTGAGGACACGGATTTCTCCGGCCTCGTCTATCACGGCAGCTACGTGCGCTGGTGCGAACGCGGCCGCTCGGACTTTTTGCGCGCGCTTGGCAACGATCATCGCGCGCTGCTGGCTGGCGCCGGCGGCCGTGAACCCGCGGCCTTTGTGGTGCGGCGCATGGCGCTCGAATTTTTGAAGCCGGCGCGCATCGATGAGATCCTCGAGGTGACGACGTGCGTGGGCACGATGACGGCGGCCACGCTCACCCTCGAGCAGCGCATCAGCCGCGGCGAGGTGCTTTTGTTTACCGCCGAGGTCATCGTGGTCTTGATGTCGGCCGCGGGCAAGCCGCTGCGCCTCTCGGCGCACCTGCGCGATGCCTTGCAGGCGAAAAATCCACTGGCTTAGACTTGGGGACTTGGCGACTTGAGGCCCCGCACCGAGCCGCAATAGGAGACGCTGCAATGCTGGCTGCCGAGGACTTCCAGAAGCACATGGCGCCGCTGTTTCCGGGTCTTATGGGCATCAAGATCCTAGAGGCGAGCAAGGATAAAATCGTTGCCAGCATGCGAGTGCGGCCGGACCTGTGCACCTCGGGAGGCCTATGCCACGGCGGCGCTTACATGGCGCTCGCGGACACGCTGGGCGCCATTGGCACGGTCGTCAACCTGCCGCCCAACACGCGCACGACGACGATCGAATCGAAAACCAATTTCCTCGGTGCAGCCGCGGTCGACACGGAGGTGACGGCCGAATCGGTGCCGCTGCACCGCGGCCGCACCACGCAGGTGTGGCAGACGACCATCAAGTCGCAGGCCGGCAAGCTGTGCGCCGTCGTCATGCAAACGCAAATGGTCCTGCCGGCCTAGAGGCGCGGCCGCACGGGCCTCCTGTAGGCTCGGATGCGTGGCGCTGGCGCGGCGGGCCCAATTCCCGTCACATTGGGCGCCAGTATGGCCCCTGGTCCGGCGGGCGGGAAACGGGTACGCAATGGACATCTGAAGGAGGGCGGGGCGTCGCCAGTATTGGCGCCGCGTATGGTACTTGTCGCTACCCCTGAGCGCTCGGCCCCTGCCACAGCACTGAGCGGTCACGTGAGACGGACAACACCATGAATCCCCTTGATATGTTGAAGCCGGCTGCGGGCGGCGGATTCTCCTTTCTGGAGCTCTTTATGACGGCGCACCCCGTCGTCAAAATCGTGATGCTCGGCTTATTGGCGGCCTCGGTGTGGGCCTGGGCCATCATTGTCGAAAAGGTGTTCGCCTTTCGCCGCGCCCGGCGCGAGGCCGACCGATTCGAGCAGATGTTCTGGTCCGGACAGTCGCTAGAGGAACTTTATAGCAGCGTCGCGCACGGTCGCACCTTCTCGATGGCGTCGCTGTTCGTGGCCGCCATGCGCGAGTGGAAGCGTTCGGTTGAAGGCAACATCCGGGCCTTGGGCGGCATCCAGCTCCGCGTCGAAAAGGTGATGGACGTCACCATCAGCCGCGAGATGGAGCAGCTCGACCGCCGCCTGCTGTTTCTGGCCACGGTCGGCTCGACGGCCCCGTTCGTCGGCCTGTTCGGCACCGTGTGGGGCATTATGACGAGCTTCCAGGCCATTGCCGATCTCCAAGAATACCAACCTGGCGGTCGTGGCGCCTGGCATCGCCGAGGCCCTGTTTGCCACGGCCCTGGGACTGCTGGCGGCAATCCCGGCCGTCATCTTTTACAATAAGTTTGCCGCCAACTCCTCCGCGCTCAGCCAGCGGCTCGAGGCCTTCGCCGACGAGTTCTCCGCGATCGTGTCGCGCCAAATCGACGTGCGCACCTGAGGGAGCCAAGCCAATGGGGGCCAGTCTCAAGACCGGACGAGCCAAGGGTGGCCGGCGTGGCCGCGCCCGCGGCCACACACCCATGCACGAAATCAACGTCACGCCATTCGTCGACGTCATGCTGGTGCTGCTCATCGTCTTCATGGTGACGGCGCCACTGCTACTGTCGGGCCTGCCCGTCGACCTGCCGGCGGCGAAGGGCCAATCGCTCAATCTCAACAAAGATCCGCTGACCGTCACCGTTGATCGCACAGGCAAAATCTTCCTAGGCTCCTCGGAAGAATCGCTGGATGTGTCCCAGCTGATCGTGAAGCTGAAGGCCACCGCCAAGGGCGGCGAGGATGATCCGGTGCTGTTCCGCGGCGATCGGCAACTCGTGTACGGGCGCGTGTCAGAGGTGATCAGCGCCGTGCGCGAGGGCGGTTTCAAGAAATTCACCTTTGTCAGCGGGCCGGAGGACATCGAGCAAGGACCGGGCCCGGCTGGGCGCAGGTAAGATTTAAGCAGAGCTTGGCAAGGGGTTCGAAACGGGAGCGTGCACTTCGGGCTGATCATCTCCCTGTGTCTGCATGCGGCGGTTCTTGGTTGGGCGGTGCTCAACATCCAGACGCTCGCACCCTTGCACGTGGCCGAACCGGAGCCGATTGCCGTTGACCTGGTGACGCCCGGCGAGGTGACCAAGCTGCGATTGGGGTCGAGGACGGCCAAGCAGCTGCAGGCCCAAGCCAAGGAAAGCCCACGGCCGGACGTGGCCAAGAAGGAGGCGCCGAAGCCCACCCCGGTCGCCGCCGCCCCGCCTCCCCCCGCGCCCGAGCCGGCAGCCCCGGCCAAGGAGGAGCCCAAGCCCGAACCGCCGGCGAAGGCGGAACCGCCCAAGCCCGAACCGCCCAAGCCCGAGCCGCCGGCGAAGGCGGAACCGCCCAAGCCCGAGCCGCCCAAGCCCGAACCGCCGGCGAAGGCGGAACCGCCCAAGGCCGAACCGCCGAAGGATGCGCTCGCCGAAAAGCTGGCGGCCGTGCCGCCCGAGCCGGCCACCGTGCCGCCGCTGCCGGCGCTCGAGGAGCAAAAAAAACTCGAGGAGATGCTGAAGGAACAGCAGCGTCAGGCCGAAGAGCAGAAGAAACTCGAGGAGGAAAAGCGCCAGGTCGAAGAGGAGAAGAGGAAACTAGAAGAGGAAAAAAAGAAGCTCGAAGAGGAGACCAAAAAGGCCGAGGAGAAGCGACGACAGGAAGAGGAAGAGCGCAAGCAGGCCGAACTCAAGAAGAAGCAAGAAGACGAGAAACGGCGCAAAGAAGCCGAACTCAAAAAGAAGCGTGAGGAGGAAAAGCGGCGCAAGGAAGCGGAAGCGAAAAAGAAATTCGATGCGGAAAAGATTTCGGCCTTGCTCAACAAGATGCCGGACAAGGGGGCGCCGCGACCCTCGGTGCCGCTCGACGAGCAGGCCAAGACCCTCAACAAGGGCCCGGTGCTGGGCGCCCCGGAGGGGCGCGACCAGCAGCTCTCAGCCAGCGAGCTTGCCATTCTGGCGCAAATCATAAAGTCCTGCGTGCAGTCGAAGTGGAACGTCCTGGGCGGCGGCGAATCGGCGCAGAACACCCAGGTCAAGCTGCGCTTGCGCTTCAATCCCGATGGCAGATTGGCCGCCGAGCCGCAGATCATGAACCCGCAAAACACCCCCTACTTCCTGGCGGTACGGGACAGTGCCCTGCGCGCCGTGCAGGCTTGCGAGCCCTATAGTCTGCCGCCCGCCAAGTACGACTTCTGGAAGGATATCGTTCTCAATTTCGATCCCCGCGACATGTTCTAGCCGCGAACCCGTACTATCGGCCGACCGAATCACCTAAGCGAGCCCACGGGAAGGTCACTTGTGATGGACATGCCTGCTTCGCCCCCACGGCCGGCGCCCGCCGCCGTCCTCGTGCCTGTCGTGGGTGAGACGGCGGCTGCCCGCTCGCGCCGTCGACGCTGGCTGCAGCCGCAGGCGTCGCTGGGCCTGGCGCGGTTGGGCGAGGCGCTGCTCGCCTCCTCGCTGTTGGTTTGGGCGCTGCTGCTGGCCCTCGCCAGCGACGCTGCCGAGGGCGCAGCAGCGCGGCTTCCAAGCGCCGCCGCAGCGGGGCAGCGGGCCCCTCGAGGTCGACATCACCCAGGGCACGCTGAAGCCCATTCCGATCGCGATCCCGGAGTTTGCCGGCGAAGATGAGCGCTTTGCCGTCGAGCTTTCCAACGTGGTGGCTGCCGACCTCGAGCGTTCCGGTCTGTTCCAGCCGCTCAATCGCGAATCGTTCATCCAGCGATTGGCCGACCACAATGCTACCCCGCGCTTTTCCGATTGGCGCGCCATCAATGCCCAGGCGCTGGTGGTCGGCCGTGCCGGCCGTGCGGGCGACGGCCGGCTGGCCGCCGAATTTCGCCTCTGGGACGTCCTTTCCGGGCGCCAGCTGGCCGGCCAGCGGCTCGCCGTCGGTTCGGGCGAAGGGCGGCGCCTCGGCCATTTGATCGCCGATCAGATCTATGAGCGCTTGACGGGGGAGAAAGGCTATTTCGACACCCAGATCGTCTTCATCGACGAGACCGGTCCCAAGGATCACCGCAACAAGCGCCTGGCCATCATGGACCAAGACGGCGCCAACGTGCGTCTGTTGAGCCAGGGTCGGGAATTGGTGTTGACGCCGCGCTTCAGCCCGAGCTCGCACGAAGTGGCCTTCCTGCAATACACCGGCGATCAGCCGCGGGTTTTTCTGCTCAACCTGGAAAGCGGACGGCGCGAACTGGTCGGCAACTTCCCCGGCATGACCTTCGCGCCGCGCTTTTCTCCCGACGGCCAGCGAATCATCATGAGCATCGGCGAGGGCGGCGCCACTTCGATCGTGGAAATGGACCTGCGCTCGCGCCAGTCCCGCCGTCTGACCCAATCCAATTCGATCGACACCGGTCCCTGCTACAGCCCCGACGGGCGGCGCGTCGTGTTCGAATCGGATCGCGATGGCTCCCAGCAGCTCTACGTCATGAATGCCGACGGCTCCGGGCAACACCGCATCAGCTTCGGCGAGGGGCGCTACTCGACCCCGGTGTGGTCACCGCGCGGCGACCTGATCGCGTTCACCAAGCAATCGGCGGGGAGCTTTCTGATCGGGGTGATGCGTCCCGACGGCTCAGGCGAGCGCACCTTGACGGAGGGCTTCCACAACGAGGGGCCCACTTGGGCGCCGAACGGGCGCGTTCTGGCATTCTTCCGCGAGGCCCGCGGCGCCGGCGGGCCGCGAACTCTTTTCCATCGACCTCACCGGCTACAACGAGCGCGAAATGCTGACGCCGGCCTTCAGCTCCGATCCCGCCTGGTCGCCCCAGCGAAATTGAACGGTGCTTTACGCGACCTTAACCAAATTGGTGTTGTTGTAGGTCTCAGCGCGGCACGGTTGCATCAGGGCAAACTTCGGCGCTTTAAACTGGGCCTCTAGTCTGTCCTGTGCACCACAAATCCAGTGGCATTTTCGCATCAACGACCGTGGAAAACCTTGGCAAAAGCAGCTGCGTTCTTGATCTAAGCGTTATGCATCGGTAGCGAAGTGATGCGATTGCCGAACGTGTAGGAGAGAAGACCATGAACGTAAAAAGCGTGATCGTACTCGCGGCGGTTGTCGCCGCGGTTGCTCTCGGCGCATGTCGCCGCGAGGTTGAGCATGTCCCTATGAAGTTAGGGGCTGATGTACCGGTTTCTCAGGTAGCGCGTTAACACCAACTCTCTAAGAGACCTTAGGAGAAGAAGCATGAAGGGCGCTATCGTTCTCGCAGCTGTCATCGCTGCTGTCGCTCTCGGCGCATGCCGGAAAGAAGTAGAGCATCAACCGATGAAGCTGGGCGCGAGCGTGCAAGACGTCGCTCGTTGAGCCGGAGCGATCGCTGCCCTTTGGCAGACGAATCGCAGGATTGGGGCTGTAGCGCGGCAGGTTTGTCTGCCCTGCTACGGCCCTGGTTGTTTTAGAGTTTGCGTTGACTGTGGATTGCGGGGAAAACCCGCCGGGCCCGGTTGTCTCACGCCGCCAAACCACGTTTCACCGGCAGGCGCCGCGGGCGGACACATTTTTGAACGAAGCTTTCGCTAGAAATTGCCACCGGATCGGAAATCGGCGCGCGGCAGAACCGCCGTTTGCCGCAAAAACAAGGGGGACGGCATGCAGCTGTCGAAGTGGCACAGAGCGGGTGGCCCGGTAGTGGCGGCCGTCGCTGTGGCGCTGCTGCTGGCGGCGTGCTCGAACACCCCCAAACCCGAAAGCGAACTCGGCCGCAACAGCCCGGCAACGCCGGGATCCTCGCGTGACTTTGCGGTCAATGTCGGCGATATCGTATACTTTTCCACCGACAGCACGGATTTGTCGCCCGAGGCTCAGCAAACGCTGACAAATCAGGCGAAATGGCTGCAGCAATATGCCCAGTATTCGATCACGGTCGAGGGCCACGCCGATGAGCGCGGCACGCGTGAATACAATATCGCCCTTGGCGCCCGGCGGGCCCAGACGGTGCGCGACTTCCTAGCCCGCCATGGCATCAATGCCGGCCGCATCCGCACGATCTCCTATGGCAAGGAGCGTCCGGTGGCGGTGTGCAACGACATCTCCTGTTGGTCGCAGAACCGGCGAGCCCAGACGGTGCTCAACGGACGCGCCGAGGCCCGCTCCTAGGCCCCCTTCTAGGCCCCCTTGGCCTTGGCGGCGCACCCGTGGATCGCCGCAAGCCCCGGCCGCCTTGCTGGCGCCACCTCCCATCAAATTTTGGCCCTAATGCGGGGGCAGTGTGGCCGCGATGCATCAAGCGTGGGGGAACACGCCACATGCCGTGCGGTCGACGGCTCGGCCTGGCCTTGGTTTTGGCCGGCACGATAGCCTTTGGGTGTCCGTCTTTGGGGTCTGCCGAGGAGCGCATGCAGCTCGGTGCGCCAGACGTGATGGCGGCCGGCATCGGACGCGACTTCCGCATGAGTGTTGGGGACCGCGTCTTTTTTGCTGACCGCAGCGCCGAACTTAGCGGGCGCGCGCGTGCCGCCATCGAGGCGCAGGCGCACTGGCTCAAGCGCAAGTCCGGGCTCATCATCATGGTGGAAGGCCACGCCGATGACTCGGGCACCAGCGACGACAACGTGGCCCTGTCGCGCCAACGCGCCGATGCCGTGCGCCAACGGCTGATCGAGCTCGGTGTCGCCACGGAGCGGATTCGTATCACGGCCTTCGGCCGCAACCAAACCGTTGCCGATTGCACGGGTTCCCTGTGCGCCGCCCAGAACCGGCGCGCGGTGACGGTCGTCAGACCCGGCGCACCCGCCCCGACGGCCGCTCCCGGCACCGCGCGCAAGGCCGATGCGGCCGGGGCACCATGGCGCCAATCTTCCGCCCAGTATTCTAGGCCAGTATTCTAGGCCAGTATTCTAGGCCAGTATTCTAAGCGAGCGTTCTAAGCTGGTGTTTTGGGCGG
Organism: uncultured Alphaproteobacteria bacterium; assembly: GCA_963770295.1. Classification (GTDB taxonomy): domain Bacteria; phylum Pseudomonadota; class Alphaproteobacteria; order Rhizobiales; family Hyphomicrobiaceae; genus AWTP1-13. Next base: position 295,524 of record CAVYPA010000001.1, read on the forward strand.
GTGTTTTCGGCGGGTTTTAGAGGCTGTTCTGGGCGGCGGTCTTGCTCCCGCCTGGAAGGCGTGTTGAAGAGGGCGGCGGAGCTTCAATGCGAGGCGGGGCTTCAATGCGAGGCGGGGCAATGGGAGCCAGCATGAGACGTTATGCCATTGGATGGGCGGCGGTGTTGGGCGCGGCGGCGGCCGCGCTGTTGGCCACGGCGCCGGCCGTCGCCCAACAGGGGCCCCCCGTGCAGCGGCCGCTGCCCGCGCCCCAGCCGGCGCCGAAGGCTGCCGCGCCGCGGGACGGCGGGCCATCGGGGGAGGCGGCGCTGCGCCAGCGCGTTGAGCAGCTCGAGGAACAGCTGGTCGACATGCAGGTGGTGGTTGGCACCCTGGAGTCGTTGGCCAAAGGCGCCCCGGCCCCGGTCGGCGCGAACTCGCCGGGGCGCGGCAATGCCGGCGCGGCCGCGGCGCTCAATGCCGCCGATGCCGGGCGCCTCGACAGCCTCGAAACGCAACTTCAGGCCCTCGCCGCGCAGCTGGAGACTCTGCAGGAACAGATGCGCGCCCTGGCCGGCCGCAGTGGCGCTTTGGCGCCCTCCTCCACCTTTGCCAATGCCGAGCCACCGAAGGGGGCCCGTGTCGGTGAGGCGAGCCCCCCGCCGCCGGGGCGTGCAGGCTTCGGCGCCGTCACGGTCTCCCCCGGTGGTCAAGGTCAGCGCGACGATATCGATCAGCTCTTGAGCCAACCCGGCGCGCCGCCGCCCATGGTGGCGCCGCCCGTCGGCGGAGCGATCGCGGCGGCGGTGCCCTTTCCCAGCGCTGGCGCACCGGAAGGGGATGTGGCGCCCAAACAGCTCTATGAGACGGCCTACGGCTATCTGCTGCAGCGCGATTACGGGGCGGCCGAAGCCGCCTTCGAAGATTTCCTGCAGCGGTTTCCCGGCGATCCGCTCGCGGGCAATGCGCAGTATTGGCTGGGAAAGTCCCTGTTTGTGCGCGGGCAGTATCGCTCCGCCGCCGGCGCGTTCCTGAAGGGCTACCAAACCTATGGTCGCAACGCCAAGGCGCCGGAAAGCCTCCTCCGGCTTGCCATGTCGCTGCAACGCTTGGGACAGAAGGATGCGGCCTGCTCGTCCTTCAACGAGTTGGCGAGCAAGTACCCGAGCGCTCCGCCGCACGTGAAGACGAGTGCGCAGGCCGAGCGACAGAAGGCGGGTTGCTGACGACCCATCGTAGCTTCGCACACCGGGGGGGCGACGCCCGCGCTAGGGCCTGTGATGGGTAGCTTGGCGTTCAGCAGCGATACGGGGTGGGCACGCGAGGCCTATCGGCCCGATGTCGATGGCCTGCGCGCGCTCGCCGTGCTTGCCATCTTTGCGTTCCATCTGGGCCTTGCGGGTTCCCCTGGCGGTTTCGTCGGCGTCGACGTGTTTTTCGTGATCTCTGGCTTCGTCATCACACGCGGCGTTTTGCTCGAGCTCGATCAGCAGCGCTTCTCGCTGCAAGCTTTCTACCTGCGTCGCGCGCGCCGCATCCTGCCGGCGCTGATTGTGACGCTGCTGGGGACCCTCGGCGTCGGCTCCATCATCCTTTCGCCATCCGAGACGCGGGAGTTTGCTGGCAGTGCCTTGGCGAGCTTGGTATCGGCGGCCAACGTCTTTTTTCACGACCGCACCAACTACTTTGCCGACGCCGCCCACTACCGACCGCTCCTCCACACCTGGTCGCTCAGCTTGGAAGAGCAGTTCTATCTGCTGTTCCCGCTGATCTTGGGTGTGCTCGTCGTGCGCGCACGGCAACCCCCGGCGCGCATCTTGGCCTCTTTGGTGGTCCTGTCGCTGGCCTGGTGCGTGGTGGTGGGCTTGTTCCGCGCACGCCATGCCTTTTACATGCCGATGGCGCGTTTCTGGGAGCTCGGTGCGGGCGCGCTGATCGCCTGCGCGGAGGCGCACCGGGTTAAGGTCCCCCGCCCCACGCTCCTGGGGCTGGCGGGGTTGGGCGGCATCGCCGCCAGCGTAGCCCTGCTGGATGGGCCACAAACTCCGACCTGGATGATGCTCGGGCCGGTTGCGGCCGCCGCGGCGGTCATTCTGTCCGGCACTGCCGGCGAAGGTCCGGTGCAGGGCCTGTTGTCGACGAGGACCGTGGTGGCGATCGGGCGCCTCTCGTATGCGATCTATCTGCTGCATTGGCCGGTCATCGTCTTTTGGCGCATGTGCGTTGCCCGACCGCTGAATGGCCTCGAGCAGGTCGCAATTCTGATCGGCGTCCTGGTTGCGGCCCAGCTCCTGTGGCGGTTCGTCGAAAAGCCGTTCCGCGCCGGCAGCGCGCTTCCCAACGCCGCGGCCATGACGGCGATCGGTGCCGGCTGCGCCGCCGTGGTCGGGCTGGGTCTGCTGCTGCGCGCCGATCGCGCGAGCCTGTGGACCTTGAGCGCGCCAGCGCGTGAGTCCGTGAGCCAGCTGCGCGCGGCCACCAAGTCCCGGCCTGCCTGCAGCAGGGATGCGACGTGGCTCAGCGACGCCCCGGCTGGGGCCAAGGCCTGCCGCTGGTCCAAGGTTGAGGGCCAAGGATCCGATTTGGTCATCTGGGGCGATTCGCATGCAGGGGCGCTGGCACCGGAATTGGTGCACGAGTTGTTGGGGTCGCGCGATCTCACGTCGGCGCTGCTCATCAGCATGCCCCACTGTCCGCCCCTCAAAGGGGTGTCGGTGTTGGGACCCAAGGTGGACGGCGATTGCGAAAGCTTCGTCACCGCGGTCTTGGCCGCGATCGCCAAGCACAAGCCGAAGCTGGTGGTGGTCGCTGGGCGCTGGGCCAACTATGCCTCCGACGTGCGCTCGCCCGGCGACGGCGGGGAGGCCGGCCGCATTGTCGATGCCGCGAGCGGCCAAGTCATCGGCCTCGCCGAGGCCCTGCTGCGGACGCTCGATCGGCTCACCCCGCACACCCAGCACGTCGTGCTCGTCGGCCCGGTGCCCGAACTTGAGTACAATGCGCCCGCGACGCTGGTGCGCGCGCTGCGCGGGCTGTCCGAGTTGCCGCCGGTCTGGCGGGGCGACTTCGAGCGCCGCCAGCGTCTGGTGCTGGCCGCGCTCGCCGACGTTGCCGCGGCGGGCCGTGCCCTGGTGCTCTATCCCCATACCGTCTTGTGCGACGGGGCAACCTGTGCGGTCGCCGATGGGGTTCGGCCGCTCTATAGCGACGATGATCATTTGAGCGCCTTTGGCGCCGAGCGCGTCGCTCGCGCCTTGGCCCCGCGGTTGCTAAAGTCCCTCGGACGTCCGGTCGGCGCGTCCGGTTCGCCGTGACGGCGCCGCCCCCAAGCGAAACTGCCAGCGGCGGCCGCCAAAGAGGCTCGTTCGCGGGGCGCATGAGGCCCATGACTTCGATTGATCGTTCGCTTCCGCGCGCTAAGCTCGATGGCCTGTTTGGCAGCCTCATCGGCACGCCCGCCGCCGGCGTGGCGCTCGCCGTCTCCGGCGGCAGCGACAGTACCGCGCTCATGGTTCTGTTTGCGGAATGGCTGGCGCAGTGCGGCCAATCCCCGGCCGACATCTTCGTGCTCACCGTCGATCACGGCCTGCGCCAGCAGTCGCGCGCGGAGGCCGAATGGGTGGCGCAGAGGGCGGCGGGGCTCGGCTTTCGCCACGCCATCTTGCCTTGGGCCGGGGCCAAGCCGAAAACCGGCGTGCAGGCGGCCGCGCGCGCCGCGCGCTACCGTTTGCTGCTGCAGTTCATGGGCGGCACCGGCCTCAACGTGCTGATGACCGCCCACACCGCCGACGATCAAGCCGAGACGCTGTTGATGCGCTTGGCGCGCGGCAGCGGTCTTGACGGGCTCGCCGCCATGGCGCCTTTGGCGCCGCTCGAGGTCCCGATGCTAGCGGGCCGGCCGCAGCCGAGTACGGGGGAGATCGTGCTGGCGCGGCCGCTGTTGGGCGTCGCCAAGGCCTGCCTCAGGGCCGCGCTCGAGGCCCGCGGCGTGCCCTGGTTGGAAGATGCGAGCAATGCAGCCCTCATTTTCGAGCGGAGCCGATGGCGCGCGGCTGGCGCTACGCTCACCCAATTGGGGCTGACCGGGGGCAGCCTGGCCCTGAGCGCGCGGCGCTTGCAGCGGGCGCGCGCGGCCCTGGAGTGGGCGCTCGCACAGTTTTGTGCGGCCGATGCCGGTCGCTATCGCATCGATCCCTGCGGGTTCATCAGCATCGATGCCCCCGCCTGGCGTGCGCTCCCAAGCGACCTGCAAGTACGGGTGTTGGGCAAGGGGATCGCGGCGGCGGGGGGGGCCGGCGCTCCCGTGCCGCTGGCCAAGCTGGAGGCGCTCGCCGAAACGCTCGCCAGGCCCGAGGCCGCGGGGCGGTGGACCTTGGCGCGGACGGCGATCCGTGCCGCGCGGGGCACGATTGTGCTGGAGCGCGAGCCTGGTCGCCGGCCATGGCCAGAACTCGCGCTAGCGCCCGGCGAGCAGGCGCTCTGGGACGGCCGCTTCTGGGTGGCGGTAGGGCCTAAGCTTGGCTTTCCGGTCGCCGTGCGCGCCCTGGGTCAGGCGGGGCTTGCGGCCCTGCGCCGGCAGGTTTTGCTGCCCGGCGGCGTGCCATCGGGCACCTTGCGTGCCTTGCCGGGCTTCTGGAAGGAGGCCGACCTCTTCGCCGTCCCAAGCCTCTCGTTCCGCTCCGGTGGTGGGTTGGTTTCGGCCACCTTTACCGCCTTGGCCGGCCCCGCGGGCGCGCCGGCCGGCGCAGAAGGGCAAAGATCGCGTGGGCCTGCCCGTCCATAGCGTCGGCGCACCCCGCGCTCGCCTTGGTGCCGCAACCTTCCCCATTTCGGGGCAGTCCCCCTGCAAATCGCGGCCGGCGGGAGCCTAAACTTGGCAAAGTAGTAAGAGCCTCCTATGTTAAAGTGCACGGGCCCGGGGATCATGCCGGCAGCGCGCAACAGCTGGGATCGCGGCGGCGGTTTGGCGTCCCAGGCCAGCAAGGATACTCGATGAACTCGAATTTCCGGAACCTCGCCATCTGGGTCGTGATCGTCCTGTTGTTGATGGCTCTCTTCAACCTGTTCCAGAATCCGAGCCAAAGTCGCCGCGGTAACGAAATCAGCTATTCGGAGTTTCTGGCCGGCGTCGAGAGCGGCAGCGTGTCGGAAGTAACGATCGCCAAGCATCGCATCACCGGTTCGTTCCGCGACAAGAGCAGCAATTTCACGACGGTAGCGCCCGACGACCCCAACCTGGTCGAGCGCCTGACCAAAAAAGGCGTGAAGATTACCGCCAAGCCCCCCGAGGAGGACGTGCCCTCCATCTTGGGCGTGCTGGTGAATTGGTTCCCGATGCTGCTTCTGATCGGCGTGTGGGTGTTTTTCATGCGCCAAATGCAGTCGGGCGGCGGCCGGGCCATGGGCTTTGGCAAGTCGAAGGCCAAACTGTTGACCGAACGGCACGGCCGCGTGACGTTTGAGGACGTGGCCGGGGTCGACGAGGCCAAGTCCGATCTGCAGGAAATCGTCGAGTTTCTTCGCGATCCGCAAAAATTCCAACGCCTTGGCGGACGCATTCCCCGCGGCGCGCTGCTCGTCGGCCCTCCTGGGACCGGCAAGACGCTGATCGCGCGGGCCGTGGCCGGGGAGGCCAACGTGCCCTTCTTTACGATTTCGGGCTCCGATTTCGTCGAGATGTTCGTGGGCGTGGGCGCCTCGCGCGTGCGCGACATGTTCGACCAGGCAAAGAAGAACGCCCCCTGCATTATTTTCATCGACGAGATCGACGCGGTCGGTCGCCACCGTGGCGCGGGTCTCGGCGGCGGCAACGACGAGCGCGAGCAGACCCTCAATCAGCTGCTGGTTGAGATGGATGGCTTTGAGGCCAACGAGGGCATCATTATCCTCGCGGCCACCAACCGCCCCGACGTGCTCGATCCGGCGTTGCTGCGCCCCGGTCGGTTCGACCGGCAGATTACGGTGCCCAATCCCGACGTGGCCGGACGCGAGAAGATCTTGCGCGTGCACATGCGCAAAGTCCCGTTGGCCCCCGACGTCGATCCCAAGGTCATCGCCCGCGGCACGCCCGGCTTTTCTGGTGCCGACCTCGCCAACCTGGTGAACGAGGCCGCGCTGTTGGCGGCGCGGCGCAACAAGCGCCTGGTGACGCAGGCCGAGTTCGAGGACAGCAAGGACAAGGTGATGATGGGGGCGGAGCGCCGCTCCATGATCATGACCGAAGAGGATAAGCTCGCCACCGCCTATCACGAAGGCGGCCATGCGCTGGTCAATCTGCTCGTGCCGGGCAACGATCCCCTGCACAAGGTCACCATCATTCCGCGCGGGCGCGCCCTCGGCGTGACCATGAGCCTGCCCGAGCGCGATAAGCTCTCCTATTCCAAGCAGTGGTGTGAAGCGCGCATCGCCACCATGTTCGGCGGCCGAGTGGCCGAGCAGCTCGTGTACGGCGAGGACCATCTCAATACCGGTGCCTCCAGCGATATCATGCAGGCGACCGAACTCGCCCGACGCATGGTGACCGAGTGGGGGATGAGCGACAAATTGGGTCCACTGCGCTACAACGAGAACCAGCAAGAGGTGTTTCTCGGCCACGCGATCACGCAGCGCCAGAATATGTCCGAGGACACGGCCAGGCTGATCGATGAAGAGATCCGCCGCATTGTCACCGAGGGCGAGCGCAAGGCGCGCGAGGTGCTCGGTGGTAACCGCGACAAACTTGAGGCGATTACGCAGGCGTTGATGGAGTACGAGACCATCAGCGGCGAGGAAGTGAACGCCTTGATGCGCGGCGAAAAAATCGTGCGTGCGAACGACGACGAGGAATCGAAAGGGCCGGCTGGGCCGGCGGTGCCAGCGGCCGGTAAGATGCGTCCGTCGCGGCCGGAGCCGGGCCCCGGGGGCCTGGAACCGCAGCCGCAAACTTAAACGGGTACGGCTCGGCCAGAATTCGGGCCGCGCCGCTTGAGGCGCCTTCCTTTCGTCCCTTTTGCCTCGCTTTGTTGGTATCAAGCGTGGGGTTGCGTATAACGCGCCGCTGACTGCGGCCAGTTCTTTGCTTGTCGCTCACATGGGCGACGGCTCGGCGCCACATGATTGAGGGAGCGTCGTGAAGAGGACGGGCGGGCAAGGGGCGAAGCGGGTGGTGGACACCACGATCCGCCCGACCACGCGCACGTCGACCAGGCGGCCGCCGGCGGCGGTGCAGCCCTGGCGCGGCGGTGTCCTGCTGCTGGCCAAAGCCCTCAGCATCACCACAGTCGTATTGGCGCTGACAGGCGGCCTGTTCTACGCGCGGCTGCTGCACGGGCCGGTGCCGTTGGCATTTCTGGTGGAGCCCCTGCAGCGGGCGATCGCCGAGGAACTGGCGGGCTTCGGGGTCGAGATCGACAACGTCGCCGCCCGGCTCAATGATCGGTATCAGCTGGAATTCGAACTCAGCAACGTACGCATCGCCGATAGCAGCAATGCGCCCTTGGCGGTGGCGCCCTCGGCGATCTTTTCCATCAGCCACCGGGCACTGCTGCAGGGGCGGATCGCACCCGAAAGCGTCGATCTGATTTCGCCGCGGCTTCTGCTCTACCTGGGCGAGGACGGGAAGGTGTCGCTGCAATTCTCCTCGCCCACCGAGGCCGCCGACGTCGACAAGCACAAAGGGGCGGCCGGCGGCGACCGCCAGAGCCAATCATCGACCGCCTCGGCCAGCGCCGCGGGGCTCAGCGACGGCAGCCTCGGCCGTATCGATCTCGTCAAGATGCTGTCGGAGGCCTCGGCGCGGGCGCGCCGGCGCGAATACGCGACGGCCTATTTGCGCGAGGTCGGATTACGCTCGGCCACGCTGATCGTAGACAACGGCAGCCGCAAGAGCATTTGGCGTCTGCCGGAACTCGACGTTGATCTCGACCATCGCCGCAGCCGCAGTTCGATCGCCGGGCGCGCCAAGGTGGACTCCCTAGCCGGGCCGTGGAGCCTCAACTTCCGCACCTTTGAGGCGGAGAAGGCCGGAACCCTGCAACTTGCCGTTTCGGTGCAGAACCTCGTACCGCGCGGCTTGGCGCGCACCTTACCGCATCTGGCCGCGCTCGAAGGTTTCGATTTGCCGGTGTGGGCCGAGGCCTACCTCGACCTCTCGAGCGATGGCGACATCTTAGGGGGCCGGATCGGCATCGACGCGGCTCCGGGAACGGTGGCGCTGCCCTGGCTGGCGGAAACGCCGTTTGCGATCGACGGCGGGCATTTGGAAATCAACTATCAGAGCGGCACGCGTCGCTTCGAGATTTCGCCCTCGGTGCTGGTGTGGGGCGACAGTCGCGTGCAGTTCGCCGGCAGCGTGGCGCACGATGCGCGCGCACCGGAAGGTCCCGCCTGGGCCTTCGCACTCAAATCCGAGGGCGGCTGGATCGGCGCCGAGCTGCCCGCGCACGAGCGCCTGCTGATCGACGATTGGTCGGCGGCGGGCTTTCTGGCACCCGAGCGTGGCCGCGTCGTGCTCAGTCAATTCTTGCTGCGGGCCGGCGGGGCCGAAGTTAGCGCCGAAGGCGACGTCGCCGGCATGGGCAGCGCGCCGACCGCGCGTCTCGAAGGCAAGATCGGCGCCATGCCGGAAAAGACCTTCAAGGCGCTATGGCCCGCGGCGCTGGCGCCGCAGAGCCGGGCCTGGATCGGCCAGCGCCTCGTGCGCGGGCAGCTGCAGGGTGGCTCCTTCAAGCTGACCTCCGGGGAAGAGGCCCAGGGAGGGGAGCGTTCGGCGGAGCGCGTCTCGCTCACTCTGGTGGGCAGCGACCTGGCGCTTGCCTTGAGCGATCGCTGGCCGGCGCTGGAACTGCCGCGCGCGCTGGCGCGTCTCGACGGTCACACTTTTGAGGTCTCGGCGCCCGAGGGCGCCTTTGTGGCCAGCGACGGGCGCCGCATCGGCGTCAAGGGCAATTTCAGCGTCGACATGCAAGAGCCCATGCCGCGCACCGGCCACATCACGGCCAAAACGCAAGGGCCGTTGTCATTGGCTCTGGAGATGCTGGCGCAGGAACCCTTCAATGTTCTGCAGGACAGCGGGCTCAACCCGGCGACGGTCGAGGGCAAACTCGAGGCCCAGCTTTCGCTGGCGCTTCCCCTGCAGCACGTCGTGACACCGGCCGATCTGAAAATTGACGGCAAGGCGCGCATCAGCGATGGGCGCCTGCCGCAAGTCTTTCCGCCCTACGACATCAACGGTGCCAATATCGTCTTGGAGCTGACAGGTACGGCCGTGGAGGCGCGCGGCGACATGCTGATCAAGGGCGTGCCGATCAAGGCCAACTGGCAGCATGTGTTTGGCGTGCCGCTGGACAAGCAGCCGCCCCTCACGCTCAACGCCAGCCTCGATGCCAACGATCGCACGCAGCTGGGCCTCGACATCAACGATATCGTGCAGGGTGAGCTCGCCGCCGAGATCACGGTCGCGCGCGATGCGCAAAACGAGCAGCGCGTGCACCTGCGCGCCGACCTGGCCAACGCCGAAATCGTGCTGGACAGCATCGCCTGGAAGAAGCCCAAGGGGCGCTCCAGCACCTTCCAGTGCGATATCGTCCGGAACGGCACGACGCATCCGATCGAGCTGATGAATGTGCAGCTGGTCGGCGACAACGTGGCGATCGAGGGCTGGATGGGCGTGGGGCCGGATCACCGCGTCCGCGAGTACCGTTTCCCCAATTTCTCGATCAACGTCATCACCAGTCTACAGGCGCACGGCAAGATGCGCCCCGACGGGGTTTGGGAGGTGACGGCCAAAGGGCCGCGCTATGACGGCCGGGATCTGTTTCAATCGTTCTTTGATGTCGCCGGCATCCACGACCGCGACAGCAAGGTGCGCCCGGGCCTGGATCTGCGCGCCGAAATCGATACCGTGGTCGGCTATAACGACGGTGCGCTGCGCAACGTCAAGGTGTGGCTGCAAAAGCGGAACAACAAGCTGACGGCACTCGACGCGCGCGGCGTGCTTGAGGGCAACAAAGCCTTCGCCGCCGTGCTGCGTCCCGAGCCCGGGCAAGCGCGGCTGCTGCGGGCCGAGGCCAACGATGCCGGGCAGCTATTCAAGCTGGTCGGGTTTTATAATAGCGCGGTCGGGGGCAGCATGAACCTCGAGGTCAACCTCGAAGGCTCGGGCGTGGCCCAGCGCACCGGCACGCTATGGGCCAAGAACTTCGTCTTGCTCGGCGATGTCATCGGCGGCGATCTGCTGGTGCAGCAGGCCGATGGCGCCGTGCGGCCGATCGGGTCGGCCGAGAAACGCGGCATCGTGCGCGAGCAATTCTCCTTTGAAACGCTGCGCGTGCCCTTCTCCGTGGGGCACGGGCAGTTTCTTCTCAACGAGGCCCGGCTCGACGGCCCGGTGCTCAGTGCCAACATGCGCGGCAAGATCGATTTCCGCTCGCAAAATCTCAACGTTGGCGGCACCTTCACGCCGCTGGCGGGGCTCAATACGATGTTTCGCGGCCTGCCCCTGTTCGGTCCGTTGTTGACGGGGCCGCGCGGCGATGGGGTGTTTGCGATGACGTTCGCCATTCAAGGCTCCATGAGCGCACCGCAAATCATCGTCAATCCGTTCTCCGTGATTACGCCCGGCGTGACGCGCGAGATCATGCAGATGGCGCCCGAAACGCAACGCATCGTGCCGCGCGACCGGCCGCAAGGGCGCAGCGAAGCCGGCCCGCGCGCTTCAAGCGCGCCGGCGGCGGCGACCTCCAACAATGGCTTCGAGGCTCGGGTGCAGCCCGAAATCGGCGGCGGTTGGTCGGCCGATGGCGAGCCGGCCGCGGCGGCCAAGAAGCGCTAGCGCCAGCGAAGGGAGGGCCAGAGGCGACTTTTGTTGCGCGCGGCCGACGTGCCATAGTTGCGCGCACCGCGGCCGCGGCGCTGGCATCGGCAGGATGAGCGCGGAAGCGTGCCGCGCACGGGGAGAAACATGGACAAGCGTAAATTGGGAAATTCGGGGCTTGAGATTGCGCCGCTGATCTTCGGCGGCAACGTGTTGGGCTGGACGGCGGACGCGGCGACCTCCTTCAAACTGCTCGACGGTTTCGTCGCGGCCGGCTTCGAGGCCATCGATACCGCCGACGTTTACTCCAAATGGGTGCCGGGCCATCAAGGCGGCGAATCCGAAACCATCATCGGCAACTGGCTGAAGGCGCGCGGCAACAGAAGCAAGGTGGTGATCGCCACCAAGGTCGGCATGGAAATGCCCGGCATCGGCCAGGGCCTGCGCCGCGCCTACATCATGGCGCGGGTGGAGGACTCGCTCAAACGCTTGCAGACCGACTATATCGACCTTTACCAGTCGCACAGCGATGACAAGGAGGCGCCCCTGGAGGAGACGCTCGGCGCCTATCAGCGGCTGATCGAACAAGGCAAAGTGCGCGCCATCGGGGCGTCGAACTACGAGGCCCCGCGACTGGCGGCAGCCCTCAAGACCAGCGCCACCGACAAGCTGCCACGCTATGAGACCCTGCAGCCGCTCTACAACCTATCCGATCGCGCCCCCTACGAGAGCGCGCTCGCGCCCCTGTGTGTGCGCGAGAACGTCGGCGTCATCCCCTACTACGCCCTGGCCGCCGGGTTCCTCACCGGCAAGTACCGTTCCGAGGCCGACTTTTCCAAGAGCCCGCGCGGTGGTCGCATGGCGAGCTACCTCAACGACCGGGGTCGCCGCATCCTCAAGGCGCTCGACGCGGTGGCGGCGCGCTTTAATGCCAAACCCGGTCAGGTGGCCCTTGCCTGGCTGCGCGATCGTCCGGCCGTGACGGCGCCGATCGCCAGCGCCACCAGCATGGCCCAGCTCGAGGAGTTGACGACCGGGATCAGGCTTCAACTCGACAAGGCTGCAATCGATGAGCTCGACGGAGCCAGCGCTTAAAGGCGCGAGCCAAGGGCGCCGCGCCGTCGCGCGCGGGCCTCGCGCGCCGGCCGGCTAGACCGCCTTCAACAGCACATGGCGCTTGCGGCCGAGCGAAAGCTTGATGACGCCGTCGGCCAGGTCCGCAGGCGTAAGCTTGCCATTGACGTCGCTCAGGGGGCTGTCGTTGACGCGCAGCCCGCCGCCCTCGATCTGGCGCCGCGCCTCGCCGTTGGATTTGACGAGCCCCGCCTTCACAAAGGCCGCCAGCACGCCGAGCCCGGCGGCGAGTTCGGCGCCAGCGACCTCGACGGTTGGCAGGCCCTGGCTGGTCGCGCCCTTCTCAAACGTTTCCTCGGCAGTTTTTGCCGCGGCTTCGGCGGCCGCGCGGCCATGCAGCAGGGCGGTTGCCTCGGTGGCAAGCACCTTCTTGGCCTCGTTGATCTGCGCACCCTTGAACGCTGCCAGCTTGGCGATCTCGGCCAAGGGCAGAAACGTGAACAGTTTGAGGAAGCGCGCGACGTCGGCGTCCTCGGTATTGCGCCAGAACTGCCAGTAGTCGTAAACGGGAAGCATGTCGGCATTCAGCCAGACCGCGCCTGCCGCGGTCTTGCCCATCTTGGCGCCCGAGGCGGTGGTGAGCAGCGGACAGGTCAGGGCATAGAGTTGGTGGGTGCCCATGCGGCGGCCGAGATCGATACCCGTGACAATGTTGCCCCACTGGTCCGAGCCGCCCATCTGCAGGTTGCAGCCGTAGCGTTTGGCCTGTTCGACGAAATCGTAGGCCTGCAACAGCATGTAGTTGAATTCGATGAAGGACAGCTCCTGGTCCCGCTCCAGGCGAAGTTTTGCCAAATCCATGCTCAGCATGCGATTGACCGAGAAATGTCGCCCCACATCGCGCAGGAACTCGATATAGTTGAGGGGCGCCAGCCACTCGGCGTTGTCGAGCATCAGCGCCGCGGTCGCGCCGCCGCCGAATTGCAAGAAGCGAGCGAACACGCCCTTGATGGCTTCCTTGTTGCTTTCGATCGTCTCGATCGGAAGGATGCGCCGCGTCTCGTCCTTGCCGGACGGGTCGCCGACCCGGGTGGTGCCGCCCCCCATCAGCGCGATGGGCTTGCCGCCCGTCCGCTGCAGCCAGGTGAGCATCATCATCGAGATCAGGTGGCCAATGTGCAGGGAAGGTGCGGTGCAGTCATAGCCGACGTAAGCGATGACCTCGCCGGCGGTCGCCAGGCGATCGAGGCCGTCGAAGTCGGAGCACTGGTGGATGTAGCCGCGCTCATCGAGCGTTTGGAGAAAGTCCGATTGGTATTTGCGCATGGGGCCTGCGGCGGGTTCAAAAGGGCTGCGACCGATGGCGTTGGCACCGCCTACACGTAGCAGGCGGTTAAGGCGAGTGGAACATGCGACGGGAACCCGCGATGGCCAAAATGATGCGCGCGCTCGGCCTGATGAGCGGCACCTCGATGGATGGCATCGATGTTGCCCTGATCGAGACCGACGGGGCCGACCGCGCCAACCGCGGGCCCTGCGCCAGCTACCCATACGCCGCGGCCTTCCGCCAGCGCCTGCGCGCCGCGATCGGCGCGGCCGCCGGCCTTGACGGCCGGCAGGAGCGTCCCGGCGGCTTGGCCGCGGTCGAGGCCGAACTGACGCAACTGCATGCCGAGGCGGCCGAGCGCTTCTTTGCCGAGGCAGGCCTGGCGGCGGCGCAGATCGACGTGGTCGGCTTTCACGGCCACACCGTGCTGCACGCGCCTGAGCGCGCCCTGACGGTACAGCTTGGCGATGGCGTCGGCTTGGCGCGGAGGCTCGCGATTGACGTGGTCTATGATTTGCGCGCGGCGGATGTGGCGGCCGGTGGCCAAGGCGCCCCGCTCGCCCCGGCCTATCATGGTGCGCTGATGGCGCGGCAGCGCAAGCCGGTGGTGATCGTCAACATCGGCGGGGTTGCCAACGTCACCTGGATCGGCTCGTCGGGCGAATTGTTGGCGTTCGATACCGGGCCTGGCAATGCCATGATCGACGATTGGATGCAGCGCCGGCAGGGGTTAGCCCGCGACGACGACGGGCAGCTCGCCGCGAGGGGGCGCGCGCAGGCGCAAATCGTCACCGGCTACCTGCGCCATGCCTATTTCGGCGCGCCGCCACCCAAATCGCTCGATCGCAATGCCTTTGGCCTCGACCCCGTCGCTGGGCTCAGCGACGCCGACGGTGCCGCGACGCTGACGGCCTTCACGGTTGAGTGCATCGCCCGCGCCCGCGAGCATTTTCCCGAACAACCCCGCTTATGGGTCATCTCCGGTGGCGGCCGCCGCAACAAGACCTTGATGGCGATGCTGGCGGGGCGGGTCGAGGCCGCGGTGGCGCCCGCCGAGGCGGCCGGCGTCGACGGGGATGCGATGGAGGCTGAGGCGTGGGCCTACCTTGCGGTGCGTTCCCTCAAGCGCCTGCCGATCAGCTTTCCTGGCACGACCGGCGTGCCGGCGCCGCTGTCGGGGGGTGTGGTTGCCCACGGTGCGCCGTCGCGACAAGGCGGGCCTTGAGCGCCGCGCGCGTTGCGCGCCGGGACGGGCGCGGCAAGGGGGTGGCGAGGCGCCAGCTCAACACGATGGCGGGCAACGCGCGGCCGGCTAATCCTTGCGTTCCTGTTCGAGCTCAACGATCCGGCGGTCGACATAAACGCCGGTGACCTTGACGAGCTCATCAATCTTGTCTTGGAAGAAGTGATTGGCCTCGGGCACCACGGCGTGTTCGATCTTTACGCCCTTTTGGACCTTGGTCTTGACTGCCAGCTCGGCCACCGAGGCCGAGGGGACGACGCGATCGCGCTCGCCGTTCACGAACAAACCCGAGGACGGGCACGGCGCCAGGAAACTGTAGTCGTACAAGTTGGCCGGCGGCGCCACGCAGATGAAACCGTCGATTTCGGGCCGCCGCATCAAGAGCTGCATAGCAATCCAGGTGCCGAAGGACACCCCGGCGATCCAACAGGAGCGCGAGTCGGGATTTTGCAGCTGCAGCCAGTCGAGCGCGGAGGCTGCGTCGGAAAGTTCGCCCGGCCCGTTGTCGAAGTAGCCTTGGCTGCGCCCTACCCCGCGGAAGTTGAAACGCAATACCGAAAATCCCCGCTCCACGAACAGATAGTAAAGCGCGTAGACCACCTGGTTGTTCATGGTGCCGCCGAACTGGGGATGCGGATGCAGGATGAGGGCGATCGGGCTGTTGCTGCCTGCCTCGTGGTGATAGCGGGCTTCGAGGCGTCCGGCGGGCCCGTTGATGATCAGCTCAGGCATCGGTGACTACACTCTCGCGAGGGCTAAGGGATAGCGTGGGGGACGGGGCTGTGGGCAGCACCGCCAGGAGCCGCAAATAAACTTGACTTGCGTGCTCGGAATTTCCATATATCCATGAAGTTTAGAACAGTTCGAAAGAGCTGGAGGGCTTGCCCCTCGTGCGGGAACTGCTCATGGGCCGTGTCATAGCACAGCCGGGGGTAGCCAACGCAAGAGGAAGCAACAAAGGGGGGCGGGGCAGGTACCTGCAGCCGTGGAGTTGCTGTCGTGGAGTTGAATACCAAGGGTCGCTACGCCGTCATGGCCATGGCGGACCTCGCCAAATACGGCGCCGGCGAGGCGCTGCCGCTGTCGTCGATCGCGGAACGCCAACAGATCTCACTGGCCTACCTCGAACAGCTGTTCGTCAAGCTGCGGCGCGCCCAGCTGGTGGACAGCGCGCGCGGCCGCTCGGGTGGCTACCGTTTGGGCCGGCCGCCGGCCAGCATCAGCGTGGCCGAGATCATGGCCGCGGTCGAGGAAGGCGTGCGCATGACGCGCTGCCACGGCCAGGATGCAACGCCGTGCGTGGCGGGCCAGCGCTGTCTCACGCACGGTCTCTGGGACGCGCTTGGCGAACAGATTCTTCACGTTCCTCGACAGCATCAGCTTGGCCGACGTGATCGACGGCATCCCCGCGGCCAAGCAGGCCAAGCGGGTCGGCGATCAAGCGCTGCGGATTGCGGCAAAATGAGTGGGCCGCGGACCTATCTCGACTGGAACGCGACGGCGCCGTTGCGCCCTGAGGCGCGCACCGCCATGCTGGCGGCGCTCGATTGCATCGGCAATGCCTCCTCGCCCCACGCCGAAGGGCGTCGGGCCCGCGCGCTCATGGAAGGCGCGCGCGAGCAAATTGCTGACTGTCTCGGGGCCGATCCGCGCCGGGTCTACTTTACCTCAGGGGCGACGGAGGCCGCCAATTGGCTGCTGACGCCCAACGTGGGAGGCGCCGCAAGCAAGGCCGCTTTCGAGCTGTTGCTGGTCGGGGCGAGCGAACACGCGTGTGTCCTCGAGGGGCACCGCTTTCCTGCCCACCGGGTCGAGCGCATTCCCGTCGATGGCGACGGCGTCGTGGCCTTGGCATGGCTGCAACGGCGCCTGGCTGAGGCGGTGGCGCGGCACGGTGTCGGGTCGACGCTGGTGGCCCTGCAGGCGGCCAACAACGAGACCGGCGTGCTGCAGCCGCTGGCGGCGATTGCCGGCGTGTTGGCCGCGGCGCAGGCGATCTGGATGTGTGACGCGGTGCAGGCGGCAGGCCGCATCGTCCTTGACCTCACCGCCCTTGGCCGCGGCGCGCTCTTTCTCTCTGGCCACAAGCTCGGCGGCCCCAAAGGCGTCGGCGCCGTGGTCTTTGCCAGCGACCTTTCTCCCGAGCCGCTGCTGCGCGGCGGCGGCCAGGAGCGGCGCCAGCGCTCGGGTACGGAGAACATCGCCGCCATTGCCGGGCTTGCGGCCGCGCTCGCGGCGGCCAGATCGGAACAGGACGAGGTCGCCGCGCTCAGCCGGCACTTGCAGCGGCGCTTCGAGGTTGGCCTGCGCAGCCTCAGCTCGGAAGTGGTGATCTTCGGCGAGGCTGTGTCCCGGCTGGCCAATACGACCTGCTTCGCGCTGCCGGGAATTGCGGCCGAGACGGCGCTGATCGCGCTTGATTTGGATGGGGTGGCGGTGAGCTCCGGCTCGGCATGCTCGTCGGGCAAAGTTGCGCGCAGCCATGTGCTGGAAGCCATGCAAGCAGCGCCAGCTTTGCGGGCGTCGGCGCTGCGCGTCAGCAGCGGACGCGCGAGCAGCGAGGTTGAGATCGACGCTTGTCTTGCGGCATTGCGCCGGCTCGTCGAGGGGCAGGCCAAACGCCATCTGCAAAGGGTTAAGGTGCGCGATCGCAAGGTGGCCTGAGCCTGGCTGTCAGAGGATCGTGAGCTAAGCGGAGACCGGAATGCCAGCTATTCAACAGACGATCGATCAGGTGCGAAGGATCGACGTCGACCAATACAAGTACGGTTTCGAAACGACGATCGAGTTGATCAAGGCTCCCAAGGGTCTCGATGAGGAGACCGTGCGCTTTATTTCCGGCAAGAAGGGCGAACCGGCCTGGATGCTGGAATGGCGTCTGGAGGCCTATCGGCGTTGGAAGACCATGACCGAGCCGACCTGGGCCAACGTGCGCTATCCCAAGATCGATTTCCAAAATTTGCACTACTATGCCGCGCCAAAGTCGAGCGAAGGACCAAAGAGCCTGGCGGAGGTGGATCCCGAACTCCTGCGCACCTACGAGAGGCTCGGCATTCCGCTCAAGGAGCGCGAGATTCTGGCCGGAGTTAAGGGCGCGCGCGTGGCCGTCGACGCCGTGTTCGACAGCGTCTCGGTGGTGACGACCTTCAAGGCTGAGCTGGCCAAGGCCGGCGTGATCTTCTGCTCGATTTCGGAGGCCCTGCGCGAGCACCCGCAGCTGGTGCAGAAGTATTTGGGCTCGGTGGTGCCGCAGTCGGACAACTTTTATGCGGCCCTCAACTCGGCGGTGTTCTCCGACGGGTCGTTCGTCTACATCCCTGAGGGTGTGCGCTGCCCGATGGAGCTATCCACCTACTTCCGCATCAACGAGAAGCAGACCGGCCAGTTCGAGCGCACTTTGATCATCGCCGAGAAGGGCGCCTACGTCTCTTATCTGGAGGGATGCACGGCGCCGATGCGCGATGAGCATCAGCTGCACGCTGCCGTGGTCGAACTCATCGCCTTGGACGATGCCGAGATCAAGTACTCGACCGTGCAGAACTGGTATCCGGGCGACAAGGACGGCAAGGGCGGCATTTACAACTTCGTCACCAAGCGGGGCGACTGTCGCGGCCGCAATTCCAAGATTTCCTGGACACAGGTGGAGACGGGATCGGCGATTACCTGGAAGTACCCAAGCTGTATCCTGCGTGGTGACGGCGCGCGCGGCGAATTTTATTCGATCGCCGTTTCCAACGGCTATCAGCAGGTCGACAGCGGCACCAAGATGCTGCACCTTGGCGCCAACACCTCAAGCCGCATCATCTCCAAGGGCATCGCGGCGGGCCATTCGCAAAATACCTATCGGGGACTGGTCTCGGCCCACCGCAAGGCCAAGGGCGCGCGCAATTTCACCAACTGCGATTCGCTTCTGATCGGCGATCGCTGCGGCGCCCACACCGTGCCCTATATCGAGGCGAAAAACGCCTCGTCGCATTTCGAGCACGAAGCGACCACCTCGAAGATCTCCGACGACAAGCTGTTCTATTGCAGGCAGCGCGGTTTGAGCCAGGAGGAGGCGGTGGCGCTGATCGTCAACGGCTTTGTGCGCGATGTGCTGCAGCAGCTGCCGATGGAATTCATGGCCGAGACGCAGAAGCTGATCGGCATATCGCTAGAGGGCTCGGTCGGATGAGCCGGCTGGGCCGACCCGTGGCCGCCGTTGCCATGGCTGCCGGTGCGGTACAGGAGCGTTGGCGTTGGCACAGCTTTTAACAAGAAGGGTCGCACGGGGCGGGTCAACCGGCCGGCAAAAACGTCAAGTAGTTCGCGGTGGAACCGGGCGGTGGGTAGGCCGCGCGGATTGTTCGAGGAGACGGCAGATGCGTGATGCGGCTGAGATGATGTCGGCGATGGTGTTGGCCCGAGTAAAGCGCGAGATGGACGAGAGCGAATGCAAGCGGCGCAATGCCCTATCGAAGACAAGCCCTGGCTTCGTCTTGCGCCCGGGCGACGTCGGCACCGTGGTCGAGACCTTCGGAACCAACGAAGCCTTTCTCGTCGAATTCAACAAGAACGGGCATGGCGCCGGCAACTCCTGCGAATGGATGGGGGTGCTTTATCCGGCGGAGATCGAGGTATCGCAAAGCAGTTCCGACAAGGTTTGAGGTGTGGGGCGCGCGCCGCCCCGTCACCGTTGCTGGTGGAGAAGATCAAGGTAATGCTCAAGATCGAAAATTTACGCGTCAAGCTCTCCGATGAGGACAAGGTGATCCTCGATGGCGTGAGCCTTGAGGTGCCGAAAGGCCAAGTGCACGCCATCATGGGTCCGAACGGCTCGGGCAAGTCGACGCTGGCCTACGTGCTTTCCGGACGGGACGGCTATCAGGTGACGGATGGTAGCATTCTATGGAATGGCGACAATCTGTTGGCGCTCGAGCCCGACGAGCGCGCGGTCAAGGGCGTCTTTCTGGCGTTCCAGTATCCGATGGAGATCCCGGGCGTCGCCACCATGACGTTCCTGCGTACGGCGGTGAATTCCGTGCGCAAGCAGCGGGGCGAGAAGGAATTCACGACCCCGGAGTTCCTCAAGCGCGCCCGCGCCGAGGCCGCGCGCCTTGGCATGGCCGATGACATGCTCAAGCGTCCACTCAATGTCGGCTTCTCCGGCGGCGAGAAGAAGCGCATGGAAATCCTGCAGATGGCCATCCTGGAGCCGACGCTGTGCGTGATGGATGAGACCGACTCCGGTCTCGATATCGATGCGGTGCGGGTGGTGTCGGAAGGCGTGAATCGCCTCAGATCCAAGGATCGCGCCATGCTGATCATCACCCACTATCAGCGACTGCTGAACTACATCGTACCCGACCGTGTGCACGTGATGGCCGCGGGCAAGATCCAGAAATCGGGTGGCAAGGAGTTGGCACTCGAACTGGAAAAGACGGGATACGCCGAGTTCCAAAGCCGGGCGGCTTGAGCGCCGCCACGGTCTAGAAAAAAGTGAACATGAGATGACAGTGGCCATAACTAGGACGAAGGCCGAGCAGGGGCTCACCCAGAACTTTGAGCTGGCTGCGGCCCAGCTGCCGGGCGGCCCCGCCGTGGCGGCGGCGCGCCGGGCGGCGATCGGAGCCTTTGCCGCGCTCGGCCTACCGCATCGCCGGCTCGAGGCCTGGAAGTACACCGACCTGCGCGCGGCGCTCAAGGACGCCCTGCCCATCGCGGTCGGCGCCGGGCGCGCGCCGCCCACGCGCGCGCAAATCGACACCGCCCTTGAGGAGTTCGCCGAGCTTGATGCGCATCGTGTCGTGTTCGTCGACGGCGTCTATGCCCCCGGCCTGTCCGCACCAGCCGCGCTGGCCGGGCTCACATTCGCGCCGCTGGCCGAGCGTTTGGCCAAGTCCGAGGGCGCGGCCGACGATCGCCTGGCGGCAGCGGCCGCACAGGACGCCGTGGAGGCGCTCAACACCGCCTTCATGACCGACGGCGCGGTGATCGACATCGCCCGCGGCGCCAAGCTCGCCAGGCCGCTGCTGCTGCTCTTTATCCGCGCCGGCAGAGAGGCACGCCTCGTCACCACGCGCAATCTCCTCAGCATCGGGCGCCAATGCGCACGCGACCGTGATCGAGGCGCATCTGACCCTGCCTGGCGCCGCCGCCGCCGGGCAGAGCAACACCTTAAGCGACCTTGCCATTGCCGAGGGCGCCCGGCTGGCGCACGTCAAACTGACGCTCGCGGGGCAGGCCGAGAGCCATCTGGCGACCTGGCGGCCTACGCTCGCCGCCGGCGCGACCTATCGTGCCTTCCAGTTCACCGCCGGCACCGGCCTGGTGCGCAACGGCGTCGCCCTGAGGTTTGCTGGTGAGGGAGCCAAGGCCGACGTCTCCGGATGTTTTCTGGGGCGGGGCACCGAACACATCGACACCACGCTGGTGATCGACCATGCGCTGGGTGGTTGCGAAAGTCGCGAACTCTTCAAGGGCGTGTTGGCGGATAAGGCCCGTGGCGTCGTCCAGGGCAAGGTGATCGTGCGGCCCGATGCGCAGAAGACCGACGGCAAGCAGATGGCCCAGGTCCTGATGCTGTCCGAGGATGCCGAGTTCGATTCCAAGCCCGAGCTTGAGATCAACGCCGACGACGTGGTGTGTGGGCATGGCTCGACCTCGGCGGAGATCGACGAGGATCTGCTTTTCTATTTCCGCGCCCGGGGCATTGCCGCCGAGGCAGCGCGCGCTCTGCTGATTGAAAGCTTCATCGGCGAGGCGATCGACAAGGTCGGCGAGGCGCTGCGCCCCGCGCTGATGGCCGTGGCACGCCGCCGCCTGGCGCATTTGAGCACGTGAGATGGCGCCGGTGGCAGCGGCGAAGGAAGTGAGATGACCGCAATGATCAAGGGGGCCGAGCTCAAGGCCGGCGTCAACTACGACGTCGAGACCATCCGAACGGATTTTCCCATTCTTTTCCGTGAGGTGTACGGCAAGCCGCTCGTCTATCTCGACAACGGGGCCTCGGCGCAGAAACCGCGTCCGGTGCTGGAAGCCATCGAGCATGCCTATAAGATGGAATACGCAAACGTGCATCGCGGCTTGCACTATCTTTCCAACACCGCGACCGCCCGCTTCGAGGATGCGCGCGAGACCGTGCGGCGCTTTCTCAATGCCGCGACTGCCGAGGAGATCATCTTTACCCGCAACGCCACCGAGGCGATCAACTTGGTGGCGAGCTCGTTCGGCGGCATGACCATCGGCGAGGGCGACGAAATTGTCATTTCGGTAATGGAGCATCACTCCAATATCGTGCCCTGGCACTTTCATCGCGAGCGGCGCGGTGCCGTCATCAAGTGGGCACCGATCAGCGATACGGGCGAGTTTCTGCTCGATCGCTTCGAGAGCCTGCTCGGCCCGCGCACCAAGATGGTGGCCATCACCCACATGTCGAACGTGCTGGGCACCATCGTGCCGATCAAGGAGGTCGTCAGGATCGCGCACGCCCGCGGTATTCCGGTGCTGGTCGACGGCAGCCAAGCAGCCGTGCATATGCCGGTCGATGTGCGCGATCTCGATTGCGACTTTTACGCCTTTACCGGGCACAAGACGTACGGTCCCTCGGGCATTGGCGTGCTCTACGCCAAGCGCCGCCACCTCGACGCCATGCCGCCCTATATGGGGGGCGGCGAGATGATCGAGAGCGTGCAGCAGGACGCCATCACTTATGGACAGCCGCCGCACAAGTTCGAGGCCGGCACACCCCCCATCGTGCAGGCGATCGGCCTGGGCGCGGCGCTCAACTACATGATGCAGGTCGGGCGCGAGCGCATTGTCCGGCACGAGGCCGTGCTCAAGGACTATGCGCACGAGCGCCTCGCCGGGCTCAATTGGCTCAAGCTCTACGGCACGGCTGCCGACAAGGGTGCCATCGTCGCCTTCGGCATCGACGGCCTGCATCCGCACGACATTTCCACCATCATCGACCGCTCGGGGGTGGCGGTACGCGCCGGCCACCACTGCGCCCAACCACTGATGCAGCGGCTGGGCGTGACCGCCACCTGTCGGGCCTCCTTTGCCATGTACAACACCAAGGCCGAGGTGGACGCGCTGGCCGAGGCCCTGATCAAGGCGCATGATTTCTTTGCCTGAGGCGCGCGGGCGAGCAGGATAAGCAAAGGGTAGTGCGATGGATGAGGCCAGGACAAAGGCAAACGATCAGGCGCCACTCGACGCCGGGCCGACCGCGGTTGCGGCCGTGCCGGGCGCATCGATCCCGCCCGAGGAACTGGAGCAGCTGACCGCGGATATCGTCGGTGCGCTCAAGACCGTCTATGACCCGGAAATCCCGGCCGATATTTATGAGTTGGGCCTCATCTATAAAATCGACGTCGATGCTGAACGCAACGTGGCGGTGGAAATGACCCTGACCGCCCCCGGATGTCCGGTGGCCGGTGAAATGCCGATATGGGTGGAGAATGCCGTGGCCGGCGTGGCCGGCGTTGGTCAGGTCTCGGTCAAGCTCACCTTCGATCCGCCCTGGGAGCAGTCGCGCATGTCCGACGAAGCCCGCCTCGCGCTCGGCATGTTTTGAAAGGCGCGTTGCCGCCTCGACGGCACGTGGGCAGCGAGAGCGGGCGCGCCGAGACGTAGGGCCCACGCCCCGGGGCAGGCACCTTGTGGGCTGGGCTGCGCCCAGCGCTAGGCCGCCTGGACGCTGCGCGCGGTGTCCTGCCAGCCTTTGATCTTTTCCAGATCCGGCATCTCGGCCTGGCGCAGGAGGCGTTGGCCCGTGGTGGTCAGGGCAAAATTGATGACGTCGGTGCACAGTTGTTCAGGTGCCGCGGCGGCGATTGCCTGCGCGCTGGTATAGCCCGCGCCGACCAGCAGCTGCGCGTGCGTGCCCGCCAATCCGGGTAGCGTGCAGATGAGCCGTGCCTGATCCTGCCAATCGGAGATGATTTCAGGGGTGATGTGGCGCGCCCCGATCAGCACCGAAAGCGCCGTCGGATCGGCCTTGATCAGGTCGCGCACCGTCTTGATGCCGTGCGGATAGAGGCGGGCGGCCGTCTTGGGTCCGATCGACGGGCCCATGACCACATCCTGGTCGAGCGACAGGCGCGCTGGCGGCGCCGTGCCAGCCGCCGCGGGCGCTCGCCGCCGGGGCGTGGCGGCCGTCACCTGTTGCAGGCGAAGCGACAGGCCGGCGCGCGGGCGGGCGGCAGATTTCTGGTCGGCGCCGACAGGGGTCTTGAGCGCGGGCGGCCGCAAGGCAGCGAACGCCACAACATTATCGTGCGCCGCGGCGGCACGCCGGGCGATTGCGGTGCGCTCGATGTGTGTGACGACGCGCGGGCGCGGCGTGAAGGGGAAGACCTGAGACGCTAAGGGCGGCGGCCCGCGCTTGGCCAACACCTCCTCGGCGTAAAGATCGCGAACGACCCGCTCGTGGTCTCCAAGCGTGTGGTCGACCTTGCCTACGGCGATGAGTTCGTCGTAGCTGCGCTCGATCTGGCGGCGCTCGCTCCGATCGGCGATACGCTGCGCAATCAGTTTGAATGGCACTTTGAGCGTTGCCAGCAGCGTCGCCGCGGTTAGCGGCACTTGTGGCGGCCGCACGTGCGCTTCCTCGATGGCACGGCCGAGCACGCTAGCGCAGCTGGCGGTGGCATAGTGGAGCAACTCGGCGATGACGCGGCGGGCGATCGGGTCGAGACCGGCAGGGGGGTCGACCACACCGCGCTGGATGTCGTAGTGGGCGATTAGTTTTTCATAGTAGGCGTTGGCCCGTTGGGCGCCGGTCACGACCAGCGTGAGCAGCCAGTTGGCGTCCTCGCTGAGCGTCACGGGCATTTGCGGAAATTGGCGGCTTCCCTCGGCGCGCAGCTGCGCATAGCTCTTGGCGATGCTAAACTCGACGGCGCGGTGAATATTGTTTTCCGCCTCCGACTGGCCGGTGTGGAAGGGATGCAAGGGGTCGGTGTAGTAGTGGCTCAAAACGCCGGCGCAGTAGACCGCCGTCGGCCAGTCGCCTTGTGACAACGCCTCCACCAGGTGCTGATACCAACTGACCACCTTTTGCGGTGCGCCGCCCCAATAGTCCTCGCGCGTGTGCAGCACGTGGTTCTTGAAGTCCTTGAACTGCTGGTCCGGTGCCTTGGAGCCTTCCAAGTAGAGATCGGCGTGCTTCAGAAATAGCCTTTGCCACGCCTCCCGGTCGGGGCCTTCGAGCCGGCGCAGCGCGTCGAGCGCCAGCTTGTGGTGAGTGCCGTGTGCGTGGGCCGCGTAGATGATGGCAAAGAGGAGGTGCATGGCGGCTGCGTTCCGAGGCTCAATGCTCAATGGGGGCACGCATAACGGCAAGGCGGGGAAGGCCCGGCACGATAGGCCGAGTTGCAAAGGGTGGCGAAGGCAATTTCAAGCAACGGCACGATCGCCCGCGCCAGTTTCGCTAACGCGTGGCCGGTCGGCCCTGGCGGAGTTGCGGTGGCTCGGGGGCGCGGTGATTTGCCTTGCGACCGGCGGCGGCGCGAGGCAACACTGCCGCCCATGAGTTTATCGGACGCAGAGATCCAGGCTTTGCTTGGCGACCCCGCCCAGCAGCCGCCCAGTGCGCGCCACCTCGGCTTCGAGCTCTTGGCGTTCTCGGTGGCGGAGGCTTGGGCCGAGGTCGCCTTCAGCCCGCGGCCGGAATTTGCCAATCCTGCCGGGCATGTGCAGGGCGGTTTCGTGTGCGCCATGCTGGACGATGCGATGGGGTTCACCGCTAGCATCTCGCAGCGCTTTGCCGTCCTCGTGCCGACCCTGCAGGTCTGCGTCAGTTACCTGCGGCCGACGCCGATCGGCCGCGTTATTGCCCGCGGCGAGGTCTTGCGCATGGGAAGCGCGACGGCGCATTTGCAAGGCCTGCTCCGGCTACCCGATGGCACCCCGCTTGCCACCGCCACGGCAACGGCAGCGCTGCGGCCCTTTCCGCGACCGGCCTAGCGCGCGGCGCTCAACCGGCGCCCAGGAGCGAAAGAGAGGAGCGAAAGAGAGGAGCGAAAGAGAGGAGCGAAAGACCGGGGCCGGCGACGCCGTCGCGCCTCAGGGGGGTAGCCCGCTCTAATGCTGAGGCGTCAGCGCCGAATTGCCGCTCCAGATCAGGATGGCGAGCAATACCAAGCCGGCGATCAGGCTCCAGGCCAGCAGCTTTTTTTCGATCGGGAGCAGCGGCTCGGCGTGCATCTTGGCCAGTTCGTCGCCGATGCGCGCGGGCTCGTTGGGCTCAGACATGGACAGTCTCCGTTCAGCCGGCGAGTGGCGGCATGATGCCGTAGAAAAACAGCCACGAGATCAGCAGTCCAACCCAGATCACAAACCCAAACAGCGAGACCACATACACCGCGGCCAACTTGCCAATTCCTTCTTGCCAGAGTTGGCGCAGGTCGGACATCAGCCCGATGGAGAAGAAGGTGAACAGGAAGAAGAGCTGTCGGAAGATATTGGCCTGAGCCATGGCGCCGTCGACCGTCTTCAGGACGGCCGGGCTCGAGGCAAGAGCGATGCCGAGCACAAGCAAGAAGGTGGCGAGGAAGCCCAGGATGAATTTGGGAAAGCGCTCCCAGATTTCGCGAAAGCGCAGCTCATCGCCCGCGCGGCGCGGCTCGATGTGGCGGCTCCAGAGATAAGCCAGAATGAACGACCACACGCCGATGAAGATGTCGATGAAGACCTTGATGGTGGTGGTGGTGCCGACCACCCAGCCCGGGCTCCAGTTGACGCCCCGAGCGGCGGCATCGCCATAAAGCAGCGCCTCGGTCACGGCACCGCTTGCCACCGCGGCGCCATCGGTCTTCACCGCCAGCCCCATCCAGGCGGCCGCCACCAGCGGCTGATCGGCGAGAAAGCTGCGCGCCAGGAAGGGCAGGATCAACAGCTCCACCATGGCAAAGACCACCACCAGCGAGGACACCATAATCGGCACCAACGGTCGGGCGCGAATGGCCCCGGCGGTGGCGATGGCGGCCGAGACGCCGCAGATGGAAATGCCGGAAGCCAGCGGGGCCGCCCATTCACGCGAAAAGCCGAACCACTTGCGGGCGACGAAATAGACCAAGGCCCAGTAGATCAGATAGGCCTCGATGATGGCGGCGAGCCCGCGCACCATCACGGTCGAGGCAAGGCTCAGCTGCTCGGCGGCCTTGGCCGCGAGAAAACCACCGAGAATGACGATCGCGGTCTTGATGTAGAGCTCCGGCCGCGCCGCCTCGGTGAGCCAACGCGCCAAGGCCGGGGCAAAGTTGGCGATGGCGAGCCCCAGCAGCAGGGCGATCAGATAGCCAGACTCGCCCGTCAGCCGCAGCGACCAGCCAATCGCAAGGCGCTGCATTTCAGCCGGCGTGGTCACGGCAATGTAGGCGTAGTTGCCGAGCACCCAGGCGAGGTAGGAAAGCCAGTAGATCACGCTGAAGCCGAGCACGAACCTGACGATGCCGACACCCAGGAGGGCAGCGGCGAGGCTCAGCAGCGCCAGCACAAAGCCATAGGTGGCCAGCAGCCCGGTGAAGCTGCCGTAGTCGCCATAGCCCGGCGACGCCGGGCGCACGGACTTGCCGATTTCGACCCAAGTTCTCGGTGCGGTGGCCCATCCCAACAGGTCAACGCCGGCGAGGAGGCAGAGCGCGAGCAGGAAGATGACGAGGCCGGTGCCGACGGCCAGCCAATCCTCGCTGAGGAGGGGGGCCTGCGGGCTCAGCGCCAGATCCGCCCCCGTCGCCGTCTGTTGCACTTTGATTGCCTCCACCGCTGGATCGCCAGACGTTTGGGGCTTTTAAAATTATTTTCTAATAAAAGGCAATAAGAGCGCGAAGAAAAGAAAAATAATTCTCTTTCTGGCGGGGAGTGCCGCGGTGTGTGCGCCGCCGCGGGCCGTGCTGGCATGGGCGCGGCGTCAGACGGCAGGCGTACGAAAGAGTTGTGCGGGCGGCCGCCTCAGTCGAGCCAGGGGGTTTAAGGGGTGCGGGGGTCAGCGGCCCTCGCGCCACCAGGCCAGGGCGAGGAAAGCCAGCAGCGCCGCCAGCGCCAGGGCGCCCGTGAACATCGGGATCAGTTTGACGCCGCGCGTCACATAGGCCTCGCGATCCTTGAGGCCGAGCCATCCGGAGCCCGCCAGCACGCGGGCGTTGGCCAACATGGATACGCGCGGCACCTCGACGGCGCTTGGGTTTAGGCTGGCGGCGAGCCCGCCATTGCGTGTCCAGAAGGTACCGCCGCCCGTTGCCTCGATCAGAGGCTTTAGCTTTTCATCGGTGGCCGTCACTTCGCTCATCTCGCGGGCGTCTTCGATGCCGGTATGGGCGACGGCGGTGAGCGGGCCGGTGGGGGAGGACGTCTGCAGCTTGTAAAGACCCGGCGTCTTCACGTCGATCGTCGAGCGCCACACGCCCGGGCCCGCCGGGTCGAGCGTGACATTGGAGGTCTCCCCGCCGGGTGCCGAGACCTGCACTTCGGGTACGCTCTCCTCCATCGAGCGCCGCTCGATGCTGAGCTTGAGGCCCTTGGAGGAGGCCAGGAGGCGCTCTTCCTCCAGGTCCGGCTCTTTCATGAGCCAGTGGGCGAGACGGCGGAGCAGATCCGTATGCGGACCGCCGCCATCGTAACCGCGCGCCCACAGCCAGGCATGGTCGGACAGCAGCAGCGCCACGCGCCCGCGTCCCTTGCGGTCGAGAACGAGCAGGGGATGATTGTCCACCCCGTTCATGACGGTGCGCCCCTTGCCCGGGATCACGTCGACCTGCCGGAACCAACGGCCCCAGGTCGGATCCTTGTTGGCATCGCTAGAGGAGCTGCCGGGCAGCCCGCGCGTGACGGGATGCTTTAGTCCGTCGACCGATAACTTCGCCTTGAAGGGTTGCTCGAGCAGGCGCCCGGTCGGCGTCGCCGGCAGTACGGTGGCCAGCGGGGTGCGCGACAGGCTCATCTGGCCTGCGAAGTCGTCGCCGGCGGCAACCAGCAGCGCGCCACCCTGCTCCACGTAGCGGGCGATATTCTCATAATAGAGCAGCTGGAGAATGTCGCGGTGCTGGTAGCGATCGAAGATGATCAGGTCGAAGTCCTTGATCTTCTCCGAGAACAATTCGCGCGTCGGAAAAGCGATCAGCGAGAGTTGATGGATCGGCGTGCCATCCTGCTTTTGCGGCGGGCGCAGGATCGTGAAGTGCACGAGATCGACGGCGGCGTCCGACTTGAGCAGATTGCGCCAGACGCGCTCGCCGGCGTGCGGCTCGCCGGAAACCAAGAGCACGCGCAAGTTCTCGCGCACGCCTTCGGCCGCGACCACCACCCGATTGTTAGCGGCGGTGAGCTCGCCGGGCGCCGTTTCGAGCTCGATCTCGACAATGTTCTGCCCGGCGTGCGGGAACGGCATCTGAATTTGCACGGGCCGACCGATCGTGGTCGGGCGCGTTTCGTCGGGCCGGCCTTCGCGGCGCACTTTCAGCGTGACGCGATCGCCGCCCTTGCCCTTGCGCCCGGTTTCGACCACCCGCAGCTCGATGTCGCGGGCCTGACCGACAATACCGTAGCGCGGGGCCCGCAGCACCTCGATACGCCGGTCGAACTCGTCGGGCGCACCGGTGAGAAGGGCGTGCACGGGGGCATCAAAGCCCAGCATTTGCGCCGATTTCGGAATGTCGTGCACCTGCCCGTCGGTGATCATGATGACGCCGGCGAGCCGGTCGGGCGGGGTATTGGCCAGCGCGCTGTTGAGGTCGGTGAAGAGATTGGTGCCGGCGGCGGCTTCCCCGGTCGGCTTCGAGGAGGAGACCCAGCGCACCTGCAGGTTGGCGATGCCTGCCAGCTTGTTTTCGAGCTCGTTGCGGATGGCGGCGGTTTGCTCGGGCCGGCCGGCGATGGTCTGGCTCGTGCTTTCGTCGATGACGACGATGGCGATGTTGGCAAGGCTCTCACGCTCTTCCTGCCGCAGCGTCGGGTTGGCGAGGGCCAGCAGCAGGGTGGCGAGCGACAAGGCGCGCAAAACCGCGCCGCGGTTGCGGCGCAGGAGGAGAACGAGCGCCAGCGCCGCGGCCAGCACGACGGCGGCCCAGAAGTAGGGCCCCGGCAGCATTGGAGAGAAATCGATCGACCAGCTGCTCATGACCTCACTGTCCTAACCGTTCGAGCAGTGCGGGCACATGCACCTGGTCGGCCTTGTAGTTGCCCGTCAAGGCGTACATCACGATGTTGACGCCGGTGCGGAACGCCATTTCGCGCTGGCGCTCGCCGCCCGGCACGACCGGATAGAGCGGCTGATTGCGATCATCCAGCGCCCAGGCCGCCGCGAAATCATTGCCGGTGACCAGGATCGAGCTCACCCCGTCGACCCGGCGGGCCTGCCGGCCCTGATCGCTATCGCGCGGGGACTCGGCCTCCACCCACAAGGGTCCGCCCTCCCAGCGCCCCGGAAACGAGCGCAACAGATAAAATGACTTGGTCAAGACGTGATGTTCGGGAACCGGTTCAAGGCGCGGAATATCGAGGTTGCCGAGCAGGCGCTGCAGCGGGGTGCCGGCCTCGCCGCGCAAATTGAAGCCGGTTGGCATCCCCTGCCCATAGTCCTTGGTGTCGAAGATGATCATGCCGCCTTGCTTCATGTAGGCGTCGATTTTGGCGAGCGTCGCTTCGTTCAAAGCGCGCGCGTTGGCAAGGACGGGCCAGTAGAGCAGGGGATAGAAGGTGATTTCATCGCTTTGGATGTTGATGGCAAAAGGATCGCCCGGCTCCACCGCCGTGCGCGCGATCAGGAACTTGTTGAGGCCGATCAGGCCCTGGCGGCTGGCCTCGTCGGTGGCCCCATCGCCGGTGAGGACGTAGCCAAAACTGACCTTGCCCGTGGCGCCGATGGCGCGCGCGTCGGCCGCCGTCGCGCGTGTCGGGCCACCCTGCGCGGCGGTCGGTGGGCTCATCACCGTCGTACCGGCGGCCAGCAAGGCCAGCACAAGGATAGCGCTCGAGCCGCGCGCCAGCCGCCGGCCCGCCCCCAGGGCCAGGCCCTGCAGCAGGAGGACCGCCAGGATGTCGGCGAACAGAAGCGCAAGCGCCCCCAGCAGCAGCTGCGCCTTGAGGGGCTGGGCGGCATCACCCTCATAGACGCGCCGGTCGACGCCGAGCGGCAGGCTGGGCAGGGGCTTCAGCAGGCTCTTGGCGGTGATCAAGTTGAGCGCACGCGGCGTCCCGGCCGGCCCGTAGTAGCCCGGCGGATTGTCGGCGTTGGGCTTGGCGTCGGCCAGCTTCGTGGCCGCGATCGCTTGGGTCGTCGGTGGCGGGGTGCGAAGCAAGCCGAAGCCGTCGAGCACCTGCAGGGGGGCCAGCACCTCGGCCGTCGCGGGGGCATCGCTCTCCCGGTCGCCGGTCAACTGTGCGGCCTCGCCGCCGCCGAGCCGGCCGAGGCTGGTGATGCGCCGCAGCATTTCCACAAACAGGCCCGAGAGCGGCAAGTTCGACCACTCGGAGTTGGCGGTGACGTGGAAAAAGATCACCTGACCGTCGCCGCGCCGCGCCGCGGTCACGAGCGGCGTGCCGTCCTTGAGACGCGCCCACACTTTGACCTCGGCGCCAAGCGCAGCTGGATCCGCCAGTACCTGACGGTTGACCACGACTTCGGCGGCGGCGGGCAGCCCCGCGAAGGGGCTGTCGTCGGTGAAGGGGGCAAGCGGTTGCGGTGTTGCCCATGACAGGGCGCCCCCCAGCGTGCGGCCGCCAAGGCGCAAGGCCACGGGCAAAAGATCATCGCCGCCCTTCTCGAGCCGCGGGCCGGCGAAGCGTACGAGCACGCCGCCCTTTTTCACCCACTGCTCAACCCGCTGTTTGATCTCGGCGGGCAGCGTGCCGATGTCGGCCAGCATGAGCACGGAAATATTGCGTTTGATCAGCGCCTCGAGCGAGGTTTCGAGATTGGCGTCTTCGCTTTTGGCGATTTCCGAGAAGGGCTGCAGCGCCCGCTCGACGTAATAGAGCGGGGCCAATAGGGGTTGGGCCTGCTCACGCGAGGCGCCCGACACCAGACCCACCCGGTGCCACTGCGAACGCGCATCGAGCAGGTTGACGGCCGCGGCGGAGCGCTGGCTGGCGATCTCCACGCGCGTCACCTGGTTCCTGAGCTCCAGCGGCAGATCGAAGGTCGCCAGCGCACGCGTCTCGCCGGCCTCGAACTTGAAGAGTGTCTCGCCGAGGCGTTGGCCGCGGGCGGAGAGCGCGTGCAGCATACCCTCGCGGCTGCCGCCCTCAGCGCGCAGCACCTGCGCATCGAGGCGGCCGCCGGCACCGACGCCCGCCGTGGTGCCGAGCGCCTCGCGGCCGGCGGCGTTGCCGATCACCGCCAGGCCACCGCCGGCAAGCTCCTTAAGTTTTTCGGCAAAGCTGCGTGCCCCGTCGTCATGGTCGATGCCGTCGGCCAACCACACTGCGCTGGCATCGCGGGCACCGGCGAGTGCCCTGGCGATAGCTGCCACCGTCGCCGGCCGATCGGGGGCAAAGGGCTGGGGCTGTACGGCGGCCGCGGTGGAGCGGGCGGCCGCCGGTGGTTCGACCTTGAGCGCAGCGGTTTTGCTCGCCTGGGCGGTGGGCGCGATGATCACGGGCCGGTTCTGCGCTTCGGCCTCGGCGATAAAGCGGTCGAGCGCGCGCGTGCGTTCCGCCCAGTGCGCCGCGGCCGCCCAGGTGTTGTCGACGGCAATAATGACCGGCCCCGACCCCGTCAGCGCGCGCTCTCGATTGGCGTTGAGCACCGGTTCGGCCAGCGCCAGGATGATAAGGCCCGCGGCCAGCATGCGGATGAGGGTGAGCCACCAGGGCGTTTGCGCCGGGGTCTGCTCGCGGTTCTCCACGCCCATCAGAATGCGGGTCGGCGGAAAGGCCAGGCGGCGCGGACGCGGTGGGATGGTGCGCAACAGCCACCAGATGACGGGCAGCGCCAACAGTCCCGCCAGCAGCCATGGGCTCAAGAAGGCAAGCGGCCCAAAGCTCATGACGTGGCCCCCGAGCCGACCGCGGCATCCGGCTTCCACCGGTAGTCGCTGGCCATGCCTTGCAGACGCATGATCAGGGTCAAAAGCGGCTCGGCGGCGGGTCGGTCGGTATGATGCACCAGGAACGACCAGCCGATGCGACGCGTGATTTCCTCCAGGCTGGCGCGATGCTCGGCGAGCTTGCGCTGGTAGGCCGGCCGCAGCGTCTCCACGCGGTCCGCAACCCAACGTTCACTCGTTTCCGGGGAGCGAAACTCGATGCGGCCGTGGTAGGCCAAGGTCTCTTCCGCGGGATCGAGAATTTGCACGACATGGCCGGCAACGCCGCCCTCGGCCATGGCATTGAAGCGCTCGGCGATGGCGCTCGGCGGGTCGAGGAAATCGCCGAACAGCAGGGCGCTGGAAAAGCGCGACAGACGCACCGGCGGCGGCAGGCTCAACTGCACGGCGGCGTCGTTCTCGTGGGTCGCCAACGATTTCGGCGATGCGCGATGCTGCCCGGCGGCTCGCCATCGGTTGCGTGAGCCCGATCAGGGCGATGCGCTCGCCCGCGCGCACCAAGAGCTCGGCCATGGCGAGCGTCAAGACCACGGCCCGATCGCGCTTGCTGAGCGGGGCGAGATGACTGCGAAAGGCCATGGAAGGCGAGACGTCCGGCCACAGCCAGAAGGTGTGTGCCGCCTCCCACTCACGCTCGCGGACATAAAGGGTATCCGAGCTGGCCGAACGGCGCCAATCGACCACGGCTGCGGGGTCGCTGGCGGCAATGAACTGGCGGAATTGCCAAAAGGTCTCCCCGGTGCCGGCGCGACGGCGGCCGTGGATGCCGTGCGTCACGGTGTTGGCCACGCGCAAAGCGTCGAGCAAGAGCTCGGGCAAGCGCTCGGCGACGGCTTGCGCCTCGCCTTCGAGGGCAAACACGCTGCTGACGCCGGCGCCGTCTGTTTTCGGCGATCCCCGCGCGGCCACTCTGGCTCACTCCAGCGCTGCGGCCAGCCGCGCGATCACGCCGCTGGCGGTTTCTCCTTCTGCACGTGCCGCAAACGTCAGAGCCATGCGATGCTTCAACACCGGCTCTGCAAGTTGGATCACGTCGTCGACGGAGGGCGCCAGCCGTCCGTCGATCAATGCCTTGGCGCGCACGGCGAGCATCAGCGCCTGACTGGCGCGCGGTCCGGGACCCCAGGCGACAAACCGATCGGTGTCTTGACCCGCGCCGGTACCTGGGCGCGCCGATCGCGTCAGCTTCAGGATCGCCTCGACGACCTTGTCGGGAACCGGCAGCTGGCGCACGAGACGCTGAATGCCCAACAGCTCCTGTCCCGTCAGGATCTGCTCGATGCGGCGTTCGTCGGTGCCGGTGGTGGCAAACAGCATGCGCCGCTCGGCGCCCTGGTCGGGATAGCCGACATCGATCTGCAGCAGGAAGCGATCGAGCTGCGCTTCGGGCAACGGGTAGGTGCCTTCCTGCTCGAGCGGGTTTTGTGTCGCCAGCACATGGAAAGGCGTGGGCACATCATGGCGCTGGCCGGCGACCGTGACGTGGTGCTCCTGCATTGCCTGCAGCAGGGCCGACTGGGTCTTCGGGCTGGCGCGGTTGATTTCGTCGGCCATCAGCAGCTGGGCGAAGATCGGGCCCTTCACAAAGCGGAAGTGGCGCCGTCCCGCGGCGCTGTCTTCCAGGAGCTCGGCGCCGATGATGTCGGAAGGCATGAGATCGGGTGTGAACTGAATGCGCTTGGCGTCGAGCCCGAGCACCTTGCCCAGGGTCTCCACCAGCAAGGTCTTGGCGAGACCGGGCACGCCGATCAGGAGGGCGTGGCCGCCGGACAGGATGGTGATGAGCGTGCGCTCGATCACCTGCTCCTGCCCGAAGATGACAGCCGCGGCCGCTTTTTGGATGCGTTGAATGCGCTCGCCGGCCGCTTCGATGCGACCGACGATGGCCTCGTCGGTTTGGGTGAGTATGCTCATGACCTGACTATACGCTGGGCTGCGGGGAATGCGAAACTGTGTTGGCAAACATGGTCAGAATATGAACAGGTGGGATTGGCTGCAATTGGTGCAAGCGCCAAGATCGTGGGCACCCGGTCCGGCGCGGGCCCGGAGGTGACTTTGGCCCCCAAGTCGGATGGAGCTGGGCCAAGGCAAGGGAAAGGACGGCAAAGTTCATGGCGAACGCGGAACGGCTGCCGCCGATTGCGGCGGAAAAGATGACCAAAGAGCAGAGGCTAGCGGCCGAGGAGTTCAAGGCCGGGCGTGGCTACGACCTCATCGGACCGTTCGCCGTCATGGTGCGCTCGCCCGAGGTCATGCTGCGCGCCAAGGCCATGGGCGACTACTTACGATTTCGTAATGTTCTTCCCAAACGCGTGAGCGAGATGGTGATTTTAATGACGGCGCGCGAATGGACGCAGGAATTCGAATGGTCGCATCATTACACGTATGCGCTTGAAGCGGGGCTCGCCCCCGCCATCATCGCGGCGATCGCGGATGCACGGCGGCCGCAGGCCATGGCCGAGGACGAGGCGGCCGCTTACGACTTTGCCAGCGAGTTGCAGCGGCGCAAAAGCGTGAGCGATGAGACCTTCGGCAAAGCGCGCGAGGCTTTTGGCGAGCCGGGTATCATCGATCTCATCGGCATCGTCGGCTACTACGGTCTGCTCGCCATGATGATGAACGTGGCGCGAACCACGCCCGACACCGGTAGGGGTCTGCCGTTGCCGCGCTTTCCGGATTGAGCATGGTCACGGATACAAAGAGCCGCATCTTTGGTCTGGAAGCGCTTCTCAAGGCGGAGGCCGGTCGCGGCCGGCCGCCCGTGGAGGCGTGGAACCCGCCCTACTGCGGTGACATTGGCTTGGCCATTGGCGCCGATGGGGTGTGGCACTACCGCGGGAGCCCGATCGGGCGCATGGCGCTCGTCAAGTTGTTTGC
Source organism: uncultured Alphaproteobacteria bacterium (assembly GCA_963770295.1). GTDB lineage: Bacteria > Pseudomonadota > Alphaproteobacteria > Rhizobiales > Hyphomicrobiaceae > AWTP1-13. The sequence continues at coordinate 330,845 of CAVYPA010000001.1, forward strand.
CAGTGTGCTGCGCAAGGATGCCGACGGCCGACACTATTTGGTGACGCCCGCGGAGAAGGTGGACGTGGTGGTGAAGGACGCGCCGTTCCTCGCCGTCGAGATGGAGGTGCGCGGGGAGGGCAGAGGGCAAGAGCTCATCTTTCGCACCAACGTCGACGATATCGTCACGGCGAGCCCCGTTCATCCCCTGCGCTTTGAGCTTGAAACGGGCAGCGGCGGGCTCAAACCCTACCTCGGCGTGCGCGGACGCCTCGAGGCCTTAGGGACGCGCGCCATCGCCTGGGACCTGGCGCAGCTGGCAATGGCGGCCGCCGAGACGGGGTCACCGCTCGGGCTGTGGAGCGGGGGCGCCTTCTTTGCCCTGCCGTCGGCTGCCGCCGGTGGCACGGCGCCATGACGTGGGACCTCGCCGGGCAAGCCTTGAACGAGGCGCAATTCCGCGAGCTGGCGCGGCGCGGCCTGGCGCCGGAGCCCTCGCCAGCGATCTTCGATGCGCGCACCGGTCGCGCCTACGGGCCCGGCGATTGGGACCTCAACCCCGAGCTCAAGGGCGAGCTGGCGGCGATGGCGCCGCCGAGGCCCGCCGCGGTCCTCGTGCCCATTGTGCTGCGCGAGGAGCTGACCGTGCTCTTGACGCAGCGCTCCCACGACATGCCCAGCCACCCCGGCCAGATTTCCTTTCCCGGCGGCAAACTGGAAGCCGGTGATGCCACGCCCGTTGCCGGCGCCTTGCGCGAGGCCCAAGAGGAGATCGGACTGCCGCCCGCCAACGTCGAGCCCTTGGGTTTCCTCGACAGCTATCGCACCGGCACCGGCTTTCAGATCAGCCCGGTGGTAGGCCTGGTGCGGCCGCAGTTCCAAGCCGTGCTCGACCCGCGCGAGGTGCTGGAAGTGTTCGAGGTGCCGCTCGGCTTCCTCATGAACCCTGCCAATCATCAAAGGGCCTCGCGCGAGTGGCGTGGGCGGCAACGTTTCTTCTATGCCATGCCCTATCAGGGGCGGTATATTTGGGGTGCCACGGCCGGCATCCTCAAAAACCTATACGAGAGACTGTTGTTGCGATGATCCGCGTCGTCATCGAGAACATTCTGCTCTTCCTGACGCCGATGGCCATGTACGTCGCTTACATGCTGCTGACCCGCCGGGCCGCATCCGCGGGCACGGTGGTCAGCGATGCGCCGCTCATCTGGTTGTTCGTGGCTGGAGCGCTTCTGGTCGTGGCCACCCTGGTGTTCTACGGCTCGACTTCGGGGGGCCGTCCCGGCCAGGTCTACATCCCCCCGCACATGGGCAAGGACGGGCGCATCGAGCCCGGCCAGATCAAGTAGGCTCAATGATCGCCGCCGTCGCATCGCCCGCGCCCGCCTCACTGCGCGACGCCGCCTGGCTCACGCGACCGGCGACGCAGGCCGTCTTTGCCGCCCTGGCGGCGCACGGCCATGAAGCGCGCGCGGTCGGCGGTGCGGTTCGCGACGCCTTGCTCGGGCGCCGCGTTGGCGATGTCGACCTTGCGACCCCGGCGCGGCCCGAGGCGGTGATGGCGGCGGCGCAAGCGGCGGGCCTCAAGGCGATTGCGACCGGGCTTACGCACGGGACCGTAACGGTCATCGCCGAGGGACATCCCTTCGAGATCACCACCTTGCGCGAGGACGTGGAGACCTACGGCCGGCACGCCAAGGTGGCCTTCACCGCCGATTGGGCGGCCGATGCGCGCCGGCGCGACTTCACGATCAACGCGCTTTACTGTGGGGCGGACGGTGCGCTGTTCGATCCGCTGGGCGGTTGGCCGGACCTGGCCCAACGCCGCGTTCGCTTCATCGGCGATGCGGGGGAACGCATTCGCGAGGACTACCTGCGTATTTTGCGTTTTTTCCGCTTCGGCGCAGAATACGCCGATGGCCCGCCCGATCGGCAGGGGCTCGAAGCCGCCGTTGCCGAGCGCGCCGGGCTTGCCTGCCTGTCAGGCGAGCGCGTGCGCCAGGAGTTCTTTCGCCTCCTTGTTGCGCCGCGCGGGCCGGCGATGGTGCGCCTGATGCTTGACTATGGCCTGATCACCTCGGTGCTCGGCCAAGCGCCGCGTCCGCTACTGCTGGAGCGCGCAGCCGAACTCGAGGCCGGCCTTGGCCTTACCGCCGATCCCCTGCTCCGCCTCGCGGCGCTGGCCGTCGAAACGCACGAGGATGCCGAGGCGCTGCGCGCCCGCCTGCGCCTCTCCCATCAGCAATATGCTTGCCTTGCCCGGGTCGAGACCGGCAAGGCCAGGTTTGCCGCCGGGATGCCCGCGGGCCAGGCCAAAGCCGCGCTCTATAGCGAAGGGCGGGAGGCCTCCCGGTGGCTGCTTCTGTTCGACTGGGCACGCGCCGCCGATCCCGCCGAGCATCGGGGTTGGCGCGAGCTATGGGCGTTGGCAGAGCAATGGCAGCCGCCGCTGTTGGCGGTGACGGGCGCGGATGTCATGGCGCTGGGCGTGCCCGCGGGACCGCGCGTCGGCGCGCTGTTGCGCGCGCTCGAGGCTTGGTGGATCGCCGGCGAGTTTGCGGCCGACCGGGCGAGCCTACTGGCGAAGCTGGGCGAACTCATCGCCGCGAAGGCCCGGTCGCCGTAATGGCGCGGCGGCCCGCAGCGATCGGGTGTCACCGGCAGGGCATTGCGACCGCGTCATTGGTGCCGGCGGCCGTTGTGCCGGCGACAGCTGCGCCGGCAGCAGCCTCGCTCTGCGCCTGATTGCGCCCTTGCTCGCCACCTTGCCGGCTCGGCGGCAACGGCCGCGCCGGCGGTTAGACGGCGAGGGGCAGGCTCGCCTGCATGGCCGCGCCGAACACACGCTGGTAGCGCTCGACTTCCTGGGGTGGGCCCATCGCCTTCAGGGCATTGTCGGACAGTTTCACGGCCGGGCGCCCGTTGGCCGAGATCACCTTGCAGACGATCGAAAAGGGGTCGAGCCGCTGGTCGGGCCCAAGGTCGCGGAAATCGTTGGTGAGCAGCGTGCCCCAGCCGTAACCGAGCCGCATGCGGCCGTGGAAGTGCCGGTGGATCTGTTCGATCAATTCCACATCGAGCCCATCGGAGAAGATGGCAAGTTTTTCGCGCGGGTCCTGGCCGCGCCGCCGCCACCAGTCGACAGCGATCTCGCCACCGGCGATGGGGTCGCCGGAATCGATGCGCATGCCGGTCCAATGCGTGACCCAGTCCGGCGCCCGCTCGAGAAAGCCGCGGCTGCCGTAGGTGTCGGGCAGCATGACGCGCAGGTTGCCGTCGTAGTCCTCCTGCCAATCGGCCAACACTTTATAGGGTGCCTCGGCCAGCTGCCGGTCGTTGGCGGCGAGCGCGCAGTAGACCATCGGCAGCTCGTGCGCATTGGTGCCGATCGCCTCGACCTCGCGGCGCATGGCGATCAGACAATTGGAGGTGCCGAGAAAGGCCGTGCCCAGGCCCTCGATCATGGCCTGCACGCACCAGTCTTGCCACAAAAAGCCGTGTCGCCGCCGGGTGCCGAAGTCGGCGATGTTGAGGCCGGGCAGTTGTTTGAGGCGACCGATCTTCTCCCACACGCGGGTCATGGCGCGGGCGTACAGGACCTGCAGCTCGAACTTGCCCATGCCCTTGGTGACGGCACGGCTATGCAACTCCATCAGCACGGCGAGGGCGGGAATCTCCCACATTGTGGTTTCGATCCAGGAGCCCTCGAAGGCGAGCTCGTACTGATCGCCGCTGCGTTCGAGATGATAGGCGGGATAGCGGAAGCTCTCGAGCCACTGAATGAAGTCGGGCGCAAACATCTGCCGTTTGCCGTAAAACATGTTGCCCCGCAGCCAGGTGGATTCGCCGCGAGAGAGGCTGAGGGTGCGGATGTGATCGAGCTGTTCCTTGAGCTCGCCGGGGTCGACAAGTTCCGCCAACCGCACCGAGCTCGTGCGGTTGATAATGCCGAAGGTGACGTGCGCGTCCTTGTGGCGCCGAAAGATCGTCTGCGCCATCAGCAGCTTGTAAAAATCCGTATCCAGCACCGAACGGATGATCGGATCGATCTTGAAGCTGTGGTTGTAGACGCGGGTGGCAATGTCCGTCATGGCGCGCTTTCGACCGGCTGCGGGTCGTTCTCCAGGTCGTGGCCCGATGGTAGCCGTTGGCGGCGGCTCAGCGCAATGCACGCAGGAGCTGGCCTAAGCCAGCAGGAGGCTTGGCTTGGCGCCACCGCGGCGCCAATATCGCCGCGGCGCCGCGGGGGGTAGAGCCTAGCCAGCCACGGGCTGGGGACGCGGGCGAGGGGGGAGCAGCGTGCCGATTGAACCCACAACTGTGCCGCGCCGGTGGGCGCTTCTGCAAAGCCCAATCATCGTCGGCGGCAGCCTGCTCGCCGCCGTCTAGACGGTCGCCAACGTGCTGGCTGTTTACGATGCCAAGGCCTATCTGATCGACAGGCCGGCGCTCACGGTCACCCTGCAGGTCGAGCAGATTGGGCCGACGGAGGATCCGCTACCCGTTGGTCACGCTCGCGTTTGCAAACCACGGTGTGCGGCCCTACGACCTGACCCTCAAGGAATTGAAACCGATCACCATCGCCAGGGTCACGGGCAGCTCGATGGGGAGCCCAGCTATCGGTCTTTGAAGCAGATTTCGCTGCCGAGCGTCGACCCGGACGGCGCCATCAACGGCACATCTTCAGCCCCGGCGAGAGAGGAAAGAACGCGGTGGCGACGGCGGTGCCGGAGCCGGGGCTTTATTTCGTCGCATTCAATGCCGCGGGTGCCTACCGCTCATTGATCGGGGAGTTCCTCTGGAACAGGATCGCCAACGCGACGCCGGAGCCGAGCTGGCTGTCGGCCAATCTACGGCTCGATCAAATGAGCTCTGCTGCGGGCGCAGCGCGGCTAAAGCAAAGCCCCGGCGAAGGTCGCCGGGGCCTCTTTGGGCAAAACCGCCCGGTGCTCTTGGACGTGGCGCGGACCCTTAGAAGTCCATACCGCCCATACCGCCCATGCCGCCCATGCCACCCATGCCGCCGGGACCGCCGGGCATTGGCGGCGGGGCGTCCTTGGGACGCTCGGCCACCATGGCCTCGGTGGTGATCAAGAGACCCGCGATTGAGGCCGCACCCTGTAGCGCGTTGCGCACCACCTTCGTTGGGTCGATGACGCCCTCGCTGACGAGGTCGCCGTAGACGCCGGTCTGGGCGTTGTAGCCGTAGGTATATTTGGACTGCTCGAGAATCTTGCCGAGCACGATGGAGCCGTCCTCGCCTGCATTCTGCACGATTTGGCGGGCGGGCACTTGCAGGGCGCGGCGAACGATGTTGATGCCGACCTTCTGGTCGTCGTTCTCCGCCTTCAGGTTCTCGAGCGCCTTCATGGCGCGCACGAGGGCGACACCGCCGCCGGGGACGATGCCTTCTTCCACCGCGGCGCGTGTGGCGTGGAGCGCGTCATCGACACGATCCTTGCGCTCCTTTACCTCGCTCTCGGTGGCGCCGCCGACCTTGATCACGGCCACGCCGCCGGCGAGCTTGGCCAAGCGCTCCTGCAGCTTCTCGCGGTCGTAGTCGGAGGTCGTTTCCTCGATCTGCGCCTTGATCTGCTTCACGCGCGCCTCGATGTCGGCCTTTTTGCCGGCGCCATCGACGATGGTGGTGTTCTCCTTGTCGATGGAAACCTTCTTGGCCTTGCCCAGCATGTCGAGGCCGACGTTCTCGAGCTTGATGCCGATGTCCTCGCTGATCATCTGGCCGCCCGTCAGGACGGCGATGTCTTCGAGCATGGCCTTGCGGCGGTCGCCGAAGCCCGGTGCCTTCACGGCGGCCACCTTGAGGCCGCCGCGCAGCTTGTTGACCACCAAGGTCGCCAGCGCCTCGCCCTCGACGTCCTCGGCAATGATCAGGAGCGGCCTACCGGCCTGCACCACCGCTTCGAGCAACGGCAGCATGCTCTGCAGCGAGGAGAGCTTCTTCTCATTGATGAGGATGTAGGGGTTTTCCAGCTCGGCCAGCATCTTGTCGGCGTTGGTAATAAAGTAGGGCGAAATGTAGCCGCGGTCGAACTCCATGCCCTCGACCACCTCGAGCTCGGTCTCGAGGCTCTTGGCCTCTTCCACCGTGATCACGCCCTCGTTGCCGACTTTCTTCATGGCCTCGGCAATGATTTTGCCGATTTCGCGATCGCCATTGGCCGAGATGGTGCCGACCTGGGCAATCTCGTCGTTGGACGTCACCTTCTTCGACTTGGCCTTGAGCTCCTCAACCACCAGGTTGACGGCGCGGTCGATACCGCGCTTCAGGTCCATCGGATTGGCGCCAGCGGCGACCGACTTGGCGCCTTCGCGCACAATCGCCTGCGCCAGTACGGTTGCCGTCGTGGTGCCGTCGCCGGCGACGTCCGAGGTCTTGGAGGCAACCTCGCGCAGCATCTGCGCGCCCATGTTCTCGAACTTGTCGTCGAGCTCGATCTCCTTGGCGACGGTCACGCCATCCTTGGTGACGCGGGGCGCACCATAGGATTTCTCGAGCACGACGTTGCGGCCTTTGGGGCCGAGCGTCACCTTAACGGCATTGGCCAGGATATCGGCGCCGCGCAACATGCGCTCGCGGGCGTCCTGGGCGAACTTGACATCTTTTGCTGCCATCGTCTGGCACCTCCATGTTGTAGCGAAGGGCGAGCCTTCTCGTCATTTCTGACCGGTCTGCGCCGACCAGCCACCGCGGCCATGCACGCTATGTGCCCGGGTTCACACGCGCCTCATGGTCACGTGTTGCTTGCGCCCGTGGCAACAGCGCAGTTTGCAGGCCGCGAAACAAGCTTGTGACGCGCTCGGCGGTCAGGCCGCGGCGCGCACCGAAGCTTTTCCTTCGATGATCCCGAGGATGTCGCTCTCCTTCATGATGAGCAGCTCCTCGCCATCGATCTTGACCTCGGTGCCGGACCATTTGCCAAACAGCACCCGATCACCTTTCTTGACGTCGAGCGGCACCAGCTTGCCGGCCTCATCCCGGGCGCCGGGGCCAACGGCGAGGATCTCGCCTTGCATCGGCTTTTCTTTCGCAGTGTCCGGGATAATGATGCCGCCGGCGGTCTTGGTCTCCTCGTCGACGCGACGCACGACCACGCGATCGTGCAGAGGGCGAAACTTCATGGCCTCTACCTCACTCCTGTAGAACAAATTTTCCTCAGTTTTTGGCGGTCGTCCGTTGGATTTGGACCAAACCACCCCGCGCCGACCTCATCGCCCGTCAGGGGTGCCCGATCGGCATCGGCGACGGTAATAAAAAGCCCTGTTAGCAGTGTCAAGGGGAGAGTGCCAGGCGACGGCTCGGCGAGGGCCCGGGAAAAGCCAGAGAAAGGCCGAAATGCGGGGAAGCCGAAAGGCGGGGAAAGGCGGGGCGTGCGAGGGAAGTGGCCAAGGCATGGCCCAGGGTGGGGAAGGCGAAGGTTGAGCCCGGAGGCGAGGACCGGCCCCAGGGTTTTGGGTTTTTATCCGAGCCCGGCCGTCGGCGCCATTGCCCTTAGCGGGGGGGGGTCGATGTTGCCCGCCTTCCTTGGGACGCGGTCCGCCTTCAGGTCCGCCTGGGAAATGTGGGGTGGGCTCCCCGTTCACGCCCTATCGGCACAAGGCGCTTGAGCGCTTCAGGCCATTGCGCCGGGCAAGCCCAACGCGGGGGAACCTGGCGCGGGGATGGCGAACGCTGCCCTTCCCCGCTCGCCGCGGGGCGTCATTGGCACTGTCGACACAGTGCTGCTGCGCGAGGCGCGGCGGGTCATTGGTCCGTTCCGGTTGAGGTGGGGGAACTCGTCGTCACCACGCGTCGTTTTCGATGGTCGATGGCGTGGCTTGTCCGCGTCGCCGACAAAAAAGGACAAAGGCGCCAAAGGACAAAGGCGCCAAAGGACAAAGGCGCCGGCGTGGACGCGAAAAAACTTCGAGCCGACGGTGCGGTGCGCCCGCACGAGAGAGATGAGCCGAGACGATAGAGATGAGATCAGTTGTGGGAACTATGCAACTTGTGAATCAGCAAAGTCGGCTAGCATCGGACGACGTGCAGCGGACCTTGAGGTCAGGGGACACCCATGCCTGATCGCGACTTTCGAACCCAGCTTGCGGGCTTCAGCCTAACAACCGCGGAGATCCTCTATCGCTTGCCGGACTATCCGCTCCTGCTGCAGAGTTTTGTCTGGCAGGAATACGATGTGCATCCGCGCTTCCCGCGCTTGACGCATTTTTTGGATTTCTGGGTGCGCAATCTCGACGGCAAGCTGCACAGCGTGAAAGTGGCGCACAAGCGGCTGATCGCGCCCGCGGAGCTGCGCCTCATCGACGGCGAGTTTCGTCTGCACTGAGCGCTGCCGCGCGCAAATCGCCCTTCAGTCGGCGCGCAGGACCAGACATTCGACTTTGAGCGCGCGCAGTTCTTTGCATGCGGAGGCCGCCGCCGCCCCATCGAAGCCGGCAAAACGCGCCCGATAAAACAGCTTCTCACCCTGCTTCACCGGTTGCGTCACGGCTTCATGTTGACCGACCACCGCGGTCGCCCGTTGGCGCACCCACGCCAGCCGCCGCTGGGCCTCATCGACGCTCTGGTAGGCCCCGATCTGGATGGCCATGCCACCACCGGCCCAGGCCGCAGCTGGTGCCCCCGCGGCCTCGCCCAAAGGCGCATCGCGACGCAAGTTGAGGGCCTGGTCGGCAAGCGTCGATGGCGGACTGCCGCGCACGAGCCGCGGCGGCGACAGCAAGGTTGGCCCGGACGCCGGCGGCGCGGCTTGCGGCGCTGCTGGCCTTGGCGCGCCGGGCGGCGCCGAGGAGGCAAGGTCGTCGGGCTCCGGTTGCCCGTCCTGGCGCACGCTGCGCTCGATTAAGGCGGCAATCGTCGTTGCCGCTGGGGTGCCTTCCTCTCCCGCCCCTTGCGCTGGCGGGCTTCGGCCGACGTGCACGGGCCTCACCTGGGCCAATTCGATGCGCGTTGCCGACGCGGTGGGCGTGCTTGGCGGCCCTGGTTCGGCCGCCGGCGACGATTTGAGCGATGGCCGCGGCTCGGCAACCGGCGAGGGGCGGGTGCTGGCTGCCTTGGCCGCGGGCGGCGCAGCTGCAACGACGGTGCGCCTGCGCGTCGCCTCGGCGGCGCCCTTGACGAGGCCGTTGTTGATCAGCGCGCGCATGGTCGTGTTGCGCGCGGCCGCCGTCGAGCCGCCGAACACAACGCCCAGCATGTGCTTGCGCCCGCGCCGTACCGACGCCACCAAATTGAAGCCGGAGGCGCGCGTGTAGCCGGTCTTCAGGCCGTCGGTGCCCTGGTAGTGAAACAGCAGGCTATTGTGGTTGCGAAAGGTCTCCGCCTTGTAGGTGAAGGTGCGCGTGGCAAACAGCGGATAGAGTTTGGGGAAGTCATCCATCAGACGCAGCGCCAGGGTCGCCATGTCGCGCGCCGTCGTCACCTGCTCGTCGTCGGGTAGGCCCGAGGCATTCCGGAAGGTGGTAGCAGCCATGCCGATTTGCCGCGCCTTCTCGGTCATCAGGCGGGCGAAGCGTTCTTCGCTGCCGGCAATGTGCTCGGCGAAGGCGACCGCCACGTCATTGGCCGACTTGGTGATCAAGGCCTTGATTGCCTCGATGACGGCGATCTCATCGCCCGGCTCGAGGTCGAGTTTGGAGGGGGCCGCGGCGCTCGCGTGGGCCGAGACCTTGAGCTTGGTCTGGTAGTCGAGCTTGCCCTGCTCGAGCCGTTCAAAGACGAGATAGAGGGTCATCAGCTTGGCGAGCGAGGCCGGGTGGCGGGGCGCATCGGCGGCGCTTTGATAGAGGATTTGGCCGCTGTTGACGTCAAGCAGGAGGGCTGCGTGCTTGTCGCTGGCGCGGGCGTGGCTCGCACATAGCCCGAACACGGCCGCGAACAGGATCGCTGCCAGCCCCTTGCCATGGCGGCGCGATGGCCGTAACCAAAATCGAGATAGCGCCACTTCCCCTCTCCCTCCGCCTGCACAGCCCCGTCGGGCTGCACCGACCCCCACGCCTGCGCACCCGTATGCCCTAACGAGCTAGGCCAGCAGCTGTTTTGGGCGTCGGTGAGGCGCTTCGCGCGCCGGAAGGTCTAGGGCGTGATGCTAGCGCCGGGGTGGTTAACAGGAGGCTGCTGCCGCCCCGCCAGCGCTGCTCACAGATGTCGCATGCTGCATTGCAGCAAAAGGCGTTGACATTTTTTGTGCAGTGCATATATCACGCTTGGGCAAGCAGCCAAGCATCGTTAAGCCCGCTGAAGTTCCCCCCGCAGGTACGAGCCCATAGGATCATTCCAATGCTGAAGAACGTCGAAGATATCCACAAATTCGGTCAATACAACATGGACGCTGTCATGAAGATGTTTGGTGAGTGGAGCAAGGGTTGGCAGGCTATTGCCGTCGAGATGACCGACTATACCAAACGCTCCTTCGAAGAGGGCACGGCCACCTTCGAGAAACTGCTCTCGGCAAAGTCGATGGAGCAGGCCATGGAAATCCAATCTGGCTATGCGCGCCGCGCCTATGACGGTTACCTCCACCAGATGTCCAAAATCGGCGGCCTTTACGCCGAGTGGGCCAAGGAAGCCTATAAGCCAGTGGAGAAGGCGCTGCAAAACGCGCGCTGACCTCAAGCCAAACGCCGAAACAGCAACAGGCTCGGGCGGACCCCTGCGTTCGCCCGAGCCATTTTTGTTGGGTGCCGTGCGGTCGGTCGCGCCGAGGTTGGATTCTGCCGTCGCCTCTCCCAAATAAGCAAGCGGCACGGTGAGGTTTGCGTAAGGCGCCAGGCTATCGCAAAATGCCGGGGTGATTTGCGCTTCCGCGGCAGCGGCCGAGGCAGTGCGCAGTTTTGGTCCCAGGGTGGCGAGCACAGCAGGAACTCTCATGCGCATGGCCGGCAAGAACGGCTCACGAGGCGACGAGGAAGGCAAGACCGGTCTCATCACCAAGACCCGGCCGAAAACCAAGAAGCCCAGCCTCTACAAGGTGCTTTTGTTAAACGACGACTACACGCCGATGGAGTTTGTCGTGCATGTGCTGGAGCGCTTTTTCAACAAGGGTCGTGAGGAAGCCACACGCATCATGCTGCATGTGCACCAAAAGGGCGTCGGCATCTGTGGGGTCTATACCTATGAAATCGCAGAGACCAAGGTTGCACAAGTGATGGACTTCTCGCGCCAGCATCAGCATCCTCTGCAATGCACCATGGAAAAGGAGTGACCTAGCACGTGCCCGCATTCTCCCAGAGCCTGGAAGCGGCGCTGCATCGCGCCATCGAACATGCCAACGATCGCCATCATGAGTACGCGACGCTCGAGCACCTCCTGCTGTCGCTGTTGGATGATCGAGACGCCTCGGCGGTGATGCGGGCGTGTTCGGTCGATCTCGACGGCTTGCGGGCCCGCGTTACCGAATACCTCGACAACGAGCTGGTCGGATTGTTCGTCAAGGGCTCGACGGATGCCCAACCCACCACCGGGTTCCAGCGCGTCATTCATCGCGCGGTCGTGCATGTGCAATCCTCCGGACGCGAGGAGGTGACCGGCGCCAACGTGCTGGTGGCGATTTTTGCCGAGCGCGAGAGCCACGCGGCCTTTTTCCTGCAGGAGCAGGAGATGACGCGGTTTGATGCGGTGCAATACATCAGCCACGGTATCGCCAAGCGGCCAGGGATGTCCGATCCCAAGCACGTGCGCGGGGTCGACGAGGAGCAAGAGGCGAGCGGCAAGGGCGACGACAAGAAACAGGCCCAGGATGCGCTCAACACCTATTGCGTGAACCTCAACAAGAAGGCCAAGAGCGGACGCATCGACCCGTTGATCGGCCGCGAGAGCGAGGTGCTGCGCACGAATTCAGGTGCTATGCCGCCGCCAGAAGAACAACCCCCTGTTCGTCGGCGACCCAGGGGTCGGCAAGACGGCGATCGCCGAGGGTCTGGCGCGTAGAATCGTCAACGGTGATGTGCCCGAGGTCTTGAAGGACTCGACGATTTTTGCCCTCGACATGGGGGCCTTGCTGGCCGGCACGCGCTACCGCGGCGACTTCGAAGAGCGCCTGAAGGCGGTCATGAAGGAGGTCGAGAACTTCCCGGGTGCGATCTTGTTCATTGACGAGATCCATACCGTGATCGGCGCCGGCGCCACCTCCGGTGGCGCCATGGATGCCTCCAACCTTCTCAAGCCGGCGCTGCAGTCGGGCACCGTGCGCTGCATCGGCTCCACGACTTACAAGGAGTATCGCCAGCACTTCGAGAAGGATCGTGCGCTGGTGCGTCGCTTCCAAAAAATCGACATCAAGGAACCGACGGTTGAGGATTCCATCGAGATCCTGCGCGGCTTGAAAACGGTGTTTGAGGAGTATCACAAGCTCAAGTACACCAACGATGCGATCAAGGCGGCGGTGGAGCTGTCCGCCAAGTATATCAACGATCGCAAACTCCCCGACAAGGCCATCGACGTGATCGATGAGACCGGTGCCTCGCAGATGCTGGTGCCGGAGAACAAGCGCAAAAAGAAGATCACCGTGAAGGAGGTGGAGGCAACGGTCGCCACCATGGCGCGTATTCCGCCCAAGACCATCAGCAAATCCGATGCCGAAGTACTGGTCAATATCGACAAGGATCTCAAGCGCCTGGTGTTCGGCCAGGACAAGGCGATCGAAGCCCTGGCCAGCACCATCAAGCTGTCGCGCGCCGGTTTGCGCGAGCCGGAAAAGCCGATCGGCTGCTATCTGTTCTCCGGCCCCACCGGTGTTGGCAAGACCGAGGTCGCCAAGCAGCTGGCGGCGTTGATGGGCGTTGAGCTCTTGCGCTTCGATATGTCGGAGTACATGGAGAAGCACACGGTATCGCGCCTGATCGGCGCCCCTCCAGGCTATGTCGGTTTCGATCAGGGCGGGCTGTTGACCGATGGTGTCGACCAGCATCCCCATAGCGTCCTGCTGCTCGACGAAATCGAGAAGGCGCACCCGGATCTTTTCAATATCCTGCTGCAGGTGATGGACCACGGCAAGCTCACCGATCACAACGGCAAGTCGGTCGATTTCCGCAACATCATTCTGATCATGACCACCAATGCGGGAGCATCCGATATGGCGCGCCCGCCGATGGGCTTCAACCGCTCAAAACGTGAGGGCGACGATACGGAGGCCATCAACCGCATGTTTACGCCCGAGTTTCGCAATCGGCTTGACGCCGTCATTGCCTTCTCCGGGCTGCCGCACGACGTCATCATGAAGGTGGTGGAGAAGTTCGTGTTCCAGCTCGAGGCGCAGCTGGCCGACCGCGGCGTCACCATCGAGCTCTCGGAAGAGGCCGCGCGTTGGCTGGCCGACACGGGCTACGACGAGAAGTTCGGCGCCCGCCCACTGGCGCGGGTGATCCAGGAGCACATCAAGAAGCCGCTCGCCGATGAGTTGCTGTTTGGCAAGTTGGAGCACGGCGGCACCGTGCGGGTTCTGGTCGAGGGCGAAGACAGCGAGCGCAAGCTGGCCTTCGAGTACCTCCCCGCCGAACCCAAACCCAAGCGGGTGAAGGAAGAGGGCGAAGACGACCTCGATGAGGAGGAGAGCGAGGACGGCCCGGCCCTGGTGGAGGCAACCCCGCGCAAGGCCCTGCCCGGCCCGAAGGATCGCAAGGAGCGACCGCGGCCCAGTGGCACCGTTCCCAGCGTGCCGCGCCGCAAAGAAGAGTAGGGGGCAAGGCAAGGTTCGCTGCGTGCCTGGCGCGAACTTTGCCTTCGGCGTGGGGCGCGGCGCAGCGTCGGCTAGCGGCGACGCGCGCTCCAGACGCGATAGCGTCCGTTGTCGGCCAAGATCCTGACCTGGCCGAGGTGCTGCGCCAGCAGATCTTCGACCGGCAGGCGGCGCTGCAGCACCAGCTGCAGGAGGCCGCCGCGCCGCAGCTGCGCGGGTGCCTCGACAATGAGCTGCGTCAAGGCGGCGTGGCTCTCGGCCATGCCGGCATGCAGCGGAGGGTTGGAAAAGATCGCATCCCAAAGCCCCGCCACGGCGCTGAGCGAGGAGGCGAGAATGGCCTGGCCGGTGGGCACATTTTCCTTGGCGGCCAGGAGTGCCACACTGTCGTGATCGATCAGGTCGAGGCCGATATCCGGCGCCATCGCGAGGGCCGCGGCGATTACCCCGGAGCCGCAGCCGAAGTCGGCAACGCGCGCGCCCGCCGGCAGGGACGGCAGCGTGCCGATGAGGAGCTCGGTGCCTTCATCGATCCGATCGGCGGCGAACAGCCCGGGATAGCTCACCCAGTCGCGCAGCTGACCGGCGATACTAAGACGCGTTGGCCGGCGCCAGGCGGCAAGCTCTCCGCGCAACGTGTCGAGCTGCGGTGGCCGCCGCGCGGCGAGCAGTCGGCCATGGCCGCGTTTGGCAATGCTCGCGGTTGCTCCACAAAGGCTCCCGAGCACGCTCGCCGCCGAGCGGATGCCTTCGTCGTTGCCGCCGTAGATGAAGAGGCGGGCGTCCGGGGCCAGTACGCTCAAGACGGCGTGCAGCACCATCTCCTGCTCGTCCTTGGCCCTGGCCAGGCGCACGATGGCGACGTCGAATGGTCCTGGGGGCGGCCAGGGTCGTGCCGAGCCGCCGGCACTCAGCCGACGGTCCCAGCGTTGGAAGGCGAGGCCGCGCGCAGCCAGCATGGCGGGGAGCCCGCCCGAGGGATTGGCAATCAGGATCCGGCCGGAAAGCTCGAGGCCGTCGAGGCTGCGTTCAATCAGGGCGTCTGCGGCCGCATCCGGATCCTTCGCCCAACGGCTCATTGAGCCGCCAGCGCCCTTTTGATCTTCTCAGCGTTCGCCGTCAGGACTTCGGGCTTTTCCATCTTCGAGGTGTGCGGACCAAGCGTGACGCCCTCGCGCCGGGGCAGCACATGGAAGTGTAGGTGGAAGACGACTTGGCCGCCCGCGGGTTCATTGAACTGCTGCAGCGTGATGCCGTCGGCGTTGAAAGCCTTCATGATCGCCAGTGACACCTTCTGCACCGTCTTCATGCAGGCCGTAAGCTGGGCTGCATTGGCATCGAGCAGGTTGCGAGCCGAGCTCTTCGGCACGACCAGCGTATGCCCCTCGCAGCGGGGCATGATGTCCATGAAGGCAATCGTTTCGTCGTCTTCGTAAACTTTGTGTGCAGGCAACTCGCCACGCAAAATTTTGGCGAAAATGTTATTGGCATCATAGCTACGCATGAAATGCTCCCGCACAGGGCCGATCCTTTTCGATCTGTCGCAGGCAGCTTGCGGCGCGTCAAGCGCAAGCACGCCAGCGGCTGCCTCTATCTCGGCAGCGGCGGCCGACGGTGGCCGCTGCCGTTCATCGATTGCTAACCTCAGAGCGAGAACTCCTGGCGCCCTTAGCGAACGCCAATGCTTTGCTGTGATAGCAAGGTATCGCTCGCGTGCGAGCGCAAATTGGCAAACGACCGCGTCTGGGCTTCGCCGACAGTGCGGCGCTTTGAGGGCGGGTACTGTGCCATGACGGACGAGGCATCTCTCGCTGGCGAGCGATTGAGTGATACGCTGATCGCCGCGGCGATCTTAATCTTGCTGATTGTCGGATGGGTGCAGGGTTTGGGCGGCGCCGAGCTGGAGCGGCTTTGGGCACTGCGAACCTATCTGGTGGCGAACGCGCACGCTTCAGGTCCGGTTCGATAGGGGACCTTTGCGGAAGGGTGCGTATTCGGCGAGCTCTTTGCCGGCGGCATCGACGTAGGCGCGTTCGCGTTTGAGATAGTCGGCGATGGCGCGGCGCAGGCCGGGATCGGCTATGAAGTGCGCCGAATACGTGCTGGTCGGCAGGTAACCGCGGGCGAGCTTGTGTTCGCCCTGCGCGCCGGCCTCCACGCGCGCGAGCTTGTGTTCGATGGCGAATTCGATGGCCTGATAGTAGCAGACCTCGAAATGCAGGCAGGGATGGTGTTCGATGGCACCCCAATAGCGCCCGTAGAGACAGTCGCCGCCGATCAGATGCAAGGCGCCGGCGATCGGCCGCGACGCCCGCTTGACCAGGACGATCAGACAGCGCTCGCCCATGGCCTGGCCCAACAGCGAGAAGAACTTGCGGTTGAGGTAGGGGCGACCCCACTTGCGCGAGCCGGTTTGCATGTAGAAGGTGAACAAGGCGTCCCAGCTGGCCTCGGTGATGGCGGCGCCCGCGAGCCGGGTAATCTCGAGCCCGCCGCTCAAGGCCGCTTCGCGCTCCTTGCGCACGGCCTTGCGCTTGCGCGAGGCAAGGGAGGCCAGAAACGCATCAAAGCTGGCGTAGCCGGCGTTGTTCCAGTGGAACTGTTGATCGGTGCGCTTCAGGAATCCCTTGTCGCCCAGGCGCAACCACTCGGCCTGCGTGAGGAAGGTGAGGTGCAGGCCCGATAGATCATTGCGCTCGACGAGTTCGACGGCGGCGGTCGCCAGCAGCATGGCATTGGCATCTGCATCGGGCCCCGGCCGCGCCAGCAGCCGCCGGCCCGGGACCGGCGTGAAAGGCACCGCGATCTGCAGCTTGGGGTAATAGCTGCCGCCGGCGCGCTCGTAGGCCTCGGCCCAACCGCGGTCGAACACATACTCGCCCTGACTATGCGATTTCACATAACAGGGGGCGCAGGCCGCGAGCGTATCCTCGCCGCCGAGCTTGAGCGCAAGGTGTTGGGGCAGCCAGCCGGTGCGGCCACCAACCGCGCCGGCATCCTCAAGCGCCTTGAGGAAGGCGTGCGCGAGGAAAGGATTGTAGGTGGCGGGATCCGGGTTGGCGCAGGCGTCCCACGCCTGCGGCGCGATATCGCCGATCCGGGATGTCACCTCGACCCGGGCCTCACACGGTCTGCTCATGGCCATCAGCGTTTTGCCGGTCAAAGATGTGGTTTGATGCGCGGGGGAGCGCGCACGGGGAGGATCACACGAGGAGGCTCCCGAGACAACGGCCGTTGCGCGACCTCCAGCTTTCCCGTCAAGACATGGCTGCCGCGCCGGCCCGCTCGGCGACTTCGAAGATCGGCGCATCGGCCCAGCGGGCCGCGGCGGCGCGCTCTTTGGCGGTGCGGACGGTCCAGGTGAACAGCAAGGCTGCCGGGGCGTGCTGCGCCAGCCAAGCCTTGGCGGCTTCGAGCATGCGCACGTCGATGGCAAAAAAACTGACATCCGGCGGCGCTTTTTTGAGCAGGGTGGCGACGGCGGCATTCTGTCCCGCCGTGCTCGGCCCCGCCCACCAATTGCTGGCGAGCTGATGGCTGCCGATGACGATGCCGCGTGGCAGCTGCGGCGCCAGCTTGGCGAGCTCGCCGACCACCGCACGATCGAAGGACATAAGCGCGATCGGCCCGCGATAGTCCAAGGCCTCCTCGGCGATGGCGGCCAAGAAGCGTTTCGGCATGCGGCCATCGCTTTTGATCTCGACCAGCAAGGGCACCCGCCCAGCGACCAGTTTGAGCAGATCCCGGAAGGTGAGAATGCCGATGGTCTGGTCTTTGTAGCGCAGTCGGCTGAGTTCGGCGGGCGTGTGTGCGACGATGCGTCCGCGCGCCCCCACCAGCCGGTCGAGGGTTGCATCGTGAAACACCATTGGCGTGCCGTCGCGTGCCGGCTGCAGGTCGCACTCGATGCCGTAGTCATGGTCGATGGCGGCTACAAAGGCGGGCTCGGTGTTCTCAAGCAGCCCGCGGCTCCTATTGTGCAGCCCACGGTGTGCGATCGGGCGAACAAAGATACCCCGATCGAGGGCTACGCTCTCAGTTACCGGTCGGCGGCCCGGCCTCGGAGCAGGCGGCGCTTTGGCCATCGTTATCCCATCGCGTGCCGTTTTGTGCGATCATTTCCGGTGCGCCCTTCTGTGCACAGCAGGCGCCCTCTGCTAGAGAGGGGTCGCTGCAGCGCACCCACCGGGAGCGTGCAGGCCCTAGTACCGCCCTTCTGTTTGGGAAAGAAGGCACAATGATGCACCCCACTTCCAGGCTCGCAGCCTTGGCTGCCGGCGCGGCCCTGCAACTGGCGTCCACGCCGACCTGGGCCGGCGCACAGCACGTCGTGCTGGCGCCGCATCGCGCCATCTACGAGATGACCCTGGCGGAGGCGCGCGGCGGTGCCGGCGTGACGGCGGTTTCGGGCCGCATGGTCTACGAACTGACGGGCTCGGCCTGCGAGGGCTACACGCAGAACATGCGCTTCGTCACGCAAATGACGAATCAGAAGGGCGCCGCGACGCTGACGGACTTGCGGTCCTCGAGCTGGGAGGAAGGGAGCGGCAAACGGTTTCGCTTCAATTCCAGCCAGTTCCGCGACGAGAAGCCCACGGAAGCGACCGCCGGCGATGCGGCACGCGCCAACGCCGCCGACGCGGCCAAGGTCGAACTGACCAAGCCCGTGACCAAGCATCTGGCTCTGCCGCAGCGCGTCTACTTCCCCATCCAACACTCGATCGCGCTGCTCGATGCTGCGCACACGGGCAAGCGCTCCTTCCGCGCCGACCTCTACGACGGCTCCGAAAAGGGCGAGAAGGTCTACGACACCATCTCGGTGATCGGCCGGATGATTCCCGCCGGCGGTAACCGCAAGTTGGTGCGGGTGAAAAATGCCGAGCGGCTCGACACGATTGCGGCTTGGCCGGTTTCGATCGGCTACTTCGAGCCGAACTCCGATAAGAGCGACGCGGTGCCGGTCTACGAGCTGACGTTTTGGTTCTTTGAGAACGGTGTCAGTCGCAAGCTGTTCATCGACTACGGCGAGTTCGCAATCCAGGGCGAGCTCGCCCAGATCACCTTTCACGAACCAAGCAAGTGCGATCAGCCCAAGTAGGCGCGCCGCGGCAAGCACCCTTGGCCCGCCGAGCCGGGGAGCGGGAAGGCAAAGGCTCGCAGCCCCATCACGCGCTTACGGCCACAGCCAGGCGGCACCGCGCACGCCGCTTGCATCTCCCCAGCGGGGTGGCTTGACGATCACGCGCGTATCGCGCGCCAGAATGTAGGGCGCCATCAACCCCGGCAACCGGCTGTAGAGGTGGTCGAGCTGTGACAGCCCACCGCCCAACACCACGAGTTCAGGATCGAAGATGTTGACCACGTGGGCGAGGCCGCGGGCGAGCCGGCTAGCGTGGCGCTCCAGCGAGGCGCGCGCCTGCGCTTGTCCGGCGCCGGCATTGGCGGCAATAGCCGTCGCCGAAAGCGCCACCCCCGTATGCTGCAGGTGATCGCTCTCTAGCGCCGGGCCGGAGACCCATTTTTCCATGCAACCGCGGCGACCGCACCAACACGGCGGGCCCGGATGTTCGCGGGCCTCGGCCCAGGGGAGCGGATTGTGTCCCCACTCGCCGCCGGTCCCGCGCGGCCCGTCGATCAACTTGCCCTCAAACACCAGGCCGCCGCCGCAACCGGTGCCGAGGATAACGCCGAACAGCGAGCGGGCGCCGGCGCCGGCGCCGTCGACGGCCTCCGAGAGGGCAAAACAGTTGGCGTCGTTGGCAAGGCGCACGGGCTTGGCAACACACTGTTCGAGATCGCTGGCGAACGGCTTGCCGTTGAGCCAGGTGGAGTTTGCATTCTGCACGCCGCCACCGCCGGGGGCGATCGACCCGGGCATGCCGATGCCGACCGTGGCCGGCCGGCCGGCCGACTGCTCGAGCGCCCCCACCATCTCGGCAATAGCCCGAAGGGTGGCGGCGTAATCGTGTTGCGGTGCGGCGATGCGCCGGGTCGCGAGGATGGCGCCCGCCTCGCCAATCGCGACGCCGGCGATCTTAGAGCCGCCAAGGTCGATGCCGATCCGGCAGGGCGAGGACGGCGCTTTATTGGCCATCGGCGCTGTCCAGGCGCGCCAGGGCGGCGGCGATCATTTCCGGGGCAACGTGATGGCTGGCCGCGAAGGTCAAGAGCAGTGATTCGTCCGCGGCCAGGAAACTTAACGCCGCCGCCAGAACTTCCCTCGCGCCGAGGCGGGTCCTGAGATCGTCCAGCTGCAAGCCCGTCAAGGCCAGGAAGCGTTGCAGCCGGTGGGCGTCCGCTGTCAGGAACGCAAGCCCTTGCGCGGCAATTGTTTCCGCCGTTTCGCGGTCGACCGGATGCCCCCTTTGAGCGGACTTAAGCATATTGCCTTTTACGCCTCTTTGCCGGTCGGTGCCGGGGGCATCTTAAACAGTTGGTTAGCTGTTCTGAAGCAGAGTTGGCTGCCAGAGCCGCGTAGAATCGGTGCAGGAGTACGCGGAGCGGGAGAGCGGGCCGCCGCATGACGTATCAGGAAAGCATCGGGGCCATCGCCGGCCGGCAGCCTGAGGCGCGCCAGCTCCCCAAGACTGTGCTCATCGTGGAGGACAACGAGCTCAACATGAAGCTCTTCCACGATCTGCTCGATGCCCACGGTTATCGCACCCTGCAGACCCGAACCGGCATGGAGGCCCTGAAGCTGGCGCGCGAGCACCGGCCGGACCTGATCCTGATGGACATCCAGCTGCCGGAGGTTTCCGGTCTCGAAGTCACCAAGTGGTTAAAGGACGATGACGATCTGCGCGAGATCCCCGTGATCGCGGTGACGGCGTTCGCCATGAAGGGTGACGAGGCGCGCATCAGACAGGGCGGCTGCGAGGCTTATATCTCCAAGCCGATCTCGGTCGTGACCTTTCTTGCGGCCGTTCGGCGGTACCTTGGTGAAGCCTGAGAGCCTCGGGTCTGGAAGCGTAAAGGTATTCCCTTATGACTGCCCGCGTTCTGGTCGTTGACGACATTCTCGCCAACGTCAAGCTGCTGGAGGCCCGCCTTAACGCCGAGTACTTCGAAGTGCTGACCGCGCGTAGCGGCGAAGAGGCCCTCGCCGTCGTGCACGCGAGCCCGATCGATGTGGTGTTGCTCGACGTCATGATGCCGGGCATGGACGGCTTTGAGGTCTGTCGTCAGATCAAGAGCAGCTCGGCAACCGCGCAGCTGCCGATCGTCATGGTCACCGCGCTGGATCAGGCCTCCGACAAGGTGCGGGGGCTGGAGGCGGGCGCGGACGACTTCTTAACGAAGCCGGTCGATGACATTGCGCTGATGACGCGGGTTAAGAACCTCGCGCGCCTCAAGGCGCTGAGCGATGAGATGATGCTGCGCATGGCGACCAGCGCCGATTTCAAGCAGCTGCAAAGCGGCGAGATCGCCGGCCTTGCGGAAAAGGTCGCCGGCCGCATCCTGCTGGTGGAGGATCAGGCCCGGGTGGCGAGCCGCATCCTGTCCTGGCTGGAAGCGCGCAATAGCATCGACATCGAAACCGACCTGCTGGCGGCGATGCTGCGCCTGGCGGAGCAGCCATATGATCTCCTCATCGTCAGCCTAAGCCTCGGCAATGCCGACGGCTTACGCCTGTGCGGGCAGGTGCGCTCGCTCGAGCGCACGCGGCACCTGCCCATCATCGTCTTGGTTGAACCGAGCGAGCAAGCGCGGCTGTTGCGCGCTCTCGACATGGGCGTTAACGATTACCTGACGCGTCCGATCGACAAGAGCGAACTTGCGGCGCGCGCGCGCACGCAAATCAAACGCAAACGCCATGGCGATTACCTGCGCGACCGGCTCGAGGAAAGCGTCGAGCTCGCCGTCACCGACGCCCTCACCGGCCTCAACAATCGCAGGTACATGGAAGCGCACCTCAAGGCCCTAGGCGGCGCGGCGCTGAGCGCGGGTCAGCCCTTATCGGTGTTGCTGGTCGACGTCGACAACTTCAAGTCGATTAATGACACCTATGGCCACGCGGCGGGGGACACCATCCTGCGTGAGCTGGCGGCGCGGTTTCGCCGTACCACGCGCGCCGTCGATACGGCCTGTCGACTGGGCGGTGAGGAATTCGTCATCCTGATGCCCGCCACAAACCTGGCCGATGCCTGTCAAATCGGCGAGCGCGTGCGCCGCGCGATTGCAGCGGAGCTCTTTCACATTAATCGCGACAGCAAAATTCCCGTCACCGCCAGCGTTGGGATCGCCAGCCTGGAAGGGCCGCACGACACTTTGGAGCAGCTCCTGGCACGTGCCGATGGGGCGCTTTATGCCGCCAAAAAGAAAGGCCGCAACCGCGTGGTGGCCGATGCCGCATAGCTGCCGAGCTCTCCCGCATAGCTCCTAAGTACTTGGAACATCAGCCGTTCTTTCGGCTTGAAGCGACCGCTGCCAAAGGCGGCGGGAAGGCGTGGCGTTAGCCGCGGTTACCACGCGCTCATTTAAGCTTGCCCACCAAGCTATTGGGAGGATTGCATTTTGACTGCCGATCTGCTTTCTTAACCCGGGGTAATTGCGGGAGGAGGGGATCAGCGGGACTTGGTGCAGCGCGCCGCAACGGCGCCGCATCTCTCAGCATATCATTCGAATCCTCACGGATTTTCAGGTCCGCCGCATCTCCTGAGACCCGTGAGGTGTGATCGTCCTAAGCGGCTAGGAGTGGCCTCCTCTTGTTATGCCGCCTCCGGACGATCGAACGCCAGGTCTGGCCAACGCCCTCTTTGGTCCACGACTTGGCAGGCCGGTGTTCGTGGCTGCTCGGACTTCTACCCCGCTGCCGATGTCAGTCACGGACCCGGCCACCAATTTCCCAGATTTTTTGCAAAATCTGTCGAACTTCTCGGCAATACCTCCGGGATCGGCTTGAGACGCTGGGCTCCGGCAGTCAATGCCATGGCGTGCGGCGCGGTAGGCGGGCCCGCTGGCGCGAGGGCGAGGCAGCGCCTCACCGGCTATTTGATTTTTGTTTCCTTGAACGCCACGTGCTTGCGAGCAATCGGGTCATACTTTTTAAAGGACAGTTTTTCGGTGACCGTGCGCGGGTTTTTCTTGGTGACATAGAAGAAGCCGGTTCCCGCCGAGCTCAGGAGTTTGATCTTTTGGGTGACGGGTTTGGCCATGGCGATGTCTCCGCAGCGATGATCGCCGGCACTGTATTCGGCCGCAACCGTTAGTCAAGCGTTGCCTCGGCGGTGATCAGATCCCGCCGGTAGCTGCCGCTGCGGCGATGATAGAACGGCACCGGGAAATCCCCTGCGGCCAGGCCACCGGCGGCAACCCGTTCTCCCAGGTCTTCGAGCACCACGCGGGTAATATTGGGCAATTCGAGCGCGCGCGCCTGCGCGATCGAATGCCATTCGAGATCGGAGAGCTCACCGTCAGCCACGCCGACACGGTGGACGATCGCTTGGGCCGGCGCACAGAAAAAACGCGTGTCGTAGCGTCGCGGCCGGCCGGGGGGTGTAATGGCGCGCGCGAAAAACGTGAGCTGGGCGAGCGCCGGGGCAAAGCCAGCGGCATAGAAGGCCTGCCAGCCCGGCGCCTTGTTGAGCACCGGCGCCGCGAGCGGCCTGCCGATCAACAGCCCCGCCTCCTCGAAGGTCTCCCGTACGGCTGCCAGCGCCAAAGCGCGGGCGCGGGCTTGGCTCGGCGTGCCCTTCATCCAAACCATCAGCTTTTTGAGCTCGCTCGCGCCAATATCGTGCTCAACGGCAATCTGCCGGTCGGCGCGATCGACGCGGCCGCCGGGAAACACGTAGCGGCCGGGCATGAACACCATATCCCGGCGCCGGCGCCCCAAGAGCACGCGAGCCTCCCCCGAGGTCGTGTCGAGAATGATGAGCGTGGCTGCGTCGCGCGGCCGCAGCGCCCGCGCTTTGGCCGCCGCAGCCGACGCCGACCTCGCCTCCTCGCCCGTCATGTCCATCCCGTGTCCCCGCGCGCACACCGTCCCTCGGCTCTGCCCCGCGCGTCAAGTATCCACTCGGGTTCGGCTCGCTTGTCTTGCGGGGCTGCCCGCGGGCGAACGGACGCCGTCAGCGCTGCCGCGTGCGCCGCGCCGTCACGAGCCCGCGACGGCCGCGCCCCCTGCCGGCGGCGGAGCCGAGCCGGGTCCCGGGCGAGAGCATTTCGAAACGCAGCGCCCCGGCCGAAGGCACGGCCTCGATCAGGCGCACCCGGACGGCATCGCCCAGTCGATAGCCGGCGCCGGTGCGGTCGCCGATCAGGGCATGCTCCTCTTCCCGGTGCCGGTAGTAGTCCTCGCCAATGGTTGCGGCGGGCACGAAGCCATCGGCGCCGCTCTCCGCCAGCCGCACGAACAGGCCCACGCGCGTCACCCCGGAGACGCGGGCGGCGAACTCGGCGCCGACGCGCTCGCTCAGGTACTGAGCGATCAGCCGGTCCATGGTCTCGCGCTCGGCCGCCATGGCGCGTCGCTCCGTATCGGACAGGGCGGCGCAGATTTCGCCGAGCCGTGCCGCCTCGTCCTCGCCAATGCCGCCGGCCCCAAGCCCGAGCGTCTTGATCAAAGAGCGGTGGACCAAGAGATCGGCATAGCGCCGGATCGGTGAGGTGAAATGGGCGTAGCGGGCAAGGTTGAGGCCGAAGTGGCCGACGTTGATGGCCGCATAGGTGGCCTGGGACTGGGAGCGCAACACGACCTCGTTGACGAGTTCGCGCGCCGGCATGGCCTTGGCACGTTCGAGCACGCGGTTGAAGTCGCCAGCGCGCGGCGTGGCCGCGCCCGGGAGTTTGAGCTCGAGACTCGCCAGGAACTCGCGCAGCGCCACGAGCTTTTCCCGCGAGGGCGCCTCGTGCACGCGAAAGATCACGGGGGCATGCTTGAGGGCGAGCGTCTCGGCCGCGGCAACATTGGCCTGGATCATGAACTCTTCGATCAGCCGGTGTGCCTCGAGCCGCTCGGGAACGACGACGCGGGCTACCCGGCCGTGTCCATCGAGCTGCACCTTGCGCTCCGGCAGATCGAGCAGCAGAGGTTCGCGGCGGTCGCGGGCAACCGCCAGGGCGGCATAGGCCGCCCATAGTGGTCTGAGCACGCTGTCGAGCAACGGTCGGCAGGTGCCGTTCGGTCGCCCGTCGATGGCGGCCTGGGCTTCCTCGTAGGTGAGCTTGGCGGCCGAGCGCATGAGGGCGCGTTGGAAGCTGTGCCGGCGTTTGTTGCCTTGGGCATCGACGACGATGCGCACCGCCAGACACGGGCGTTCCTGGCGCTCCTGCAGGGAGCACAGATCGTTGGAAATCTTCTCCGGCAGCATCGGCACGACCCGATCGGGAAAGTAGGCCGAGTTGCCGCGCAGGCGTGCTTCATGGTCGAGCCGGCTGCCCGGGCGCACGTAGTGGGCGACGTCGGCGATGGCCACGTGCAGCACAAAGCCACCGGGGTTGCTCGGGTCGGCATCGGCGGCCGCATGCACGGCATCGTCGTGGTCGCGCGCATCGGCGGGATCGATGGTGATCAGGTTGAGGCCGCGCAGATCGGTGCGGCCGGACAGGGTCGGCGCCTCGAGCTTGGCAATGTCGGCCAGGACGTTGGCAGGAAACTCGTCCGGAATGCCGTGGGCGTGCACGGCGATGAGGCTTACCTTGCGCTCGCCCTGGGGATTGCCCAAGCTTTCCAGCACGCGCGCTTGCGGCACGCCATAGCGGCCCGAGCGTACGAGGTCGAAGCGGACAAGATCACCGTTCTTGGCCTCGCCCTCATCGCCCGCTTGGATCGGCCATTCCTTGAGCTCCTTGCGGTCGATGGGATCGATGACGCCGCCACCTTTGGCATGCTGCCGGAAAATCCCCAGTTGCCGCCGCTTTTCCGCGGGCAGCCGCTTGATGAGTTCGGCCTCGTAGCGACAGCCGGCGACGTCTGGGGTCTCGAGGCGCGTCAGGCGCGCTAGGATGCGGTCACCCTGTCCGAGCGCCGGCGCCGCGGCGCCGCGCGCTCGCGCGGGCAGCAACACGAGCGCGCGCGGTTTTTCTCCCTCGGCGCGGTCCCAGACCGCCGGCTCGGCTATCAGTTCGCCGTCAGGATCGCGCGCCACGATTGCGAGCACCGCCACGGGGGGCAGCTGGCCGCGCTCCTTAAAGGTCTTGCGATTGCCGCTGATGAGACCCGCATCGGTCATTTCCGCCAGCATCTTTTTCAGCGCTGGACGGTCTCCGCCCTTGACCCGGAAGGCACGCGCAATCTCGCGCTTGCCGACCTTGCCGTTGGCGCCGCGCACAAATTCGAGGATCTCGTCTTTGCTTGGCAGGGCCGCCGCAGGCCGGGGTTCTTTGCGCTTGCGGGGCACCGTCTTGCCGGTCCTTGCCTATTCCGCCGCCTCGCGCGTACCGCTCACTTTCTTGGGCTTGCCCTTCGTGGTCTTGGGGGTCTTGGTGGTCTTGTCGCCCTTGTCGGCCTTCTTGACCTTGCCCTTGGCGATCTTGTCCGGCGTGGTGACGGCGGCGTCTTGGCCGCCCTTGCTGCCGCCCTTGCCGGTTTTGCGGCGGCCCTTGGCCTTGCTCGGCCCCTTGGCGAGGCGCTCGGCGATCAGCTCGACCGCCTCGTTCAGGCTGAGCGCGGCGGGGTCTTTGGCGCGGGGTAGGGTGGCATTGACCTCGCCGTGCTTGACGTAAGGGCCATAGCGACCGGACAGCACCTGCACCTTGCCGCCTTCGCTTGGATGCTCGCCGAGCTCCTTGAGGACGGTGGGGGCCGCGCGCTGGAATCGCCCCTTGCCGACACCGGCCTTTTTCTCCGCCAAGAGCACGACGGCGCGGTTGATGCCGATCGCAAACACCTCCTCCAGGCTCGGCAGGTTGGCGTAGGTGCCGTCGTGCAGGATGAAGGGCCCATAGCGGCCGATACCGGCCGTGATTGGCTTGGCGGTCTCCGGATGCAGACCGATTTCGCGCGGCAGCGCCAAAAGTTGCAGCGCGCGTTCGAGGTCGAGGCTGGCGGCATCGATGCCGCGCGGCACGGAGGCGCGCTTGGGCTTCTCCTCGCCCTCGGCGTCACCGAGCTGCACGTAGGGGCCGAAGCGTCCGCTGCGCAGCGTCACCGGCAGGCCGCTGTCGGGATCCTGGCCGAGCAGCTTGCCCTCCGGCGTCGAGGCCTCCGGTGCGCCGTTCTGGGTATCGGAGAATTGGCGGGTAAAGCGGCAATCGGGATAGTTGGAGCAGCCGATGAAGGCACCGAACTTGCCGACTTTGAGGCTAAGCCGCCCGGCGCCGCAGTTCGGACACTGGCGCGGGTCGCCGCCCTCGGGCTTGGGCGGGAAGATGTGGGGGCCCAATATTTCGTTCAAGGCCTCCAGCACCTCACCGACGCGCAAATCCTTGATCTCGTCGACCGCACCGGTGAATTCGCGCCAAAAGGCGCGCAGCACATCCTTCCACTCGAGCTTACCGTCGGAAATGAGATCGAGCTTCTCTTCCAGATCGGCCGTGAAGTCGTATTCGACGTAGCGCTTGAAAAAGCCCTCTAGGAAAGCGGTGACGAGCCGGCCTTTGTCTTCCGGGATCAGGCGCTTCTTGTCGATGCGGACATAATCGCGCTCCTGCAGCACGGCCAGCGTCGAAGCGTAGGTGGAGGGCCGGCCGATGCCGAGCTCTTCCATGCGTTTGACCAGCGTTGCTTCCGTGAAGCGCGGCGGGGGCTCGGTAAAGTGCTGCTTGGCCTCGATGGCGCGTGGCTTCAGGGTGTCGCCCGCTGCCAGTGGCGGCAGGCGGCGGCCGTCAGCGTGCTCCGCCTCCTCCGCCTCCTCGGCTTTGCCGTTGCGGGCGCGGTCGTCGCGGCCTTCCTCGTAGAGTTTGAGAAAGCCCTCAAACAGCACGACAGAACCCGTGGCCCGGAACCCGTAGGCCTTGCCGTCCTTGCCAGGAACGTCGATTTCGGCGGTCGTCTGTTCGAGCTCGGCGGACGCCATTTGGCTGGCCACCGCCCGCTTCCAGATGAGCTCGTAGAGGCGTGCCTGGTCGCGCTCCAGATGGCGCCCAACGCTATCGGGTCGGCGTCGCACGTCGGTCGGGCGAATGGCCTCATGCGCCTCCTGGGCATTTTTGGCTTTGGCCTTGTATTCGCGGATGAAGGGCGGAAGGTAGCGGGCCGAGTAATCCTGCTCGACCAATCGGCGAATGGCCGAGATGGCCTCCGGAATGATGGTGACGCCGTCGGTTCGCATGTAGGTGATGAGGCCGGTGGTCTCGCCGTCGATCTCGACACCCTCGTAAAGTCGCTGCGCCACTTGCATGGTTTGCTTCGCCGAGAAGCCGAGCTTGCGGGATGCCTCCTGCTGCAGGGTCGAGGTCGTAAACGGCGCATAAGGATTGCGGCGCACCGCCTTTTTTTCCACCGCGGCGACGCGGAAGGGCGCGCCCTCGACGGCGGCCTTGATGGCGGTGGCGCTGGCGGCATCCTTGATGTCCAGGCGATCGAGCTTGCGGCCGGCGATGGCCGTGAGGCGGGCGCGGACATCTTCGGCCTTGGCCGTCGCCAGCAAGGCCTCGATGGTCCAATATTCTTCGCTCTTGAAGGCCTCGATTTCGGCCTCACGGTCGCACACCAGACGCAGCGCCACCGACTGCACGCGGCCCGCCGAACGCGCCCCCGGCAGCTTGCGCCACAGCACCGGGGATAGGGTAAAGCCGACGAGATAGTCGAGGGCTCGACGGGCAAGGTAGGCTTCAACCAGCGGCGCATCGATCGCGCGCGGGGCCTTGAAGGCGTCGAGCACGGACTGCT
Source organism: uncultured Alphaproteobacteria bacterium (assembly GCA_963770295.1). Classification (GTDB taxonomy): domain Bacteria; phylum Pseudomonadota; class Alphaproteobacteria; order Rhizobiales; family Hyphomicrobiaceae; genus AWTP1-13. The sequence goes on from CAVYPA010000001.1 coordinate 359,291, forward strand.
TGGTCACGGCATTGAAGGTGACGCGTTCGACGGGAACGCCCTTTTTGAGGGCCTTCTTATCCTCCAGGATGCGCAGAATATGCCAGGAAATGGCCTCTCCTTCGCGGTCGGGGTCGGTGGCCAAGATCAGCTTGTCCGCCGTTCTGACGGCATCGGCGATCTCGCGCATGACCTTGCTCGATCTGCCATCCACGTCCCAGTGCATGGCAAAGTCCTTGTCGGGTTCCACCGAGCCGTCCTTGGACGGCAAGTCGCGCACGTGCCCGTAGGACGCGAGCACTTTGTAGCTGGAGCCGAGATACTTATTGATCGCCTTGGCCTTGGCGACCGATTTCGACAATGACAACGTTCATGAAAGGTCTCTGCGGCAGCGTCGGCCAGGCCCTCTGGGCGGCCGCTCGATCCTGCGCTGTTGGTACCTTGCCCGATCGGCGGCGAGAACATGGTGGATGCAATGGGGCGTGTCAAACACCCGACCGTGGGTTTTTTCCGCCGAAAATCTTCTCAATCGTCATTTTAGCGCGCGAACGTGTGAATATCTGCGCGAATTTCCAGGTGAAGTCACGCTGATTTGTAGGAGAGCCGGAGGGGGTGGAAAAAGCGATCGTCAGGCAAGGTCACGCCCAGGCTTGGCGGTGCACGGTTGGCCGTTCGCCTTTGGAACCCGCAGATCCCCGCCCTCCGGGCCGATCGGAGGGGTGTCCACGACCGCAGCTTTGCCGCGCCGGGGGCGGCCCGTCGGGTGTGGGGTCGGTGGCCAACAGGTAACGCCACAACCCCGCCAGGCCTTACGGCTTGGCGCCGATGCGGGCCTCCGCACCGTTGAGGAGCCGCTGGATATTGGCGTGGTGCTTGACGAGGATGAGCGCTGCCATGGTCAGAATGACCAACAGGCCCGCCTGCCCGAAGATCAGGTAGTAGACGATCACGCCGGCAGTGCCGCTAAGCGTGGCCAGCGATGAATAGCGCCAGACCGCGGCCACGGTGAGCCACACCAGGGCGAACACGAGGGCGGCCGGCCAATGCACGCCGAGGAGCACGCCGATAAAGGTGGCAGCGCCCTTGCCACCCCGGAAGCCGAGCCAGACCGGGAAGAGATGGCCCAGGAAGGCGCCAAGCCCGGCGACGTAGGCGAGCCGGTAGGCGTCGAAGGCCACGAAGCGTTTGGCCACTTCGTAGACGATGAGGACGGCGATGGTGCCTTTCAGCAGGTCGAGCAGCAAGGTGGTGGCCGCCAAGCCCTTATGCCCTGTGCGCAAGACATTGGTGGCGCCGATATTGCCCGAGCCGATGCTGCGCAGATCGCCGAAGCCAGCCCAGCGCGTCAGCAGCAGTCCGAAGGGGAGCGAGCCGAGCAGATAGCCCGTGAGCAGTGCCAACACGCCATAGAATGTGAAGATCAGGCCCATTCCCCAGTGCTCGGGCTCACAATCGCCTCAGCTGCGGTCCCCGCTAGCGTATTGGTAGGCGAGGTTGCCGGCAACCATGGTGTTGAGGACGCGGCCTTGCATTTTACTCTCATCAAACGGGGAATTTTTCGAGCGCGCTTTGAGCTGCACCTTGTCGACGACCCACGGTAAGCCGAGGTCGACGACGATCAGGTCTGCCGGCGCGCCCTTTGCCAATCGACCCGAGGCTAGTCCCAACAGCTTGGCCGGATTGGTGGTCATGGCCTTGAGCAGGGGAATGAGACCGACCTCGCCGCTATGATGAAGGCGCAGCGCGGCGGCAAGCAGCGTCTCGAGGCCGATGGCGCCGTCGGCGGCCTCGGCGAAGGGATGCCGCTTGACGTCGGCATCTTGGGGATCATGGCTCGAGACGATGACGTCGATGTCGCCGGCCGCGATGCCGCGCACCATCGCCGCGCGGTCCTCTTCCGAGCGCAGCGGTGGGCGCAGTCGAAAAAAGGTGCGATAGGGGCCGATGTCGTTTTCGTTGAGCGTGAGATGATTGACGGAGATGCCGCAGGTCACCGGTAGTTTGCGCGATTTGGCAGCGCGGACGACGGCCAGACTTTCGGCGCAGCTGATATTGGAGGCATGGTAGCGTCCGCCCGTGATTTCGACGAGACGCACGTCGCGCTCGAGCACAATGGTTTCGGCGGCCTTGTGCGCACCGGGTAGGCCGAGGCGGGTCGCAACCTCGCCCGCGTTCATGACGGCGCCATCGATCAGGTCGCGATCTTCGGTGTGATGCGCGATCAGCGCGCCAAAGTCTTTGGCATAAAGCAGCACGTTGTGCATCACGCGCGTATTGGCCACGCTGGACTTGCCGTTGGTAAAGGCGATGGCCCCGGCCCGCTTCAACAGCCCGATCTCGGTCATGTCCTGACCTTTAAGGCCGCGTGTCATGGCGGCCATGATGTGCACGTTGACGATGGCATTGTCGCGTGCGCGCCGCTGAATGAAATCGACCAGCGCCACCTGATCGATGACGGGCTGGGTGTCGGGCATGACCACGATGGTGGTGACGCCGCCGGCGGCGGCGGCTTGGCCCGCCGTCTTCAGTGTCTCACGGTGCTCCTGGCCGGGTTCTCCCGTGAACACCTGCATGTCGATGATGCCGGGACACAAAACGTGTCCCTTGCAGTCGATCACGGTCGCCCCTTCGGGGGCATTGCGCCGCAGGTGGGCGCCGAGATCGGCGATCACGCCGCCCCGCACCAACAGGCCGCCCGGTTCGTCCTTGCCCGAAGCAGGGTCGATGAGGCGGGCGTTGAGGAAGGCGGTCGCGTCCGGTGGCGGCGGTGGATCGGATTTGCGCATACGCTCAATACTTCTCAATGGTTGGGTAAGAGGCGCGCCATGGCCTCGAGCACGGCCATGCGCACGGCCACGCCCATCTCGACCTGTTCGCGAATGACGCTGCGGGAGTGGTCGGCGATGGTGGAGGCAATCTCGACGCCGCAATTCATCGGGCCTGGGTGCATGATCAGGGCATCGGGCTTGGCGCGGGCGAGTTTTTCGTGATCGAGGCCGAAGAAGTGGAAGTACTCACGCGTGGAAGGCACATAGGAGCCTTGCATGCGCTCTTTTTGCAGGCGCAGCATCATGACGATGTCGGCATCTTCCAGGCCGGCGTTCATGTCGGTGAAGACCTCGGCGCCGAGACGATCGGTGTGCGCGGGCAGCAATGTCGATGGCGCCACGACGCGCACCCGTGCCCCCATGGTATTGAGGACGTTGATGTTGGAGCGGGCTACGCGCGAGTGCAGAATGTCGCCGCAGATGGCCACCGTCAGACCGGCAATGCGGCCCTTGGCGCGGCGGATGGTGAGGACATCGAGCAGGGCCTGGGTGGGATGCTGATGCGCGCCGTCGCCGGCATTGATCACCGAGCAATCGACCTTCTGGGCCAGCAGTTCGACCGCTCCCGCGGCGTGGTGGCGCACCACCAGAATATCCGGCCGCATGGCGTTGAGTGTCATGGCCGTGTCGATCAGCGTCTCGCCCTTGGCCACCGAGGAGGTGGAAACGTTCATATTCATGACGTCGGCGCTCAGCCGCTTGCCGGCGAGCTCAAAGGAGCTCTGCGTGCGCGTTGAGGCCTCGAAAAACAGATTGATCAGCGTTCGACCGCGCAGCACGTCGCGTTTTTTGATGACTTGCCGGTTGCCCTCGGCGGCCTTGTCGGCCAGATCCAAGAGTGCGTTGATTTCGCCGGCCTTAAGGCCTTCGCAAGTTAACAGGTGGCGGCGGACGAAGGAGGCTGGATGAATGGCGCTGGTCATTAAAGGCGGTCCTATACGCCGACTCCAGCGGGCTCGCAAGCCACGCCAGGACGGTCGCGGTGGAGAAGGTCGGGGGCCGGCTGCGCGCGCGGGCGGCAGTTGCTAGGCTAAGGCTTTCCTTTCGGAGGCGCGAACCCCATGCTCGAGCCGTTCCAGACCCATGCGGTTTTCAACCAGAGTCCACCGTTCCAGGACGTGAACCTGTTCACGACCGACGCGGCCCTGATGGAGGCCGTCGACAGGGAGGGCGCAAAAGAGGCAGCCCAACAGCTGGCGCAGTTTGGGCAGACCTGCGGTAGCGCCGAAGCCCTCGAGCAGGCCCGGCTCGCCAATGAAAATCCACCGCGCCTGTTGCGCTTCGATAGCAAAGGCGCACGACTGGACCTGGTCGAATTTCATCCGGCCTATCACGTCTTGATGGCCATCAGTATCGGCCAAGGCCTGCACTGCTCGGCCTGGGATCATCTTACGAGCGGGCACGGGAAGCGACGCACGGGAGCCACCGTGGAGCGCTCGGCCGGCTGTTACCTCGCCAACCAGATGGAAGCGGGACACCAGTGCCCGATCACCATGACGAATGCGGCGGTGCCAACGCTTTTGCTTGAGCCCGATCTCGCCGGTCGCTGGATTCCCAAAATTCTGACGCGGAGCTACGATAAGTCCCTGCGGCGCCTGGCCGAGAAGCGCGGCGCCACCATCGGCATGGGCATGACCGAAAAGCAGGGCGGCACCGACGTGCGCGCCAATACCACGCGGGCGGAGCCGGTGGCTGCCGGCGGGGCCGGCGGCGAGTATCTGATCACCGGCCACAAATGGTTCATGTCTGCACCGATGTGCGATGCATTTTTGGTGCTGGCGCAGGCGTCGGCCGGGCTTAGCTGCTTCCTGCTGCCGCGCGTTTTGCCCGACGGCAGCATCAATGCGCTGCGCTTCCAGCGCCTCAAGGACAAGCTCGGCAATCGCTCGAACGCCTCCTCCGAGGTGGAATTTCAGGCGGCACACGGCTGGCTGATCGGCGAGGAGGGTCGCGGCGTTGCCAGCATCATGGAAATGGTGACGCTCACCCGGCTCGATTGCGCCGTGGCCTCGGCGGGGTTGATGCGGCTGGCGCTCGCCAATGCCGTGCATCACTGCCGGCACCGCCGCGTTTTCCAGAAACACTTGGTCGATCAGCCGCTGATGCAGCAAGTGCTGGCCGACATGGCCCTCGACGTTGAGGCCGCCACGGCCTTGTGCTTTCGCCTGGCCGGCGCCTTCGACCGGTCCGAGGATGCAACGGCGGCGGCCTGGCGGCGGCTGATGACGCCCGTCACCAAATACTGGGTGTGCAAGCTGGGGCCAGGGCTCGGTTACGAGGCGCTGGAGTGTCTCGGCGGCAACGGCTACGTGGAAGAAGGCCTGGCCGCGCGGCTTTACCGCGAGCTGCCGCTCAACGCCATCTGGGAAGGCTCCGGCAACGTCATGGCGCTCGATCTGCTGCGCGTTTTGCAGCGCGAGCCAGAGACCTTTGAATGCGTGCTGGAGGACCTTGGCGCCGACATCGGTCAGGACGCGCGTTTACAGGCGCACCTTGAGCGCTTGCGGGCGCTGTTGCAGGACCCGGTGCAACTCGACGGGCGTGGCCGCGACCTGATCGAGGGGCTGGCTTTGCTGGCCGCCGGCTCGGTGCTGCGGCGGCACGCGCCCAATTTTGTTGCCGACGCCTTCATCGGCACGCGTTTTGCTGGGACCGGCGGCCGTACCTACGGTCAAGGCCTTGCGGCCGCCAATCCGCGGGCGATCCTCGACCGCGCGTTGGCGGGCTAGCGCCAACGCCGAGCTTGAGCTGAGCCGGATCCCCCGCGCTGAGCCCGACCTAGGAGTGCAGCGCCTTGACGATCTCGCCCAGCGCCTCGATGAAATCGCCCCGCTGATCGGTCTTCAGAGCGGACAGGATGCGCTGGTCGACCCGGGAGGCCACCGGTTTGACAGCGCCGAGGGCCGATTGGCCTTTGGCGGTCAGCCGCACGGCATACATGCGCGCATCGCGGCGGGTGCGCTTGCGGTGTAACAATCCCTTCTTTACCAGACGCCGGACGATATCGGCGAGCGTGGAGCGGTCGACCCCCGTCTGCTCGACCAACCCGGTCTGGGAGATGTCGGGATTGTGGGCGACGCAGGCAAGAACGGCGTACTGGCGGGGCGTGAGATCCACCTTACCAGTTTCGTTGGTGAAGAGTTCCTCAGCGCGCTGACCAGCACGGTGCAGGAGGTGCAAGGCCGACGCCTCAAGCGGGCCTGAACGATGGTTGTTCTTCATGGCTTGGATATCCACCTCACTCAATATTGATGAGAAAGCCAGAGCAGCCTTTGGGCGCTCGCGCCGACCTGGCTCTGTACGTAGTGTGCGATACCGCAATGATCCAGACGGACCCCAGCGGCTTTATCCGTCGGCCAACGAAATTCAACCGACGACGGCTCAATCAATGCAGGCTAGCAAACTTATCGGCAGCCGAAAGTCAACTTGCACGTGCGAAATAGTCGCGGCGCGCTCGCCGAGCAGGGGGCCCGATGGCTCGCACCGGCACCGCCCGCCGCGACGATGCTCAGCAGCAATATCAATTTACAACGCCATTGTTGAGACGCGAGGCTCGAGGACGGTTGCCGACCGTGTGGCCCAGGTGCCGCCGTGACCTGCGCCCGTGACCTGCGCCCGTGACCTGCGCCCGTGACCTGCGCCCGTGACCTGCGCCCGTGGGCCCACATGGGCCCGTGACATGGGCCCTTGACATGAGCAAGGCAGCAAGGCCGAGCCGCCAGAGAAGACCGACCGCCCGCGCACGCGACCCCCGTGTGCTGGGCTCGCGGCCGCGTGCGAACGGCACCGATCAAGCTTGGCGGATCCTCGCTAAGGCCATGCTCAAGCACATCCCGTATGATCACAATAAGGTGCGCGGCTTCGCCGTGCCGAGGCGCGCGGCGCGCCATGCCAAGGTGCATGGCTTGGCCACAACCAGCGCGCGGGCTCCGCCACGGCCAGATCGATCAGGACCAGGTGGGCGGCATAGCGCTCACGGCCCGCGTCGGGCTGCGTGGTTCATGCGGTCGAGGGCGGTTTGCAGAATCAAGGTGGCTGCGACCTTGTCGATCACAGCGGCGCGCCGGCGGCGGGAGGTCGAGGCCTCGATCAGCACACGTTCCGCCGCCGCGGTGGAGAAACGCTCATCCCAAAGTAGGATCGGCAGCGGAATGCGTTTCGCCAGGTTGCGGGCGAAGGCGCGCGTCGATTGCGCCCGCGGACCGTCCGTGCCGCTCAGGTTTTGCGGTAGCCCGACGACCAGGCCGCCGATCTGATGGGCCGCGATCAAGTCTGACAGGCGCTCGACATCGCGTGCGAATTTTTCTCGCTTGAGGGTCGTCAGACCCGAGGCGATGGTGCGCGTGACGTCGGAAAGCGCAAGGCCCAAGGTCTTGCTGCCGACGTCGATGCCGAGCAGACGTGCGCCCGTTGGCAGGGTGCACCCGAACAGCTCGGCGTCCTCGGACAACCTCTGCGCTTGCCGATCTGGGTCTTGAGCAATCACATGCACCCCGCGCCTTGCAAAAGAGTGTGGTTTTTTTCCGGCCTCTTATCGCGCCTGGCGCCGGCGGGCAAATCGGCTCTCGCGTCACGCGCGTGGGCCCCTAGCCCCGTGCTCTCGGCGAGGCGCAGAAAATTCGGGCACCGATAGGCACCCGCGACCGTTTTGAAGGGCGGCGGGACGGGAGATATAGTGCCGGCGGCGCTTTCATCGCGGGCGCCGAGACAGGAGAAGCGCCCATGCCCGATGCCAGCGTCAAAGAACCCGTTAGTGCGACCGGCGACGGTCGCCAAGTGGAGACGCGTGGGGCCGCGTTGGGCCGTTTCTTCTTTGCGAACCCCAATCCCCACTTCGTGCTGGCAGCCTATACCGCCACCACCTTTCTCTCGGCGCTCCTGCTGTTTTCGGTGCAACCGATGTTCGCCAAGATGGTGCTGCCGGTGCTCGGCGGCTCGCCTTCGGTGTGGGCGGTTGCGATCTTCTTTTTTCAGGCCGCGCTCCTCATCGGTTACTGCTATGCCCATCTGCTGATTGCCAAAGCCTCGCCGCTCCTCACCGGTATCATCCATCTTGCCGTATGCAGCGTGGCCTTTTTGGCTTTGCCGATCGGACTGCCGAGCGGCTGGACCGAGCCGCCGGCCGGCGAGCCCTACCTGTGGCAAATCGGCCTCTTCACGGTGGCGATCGGCCTGCCGTTTTTGGCCGTTGCCGCCAACGCCCCCTTGCTGCAGGCGTGGTTCGCGCGCACCGGACACGCCCAAGCCGGCGATCCCTACTTTCTCTACGCGGCGAGCAATCTCGGCAGCTTGATAGCCCTGTTGAGCTACCCGTTCATCCTCGAGCCGGCCTTTGGTCTCAAGGCCCTGAGCCGGTTTTGGGCGGTCGGTTACGTGCTGTTGCTGGCGGCCCTCGCCTTGGCCTTTGTGCTGATGCTGGGCCGCGGCGCGCCTGCAGCCAATCGCCTCGCGGCCGCTTCCCCTGGCAATCTCGGCGCCGACGCGCCGCCCACGTGGTCGGATCGGCTTGGCTGGATCGGCCTGGCGCTGGTACCGGCGGCGCTGCTCACCGCCTTCACCACCCACGTCACCACCGATATCGCTTCCGCACCGCTGCTCTGGGTGTTGCCGCTTTCGCTTTATCTGCTGACCTTTGTCTTGGTGTTCCGCGAGCGGCCATTGCTGCCGCGACCGATCCTGTTGGCGGCCCACCTGATTGCTTTGGCGGTGGCGCTGCTCGCCATTTCCCAAACTAAGCACGAGACCTGGTTCATCGCGGCTGCGACCGGTGTGGCCGTGTTCTTCACCTCCGCCATGGTGGCCCACCGCACGCTTTACGAGGCCCGACCCGCGGCCCGGTATTTGACCGAGTTCTATCTCTGGATGTCGTTCGGTGGGGCGCTTGGCGGGCTGGCCGCGGCGCTGGTGGCGCCCAAGATCTTCAGCGAGGTGTTTGAGTATCCCCTGCTGCTTGCGCTCTCGATGGCTTGCCGCCCCGGCGTGTTCGCCCCGGCCGCCCTGCGGCGCTTGGGCGGCACGCTGACCGCCTGGAGTGGGCGCCTGGGCAAGGGCGGCGCCGTGGACGGCGGCTCGCGGCTCACCGAGGCCGACAAGCAGGAGATGCTGATCGGGTGGCTTATTATCGCCGGCGGCCTGCTCGCCATTTACTGGGTGCCATGGGCGATCGGGTGGCTCAATCTCAATCTCAACGAATGGGGCAGTACGCCCGTCGTGGTGGCCTTGCTCGTCATCATCCTGTTTAGCCAATTTCGCCGGCCCGTGCGCCAGCTCCTGGCCGCCCTGATGATTTTTAGCGCGCTCGTGCTCTTGCCCTCAGGCGTGAAGCGGGGCGAGGCGCAACGCAGCTATTTCGGTGTCTATCGGGTGCAGACCTCCAACGACGGCGACTACCATACGCTGATCCACGGCACCACGCTGCACGGCGCGCAGCGCATCAGGGATGAGAACGGCAATCTCATCGATGATCCTAGTCCCGCCACCTACTATTATGAGAACAGTCCCATTGCTCGCACCGTCGCCAAGGTCAGGGAAACCTTGGGCGAGAAGAAGGGGCGCTACGGGGTCACGGGCCTCGGCGCTGGATCGCTTGCCTGCCATTCCCAGGAAGGCGAAGCCTGGCGGTTTTTCGAGATCGATCCGGTGATCATCGGCATCGCCAGCAATCCAAAATACTTTACCTTCCTGGCCCACTGCCAGCCGAAGCCCGACATCGTGCTGGGCGATGCACGCCTGACCATGGCCAAGGAAGCAAACGACAGTTTCGACCTGTTGGTGATCGACGCCTTCTCATCGGACGCCGTGCCGGTACACCTGATGACGGCCGAGGCCATCAAGCTCTATCTCGACAAGATCAAACCGAGCGGCATCGTGCTGTTGCACATCTCCAACCGTTACCTGGACCTTGATGCGGTTTTGGGCGCCACCATCAAGGTGCTGCCGGGGGCACAGGGTATTATCGTCACCGACGATTTCGCCGACGGCAGTTACGCTCAATCGACCTCAACGGTGGCGCTGTTCGCCAAGACCGCGGCCGCGCTGGAACCGTTCCGCGAACTGGAGGAAGTCAGCGATTTCGACGTGAGCGATTTGCGCCCCTGGACCGATGACTACTCCGATATTCTGGGTCCATTTCTCAGTAAAATGAAAAAGCGCGGCGGCTGAGCCCCAAGGCCGTGCATAAAGCAGGCCGTGCATAAGGCAGGCGGCGCCGTTTCAGGTGACGGAGATGATGCTGGCGCCGGCCGCGGCGGCGAGGCGTTGGGGAGCGATAGGGAACACGGCGTCGGGCGTGCCGGCGGCGGCCCAGACCAGCGCGTAATCGAGGAGCGCGGCATCCATGTAGGTGGCAAGCGGTGTCCGGTGGCCGAGCGGAGGGATGCCGCCGATGGCAAAGCCGGTGAGGTCGCGCACGTCATTGGCGTCGGGCCGGCGCAGGGCCTCGCCGATCACCTTGGCGACGTCGTCTTGATTGACGCGATTGGCGCCCGACACCAAGAAGAGATAGGGCTTGCCGGAAACCGCGCCGCGGAAGACCAGCGATTTGACGATTTGGCCGACGCTGCAGCCGCAGGCTGCGGCCGCCTCATCGGCGCTGCGGGTAGCCTGGGACATGTGCCGGACTTGACTTTCGAGCCCCTTGTCGCGCAGCGCGTCCTGCACGCGCTGGGCAGCAGGCTTGAGGTCGGCCATTTGAGCATCCTCCGCGCCGGGCCCTGAGGCTTCCTTGCCGGCGGCCTTTAGCGCCGTTATGAGGTTAGCGCAATCAGGGCGCCGAATAGTTAGGGCGGGACCGGCAATGGAAGTCGATGAAGCCACCGTGCGGCGGATTGCGCGCCTGGCGCGCATCAAGATCAGCGATGCCGAGGCACAGGCGTTGGAGAAGGAGCTGTCGGGCATCTTCGAGTGGATCAAGCAACTCGACGAAGTCGATACCCACGCCGTCGAGCCGATGACCCGGGTGGTGGCCATGACGCTGAAGAGGCGGCCCGACGAGGTCACCGATGGCGGTATCGCCGATGAGGTCGTGGCAAATGCCCCGGTCGCGGACGACCATTTCTTCCTCGTGCCCAAGGTGGTGGAGTAGGCAGATGATCACGGTGGCCGCCGAAAGTCCGTTGAGCGAGGACGTGCGCCGCCTCATCGCCAAACTGAACGGAACGCTGTTGGCCCTGACCCCGGCGGAGTATTGCTCGCACCTGACGGTCGAACAAATGGCGGCGCCCGACACCACCGTCTTGGTGGCGCGCATCGAGGGCAGCGCCGTGGCCTGCGGCGCCCTGCGCCGGCACGCGGGAGGCGTCGGCGAGGTCAAACGTATGTTCACCGAGCCCGCCTATCAGAACCGCGGCATCGGCGCTCGCATTCTGAGGGAAATCGAGGCACTGGCCCGACGCGAGGGCTTGCTTCGCCTGGTGCTGGAGACGGGGCACCGGCATGCCGCCGCCTGGCACCTTTATGAACGCGCGGGCTTTGCCCGCTGCCTCCCGGTGCTTGATTACCCGCCGTCCCCCTATTCGGTGTTCTACGCCAAGACGATGGGCCAAGACGATGGGCCAAGCCGACGGCCAAGTCGGGACCACCTAGCATGAGCGACCTCACCAGATTGACCTTGCTCGAAGCCCGCGACGGTCTTGCCGCCAAGCGCTTCTCGGCCACGGAATTGACCACGGCGTTTCTCGAGGCCATTGCCGCCAGCAACAAGTCGCTCAATGCCTACGTGCTGCCGACGCCGGATCAGGCCTTGGCCCGCGCCAAGATCGCCGATGCGCGCTATGCCAAGGGCGATGCGCGGCCGCTCGAAGGGCTGCCGCTCGGCATCAAGGACCTCTATTGCACCAAGGGTGTGCGCACGACCGCCTGCTCCAACATTCTGGAGAACTTTACGCCCACTTACGAATCCACCGTCACGCAGAACTTATGGGACGCCGGCGCACTGATGCTGGGCAAGCTCAACAACGATGAGTTCGCCATGGGTTCGTCGAACGAGACCAGTTGCTTCGGACCGGTCGTCAACCCCTGGCGGCGCCGGGGTTCCAACGTGGCATTGGTGCCGGGTGGCTCCTCGGGTGGCTCGTCTTCGGCGGTTGCCGCCGATCTTTGTCTTGGCGCCACGGCCACCGATACGGGCGGATCCATTCGCCAGCCGGCGGCGATTACCGGCACGGTGGGAATCAAGCCGACCTATGGGCGCTGTTCGCGCTGGGGTATCGTGGCGTTTGCCTCCTCCCTCGACCAGGCCGGGCCGATCGCCAAGTGCGTGCGCGATGCCGCAATCTTGCTGCGGCATATGGCGAGCGTCGATGCCAAGGATTCGACCTCCGTGGACATTGCCGTGCCCGACTACGAGGCCGCCGTCGGCCGTTCCATCAAGGGCCTCAGGGTGGGTGTGCCGAAAGAGTATCGTATGGATGGCATGCCGAAGGAGATCGAGGAGCTTTGGCAGCAAGGCATCGACTGGCTGAAGGCGGCCGGGGCCACGGTGCAGGAGGTGTCGCTGCCGCACACCAAGTATGCCTTGCCGGCCTACTACATCGTGGCGCCGGCCGAGTGCTCTTCCAACTTGGCGCGTTACGACAGCGTGCGCTACGGTCTGCGCCAGCCCGGGCACGATCTGATCGATACCTACGAGAGGACGCGCGCCGCCGGCTTCGGCGCCGAGGTTCGTCGGCGCGTGCTGATCGGTACCTACGTGCTTTCCGCCGGCTACTACGACGCCTATTACCTCAAGGCGCAGAAAGTGCGTACGCTGATCAAACGCGATTTCGAGGCCGTGTTCGCAACGGTCGATGTGCTGCTGACGCCGACCACGCCCGGCCCCGCCTTCGGCATCGGCGAGGTGTCGGGCGATCCGGTGCAGATGTACCTCAACGACATCTTCACGGTAACGGTGAACATGGCGGGACTGCCGGGCATCTCGGTTCCGGCCGGACTTTCTTCGGAGCAAACACCGTTGGGTCTGCAACTGATCGGCAAGCCGTTCGACGAAGCGACGCTGTTCCGCGTCGCCCAGGTGATCGAAGATGCCGCTGGCCGCTTCGCCGTGCCGGAGCGGTGGTGGGATGCGCGCCTTGCCAGTCAACGGCCGTCTGGCGCGGCCGGGACGGGGGCGAAATCGGGAGGCAGGACATGAGTGGGCGACCACCCGCGCAGTGCAAGGACTTGGCCGAGGTCAGGGTTGAGATCGACCGCATCGACAATGCGCTGGTCGATCGGATCGCCGAGCGCCTCGGCTATGTCGAGCGCGCCTGGCAACTCAAGCTGCAGTTAGGCGAGGAAGCTAACGTGCCCTGGCGCAACCAACAGGTGATCGACAAGGTCCGCGCCCGCGCCAGCGAAAGGGGCGTGCCGCCGGATCTGTGCGAGGCGCTGTGGCGGCAGATGATCGGCTGGTTCATCCAGTACGAAGAGGAAAAATTGCGCGACCAGATTGAAAGCAAACCTTCCGGCTGAAGCGACCAGGGTCTCATTCTCCCGCATGCCGCCCGTTGAACCCGTCAATCTCACGGCGGTTGTTTTGACCGCCCTGCTCAATCCCGCCGTGGCGATCGTCGCCGTCTGGATGGGCCGCCAGGCGGATCAGTGGCAGAAGCTGCCGGTCGCCGCGTTTGCCGCGGCGCTGGTCGGCTCCATGCTCGTCTTTATTGCCGTGTATATCGGCATGCCGGGGGTCGTGGGCGTCGGCCGAGCGACGGCGGGGGTATTCGTGGCCGAATTCGTGTTTGGCCTGGCCTGGGCGGCGCTGGCCTATCGGTTTTGGCCGGCAAGCAGATGAGCGGCCAGATGCGCATCACCGTTCTGCGCGGGTGGCTGATCGGCACGGCGCTGCTTGGAGCGGCCGTTTTGGTTTGGGCCTTCGCCCCCGTGCTCGTCTTTATCGGCTTGCTGACGCTGGGACTTGGCGCCCTTGCCGTCGTCATGATCGGCTTGGCGCGTGCGCTCGAGCGGGTGCTGGGCAAACGCCGCCGCGACCGATCTGGCCGCGGCCCGGCCTGAGCTTTGTGGCTGTGGTTGCGCGCTAGGCCGCGGCGGGCCTCGCCGCCGCGGGGTGCATGGGCCAGGGTGCAAGCGTCTTTTCCAGGTGCATCGTCCCTCTCGCCTGCAAGTTGCGGCTGATGGCAAACCCCGCCGAGTGCGCCAACTTGAGCATGCGCTCGTTGCTGGCCAAGGTCTCACCGACGAGGCGCCGGACCCCCGAAAAGGCCGCGCGCTCGACCAGCTTGCCGAGCAGTAGCCTCGCCAGGCCCAACCCCTGCCAGGGCTCGGCAACAGAGACGGCGAACTCTGCTTCGCTCCGGTCTTGGCCGCGCGCGTAGCGCGCCTCCGCGATTACCATCTCCCGCCCATCGCGAAAGACCTCTGCCACCAACGCCAAGTGCTCCGTGTAGTCGACCTGGGTTAGGCGCTTGACGAGCCCTGGCGGCAGGCTGCGCATGGCCGATAAGAAGCGCTGCTGGCGTGCCGTCGCCGACAGCGCCCCGAAAAAGGCACTCGTTAGGTCTTCATCCTGCGGCAGGATCGGCCGGATCACCACCCGCTCGCCGCCGAGATAGACGACGTCAATAAGATCGGCCGGGTAGCGATGGATCTCGTAGGTCATCGTCGCACCGCCTTGCGGGCCCATTTCAGGCGGCGCGGGCGGCGCCGGTTTGTTCGATCCGGAAGCGCGCCGCCTCCAGGCCGTAGACGATGGCAAGGCCATCGCGATCGAGCCAAAAGCGCTGGCCGCGTTCAAGCGTAGTGTCGCGGTGATCACCGCTTTGGGTGATCCACAGCACCCCGCTCAGGCATTCGATCAGGCTGCCGGCGCCATCCTCGATGCGGTGAACCCCACGCGCCCTGAGGGATATCTCTCCTGCGTCGACCTCTGGCAGCATCGCCGCCTCCTGTTGCATGCGCCATGCGCATCTGAGGTTGCTCTTTTGCACGACTAAGGTGTAGAAATAGCAGGGCTTGTGCGCTGCGACAAACGACCATTTCTCACCCCATGCATGAGTTTTGCGAATGGCTAGACGTTTTCACCTGCCGCCCCTCGACCTGATCCAGGGCTTCGAGGCTGCGGCCAGAAACCTTTCCTTCACGAAGGCAGCCGAGGAGTTGCTGGTGACGCAATCGGCCATCAGCCGGCAGATCCGCGGCCTCGAAGAGCACCTGGGCGTGCCCCTGTTCCAGCGGCGCGCACGCGCCATCGCGCTGACCGAGCAGGGCCAGGTACTCAATCGCGCGGTCAGCGATCTGCTCGAGCGCCTGCAACAGGTGACCGATGCCCTGCGCGCCGACGCTGGTCAGCCGCATCTGACCGTGACCACCACCAGCGGCTTTGCCTCGCTGTGGTTGATCCCGCGCTTGCGCCGTTTCACGCAGCTCAATCCCGACGTCGATGTGCGCATTTCCGCCACCTACAAGACCGTCAATCTGGAACGCGGTCTGGTGGACGTGGCGGTGCGCTACTGCCGCAGCGATGCGGCACCGGAGGGAGCGAAGCTGTTATTCGGCGAGGAGCTGTTTCCCGTATGCAGTCCGCTGCTTAGGAGCGAAGGCGAGCGTCCCTTGCGCACGCCTCAGGACCTGCGTCATCACGCCTTGCTGCGCATCGATGATGCCAGCGGTTTCCTGGATTGGGGGACCTGGCTCGAGGCGCAGGGCTTGAGCGACTTCAAGCCGGCGGCCTCGTTGCGGTTCGATAACTACGAGCAGATGATCGCCGCGGCGCTCGCGGCCCAGGGTGTGGCGATGGGCATCAGCAGTCTGGTCAGCAGGCTTTTGGAGTTCGGCCAGCTGATCCAGCCCTTCAGCAAGAGCGTGATCGGCACGCGCGCCTACTACGTCATTTCTTCGGCCGCCACCGGCCAGCGCCCGCACGTGCGGGCCTTCGTTGACTGGCTGGTCGCCGAGGCGGCCGCCGCCGCCCCCCCCAGGGCCGAACCGCCGCTCACGTCCCCAGCACCAGCGTTGCCGTCAACCGCCGCAGCGCCGCGAGCGCGCTCAAGGCCGTGATCCGGCCGGTGCGCGGGTTCTCGAGCGAGGGCAGGTTTTGAATGCTCATGGTCAGGTCGGACGAGTTGGACGTCACGACGATGCTATGGGTATTGCGCGTTACCGTCGGATCGGCCCAGATCTCGACGCGGGTGCGATCCGGGCCAATGCCGGCGAGCGACAAAGCGACGGCCACGTTGACGTTGGCGGGGAAACCGGCGATGGCCTCGCGCGCGCTGCCTTCAAACACCAAAAGCGGCGCCGCGAGGCCCGCCAGCGAGATGTTGCGCTCGGCCAGCAGTGGTGCCCCGGCGAGCCCGGCAGGGGGCTTGCGTGTGACCATCCGCACCGAGCTGATCGTGCCCTCCGCCGCCGCGCGCACGGCGTCGAGCCCCAACAGCGCACCGGTGGGGACCAAGATGCGCGCGCCCGTTTCCGCCGCGCGTGCGACGAGGCCCCAGTGGTCGAGCAGGGCGCCGACCGACAGCGGCATCAGGATGCGGCCGTTGGCGACCGCGGGCTCGGCGACCGCCGCAAAGTGTGCCGCCGGCAGGCATTCGAGAATGATGTCGGCGACCTCGGCCAGGCCCGCAAGCGTGGTCATGGGCGGGGGCGCGCGGAAAGCGGTCGTGGCCTTGCGCGCCTTGGCGTGATCGCGAGCCGCCGCCGCGATCAGAACCATGCCCGGAAGTTCGCCTGCATCGACGCGGCGGGCCACGGCGAGGCCGATGGCGCCGAGCCCGGCAACCGCAAGCTTGAGAGGAGGGCGCGCGCTCGCCATGGCTGTCGTCCAATCCGCGGTCACTGCCGCATTCGAGGTCGGCCAACTCCGGTCCGCGCCACAAAAGTGATGTTTCGAGACCGATCGATCTGCGACACTAGCCGGCGCCGGCGTCCGTGTCAGGAGAGCTCTTGTGCCAGCCAAGCTTCCCCAGTCGATTGCGGAGTGGAATGGCGCTGGCGCCGCCTATTTGCCGGGGTTGCTCGGCATGCGCTTCGTGAAGGTCGAGCCGCAGGAGGTGATCGCCACCCTTGAGCCGCGCCAGGCGCTGGAGGCCTGGAATGGCTACCTGCACGCCGGCAGCGTGGTGGCGCTGGCCGACACCTGTTGCGGCTATGGCACCTTGCGCAGTCTGCCAGCCGGCGCGACCGGCTTTACCACCCTCGAACTGAAGAGCAATTTCTTCGGCTCGGCGCGCGAGGGCGTGATCGTGTGCGTGGCGAGACCCCTGCATCAGGGCCGCACCACCCAGGTATGGGATGCGAGCGTCTCCCGCGAGGGCGCGGCCAGGCCGATCGCCCAGTTCCGCAACACCCAGTTGATCCTGTGGCCCAAGCGATGACGGCACGCCACGGGCGCAGCGCGGCACCCTCGCGCAGGCAGCTCATCGGCCTGAGCGCCGGCGCCTGCTGTCTTGCCCTTTGCGGTCGACCCGCGCGCGGGCCGGCGCAGTCCGTGCCGCCGGCACCCACTTTGTGGTCGATCCAGTCTTTGCAAGCGAGGCCGACCATGCTGACGCGCACCATTCCGCAAAGCCAAGAGCCGTTGCCGGTCGTGGGATTTGGCACCTGGCAAACGTTCGACATCGGCACCGATCGCAGTCAAATCGAGCAACGGCGGGAGGTGCTGGCGGTCCTGTTCGAGGCCGGCGGCAAGGTGATCGATGCCTCGCCGATGTACGGCCGTGCCGAGGCCGTCGTGGGCCAGCTCTTGAGCGAGATGCAGGCGCAGGCGAAGGCCTTTCTCGCCACCAAGGTATGGACGAGCGGCGAGGCCGCCGGTCGGCGGCAAATGGAGGCCTCCTTCGCCAACCTAAAAACGCCCAGCATCGATCTCATGCAGATCCACAACCTGGTCGACTGGCGCACGCAGCTCAAGACGCTGCGGGCTTGGCAGGAGGCAAAGCGGTTTCGCTATATTGGCATCACCCACTACACCGTGGCCGAGCTCGATAGCCTTGCCGCCATCCTCCGCCACGAGCGGCTCGACTTTGTGCAACTCGGCTATTCCCTCAACGTGCGCGCCGCCGAAGCCCGGCTTCTGCCCACGGCGGCGGAGCGCGGCGTGGCGGTCATCGTCAATCAACCTTTCGACAGCGGGTCGCTGTTTGCCCAGGTGCGCGGCAAGGCCCTGCCGGCGTGGGCAGCAGAGGTCGATTGCGCCAGTTGGGGACAGTTCTTTTTGAAGTACATCCTGGGCCATCCGGCCGTGACCTGCGTCATTCCCGGCACGGCAAAGCCTGAGCATGCGCGCGACAACGTCGCCGCCGGCATGGGGCGTCTGCCGGATGCGGCCCAGCGCCAGCGCATGAGCGCCTACTGGGAGGCGGGCCTACCCTAGGCTTTGCTACCGGCGGCGGCAAAATTGCCCGCAGCAATTTTCGCGAGAAGATCGACTTTTATCGTGCTGTAGTAGAGGCTTAGGTTTTTGACGGCCGGCAGGCGCGTTGCTGAGGAAACCATTGCCACATGGGTGCCCAACCGGTCGGCACCTTGCCTCCTCAACAAAGATGCGCGAGGAGGTGCTGCGATGGCAAAAAGAGCAAAAAAGTCGAAGGCCAAAGCCGGTCGCGGGCTCGCGCAGGCAGCGATGGCGGCGGCGCCCGAAGTGCGCTCGGTGTTTGTCGATGCGGCCGGCAAACGCTGGCGTTGGGTGGTGGACAACCGGATGCGCGACTATGGCGCGATCGACTACGGTCGGCGCATCATCCGCATCAATCGCGACATCCACAAACGCGAGCGCGAATCCCTGATCGATACGCTGTTCCATGAGGAGCTGCATCGGCTGTTTCCCTACCTGGGTGAACGCACCATCTGCGCCATGACCAGGCTGCTGTTGCCGACCCTCACCAAGCGGTATCGGGCTTGGCTCTACGCCCGCATCCGGCCGCGCTAGTCGGTGCCAACGGTGCAAGCAGGGCGGCGGCCAGGCGCCGAGAAATTCGTCGTTGACTTGTTGGCGCGTTTGGGTTCGTTGCGCGCGAGGAACAATTTACCCCGCTAAGGAGCCGCCGATGCCCGATACGTCCAACACCGCACCGGGATTTTCTCGACGCTTTCCGTCCACGCCGGCGCGACGCCCGATCCATCCACGGGCGCGCGCGTGACGCCCATCTATCAGACGACCTCCTATGTTTTCAATGACGTGGACCATGCGGCGTCCTTGTTTGGCCTGGAGGCGTTCGGCAATATTTATACGCGCATCGGCGGGCCGACCCAGAGCGTGCTCGAGCAGCGCATTGCCGCCCTCGAAGGCGGCAGCGCGGCGCTTGCCGTCGCCTCCGGACACGCGGCGCAGGCCCTGGTGTTCCACACCCTGCTGGAGCCCGGCGATGAATTCGTGGCTGGCCGCCAGCTCTACGGCGGCTCGGTCAACCAGTTCAATCACTCCTTCAAGAAGTTCGATTGGCGCGTCGCCTGGGCCGATGCCACGGATCCGGCCAGCTTTGCCAAGGCCGTCACGCCGAAGACGAAGGCGATCTTCTGTGAATCGATTGCCAATCCCGGCGGCATCATCGTCGACCTGCCGGCCATTGCCGCCATCGCGGCCAAGGCGGGGGTGCCGTTTATCGTCGACAATACCTTGGCGACACCCTTCCTGTGCCAGCCCAAGACGTTCGGTGCCGACATCATCGTGCACTCGCTCACCAAGTTCCTCGGTGGGCACGGCAACTCCATCGGTGGCGCGATCGTTGATTGCGGTAGCTTCGATTGGCTGGGCGCGCGCAAGAAATACCCAACCCTCGTCGATCCCAACCCCAGCTACAACGGCCTGCGGCTGGCCGAGACCTTCGGCAACTTCGCGTTCGCCATCGCCTGCCGCGTCATGGGCCTGCGCGACTTGGGCCCGGCAATTTCGCCCTTCAATGCCTTCCTGATCCTGACCGGCATCGAAACCCTGCCGCTCAGGATGGCCAAGCATTGCGAAAACGCCATCGCCGTCGCCAAATATCTCGAACGGCACAAGAATATCGAGTGGGTGAATTACGCGGGCCTGCCCAGCAACCCCTACCATGGGCTCGCCGGCAAGATCTGCCCCAAGGGCGCTGGCAGCGTCTTCACCTTCGGCGTCAAAGGAGGCTACGATGCCGGGGTAAAGCTTGTTTCCAACGTCAAGCTGTTCTCCCATCTTGCCAACATCGGTGACGTGCGCAGCCTGATCATCCATCCGGCCTCCACCACGCATCGCCAGCTCACCGACGAACAGCGCAAGGCCGCGGGCGCCGGACCCGACGTGGTGCGGCTCTCGATCGGCATCGAGGACGCAGCCGACATCATCGCCGATCTCGAGCAGGCGCTTGCCGCTTGAGGGCCGAGACGGCCGCTCAGCTCAAGGGCGCGGGGTGTTGCCGGCCAGCACGTCGGCGAACGGCTCGCGGTCGATATTGCCGCCGCTGAGGATCAGGCCGATGCGCTTGCCCTGCATGCTGCTGCGCTCCTTGAGCAGGGCGGCTAGCGGGGCGGCGCCGGCGCCCTCGGCAAGGTTGTGGGTGTCGGTGTAATAGGCGCGGATCGCTTCGGCGATCTCGTCCTCCGTGACGCGGACCACGCGGGCCGCACCGCGCCGGATGATGTCGACGGGCTCCGCCCCGGGCACGCGGCAGGCCATGCCGTCGGCGAAGGTGGCCGCCGCATTGGTATTGAGCAACCGCCCCTGCTCGAATGAGAGGGCAACGGCCGGCGCGGCGTCGGCCACCACGCCGATGATGTGCGTCTGCAAGCCCAACAGGTCGCGGACCGAGATGAGGCCACAGATCCCCGAGCCCATGCCGATCGGCGCGTAGACGGCATCGAGATCTTTGACTGCCGAAAACAGCTCGAGCGCATAGGTGGCGACCCCCTTGACCAGATCGGCGTGGAACGAGGGCACGTAGTGATAACCGTGCTGGTCGGCGAACTCGGCCGCGTGCGGCCGACAGGCATCGAAATCCGAGCCGATCACGATCAGCTCGGCGCCGAGGGCCTGCATGGCCGTATTCTTTTCGCGCGAGTTGCCGTGCGGCACGAAAATGGTGCAAGGCAGGCCCGCGCGTGCCGCCGCCAAGGCGATGGATTGGCCGTGGTTGCCGCGCGTGGCGGTCACGACGCCGCTAAACTGGCGACCGCTGCGCTTGAGGGCGTCCAGATAGGTCACCCCGCCCCTGATCTTGAAGGCACCGATGGGCGTGTGGTTTTCGTGCTTGACCCACACCTGCGCGCCGGTGCGCCGCGCCAACAGCGGCCAGGCGTGCTGCGGCGTCGCCGGCACTACGCTGCGCACGAGAGGCAGGGCCGCTTCGAGCTCGGCCAAACTGAAAAGGGGCATGGGACTTGCGCTGCTCCTCCAAAATAGGCCGGCGGCACTGCGCGTTCGCAGCCAAGCCTTTGCCGCAAGCCGCGGGCGCCGGGGCTCGGCCTCACGCGCGCGGCAGCTCGACCAGGTTCTCGACCGGCTCGCCGCGCCAGAAGCGCTCGAGGTTGGCGAACACGAAGGTCATCTTAGCGATGAAAGCATCACGCGTACCGGCCGAAATGTGTGGGGTGAGGACGACGTTGCGGAAGCGGTAGAGCGGGTGGTTGGCGGGCGGCGGCTCGGGGTCGAACACGTCGAGCGCGGCCCCGGCAAGATGCCCCTCCTGCAAGGCCGCCACCAGCGCCTCCTCGTCGAGGACCCCGCCGCGGCAGGTATTGATGAGGTAGGCCCCCGGGCGCAGGCGCCGCAGCGTGTCAGCGTTGATGATTTTGCGGGTCGCGGGGGTTACCGGCACGTGCAGCGTCAGGATCTCCGCGCGCGCTAACAGTTCTTGCAAGCTCACCGGCTCGACGCCGAGCTCGGCTTGCAACGCCGGCGGCATGGTGAGGATGTCGCGGTAGATGACCTTGACGTCGAAGGGCTTGAGGCGCCGCGCCACCGCCTTGCCGATGCGGCCGAGGCCCAAGATGCCAATGCAGCGGCCGCTCAGATCGCGCGTGATCGGCCGGATGGCGTTGACGTGGAAGCGGCCCTGGCGCAACTCGCTGTCGGCATAGGGCAGCAGCCGCAGCACCGCCAGGATGAACATGATGGTCTGCTCGGCGACGCTTTCCGCCGTGCCGCCCGGCGTGAGCGCCAGGGGGATTTGGCGCTTCGCCAGGGCCTGCCAGGCCACGGTGTCGTGGTAGCCGACGCCCTGGTGATGGACAAAGGCGAGCCGGGGCGCGGCGGCCAGCAGCTCCTCGCTGAGCCGCGTGGCGGCCACGATCACCGCATCGGCCTCGGCCAGCTTGCGCTTGCGCTCGCCGTCGTCGTCGCGCTCGAGCGTCATCAGCTCGACGTCTTCGCCCGCGGCGGCCCCGATCATGGCGTAGAGGGCCTCATCGCCATGGCTGTTGTAGAATACACGCTTGCGATTGCGCATCGCCCTTGCTCCCTTCCTCCCTCGCCGTAGGCCGGCGCGCCAATCTCGGCTAGTCTCTTAGGCATCGCCATCGCCCAGCGGTGGCCCAGGCAACCTACACGCTCAGCCAGGGGAGACAACTTATGCCGGACGTGTTGGGCTGGCGGCGAAAGTTCGGCGTCTTGGCTCCGTCGACGAACACCGTCGTTGAGCCCGACTTCGATGACCTGCGCCCGGCCGGCGTCACCAACCACGTGAGCCGCATCTTCACGCCCAACGTCAAGGGGCTCAGTAACGAGACCTTCCGAGCCGGCATCGCCACCATCTCCGATAGCGTGATGGATGCCATCAAGAGCGTGATGACCTGCGAGCCCGACTACTTGGTGATGGGCATGTCCGGCATCACCTTTTTGGGCGGCGTCAAGGGCGCCGACGCCTTCGTGCGCCAAGTCGAGGAGGTGGCAGGGGTCTCAATTTCGATCGGCAGTCACGCCGCCGCCGCGGCGCTCAGGGCCTACGGCGGGGTTTCGCGCCTCGCGATCCTGTCGCCCTACTGGCCGGTGATGAACGAGGAGGTCAAGCGCTACTTCACGGAGGCGGGCTTCCAGGTGGTGCGCGATCACGCCATGCAAGTGACGTCTTGGGTGGGCATTGCCGCGGTATCCCCGGCACAATGCCGCGACGCCCTGGCGCGCCTGGATGGCGACGATGTCGATGCCATCCTTCAGGTCGGTACCAACCTGTCGATGCTGCGGGTGGCGGCCGCCGCCGAGCTGTGGCTGGGCAAGCCCGTCGTTGCCATTAATGCGGCGACCTATTGGCACGCCCTGCGCAGCAATGATATTCGCGAGCCGATCGCCGGCTTTGGCCGGCTGCTGCAGGAGTTTTAGCGTCGCCAGCCGGCGCGGGGTTTGCCCGCCGGACGGCGATTTATCTAAGACAAGCGGGGCGGACAACGTCGGAACATGCCAGACAAAAGAGCCCCCGGTGCCAGGCCGGGTCCAGCGTTTGATGCGGTGATCGTCGGGGCGGGCTTCGCCGGCATGTACATGCTGCACCGCCTGCGGCGCCAAGGGTTCAGCGCGCGCGTGTTTGAGGCGGGTGGCGATGTCGGCGGCACTTGGTACTGGAACCGATATCCGGGAGCACGCTGCGATGTGGAGAGCGTGCAATATTCCTATCAGTTCGACGCAGCCCTCGAGCAGGAGTGGGAGTGGAGCGAGCGCTACGCGGCCCAGCCGGAACTCTTGCGCTATGCCCGGCACGTGGCCGATCGCTTCGACCTTAAGCGCGACATTCAGTTCAATACCAGGGTGATTTCGGCGCGGTTCGATGCCGCGCAAGGGCATTGGCTGATCGAAACCAATAATCGCGCCTGCACCAGCGCCGCCTTCTGCATCATGGCGACGGGCTGTTTGTCCTCGCCCAATCTGCCCTCCTTCAAGGGCCTCGACAGCTTCGCGGGTGATCGCTACCACACGGGGTATTGGCCGCACGAGGACGTGGATTTCAGCGGCAAGCGCGTCGCCATCATCGGCACCGGTTCGTCGGCCGTGCAATCGATTCCGATCATCGCGCGCCAAGCCAAGCACCTTTACGTCTTTCAACGTACCGCGAACTATGCCGTGCCCGCACACAATCGCCCGCTCGCGGCCGACGAACTCAAGCAGGTGAAAGCCGACTACCCGGCCCTGCGCAAGCGGGCCAAGCAGACCATGACCGGCATCGACTTCGACTACAGCGACAAAAAGGCGCTTGCGACCGCGGCCGCCGATCGCCAGCGCGAGTACGAGCGGCGCTGGCGCCACGGCGGGCTGTGGTTCCTGGGGGCCTACCAGGATCTGATGGTCGACCAGTCGGCCAACGACACGGCGGCCGAGTTCGTACGCGGCAAAATTCGCCAACGGGTGAACAGCCAACAGGTCGCCGAGCTGCTGGCACCCAAAAATACCATCGGTTGCAAGCGGCTGTGCGTCGATATCGGCTACTACGAGACGTTCAATCGCGAAAACGTCACCTTGGTCGACGTCAGCACCGAGCCGATCGAGCAAATCACCGCGCGCGGCCCGCGCGCCGGGGGCGTCGACTACGAGGTCGATGCCATCGTGTTTGCCACCGGCTTTGACGCCATGACCGGGAGCCTGCTGCGGATCGATATCCGCGGCCGCAACGGGCTAGCGCTCGAGACCAAATGGCAAGAGGGGCCGCGCAGCTATCTGGGCGTTGCCGTCGCCGATTTCCCCAATCTTTTTATGATCACGGGACCGGGCAGCCCGTCGGTGCTCACCAATATGCTGCCGACCATCGAGCAACACGTGGAGTGGATCGCCGACGCGCTGGCCTTCATGCGCGCGCAGGGCCTTGCCCTGATCGAGCCCAGCGGGGAAGCGGAGGACGATTGGGTTGGGCACGTTGCCGAGCTTGCCGGCCGCACGCTGCGCTATAGCTGCGGTTCTTGGTATCTCGGGGTCAACATTCCGGGCAAGCCGCGCGTGTTCATGCCCTATATCGGCGGCTTTCCCAGGTACGTCGAGCGCTGCAACGAGATCGCCGCCAACGGCTACCAGGGCTTTGTCCTGACATAGCCGGGGGAGCGCTCAGCGGAAGGCGGCCACGCGCGCCGCCTGCTCGGAAATCACCCGGGCGTTGTCGAGCTCAGGCGTGCCTGCCGGTTCGCCTTTGACCAGCACGCTGGGGCTCGACCACACCGGCAGCCGCGGACAGCCGCCGCAGCTCGCCTTGTAGCTCATGATGTCGCGCCACTTGGTGCCATTGACGAAGCCGTGGCCGTAGGCGAACGGCGTCATGTTCTTGTCGATCGAGGTGTCGTGGCGGGCGCCAATGAGATGGCCGACTTCATGCGCCAGGGAGTAGGATGAGGCCGCGCACTCGTGATGCACGACCGCGAAGGCCTCGCTGGCATCGGCAAAGACGCGCGTGGCCAAGCCGCAGCCGCTGGCATCGTCCACGAGCAGCACCACGACGTCGGCACGGTATTTGTCGCGCAGGCCGTGCACCTCCTCCATGTAGCCGTCGCCTTTGTCGACCATGCGATAGAGATGGTCGAAGTGTTCGCCGCCCTGATCCTCATCGTATTCGGTCTGGTAGGTATGCACGAGCCTTAGCTTGATGTTGCCGAGATTGCTCATGCGGAACGACTCGTTGCCCTCCTCGATGGCGAGGTCGACCAGTTCACGTTTGACGTCGGAATAGTTGCGCGCCGTCTTTTTCGTATAGGCAACGAGCACGTCGATGACGATGTCGCGGCCGTGCGAGGGGGTTCGGGTCCTGGCCGGGAGGGGCTTGCCAACATTGGTCATGGCCATCTTGGGCTGCTGGCGTTTGGCCTGCAGCGCTGCCGGAGGCAGGCCGGCCGTCAACGGCCGCAGCATGCTCGCAGCCCCTTGCTGGATCAGCGGATCATCGCGCAAATTGGGGTCGTTGGTGCGCATGCGCGCCGGCATCGGCGCATGTTCGTCGGGCATCCGATCCTCGCCCATCTCGACGACGGCGTGCATCTCCCCACCCATGTGCCGGATCGAGTAGATGCGTCCCTCGTGCTGGAGCGTGCCGGCCATTTTTCCGCCGGGCCACCACATGATCGTCGCCGGCGCGTCGGTGCCGTCGACCGTGCCGCGCCAGACGCACATGGCAGGCTTGATGTCGACGCTGGAACGCGTGAGCGTCAGCACCTTGTCGTTGCTGAGCTTGACGATAATTTTTGCCGCGTCATGCGCGGCCGCCGGCGTATTGGCATCCTTGGTAAGGGCGTATTCGACGGTTGGCGCGCGGGGCGTCATCATCATGCCGACCCCCATGCTGGCGCGCGAGGCCTTGGCGAGGTCCATCATCGACTTTTGCTTGTCGTCCATTTTCATGTCGGCGGGGGCGGAGTGGAACACGTGGTTCCAGTCGCTGCCGAGCTCATCCACCCCGACGCCATGCCGGGCCGCCGCCCGTTTCACCGCCTCCACGTTGCGCTTGGGTACGGCCCACATCTCGGTCTTGGTCAGGGTCAAGACCTGGCCCTTGGCCTTGCCGGCCTGGCGTTTGATGGCATTGTAAAGCGCCGAGCCCTGCGGCGGCAGCTTCGACATGATGAGCGGCACGCGCTGCTGGTCGTCCTGGGCCAGCGCCGGGGCGACAGCCTGGGAGATGAGATAGCCGGCCAGTGCCACGGCCCCGGCAACGCGCAAGCAGATCATGACCGCAACCTCGCTTAAGCGATGACGCCGTTGGGTTCAGGTGGCTGGCAAGGGCTCATCGCGATTTATCTCCCGCCGTGCGATCGACCGCCATCAGCTTGCCCAGAAAGGCGAAGGGTCCCGTCGGTGTGCCCGTCGTCGATCCGCCGTCGGGTTCCTGGCTCACGGCGAGCGTGGCATTGAGGAGGGTTGCCGGGGCAATCGGCGCCGGACAGGGCGCCGTCAGGGGTTCGGGGCTGCTCAGGACGCCAAGGGATTCAGGGGCCGGCACGCCCTGGCGCATGATCCAGAGCTGATAGTTGCGCCCGGGTCGCGGCTGGGCGGTGACGGGGCGGGCGGTGATGGCGCAGGCGTTAAGGTCGACGCTGACCACGAAGGCGGGGTGCATGATCTCGTCGGCCGTGGAGGTGCCGGCGGCGCGGTAGAGCTCGGCCACCAAGAGGGCAGGCTCGACGATGCGCTCATAAAGAAACCAACCCACGGCCAGGCCCAGGCAGGCGGCGATGGCGGTGGTGGCGGCGGCGATGCCCCGCCAACGTTTGGCGTGGCGACGCAGAAAGACCACTTCTGCCGATCGCGGTGCGGCGATCTTCGTTAGGATGGCCTCGAACAAATGGGCCGGCGGCTGCACCTCGGGGGTGCGCCAGCTCAAGGGCCCAAGCCGGCGTTCCCAGGCCGCAATGGCATCGGCCAACGCCCGATCGCTGCGCCGGCGCACTTCGACCGCCACCCGGTCGCTGGGATCCAGCGAGCCAAGCACGTACTCGGCCGCCAATCCGTCGATGTCGTCGTCCTCAGTCATTGCCCAAGGCAGGCCTTGATCTGCTCGAGGCTGCGGCGCAGCCAGGTTTTCACGGTTGGTACGGGGCGGTTCAGCCGGCGGGCGATTTCCTCGCGCGTCAAGCCATAGTGGTAGACGAGTAACACTATCTCCTTCTTTTCAGGCTCGAGTTGGTTGAGGCAGGCGTACAGTCGTCTTCGTTCCTCCATCTCCTCGAAGTTGGCGCTGGGGTCGTCGTCGCCGGGCACTTGCAGCAGTTGAGGGCTCTCCTCTAGCGACACCATGGTCTTGCGCTTGGCCTCGTCCAGGGCGCGATTACGCGCAATGGTGGCGAGCCAGGTGATGGGCGAACTGGTTTCGGGATCATAGTCAGCTGCGCTTTGCCACACTCGAAGGTAAACTTCTTGCAAGACCTCGTCCGCCAAATCACGGCGCCCTAAGATACGGACGACGATGCCATAAAGTTTCAGTGACGTGGCCGCATAGACGGCGGCAAAGGCGGCCTGATCGCCCTGGGCCACGCGCCCGAGCGCCTCAATCAGCTGCTGCCTTGACAAGGGCATGTCGCAGGCCTCGCCGCACGCCACCCAAGTCTTGGGGCGAAAAGGGCGCTTGAGCAAGCTGTGACCAGATTGCCGCCGACCCGTCAAGCACTGCCCGCGGTCGGTGCCTCGAGAGGGGCGCCAATTCGTTATGCCCCAGGTGATTTTGCGCCGTTTTGGCGGCTTGCGCAGCCCCCCTTGGGATGGGGTCAGCGTGCCGCCGCAACACCCATAATCGGCGTCAAAGTACGCATTTTTTACCTGGACTTTGAAACCTTTTTAGGACTGACTCGTATCTGCATACAGCGAGCGACGAAAGACGCGTCGCTGCTCCTGATCGGGAGATCATTGGCAGTATAGGGAGATCGATATGAAGCGTTTCGCACTTGCTTTCGTTGCCGCCGCTGCGTTGAGCGCCCCAGCTCTGGCAGCCGACTGCGCGAAAGATTACAAGGCGTTCTGGGATAACCTCGACCGCTCCAGAATGGCAAAAATGTCGCCTGACCAGTTTGCCGATCTGAGCCGTACGGCTCTGCGCGGCTACGACGCTTGCAACGCCGGCGACGAGCGGTTCACGGCCAGCAAGTTCTTCCAAGAGCTCGACAAGGTCGGTCCGAACTCGAAGGCCTCCGACATCTTCAAGAGCGGCGCCTTTGCGGCCCCCGGCGCCAAGAAGAAGTAAGCTAGCTTTTCAATTTAGGACTTGAACTGCGGGCGCTGTCGGCGCCCGCAGTTTGCGTTTACCAGACCCGATCGGGCCCCGCAGGGGTGGGGAAAATACTTGCGCTATGGCGTGCGCATCCCTATCGACGCTGGCGTTCGAAAAGGGGTAGCCTAAGCCCCCGTTGAATTGGCAAGGAGCGCCCCTTTGAGATCCCTGCGGAGCGCCGGCTGATGCCTCGAGCC
Source organism: uncultured Alphaproteobacteria bacterium (assembly GCA_963770295.1). Taxonomy (GTDB): domain Bacteria; phylum Pseudomonadota; class Alphaproteobacteria; order Rhizobiales; family Hyphomicrobiaceae; genus AWTP1-13. The sequence goes on from CAVYPA010000001.1 coordinate 387,860, forward strand.
GGTCTACTCTTCGCCTTGGCGATCGTGCTCTTGTTTGCGCCTGCGGCATTGGCCGAGCCGCGGGTCAATACCTTCACGCTCGCCAATGGCCTGCAGGTCGTGGTGATTGAAGATCACCGCGTGCCCGTGGTCACGCACATGGTCTGGTATCGCGCCGGAGCGGCCGAGGACCCCTGGGGCACATCCGGCATCGCCCACTTCCTCGAACACTTGATGTTCAAGTCGACGGGCAAACTCAAGTCTGGAGAATTTTCGCGCACGATTACCCGGCTCGGTGGCCGCGACAACGCCGTCACGACCCACGACAGCACCTCGTACTACCAACGCGTCGCCAAGGAACACCTGCGCGCGGTGATGGAGCTCGAGGCGGACCGCATGGTCAACTTGCGGCTGGTCGAGGAGGAGGTGAAGACCGAACGGGATGTGATCCTGGCCGAGCGCCGCTCCAACGTCGATGGCAATCCACTGAGCCTGCTCAGCGAACAAATGCTGGCGGCGCTTTACCAAAACCATCCCTATGGGCGGCCATCGATCGGTTTCGAACATGAAATGGCGAAATTGTCGCGCCAGGATGCGATCAGCTTCTACAAGCGCTATTACGCCCCCAACAATGCCGTGCTGGTGGTGGCCGGTGACGTTACCCCGGAGGAGGTGAGGACCCTTGCCCAGGCAACCTATGGCAAGAACCGCCCCAACCGCGCCCTGGTCCGGCCGGTGCGGGCCGACGAGCCCAAGCCGATTGCCGCCCGCCGGGTGCAGCTCATCGATGGTCGTGCCGGCGCGCGCATCTTACTGCGCTACTATCTGACCCCGAGCTTTGCCTCGGGGCCAGCTGGCGAGGGCGAAAGCCTGGAGCTGCTGGCGCGCATCATCGGCGGCGATGATACCTCGCGCCTTTATCGTCGTCTGGTGGTAGAAAAACTGGCATCGACCGCGGGGGCGAATTTTTCCAGCGCGGGTCGCGACAGTGGTCGGCTCGCCTTCGTCGTCATTCCGTTGGAGGGGGTGCCGCTCGAGAAGGTCGAAGCCGTCCTGGATGCCATCATCCTTGAAGTGCGTGAGAAGGGTGTCACGCAGGCGGAGCTGGATCGGGCCAAGGGCGCGTTCGAGGCCGTGCGCGTGTTCGAGTTGGACGATCAGATGCAACTGGCGCGACGCTATGGCGAGGGTGTCGCGTTTGGACAAATCCCTGCCAAGTCCTCGGCCACGGAGGGGTCAACGCATATTCGGCGAAGTACTGCTGCATCGTCGCGACGACCCGCGCTCTCGGCGATGATCGCCACGCGCAGCGGCGTCGACGACAGATAGCGCTTCAGCGCGCCCAGCGGATCGGCCGCGCTGATGATCGACGTTCACGGATGGCACTGGCGTAGTCGGCCCGTCGGTGCCGTTTGCGATCTCGATGCGGCCGAACGCCTTCACCATCGCGTTGAAGCTGTCGGCCGGGGAGGAAGAGCTCCGCAGGAGGAAGGAGCGGGCGGCCCTTGTCGCCGCGCAACAGGCGGTAGCGCGAGTCCGTGTCTTGCCAGAAGCGATCGATCGCGCCGCGCACGTCGCCCTGCAGCGCGATCACGGCCTCAGGCGGCAGGTAGTCGGCGAATGTCGCCGTGGCCTCGAAGAAGAGCGGCAGGTAGTACTCGACACCGCCCGGCACGATGCCGTTGCTCACGTCCTTGTACAGCGGCGACTTCGAGGGATCGCCTTCGAATACCTCGCGGTAGCGGCTGCGGAAACGGGCGCGGCCATTGTCGTCGAGTGGAAATTCGCGGGCAGGCAGCAGCCGGATCTCGGGCACCGGATAGATCGTGCGCTGCGTGTCGACGTCGAAGGTCTTGATGGATTCGATGTCGTTGTCGAAAAGATCGATGCGGTATGGCAGCGGCGACCCCATCGGGAAGAGATCGATGAGACCGCCGCGGATGCTGAACTCCCCGGAGAGACCACCTGCGTGACGTTGGAGTAGCCGGCGAGCGCGAGCTGCGAGCGCAGCGAGTCGACGTCCAGGCGCGTGCCCTGACGCAGGAAGAACGTGAATGCCGCGAGGAACGACGGCGGGGCGAGGCGGTAGAGCGCGGTGGTGGCCGCGACCACCACCACGTCGCAGTCGCCGCGGGCAATGCGCCACAGCGTGGCAAGCCGCTCCGACACCAGGTCCTGGTGCGGCGAGAAATGATCGTAGGGGAGCGTCTCCCAATGGGGGAGCATCACGACGCGCAGCTCCGGCGCAAACCACGGCAGTTCTTCGGCGAGCCGTTGCGCCGAGCGTGGCGCAGCGCTCACCACGGCGAGCATGCGTTTTTCGACCTTGGCACGCCGCGCAAGGAGTGCTACGGCCAGGCATCGGAGGACCCGGCAAACCGCCGTGCCGCCGCGCTTGCCGGCGTGGGGCAAGTCGTGGATGAGGCCGGAAGGGCGACCACCGCCTGCGTCGACGGGACGGCGGTATCGGGGGACGGGGCCGCGACGGGGGCGGCGCCCGCGGACGGCGGCGAAGCGTTGTTCAAGCCGCGATTATACCGGCGCCCCGCGCCCGGACCGGCGGCATATACTGGCGTTTCAAAGGAGGCGCCGGAGCGGGTACTGCCCGGCGCTCAGGCAGATTTCGAGGTGCAGGTGCGCAACGATTCCGTGAACGATGCCGAATTCGCCGACGCGAGCATCGGCGATCCCGTGCGAGTCGCGCTCCAGCAGCGCCTGGCCGGGCTGCGTCTCGAGCATCGCGACCTCGACATCGCCATCGAGCAGTTCGAGCGTGCGTCGGATAGCGACGAACTGGCGGTGCGCCGCATGAAGCGCCGCAAGCTCCTCCTCAAGGACCAGATCGCGCGGCTCGAGCGGGAGATCGACCCCGACGTCCTGGCGTAGCGGTTCGACGCTTCGCAATTACAGCGTCAGGTCCGCGGTCACTCGGTTGTGCAATAGCGCCTTGGCGTGCGCGTGCCGGGCACGCAGGCGCGGATCCCGCACGATTCCAGCCACCGTCCGACGATCGCGCTCACCACGCCGGCCAGCGGCAATGCGAGGATGAGGCCAGGAATGCCGGCCACGGCGCCGCCGATGAAGACCATCAGCACCGTCGGCAGTGGATGCATGCGGATGCTGCGTCCCACCGTGAGCGGGATGAAGACGAAGTTGTCGGCCATGCGGTTGATCGCGAACACGGCAAGCACTGCGTAGACGATCCGACGGATCGGTGGGATTGTTCGTCGCCGCTATGAGTATCGCGAGGAGGCAGCCCGCGATCGAGCCCACGACGGGCACCCACTTCATCAGCGCAGCGGCAAGCCCGATGACGAACGCATTGGGGACACCCACGATCCACAGTCCCGTGCCGAGCATGACGGTGTCGATCGCGGTGAGCTTCAGGAGGCCCGCGAAATAGTTGCGCGCCGTGGAGTCCACGCGATCGAACATGTAGATCGCGCGCTCGAAGAATGCATTGGGAATGCCGCGTGTGATGAGCTTGGTGAAGACCTGGCCCTCGCGCAGCAGAAAGAACGCGAAGAAGGGCGCGAGCAGCAGCGACGGCGCGGATACCGCCGCGCTCACGAACGTCTCGCGCAGCTTCTGCTGCATCACGGTATCGCCGAGCTCGGTGAGGCGTCGCGTCATCTCTTCGTGGAAATGCAATCGCGCGAGGAAGTCGAACTGCGCCTCGAGTGTCGCGAGCGTGCGGTCCGCGAGGGTGCGACCGTCCTCGAGATATTCGCGAACGTGACCTCACCGCCGACCGATTGCGCGGCGAGCCACGGAAGCAGCGGCCAGAGGATCCCGATCACCGCCACGAGCGCGATGCCCGAGACGATCGCCGCGGACGTTTCGCGGCCGAGTCCGCCGAGGGCCAGGCGGCGCACGACGGGGAAGAGCATGTAGTAGAGCAGGATCGCGACCAGGAGCGGTACCACGAGCCACAGGGCATGCGAGGACGCGATGAGCAGGAGCGTGGTGATGGCCATCGTCATCAGCCACACCAAAGGCCCGCCGAGAAAGTGGCCGGCGTTCATGACGACGCGCGCTTCACAAGGGTCGCGCCGCCGGCGCAAGGTGCGTTGCGACGAGCTTCTGCCCGAGGTCGCGGGCAAGCTGAAGCGCGATGCGGGAGGCGATGGCGCCGTGGGTGTCGACGAGCTGGTTGAAGTCTGCGCGCGAGAGCGCGGCGAGCACGCATCGTCGAGCGCGCGCGCCTGGGCCGTGCGGGGGTCGCCGTCGAGCAGGGCCAGCTCGCCGAACATGGCGCCCTGCGGAATCTCGGCGATCCGGCCGTCGTTGGGGGCGCCAGCGCGCAGGATCGATACGCGTCCCTGGAGAATCACGTAGAGCGCCTCGCCCACCTCACCCTCGTCGAAGATCACCTCGCCGGTCAGGTAGCGGCGTTCGTGCAGGAGTCCGTCGACCACGCGCAGCTCGCGCGGGGAGAGCAGTGCGAAGAGGCCTAATCCGCGCAGCTGCGTGAGGCGCGGATGGTCGCGACTGAGCTTCAGGAAGCCGAACATGACATGACGCTCCCGACGCCCCGGGCATGGGCGTCCGCGCGTGAATTGTCGCACGCCGCAACGCGAAAAAGCGCGCCCGGCGGTCTTTCCGGTGCCACGGGATACCGTACAGTCGGGTGTCATGAACCGGCAACCGCCACGCGATTCGAACCGCATGCGATGCCATGCGCGAACCCCCCCGGGAGCATGATGCGCGCTACTGCGACTCGCTTCGGCGCGCTGTGGAAGCGTGTCATCGCCGTGCCACCTTCACCGGCCGCTTCCGCGGTGCACGCGGATCTCGTGCGGCGGCTCGATTCGCCGGGTCGTGTATTCCACAACCTCCGCCACATCGACGATTGCCTGTGCCGCTTCGACGAGGTGGCGCGACATCTCGACCAGCCTGATGCGGTGGAGATGGCGCTCTGGTTTCACGACGCCGTCTACGAGCCTGGCGACTCCACGAACGAGCGGCGCAGCGCGGATCTGTTCGTCGCCCAGGCGAGCGGCGGATCGCATGCGCTGCGCGCGCGCGTGGCGTCGTTGATCATGGCAACCGAGCGCAAGAGGCACCGCGCACGGACGACGCGCGCTTCGTCGACGACATCGACCTTGCGGGATTCGGAGTCGGGTGGGCCGCGTTCGCCCGCAGCTCCGCGCAGCTTCGCCGCGAATTCGCGGAAATCACCGACGCCGATTACTACCGGGGACAGTGGAAATTCCTGTCACGCCTGCGACGGCGCCCGAAGTTCTTTCGCACCGCCTACTTCCGTGACCGCTACGAAGCGCAGGCGCAGGCCAATCTCGACCGGCTCCTCACCGACCTCGCACGGCGCGGCTACGGCGCGGCCTGACGCTGCCGCAGTCGGTCAGCTGGGCACGCGGCCGTACTTGTCGTCGAAGCGGACGATGTCGTCCTCGTCGATGTAGTCCGCCGCAGGCCACTTCGATGATGCGCGAGCGTCTCGGTGCCGCGGGTTCTCGAGGCGGTGGCGCGTGCCGACCGGAACGAACGTCGACTCGCCCTGCGGCAGGTCGTAGACGCGCTCGCCGACGGTGACGTGCGCCGTGCCGCGCACCACCACCCAGTGCTCGCTGCGATGGTGATGCATCTGCAGCGACAGCTGTCCCGCCGGGCTTGACCTCGATGCGCTTGATCTTGAAGCCGGGGCCTTCCTCGAGCACGGTGTAGGTTCCCCAAGGCCGCGACGACGGTGCGTGCAGCTTGTAGGCATCGTGGCCGCGCGCCTTCAGCTCCACGACCACGTCCTTGACCCGCTGCAGGTGATCCGTGCGCGACCAGCACGGCGTCGGGCGTGTCGACGATGACGAGGCTGTCGACGCCGATCGTGGCGACGATGCGGTCCTCGGAATGGACGAAGGTGTCGCGCGTGTCGATGGCGCACGCGCTCGCCGGTGCCGCGGTTGCCGTGGGCGTCGGCGGCGGTCAGCTCCGAGATGGCCTGCCAGGAGCCGACGTCGCTCCAGTCGAAGTCGCCGCGCACGACGGCCACTTCGCCGTCGGCGGCGGCGTGTTCCATGACTCGCGTAGTCGATCGAGATGTCGGGCGCGGCGGCGAAGGTCGCTGCGTCGATCTCGAGCGTCGCCTCGCCCGATTTCGCGCGCGAGCGGTTGCCAGCACGGGCGCGCGGCCTGCGCCGACGTCGGGCGCATAGCGCGCGAAGGCCGCGAGCAGATCGTGCCCGGGCGTGAAGGCGAACATGCCGGAGTTCCAGACGTAGTTGCCGGCGGCGAGATAGAGGCGCGCCCTGCGCGAGCGGCGGCTTTTCCACGAAGCGCGTCGCGGCGAAGGCGTGTCGCGCGATCGGCGTCGCCGCACTCGATGTAGCCGTAGCCGGTCTCCGGCATGCGTGGGCGTGATGCCGAAGGTCACGAGCGCTCCCTCCTCGGGCGAGCTCCGGCGGCGATCGACCGCGGCGTGCGCGAAAGCCGGCCTGGTTCGCGAATGAGGTGGTCGGCGGCGAGCACCAGCATGACGGCGTCGTCCCCATGGCGCGCGCGACGAGATGCGCCGCCAGCGCCACGGCGGGCGCGGTGTTGCGGCCGAAGGGCTCGAGCAGGTACGCGGCGTCGACGCGGCTCGTGCTCGCGCCAGGCCCGCGTACACGTCCTTGGTGCGGAAGTAGTAGTCGCGGTTGGTGACCGTCACGATGCCGCTCACGCCGGGCAGCAGCGACGCCACGCGGGCCCGTCTTGGCGAGCAGCGTGTCGCCGTCGGGCAGCGGCATGAACGGCTTGGGCGCTGCCTCGCGGGACAGCGGCCACAGGCGCGTGCCCGCGCCGCCGGAGAGGATGACGGGAACGAGAGTGGGCATGGGGAGCATCCTGGGGGAAGAATGGGCGCCATTCTATCGCGAGGACCACCTCGCGAGGCCCTGGCACCCCACGGTGAGGGAAGACGCCCTCCCTCGCGAGGGGCTACCATGGCAGCTCTCGCAGGAGGGATGCCGTGCAAAAATTCGCAGCAGGGACGTGGCCGGGTTGTGCGCGGCGCTGCTGGTGGCAATTTTCCTCGCGGCGTGCGCCTCCACCGGCGGTCCGCGCCCGCTGGTGCTCGACGAGGCGCGTACTGCGCTCGACGCCGCCCGCGCCTCGCCCAACGTCACCCGCCATGCGACCGCGGAGCTCGACGCCGCGACCAAGGCCGTACCAGCAGGCCGACGCGCTCCATTGAAGGTAGGGTGACACGTCCGAGGTTCGCGACGACTCGCTTAGCTTGCGCGGGAGCGTGCGGCCATCGCGCGTGCGACTGGCGACCGGTACCGCCGACCAGGCAAACGCCGTGGCCAAGGCCGAGGGAGCGCGATCCCTTCGGCGCGGGAGACGGCGCAGTCCGAAGCGAACGCTGCGCAGGCGGCGTGAGGCGCAGCGCGACGCCAAGGCCTGCGGAGGAGCGCGCGCAAGCCGCGCGCTCCGCGCGCGCGAAGCCGAGGCGAGTTCGGCGCTCGCGCGGCAGCAGGCAGCAGGTGGCCGCGAGTGCCCGGCGGATGGCTTCGACGCCCGGCTATGGCAACGAGAAATTCGAAGTGGTCATGCGCGATCTCGTGCCGCCCGACGTACCGTCGGGGTCCATCGTGATCACGATGAACGAGGTGCTGTCGCATTAGCGGCAGCGCCACGCTGCGTCCTGCGGGATGCGCCTGCTTGGGCGGCTCGGTGCGTTGCTGCGCGATCACCCCGATCGCGTGCTGGCAATCGAAGGATTCACCGACACCGCGGGCGACGATGCGCTCAACAAGGCACTGTCGGAGGAGCGCGCTGAGGCAGTACGCCAGGCGCTGGTCGACGCGGGAGTGGAAGCGGGCGCATCGTGTCGCGGGGTTATGGCGAGGCATTCCCGATCGCCAGCAACGACAGTCCGGAGAGGGCGGGTGCTGCAACCGTCGAGTAGAGATCGTGATCGCCAGCGGCCGCGAGGTGGCGCCGCGGTGGCACGGGCGGGGCCGGCGCGGTGACTTGAAACGCGGGTGGGCGACCCGATCTTGCACTGGTAGAATGGCACGCGCGGACGTGCTTGCCGTGACTTCGTACGATCACCGGGGGTGAACTGGTCTCGACGGGGGCTGTGAAGCAGATTGGGGCATGCCGAGGCGTCGGTCCTCGTAAATCCTGGCAATCGCAAATTTAACTGCGAACGACGAAAACTACGCTCTAGCGGCTTAATCCCGCTGGACCTGCACCGGAGGGCGCTCACCCCGGGTGGAAGCGGTAAGCAAGTCACAGCAGGGACATTTCGAGCGATCGCGTGCGTCCGGGTCACTTGGGCGATGCGCTAAATCATAGGTGACTGGTTTCGCCGCCGTATGTCAGTCAACGGTTGCGGGATGAGAGCACAATGACTCGACTAAGCATGTAGGCCTGACTGTGGAGCGCTTCGGACGCGAGTTCGATTCTCGCCACCTCCACCAAACCAAGAATGACGGCCCCCGTGTGGGGCCGTTTTGCTTTGGGCGTCATGGTGTTCCAAACGGTTCACCAACAAAGGTCCTAATATCGGTGTACTTGGGAGGCCTCACATCGGCAGCAGGGTGGATGCTTGTGTGAACCACATCCACCCCAGGATGGGAACCCCCATAAGCACGCCATACGCCAGCGCGATGTACGTTTCAAGACTGCCGCTCTTTCCCCAGCTCCCGCAAGACACCAAAGGCCACGAGCAACATCCACGTTGGTGGGATGGTGCACGAACCGGCCGGTGAGCCCGCGCAACCGGAAGTTCTCCTGCGCGATCTGCAGGTGCCCACCAGAGAGATCGACGTCGGTGACGATCGCACCGTTGCTGGCGAACTGTGAGAGGTCGGTTCCCATCCCGCCGCCAATCTCGAGCACCCGCGCCCCGGAATGATCCGCGAATTCCATCACCCGCGGCATCCAGGTTGCGTAAACGTCGTATCGGTAGCGCTCGACTTCCTGGAACCATTCCAGCGTGTGAGGCTGGGCCGATCGGGCGGTCTCGGATCCGACCGGGTTGTTGTTCCACTGGTTCTGGACCTGTCCCTTGTAGGCGTCGCCGGTCTCGACTTCGCACGCGCCGCTGTCGCGCGGCAGCCCAGCCGCGAACGTCCACAGCCGCGCGACATGCTGCTGCCACGAATAGTGGTCCGCGACCGCCTGCCGCGCGTTGCTGGCTGAGCGCGCCGGCGACGTCCGGACGACGCGCGAGCCCGACGACCGCGGCAGACGAACTCGTCACGTCTGCCGGGCGTGCACAGCACCGACCGCTGACTCGTGACGATCACCGCCGGCCGCGTCGTCGTCCGGCCTGAGCGCGGGCGAGAGCACCTCGCCGATCTGCTCGAGGTCGCTGGCGACGATGCCACCGCCCATCGCCATGTACTCGAAGACCTTGGTCGGCGAGCCGAAGAATCTACTGTCGACCATGTGGCTGCTGTGCGGCGACACGTAGATGTCGCACGCCTTCAGCAGCCGGGCACCTTCCTCCTGCGGCACCCGGCCGACCCGGCGGACGCGATCGTTGAGATGGTGACGCTCGACCTCGGCATCGAGCTGCGCCTTGTGGTCGCCGTCCCCGATGAGCAGGAACTTCACGGCCGGCATCTCCGAACAGATTCTCGGGATTGACGCCGCCAGCACGTCGATGCCGTGCCACCAGCCGAGGTGCCGGTGAAGCCCACGACGCAATCGTCATCGGCGAATCTCAGCGTCCGCCGAAGCCGCTGTTTCTCGCTCCTGCGGCGCGGGCGCATAGCTGTCGAGGTCGGCGCCGTTGGGATTCACCAGGATCTTGCGCGCGTCCACCCCACGCGACACCAGGTCGGACTTCACGGGTTCCGAGATGACCGAGATTGCGGTCGCCTGCCGAAACGCGACTTCCTCTGCCTTCACGTAGACGTCTTCGAAATACGGCGCCGTGTTGTTGGCGCTGCGCTGCATCGAGATCTCGGAGCCGTTGTACTCGACCAGATACGGAATCTGCAGCTCGCGGCTCAGCTGCGCCGCGACCCAGTTGCCGAGACACAGCCGTTCGTAGATATATGCCGGTCGCTGCAGCTGGCACGCCGTCTTGATGCTCGGGTAATAGTGCTCGGACGCGGTCACCATCGCCTCTTCGTTGACGAAGGTCGGCGGAGGATCGATCGCCACCTGCGGCACGCCGAGCGTGTCGAGCAGGGCGTAGCGCTGCGGCAGGCAGGCACGCGAACCTGCCGGTCGTCGCCGCAAGCTCCTTGGCCACGTAGCAGGTGTGGCCGTAGCTGCCGCCAGACGAGATTCGGGCCGAGCTTGCCGGTCTCGCACGTACAAGCCCGCGTCGAGCTTCGACGACCGGCTCGGAATACCGGTGAGGTCGCGGAACGGGACCGGCCGCGCGTCGAGGCTCGAGCGTTCGAGCTGCGCCAGCAAGTCGCCGCGGCGAATCGGAAACCTCGCATAGTAGATCGAGCGAAGCCCCGGGCGAAGGCGCTTCCACCGCTCCATCGCGAGGCGCCGGCACCGGGCGGCCGAGGCGCTCCATCGCGCCCACCACACGGCGATGTCGCTTCAGGCTCTGCAGCCGCTCACGGTCCACGCGCTCGACTGCCTGCTCGGACGGCCAATACAGCCACGCCGAAAGGCCCCTGTCGAGCGCGGCTTGAACGATGCAACCTGGGCCCGATCGAGTAATGCCGCTCGTCAGGCCAATCACGACGCCGTCGATGCCGGCGCGCCGGGTGACAGCATCGAGCGGGTCCGCGTCGGTCCACTGGTCGCTGGTGCCGAGGCACGACGTGATGGCGCTCGGGTCGTTTCGGCCAGCGCCTCGGTCGTCAGCGTCGAGACGCCTTCCAGCCGCGGTCCGATGAACAGGTAATCACTCATGCTTGGATGGATCCCGGATTCGCCGACACGCCGCGCGCACCTGCGCGATCGGGAAGAAGACGACGGCCCGTTGAACGCGGGATGCTCCACCCAGGTGCAGCGTCGCCGGCCGCGGCCACTGATGCCAGCCAGCCGCCGCTCGATCGTCGGCACGAGACCGTTGAAGACGATCCACGCCTGCAGGCGAATCCCCGCGTGTGTCATGTGGATCGCATCCTCGAACAGGCGGGGATCGCGCGGATACGCGGACGCGACGTCGATGTAGTCGAGATCATATGCACCGAAGGGTGCACTTGCGGAACACGCGCGTCTGGAAGTCTGCGAAGCGCCGCATGTGCGCGTAGCTGAACGGCCAGAAGGGTCGTGTTCAGGTAGAAAAGCAGGTCGGCGTCGCGCGCCGGATCCGCCACCATTCCAGGGTAGACCAGCCACGCGAAGGACGTCATGCAGCAGCCGGCCGCCATCGGCCTCCTCGGTTCGCCGAATGGTTTCCAGATCGCCGAGAATGGTTGGCAAGGCAATCGGCAAACGGGGATCGTCAAGGTTCGGGTCGCGCTCGTCGAGGTCAGGCGGCCAGGCGACGGTCAACGCCGGCTTCGGCGGTTCGGCGCCGGACTCGGTTGCCTTACGCAGCATGAAGAGCGCGCGGTTGGCGATGGCCGAGTACAGAATCAGGCCGCGCCTGACTCAGGCCCAGCGTGCGGCTGGGCCTTGTAGACCGGCGTGGTGAGAAAATCGGCCGGCCAGAACTGATTGGATCCTTCGGTATACACGACCAGGTCGGGCTCCACCGGCGCCAGTTCCTGTCGGACCATTGCCTGAAAGCTGCGCGAACGTCAGCTCTCGCCCCGGCATTGATCACCTCGATGGAGATGTCGAGGCCGCGGATGCGGCCCACCTGGCCAGCCACAATCCGGTGCAGTCTGGGGAACGAATACGGCTCGGCGTGCGCGCTGACGGTGGTCGACGCACCGACAAACGCGATCCGGATCGTGCGCGGCGGCTTGGTGACTGCAATCTCCGGACTGCGCCAGCCGAACCGGTTGGTATGCAACCCCGACGGGTACGACGCCTCCTGCAGGAACCGGAA
>CAVYPA010000002.1:0-200576 GCA_963770295.1 uncultured Alphaproteobacteria bacterium
GCACGGCTGTGCCGGGATGCATGACACGACGAAGCAGAAGCTGGCCGACGAACTTGTCGCCTGGGGCTATGTCATCCTGCTGGTCGACAGCTATGCAACGCGTGGCATCGAGCACGCCTGCACATCGAGCGCGTTTGCGTTTGCCGCCTTCCTCATGCGCAGGCCGGATGCCTACGGGGCTCTCGGCTTCTTGGCTCAGCCAAACCTTCGTCGATCCAGAGCGTGTGGCTGCGGTCGGCTTCTCGCTGGCGCTTGGGTTACCCTCTCTGTGGCGGAGCCCAATTCATTCGAACTGTTCGTCCCTCCAAGCAACTTGCGGTTCCGGGCGGCGGCTGCATTCAATCCTCCATGTCAGCAGGCAGCGGCGCGTCCGGAGATACCCACGCTCATCTTTATTGGGGCCCTCGACGATTGGACGCCGGCAGCTAGACTGCTCCAATAAAGTCGCCGAGCTGGGGCAACGACGGGCCGCCAATCGAGCTTGTTGTCTACCCCGGCGCGTTACCACGGATTTTACTACCCGCACCTCCAGCCAGGCACGACCATGTTTGGTCACTGGTTGGAATACAACGGTGAGGCAGCGGACAACGCAAGCTCACCGCCTTGATGCGGTAGAACTGGGCGCGCAATTAGCTGCCCTTCTTGTTGACCGCCGCCCGTGCGGATTGGACCAGTGTCGTCTTCAGCCAGGGCGCACCTTTGCGCAGGCGATTGGAGCGACGCTTGCCCGCACTCTCGTCGTTGCGCGGACACATGCAGGCTTTGACCGCGGTGCGAAAGGGCGCGATGTCGGCCTCCACCTGCCGATCGATAGCAGCGATGGCGGCATCAAGAGCATCGATCTGCCTGAGATGAAGGCGGAGCAGAAAGCGATGGTTTTTGGTAACGCGGCCGCGCAATGCCTCAGACAGCTGCGCCGGGGAGGCTTTTAGCCGGGGATCGGCCAAGCGGGCGAGCTTGGCAGGATCGCGCTCACCGGCAATCAGCGCCTTAATCATCGCCCGACCGCTTTTGCCCCTGACGTCGGAGATCACCGAATCCAGCTTGATATTGGCATCTTCGAGCGTCTACGCGCAGAACGTGGCTCGACTGCTCCCGAACCAGCTGCTTGCGCGTGCGCAGCAGAGCGCGCAGGTGCTGTGTCGGCGAGTTCGGGACAAAGCTCGCCCGGATGAGACCGTGTGCCAACAGATCGGCCAGCCAGTCGGCATCGCTCGTTATATCGGCTGATTCATTCTTCGTCCTCCGGCTCGACAAGCTTGCTGCGTTGTCGCTCCGGCAGCGAGTTCCCACGCTCTACTTTTATCGGGAGTTTGTCGCCGCCGGTGGTCTGATGAGCTATTCTGCTGATCTTCTCGATTCGTATCGTATCGCCGGAACCTACTGCGGCCGGATTTTGATGGGCGAAAACCCGGCCGACTGCCGGTCCAGCAGTCAACCAAGATCGAGATGTTCATCAATCTCAAGTCCGCTCGGCCACGCACCTTCCAGTATCCGTGCGCCACGCGGCACCCAAAATGTCCGAGCCCACCCCTCCTTCGGACCCGCCGTTCAGCCGCCGTCGGTTCGCGCCAGTTTGCGAATTTGCCATACACCGATAGGCTTGCCAGGTGAACCGGGATGCGATTGCCCTGGCCTTGATTTCTGCACTGCTGTTCGGCGCTTCGACGCCGGCAGCCAAGGCACTTCTTGGTGCTGTCGAGCCGGCGATCCTCGCCGGACTGCTCTACTGCGGAGCCGGGATCGGTGTGGGGCTCTTGCGTCGTCTGCGTGGACGACTTTTTTCCAACTCCGGTGCGACCGAGGTCACCTTGGGCCGCAAGGATTGGCCATGGTTGCTCGGCGCCATTTTCGCGGGCGGCATCATTGGCCCAGTTCTCCTGATGATCGGTCTCGCGCGTACTGAGGCATCTGCAGCTTCCCTGCTTCTAACCTTCGAAGGCGTCGCTACCGCATTGATCGCTTGGTTCATTTTCCGCGAGAATTTCGATCGACGCATCGCTCTCGGGATGGGCTGCCTTGTTGCTGGGGCGCTCATTTTGTCCGGGTCGCGCCAGCCGAGTTTGGCCACCGTGCTCGGCCCGATGGCGATCGTCGGCGCCTGCATCGCCTGGGGTCTGGATAACAACTTGACGCGTAGGGTCTCGCTTGCCGATCCCCTGCAGATCGTCGAACTCAAGGGGCTGATCGCGGGCCCCGTGAACTTAGGCCTCGGCTTCATTGCCGGAGGATACCTTCCCGACCTGCTTTCTCTGATGGCCGCAGGTCTGATAGGCTTTCTGGGTTACGGTGTCAGTCTGGCCTTCTTCGTCCTGGCGCTACGCCATCTCGGTACTGCGCGCACAGGCGCCTACTTTTCGACGGCACCGTTCTTTGGCGCGGTCGTGGCCATCCTATTCTTGCGCGAGCCTCTCACGCTTCAACTGCTGATGGCGGGGCTGCTGATGGCTGTCGGCGTATGGTTACACGTCACTGAGCACCACGAACACGAGCACGTCCACGAAGCCATGGAACACGCGCATCCCCACATCCATGATGCGCATCACCAACACGAACACGACCCTAACGATCCGCCCGGTGAGCCACACACCCATGCACACCGTCACGCACGACTGAAACACACTCACCCGCACGTGCCGGACATGCACCATACGCATGAACACGGGGAACGAAAAACCTGAACTTTGCACCACCGCGCGGCATCAATACGGTCAGCCGCCGTAGTCTCGCAGCAGGTCCAAGAACCTTTGCGGTGCCTTGACCAGCAACTCATCACAGGGCTGCCCATACCTGGTGTGCATGATCCTGAGACTGTTCGAAGGATCGTTGTTGATGGTTTCGACCATCTCCTTCAGCCGACCCTGAGCGCGTTCCATCGGCGCGTTCTCGTCCACGCCGATATACTTCGCAATGTTGATCGCCTGGCTCAACATCGCTTGCCCGGTCAACTTCATGCGATCGGCCGCGGTAGTCTTCGTCTCGTCTCCAGCGGACTTCTTGACGATCGATGACAGCAGCGAGAAGTAAGCAGCGCAGGTGCTCATCTCACGGCTGAGGTCCTCCAAGCCAGAGCGGCCCCTCACCCGACTTTCCTCGTCGGCTTGCAGCGGTTGCCAGAGTAGGCCGCAGCATAGGACCGAAAGCGTCAAGCGTTTCGTAATGCTTGTCGATTGCATGGTCGTTCTCGCTCATGGTGCTACCGAGTTGCTGACGACCCGGTAGTCGTCGATGTACATGTGGCTGTCTGCCTTTGACCACACTCCAATTTTGCCTGAGACCGGTTCCGCCAGCTGATGGCTGAGAACGTGCTTGCCGTTGAGGAAGGCGTCGACGGTGTTGCTCTTGATGACGATTTTTAGCTCGTGCCAGGTCTTCGTCGGGGTCGGGACGTCCCTAACCCACTTCACGGAGCTGCGTTTGCCTTTCTCGAATTTCCAAAGCACCAAATTGTTTTCGAGCGGGTTGGCCCGCACGGTCAAATAGTCGCCATTGGGCTTGAGATTGAAGAGGATGCCCGCACCTTGGTCGATGCGGCCCGAGATGCCCTTAAACCGCAGGGAGATTGTGCCCTCACGAAAATCATCGACCCCCGTGGCAACGGCGTAGGGGAAGTAGGCAAACGCTTTTACGTTGTCCAGAAACTCGCCATAGCGCTCGCCGTAGAGCGTCTTTGCCCGCTCGGCCACCCCGGTTGCCGTCTGGCCCTGCTGCCATTTGCGGCCATCGATCACGAGCACCTTGTTGTTGTCTTCGCTACCGATGGAGAAATTACCCACGATGGGAAGGAACGATTTGGGTTGGCTACCCACCGTCTCGTCTTCGAAATCAAATTTGATTTCCGGGGTCTTTTGTCCCTGTGCGCTCGCCGTGAAATTGCCTGTCAGCGCCAGTGCACCGAAGGTGATTGCAAGAAGCGTTTTTCTCATGTCACGAGCCTCCGTGAAATGGCCGACGGGTGCGGATGCGCGAACGGTTTGCTTGCGAAGAGCGAGAAGGCCAAGCCATCGGTTGGCGTTGCGCCAGTGCCCAACCGGAGACGATTAGCAGCGGCAAAAGTCCATAGAACCAGACCTGGGCGAGATCAGTCCGGGCCTGGAGTGGATGCCCCGGATATGGGTCTCGGTCCGGAACCGCTTTTCGCTCGATACCGGCAAGACCGTAGATCAAGGGCAACACCTCGCCCTCACCGGTGGACCGGCTCTCAGCTTGCTTGCCGTCATACCGATAAAGGACCACCCCGTAGCTGTCCGAGTTCTCAAAAAGGCCAGATCGAGTTCTCGGATTGGGGAGTAACGACGATATGGCGAACTGAGCGTCGCAACTTGGAAAGGACTTTGCGCTCAAAGTCCATGTAACGGGGATCCTCGGGCGCAAGCCGGACCAAGACCTGCAGTGGCTTATCGAGGCTGGCGAGCGTTGCCACATCGGCAGAAGGAAAGGAATTGCGGGCGTCTTGCGTCGTGTCGACATAGAGGGGACGAATGGCGACGCCTGCGGCTAGGCCTATGGCAAGCACGACGGCCAGCGAGCTCGCCACGAGCTTGCGTGCGAGCGTGATCCGGAGGTCGACCCAGATCCCGGCGATGCTGATCAGAAGCGCGCTTGCGATCAGCGCTCCCAGCGCCGCGGTCGACGAGAATACGCCCTGTTCGAAGCCGCGCAGCAGCGTCGTGAGCGAAAGATTGGAGAGGCTTTTTAGAAGACCACCCTCGCCGGCGGCAGCAAAGTCCAAAACCCAAAAGGCCAACGTCGCCGCCAGGGTGAGAATTGCTGCTGTAGCGCTAGACTCGGCGAGCGCTGTTGCCAGGAGGGCTATGCCGACGACGACGGCTGCATAGAGTAGATGCCCCAGAAAGAGATTGGCGACCTCAGCCCACCCGACATGTCCGCCAGATAATGACCATAGAGCAACCGCACTTAGGCATGGTACGGCCGCGATCAGCCAGACCGCCAGGAGCACAAACAATTTTGCCGCGACAACCGTCGAAAGGGAGCAAGGGAGCTGCAAAAGCAGCTTGAGGCTGCCGGTTTGTTTCTCACTCGCGATTGTGCGAATGGCGATGAACGGAAATAAGAAAGTGTTGGCCAGGTAGAGCGCACCAAAGGTGGGGACAAAGACGCCATCGAGCGGCGATAGGCTTCGCGCAAGCTCAGGCAGTTGTTGGGCCGGTTTGCTGGCCTCACCGTAAAGGCTTACGGCCTGGGTGTAGCTATAGCCGACGAGCGCTGAAAGCAGGAGTAACAGGACCCAAATCGTATGCCCGGCCAAGATGTCGCGCCATTCCTTGGTCAGCAGAACAAACAAGGGGCCGGCCCTTGGCTGCGGTATCTCAGGTGAGGGCAAGGAACACCTCCTCGAGGCTAACGTGGCCTCCACCTGTCTGAGCCCGGAGGTCTTCCAGATTGCCCTCCCCCCGCACGCGTCCTCCTGAGAGCAGCACGAAGCGGTCGCACAGACGCTCGGCATCACTCAGTTGATGAATGGATAAGAGCAGCGTTCGGTCAGCGCCACACAGGCGGCGAAGAACTCCCATAACCTCGCGTGTTTGCTTAAGATCGAGCCCGTCGAATGGCTCGTCGATCATGATGAGGGGCTGCCGCGCCAGCAGCCCCAGGGCAAGAAGGAGGCGTCGACGGTAACCCTTGGAGAGGGCACTAACGCGTGTTTGAAGAATAGGCGAGAGCGCCAAGTCCTCTATCGCAGCGGCGAGCCGATCTTCGGGTTGCCCAAATAGCTGAGCAAACAGCGCTAAGACGTCCGTAGCGCGGCGATCCGGATAGGGGGTGACGGCCTCGGGCAGATAAAACATAACCTGCTTGCGGCGCGAGGTCGCCAGCCGGCTCTCTTCCCAGAGAACCGATCCACCGTCGGCTGGCAACATCCCGCTCAGGATCTCAAGCAATGTGGTCTTGCCGGCACCATTGGGGCCGATCAGTCCGAGGATCTCGCCACGTCGCGCGGTGAAGGTGATGTCGGCGAGCGCGAACATCGGTCCGAACCGGCGAGAGATGTTTTGAACCTTTAACACGCGCGATCCAGTCTCAGGATTTTGCGGCCGCCTGGACATCGAGAACCCGCTTCAAAGATTGGGCGAGATCGACGGCTTTGCCCTTTCCCCAATAGTGCAGAAAGAAATAGCGCGGCTGCTCCGTGCTCATATGTTGGTGAATGGCAACGATGTTGATGCCTTCCTTGCGCATGGTGCGCAAGACAGGCTGCAGTTCAGCTTCCAGCATGGCGAAATCGCCATCGACGACGGTTGCCTCGTCGCTGCCCGCGAAAGCTGCCCAGGTGTTAACACCCATTTCCTTGCCAATGGGAAGACCATGCATCGTCGCCGTGCGCCCGATGACGACCTTGAACATGCCTTGATTGGCTTGGCCCTTCATGCCGAGCGCCGTCTCGAGCGGTGCAGCAGTGATCGAACTGGGAGATGCTATGTTGCCCGCAAAGGATTTGACCGGCGTTGGGTTGGCGGCGCGAATCTCACTGATCTTGTCGTAGACCTTCTTCACTCCGGTCGCGAGTGCTTTGGTCTCGCCATGGCCACCGATGTGCATGAAGTAGACTTTTGGGTCGTCGAAGAAGAAATGATTGTGCAGCGCCGTCACCTCGAGACCTGCCTCGAATGCGGCACTCATGACGGGATTGACCTCGTCCTCGAACACGACGGTGTCGCCCATCATCGCCACTTGCGAGCCAATATGTGCGGGGGCGAAGGCCGCCCACGAGGACAGCCCCATGAAGGGCGGCATCGTCCACTGGTCGACTTGGATTTTCACATCGGTCCTGGGCTTGGTGACCTTGAACACGCTTTCTTCGGCGATCAGCTGTCCCTTCAAGCCTGTGCCCTGCTCGATGGCCGCAGTGTCGAGACCGGCTTGCGTCTGAGCCCTTGTCGATTGTGTGAGGCCAAAGGCGACGGTCGCAACGGCAGCGGCGACGGCGAGATTTCCTTTCATGACGACCTCCGTGGTTGAGGTAGAGCCCGTTATCCCGACAACGTGCGAAAACCCACCCGTGCTCCTGAAGCACACGGAGTATTGATCCTGCGCTCCCCGCATTAAGGCAGTTTTTTTAGAGCCGGGGCCGGATCGGGAGCATCTTCAGCTGCGCGGTTCCTGTTCTTTCACGACGCCCTCGAAAGGCGGCAAGCCTGAGCCGGGTACCGAAACTCGACTTTTGTGCCCGACAGTCGAACTTTCTTGCATTCCCGTTCTGTTGTCGCGCCTCGAGGCACAGCTCACCGTTGCGGGCATACCAATCTGCCTGGCGTGGGCTTGCTCATGTGAAAGGCCTTGCAGGTCCCATCCCGCATGTACTGCTCAGCCCAATCCACGCCGTCGGGACCTCCTTTCCGGCGAGGTGGGCGCCGATCCGCGTCTGCCTGAGCGTGCGGACGCCATCTTCCGCCGTGGCTAATGCTGCGGCGCCTAAGAAAGTCAGGAGCGCAAGAGCGCAGAGCAATCCCGGCGCCTAGGCACGGCACGCACACCAAGCGTTAGCGGGGGCGTGCCCTATCACCTCGCCGTCAGCGCGGTGAACAATTTGTCGGCATTGCTCCAACGGATGGCGTCCATGAAGGTGTCGACGTAGGTCGCCGCCTTGGCGCCGTAGTCAATGTGATAGGAGTGCTCGTACATGTCGAGCGCCACGATCGGTTGTCCTCCCGCGAGCGTGTGGCAGTGGTCGGCAGCCCACTGGTTGACAAGTTTGCCGTCGCGCCGCGAGTACGACAGCAACACCCATCCCGACCCGCCACCCAGCGCCTTGCCCATGGCGATGAATTCGCTGCGCCAGCGTGTGAAGGAGCCAAAGTCGCGCGCGATCGCCGCTTCCAGCGTCTGCCCCGGTGCGCTCCGGTCGCCGAGCCCGTCGAAAAACAGCTCGTGCAAGATCATGGAGTTGGTGGCGATCAGCTCCTCGCGCTTGAGGCCATTGACGAGAAAATTGGGGGCCGTGTTGAAGTCGAGACCGGCCAGCTGCTCGGTGATGAGATTGAGCCGCTTCACGGCGCCACCGTAGTTGTTCTCGTAGTGGCTGACGATCAGCTTTTCCGACATGCCCTTGATGCGCTGCGGATCGCACCCAAGGGGCTTCATCGTGTACACCATAGTGTGCTTCCTCTAAGGCAACGGCTTGATTTCCAAGCGATCAAAGCGAGTGACACTGTCCGCCTTGGTGCAGAGCGCGATTCTACCTGCAGAGCGGAACGTTGCATCGGTTGCGGCCAGAACCGGCTGCCCATCGAGGGTGACCGAGAACCGATCGCCTTCGGCTGTCAGCGCGAGCTTGTGCCACTGTCTCGAAGTCACATGGGCCGGCGCGCTCGCAAGCTCGTCCCACGTACCCTGGACGACGCGATAGAGCCGAACATCTCGCGCCAAGGCGCTGGCGCGAACTACGTAGTAATCATCGGGCGTTGTCAGCCGCACGGCGATGCCGGCCGACCGATCCAAACTCCCTGAAATTGGCTTGAAGCGGAGAGCCACCTCGAGATTGGCAGCCGAAAATGGCTTATAGATCGCCAGCGGAACGCGCTCTGCGGTGCGCTCGTCTCGATACTGCTCCAAGGCGTGGCCGCCTCGCACGCTGTCATCACTAACGACTGCCCACTGACCTGGTCCCGCATCGCCTGTGCCCCACGAATTGAAATCGCCGGGGGCGATGCCCACTACATCTCGTTCGAATGTGATGGTCTCAGCGCGGGCGACATCGGTTACCCCGCACGACAGGGGAACGGCGACAAAAAGGGTGGCGCAAAGCTTCACGCGAACGCCCCCACCATGTACAGGCTGATCCCTGCCAGGCAGCAGGCCGCAAGCGTTGGGATCATGCCGA
Organism: uncultured Alphaproteobacteria bacterium; assembly: GCA_963770295.1. GTDB lineage: Bacteria > Pseudomonadota > Alphaproteobacteria > Rhizobiales > Hyphomicrobiaceae > AWTP1-13. The sequence continues at coordinate 8,843 of CAVYPA010000002.1, forward strand.
CCTTGAACCGGAAGATGGCAATGGCAGCGGCTAGTGAAAGCAAGAGCGCCCACAGATCGACGCTGGCCGGGTTTGGCGCGTCGAAGGACAGGGGAAAAGCGCGCACGGGGATCGTCTGACGAAATATCGTGTGGATCGCAAACCAAATGGCGAGGTTGAGCACCACCCCCACCACCGCGGCGGTAATCGCCGATAAGGCCGCGCTTAGCGCTTTGTTTCCGCGCAGCGTCTCCACGAACGGCGCACCGAGGAAGATCCAGAGGAAGCAGGGCGTGAAGGTCACCCAGGTGGCGAGCAAACCACCCAACGTTCCGGCCAGCATCGGTGAAAGGCCGCCCGGATCGCGAAAGGCAGCCATGAAGCCCACGAATTGCAGGACCATGATCAATGGTCCCGGCGTGGTCTCAGCCATGCCGAGACCATCGAGCATCTCGCCAGGCTTGAGCCAACCATAGTGCTCGACCGCCTGTTGCGCGACATAGGCTAGCACGGCATAGGCGCCACCGAAGGTCACCATGGCCATTTTGCTGAAGAAGATCGCGATTTGGCTGAAGACGTTATCAGTGCCGAAAGACCACAGCAGTGCCGCCACGGGAATGAGCCACAGGGCAAGCCAGACGCCAGAGACTTTCAAGGCGCGCACTACGGTGGGGCGCGCGTGTTCGGGTAACTGCTCACCCAACAGACTATCGACAACGGGTTGCCCGCCAGCGGTCTTAGCCGGCCCATGCCCACCGCCGCCCTGGAACGCGGTAACGCCCATCGTGCCGCCGATGAAGCCGATCAGTGCCGCGGTGAAGACAATGATTGGGAAGGGAATGTTGAAAAAAAAGATGCCGACGAACGCAGCCGCAGCTAGCCCGATCAACACTTGGTTCTTGAGGGCGCGCCTGCCGATGCGAACGACGGCCTCTACAACAATTGCCAGCACCGCCGCTTTGAGGCCGAAGAACAAGGCGGTGACGATCGGGACGTTGCCCCAGCCGGCATAGATGTAGCTGAGGGCCATGATGGCAAAGATGCCGGGGACGACGAACAACCCGCCGGCGATAATCCCGCCAAGCGTGCGGTGCATGAGCCAGCCGATGTAGGTGGCGAGCTGCTGCGCCTCGGGGCCCGGAAGCAGCATGCAGTAGTTGAGTGCGTGCAGGAACCGCTCCTCCGACACCCAGCGCTTTTCTTCGACGAGGATGCGGTGCATCACCGCGATTTGTCCGGCAGGTCCACCAAAGCTGAGCCCGGCAACCCGCAACCAGGTCCAGAAGGCCTCGCGTAGGGTCACGCCGTGGCCCGGGAGGTCTGCCACCCCTGGGGCCGCGCGGGTTACGGAGACGTCCATGTCAGGCTCCGGGTCTGTTCGTTGGCCAATTGTGTGTTTCCGACGTCGCTTCGCGGCACCAGCGGTACATGGCGTCATAGAAACCTATGGCGGCCTCGAGCTGCTCAAGGTCGTCGCGATACATGCGCGAGTAGCCGAGCGACGCGGCAAGCAGACCGGCCGCTTGTGGGGCGAGGTCCAACCGGGCCGTGTCGGCGCCGCGCACGATGGTCGCCAACCGGGTCAAAGCCTCGGTCTTGAGCCCAAATTCCTCGAGCATGGTATCGAACGTGCAGGTTGGGCCGCGATGGCTCCAAAATACGCCGTCAATGTCGAACGGCGTGGCGTTGAACCGCTCCGCGACGGCTGTGACTTCTGGCGGCAACACGAACAGAAAAACCGCTTTCGGGTCGATAAAGCGGCGGATTAGCCATGGACAGGCGATGCGGTCGACCTTCGGCCGGCTACGCGTTACCCAGACGGTGCGACCTTTGTCGTCACGAGGCGGTAGCTTGTCGGTGCGAACCAGGAGTTCGTCGCCTTTCCTCCAAGCTTCAAACCCGCCTTCGAGCGTCTGTGCATCGATGCCCTCGTGCCTCAACCATGCGGCCGTCCCTTCGCTCAATTTTTGCCCGCGCTGGCAGACGACAATGACGCTCTTGCCCCGATACTCCGGCGCCCAACTGTCGATGGCGCGGTGATCCCGCCGCCGCGAAGCTGGCACTAACCTCGGATCGGCGCCATAGTCGTCGTCGATGCGCACATCGACGATGTCCGGCGTGTTCGGCAGACCTACGAGGCGTGAAAATTGCGGAACGGTGATAAGGGTGCTGATGGCCATAGCGTCCCCTTCCCTAATTGGGAGTGTGGACGCGATCTTTCAGCCGCAGCCTCGCGGGGTAATCGCGGACAACCCCGTCTGTAGATCATGGCACCATGCCGGTGGCGATGCAAGGGGACAGCCCAGTGCTCCGCCGATGCGACGATCCAGTCTTCTGAAGTTTTTCGCTGTGCAGCAAGTTCGAAGCTGTGCCGAGGGTGTGGGTGTCATGGATCGACAGTGGGCAAGTCTGTGGCGTTCTGCCGTCAGGGCACCGGACGATAGACCCAGATTGCCGCGGGTTCCGTGTCGCTGGCGCGTACCGCAACGGCCAGGCGATCGAGCCCGGGTATGAAAAGGGACGTACGCGTCCCACGCCGGGTTGCGACGCGAGCTATTGGCGCGTAATCGGTCCGCGCATCAAAGACGTCGATGGCTCCCGCTCCACAGGTCACGTAGATCCGCTGTCGTTTGCTATCGAAAAAGACGTCGTCGACGTCCCCACACGTGTCGCGTTCAGCAACCGGTGCACCCGTCTGCATATCGCGCACGCTCAGCTTCGGCGGAGTTCTGAAGACAACAATCGCGCGCCGGCCGCCGTCGTCGAGTGCCATGGCAAAGTTGCCGCGATCATTGCCAATAGGCCAGCTCTGGCTCAGCCGGCCCGTTTGCGGATCGACCACCGCGATCGCTTGCGCGTCCGGCAGATTGACGAAAACTTGCTGCGTGTCCCGGCTGATCTGAAAACTCTCGGGATGAGCCGGCAAGGCAATGTCCTTGATTTTGGCATGGTTGGCCGGATCGATGACGGCCAAGGCTCCCGCACCGTAGCCGACATAGACCGATTTGGAATTTGCATCGACCCGCACGTTGTCGGCGTCCTTGCCAAGCTGCATTTTCGCCGTCGCTGCGAAATCGCCACCACGGAACAATCGCACCGAACCGTCACCAGCATTGGCGACCACGAGCATATCAAGCGTGGGCACGTAGCCGACACCCTGTGGCTCCTCTAGGCCGGTAATCCGGTGCAGAAGCGTGCCGTTGTTTAAATCGACGATCCCAACGCTATTGTTTTCCAGTTCCGCGACGAACAGGTGCTTGCGGTCAAGATCGACGGCCAAATGATCGATGCGGCCATTGACGCTCCCAAGTGGGATCCGAGTCTCCAACTGCAATGGGCCTTGTTGGGCCCGAGCTCCGCTCCCCATCGCTCCGAGCGACAACACAGACAATACAAACGCGTGAAGACAACGCGGTGTTCGCCAGGATCGAGCCCATGGCTTGGAGATTATGGGTCGCATGACGGTGAGATCCTCGCCCTGCACTCAGTGTCGCCGTCGCTTGATTTCAGTCATCATCGTCACCCCGTAGACGACCGGTCTGCGAGTTGACCACGAGGTGAGCGGTCTGCTGTTTTTTCGATTCCATCACCTGGAAGTAGCGCCCCTCCCGATTGATCAGCACGTTGGGTCCATGCGTCGGCCATCATTTTTTGACGCACCTGGTCCTCCGTGATCGGCCCGTTGCCGGCGATGAAGACCGGTCCGTCCTTACGCTCTTTGGCAAAATCGATAACGGTTACGATCGCCACGAGCACCGCGGCCGCAATCACCCCCATGAGCACTCTGTTGGACATGGGATGCTCCTTGCTTGACCTAGAACAAAGCACTGGCGCTTTAAGGCAATCTTAAATGAGCAATCGGCCGAGCAAACGCCGAGGCGGCCCCCTCCCAAGGGCTCGAACAATTTCTCGTGATGTAAAGAAGCCTCAGCGTGTGCGGCGGCTCCGCAGACGCGCGCGAATTTTACACAAGACGTCAGTCCGACTAACGACTTGATGTCGAGATCCGTGATTTAGGGTCACCTTGACGTTGCGGCGGCGTGGAACTGAGAGGTTGACGGCATCCAGTTTCTCGAGCGTTTTGATGCAAGTGTTCCGCGCTAACTACCGTCCGCCTGGAAGTGACCTTCTGACTGGTCGCTTTGTCTACGCCGCGACGCCGCAGCGGGACGATCGCGCACTCGGCTTACAACTTTGTCGGTTCAGGCGGGATGCGGTTGAGCACCGTGACCCGGTCGCCAGCCAACGATGCTCGCGGACGCTAGCGTTGCCGTTTGACGGCACAAGGTGCGCAGAGCGCGCGCCTTGGCCTTCAGCGTTGTCATAGGGTGCGCGGTTGCGTGTCGCGCGGAATGACAAAGAGTTGGATAATTCGCTTTGCATAAAACTGCCTTAAACTAGGCGAGCTCCACTAGCGCATTGCAGCGGGTGCGGCGCAAGCTCGCCCGAGGTGACACATGTGGCTCCTGGCGATTGAGGATGGGCCTCGACAACGCAAATCCTCACAACGCCGCTCGAGCACGCGGGCCTGGTCGGCACATCGTTAGTTTTCGAAGGGCCAGATGCGCGAATTGATCACCATCGGTGCGAGCGTCTATAGGGCATACATTTCTTAAAGGAAGGAGACCATAAATGCGTGTCATTCTTGCGCTGTTATTCGGCGGCGGAGTTGCAACGCTTGCGGCGGCCGCCCATGCCCAGGAGATCGATTGGCAGAAGGTCGACGCCGCCTTTGGCCGAAAACCTGCAGTGTCGGGTGATGTTCATCGCTATGGCTTCCCGCGCACGGACCTTCAGGTCAGCGTCGACGGCGTCGCCATCAAGCCGGCCTTCGCCCTGGGCGGTTGGATAGCGATGAAACCGGTGCAGGGCGGCGCCATGGTGATGGGCGATCTGGTCTTGCTGGAAACCGAGATCAATCCGGTGATGAGCAAGTTGATCGAAGGCGGCCTCGACATCACCGCGGTCCACAATCATCTTCTCCGCGCCAACCCGGCAACCTTCTACATGCACGTCGGCGGGCACGGCGACGCGGTCAAAATCGCTAACGCGATCCATGCGGCGTTGGCCGCGAGCAAGACGCCGCTGGACGCCCCTGCCGCCGCTCCCCCTGCGCCCGCTGTCGATCTCGATACCGCCCAGCTCGACCAGACCATTGGCGCCAAAGGTCAGGCGAACGGTGGGGTCTACCAGTTCGCAGTAGCGAGGCGCGATCCGATTACCGAGCATGGAGCATCGCTCATTCCGCCGGGGCCTAGCGGTGTCGCCACGGCGATCAACTTCCAACCGACCGGCGGCGGCAAGGCTGCGATCACCGGCGACTTCGTGCTCCTTGGTGAGGAGGTCAACCCGGTGATCAAGGCTTTGCGGGCGAACGGCATCGAGGTGACGGCGATCCACAGCCACATGTTGAGCGAGCAGCCCCGGTTGTTCTTCATGCACTTTTGGGCGAACGACGATGCTCTGAAGCTTGCCAACGGGCTGCGCGGGGCGTTGGACAAGACGGCGAGCACAAGTAGGTGACACACCGTCGCGACCGAACGGGAGCGCTCCGGGACCTCGGAGTAACAGCTAAAGGCGCTCGAGCGTAGCCATTTGCTGGCATTCCTTTTGAGGACGTCAATTCATCCGGACATTGGACGTATCCGGACTTGGCAGTATTCGAGATGCCGCACGAGAGGCTCCGCGAGCCAAGGAGGTGGAGGCCGACCAGGTCGCGCCCAGGACCTGGGCCTCCCGCAGCCGCTGCGACAATGGTACCGCAGGCAGTTCTCCTGGGGCGCCACGAAATGACAATCCCCGACCTAGTGCAATCGAGATCTTGGTGCGTTCGCGCCGATTTCAGCGTCTGGCAGCGATTTGCGTCAGCCTGAGTTGCTTGTGATTGACGATGAGGAACCGGCGGGAGCGAAAGGAATTGACTTCTGCATCCTAGCTTTGCTCGAAGGCGGCGGGCAGCAAGGTCAACCCTGATGTCAGGAGCAGAAGCAGGATGATCCGGCGGAAACGCACCTCATCGAGGGTCCCGTAAAGCTTCAACCCGAGCCAGGTGCCCAGGAGAGCGGCGGGCAAGCCCATGAAGAACAATTGCAAGACGTCGCTAGTAACCATGCCGCTGCCGCCAAACCACAGAAGGGTCATGGCAAAAATTGCGACGACGACGGGCTGAAAGACTGCCCGTTGTTCGTCTTTGGACCAGCCGCGACCCGTCGACCAAATGATGACTGGAAGGCCCGCCAACCCCGTACTCGCACCGACAATTCCACTCGCAAGACCGACCAAGCCATCGGCGACGCGGCCGCCGAAGCGCAGGCGAAATTTTGGGCGCACTAAGCTGTAGATACTGAACACGACGAGCAGAAATCCTATCGACGCGCGCAAATGATCCGCTGAGACATTGCCCAACACGAGAGCGCCGAGCGGAATACCGACGGCACCTCCGGCGACGAAGGGGAGCAAGCGTGAAACCTGAAGCGCATTGCGCAACTTCCAGATCGCGAGGCCCTGAACGACGATGGCATATCCGGATATCAAGGCGGCACTCTGCGCGGGCGTGATGACATGAAGCCAGATGGCCGAGGCGATCAGGCCAAAAGCGAAACCAGCAACTCCGGCAATAAGCCCGCCAAGAAAGGTGGCAAAGACGAAGACACCCAAATGCAATGGAACTGCGTCGGTCATGATGAGAATTCCGGATTGGGAATTGAGGATGGCGTAGCTCAACCGTGCCGCTCATCGGTCGCGTCGCGCGCCCAGCGGTAGATGGCGTCAAAGTGCGCCATCGCGGCCTTGAGTTGCTCGAGGTCGTCGCGGTACATGCGGGAATATCCGAGACAGGCCGCGAGCAGCCCAGCCGATTGCGGCGTCAGATCAAGTCGGCCGGTGTCCGCCCCGCGCACGATCAGCGCTAGGTGAGCAAGCGGCTCAGTGTCTAGGCCGAACTCTTCGAGCATGACGTCGAACGTGGTGCGCTCTCCGCGGTCGCCCCAGAACGCGCCCTCAACGTCGAAGGTCGCGGCTTTGGCGTGTTCTGCGACGCCGGCAACTTCGGCCGATGGGACGAAAAGGAATACCGCGTTCGGGTCGATGAAGCGGCGAATGAGCCACGGACAGGCCACGCGGACCACTTTGGGTCGGGCTCGCGTTACCCATACGGTCCGGCCGTCGCCGTCGCGGTGAGCGACCCGATCACCCCGAAACAAGGGTTGGTGCTCCGCGCGCCATGCTTCGTATCCACCAACCAGGGCCTGAGCATCGATGCCTTCGTGCCGAAGGGAAGCTGCGGTGGCTTGGCTTAGGGTGCCGCCGTTTTGGCAAACGACTACGCTTGGTCGGCCGGCATGTTGCTTGCACCAGCGCGACACATTCTGAGAGCAATGGCGCTGGGCGGCAGGAACTAGGCGGGGATCTGCTCGGTATTCGCTATCCAAGCGCACGTCGAGAAGGGCTGGTGCGCCGGGAAGACCAATAAGCCGTGAGAGCTGCGCAACGGTGATTTCGGTTGGAGCGGGCATGGCGGCGTCCACCTCAGGAGAGGACGTGGACGCGATGTTTCAGCCGAGGCCTCACGGGGCAATCGCGGTCGACCCCCTGCCGACAAGTCCATATGACTTCCTAGGGGATGTCAACTGTCTGCTTTGGGCGGCTACCACGGTGCAAGGTTGCGCGCGGGGCAAAGCAACACATGCGCCCAGGCCTCGATAGGCAAGCAGCAATCAAGGGCCGCCCAAAGGGAAAACCAGCAAAGCCCCGGAGCCCACAAGCAATGACATTCAGAACCGACGCCAACCAACTCTTCAAGAGCTGCGTCGCGTGCCCAACTTCTTCAACTGTCGTAAGTCATTGGCTGCCTCGACGAGCAACCAGTCTCGGAATGTTACTATCTTGGGCAGCGTCGTTGTCGCTTTCGGACAGATGATCCAATAGGTCTTTGCTAGCCGCAGCTCCTCCGCAAATGGGCGCAGCAAGCGACCATTGATGAGATCGGTAGCCGCCAGCGTCATGCGCGCAAGTGTAATGCCCTGGCCGTCAAGGGCCGCGTCGATCGCCATGCTGACGCGATTGAGCACGGGACCGTGGGAGAGTTCGGCGCCATCAACGCCGGCCGCCTCCAGCCATCTGGTCCAATCTTTGCGGTCATCGACGTGGATGAGCGGAAACTTCAATACGTCGACCGGTTTTGTCAGTCGGCGCCGACCCACAAGCAGTTTTGGGCTGCAAACCGGAAACAGCTGCTCCGCGCTCAAGCGCACGACCTCCAAGCCCGGCCAATTGCCGTCGCCGTGACGCACGGCGAGGTCGACATCCTCGCGAGCAAAATCGACGTGATGCAAGGTCGCCGAGATGCGAAGATCGATGCTCGGATGTTTTTCGGCAAAACGCCCAAGTCGATTGACCAACCACTTGGCGGCAAAGTCCGGCGAGGTACTAACGGTGAGAACACCGGAGCTCTGACGTTGAAGCAGGTTTTCCGTGCCGACGGCAATGCGGTCAAAGGCATCGCGTAGGATCGTGAGGTATTCGCGTCCCGCCTGGGTAATGACTAGGCGTTGCCGTTCGCGGTTGAAGAGCTTGACACCAAGCTCCGACTCCAAGGCTTTGACCTGGTGGCTTACGGCACCCTGGGTGACAAAGAGCTCCTCCGCCGCCCGCGTAAAGCTCTCGTGGCGGGCCGCGGCCTCGAAGGCCTTGAGGGCGTTCAACGGTGGAAGGCGGCGAAGCATCGATCAACTTCATGAGGAAAACTCAGGCAAGGTAGAGAAACCATGCTTTGCGGGCAACCCTTTCCTGGCTTTATTGATGTGCTCCGTTGCAGACGCTCATAGCGGCGATGCCTCGAACCGGAGTACCTCCAGATGCCAACTCAGATGGTCGCGCGATCGGTCCCAAGAATGGGACCGTCAGTAATGCAAAGCACTCTTGCCAAGATGCACTCGATTGTGAGTGGACCAGCGCGGACTCTCGCGATGTGGTGCGCCCGCAGTGCCGAGAGAAGGGCCCTGGGTGAACTGGCGCAGGAGCCTCATTTCCTGAACGACATAGGTCTTAGCCGTGAACAGGCGCTGCGTGAAGCGTCAAAACTCTTTTGGTGCCCGTAGCGTATCAGTCTGGGCTCAGGAACCGTTACGCAGGGAAACAACATGTCCGATCCAATCGTCTACGGATTTCCTCGCAGCACTTTTGTCAACATCGTGCGCCTGGTGCTTACCCACAAGGAAGTGCCCTACACGTTCCATGACCTGGAACCGGAAATGGGCAAACCAAGTCACCTGGTGTTGCATCCGTTCAATCGCGTGCCGATCCTGCGGCATGACGATTTCACGGTTTACGAGACGAGTGCCATCGTCGGCTATCTCGAGGATACCTTTCCCAAACCAGCGCTACAGCCCAAGGACGTTCGGGACCGCGCTCGGGTGAACCAGTGGATCAGTTCGATCAATTCCTACTACTACCCGTATATGATCTACCACGTCACACACGAGCGGCTGGTTTTCCCGGAACTTGGCATTGCCTCGGATGAAAAGGTGGTGGCGCATGCCCTCCCCAAGGTAGAACTCGGCTTACAGGTGATTGAACGCCAGCTCGGGCATGGCAAGGAATACCTCCTCGGCTCCGACCTCACGCTGGCAGACTTTTACCTACTGCCAAGCACCTTTGCCTTGAGCCTCACAGAGGAGGGCAAGACCATGTATCCGAAGTACCCCCGCTTCAGTCGCTGGCGCGAGAGGATGGAGGCATTGCCGACTGTAAGGAAATTGCGCGCAATTTTGCCGCCGCGTACTCCGATCGAACACGCCAGAGAATGGGCGACATCACATCGGCCGAAGTATTGAAGCTGACTAGGGACTATAGGGCTTTTCCATGGTAACACCCGCAGCCCCTGCGTCAGAGATCGTGCTGCTGTCAGGTCATGATCTTCGGCGACTGTTAAACCCACGCGTGGCCATCGAAGCCCTGCAGGAGACGTATACCGCCCTCGCCGACAGCCGAGCGGATCAGGGGCGATCGGTCGGCTTCATGATCGAGGGCGGCTCCATTCACGTCAAATCCGGATTATTGCCGGGCTCGCATCTCGTCTTCGCCTCGAAAGTGAACGTCAACCTGCCCGACAACTGGAACGCTCGGAAGTTGCCGACCATTCAGGGCGTGGTCGTCGTCTCGGATGCGAAGGACGGCCGACCGCTTGCAATCATGGAGTCCATCACCTTGACAGGTATCAGAACCGCGGCCACAGCAGCACTGGCAGCTCAATTTGGCGCCCGCAAGGGTTCCAAGTGCGCAGCTATCATTGGCTCCGGAGCCCAGGCCAAGTATCAACTCGAAGCCCTTCGAGCGGTATTTCCTCTTGAAATCGTGCGCGTCTTTGACATTGACGCGGCACGTGCTGAGGCTTTCGCATCCACCTGTTCGACGCCGAGCAGTCCCGTCAAAGCCGCATCCAGTGTTCGTGAGGCCATGGCGCAGTCCGATATTTGTGTCACCTGCACAACGTCGAAATTTCCCGTGCTGACCGAAGATTTGGATCTTCGGGGATGCTTCGTTGCCGCCGTCGGCGCGGACAATCCCGAAAAACAAGAGATAGCCCCCGCGCTCATGGGTCGCGCGCGCATTCTGGTCGATGACCTTGACGCCTGCGCTTCGGGCGGTGATCTCAACCATGCGCTGCGGGCGCAAGTGGTCACGAAAGACCAAGTCCACGCTGACTTAGCGGACCTCGCGGCAGGCCGAAAACTCGGGCGAATGGCAGATGAAGAGCTGGTGATCTTCGATTCCAGTGGCAGCGGCGTGCAAGACGTGGCGGTGGCCTGGGCTGCGTACCAGCAGGCCAGTCGAACCGAAGTTGGTGGCCGATTTAATTTGTCCGGCCCTCCGACAGAATAGGTATTCTGCCGGACGGCCCGCGGCACCCAGTATCTCTGCAGGGGAGAGGAAAACAAAGAGGGTAACTGCCGCCGGCAGGAGGCTGGGGTCGAACTATACTTGTGACGACCGCTTGTGACGAAACGCATCCTGGCCGAGCCAGAAACCAAATTGAAGTTTGAAGAGGAGGTGTCTTGCCTCGGTCGCAGCGTAGAAAAAGCCTCAAACGATGCAAGGGGAATGCATGGTGCTCAACGGGCCGTCCGGTCTCGACGCGACGTGGCGCCCAGAATTGGCACGCTCGAGTTAGCGGAAGGTGAGCAATTCGCTGCGCTTCGCAGGTAGGCCTATGTTGGTCTCCTCGCCTTCCAGCTGCTTAGTTCGCCGGGCGATCATTAGGTGAAACATGGTGTGCACGGGCCGACGTATGGCGGAGCCCAATGCGAAAGACCGTGTGTGTGTTCTTCAATGCCAGAGAGGAGAAGTCCCATGTTATGGATCGTCGCCGCCACCTCGGTTTTAGTTCTTGCGGCCAGCCTGCCGGTCTTGGCGCGAGTTATGAGTTTCGATACCGACCCCGTCGGTGCAGCCCCAAAAGGCTGGACGCTCACCATGACTGGCGCCGGCGCCCCTAAATGGACCGTCGAACGCGACGATACGGGCCCGTCGAAGGGACAGGTGCTCAAGCAGTCCGGCACCGCCACCTTTCCGCTTGCACTCAAAGATGGCACGAGCATCAAGGACGGCTTTGTCGAAGTGAAGTTTAAGCCGATCTCCGGTTCTGAGGATCGCGCCGGTGGGCTCGTCTGGCGCGCCAAGGATGCGAACAACTACTACGTGGTCCGGGCCAATGCCCTTGAGGACAACGTCGTCCTTTACAAGACCGTCAATGGCGTTCGCAACTCGCTTGATATCGTCGGACGCAAGGGTGGTTACGGCGTCAAGACGGCCGTGCCTTCCAACCAGTGGCACGCCCTCCGGGTCGAGTTTGCAGGCACGCGCTTTAAAGTCATCTTTAACGAAAAGGCGCTGTTTGAGGTCGAGGATGCGACGTTTACTGAGCCCGGCATGGTGGGCCTTTGGACCAAAGCTGACAGCGTCACGGCATTCAACGCCTTTGCTTTCGGTCAGATGACATAAATCGCCCGCAACAACCAAGGACATGGCACGCTTCCCGACGACCTTCTATGTGTATGGGGCACGGTCGCTGCGCGATTTTGGCGATGGCTTCACGGCCGTGTTGTTGCCGGTCTATCTGACCGCCCTCGGTGTTGGACCGTTCGAGGTTGGCGTCGTGGCAACCGCAGCACTGCTCGGATCAGCGCTGACGACCCTGGCCGTCGGATTCCTCGGCGCTCACGTTGATCAGCGTCGGTTATTGATCGTGGGCTCTACACTCATGGTTGTCACTGGGCTGGCGTTTGCGGCCTCCAGCACCTATGCAGTCGCGCTGATCGTGGCCTTGATTGGGACCATAAATCCGTCGGCGGGGAGCGTCAGCATTTTCGTTCCGCTCGAACATACGGTGCTGTCGCGCTCAGTCAGCGACGCAGTGCGCACAAAAATGTTTGCGCGCTACAGTCTAGTCGGTGCGCTCGCAGCAGCGCTTGGAGCGTTAGCCTCGGCCAGCCCCGACTTAATGGCGAGCCTTGGCATTTCGCAGATGACGGCGTTGCGTGCAATGTTTGTGCTCTATGCCGTCCTTGGTGTCGGCGGTGCCGCCCTCTATGCGCAGATCCCAGGCGAAATGACCGCCATCGCAGAGAAATCTGCCTCCGCGTTAGGTCCATCGCGCAGCATCGTCTACCGGATGGCCGCCCTCTTCAGCATCGACTTGTTTGCCGGCGGTTTCGCCGTGCAATCGCTGGTGGCATTGTGGCTGTTTCACAAATTCAAACTCTCGCTGGCATCGGCGGGACTGTTCTTCTTCTGGAGCGGGGTGCTGTCGGCCTTCTCCTTTCCCGTTGCGGCCTGGCTATCGAAGCGGATTGGGCTCATCAACACCATGGTATTTACCCACGTTCCATCGAGCGTGTGCCTGATCCTCGCCGCAATCGCGCCAAGCCTCGAAATCGCTCTAGCGTTCCTCCTCGTGAGATCCGCCCTCTCGCAAATGGATGTACCGACACGCTCATCTTACGTGATGGCGGTGGTCACGCCTGCGGAGCGGCCAGCGGCTGCCAGCTTTACGTCCGTGCCGCGCAGTCTCGCCGCGGCGGCAAGCCCGGCCATGGCCGGTGCGCTCTTCGCGGCCGGCTTCGAGGCCTGGCCATTGGTGATTTGCGGAGTTTTGAAGATCACCTACGATGTGCTCCTTCTCAGGCAGTTTCGTCATCTGAAACCACCGGAGGAGTCCAAGCGAGGGTGAGTGCCCTCACTTCACGTCGACGAGCCCCACCTCGTTGGTAAGACTGTTGGCAAGCACCGGATTTCCCTCGCGTGTCACATCCATATTTCGCACGATGTCCCCACCGCCGGGAATGACCCAGCTCTGAAAAGTTTCGGTTGTTGGATCAAAGCGAACAATCGTGTTGGGTTTAGCGCCGGACTCGTTGTACCACACGGCACCCTTGGTGAAGACGATCCCGTATGGCTCCGACTTGGGCCCGCTCGGCGATGGCCATTCCGTAACCTTGCCGGTCGTCGCGTCGAGGCGGCCCAAAAAGCCGCGCGTAAAATCCGTGTACCAGATCATATCATCCGGACTGATCGCGATGCGCCGCGGCCGTGCGCCGCCGTCAGGCAGCGGATACTCGGTGATCTGCATTGTCTTGCTGTCGATGCTCGCGACCTTGTTGGTGCCGAAGTCGACGAAGAAAACCACGTTCTTGGAGTTGAGCGCCATACCATAGGGTCGCGACTTCGGAGTTGGTGAAGTCACGAGCTTTATGTCACCGGTCGCTGGATCGAGCCGGCCAACCATGTTGGCCTGCTGGAGCGTAAACCACAAAATGCCGTCGCGATCGAAAATGAGAGTATGAGGGTCCTTCGCCTCGGGAGCGGGCATCGGATACTCGGTGACGGCGCCGGTCTTTGGATCGAGCTTGCCGATCAACGCCGCGCTGTTGCCCGTGAACCAGATGTTGCCGTCTTTGTCTTCGCTGAGGCCGTGCGGTCCGGTGCGCGGGGTCTTGAGGTCATACTCCTTCACCGCGCCGGTCTTTGGATCGAGCCGGCCGAGCTTGTTGGCGAGCTGGCCGGTCCACCAAATGGCTCCGTCCCGGGTGGCAAGCGGGTCATGTGGTCGCGAACCTGGTGTCGGCACCGGCCATTCCGTGAGCACCGCCTCTACAGGCCCGGAGAGGACGACGGCGGCGGGTCGCGGTCGCTCGGGGAAGCTTTTGATGAGATATTCCGTGACGCGATCCCATTGATCCGCAGGCACCGGCGTTTCAACGTTCTGCATCATGCGCACTACGGTGCGCCAGCCCTCGGGTGTGTAGCCGATCCTGATGCGATTGATGTCGTGGCAGCCGCCGCACACCGCGGTCACAACCTGCTTGCCTGGTCCATCAGGGAATTCTTGCCCCAAGGCGGGAAAGATGTTGGCAAGAAATAATCCCGTTACTACGGACAGAAAATGCCAGTGGCTCACTAACATGTTCGCACTCTCGCGGAGATTGGTTTCGAGTTCTCTCGCTCTTCTAGCATAGTCAAAGTCAGAAATCTCCGGGCTGGAATACGGGCCCGACCGCGCAGAGAGATTGATGCGTGCCGATCTACTGGTTTTGGTCTGCGGAAGCCATGGGCGTTTTGGGTCTACTTGCCGAACTATAAAATCTGCGGCCTGTCCTGCATCTGTCAAACCGCCAACGCAAGTCCGACTATGCGCTCTCGCACAACGACCCCGCTTTGAACATCTGGATGAGCCGATGCTTAAACGTGACGTATCTCTGCTGCCTCTTTGCGGCGACGAGTTCCTCATCGCGCCTAGAGGCGTTCGGTCAGGCACGAGCGGGTTGCGTTGTGCCGCGCAAATATGTGGCGCGGCACAGACCCTTCCACAATCTTTTCATTGCGCGCGAGGCGCGCGACCATCATCTGGAGGGCGCTGGTGGAGTGGCCAATACGACGTCACCGGTGGATTGATTGAAACAAAGTGTGTCCATTCGCCAATACCCGACAGGACATCGCGACTGAGTGGCAGCGACACTCTGCGCCGCTGCGGCCGAAGAGCCAATGACTACTCCGATCACGGCAAATACGGTGCGCAAGTTAGACCGCATGTTTTTTACTCCCGCTCACAAGGTGTTGAATGCGCGCATTAACACAGGTCCGGCTTTGTGCTATCGTGGTGCCAATTGCACGCCTATAGGGATGAGGCGCGACAGGAAGATAGGAACTCCCGTCACCAGGAATGCTAGAGGCGTTCCATTAAGGTAGTTTTCGGTGACGAGACGAGGAGTTCCGGATGCGGATACTTATTGTCGAGGACGAAGAGGGTCTGCGGCGCTACGTCCGCGCTGCTCTTGAGGATAGCGGTTTTAGCATCGATGAAGCCGCTTGCCTTGATGACGCAACCGCGCATGTCCAAAACGTTCCCTATGATGCGGTCGTTCTCGATCTCGGGTTGCCCGACGGCGACGGTCTAACTCTCATCCAAACGGTCCGCCGCACCCGCGGCGGCCTTCCCGTTCTGGTCTTGACCGCGCGCGACAGCGTCAAAGATCGCGTCAGGGGACTCGACACCGGCGCCGATGATTATCTGGTCAAACCCTTTGCCATGGAAGAACTGGTGGCGCGCATCCGCGCGCTACTACGTCGGCCCGGGCAGGTGCTGGGGGCGGTACTGACCGCCGGCAACGTCACCCTCGATACCGTGGCCCGCAATGCCGCCGTAGCACAAACTCCGCTGAATCTTTCGCGTCACGAAATGGCGATTCTGGAACAGCTGATGCGACGGCAAGGCCAACTCGTGCCCAAGGATGTGCTCTTTGATAATGTCTATGGTGCCGATGCGTTACCCGAGACCAATACCATTCCGGTGCACGTGCACCATCTGAGGAAGCAGCTGGCGGCACTTCAGGCAACCGTCGAGATCGAGACGCACCGAGGATTGGGGTACCTCTTACTTGTGCCGAAGGAGACGCGGTGATGTTCGACCGCAATTCGCTTGTGACGCAACTCGGCTGGCGATTGGCCATCGTTCTTTCGATAGGCACTGTGCTGCAGGTAGCATGGCTGTTCGTACATTTTCGTGGCGTCGAGGCGGGCTATGCGGATGCCGGACTGCTCGATGAGCTGCTCGATTTCTTCAAAGACGTTGCCTGGACAACTCCCATTATCGGCATCACTACCTTCATAGCTTGCACGGCCGGCATGAAGCGGCATTTGGAGCCATTACGGCAGCTTTCGGAACAAGCCGCGCGGATCGCGCCTGGGGACAAACACACGGCCCTTCCCGTCGAGCAAGCGCCCAGCGAGGTGCAGCCGCTGGTAGCGTCCGTGAACACCGGCTTTCAGCGCCTGGTCGAAGCCGTCGAGGTCCAGCGCCGGTTCACGGCCAACGCTGCGCATGAGCTCAGGACACCCGCCGCCGTCGTCCAGGCGGGTCTCGAGAGATTGCCGACAACCGACGACGTGGCTGTTCTGCGCAAGGAAACCGAGCGCATGGGACGCATTGTGGGCCAACTCTTGAGCCTCGCACGGCTGGAAGGCCCCAATGGGACCGGCGTAGGACACCTGGACGCAGCCGCTGTCGTGCGCCGCGCGGCCGAACCGTTGGTTCATCTCGCCTCTGCGCAGCGTGTCACCCTGGCATTCGACGTCGAGTGCGATCCGCTCATGGTGTTGGCAACGGAGGAAGCGCTCACCGAAATCACGCGCAACCTCGTAGAAAACGCGGTCGGGCATGCACCAGCCGGATCAGAGGTCGCCATTACGCTGGCTCGTAATGGAACTCTCAGCATCGTCGACCATGGTCATGGCATCCCGGAAATGGACCGCGGGCATTTGTTCGAACGATTTTGGCGAGGGTCATGGACCCTGCGTCCAGGCAGCGGACTTGGCCTCGCCATTGTCGCCGAGGCCTGTCAACGCATTGGCGCAAGCGTACGTTGCCTTAGCACGCCCGGCGGTGGGACGACCTTCGAAGTTCGATTGCCAATAGCCGGTTGAAAGTCCCGGCATCCCCGTGTCAAGGACGAAACGAGACGGAAATGGCCTGGAAGGTCCGGAAGCAACGAGTGGATTAAGCGATAAGTTGTCAGCACCGGGCGCAGCCCGCATGAATAACGCTAATCGGCGCCCAGTTTCTCGAGGGCACGGTAGCGACCGTCGCTGCGACGAGCATTGGTGTTTCCAAGGCCGTTCCGGCAACCTCTCTAGTCAAAACCATCAGCCATGGCAAATTCTCAATTACAGTGCTGAGCGATGGACATCTGAAAATTCCCACCCGTTTCCTCGCGCGCAATGCAAGGGATGCCGACATCAAAACTGCCATCGGTGTTACTGGAGATGTCGTGACGCCGCCATGCAACATCACCCTTGTGCGAACTCCCGGCGAGACGATCTTGATCAATGTTGGCGCGGGGCCGCATTACATGCCAGGTGCCGGCAAGCTCGCCGACAATCTAGAGGCTGCCGGCATCGACCGTAAATCGATCACCAAGGTCGTTCTGACACATGCCCACCCCGATCACCTCTGGGGCTTGCTCGACGATTTTGACGACACTCTTTTGTTTCCCAACTCCGCCCACGTCATGTCCACGGCCGAGTTTGAGTTTGGATGGCCGAAGACGTCGCAGCGCGCTTGCCGGAGGATCGTCGGACTATTGCACCGGGCGCGCGCAACGCAACCTCTCGAGCATTAGGGACAGGCTTCACCTGATCGCAACGGGAGCGGACATCGCAAGCGGCATCCGCGCGATTGATACCGCCGGCCACACTGCCGGACATATCGCCGTGGTGTCAGGTCGTTTGCTGCCCCATTGACTCTCGGGGCCGCGGCCCTTCTAAGGCGCTATCCTGTAGATCGGTTCAGAATGTTCTACCATAACTTAACATGAGTGGGGTTTCCGATCGGTTTTTCGCTGCGACACCTTTTCCGGGGCAAAGCGCCCCACAGCGTTGGAATTCTTGCATATATCTGACGCATGCGCCGGCTTCGGGACACATCAACACTGGCCGAAACACCCCATCGACATACGAAAGCTGAAGGTTCGCTGACGTGGATTGGCTAATTGCCGCACAGCGCTGGCTCTACGGCGGGATGGCCGAAACTATGCGGTCGGCATCGGACGTCAATGGCCTACCCTACTTGATGGCAATGGCCTTTGTGTTTGGCATCATCCACGCTTTCATGCCAGGCCACGGCAAGAGCGTCCTCGTTTCGTATCATCTTGGACGTCGCAGCCGGCTGGTCGAAGGTATCGCGACAGGTGTCCTCCTGGCTTCCACCCACGTCGGCATAGCCATTTTGTTTGTGCTCGCAGGGGTTGCAGTAATCAGCCGATCCCTTGCGGCAGCTGGGCGTGCCCCTGCTTTCCAAGCGCTCAGCGCCGCTTTGATCGGGTTGCTCGGTGCGTATCTGCTGCTCCGCACACTGTGGCCACCCCCACACCGTCACGTTCGTGATGGAAGGATGCTCGCGATTGCAACGGGGTTGGTCCCTTGTCCCCTTACCACTTTTATTCTCACGTATGCTTTGGCCAGAGGTAAGCTGGCAATGGGCTTGGCGGCCGTGGGAGGAATGCTAGCGGGTGTAATCGTTACCATATGCAGCTTCGCAGTTGCGGCGATCGTCACGCGCCAGAGATTTCTTGCACTATTGGCCCGCACCGAAGGGTTACGGCTTACCTTTGGCTGGTGGCTGGAGCTGTTTAGCGCGCTGGGCGTGCTGGCACTCGGTCTCGCCATGCTCATGAGCACCTAGATGACGCGCCATTCTCTCAACACGCCGTGCAGCGGCGAAACGGGAGGTGCAATGCCATGAGAATTTCTCTGGCCGGCCCCAGAAATGGTGCGTTGCAGACGAGCCCGGCAGGCAAATAATGCTGCAGACCTCGGGTGAATAGGCGCACTCCCGCGAACAGGGTCGCGGCCTTAAGGCTTAGAGGAGTTTGCAACAATGGCGCTTCGGTTGCTCGGTCATATCGAACTTCCGCCGAATCAAGGCAAGGGCGGCTTCGACCACGCCGACATTCATCTCCCCAGTGATCGGCTCTACGTTGCGCACACCAGCAACGACGCACTCGACGTGATCGACATCGCGCGCGATCGCTACATTGAATCGATACCCGAACTGACAGGGGTGGCGGGAGCGCTCGTGTCTGAAGCGCGGGAACTCGTGTTTACGTCCAACCGGGGTGAAAACACCGTCTCGGTGTTTGCGCCGGGTGCCGAGCGCGAAGCATTCAAGATCCCGGTGGGTGTGAGACCCAATGGTTTGGCATTCGACCCCGCACGCGGCATCCTGATCGCCGCCAATGTTGGAGATGCCTCAAACCCGAATTCCTATTCGGTATCGGTCGTGGATATCGAGCGTCGGGAGCGGATCGCCGAAATAGGTGTGCCTGGTCGCACGCGCTGGGCCATATACGATGCCGAACACGAGACGTTTTTCGTTAACATTTCAGCCCCAGCGCTGATCATTGGCATCGACGCTCGCAACCCTGGCAAAATCTCGAATCAGTACGAGATCCCGGCCGAAGGCCCACATGGGTTGGAACTCGATGTGGCCACCGGCCGCTTACTCTGCGCCTGCGATGCAGGCGTCTTGGTGGCCGTCGATGTTGGATCGGGGCGGCTGCAAGGTACGGTCGCATTGAGCGGCAGTCCTGACGTAGTCTTCCTGAATTCACATTTCGGGCGACTTTATGTGGCGATCGGGGATCCTGGGGTGGTTGATGTCATCGACATACGCGCAATGTGCAAACATGAGGTCGTGTCGACCGAAGCAGGTGCGCATACACTGGCAATCGACCGCAAACGAAACAAGCTTTACGCGTTTCTCCCGCAAACGCATCGCGCCGCGGTATTTGTCGACTCAACATAATCATGGGGCGGACTGGTGCGCCTCCTCTAAGGAGGTGCAAGTCGGCCAAAAAGGCGCAATACAGTTCAGTGTGGTGTTCCCTAGCCTGAGAGGAGATCATCATGAAGTGGATCACGCGCGAGAAGGTCAAGGTGGATCGGGTGGCCTGTCCTTGGCTGATCCGCAAATTCATTGATCCGCAGGCCGAGTTCTTGTTTGTCCCGGCGGACCAGGTCATGGAGATGGCCAAGCGCGAGGGGGCAACACCTTATGACGTGAAGGATGTCGAATTTGGGCATCACGGTAAGGAGTGTTCTTTCGACGCCTTTGTAAAGAAGCACCACCTCGACCGGGATCCGGCTATCGTGCTCATGGCCAAGATCGTCAATGGCGCTGATACGGACAACACCCTTTGGAACCAGCCGGAAGCAGCCGGTCTCAATGCCATTGCGGAGGGATTCCGACACATGGGACTCAAAAACGACCATGAGATGCTGGCCGCAGAGTCAATCATGTATGATGCCCTCTACGCGTACTGCCAGGAGATGGTCCGTCGGGGCAAACCGGATGGCTATTTCCGGTGAGCCTGTTCTTGCAGGCTTGAGGAAAATGCGCTGGCACGCTCATAGCGTGGCCTCATCACTCTGCGGGATGTTCGTCCGGCTGGTCCCGCCAGTTTATGAGCTGTGCTTAGCTGCCGAACTTGCAACCGATTTGTTTTGTCGTGGTCCCTATTCCTGCCACTCCAACTTTCTGTGGCCCTTAGGAAGCGCAACGCAATCATAGCATTCTGGAATCAGTCAAAGAGTCGCTTTCCCGTTGCGCTGCGAGCCACCGCTGAACCCGGCAACCTGCAAACCGAGCCGAGGCGCGACCAACCACCGATGTGTTCGTCAGCGCCCACATTTGGAGGTCCCGCCGCGCCGTTGCTTGTAGCGCTTGTGTTCCTCAGAAACGGACCGACAGTCCAACGAATGGATTGATCCGGTCTGCCGCCGGCGTCACGCCAACATTCACTCCAGCATCCAGTTGGATGTTTTTGGTCAGCTTATAGGTGATGCCTGTTCCGAGGACGACAGGGTCACCGCGAGCGTCCTCAGTATTGAAGCGGCCCGCAATTTCGTAATAAGTGCCAAATTTTTCGCTCCAATCGTATGAAAATGAAGCCGATGCAAAGTATTCGGTATGGTAGCTGCTCTCGGCATCCTCCCTCAAATGAGCGAGGCCGCCATTCAAAGTGACTTCCCACTTTTCGGAGAGCTTGACCGCGAGTGGTACTATGATGCCGCCGGCAACAAACTCTGGACTGATCCCGTTGTGGCGATCGGTGGGCAGCATAACAAAAGGCAGCAGTGCCAGCGCGGTTGCGCCAGGCTTCTCGAAACTGTCGTTACCCCACAGATTGACCTTTGCGCGAAGGTTGAGGCGACCGATACCGGACTGATCGAAAATTCGGAGAGGGTCTGCCTGTCGGATGCGCACCGTACCATATGGCTGCCATACCAGGTCGATCTCGGCGGAGTTTGTAATTCCGATTCTCATGTTCGTCGTAGCGAACTCAAACTCATCGGTAACGGTACGCTCTTGATCCGGAGCAGATCGAGTGTAACCGACAAGGGTCGTCTCAAACTGAACATGTCCGGCGTCGACCGTGAATGGGCTCTCTGTTATGTCCGGGCGATCGGTCGTCATCTCGCGCAACAACCGGTCTGGCGTCGGGTTGAACAGCCAGTATTGGTTTTTATCGGCGCCCACCGCTCCAGAGTTGGACAGCAGAAGCAACACGGCCGCTGCATAGCTCATTGCAGCCGGCCCCTTCATATCGATCCCCTTCCAAATCACATTTCGAGGACGCTACTGGGGGCAAGCCAATTGTCAAACACAGATCGAGGTGTGGGCGAGCAAGAATGCATTTTCGTATCTGTTCCGGGACATATTGGCCACCGACGCGACCTCTGTTGCCGAGCATAGTTGCTCGAGGCCCCTGCGGCTCCTTCGCCTGAGCGATCTGTCTCAGGATTTCACATGGCCTCGGGGGGCCTTTGCGCATGATGCGCAAAGCGAATGGCAACTGAGTGCATCGGGTGCACCCAGCTTGAATCTGAACATATGCCGCCTGTCAGATTTGAAGAATGAGCCTATCCGGCGTCGATCGATGCTCGGGGCGTCCGCAAGACTTCATAGTAGCGGGCAATCCATGCAATTGTTGTATTCAGGGATCGCCCAACCCTCAGGCGATTTAGCTTGAGGGGGACCAGCATCTCGGAAGCGCGAGGTGAAGTGATTGCAACGATTTGCTTTTTGACGCGAATCGAAAACGAGGCGACGTCGTAAAAAGGGGGGCTATCGTCATGTTTGACGCTAGCGCTTCATGTTGCAAAATAGGCGCAAGGACCGTCGCCTGTCCCCGCACGGCCGTTTACGACCCTCACCTCGATACTTGGTCCTTGGCGCGCCAGCGAGTGGTGAACCAGCCGTCGTTTGGCTCTATCAAGCGTCCTCCTAAAGGCCAATGCGATGGCTAGATCGCAGGCGTATCCTCCAACACCTGGCCCATGCAAAATTGGCAGTACCGCCCTCGTTTTTGTGGTCATGTTGGCAGTAGCCGGACCGGCGCTTGCCCTTCGTCCGTTCGATGGGACCGATGCTGCGGTCGCCGATGTCGGAGAACTGGAGATCGAATTTCAGCCGGCGGGACGACTGCAGGAGGGCTCAAGCATTCGGTGCTTGGTCCCGTGACGACACTGAATTACGGCTTTGCCAAAGATTGGGAGCTCGTTCTTGAAGGACAGCTGACAACACCGCTGTCGTCGTCGGAGTCCTCCCATTTTCAACAATGCTGCGGTCTTATTAAAGACCGTCCTGAGGCCCGGCAGCCTGCAGGACAAATCCGGACCCAGCATCGCCACTGAGTTCGGCGTGCTCCTGCCAGACGCCGGGGGCGATTCCGGCTTCGGCGCGAGCTGGGCGGGGATCGTATCTCAGCGCTACGATTGGGGAACGGTACATTTCAACCTGCAAGCCGAGCTGACGCGCGAGCAACGTGCTGATTTGTTCATCGACACTATTATCGAAGGCCCTCACACCTGGAAGGTTCGACCGGTCGCGGAGTTTTTCTACGAATGTGAGTTCGGCCAGGCACAAACCGCATCCGCGCTGGTGGGGTTGATCTGGCAGGTACAAGACAATCTCGCCCTCGACATCGCCGTTCGACAGGCCGTTACGAATGGTCAGCCAGTTAATGAGATACGTGCGGGTTTGACCTACAGTTTCGACTTCGGCCGCCGGAAAGAAACCGGCAAATAAGTTGACCAAGAGCCATACACGATCGTCGTTGATGCTGACTATCGACCAACAATTGCGATGGGGCCCGCGGCTGTCAAATGGTCGACGGTGAGTCGTGCCCTCATTCTAGGAAGATGGATTCAGAGAACCTTCTCACAATGAAAGCGCGTCACTTCCTCCACATCCCTAAGATGGGCGAGGGCAGTTTGCACTTTCTGAAGATGCGCATGCTCACCTCCTCCCATTCCCTCGTCCTCAGCTCGCTGAAGGGCTCGCTCATCAGCCTCCCACGCCTTCAGGATGGCCCACTTCTCGGCGACGCCGATGTCTTCGGCTTCGACAACGTCCATTGGACGCTTGAATGCTCTATTGGGGTCGACCATCATCCTAGCGGTATTCTTATCATCATACATGACTTCCTCCTTCTGGTGGGCACTTCTGCTCCTTCATGCTTGGCCCGCGTACCAAAATGGTTTTGTCGCTTCGCTTTGTGCCATTGAATGGGTAAGGCCGCTATCGCGCAGCAGCCCATCATCGACCCCGGCGAGAGCTCTGGGTTGGCGGCTGCGGTCGAGCCAGCCGCTAACTCTCCTGCCCGAAACCCACAACGTGACAGCATGCAACCGATGTAAAAACGCATCGAGTTTGCGCCATATGGTGGATGTCGTCATGCGTGGTCATGTTCGCACTCCCGTGCTGATGTTTGAGCGCACCTCCATTGCATCATGGCCCGAGCGCACGCCTCAGCGCTGTCTCGTGAGGGATGCCCCGCCTCCTCATCTGCTCGTACTGACGATGCGCGGAAACGGCTTCGATCAACGCTGCAAAAATGATGCCCAGTGTTCTTCCAGTGGGCCAAGACGAGCCATCGCTTGGCTGCGCAAGGGCCGCCATACAACCCGTTGGGTAGAAGCTTGGGGTGGGGTGAAAGTTGTTTAACATTTCTCATCCTCCAGGGATGCTGGTCGCCGCGGACCGCAGGTTAGTCGCGTGAAAATGCCCACTCTTGCGGCCTTATGCAAAGCATAGTTTCTCCGAGCAGCCATAGAATTACTCATGATCGATTGGGAGGACGTTACCTATTTCGTGGCGCTAGCCCGCTGCGGCACGCTGTCGGCGACTGCGCGAGCACTGGATGGTTTTGCGTTTGGAGGCGACCAAGTGAAAGACTTTAGGTCAAGTTTCCGAGAATTTCTTCCAGCGGACGGTTAGAGCGAGACGCGTCTGGCTCTAAGTAGCTCCGCCTCTTTTTGAAGCCCTTCCGGTGCTTGTCAGCCGACCTCACGCTGACTTGCACCGACCCGGTGTCGCTCGGCCAGCAACAACCCCTACCTGGAGTGCAGCTTGGATTCGTTGATGACATTGCCGTCCATCAGTTGCGACATGGACATGAAGGGACCTCGCTAACTCGGTAAGCGCCTACCGCCTCATCGACCAGAACTCCTTGGAAATCACATTGAAGTCTGGTCTCCACGAAAAGGTCTCAACAAACTCGATGTCGGGCGCGTTCTCCTTCCACACCGTGAATAGGATTGAGAAGCTTCCCGAGTCGGTCGCGCAACGCGACGAATCGACGGTGAACGCCACTGTCCAAGTCCGCTCGAGCTTAGGCAGCTTCATGGGCGAATAGTGGGCCTCGGCAAACGCCATCGTCGGTTTGCAGGTGTGCTGGGCCAGGGCGTGGCTGGCGCCTGCAAGAGTGAGCACAATCGCGGCCATTCCAGCGATCAGGGAGCGACACATGGGGGATCTCCATCGGTAAGATGCTCTACGCGGCATGGCCAGCAGGCGGCGTCTTCACGCGCCATACCGCGAGGAACGTCAGGGTGGCGTAAACACAGAAACCAGCGCCGATAGAAATGAAGAGGCCTCTTGCGCCGAGTTGTAGCCAGTAGATCGCTATCAGAGCGCACCGGCCGCTGAGGACGAGGCGGGTCGCGTTAGCAGTGACGGTCCACAACGCATTGCCAAGGCCCTGCGACGCGAAATACGGGCCCATGCCGAGGCCATAGAGGCTATAAATCGGCCCGACGATGTGCAGATACGACGTGCCGAGGGGAAGGGTAGCTTCGTCGCTGGTGAAGAGGTGCAGCCAGAGCGTGAGGAAGAGAGCAAAGAAGATTCCAATGCCGGCACAGGCCACTGCGACCGTCATTGCCCCAGTCCAGGCTGCCGTGGGGGCCCGCTGATACTGCCTGCCACCCCAGTTGGTGCCGACCATGGCGACAATCGCGGTGCCGAAGCCGAACGCAAGCGGAATGAGGATGTATTCGAGGCGGGCTCCGAGCGCGTAGCCGAGGGCGGTTTCCTTGCCGAGCTGACCCGCGATGCCGGTGAGCACGACGACCGATAGGTTGGTGATCACGACATTGATCAGGCCCGGCACGCCCATCTTCAGAATGTCGGCGAGAAGTGACCATTGTAGGCTGGCCCCTCCAAACCGCAGATGGACCAGCGATCGCGGCGAGCGAAGGTAGGCGAAGAGGACCAGGCTGCCGACCGCGAAGGACAGCATGAGGCCCCACCCCGCACCCGCGGGACCGAGCCCGGGTAATGGACCCCATCCGGAGATCAGCACGGGCGAGACAACGATGTGCCCAAGAACGCTCCCAACGATGACCCCAGCGGGCAGAGCCATATTGCCCGTTCCGCGAACGGCGCTTCCGAGCAGGTTCAGCATGAAAATCGAGATAGCGGCACAAAAAGCGACGTTCGCGTAGTCCATCGCAGCGGACAGCACTGCGCCTTGACCTCCCATCGCGCGAAACACAATGGGTGAAGCGAGCAGCAGCACAGCCGAGAAGGCTGCCGCGAGACCGATCGCCAATATGAAGGTGTGAAATACCAGCGCATCGGCCACATCGCGCTTGCCGGCCCCGAGAGCCCGCGCAATGGCGGACGATACACCACCACCCATGCCGCTAGCTGCCGTGTGCTGCATGAGCATGACGAACGGGAAGGCGAGCGACACCCCGGCAAGTGCGTCCGCGCCAAGGCGGCCGAGGAAGAGTCCGTCGAACGTGATCATCCCGACGATGGCAAACAGATTGAGCACGTTCGGAGTGGAAAGCCGCAACAATGTTGGAAGGATGGGGCCTTCCAGCAGAAGCTTTGTCCGCGTGGCGACCGCCGGCTTAGGTGGGCTCTGCGCGGATGATACAGGCGCAAGCGTGATCGTCTCGGCGCGCACCGGCGCTTCTCCCGGTAGAGGCAAGAGCAGCGCTTGGGACGAGCGTCCGCCAAAATCGGGTGGCTGCGTTGGAGACCCGATCGTGCTTCAAGGCGCGAAGCGCGTTACGACATAGTCCTTCGCTGGGCATCGCCGCAAAGCATCGTTTCTTGGGGCGATCCTAGATTTTCAAATGCACAGCCGGATGATACAGCCTGTTGTTTGCCAACGGCACCGCGCAGCATCGTCACTACGATACACGCAAGGTCATGCCGATGTCGCGCCGTCTTCCTCCCCTGAATCTTCTCGCACGCGGCAACCGAGCTCGGCGTCAGTCAGGCGGCTGTTAGCCAGCATGTGAAATCGCTGGAGACGGCGCTCGGTCTCAAGCTGTTCGCGCGTGACGGCAATTCCATGTTCTTGCTCCGCAAGCGTCTAAATATTCGACCGAACCTCGTGATCGCGCTCCGCAGTGCACTTGGCACAGAGCGTGCCACCGAGCAACCACCGGCGCCTTGGTGATGATCGTGCGTGTCTGACATGGGCGCTGAGGATGCGTTCAATCTCGCGGCGCTTAATCGTTTACTTCTTCCCCAGCGATGTCATAGCTTCCTCGATATGTCGGACGATGGCGTCCCGCGCCGCCACGTAGTCCTTGGTGGCGGGGGGCACGTCCGACCAATACGTAACCTCCCTCGAGCCTTTGCGATCATTCGGGACTTCATCAAACGCAAAAACCTCGATGGCGCCGGTTGTGTCGGCTGATGCAAGCGGAACCGGAACGTCATCGGGAGGAACAAGCCCATCCGCGGCCAATCCTTGGCGGATGCTCGCCGGGATGTTGGGGTCTACGGCAATGCCACGCGAAACCGCGACCAAAGGCAAGCCACGCTCCTTTGCGATGCGGTTGAAATGGGCTGCGGCCACCTGGCTCTTCACCGAACCATGCAGGCAAACGAAGACAATCGTTTGCGGCTTGTCCGAACGAGGGCCGTCCTGCGCCACTGCTCCGGCACACAATAGTACCATGGAAACAATGATGGAGCGCGGGAGCAGACCGAGGAATGCTGAGAGGATGGAGCTTAATGTGCTCATTGATTTGTGCCCCGTTGGGATATGAAGGGAGTTCTTGCTCAATAGGGCTAGGGGCGTGTTGACCGCAAAGCATGATTTCTCTGGCTGGCCAGAGAAAATCTCATAGCGAGTTTGCGAATCCGATCTCCAGTCTGGGCCGCCGCGAACACAAGCGGACCTCGCCAAGCTGACTCCGGATTGCAGCGGCGAGCCCTTGAACCTTTGGCGCGGAAAGTGTTACCCATGAGTCCGGTACGATCAGTCACCTATGTCTCGCGCCGCTCACCAACGGACTTGGCAGTTTTCCGCAACCACCCTCGTGGGCGCTTGCGGGAGTTTTGCGGGACTCCAACTGGATCGAACCGCGGAGAACGACCAACTCGACCTGCTATCGAGGCCGGTGCTGGCGAAGCATCGCAGCGCGCTGTAAGGCTTGGGGCAACCGAGGAGTGTGCGGAGGTGCTGGTTTGCTGCGCGTGACGAGCACCATCGATATTCCGGAGTTGGAGCTGAGCGAGGAGTTCATGCGCGCCTCGGGACCCGGCGGGCAGAACGTCAACAAGGTTTCGACCGCCGTCGAGCTGCGCTTCGATGTCGCCCGTTCGCCAAGCCTGCCGGACTTCGTCCGGGCGCGGCTGGTGCGGCTTGCCGGCCGGCGGCTGACGAAGGACGGCGTGCTGGTTATCCGCGCCGAGCGCTTCCGAACGCAGGAGCGGAACCGGGAGGACGCGCGAGACCGCCTTGCCGAGCTGGTGCGGCGAGCGACGTTCGTGCCGCGGCCGCGCATTGCGACACGGCCGACACGAGCATCGAAGGAGCGCCGCATCGAGGCGAAGGTCAGGCGGAGCACGACCAAGCGCCGGCGCAGAGCCAAGCCGGAGCTTGAGTGATCGGGATCCACGCCGGCTTCCTGGAGGTCATCACCGGCGCTACCTTTGCCTCAAGCTGCTCATATCGGCAGCGGTTTGCCGGCCTGCTCCCCGACGCGATGTACTCGCGTACCAGTTGGGGCAGCCCGCTTCTCGTGGCTCGCCGTGGCGGCCTCCGCGAGGCGGTGCGCGCTCGCAAGCTCAGTTGACGAGGTGAATGCCGTGTCATCTGGTCCCCGCGTTCAGGCAATCGGCAGTTTCTCGGTTGAGCTTGACCCCCAAGACTGGCTTCGCGGCTTGTCCGCTGCACCCCAAGGATTAGCCCTCGTCGGCCCAAAAGCCGGTTACGATTGTGATTGGACTGGTCACACAATGGCCAGAGTTGACGACCTAGCTGAAGCGAGAGTGGAGCTTACGAAAACTGAGATCCACGCTCCGTGCGGGTTTTTTTAGATAAGCAACGCAGGGGGAAAACATGCTGATTTCTAAAACCCTCCTTCTGATAGCGAGTAGCCTCGCACTGACAACGCCGGTACTTGCGCAGGATCAGGCCGCTGCTGCTTTTGAGTATTCGCCAATTGTGCGGCTCATGCGTAGCGGGCAATTCCAAGCAGAGGTCTGGCGGCGTGATGTTCGCACGGACCACTGCGACTTGGCCTGGAGCAATGGTGAGATCTACCCAACGGCAGCAGCAGCCATGATCGAGGCGTGCACGTCGCTCCGCAAAAACTTTGACGTAACTTTCTCCTGTTCACGTGCGCCGTCCCAGGGGGTCGCTAGAGACAGAGTGGTCGCGAATCCGAGCGCCACAGCGGCGGCAATGAAGAGCGCGGTTCCCGCGGTCGATCGCAAAGCCACATTAGTGAAGACACCGGCGGGTCCAGCGCGAGTTACTTCGGACGCAAACGGCGCCTGGCTCAAGGACTTCTGGAAGATTTAGGAGAGGCAGTCTGGTGGGGGCGGTGGGGGAGGTGGCGGTGGCGGTGGCGGTGGCGGTGGCGGTGGGGGGAGTGGCGGCGGAGGCGGCGGGGGTGGGTACTGAGGCGGTGGGGGCGCGTCACGGGTTTCGTCCGCGCGCGTCGCAGTCTGCGCCCGGACTTGCGCTACCAGAAGGCTGGGTGCCTGGCGACGGCGTCTAAGCCAAAGCCTGCCAGATGCCCAAAATCCGCGCAATGTACACGCGCGCGCACGAAGTAGGTGGCACCGTTAGGCGCCGGCCCGGACCTCGTCGAGGTCGGACGCCCATCGCAGGTTTGCGCCAGAGCGACCGCTCGCTGACGGCATACACCTTCGCAATCTCGCGCGGCTTGAGCCAGCCTTTGCATGCTGGCTGGTCACCTCGGTGACATTGGACCCATCTGCTGAAAATCACGTGCTGTTGCCGCCATCTCAGTCTAGAGACTGACAAAGCTGGCAAAAAGCAACGTGCACAAGGGGAGCTTCCATCCCAACTCTGGCGCTCCGGCGAGTTCGATCGACCTGTGAAGGACAGGGACTTCCGCCGTTCCAATTCGTTGGCTCTACGGGATGATATTCGCTCACAATCAGCCGGCCGTCAGGCTTTAGGATACGAACGGTTTCTCCGTAATAGCGCCGCAGATCAGAAACCCATCGCGCGCAGCCGTGCTGCTGAACTTGGCCTTGTTGTCTGTCTGTCCCTGCATGTTGGTCCAGATTAGGCAGCATGTTACGTCACCGAAGCGGCGCGGTCGGCGCAATCCACTCGGCGTCGCCTGGGTTGTTGCGCGCGACGAATGCGTCAAGGATGGCGAAAGTCGCAGAGTCCTTAGTGCTCCAGGTTTCTGGGCCTTCGCTCATTTTTAGTTGCGGTGCGGGTGTTGGGTCAGACGTTTGAACAGAGGGATCGAAGTAAAATCGCCGAGTCAACGCCGAGTGTTCCCACGGCACCTGCTGGCGATCCGTCTGTCGCATGACATCATTGCGCACAGCAATCAGGATGGCATTGAGATCCTCGTTCGACGTTCCGAGCTGCCGTACGAGCGCACCGCTAAAAGGTGAATTGCGGCCAGTCCCATCCATCGCCACATTTCCCGGCTGGGTCGAGAAGCTGATTAGCGTGCCCGCGCCGCTTTCGACGGCTGCGAGTCCACGCCCAATTTGAAGTGATCGCGCGCCCATCACTCGGGCAAGAGTATAAGCGAGAGGATTGTTTCGGCAGGCATCGAAGAAGAGAAGATTGGTCTTTGTCTCCCGTTCCATCGTTTGGAGCACGAGCTCTAGTCGCACCATCTCGATGTCCAGCGCCGAGACTGTCGTCAACTTCGCGTCGACGGGAACGAGGAAGTTATGGCCTGAGACTTGCATTCCATGACCGGCATAAAAGAAAAGGCCCACCTCCGTGGCCTTAAGAGCTGTGCCGAAATCGCGGACCATTGCGTCAAACGCAGCCTTGTCGAGATCGAACCCTTCGATCACCTGAAAGCCGAGCTTTCTCAGCGCGGCGCTCATGTCTGCGGCATCGTTCTTGGGGTTATCGAGCCTCGGCGTGTGCTGATAGGCGGAGTTGCCAATGACGAGCGCGACGCCGTTGGGCGCGGCGGCGAGCGATCCGCGTTGCGCATCGAGGATGGTCGATGTCGAGGTGGCGTTTAGAAACGCAAATGTAAGAACGGCGAATGCGGCAAGCCGGGCGCATCTTAGGAAAAGGCATCGCCAGGTGGCGGCTCCCTGGGTTGCACCGTCCTGGGCGTCGAGCACTTCATCGAAAAACCAGTCTCTACAACCAGCGACGTCTTTCACGGCCCTGGTGAGAGATATGCCAGCGGTCAGCTTAACGGCCTCGGTTAGAGAGATGTCCTCACTCATGTGCAAACTCGTTTATCTAGCAACACTGCCGCCGAACAAAGCTTGCGAGGTCCGTTCTAGGTCGGCCAAGACTCTCCGAATTTCTCAAACAGGAATTTGAACGCCATTTCGCCAAGCTCTTGGTTGGTAGTGTCGCAATCCGATGCCAGACGTCGAATGGCGGCAGCCACGCGCTGGTCAAAGTAAATAACGATGCCTTTCCGGCCCGACCGCGTGGCCGGAGGGTTCCGCTTGTGGCTCGCCACTTTTTTCACGGACTGGCTAAGAGAGGCCTCGGGGGGCGGCCCTGAGGGTTTCCTTGCAGCACGCGGGAGGCGGCCTGCGCAGGCCTTGACAGCATCGGTCATGGATAGCGCAACGTGATCCACGTTACTCGCCCCCCTTTTCGTCATTGTCCCGCGCCCAGAGCGCTTCGTAGAGAGTGGAGATTTCTTTTGCCGCCGAGCCATTCTTCTCCACCTCCGTAACACCGCGACCAGCCTTCAGACCATGACTGAACGCCAGCAACTCGCTCAGTCGCTGGGGCATGACCTCCA
This sequence comes from uncultured Alphaproteobacteria bacterium, assembly GCA_963770295.1. Taxonomy (GTDB): domain Bacteria; phylum Pseudomonadota; class Alphaproteobacteria; order Rhizobiales; family Hyphomicrobiaceae; genus AWTP1-13. Next base: position 40,415 of record CAVYPA010000002.1, read on the forward strand.
ATTTGAGACGACTCGCAGTGCGCAAGCTTTCCTTGACCGCGATTTCCCTGTTTTGGGCCGTCGGCACGGCGTTCAGGATGACGGTAGACCTACCGCGGACCTTCGCGAGATTGATGAGGTCAGAGGTGTCCTCCAGCGCCTGCAGATCGAGCACGCTGCTCTTCAACGGCACCAGCACCATGGTGGCGGCTTTGAGTGATGGGATGATTGCCTTATCGAGCTTCGGGGGCGTGTCGATCAGCACGAGCTCGGCGCCGAGTTTGTGTGCAGTCCTCAGCATGTCGGGAAGCTTCTGATAGGGCCCCGCGGCGATGCTCGGATCGTCCTTGGCGCCAGTGGTCCTTTGCCTGATGGCGTGCCACCGCTCGGCCGATTGCTGGGGATCAAGGTCGATCACCAACACTTTCCGATCCCTAGCCGCCGCGATGGCCAGATGCAGCGCGAGTGTTGTTTTCCCACTGCCGCCTTTCTGGCTGACGATACTCCACACTTTCATACCCACTATCCTTGCGTCCGCTTCAAGTGCTAGCACAGAATTGCTAGCACAACTACAATGGTAAAGAAAGTGTTAATGCGCTGGTGCTTGGCGCCGTTGCTGAAAGCAAGGACGGTGGCCAAGCTCAGAGACGCGCCACGATCGCAAGTTGTGAGCGATTCGACACCGTATTTGTCACTTCGTGCGTGACGATCAGATGGTTCTCGGTATCGACCGCCGTCTGCACGTTGTAGCCGACGACGCGGGAGCCACGGCCATTTGTCGCCATCGAGACTATCGGGATCGGTCAGCGAGATCCCGTGTGGTCAAAAAATTGGAACGGCGCAAGCTTACCGAAGCGCGTGGGTTGGCATAAAGGGTAGCGAAGCGTCTCGCGCGGCTTCCTCGATCTCCCGATCGCAGCGCCGGGGTCAGAGTTTGAGATTGAACCTTGGGCGTGCGATTTATGCTGCCGCTTGGTGGTAATAGCGCAGGAGGTCAGCCAATCGCTCGCGGCATTGCACGGCGCCCTTGCGGTGAACGTCTGTAGCGAGGGAACAGCAGGACGTTGCCCTTCCCCTGATGATTTCGTTCGGTATGGAAATGTTCGACATATTGGCTGAGGGCGCGCCGCAAGGAGCGCCCACCCTGGGCAAGCACTCTCCTCCTGAGCGACCTGACCCAGCGCTCCGCATAGGCATTCAAGTTCGGACTCCGCGCGGGTAGCGCAAGCGGTTCAACCCCACCTCACGCAATGAGGGCCCGGAACGACTGGGTGTATTTCGTGTCTCGATCATGCAGGAGATAAGCACAGTCCCGCAGGACCCCGCATCCCTCCATGGTTCAGTTCATCAATTGCTCTTTCGACCCGGGGTCGACCTGGGCTTCGATTCCGCAGTAGCAGCTCCTGGTCCACGGTCCCGGTGATGCAGGCCAAAATACGCGCCCACTCCATGAGCTCCCCCATTTGGCCGCCGGTTCGCAATGGGCACCATTGATCGCCCCAAAAACGTAGCGGACGACACGCGGCGAGACCACGCCGATTGAGATAACTGCCAACTTTCTTGCAGTTCCAATTTTTTGGCCATACGCCGATGTGAGCAGCAAAGGCTAAGATTTACAATGTTCGGTTAGGAACCGTACGCTCGCCACCAACGTTAAGGGCGCAGCTCTATCGTTGGAGGTTCTGTGCGATGCGCGAACTCGAAGACGAAATCGCTCTCTTGGAACTGCGATCCGAACAGCTTCTCATCCACATTCAGGAACTTCCGCGTGGTTCGCCGGAAGCGATTGTTGCGCGCGCGGACTTGGACATCATGCTTCGGCGGCTCGTGGCCGCGAAAGGCGAGCATGATCAGACGCTGAATGAACGAGAGCGTGCCGTCTAGCGAATGCGCCGAACATCTCAGAATGGCAATTCAGTCACGGTACGCCACTCGTCATCAGCGATGACGATCATCCTGCTGACCGCGGAGACACCTTGCAGAACGTCTTTCGAAACGATCTCTTGGGCCCGCCGCGCCGCTTCTTTTATTGCATTCGCGATGTCACCTAGCTCGACACCTTCTCGGTCGAGCACAGTCAGTTGACCGCTTTTGACGTGAAAGAAGTAGCGAGGCATTGCCCAGTAAGCACCTCCTCGACAAAGCAACGCTGAGAGGTGGTCGGCTGATCCGTCCAATGCCGAACGTTTTTCCAATGGGTCGTCCATATGTGGTCGCTGGGCCACTGATTGAGTACGGAGCGTGGTTGCCTGGCCTGCGCAACGACGACGGCCCGAGCACACTGCAGGCTCAGGCCGACAATCGTTAGAACGCGTTACTTTGGACGCCTACGCAACTCCCCTCGACGCCACTCACTTACTCACCCAACGCGGAACACCCTGCAGATGTTTCGCGGAGAAAATTTGACGGAGCTGTATCTGTGGATAAGCGCGTGATGCTTTGGGGGGAGCGGCGGTGCCTGAAACCCTGCGTAGCCTGGACTGGACCCTGCTGGCCAGCATGGGTCCGCTCATCATCGGCGCGCTGCTGATTGCTGGGTCATCTGGAAGGGTTGCCCAACGGGTTCCCGGAATTAGCGCTCGCCAGGAGCGTTCTAGTAGCGGGGGAGAGCAATTTTGGCCGCGGGATCTTGGCGAGGGGGACTGCTCCGTGTCGAGGGACCTCAGACAAATTGAACGCGAGATCGCGCAGGCTGCGCGATGGGTCGTAAAATGGCGAATGCTTCAGAATGAGGCCCTGGAGGTCGCCGGCGCAATGCGCGATCCAAAGCTCGGCGGCACATGCTGTTCATTGCGGAGGCTTATAAGCTCCTCGCCGAGCGGTCCAAGGAGCGCAGCGAGCGACTGGCCAAGCACGCAAGTCACATGAAAACGGCGAGCGACTCCGAGAAGAAAAACGAGCCAGAATTCGCTGCGTTGACACACATACGGTTGCCAAGCTGAGCCTTTTGCATCTCGCAGGGTCAGGGACGCTCGTAGTTCGCCCTCGAACATCACCTCGCGAGCGGATCGGGGCGCAGCTGCAACTTCACGACCTTGCTCGTCGTTCCTTTTCCACCCTCGATGTGAAATGGGGTTCGGGTGCTGTAGGTCGCCCACATCCCCTTTCCCTTCCAACCCGCATTGGCGTCATCGACGCGGCCATCCATCCATTTGGAATAAAATCCCATCGGATAGGGGACGCGCAGATTGACAAACTTCCCGTCCACCAAGGCAAGCAGTGACTCGTTGGCGTTGCCCGTGGCGATCGGTACGTTTTTTCCCAGGCCGAACGTGTCGAATTGGTCTACCCAGGTATAGTAGCTCGCTTCGGCAGACCCTGGCTCCGTCACACCAGCCATCTGAGGTCCGGGAAACGGATACAGTGTCCAACCTTCCGGACAATGTTTTCCCGTCGCGATGGGTCCGCTTAGGGGCCCTTTGCATTTGCGGCGGTCGAAGCTCCCGAGATGGCCGCTCGATAACGACGCCCAGAACACGCCATTGCGGTCGATGTCACCACCACGGGGCCCATATCCCGGTAACGGCGGCTCAAAGACTTCCGCCAAAGCGGTTTCCGGTGGATTTGGTCCCGGGTCGAGGCGGACCACGTAACCGGGAAAGCCGAGTGATGTGCCCCAAATACTGTGGTCCACCGGACTTACGCCAATAGAGTAGAGCGCAGCGTTGATGCGCTTGTCCTTGCTAGGATCCACCAATTCGTTGGGCTCAACGTAGTTGTCCCGCTTGCCGTTGCCATTGGTATCGAGCACGAGCGCCGTCCACCCCTGCGATTTCTCCTCATCGCCGGTTTCCTCGAACATTTTCCGGTTCAACCAACCAATGACGCCGCTCTGCGGACCGCCCGCGCTGGTCCATAAGGTGTGATTGGCATCTTCCGCGAACACCAGATGATGCGTTGGAAAGCACGTGCTGATCAGGGTGATTTTCCCGCTAGCCGGTTCGTACATGGAGAGCTGGCGGTTGGAGCGCTCAAGCGGGAACATTTTCGCCGATGGATGTTCCGAGCCCTCTTTGCAAAAGGCCGGATTGTCCGGAGAACGAACCCGCGAGGTGAACCACACGCGTCCCTTTTCGTCGAACATAGGATTGTGCATGCTGGTCTTGCTGTCCCAGATGATTTCATCTCCCCAGTACGGTGAGGGTGCGGTGGCGTTATCCTTCGACGACGGTGTCTTCGGATCGCGCACGGACATCTTGACCTGTGTCGCCTTGTGATTGATCGGGTCTAAGACTGGAAAGAGGTCCGTGCTTTCCTCGGTGGCGCCGAAGATCAAGCCGTTCGCGTTGACGGTGGGGTTGCGCTTATCCGTGGAGATTTCGTCATGCAGGTAGTCTTTGGGGCCGGCCCAGTCCCACAGCGTTATGACGACGTTCCGCTCGACGCCCTGGGGACGCATGGGGATGGCGGCTGGCAATTCGCCGGCCGCGATGCGATCGGTCCAATCGGCGAACAGTTTGAATGCCCGCTGCGTGTCGAGGCGACCTATGTTGGTCGTCATTTGCGTCATGGCTTGTCCAGATTGGATGCGCCGTTCCCACGCCTCGATTGACGTTTTGAAATGACCGAACTCCCTTGGAATGGTGCGAGTCGCCTTGTTGCCAAGCTGATGGCACGTGTAGCATCCGTTCGTCTTGACGACGTCCAACCATTGGGCCTGGCTCTTCAGGTTTTCCGGCATGCCGTTGCCGTTCGTTCCTGTACCCGGAAACTCGCCTTTGTCCGGGACCTTGAGCATCGAGTACCAATAGATGGCCGGATAATATTCAGCCGCCGCAGCTGGATTGGGCGCCACCACCGCATTGACGTTCACTATCTTTCCAGGCGCGGATTGGACTTTGGCGGAGTCGACCAACCCGTATCCACGGACCCAGATGTTGTAGGTGGCTTGCGGAAGGTCGGGGATGAGATAGCGCCCTCGGTCATCGCTGACCACGATCTTGGCCATTTTGGTGGGAAGATCAGTCGTCTCAGCAATCACCCAAACGCCAGCTTCCACACCAGTAGCGCTGGTTACCACGCCGCCGAGGTCATTGTTGCCGATGCTGACCGTATTTTCCTGGGCTCTCAGTTGCGTCGGCGAGGCGCTTAACACGGCAATTCCAACCGCCAGCAGGCTCGCATAGAAGTTTCCTGTGGCCATCATGTTCCGCTCCTGTCATTGGCGCGCATGTCTGGCTCTTTCCAGAAATTGCCAGTTTATCCCAAGCTCGCCGGCACACGCCAGCTTGGCTTGGCACATTTCAGGGAAAGCTAGAACGTCCCGTCCGAGAGTTTCAGCCATCCTCTCAACTGTACCGCAGGATCCGGTTTTCGGCTGAGTTCTGTGCCATCAGGTTCTTGGTCCCCCGGCCCCCGTGACTTCGGCCAGGATGCGTGCCCAATCCACTACGGCTCCCCTTGCACCGACCGCGACGCCGATCGCCGCAAAATATACCGGGCTGGCCCCCGGAACGGCTATACTGTGGTGCATAGTTAGACTGGGTTTCTCTGCCGCTTCGGTTTTTTGACCATGCGCAGATCCACTCCGACGGCCACCACGTCTAGCCATTCGGCTGCGCTAGCAATGTATCCCCTGTTGAAGCAGCATGCGCGTGGCCGGAGTTGCCGATTGTGGAGGCCTGTGGCACAGGTCCAGCTACGCAAGATCGATGTCGCACTCTTTCTCGGCTCCGCCGCGTTGGCATGGGCCGGCGAGTTGGAGCGGGCGATCGATGGGGCCGAACGCGCCCTTCGCATCAGCCCGTTTGATCGGCTGAACTATTGTGCCTTCATTGGCCCGGCTATGTCGCATCTCCTAAACGGCCGAAACGACGAGGCGGCGAATGCGGGACGCCGCGCTGTGCACTCCAATCCTGGGTTTAGCAGTTGCCACGCCGCCGCGCTCGCTGAACTCGGGCGCGTCGATGAGGCCGAAATCAGTCGCCGCCCATATATTGGTGCTGCAGCCATCATTCAGCACGCACGGGTTCTGCGCAGCCCTTGCCCTTCCGACCACGTTGGCCAATAGGCTCGCAGAAGCCTGGCGCGCGGCCGGTGGCGGCGATCGTCAACAGATCCGCCGCCGAAAAGGGCGCATTTCAGTATTCTGCGGCGTACGAACGGCAGCGGTACCCGCTCGGCGAATTCCCAGAGGGAAAAGGTTAGCTGGAACGCTGCTCACTAGAATGTCACGCTCCAATTGATGAGACCGTAGGTGCCCTCCCCGCCGCCGATGCCTCCGGTGCCATCCGCGTTATTGCTACTGCCGGATACAAACTGGTGACCGACCGACACCGTGATCTCCGTAGGGCGGAACTGGGGTAGCTTAAGATCAAACGTGACGAAGCCACCGACACGTTGGGCATCAAAGTCCTCATCGCCGACGACGCTAGCCTCTGGTCCGAAGGTGAAGCGCCCGCGGTGAAGGCCGACCCTTGCCCTTGCCCAATAGGTGTTGAATGCGGTCGAGTAGTTACCCTCTAAGCGAAAGTAGTAAGGCAGTTCCTTTTCCGTTTCGATGCCTGCACCGACCTTGAAACCCCACTCGGTGCCGCGCACTTCAGCCGTGGGATCGTCCGGCCTCAACCGGATGTTCTCATAGTCGACGGCTGCATAGATCTCGTAGTCGATGCGGTTGCGGCTGAACATGTAGCCCAGGCCCACATCGCCCTGCCATTGCCGGCCGTCGCCTGGATTGAGATCAAAATCGCCCACCGCTCCATAGGCACGGACAAAATATCCATCACGCCCCATGTCCCCGTTGAGGGCGACGATGATCCCTGAGTAGGCGTACCGGGAGTCTGTGACGACATCATAGCCTGAGAAATAAACCCCCCGCTCGATTGGTTCGGCTTGGTTGTTGTTGCTCTTGCCGCCATTGTTTTTCATGCCGTCGGCGGCGGCGGGCTGGCTCAAGACGCCGAGAACAGAAACGGCCAACGCCCACTTATAAAATGGCTTGTTGCAAAACATCTCATGTCCCCCAAAAAAGCATTTTATGCCGGAGAACATGATTCGGGCCAAAAACCTATTCATTTGCGAGGGATATCACGAAGAATGTTCCGTCCGTCGCCTCATCGCCACAACGACAAATGTAAAACCGTACGCTTCCGTACGTGCCTTCGCATTTACCGAAGACTAGTTGCAGATGCACATTTAAAGTCCTTGCGCCGGCGCCGACACGTAGTTGGTAGAGGCCGGCGGGCCCTAACTCTGCCTACAGACCTTTGTCGATTGCTCGTCCTGGTTCTTTGGTAGTGCCCGCCTCGAGTTCGGGTGGCATGCTAATGAAAGCTCGTGCCCTGAACAGGAGAACGCACAATGTGTCGAGTGATCTTTTTGGCGCTGTTAGTCGCTCTGCCGCTTTTGGCCCTGGGTCCTCAACCAGCGTCGGCGTGCTGGGGTTGGAGGTCTGCTGGGTACGGCTATTCCTCTTACGGTTACTCCTATCGACCCCGCTATGCTTATGCTGGCTTTGGTTGGCGTGGCTGGGGGTGGCGTCGCGGGTGGCGCCGGTGGTAGTGGCGGTGGAGTGATGCTGTGACCTGGAGGGCAGACGATCTTGCTCTCTGCCCTCCGTGCAATGACGGGTCTTCTATGGCCTCAGATGCTCCACACCTCACTTTCCTGGGTTGGGCCGACAAGGGTGCTGCCATTGCCCTCACCGCCGCCCTTGCGCTGAGTAGTCTGCCACTGATCGGCAACGCGCGGTATCCAGCAGGTTGACTGTTGCCAGTCTCGAGGGGTCGTGGAGCGGCGGCGGCACTGTATCGTTTGGCGGCGGCAAGGAGCAGGCGCGTTGCAAGGCGCGTTTCAGTCGGGCAGGCGCGCACAGCTATACGGTAAATGCCATCTGCGCCACGGCCTCCGGTAAAGCCGGCCAAACGGCCACTGTGCGCCAAGTCGGAACCAACCGATACTCGGGCAGATTTTACAATAGCGAGTATTCGATCTCAGGCGCTATCGACATTATTGTGCACGGATCGAGCCAGATCGTACGGCTGACCGGCGAGAGCGCATCCGGGGGTCTTAAATCTCAGTCGATAGCAGCCGTGGTGGCTCGATCAGCGCACGACACCCACGCGCAACACGTTGGAGCACGCGCCCCTCATAAAATACGCCTTGGTCACTTTTGGGAAATTAACGGAGGATTGAGTGCACGGAGCTCAGTGACGTAGCCGACAGGATACTGCGCTGTTATCAGCGGAGTCCGAAGGCCGACCGAACTTGCAATTTCGCTCACAAAGCTGTTGCAGTTATGAACGACAAGCTCGTATTGAGTCCAAGTCCTGCGAAGACTGCGGACCTTGCTCACGAGGCGGAGATACGTCGCCTCGTTGACAGCAATTCGAAAGCGAGCGTCTGGTCGTCGTAGGAGATCTGACCGGGTGACGCCGAGCATTCCTGTCACCGGCAGACCAAATTTGCTCTGATAGTCATCCTCCGCGCTCCTCGGCATAAAGCCAACGACGACAGTCTGGCGTCTCTGCCCACTTGCATCGACGGTGCCAAGGGTGATGTAAGAGTGACCAAATCCGCCGATCTCGTTTCGCGCCCGAAACTCCAAATAGAACGATCTCGCGTCGGCAGTGATCGCAATGATGCGAGGCGGCTGCGTGGGTTCGTAGGTATCCTTGCCAGCCTCAGCTCCAGTCACAAGAAGGAGTGCCAGGCTTCCAAGAAACCAAGTTTTTGAGCTGAAGCAGGCCATTCTTCGATGCTGGGGTTGAACTTGAGCCTTAGGTCCAAGCGTGCGCTTAATACCTGATTCGTTCCTCCCGGCGCAGATCTAGATCAATATGCGAGCCGGAAGCCTGGCATCATGCCCCTTGCATGAGAACCAGAGGCGTTATTTTCCTTCCGCCCCACGGCGCCATTTTCCTGTTCGGTCGCCCCGGGCGCCAACCATATGGCAGGAATATTCAGCCGGCACCGGATGCCTTCGGGAGAGAATAGGAGACGAGCCGTGCCGCTTCATATGACACATGCTCGGTAATCACGCCCCTGCCATAGCCGGAGTTGCTCGGAGCTTCCACAGGGGGATCGCCGCTTTCCAGCCATTCAAGGGTCAGCGGACCAGGCGCCTGCTTACTCGGTGCACAGTGCCAACGAACCGAAACCCGCCCCGGCCGCGCCGGCACGGGCGCGTAAGTGCCGGAGCACTGGCGACTCGCCAATGCGCCGGTCGAGACCCAAAGGGGGTGTCAGCACCAACTTAATTTTGCCAAACCCGACGGCTTGACCGTGGACAGCTGCCGCGGCGCGCAGGATTGAACTACCCAAGACGGCGAGGACTACGGCTCGCTCTGCGCGACCATCGAGGGCGGACACGCCACGACTTTGGCCAATGATGCTCCCCTCGCAGGAGGGAACGCATGGCCCGGGGACGCCGCCGCAAGTGCAAGTGTTGCCGAAGGTTATTCGTCCCCGATCCACGTAATCTGCGCCACCAATGCTACTGCTCGCAGCCTCCGTGCAGAGCAGCGAGCAAAGCCGCAAGCCAAGCCCGCTGGCTCGCCGAACCCAAGAACCAGGACTACTTCCAGGGGCCCGTGCACCTCGCCCGCGGCCAGGCCTGGCGAGCCCGCCATCCCGGCTATTGGCGCAAGGCCTCGCGCCCCCCTGCTGCGCTTAAAGACGTCTCAATGGCACAAGTGTTTGGTTCCAAAGGCAAAACTGGCGATTTCGTGCGCTCACCGCTACAAGATCTCTTAACGGCGCAACCCGCTGTTCTCATTGGCTTAATCGCTCATCTCGTGGGGGACACCGCTACAAGAGGACATCGTCCGCACCACCGACCGTTTGTTACGCCTCGGCCAAGACATTCTCGCCATGTCCGGGCGGCCGGCCCCAGCGCCGCCCTGACCGCGGAGGCGGTCGTGATCGACTACGAGACGTTCGCCAAAATCCACGACTGCCGCGATCGTCAGGGCCTGACCGCAACCCAGATCGCTCGCGCGCTCGGCCTCAACCGCAAGACCGTTGCCAAGTGGCTCGCGCGCCCACGTTTCGCTCCCCAGCAACGCTGCCAGCCGCGCAGCAGCATCCTTGATCCCTTCTCGTCCGACTGCTCGATGCACATCCCTACAGCGCTCAGCAGATCTTCCAGCGCGTGCGCGAGGAGGGATACCGCGGCGGCGTCACCATCGTGCGCGACTACGTCCGCCGCATCCGGCCCACAAAGCTGCCCGTCTATCTCACGGGCGAGTGCGCTCAGATCGACTGGGGTAGCTGGGGCACCGTCGCCGTTGGCAATACCCGCCGCCGCCTCTCCTTCTTCGTCATGGTGCTCGCCTACAGCCGGCAAATGTTCCTCGAGTTCACAGTCTCGCAGACCATGGAGCATTTCTTGAGCTGCCACGCAGTGGGGCAGCGAGGCGTAGTAGGCTTGATCGGGCGTGCGCCGGTCAAGCGCTGAGTGCGGTCTACGGCCGTTGTAGAATTCCAGGTATCGGCCGATCGACAAGCGTGCCTCTGCCACGCTGTCGTATGCCCTGATGTACACCTCCTCGTACTTCACCGTGCGCCAGAAGCGCTCGATGAACACGTTGTCGCGCCACGAGCCCTTTCCGTCCATGCTGATGTCGATGCCGTTTCCTATGAGAAGCTCCGTGAACGCATCACTGTGCCACTTTCGCCTTGAAGGCCGGGGAGTGGTTCCGGCGCGCTCTCTTCTTCATGGTCTCTCCTGATTCGCGGGCGAATTCTGCCGCCGTCAGGCAGAAGTTCCACTTAACGCCCTGTGCAAAAAACCGAGTCCAGCTCTCAGTCATAGGCCGAAAAGGACCACAAAAGGAGGTGTGCAGTTCTAGCCCCGCTTCATTCGCTTTAGCCGCAAATCGCAGAAGCTCACCACTGCCAATGCGAAGGCCATCATTCGGTTCTCGGAAAGCCCAACAAGATTAGCCAGAGGTCCGAGCGAACTGTACTGAAGGGGCAATGTCCGAAAACACTGCTCCTTTTTTTTAGTCAGAGCACCGGAACCGCGCCGGCACGGGCGCAGGATTTGCAGTCGGCGACCTCGGGGTTTATCCTGAACCTGACTGACGCACCCCAACCTACGCAGCGTCAGCTATTGGCCTCGACAGTCCGCGCCCTTCTTCGCACCAGGGGTGTTGAATACGCTGTCGAGGCCTTTCCCTAGAGCTACGCTCGCCTACGTGTTTCCCCGGACATTGCGGCTGTAGCTGCTACGCATTGTACGCTGAAGGTCTGACGTCTCTAGTCCGGACGGCGCCAGCGCTTCCGATCCTGGCCTCGATTGCGGCTCTCGCACCATCGAGGCCGTCTTCATGTTGGGATCCGACCTAAGGCAGCGGGTATCGTCGCTACTGAGAAGAGTAAGCAACCTTACCGTACCCGGCCGCTCACTCTGACTAAACTTGCGGCTGCTGACGCATCTACGCACCGTCAGCTACTGGGCCTCGACCTGCTGGATGCCGTGTCGAGGCCCCTCTTTCATGTTGGGATGCCCAGCCGCTTGCGCAGCGCCGTGATCTCGTTGATGGCGTCGCTCACACACCGGCCGACGTAGCAGTGGCTGGGTCCTCCTGTGCAGGTCTCTCAGGCGCACGAGAATATCGTTTTCCACAGTCACCGGGACTCTCAAGCGCTTCGCCATGGAACCCCACTCAACGTAGCGTGTTTCTTGGGCAGATGCGGCGCGCGGGCCTAGGTCTACCCCTTCCCCCACCTAGGCCCGCTTTTTCGCTCTCCGATCGGGATGCTGCGCCACTTCGATTCCTTAGGGCGCTAGTCATCACCTGTGAGGCCGCGGCGGTCGGGCTTGACCACGGCCAGCTTGCAATTCCGCCCGTGCATGCTGGCGAGAGCTTCCGGAGCCTTCAACTCCCGGACGGTCTGGCCGTCATGTTCCCAACCGTTGGCGTCCTTGCTCTTGCTGCGATTCTACCCAGCCCTTCAGCGCCTATTCGTTGAAGCCGACGATGAAAGCGTACACGGCCCTTCATCAGCCCTTCCACATCACCCAGGTAATCAGCAGCACGCCGATGACGAGTGGCCCTACGGTAGCCAGCAAATTCCAATCCAGGCTATGCAGGGTTTCAGGCACCTCTTCACCTACAGCATCGCGCGCTTGTCGACAGACACAGCTTCGTCAAATTTTTCCCTGCGAAACATTTGTAGGGTGTCCCGAGTTCATTTGACCGCAAGTGTGAGTGTGTAGCCTCCCCTCGGTAATGCGTAGGTGACGAGCACAGCGGCCCGGGCTTCATAGACCAAGCGCCCGGGCCGTCACTTTTCATACCTTCGGCTTGCTGGTGTGACCCACGCCGCTGCCGCACGTATGAAGGACGTGCCGGCCGCCGTTAAGGGTTCGAACGGGCCGCCCTTATCGTAGCGGCGGCGATGTCGCATACGCTGCCGGCGGCCGCGAATTCAGGGGTCGCTGGCAATGTCAAAGGTGCTGTCGACAAGTCCGTCAAAGACCAACCCAAGACGACATTGGTTGCCGCCGCCGTCGTGGGCTTTGTTCTTGGGGTTTTGTGGAAATCATAACTGCAAGGAGTCGGCTAGGCCGGTGGACTGATCAATGGTGCAGCTAGCATCAGATAAATTGGGTGCGGACGTAAAGACATCCATTGAAACTGCATAGGCAGGCTGTCAACTTTGGCTGCCAAGAACCCTCCAAATAACCGGCTTAATTTTGGAACGCCATCAAAGGCCTAGCGTTGGTCTGCCGATGTCCGACCAATGGAGCATAGTTCATGTCATGCAAGGATGTTTTGATCGCTATCTTCCTGGTGCTTGTCAGCACGAGTCTTGCTAAAGCTCAGACGCCTCCCGCAACCGAGAAGAATGCACCTGCCGCAGGGGCTAACAGCTTTACGGAATTCCAAGCGAAAGACCGTATCGAAAAGGCTGGCTTTACCGAGGTCACGAGTCTCCGCAAGGACGATCAGGGGATTTGGCGCGCCAATGCGAAGCAAGGCGGCAAACAAGTGGCTGTCTCGCTCGACTTCCGCGGCAACGTAGCTGCGCAGTGAGGAATCATCCATGACACGCACAGTATCCAAGCTCTACGACAGCTACAGTCAGGCTCAGCGCGCGGTCGAAGCGCTCGAGAGCGCCGGGTTTACACCTTCTGAGGTGAGCCTTGTGAGCCGGTACCGGGATGAAGATGCCCTAGCGGACGATGCGTCCGGCGCTGCGACTGGGGCGACAGCCGGGGCGGTCGCGGGCGGTACAGCTGGCTTGCTCGCAGCACTGGGAGTAATCGCTATTCCGGGCATCGGTCCTTTGGTGGCCGCCGGCGTTCTGGCTACTACGCTCGCAGGTGCAGCGGGTGGGGGCGTCGTGGGCGGCATCTTGGGTGCACTGACCGATTATGGAGTGAGCGAGCAGGATGCCCACGTTTACTCGGAAGCTTTGCGCCGTGGCGGTTCCCTGGTGACCGTGCGCACAGATGACGCCAGAGCCGCGCAGGCAGATGCGATCCTCAACTCACAACGGCCTGTCGACATCGGACAGCGCCGCGAGGCCTATGCTAAGTCAGGTTGGTCGCAATACGATCCAGCTTCCAAGGGCTACACTGCGGAGGAAATCCGGCGCGAGCGTGAACGCTATCTGCGCGGTTAGTCCTCTCAGGAGATCTCGCGCGCGGGCAGTGGTCCTTTGTGCAACGGACCGAAGGGCAGAACGGGCGCATTAAGCGCATCATGATCGTTGCAGTGGCGCGAAAGCTCGCCATTGCCCTCTGGCGCTATCTCGAGCAAGGTCTGGTTCCGCAAGGAGCGACCCTCACGCGATAACGTCAACAGCGCGCTGAGTTCCGATACCCAGTCCGGTGTGTCGGGCAGGTCGGATGTGTGGCTGGGGGTCCGCATCGCAGATCGGCGCTTGCCAATCTGCCGTTCGAAAGATGAGCCCCATCCCTCCTGCGCGATCGTCCATGCATGCAGCACCTTGGCAAGCCGGATCGGAGCTGCCGGATATAAGTTGATGCGAACATCGCACGCGCCATGGACTTCGCAGCAAGACCTGCCGAAAGCAACTCCGAGATCGGAATAACGCGCGACGTCAAGACCGAGACCCCTCTCGTTTCCAAGCATAGCGCGGTGCTCGATCGGTCAATGACAAGCCCTGTCGGGCGGGCGCAACCGCGCCCGTCATTGACGGATCTTGCTCGCCCGCGCTCGTGAGAACGGTAGGGCCGGGACGAAAGAATGGGGCGTTCTCCAAGCCGAACAAAAGAATATGAGGCGAGGGAAGGAAGAAGAAGCCCTACAGCGCTTGACAGGAGGCCCGCCCATATAAGCGGACCGCACAAAGCGGAGGGAGAAATCCCTATTCGTGCTCGCCGAGGTAGCCTTGGATGGTACGCAGGAGCTGCAGCAGACTATAGGGTTTGGTGACATAATGATCGCACCCCGCAGCCCGTGCTTTCTCTTCATCGCCCTTCATGGCGAATGAGCTGACGGCTATGACGGGTGTCTTTGCCAGGGTCGGATCTGCCTTGATCTGCCGGGTGGCCTCGTAGCCGTCCATGAGGGGAAGCTGAATGTCCATAAGAATGAGATCGGGGCGCTCGGATTTCGCTTTGGCTACGCCCTCGCGTCCGTCTGCAGCCTCGACAACCGCATAGCTAGAGCCGCTTAGGAGGTCGCGCAGGACACCGCGCAGGTCTTCCTGGTCGTCGATAATGAGGATGCGCTTGCTCATGAACCGCTCGCTTCAGATACAAAGCTCAATAGGAGGCCAATGCCATGTTCACGAAGCATCCTGTTCACGAAGGCCGACAACGTTGAATGCTGCGGTCGGCCGATGCAGGCCCTTTAGCATGAGCTCACCAGCAGGCTCGGCGACGAAAAATGCATCGACGGCGGCTAATACCTTGCGATCGATCAAAATCTGGTTGTCCGCAGCCCTGGCGCACAGGCGCGCCGCCAGATTGACGACAGTGCCTATCGCTGCGTAATCGAAACGTCCTTCAAAGCCAATGCGGCCCAGCGTGGCATACCCGTGAGCGATACCGATTCCGAACCCGAGTTGGTGACCTTGCCTGCCCCACTGCGCCACCAATTCCGCCATTAAGGTCCGCATCTTCATGGCCATTCGGACGGCCCGCTCGCACGGATCAGGGCACGGTAGTGGATCATTGAACCAGACCATGACACCATCGCCAGCATAGCGCTCGAGCGTGCCTCCAAATTGGTGAATTAGTCTCCCCAACGTTTCATGGTATTGACGCATGACTTGCATCACGTCCTCAGGTTCGGCGACTTCTGTGAACCCCGTGAAGTCCCGCAAGTCGCAATGAACCGCTGTAATTTCCCGGCGATGGCTTTCCAACAACTGTTCACCGCCGGAAGACAGAACGAGCTCAGCAATTTGCGGTGACAGGAAGCGTCTTAGTCGGCTGATACGCTCGATTTCTGCCAATTGATCGTTCACGCGTTGCTGCAGGGTGGTGTTCCATTGGGCAAGCTCGTCCGCTTGCGCCGCAAGCCTCTTAGACTGCTCATGCACAGTGTCGTGCAGTTCCTTGATACGCAAAGCAGAGCGCACACGGGCCACCAGCGCGGCCTGATCAATTGGTTTGGTAACGTATTCATCGCCGCCCGCTTCCAACCCACGAACGACGTCCTTGCTGTCGGCTCGCGCTGTGACCAGAATGATGGGCATGAACGGCAAGTTCTTATCGGCCTTTAGCCGATGGCAGACCTCGAACCCGTCCATCTTTGGCATCATAAGGTCGAGAAGTACGAGATCTGGCAGCTTGCTGAGGGCGCAGGCGAGAGCCTCCTCACCATCATTTGCCAAGACAATATCGTAGCCGCGGGCCTCGAGCAGTCGCCCAAGGATGTCGCGATTGGCCTCATTGTCGTCAGCAATGAGAATCAAGGGTGGCTGGCGCACATTTATACCCGACCGATTATTAGCGCCTCCTCACGAGGAGGCGCGGGTGCTGGATGATTTGGCGACGTAAGCATCGCAAAGGGTGGCCTACGAGCAGGTCTCGCAGAACAATCAAGCCACGCTTGCTCACACCCTATCCCCACTGAGTTCGGCCCGAATGGGCAGGGTGAAATGAAATGCTGATCCCTTGCCACCTTCCGAGTCCACCCAAATTTGTCCACCATGCAACTCCACAATGCGCTTGGCAATTGCGAGCCCGAGCCCCGTACCACCTTTTGCTTTGGTACTGGAGCTATCTACCTGATGAAATTGCTCGAAGATGCGTTTCTGCTCCGCCACGGCAATCCCTGGTCCCGTGTCGGTGACACAGACCTCAAAGGTATCATTCCCCGCCGTCGCGCTGATCCGCACCTCACCCTTGTCGGTGAATTTGATAGCATTGCCGACGAGGTTGAGCAGGACCTGGGTGAGGCGCTGCTCGTCGCCGACGCCCACTGGTAAGCGCTTGGCAACGTCGGTCTTGAGCCCAAGCTCCTTAGTTTCTGCCAGGGCCTCGGTTGCCGCGCGCACTGTCTCAACCACGTTCTCGAGGGCGTATTCGCCGAGGTTCAGGCTGAACTGGCCAGAACTCGATCTTGGCGATGTCGAGCACGGTGTTGATCAACCCCAGCAGGTGCTTGCCGTTGGAGCGGATGCGGGTAAGCGCATCCAGCGATTTCTCGGGCAGCGGACCATAGAAGCCCTCCTGGATCAGCTCGGCATAACCCAGGATCGCGGCCAGCGGGGTTCTAAGCTCGTGGCTCATGTTGGCAACGAATTGCGACTTGTGCTGGCTGGCGAACTCAAGCTCCCGGTTCTTCTGCGCGATCTCCTCAAACAAGCGGGCGTTCTCCAGCGCAATCGCGGACCGGTCGGCGAAGGCCTGCATCAGGCGGATGATGGCCTGCGGGAACTCGCCAGGCTGGCGACGCCGCAGGATGAGCGTGCGAAGCGGCTCCTCCGCGCCGAGTAGTGGGACGATAAGAGATGCGCGGAACCCCGCTTCCAGAACCAAGTCCCGCAAGGGTTCGCTCGGGCGTTGATTCAGATCTGGAATTTGTAGTGGCTGTCGCTTCGCAATCGCCTCGCCTAGGCCAGATTCTCTCGCAGAAATGTCAAGCTTTTGGAGTCGAGCAACGAAGTCCTCAGTGAGCCCCCGTCTCGCCGAGTTCGAAGGTGCCAAGCTCCTTGCGATAGTAGAATATCGATGTCCATGAGGATGAGATCTGGGCGATCCGATTTGGCCGTTGCGATGGCCGCCTGCCCGTCTGGCGCTTCAAGGACAGCTTAACCCGAGCCGGTCAAGAGATCGCGTAGGACGCCGCGCAGGTCCTCCTGGTCCTCGACGACGAGAATGCGTTTGCCGGTCATGGCTCAACTCCGTGCCCGGCGGCGCGGATCGGCAGCTGCAGCTGAAAGGTGGCGCCCCGGCCCAGTATCGACTCCACCCAGATACGCCCGCCGTGCATCTCTATGATCTGCTTGGCGATGGCCAGACCCAGCCCGGTCCCACCCTTGAGCTTGGTGTCGGAGCTGTCGACCTGGTGGAATTGCTCGAAGATGCGGGTCTGCTCCTCGGAAGGGATTCCTGGCCCGGTGTCCGCCACCGTGATGGCGAACTGGTCGTTCGCGGCCGCGGCCGCAATCCGCACCTCGCCCACATCTGTGAACTTGATGGCATTACCGACCAGGTTGAGTAGCACTTGAGTCAGGCGTTGCTCGTCGCCAAGCCCGATCGGCAGGGACCTCGCAACATCCGCCTTGAGCCCGAGCTTCTTGTTCTCCGCCAACGCCTCCGTGGCGGCGCGCACCGTCTCGACCACGTTCTCCAGGGCATACTCGGCGAGATTGAGCTTGAACTGTCCTGACTCGATCTTGGCGATGTCAAGAACGGTGTTGATGAGACCGAGCAGGTGCCTGCCGTTTGAGCGGATGCGACCGAGCGCATCCAACGATTTTGGACCCTGGGGCTCATAGAAGCCCTCCTGGATCAGCTCGGCGTATCCTAGGATCGCGGCGAGCGGCGTCCTGAGCTCATGGCTCATGTTGGCGACGAACTGCGACTTGTGCTGGCTGGCGATCTTGAGATTCTCAACTGTAGTGGCGAGTTCACTTGTGCGCGCCTGCAACTCTTCGAGAAGGCGCGCGTTATCGATGGCGATGACGGCCTGGTCGGCGAAGGTCTGCAGCAGTTCAATCTGCTTCCTAGTCAGCTCGAAGCCAGCCTCCGGGTGGGTGAGGATAATGGTGCCGATGCCCTTGTCCTGATTCACCAGGGGCACGAAAGCAATGGAGCGAAATCCGCACAGCCACCTGAACCTTGCGGGTAAACTCAGGCGTATCGGGTGCTGTGGCGTCGGGGATCACCACCATTCGCCGCTCGAGCATGGCGCGGGCCGACGGCACCCGCTCCGGATCGAAGGGAACAGGGTACACCTCCTGCATGCGACGGATGTCGGATGCAGGATTCAGGGTCGCCGATCCATTCCAGTGCAGGCACTCATCCTTGAGGGTAGTGATGGTTGCGGTGCAGGGGTAGAAGAGCCGCGCCGCATTCTCTACGATCGCGTCAAATACTGGCTGGATCTCGGCTTTCGTGCGGCTGATTATGTCGAGGATCCCGCTGGTCGCGGTCTGGTATTCGAGCGACTCAGTCAATTCGCGCGTCCCAGCCTGAACCTCCTCAAACAGACGCGTGTTCTCGATGGCGATGACGGCCTGGTCGGCGAAGGTCTCCAGCAGCTCGATCTGCCTCAGTGTGAAAGGGGCCACGCGCGTGCGGTAGAGCGAGAGCAGGCCCACCGGCCGGCCGTCACGCAACAGTGGCACGCCCAGCATGCTGCGCGCCCCTGTGATGCGCGTGAAGTCGCGGAACGTGTACTCGGCGTCGGCCTCCACGTTCGGGATGTGCACAGGCCTACCCCCGGCGATCGTGCGTCCGGCGAGCGAGCCGCGGTCGATTACCTGGCCGATCTTGCTCAGCGCCTGCACCATATCGGTGGGGAAGCCATACCGCGCCCGACCGGGCAGGCTGGCGTCGCGCTGGACGTGGATGGCCACCATCGGCGCGTCGCACAGGTGCGCGGCGGAGGCGACCAGCGTATCGAGCACGGGCTGCAGCTCGAACTTCGACCGGCTGATGGCCCCTAGCACCTCGCTCGTCGCCGTCTGCTGCTCGAGCGCTTCTGCTAGCTCCCGCGTCCGCGCCTCCACCTCCTCAAACAGACGCGTGTTCTCGATGGCGATCACGGCTTGATCGGCGAAGGTTTGCACGAGTTCAATTTGCTTTGCCGTGAAAGGCCGCACCTCGCGGCGCCCGCATCCGATCACGCCGACTACGATGTCCTCTCTGAGCATTGGCACGGCGAGAATCGTGCGAACCCCTGCTGCCTGTGGACCTACCCATGCATACTCGGGATCCTTCAACACGTCATGGATGTGGACAACCTGGCGCTCAAGCACTGCCCTTCCCGTCGCCGATTGGCGGCCCTGAGGGATCGGGTTCTGCTTTGCGACCTGGATGAACTCGGGAGAGGCGCCATAGATGGCTGCAGCGCGATAGACCTCGCCATCTTGCCTGATGATGAGCCCCGTTTCCGCGCTCGTGAGCTGCACGGCGGTCTGTATTAAACTGTCCAGCACTTCTTGCAGATCGAAAGTCGAACGGCTGACGGCCTTGAGAACCTCGGCAGTGGCCACCTCGCGTCGATGAGCTTCGGTCAGCTCTCGCTCCAGCTCGGTGACCCTGCGGGCGAGTTGTTGATCCGCGTCGGCTGTCGTGTCGGACGCCATGGCAACATCCAATTTTTTTGAATTCGACAGCTGCCTTAATGTTAACTGACGAACCTAGACCATCCTACGCGAGGCTGTGGTCTTACGAAATGACTTCCGGCGCGCAGGAAGCGAGCCACAAGGTGCTAAATCGAATGATCCGATCCTGACGTCCCATGGCACGATTGCCTCCCGGCGATGTCCGCTTCAGGCATTGCGCGGGGCCACAATCCCAACAACCTATGTCGCTTGCTGTGCAGGTTTTCACCGTCGTCCAACCGCCCGATCGCCGCTTCACCTGCACAAAAGCGGACAACGAAGCCCCGCCTGCACCTCGGCGGCGGCCATTGTGGGGTCGACGCCGGCTCGATTGTCAGGCGCACGACGCCGGGCCGACCTCCTTTTTGTCCGCTGAACTAGGGCGCCAGTTTCTCGGCGTTACCAGGCGCCGTCTTCACAACCTTGGCACGGGTCTGGCCGGTGGCTGAGTCGATTATCGAAACCGTCTCACCAGTCTTGTCCCAGCGTCCACACGGAGCAGGCGGCCTCTGCTTCCATTCGGTGCACAGCAAATCGCCTTTCATTTGCCACGTGCCCGTCCACATGGCCCCAGTCGGCGTCTTGTAGATGGCCGTCCCATCCTCAGTCCAATGGAGTACGCCCTGCCCAGCCGCTCCAGTGACTGACGAGGCAGTAGTCTCCAAGTAGACGGTCTTACCTATGGCAAACGCTCTGATGTCTGCAGCCGTCATGTCCGCGGCGAGCGCCGAACCGGCCAGGCCGACGACGCCAATGGCAACGCAGATGGTACGCGCAGCAATACGCATGTGTGATTCTCCCTCAAGTCATCCGAGTTCGATTTGACGGTTGTTCCCAATCACCCGGAGTATCCGCTATCGTAGGGTGGACGCAGCCGGCGAGCAAGACGAGCACAGACTGGCACCTCGGCGCTCCAGGCCCGGCCATCCTAGGCAACCCTCGAAGCTACATCGGGGGTAAGTCGCCTCGTCCGTGGAGGGACATACAGGCTAGCCGCGCCATTTCTCATCGAAGCTTTGCCATGCAGGCAAGGTCGTGTACGATCATGGTGGTCGGCGCCGCTCCACTCCCGATGCTCCCGGGATACAGCTCCTCGTTGATTACCTAAGTTGGTCAAAAGCCCGACACCCGACCAGTGTGCATCGAATCTGGATCGTATAGGGAGAGACACAATGGCGGAGAAAAGCGCAGACCTGGCGACGCCTGCCGCGGCACCGCAATTGTTGCCAAGAACATCGTCGCAAATTCTCGGGCCTTTCTATCCACTGTGTGAGCCCTCGAAGGGCGGCGACCTCACGCGGGTCCCCGGGCGGACCGCGCGGGCGCAGGGACAGATCATCTATCTCGGTGGCCGTGTCCTCGATCGTGCAAGCAATCCGGTGCGCGGCGCCAAACTCGAAATCTGGCAAGCGAACACCTTCGGTCGCTACAGCCACCCTAACGATGACAATCCGGCACCACTCGATCCCAATTTCGAGGGTTTCGCGGTCGTGCAGACGGACGACGATGGCCTCTACAACCTGAAGACAATCAAGCCGGCGGCCTATCCGGCGGGTGCTGCGATGCGTCCTTCACACATTCACTTCGAGGTGTGGGGCAAGCGCGAACGGCTGGTCACCCAGTTGTACTTCAAGGGCGATCCATTTCACGACAAGGACCGCTTCCTGCTATCGGCGGAGCGTCCGGAAACGATCGTAATGCCGATCCTCGAGCCGCTCGCGGGGATGGACGCCGATGCCAAGCGCGTCGTCTTCGACATCGTGCTGATGCAAGGGTAACAGCCAGCACTGGCGAGAGGGCTCGATGGTGTTCCGCTTGCCCGAACAGGCGGCGGTCCGCGAGGGGTTGGCGGACACGCCGGGGGCGCGGCTTTGGTACTGGGACACCGGAGGTGGCGGTGAGCCGGTCGTGCTCAGTCATCCCTTGTCGCAAGGCAGTGCGATCTGGGCGCACCAGCAGCCGGTATTTGCCGCCGCGGGCTATCGGGTCGTCGGTTATTCCCGTCGCGGTTTTGACCGGTCGGAGCGAGGAACCGCGGAGGACCCAGGCACGGCAATCGGGGATTTTTGCCAACTCCTCGACGCCCTTGCGATCGACACGGCGCATGTGATCGGAGCCGCGGCCGGCGGGGGCATCGCGATGCGGCTCGCTGCAGCACATTCCGAACGGGTGAGTTCCTTGGTGCTTGCCGGCTCCATCGTTGCGCCGGCCGAGCCAGACTGGCTTGAAATGTACACAAGGCTCGACATTAAAGCGGTCAAGCCTCACGTCTCGACCGCATTCATCGAGCTTGGACCGTCTTACCGCGCGAGCAATCCCGAAGGCACGGCGAGGTTCGCGGCCCTTTCCGCGGAAGCCCACCGCAACCATCCCGTTGACCAGCCGTCAGGTCTCGAGCTGAACTGGAAGGCAATGGAGCGCACACGCGTTCCAGTCCTCCTGCTGACAGGCGAGGCGGATCTCTATGCTCCCCCTGCGCTGCAGCGCCTCATGGCTCAGCATCTGCCGCTGCACGAGATCGCAACGATCCGAGAAGTTGGACACGCGCCCTATTGGGAAGCACCCGAGGCCTTCAACGGGCTTGTTCTCGATTTCCTGCGGCGGCACCGCTGGCAGCCATAGGGCGCCGACGCCAGGGCGCTGATGAAGGGTCTCAGTGCGAACGGCGGGAGGACCGTGCTTGCCGCATAGGTCGTGGCGTGGATTGCGATCACCGCAATAGGGAAAACGTCGTGGTGCACACGCCGTCGGCTGCCATCGAAACCCGCAAATGAGGAAGCGCTAAGATCGGGAGACTCGTATCGCAAGCTTTGCTTCTATCTCAAGTCAACACTTGTCACGCGGCATAATGAGGGTTCTACCTGATCCCGAAACTGCCGGGATTTCGGCAGCATGGTTGCTGCGCCGCTTGGCACTCCGAAGAACGACCCAAGGTCAGGTGCGAGCACAAATATCAGTCAAACCCCGTTGGGAGTTCCGCGATGAGCGACCTCATTGTCCTCGATTTTGACGGCACAGGCACCGCGGACGAGGTGCTGACAAGGTTGCGGAGCATGCAGAAGGAGCATCTTATTGATCTGGAGGATGCCTGCGTCGTCGTTCACACGGAGGCCGGCAAGCTCCAGGTCAAGCAGGCGGTCAACCTGACCAAAGCCGGAGCAGCGACCGGTTTCAGCACCGGCATGCTGATCGGCGCGCTAGCCGGCCTGCTGGTGCTCAATCCTCTTGCCGGAATGGTCGTCGGCGGTCTGAGCGGCGCCGGCTTTGGTGCCTTGTCGGGCAAGATGGCCGACTACGGTATCAACGACGACTTCATCAAGGGCCTCGGCAATACAATTCCGAAGGGCTCATCGGCGCTGTTCGTCCTGGTTAAGAGTTCCACGCCCGATAAGGTTCTGCCAGAGATCGAGCCCTACAAGCCACGCGTGCTCAAGACATCGCTCTCCAAGCAGCAGGAGGACAAGCTACGAGCCGCACTGCAGACGAGCGCGCAGGCTGCGTAGGCGAACGTTGTCGCGGCCAGCCGCCGATGTGGGAGGCGAGTTCGCGTCCCACCTAGCGCGAGATCGGCGCTGCCGCGCCTCAGCAAGCAGGAACTTTCCGTACTGCTGTGCCGGATCGAAAGCGAACTGCGGAATGCGGAACCTGAAAAGGGTTGGCCGAGTTTCGCAATGCGCTCTGGCGCGGCCGCATTTCTGGGTGCACTAGCAGTGCGAGAGACTGTGAAAGGCTCGCGCGCCAAACAGCGTGAAGACCTCGGAGTGGCTCTGCTTGGCCATCGGCACCTGGGCCTTCACACCTGATTTCGTCCCGACGATGCGCCAGTTGGGCGGCGACAATCTGGGTGAGAACTCGTGAATGTCGCGCGCCAAATATTGCGATCGCGGACCCCCTGTGTCGTGGTTTCGCATCCAGCGCCGCTAGCTGCGATCGCGGGGCAGGGGTGCCGGTGGTTATAGGTGCGCGAAATTGTTTGGCAGGATGCGGTTTTCGACGGCTAGATATTCGTTCCGCGCCTAGCAGCTCTTGACCCACCTTCCCAGATAGAGATCGACAAGGCCGACATCGAGTTCGCCATAGCTGACCGCGTTCTCGGGCGTTTCAGTTTTTTGAAGGAGCTGGGCCGTCTCCCGCATGCGCTTCATCCGGTCAGCGAAGTTCGGTTCGTCCATAATGGGTGTTCGTTGGCCGGATCTCGACCTGCCGCGCCTCTCGCCGCAACATAGCGTCGCAACGCACGGCTCTGCGCGGCGTCAGAGGCGAAGTACCCAATGAGGAGGTGGCCCATCTACAACTCGCGCGACGGGTGCCTGGATGCCGGGCGGGGCCGTGCAGCGAGGAGCATTCCTGCTTTTGGATTGCGCGGGCTTAGGGTGAGGGGTGTCCGTCCCACTACTGGGGCCCGGGGCGCTTCGCGCGCCGCATCAGCTTTCGCGTGAATTGGCTCTCGGGCCGTTTGGCTCGTGCCAATTTGGGGCCGGCGATGGTCGACTGTGACAGCCGAGAAGTCGCCGGAGGCTCATCCCTCCGCTAAAATCCCTTCGTGTCTTCTGGTCGGCGCGAGAAATGCCATGCAAATCGCCTTGCGTTCCATAGTCGCCTTCGCTGTTGCCCTGGCGGCGGCGCAAGCACCCGCTGCGGCCCAGACGTTGCGCATTGGTCTGCAGGAGGACCCGGATCGGCTCGATCCGGCTCAAGGTGGGACGTTCGTCGGTCGTATCGTTTTTGCCGCACTCTGCGACAAGCTCATCGACGTCGACGCAAAGCTGAACTATCGAGCCGCAGCTCGCAACTGAATGGGCCTGGAACGAAGACGGCAAGGCTCTGACCTTGAAGCTGAGACCAGGTGTCGTCTTCCACGACGGCACGCCATTGGACGGCGAGGCAGTAAAGGTCAACTTGGAACGCTATCGAACGGCGGACTATTCGCGGCGCAAGGGCGAGGTCAAGTCGATCGCGAATGTGGCTGTCGTCGATCCGACTGACCGTACGGATCGAACTGTCCGAGCCCGATGCGCCGTTGCTCAGCGTGCTCGCCGATCGCGCCGGCATGATGCTGTCGCCGAAGGCACTCGCTGCCGCCGGGCAGAACATCGCCAACCAGCCTATCTGCGCGGGGCCGTTCCGCTTTGTCGAGCGCGTCGCGCAGCAGAAGATCACGCTGCAGCGCTTCGACCAGTACTGGGACGCCGGTCGCATCCACTTCGACCAGGTCGTGTTCCAGCCGATGCCGGATACGACGGTGCGGACCGCAAACCTGCTGGCCGGCGGACTTGAGCTGGTCGAGCGGCTACAGCCGACCGATCTCAGGCAACTCAAGGAGAACAAGCGCGTCAAGATCGTGGCCAGCACAGCGCTCGCGTACAACACGATCTCCATCAACCTCAACAATGGCCAGCGCGCGTCCGAATCCGTGCTCGCCAAAGACGCGCGCGTCAGGGAAGCGCTGGAACTTTCACTCGATCGTCAGGCGCTCATGCAGGTGGTCTTCGACGGCGAGTTCATTGCCACCAATCAGCCGCACGCTGTCGACAGTCCCTGGTACATCAAGGGCCGTCCGGTTCCAGCACGAAACCTGGCGCGTGCGAGGCAGTTGCTCGCCGATGCGGCAGTGACGCGTCCTTCGTTCACGCTCTCGGTGCCGAACAGCCCGGTGGAGAGCCACGTGGCGCAGGTCATTCAGTCAATGGTCAGCGAGGCAGGCTTCGACATGAAGATCGAGGTCCTCGAGGCGAACACGCTGACCGCCAATGCTACCAAGGGCAACTACGAGGCAGCCCTTGTGATCTGGTCCGGCCGTGCCGATCCCGACGGCAATATCAGCATCTGGCTCGCGTGCGATGGATTTCTCAACTGGGGCAAACACTGCAATCGACAGCTCGACACTCACCTCGCGGCAGCTCGTCGCACGACCGATCCCGCCCTCCGCTTAGCGGAATACGCGGCGGCGGCTGGGATCTACCTGGACGACCGGGCGCACATCTTTCTCTACAACTACAAATGGCTCTGGGGTGTTGCCGAGAAGGTCGAGGGTTTCGCACCGCATCCCGACGGCATCATCCGACTGCAGGACGTGAGGTTCAGACTCTGAACGCAGCCAATAGTTACGGCACGAGGGAGCCCGCGCTCGGTGAAATTCGAAGTCTGGTCAGTCGAGACGGTAGGCGCGGCGCGCAGTGCCGCTGAACAGTGCGATTTTTTCCTCAGCCGACGCGGAGGCGGCGATGCGCTTGAACGCATTCCACAAGGCCGCATAACCGATGCCCATCTTGTCAACCGGGAAATTGCTTTCGAAGGTGCAACGCTGGGCGCCGAACAGCTCGATGCAAGGCTCGATATACGGGCGCCAGAACGCCTCCAGCTGCCCGGAGGTGGGCGGGGCCGGCAGCGCGTTGTAGTCGTAGGCGGCGAGCCGCATCATCATGCCGCCGAGCTTCATGGTGACGTTCGGGCAGGCGGCAATCGCGGGGAGCGTCGCGCGCCACTGGGCATAGACGTCTTTCTGCTTGCCCGCGAAGGGGCCGTAGCCGAGCGGCATGCCGGTGTGGTTCATAATGATATTCGCACTGGGACAGGCACGAGCCAGATCAATTAAGTCAGCGTGCTGGTGGTGGTAGACAAGTGCGTCGAGCGATAGGCCCATGGCAGCCAATCGGTTGAGTCCGGTGCGGAAGTCTGCCCGCAGGTAGTGGCCGGCACCCGCGCCATGGTGGTTGTTGCCGATGACCGGGTCTTCATGCCAACCTGCGTTGTTGCGGACGCCGCGAAAGCGGCCGTTACCCGCCTCGGTCAGGGCGGCCAGTATCGGCTCCACGCGATCGCCGAGAGTTAGATCGGCGAAACCGACGATACCGGCGGCCACGCGTGTCTTGCCACGATGTTCGGCGTCGCACTGCGAGGCGAGATTGGCGACGAACTCGACCTCACCGACGGAACGCATCTCGATCGGGCCATCCGTCCGATAGTTGGTACGGCATTCGATAAAGACGGTTGCCTCGATGTTGTGGCCGGTTCCAGTATCGGCCAACAGCTCCTCGACCAAATAGCGTCCCCGCTCACTCCACAGGTGATGGTGAGTGTCGACGATTGCGAGCTCAGGCTCGAGAATCTCCTCGACCGGCGCGCGGGCGAGCCAATCTTCGCGCGCCGGGAAAATCCGGCCAAACGCTGTCGGTTGATGGTCGACGCTCATTGACGTCCTCCGGTCGGGCTGCACTGATCGACGCGGCTATTGTTCCCGTCCGATCTTCTCAGTTTTCGTCTTTTTCGTTCATTAGCTGGGCTCCCTCACCGTAGCACGCTTTCATTTTCCCGCCCCAGGCGGCCGCAGCAGAACCCGCCTACACGGGCGGCGGATCCTTCGGGGATGCCAGCTCTGCTGCCGGAAATCGAGGTCGGAGCGCGCCAAATGGGGTCGCCCCGCATTCCTCTCGTTCCCGTTTTCCCCTTGCTGGGGCCATGCCGCACCACCGACTTCGGATATTTTGGATAGTCCGCCACACCTGCGAATTCCAGGCAAGACGTCAGTCCGACTAACGAGTTGATGTCGAGATCCGTTATCTACGGTTACCTTGACGTTGCGGGGAACTGAGAGCTTGACGGTATCCAGGGTTCTCGAGCGTTTTAATGCAAGTGTTCCGCGCTAACTGCCGTCCGGAAGTGACCTTCTGACCGGTATCTCTACGCTACTGCTGCAGCGGGACGATCCCGCGCTCGCTTCACAACATGGTCAGTTCAGGCGGGATGCGGTTG
The DNA here is from genome assembly GCA_963770295.1 of uncultured Alphaproteobacteria bacterium. Lineage (GTDB taxonomy): Bacteria > Pseudomonadota > Alphaproteobacteria > Rhizobiales > Hyphomicrobiaceae > AWTP1-13. The sequence goes on from CAVYPA010000002.1 coordinate 67,853, forward strand.
AGTAGCTGGTCGCCAGGCAGCGATGCTCCAAGCACCTGCTCCGCTGACGAAATAGAACAACAGGGCCGCGACGACGCCGCCATTCTTGTAGAAATTGATCTCCTGCGACCGCCGCGTCGCTGCTTCCGTGAATTCCCAGTACCGGTGCGTGGTCGCGGTGGCCATGATCACGAATGCGATCAGGGCAACAGATGTCCACCGCGGCGCGACGCCAAGAATAAGGGCTATGGGGCCGAGCACCTCGATGGCGACGGCCGCCGCGGCCCAGGCCTCTGAATAAGGCAATCCCTTGGAAGCAAGCGAAGCGGCGAAGGCGCCGAAGCCCATCGCCTTGCTGATACCGGATGGCAGGAACAACGCCGCCAAGAGCAGACGACCCAGGAGCAGAAATGCGTCATTGACCTGCTGCATGGCACCCACCGCCGGTTCGATGTCTCCAGTACACAGCCGCCTCGCCGACGCTTTAAGTAAGCTTCGTGTGCTTGAGGGGTAACGACCGCACCCGCTTGCCGCTCGCCGCAAACACGGCGTTGAGTACGGCAGGAGCGGCGACACTTATGGTCGGTTCGCCAACGCCACCCCAGAAATCTCCGGACGGCATGACGATAGCCTCGACCCTGGGAAAGTCTTCCATAAGCATCATGGGATAGGTGTCCAGATTCTGTTGCACCATGCGGCCATCTTTGACGGTGCATTCCTGGTAGAGCATCGCGCCCAGGCCGAACGCAACGGAGCCCTCGGTTTGCATCGCCACCTGCTGCGGATTGACCGCATAGCCGCTGTCGATTGCAATCACCAAACGATGGATTTTGAGCTTGCCGCTGTCGTTGACGGTAACCTCGGCTGCCGCTGCGCAATAGCTCCCGTAGCCCATGAACTGAGCGATGCCCCGATGTACTCCGGGAGGCGGAGGCGTTCCCCAGGCGATGCGCTCGGCGACGGCATTGAGCACGGCGAGATGCTTGGGGCTGTTAACCAAAAGCTTGCGCCGTAACTCGAGAGGGTCCTTGCCTGCGGCGTGGGCGATTTCGTCGATGAACGACTCCAGCCAGATCGCATTTTGGTTGGTGTTGACGCCCCGCCAGAAGCCCACAGGCACATGCGTATTACGGATGGCGTGCTCGATCAGGAGATTCGGAATGGCGTAACCGAAGCGCCCCTCCGCACCACTCGGATTGAGACCCTGAAACGCAGCCGAATCCCTGCCATCTTTGTCGAGGCGATTAGGCGCGGCGCTCGCCAGAATTGAAGGCGCGGCGATGCGCATCTGCAATCCGACCAATTCGCCTTGTTGGTCAAGGCCAGCTTGCAGTTTGCACAAACCAACCGGCCGGTAAGTGCATTGGCGCATATCCTCTTCACGGCTCCAAATCAACTTGATCGGGATGCCGGGGATCTGCTTGGCGATTAGTACAGCCTTGGTTGTGTAGTCCTGTCTACCCCGTCGCCCGAAGCCACCACCCAGATGCAGCTTGTGAAACTCGCATTGGGTGGGCGAAAGCCCGGCTGCTTCGGCGGCAGCCGCCAGGCCGCCTTCGGCGTTTTGGGTTGCTCCCCATACCTCGCACCGATCGGCGGTCACCAGTGCCGTGCAGTTCATGGGTTCCATGGTGAAGTGGTTCTCGAAGGGTGCAAAATAGACCGCTTCGAGTTTCTTGGCCGCGCCAGCGATCGCCTGCGTCGGCTCGCCCATCCGGTTGCCGATGAATGCGCCATCCTTTGCGTCGAGACCATCTTGAAGGTGCGCCTGGATAGACTCACTCGACACCTTGTCGTTGGGTCCCTCCTCCCAAGCGATGTTTAGGGCCTTGAGCGCCTGATTGGCCTGCCACCAACCGTCGGCAACTACGGCAACCGCCGTGTCACCGACCTTCACCACGTGTCGCACGCCCGGCATCGCCTTCGCCTTGGCCTCGTCGTAGCTCTTGACCTTGGCGTCAAATACCGGGGCATCCATGATGGACGCGTTCAGCATGCCCGGGAGCTTGACATCGATGGCATAGACCTGCTTGCCAGTGATCTTGTCGGCGGTATCCAGCCGCAAGAGCGGTTTGCCAATGATCTTCCAGTCCTTGGGGTCCTTGAGCTTGATGTCCGTCGGCGGGTCGAGGCGCGCCGCGGCGCTGGCAACCTTCCCATAAGTGGTCTGGCGGCCGCTGGGGACGTGGGTGATGACGCTAGCCTCTGCCTTGCACTCAGCAGCGGACACGTTCCATTGATTGGCTGCGGCTTGGATTAGCATTTCGCGGGCGACTGCGCCGCCCTTGCGAACGTACTCTTGTGAGCCGCGAATACCACGACTGCCCCCGGTCGACATGTCGCCCCAGATGCGCTTGCGCGTGAGGTTTTGTCCCGGCGTGGGATACTCAGTTTTGACTTTCTTCCAATCACATTCAAGCTCTTCGGCCACGAGTTGCGCGAGACCCGTCAACGTCCCCTGCCCCATTTCCGATCGGGCGATGCGGATCACCACGTCATCATTGGGCTTGATGAAGACCCAGGCGCCGACTTCGCTGCCGTCCGCGGCGCGCGGCGTTTGCGCAAGTGCATTCTTAGGCCAAGGCGCGTAGAGACCCAGCGCCAGGCCGCCACCGGCGGCAGCGGTCGAGATCAAAAAGCGGCGACGAGAGACGTCCGTCCCATTCGTCTTGAGGGTCATGGCGTGCTCCTCAGGTCTTGTTGCCGTTGCCTGCCGCCTGATGGACCGCGGCACGAATGCGTTGGTAGGTGCCGCAGCGGCAGACATTGGTCATGGCCTCGTCGATGTCGGCATCTGTCGGTTTCGGCTTGGTCTGGAGCAACGCTGCGGCTGCCATGATCTGACCTGACTGGCAGTAGCCGCATTGGGGTACATCAAGCGCTAACCAAGCCATCTGCACGGGATGATCTCCCTTTGGCGAAAGGCCTTCGATGGTAGTAATCTTATCTGTACTCTTCAGCGAACTAACGGGGATGGAACATGAGCGCTGCACCTCCCCGTCAATGTGGACCGAGCAAGCGCCACACTGGGCAATCCCGCAGCCGTACTTGGTGCCGGTCAATCCGAGCTGTTCGCGCAACACCCACAGCAACGGCATATCTCCGTCTGCGTTCACGTCGACGGTCTTTCCATTCACGTTCAACTTGACCATGACTCGTGGCTCCGATGCGGGTTGCCGATTCGAACATCATCCGCAATACGAAGGAATATTAGCCAGCGTTCCGGGGCGGCAATGTTCACATTCACGTGCGTGGGCGGGAGCACTCAGCTCAGATGCGCTGCACAGAGCGTCACGCCCGGGAACGCTAGCGTTGCCTTTCACGGCGCAAGGGAAGCGCGCAGAGCACGCCTTGGCCTTCAGCGTTGTCATCGACGAAGGTTCCTCGCGGGCGCCCTGGAGGCCCTGGGCGATTTTGTCGCTCGAACAAAAGTCCGATTTTGTGGCGCAATTTTGGATTGTCCGCCCAGACACTGGTGCTCAACCAATATCATCATTGCCACGGAAGTTATCGGTTTCGTAAGGGAAGCGATCCGAAAGATCGCATCCGTCTTCATACCCAACTGCCTCTCACGATCTTGGAACCCGAACGCTTTGAGGTACGCAACGCTACCGTTGCGAGCGACCAGGACGACAGCTCCGGGGATCCGCCCCTTGTCTTCCTCTGATGGGAACGCAACATCAATCCGTTTCAAGCGCTCCGGTACCACCGACTTCACTAGCTTCGGCTCTCGGAAAGGCGGCAAGATGGAAGAGGAAACCGAGGCGACGGGGTCTATGAGGTTGATGACGCAAAATGCAGCGACGCCAGTACGACGTTAAGCTCGACAAGGATTTCAGGGTGATCGTCATCACGCGCGACTGACCGGGAGTCTGTCTCGGTCGATGCAAGCCAGTTGGCCTGATCGGCATGATGCTTGGCGTTGTTGATAGAGCCGTCTTCGCGCCGATTCTCACATACGCGGGCTGATAGATTGTGAAATGCAAATTAATCCATTCTTCACGATTGCTTTCCACAGGCGTCGCAAACCATGACATGGACTCCCCCAGCAACTCATGAGACGGATCGGCATGGTCAGAGAATTTATCATTCTCTACGTGATCCTCAGCCTCGCCCTTCTTACGGTGGTGGTGATGGCTGTGCTCGTCGCAGGGTGAGAAGAAACACAGCCTACGCAGAATTAACCACTCATTAACCGTTGGCCCTCACCGCTGACTGTGCGCGCTAAAAGAATTAAACTTGCCGTCACGAATAATTTCCACAATCACGCAAGTCATGCAATGCCATCGGCATGCCCCGCGAGTACATCTTCCTGCACACGATCTTCAGCCTCGCCATTCTCCTGATGGCGGTTCTCATGGCCGTAGTCATCGGAGCAGGCTGAAAGAAGGGCTACGAGCATAAGAGCCCTGGCAAATCATTGGCTCACTTTCTGCGAATACCAATATTGATCGACCGCCTTCTTGCAGGCTGGGATATCTCCCGTCGGCAACGAACAACCCCGCAATCCCAGCCTAGATGACGTTAGAACGCCAGGGCTTCCTGGGGTTCCGTCAGGACGTCACTGTACCCAACTGCAAAGGCGTAACTCCCGAAGCCTCCTTTGCTATCGGAGCCGATCTGGCTTCTGGGGTTCCAAATGGATAAGCAAAATGCCGGCAGATCGTACAGCATGCTCCATGGCGGATGTGGCGACGATACGTTTTTCTGATTTTCGTCCCGCCCTGATTTCTCGCGGCCGGCGCGCATTCGAGACGGGCTTGTCCGATCCCAATATCGCTCATCGCGCCTACGACTATGCCTAGTCGTTAGCCCAATTCGCGCAAGGCGCGCCTACGCTGGAGGGATACCGAGCGGGAAGTCTTAAGGAACTCGAAGCCAGCGGTGCGACCCGATTGGTGATGGCGCTTGGGATGTTCAACCTGCACAGGGCAATCTTCGCCATTGGTATAGGTTCTGGCTTCCGCCACTTTCCGTGGGGCGACCACGAGCAAGCTCGCGTTGATCTGCTGGCGATTGACTTCGAGATACGCAAGGGTCGCGCGCAAGTGCGTGAGCACACTCTCTCTATATGCAGTTCGTTCATCCCCAGCCCACGGCTTCAACCGCATCCCGTCTTTGCGTATTTGCCGGCACGTACCAGCATTTGACCTTAACGGGCATGCCGGGACGGTCCCTGAGGCAAGCATGATAGCCACCATCCCGTGAAGGCAGCTTCTTTACCTCAGGGCCGACACGCACATGGCGGCCATGAACGTCTGCCGTGTAACTGCGGTCATATGAGTAGTAGACGACGTTTTCTGCAGGAAAGCAGTCTTTGTCGCTGCAGCAGTCGGCGTCGTACCAGCTATGACCTGAAACTATCGTCGGCGCGCAAAAGAACAGGACTGTCAATACCAGCCGTCTCCACCGTCCGATCCATGCACCCGGCAGTTGTCCAACCCACTTGTTCACGATGTGTGTTGGAAATTTGGATGTCGTGCTTTGCCGCTCTACCTCCTTCAGCACAATTCGCAGCGCTGCAATGACTGCATCGACATCTGTCGACATCTCACACGCCTCCGCACCACCTACGCAATTTCAGTCGACAAAAAAATACGGCAGCGTTCGTTTCTCGAGCATCCATGGTGCTCGTGCGCAGATCGGTACTGGCACCGTAACCTGCGTCCATCAAGACCACACCGCGCGGCAGACCGCTTTGTACACCCAACGCGTTACTCTAGAGCAAGCGTGCCGAGAGTTCAGTGCTTGATCAGCCTAACGAGCAAATGCGCGCAAAGCCTGAGCAAACCGCGACTACTCGCTGTCGAGGTTTAGAAGGCGACCTGAATGAGCATGGACAAGATGGCCCGAGCTCTGGCCTTCACGCAACCTCACTGTCGGTGCTATTTACCCCCAATCTTCCAGAAGTCTTTGAGCCAGGCGTGCCTCTCGCCGGAGCTACCCGGCACCTTTGCAATGGGTAGTGGGTGCATCGGGCCCTTCGCCGCGGTGCCCCTGCTCTCACCTTCAGTGGCCGCGATCTTCTTTGCGACCACCGCGCTTCCATGGTGCACCAGGCCCGAACATGAGAACGATGCGTCAAAGTTATTCTGAACCGAGGTGCAAGCTTTAGCCATTGCTATTGCAGGCGTGGCAAAGGGCTCTTGATTGCTCCAGGCCAAATCGTTGTAGTCGTTGCGAAGATCATGCCGCCAGACCTCGGCCTGGAATTGCCCGCTGCGCAGGTGGCGCGCAACCGGCCAATACTCAAAGGCGGCGGACTGTTCCTGCGCAAGTGTGGACGTTGTCAATGCAAAGCCATACGCCATGGCTAGGACGATCTTTGGAAGGAGCATCGTTTCCTCCTGGTGCTTGCTTGTCTGATGGACTCCACGCCGAGCGTGGACCCGCGGCTTCGCAGGATCCCGTCCGTCCCGTAGCTAGTTGGCCAAGTCAGGCCATTGTGTGACCGACCCAATTACTCAAAGCGGGGATTATGCTCCGCGCGTAGACAAAGACAGCCTCACACTTGGTGCGCTCGGCGAGTGGGCTGCTCGCTCGTACCCGGCTTGAGGCAACGGCACTCCCAGCCAAGCGGTTTGCCTGAGCAGAGGGCCGCCCGGGCAGATCCAACAGATGCGGAGGCGCGCAGTGCGGCTGCTGGCCGTTCGGGGCCGGCAGCGCACGACGCGCAATCTCTGGGCCCAGCGTACTGCCCTCGTTGCCCCCGAGCAGCTCGGTAGCTGCTCGCTGATGCCGTAGTCACCGTCCCTTGGATTGGCTGCATCTCTTTTGCCGTCCGCTGTGCTGCACCACTCAAGACGGTTCGATTGGCATCCGCGCGATGCTGAGCCAGGCTATCGGTGCACCGGCTTTATCGGCCGCTTGGGCCGGCGGCACGTTAGTGTCCCAGTCCGCGGCGATGAAGCGTTTGCCGTTCACTGCCAGCGCCTCGTCGGAGAGCAGCCAGAGGAGTGGCGGGACCATGATCGCTGGCCTCAGCATCTTCTCCCGGTTCGGAGCCGCGCCCACCAGTGGCGTGTCGGTCGTTCCGCCCGGCACCAGCACATTCGATGTCACACCGCTGCCGGCAAGATCCGCCGCCAGCACCGCCATGGCCGACTCCGCCGCCGCCTTGGACGAACCGTAGAGCAGGAACCCTTCTCGCACCATTGTTCCGAGGCTGGTGGTGACCGTAACGATCCGTCCGTGCTTCGCCGCCAGCATGTGGGGCAGCACTGCGCGTGCCATGTTGATCGGTCCAGCGGCATTGATCGCGATGAAGCGGCCCCATTGCTCGGCCGTGGTCTCCCAGAAGCGGATGGGCTGACGATCGTTCCGCACCGAGGCCTGGCCAATGCCCGCGTTATTCACCAAGGCATCGATCCTCCCGAATTTGATCAGAGCAGCGTCCGTGACGTGGGCAAAGCTATCCGGCTGTGCCAAATCGGCTGTGACCGTGTGCACGCTTCCCTTCAATCCTGCCCCTTGCTTCGAAAGCTCCGCCAAAGCATCGGTGTTGCGGTCTACCGCGACAACGTCATGACCAGCTTTCATCAGACCCATTGTCATCGCCAAACCGATACCGCTCGCGGCGCCGGTTACGATCACTGCGATATTTTTTGAAGTCATCTATCGTTCCTCCTACACGGCGATCGGTGGCGAGCGTCCCCGGTCCAAGGGCGATTGTCCAGCGGCAGGTCGTCTCGTGTGCGGCCATCCCCGCACGCAGGATGGACCAGTAGGGAGGGATCGTCGGGTGACGGGTCCCACCTTTTATCGCCGGTCAGCTCATGCAATCTGCATGGGCCCGGAGCCCGGCAGGCGCGTGACGAGATCGGGGCCGATCAGCGTGGCAGGCGTGTGGGTGCCGCCCGGCATGTCATGGGCCAGCAAATGCTCGACCACTGCCAATGCGCCCGCCACTGTCAGGCTGTAGCCGTTGGCCGTCTTGATCCGAGCGGTGCGTTTGTCGCCTCGCGCATTCGTGGCCTCGCCCCACACGAACGTCGGCTGCGCCTCGCGCTTGGCCGCCGAAGGACCTTTGACTGTCCTTTCGATGCGCCGCTTCATGAAGTTCTGAACCATGCCCGTGCCGAGCAGCCACTTGAGCCGGTTGGCGCGTCTCGCCCACGCGACCATCGCCGGTGAACCCGGGATGTAGACCTCGATGTTGGAAATGCCGGTCGTCGCTGAGGCCGTCGAAACGTCGCCCCAGGGAATGGTCATCGCGAACTTCTCGCCGTCGCCGAAGTCGATGCGTCGAGTTTTGTACGCGAGTGGCACCGAGATGATTTGCCCGTCCCGGCGCACCTTGCCACCCTGGGCCAGGCCTTCGACCGAGGTCTTGGCCGTTCCGGGCGAGAGGCCCGAACGTGAATCGAACCCCAGCGCGAGATGTGTGGCGTCTGGGAGGGCAGCCTTGAGAGTCGCCGCGACACAGTCGGTGGGGATCACGTCGAAGCCGACGCCGGGGCATATGACAATACCCGCGGCCCGCGCCGCTGCATCCAGTGTTCGGGAGTGCTCGAACACGTCGATCTCGCCGGTGATGTCGAGGTAATGGACGTGCGCGGTGAGGCAGACTGTCATCATCGGTGCGGCTGTTGCCGAGAACGGTCCCGCACAATTGAGGACAAGTCCCATCCCCTCGACACACCTCGCGGTCGCCGTTGCGTTTTCGAGATCGAAGATGCGCGCTTGCAAGCCAAGCCTACTAGCCAGCTGCTCCACCTTGGCCGCCGTTCGGCCGGCCAACACCGGATTTAGATCGCGGCGTACCGCTTCGCGTGCGATCAGCTCGCCCGTGTAGCCATTCGCACCATAGATCATCCACGGCTTCGGCATGGGATTACTCTTTTAATGGTTCGTGCTTCGCGGGTAGCCTTGCATCACTTGGGGCCGGGCGCCTGGCAAGGGCTTACCCCGAAGTGGTTGCACCGCCGAACTTTTCAACCTCTGGCAGAAGCAATGTAGGCGGCTTCGGCCTGCCGGCTATACCGTTATTTCCGGGTCTTGGCGGCTCAATTTCGTGGCGGATTGTCGCGCGAGTGCGACGGCACTACGCTTCGACGAAGCGCAACATGTGAAAGTCACCGTCATGCGTATCGGATTGTCCATGCCATTGCCCGCCTACACTATCGACCCAGCCTTCATGGGGCGAACGGCGGAACGTCTGGGCTTCGAATCAATCTGGTATGCGGAGCATCCCGCCGTGCCGGTCGAGAGTGCGAGCCCGTTCCCAGGCACGGGCGGCGCTATCCCGTGGACTTATTCACACTTCACGGACCCCTACATCGCCCTGGCACGTGCGTCTGGGGTGACGACGACGTTGAAGCTGGCAACCGGAATCACTCTGGTGCCTCAACGTAATCCATTGCTCTTGGCCAAGGAAATCGCCGCCTTGGATCACCACAGCGGAGGCCGCTTCATCCTTGGCGTTGGCACGGGGTGGCTCAAAGAGGAAGTCGAGATCTTTGGCGGTAATTTTGCGCGCCGATGGACGCAGACACGAGAAGCGCTCGACGTGATGAAGGCGCTCTGGTCCCAGGACGCAGCCGAGTTTCATGGGGAATTCTTCGATTTCCCGCCCGTGCGCTCGTATCCTAAGCCCGCGCAGAAACCGCATCCGCCTATCGTGCTCGGTGGGGCGGCAAAGAACGTGCTCAGGCGCGTCATCGACCACGCCGACGGCTGGCTGCCCAATCGCATTACCCCTGCCGACCTGGAAAGAGCCCGTATGGAGCTCGATCGACTGGCAGTGGACGCCGGCCGCGATCCGAAATTGATTACCATCACCGTCTATGGGCAGGTGCCGACGAAGGATGTCGTGCGACCGTTGTTCGACGCGGGTGCCGATCGCGTAGTTGTGCGTGCGGCGCACGTTGAGACGGAAGCCGAGATGGGCGCACAACTGGAGCGGATAGCGGAAGCGGTGCTCTAGCGGCTGCCCGGTGGCGGTCTAGCGTGGCCTTCTGCCAAGTGTCGCAAGGAGAACTCTGGACCATGTTCGGAACACCCGACGCTAGGCGGGTGACGCCGGTTTATAGCTAGCCTGATCCTCAGTTGCCAGTTCCGCCTCCATAACCGTATTTTTTTGAGGCCGACGTTGCGGCCGATCAGCCGGTAGGAAAGACCCTTCACGGTGTGGGGCGCGCGAGGAATGCTGGCCCCCATGGCGCCCAAGATTGGGCCTGTTACCGCGCGCCGGCGCGGATTATAGAAGCCCTCGAAGCAACGGGCATGCGCGAGCAAATCCCGGCAATAGCTCAGAAGTTGTTCGCCCTCGGGGGTGAGCGACGAGCGGGCTCTCTCCCTGCGGCAAGGTGACAGGGGCGTGCTCCGGGTCGCGGCCTCCCTTGTGCAGATCGAAGCCATTTTGACGACGTTCCTACACCGCTACACGGAAAAATATCCGCTCGTAACTGTGAAGCTCATCGAGGCGGTGGGACCCAATATTCGGACCCTGCTGGAACGTGGTGATATTCACGTCGGCCTGCTGCTGCAGACTGACCGCAGCGACCTAGAACACCTTGCTGCGTACCCCGTGCCCGCGGTCGAACTTCTAGCCGCATTTCATCGCTCGCTGCCACTGGCACGAGGGAAGGTCGTACAGCTCACTCAGCTCGCCTCGCATCCCCTGCTGCTGCTCGATCCCGGCTTTCTAGTCCGCCGGACTTTCGACGCCGCCTGCCGTCTCGCGGGTGTGAGGGCGAATATCCGGTTTTGAAAGTCGTGCGCCCTCAAACCTGCTGGCCTTGGCGGAAGGTAGGCACGGAGTGGCCGTGATCCCCTCGGTGGTGCTGACGCACCGTTATGACCTGCGAATTGCTCGCTTGCTGCACGAACGCAAGCCATTGCGGGAAGCTTAAACGTGGTGTGGGACCGGCGGCGCGGACCGCCGCGATATGCGCACGATCTTCGCCGGAATGCTAGCTATGCACATGCGCACACTGCTTCGATCCAGCCACCGATCGGAAGCACTGCGGATGTCTGGGGCAGAGCAGGCATGCAGGACGAGCGCCGCCCCCGTCCGCTGCACTGAGTTCATGTATGGACGACGCCCGCCGTGCAAGAGGAATTTGACGTTTGCCGCGATGGTCGGGTGCGGTCATGTATTCGGCCTATTGTTGCAGCCCGCTTTTGGCCGCTGGCCATGATGTGATCCGCTGATCGGGTCCCAATCAGAAAAACGCGCTCGTTAGTCGCGTGACTCAGTACGGGTTCTCCCAATCGAACGGCTCGACCGTTTCGCATCAACGTCGTGATCACCCCTGCAATCCTAAACGCAACGTTACAAAGCTATTCCCCTGTCTCTTTTGCCCGCTTTTTACGCAAGTGCCGCGGTTATTGGACGTGCACGGTAGACTTCCTTCTTGGTCAGCACCGCCCAGGCGATGCGCGCTGTCTTATTAGCCAATGCCACCGCAGCAACCTTTGCCGGCTTGCGCGCCAATAGTTGCGTCAGCCAAGGGTACTTCTCGGGATGGGCGCGCGCCTGCCTGATCACGGCAAACGCCCCGACGACAAGGATGCGCCGCAGATATCGGTCGCCTTGCTTGGAGATGGGTCCTAGCCGCTGTTTGCCGCCGGTCGAATCTTCGCGCGAGACGATGCCGATCCAGGCCGCAAAGTCGCGCCCTGTCTTGAAGATCGAAGCATCTGGAACCGTGGCGACAATGGCACTCGCGCCGAGGACGCCGATGCCAGGAATGGTCTCGAGCAGTTTGCTGTCCTCGTTTTTGCGATGCTGAGAAAGAAGGCGCTTCTCGATCGCACCAATCTCGGCCTGGCAAGAGGCAATCTGTGCAACAAGCGCTGATAGGCTGGCGCGCGCATTCTCGGGCAGGCGGGCATCGCTACTGTCGGCGATGATTGCAAGCAGCATCTTGAGACCGTCATAGCCTTGCGCGGCAACGATGCCGAGCTCGGCCAGGTGCGAGCGCAGCCCATTGATGGCCTGTGTACGCTGCCGCACAAGTAGGTCGCGCACGCGGTGCTGCATGAGCTGGGCTTGCTGCTCGGGCGTCTTCACCGGCACGGTACGCACCGTCGGTCGCCGGACCGCCTCGCAACACGCCGCAGCATCGACAGCGTCGTTCTTGTTGCGTTTGACGTAGGCCTTCACGTCCTTGGCCGGCATCAACCGTACGTCATGGCCGAGCTTCTTGAGCTCGCGCGCCCAGTAGTGGGCCGACGCACACGCTTCCATGCCGATGAGACACGGCGCGAGTTTGGCGAAGAAGGGCAGAACTTGTGATCGCCGCAACGGCTTGTTGAAGACCACCTTGTCGTTGGCGTCGACGCCATGCACATGGAACACCTGTTTGGCAAGATCAATGCCGATCGTGATAACCTGCATGTGGACGGTTCCCCTCATGTGATTCGTGTCCGACGATCACCCTATGGCACTTCGATGCCGGGAGCGGGCGCCGTCCACCACATCAGAAGAAAACGTAGCTGGATCAGCTACTGCGGCTCAGTGCGCCAGATCGTGCTGCCAACTAGTATAAGCAGAAATGCGCGTAGCCGTTGTGCCCCCGCAGAGTGTCTGCGGTATCCGAGAGCTGCATGTTGTCTAACCTCCCTCCCCGTGGTTCAAGACTACGGTGTCCCCGCCTTTGCGCGACTTTAAAAGGAACCCGTATGGCATCCGCACTGGATGGATTGACGGTGCTCGATCTGAGCACCGGGTCGGCGGCAGCTTTGGCGACGATGTTTCTCGGCGACCACGGAGCACGCGTTGTGCGTCTTGTCGCAACCCAGAGCGCCCACCTGCGCCAGGGAGGCTTCGTCGTGTGGGACCGGGGCAAGGCGTGCGCGATGCTCGACCTCAATCTGGTTCTGGATGGCCTTGGTTCATCCGGTGCTCACCAGGACGGTGGCACGCCAGCAGCAGAGTTCTTGCGGCTGGTAGCGGGCACAGACATCCTCGTTGAGGACTTTTCACCCAGTTCGCCATTGCAGCACCTCGTGGATTGGTCACGGCTGCAGCGCGTCAATCCGCGCCTCATCGGCTGCTCAATCACCGCCTATGGCAAGCGCGGGCCGTGGAAGGAAGAGCCGCCGATCGATGATCTTGTGTTGGCCCGCACAGGTCTCCTCTGGGGCATGCCAGGGTTTCGGCCCGCGCCGGTGCATGTCGTGCACCCCCTGCCGAGCGTGGGGGCCGCTCTCTTCGCCGCGACCGGCATTGCCGCTGCGCTACTCGCGCGTGAAACGACAGGCAGGGGACGCCAGGTCGAGACCTCGCTGATGGCAGGCGCCTTGCTCTTTCAGACAAAGGTAACTGGAGAACGTCTCGACCGGCAGGTCTTCCAGAGCAACCCATCGGGGAGCGCTCCGTTCTATAGCGTCTATCCCTGCGCCGACGGCCAATGGGTCCAGCTCGGCTGCGTGCACGCAGGATTCATCACGACAGCCGCGAAGGTGCTGGGGATCGGCGAGTTGGTCGAAGAGCCCCGGTTCAAGATCGGACTAGGCGGCGTATTGCCTGAGGACGAAGCCGAGCTGCGTGCGACCCTCACCCTAATCCTGCAATCGAAACCCTATGCCGACTGGGCGGCGGCCTTCGAGGCTGCCGACGTTCCCTTCGCGCCTGCGCAGCAGATCGAGGAGGGCATCAGCGACCCTCAAGTGCTGCACAACGGCATGGTTACGACATTGGAGGATCCGGCTGTCGGGCCGACGACGCAGATGGGCGTGCCAGTCCGTCTCAGCGGAACTCCGGGGCGTATCGCCGGCCCTCGAGCCGCGGCGCAGTTAGCGGCTGGGGATATCGCTGTCTCAGCGCCATCCTCCAACAACCCTATTCCGTCCGACGGGGAAGCAACCGATCCGCCGCCTCTGGCTGGGGTGCGCATCCTCGAGATCACCAATTTGATCGCCGGGCCGACCGCAGGCCGCATCCTGGCGGACTTGGGCGCGGATGTGATCAAGCTCGAGCCGCCGGCTGGCGACATCTCCCGACCGCTCGCCCGGCCTTACTTCTACAGCGTGAATTTCAACAAGCGCTCGGTTTGTGTGGATACGCAGACGGATACCGGCAAGAGGATCGTGCAACAGATTGCAGCTACCGCCGACGCGCTGGTCGCCAACCTACGCCCCCACGCAACCGAGCGCATGGGAATAACCTCCACCGTAAATCCACGACTTATCGAGACCCATCTGACGGGTTATGGCTGGACCGGCCCCTACGCCAAGCGTCCCGGCATCGATCCGTTGGCGCAGGCGCTCTTGGGTCTTTCGCGCGCCCAGGGCGGGCCGGACAATCCGCCGGTGTTTCCCGCGCAATTGGCGCCGACCGACTATACCAATGGCGCGATGGGTGCATTCGGCACGATCCTGGCACTGTTTGCGCGCGCCCGCTCGGGCATCGTGCAGCGCGTCGACAGCGATCTTCTAAGCAGCGGTATCGTGCTGAGTTCGCCGTGGTTCACGCGCTATGCGGGCAAGCCGGAGCGGCCGTTTGCCGACAAGGAGCAATACGGGCTTGGACCATTCCACCGCCTCTACCGCTTGTGCGATGGCTGGATCTACGTGGTAGCCGAAAGTGAAGCGCAACGACGAGCGATGTGCAGGATCTTTGGCTGCGCCGACCCAGAGCCATTATTGCCGCAGCAAATCGACGGGCATCATCCCAACACAACACCATTCGCGATGGAGCTCGCAGCAGCTATAGCGCGCAGCTCGACGGCCGAAACGCTTGCTGCCTTGCGCGCGGGGGGCGTGCCGTGCAGCGAGGTTGTAACAGCCCAAAGCGAGGTATTCCTCGACCATCCGCATGCCAGCGCAAATGACATCGTCGCAATCCGCGAGCATCCCAGGGTCGGGAAGCTGCAGATCGCCTGGCAGCTTGTTCAATTCACCGACGCGCGCAGTTCGGACGGCCTGCCGACGCCACTCTTGGGAGAGCACACATCGACTGTTCTGCGCGAGATTGGCTACAGCGAAAGCGAGATCCTCAGCCTCCACGCAGATGGTGTGGTGAAGACGGAAGGAGTGTAGGCTGCCACCCCATTGAAGGCATTCGTTCACCGCGTCAGGTCTACCCCCAGTAGCCGACGAAGTTGCGCAGCGCCGCGAACGGTCAAAAGATGCCACTGCCATTGGCCAGCCCACCCGGCAAAGCAATTGCGCATGGGCCGGTTCGCCGCGCGGCAGCAACGCCAATGCGCTCAGGACTTGCTTTGACGTTGCAGAAGGAGAGCGATGATGCGGCTGTGGGGGCGGACTCACGACCCGTTCGACACCCTTAGAATGGATTTAAGAGCATGAGAACGCCCGTCGCCACAAGCGCCGTTGCCCAAAGTACGTCGATGTTCAGCCAGGCCCTGCGCAGGACTTCGAGTCCGACCCATTCGTAAACCGTGGCCGCGATCGTCGCCGTGACGGAGAGCATCGCCAGCGTATGTACGCCGATACCGGTGAGCCCGGCCGTCAAAGGACCGTTCGCCGGCGCTGCACTGGCACCGCTCGGGAGACACAGCGACATCATGGCAGGCCACAACATCAGGCCTGCACCATGGGCAGCCGCCATGACAAACGACCAAACGAAGAGACCGGAGAGCCCCACCTGCATGCCGAAGCGCACGCGATGACGATGGCTGAAGCGCCAGTGGTAAAGCGCCCAGCCGATCAAGGTGAGGCCGGCACCGACGCGCAACGTCCAACTGCCCACAAACCAACCGACCCACAGAAAGACGAGCCCAACGGCCGCAATCGATACCGCATGGCCTAGGGCGATCGGCACGAGCGCGAGCCAGACGATGCGGCGATCCTGCCGGTGAAGCCCGAGCGCCACAGCGAACAGCCATCCCATACCAGGGTTCAACCCGTGCAATGCGCCGAGCCCTGCGACCGTGAGCCATGGCCAGAGCTCGAGGGAAACCGAGACGCCAATCACCGGTTACTTCTCAAGGATAGCAGAAGGAGTCCGACGAGCAGTCGCCGCCTTCCAGTCGCACCTGGTGTGGACGATGCGGCGACGGCCACTTTACGAAGAACCTCTCGTCGAAGGCGATGCCTCCGCCAGGCTTGGTGTCGAGCTTTACCATCCATCCCTCGATCCCGTCGGGATAGAACTGGGCGTCGATGGCGCTATAAAGCGAGTTTGTAAAGTACACCCGCTTGCCATCGCGGCTGATCTCGACCATCTGCGGCCCGCCGCTCAGCGGACAATTCTTGGCGTTTGGGTGTGCGGCCCTCGACACGATGCCGCCGATCCGGACCTTGCTGATTAGCTTGGGATTGAACGGCTCCGACACATCGTATTGCTGCAGATCGCCCGTGCCCCAGCAGGCCACGTAGAGGAACTTGTCGTCCATGGATAGATCGATATCGGTAACGAGCGGCGGCACCGCCTTGAAACCCTTGAGCAAGGGCGGGAGCTGGTCCTCAGTGGCCGGCTCGGCCGAGATCTCAATCACTTTCTTCACCGCCCACTTGTCGCCCTCCTTGTACCAGGTCCAGATCGACGAGGAGAGATTCTCCAGGCTCACCACACAGCTAACGAAGCCATAGGCCTTGGTGGGGTCGTGAGCAGGGCGGAGCTCAAATACCAGCTGATACTCATCGCCCAAATCGATAGTCTGCAGGTGCTTCCTCTTGTGCAGGTCCCAGAAGTGAAGGCGGTGACCGTATTTGGCGCCTAGCAAAGCCTCGGGGATTAACCCATTCTCGAACATGTCGGGCGTGCCCCATTCGCTGGTCACCATGGTGTCATGGCCGAGATGCCACCAGACATCGTAGGCGAAGTGCTGCGGACCACGGTCCATCTCCCACTGGCCGCGCACGTCGAAGGTCTCGTGGTCCATGAGGAAGACGCCGCCAGGCCCTTTGCCTTCGCGGTTGCCGAGCGCGGCGACATAAATGCCTTCGGGACCGCAGTGTATGGTGTGAGGCCGGGTGTAGCCGGCCCGCTCTGCCACAGTCTCGGGCTCGATCACCTTCACGATCTTAGGGTACTTGGGATCGGGTTTGGTATCGAGGATATGGATGCGCGACGATCTCAGCCCGGGTACCACGAGGTAGCGGCGCTCAGCATGGGGGTGGGGCGCGTTCGGACAGAGACACGAAGAGCAGGCGTTCCAGCCAAAGTGGTGCAGCTCGTCGCCTGCATTGGGCATCGGGGTCGAGTTCACGATCTGGGAGTAATGCTTCGACTTTGGATCGACATCAACGACCGCGATTGCATCCGGCGTCTTCCGGGCAGGATCGAACACAGCGACGTAGGCAAGCGTCTCGGCTGCCGCCTTCATGGCCGTGCGGGGGGATGGGTAGAAGCTTGGATCGGGCGTCCAGGTTGTCATGATGCGTTTCTCCTCTCCCTAGGCTGCTATCGGTAGGACCCGCGTCGCCATGGACGGGCGCCGCCTCATTGTCTGGATCGACCGTTTCGGTCCGCCTTTGCTCTCATAATTCTTGCGGCCAATGCGGCAAAGAGCGATAGAGTGGAAGTCACCATTCCACTTAGTGGAACAGTTGCTCCATGGTGGACCGTCTCGACGAATTGCTTGTGCTAACGACCATTCTTGAGGCCGGCAGCCTCGCTGGGGCCGCTCGTCAGTTGCGTCGTTCACCTCCGGCAATGACGCGGTCGCTGGCAGCCCTTGAGGCGCGTGTCGGCGCTCGTCTCCTTCAGCGAACAACTCGCCGATTGGCGCCGACCGCGGCGGGCCGGCGTCTCGCTGCATCCGCCCGACAGCTTCTGGCCGACTACGAACAAGCGACTCGCAGAGGTAGAGAGGGGCAAGATGCGCCGTTAGATGGTGTCCTGCGAGTGACTGCACCATCCCTGTTCGGTCGCTGGCATATTGCTCCGCTCATAGCAAGTTTTCTCGATGCGCATCCGGGCGTTCGAGCTGAACTCGTGCTGACAAATCGCAATCTTGACTTGGTCGAAGAGGGTCTCGACGTCGCAGTTCGGATGGGTCCGCTCATGGAATCGGGGTTCATTCGGCGCCGCCTAGGTCAAGTGCGCTGGGTACTGTTTGCAAGTCCCGGCTATATCGCTCGGCGCGGCCGTCCGCGCACACCGAGGGATCTAATCAAGCACGATATCGTCTACGAATCGCATCGCCCTTCTCCATTGGAGTGGCGCTTTCAAAATTCCGGACGTGGCAAAGCTGTGCGAACTCAGTCCGAGGTTCATGGCCACCGAAATAGAAGCAGTGCTTGTTGCCGTGAAAGCTGGGCGGGGGATTGGCCGGACGCTTTCCTATCAGGTGTCGGATGATTTTGCGTCGGGGGCCCTAGTACGGCTACTCGAGGAATTCGAGCCGCCAGCGTGGCCCGTTTATCTCGTCGTTCCGACCACCCGATATATGCCCAGAACAGTTCGCGCCTTTGTTGACCTCGCGGCACCGGCGCTGAGCCGCCTGCGCGCAATTCACTCGTAATTGGGCGACTGTACACTTCCGCAACGGTCAAGGGCGGGCATCGCGTGCACCCGCTCAGCATGTCTGCTATACCCCAGGATGGCCGTCGAAGTTGCGTTGCCGAAACTTTCTGCAAGGTGCCAAAAGGAGGCACCATCACTCTGGCGGAGGATGACGAAAAATCCAGCTCTCGGAGCCAAAAAGCATCGCCGTCCTTTCGTAACTAGCACTCAAGCGTTCAGTGACCGCACGCGAAGCTAAATTCTTGAGATCGATGAAACTGAGGCGGGACTTGAACCCAATGTTGGAATAGCCGTACTCGCGCGCACGCAGGGACGAACTCTTTGCCGTGGGCGGCCTTGAGCAGCCCTCAACCAACTTCGGGCTCCGGCCAGCCTTCTGGGAACCACAGTCCGGCGCACCCGACAAATTGCCCTGCGCGTTTACTTCAAGCGCCCAAAGCCGAAGCCCCGAAGAGACCAGTGCCCCGACCAAGGTCGTCATGCCTTGTGAGGCACCGTCCAGCTCATCGCTTGCGGTAACTATTACTCCCGGCTGCGCCTCGCGATCAGGATCGGCACCCATACGCCACGCCTCATCGGACAGCGCTGGGAACACACCGCCGCCAAGGCGCGAGGCTTTACGGCGGGGTTGGGCGAGAGGTTGCGCGCGCGTTGAACTCAGCCGCGAGGGAGGGTGACGGGAGCGAGACTTTTGTCGCAAGGCCGAGCCACATGAGCAAACGAATAGCCTGCCATGCGAGGTCGAATTCCCACCAATGGTGACCGTGTCGCGCCGACGTGGGATCGGCGTGATGGTTGTTGTGCCACCCTTCACCGGCGGTGATGAACCCGATGAGCGGGTTGTTGCGGCTATCGTCGGGTGTCGCGTAATTGCGATAGCCCCAAATATGGGTCACCGAATTGACGGACCAAGTGGTGTGCCAGACGACCACCGTTCGCAGCGCGCCCCCCCAGATCACAAGACTGGAGCCAAATAGCAGCGCTTCTCCTGAGCTTCCGCCTGCCGCCACAACCCAACTATAGCCGGCCGCGAAATACACCAGCCACATCAGAAACGAGATCTTGATCCAGTTCTTTCTGCGCTCGAGCATGGCGTAGAGGGGATCGCGCATGACATCTTTCGCGTAGCGTTCGATCAGCGGGCGCGACCGCATATCGCCTGAGCGCATTAGCAGCCACCCGAAGTGCGCCCAGAAAAAGCCTCGGAGCGGTGAGTGCGGATCGTGTTGGTCATCCGCATGGTGGTGGTGCCGGCGATGCACGGCCACCCACAAGGCCGGCGAGAACTGCAAGGAGAACGTGCCGAGGATAGCGAGCGTGTGCTCTAACCAGAGCGGGACCGTGAAGCCGCGATGCGTTATGAGACGATGGAAGCCAAGATTGATCCCCAGAATGCCAAACGCGAGCATTCCTAAGACCAAGAGGACGACACCTGTCCAGCTAAAGAACGAGGGAAAAAACGCCAGTACCGCGAGCGAATGGCATAAAATAAATCCAATCAGGGCATCAGCTTTGAATTTCATCACGCACTCCCAGCAGCTGCTGTGCGCGGTGACCCAACGCACCCGCAACGTCCGCGGCCGCGCCCGTGAGGGCCCGACATCGCCATTCCAACTTGCGTTTGGCCATTGGCCCCCCTAGCTGACCTCGGACGTTATTGGTGACTCAATCGTCCAGAGGCGATAGCACAACGCTAGAACTGTAAACCAGACATTGTTCTATGCGTTAGCCAGTTAGGCGCCTGCCCTTGCTTGGGAGAGGTAGCCTGCAGAGCATGTGCCATGAGTTTGCTTGTGCCCGTTTTCATACGCGATAGATCGCGCTCGCCGCCGTCCGCAAGACTGAGAATGATCGTGGCCAGCCGATTGCGCCGGTCTTCTATCATTGCTTCGGCCTGATAGTTCGCAGCGATTCCCCGCCACACCTCATCGAATGCCTGACTGAGCATCTTCAATGTATCTGGGTCGTAGGATGCGGTATCGAAGAGAGATCGAGCCATGGCGCTAGAGCAGGCGGGAGCGGATCGTGGGTTCTCTCAGCCGGTGGCGCCTGACAGTTACAAGCCGCCGATCGGCGAGCATAGCAGACATACGGGTAACTTGACGAAAAAAACGCTCTGGCGAGTCATAAAATGGTGGGGCACCCAGCCCCGCGGCTGAGGTGCCCCTCCAGGGTGCCCGGGATGCCAAAGCGCAACCCGCAGCGCGTTGGCGTCATCGAGCAATGCTCACCAGTTAAACTCACGTGGGTTCGGTTCTATTCCCGACCGTGCGCAGGATCGAGGGGCGGACCGCTGGCAGATCGCGAGGTGTTCGATGCGGCCAGCACAGGAGTCACAAAGATCAATACCGCCTATCCGAGCGAAGTGGTCGAGCGCGCTCAGGCTGTCGATGTTTGCTGTTATCACTGAGGTGACCTCGTCATCATAACGCGGATACGCGACGGACCGCCCAACCGTTTGAAGCCAAACCGTTGGTAGTAGGCAACGAGCTCTTCAATGCCGTGCGCGCCGCGACGGCTCGCCGCTTTCAATGTGATTTGGCGCGAATGCCGATCGGCCGCGTGAATGAGTTCGCGCATGACAGCGGTGCCCGAACCTTTCCTTCGTTCGGTCGCCTCTATCCATTGTAAGTACCACCGAGAGATACCGTTGCTGTCAAGGACGCCATGAATTTCCAGATTGACACGCAATCGTTGCGCGAGCTCAACGCAGCCGCGCAGCTCAGCAACCCCCACTTCCGGTGGTGATCCGTCGTAGGTCTTGCACACTTGCATCGCTACAGCCTCGCATTGCTTGCGCGCCGCCGCGCCCGCACACTTGAGTGTGCGCGTCAGTATTGTAATTGGGATATGGCCTCCTCCCGATGTGCGATCGCAGAGCAACCGACGAGAATGCCAGCGAGGCTTTGCCGGACTGCACGTGGAGCGGCCTGCCCGCCTGGCGAACCGACGGTGCGGTCTCGTTCACAGTCAGAGCCATGACCGAGGAAACGCATTCTGGCGTCAGCTAACGTGGATGTCATTGGTCCGCAGTATCCGGAGCATTGTGGTCAACAAGGCTGAGGACATCCCCGTTGTCCGGCTCCTGCTCGAGAACGACACAGTCTTCTGCAACTGCGGTCGCAGTCTCCTCGGCCTCGTTCCCCATGGCCAGCGAGTCCGAAGGATCGACGGGCGTGACATCAGCGACCGGAAGCACTGGCTGAGTTCGCTTGAACGGCTGGCTGCGCCATCCCGTCTTGCTGGAGAAGGGTACAGAAGGTTCCCTTGCTTGGACAACGGGCTCAGCCGGCGGTGCGTAGTGCGCTCCGCACATCGGACACACGATCGGACTGCGAGCGAGGTCATAGAATCGGGCTTCGCACGCTTGGCAGGTGCGCTTCGTGCCGCGCATGGCCTTGCGGCGCGCGGACATGGTGCTCATTGGTAAACCTCATAACATCTGGGCTAAGACGCCAACAGCGCCGCCGGACAAATCCAGCGGCGCTCTCTACAAACCCTCTCCTGGGCCCGCAGCTTAGGCTTTCTGGATCTGTCCGGCTTGCTTGCCGCGACCCTTACGGTCGTCTTCAAGCACGAAGGAAACCTTGTCGCCCTCGTTGATGGAGAAGATACCAGCCGCCTCGAGCGCAGTGGCATGGACGAAGACGTCCTTCTCGCCGCTCTCCGGCTGGATGAAGCCAAAGCCCTTGGCCGTGTTAAAGAACTTTACTGTACCCGTGGTTCGCATCTGGGTGTCCTTTCCCGGTAAGGCGTGATGATGCCGGTCTGAAAGGCCGCACGCTCGGCCCGGCAACTCAGATGTGGGGAAAGGCAAATGCCCGAAGGCACTCATGCGTAACCGCAGATCGAGCGGCGCGCTCCAATGGAGTGTACCGGCCATGGTAACATGGGGTGTCCTGAGCCGTTCCGCAAGAAGCAGGTTTTCTGGGAGCCCCTTTTGCAGGTCTCATTGAAACTGCGCAAGTGCATAAAGTCCGGTTGGCATTGTTGCTCGATGGGCCTAACAGCAGAGCGGCTCGCGAGCCCCGCTTAGCCGCAGGAGCGTAATTGTCCGCCTGAGTTGACTGTTGGAGGCCTTCGCGCTGGCCGCTCGCCTGTAGTGGGAATAGAGTGGTTTTCTAGGTTGCCCACGTCCCCCTAGCGGCGCTGTGCGTTGGCGTGTCTGTAGCCGGGGGCGCATGACCGGTCCTTGCGCCACTGTTTCGGTTGCCGGGATTGCAGTGGTTCATGGGAAACAATTTACGACGGGATTTCGAAATGGACGAGATAACCATAGACCGTGACGCAATGGGGCGACTGGCAAAGGCGTTGGCTTTTATCTGCGGCACCGATCATCCTACGACCGTTGCCCTGAAAACCGCGGCCGAAAGCGGTGCCGAACGCGACATCAAGAATGCGCGGGCGTTATTCCTCAGACTGAAGCAAAGCGACCGGCGGGCAGCGTTGGCGATGCTGGACGGCTAGGCTTTGTCCACGCTCAGTGCCGCCATTTTCTGCGTGGGGACGCCGCGCCAGTTTTGGCGCGTTTGTCGAGTTCGGTCGCAAGTGCGATAAATCGCTGAATAAGCGGGCGGATTTCCGAGATGGATGCGCGCAGGCGCACGACCTCGACGCGCTCAGGGTCGGTGGTCGCGTCCTTCTGCCAGCGCGTGAGCTGCTGTGAATGAACCGCCAGCAGTTCGAGGGTATCCTTTGCTTGCTGAAGAGGGACCTCAGCAATTGATGGGGGGAGCGTTGCGGCTCGATCGGCAAGGAGTTTTTTCATGCGCGCGATGTCGGCCTTGAGGATGCGTTCTGCACCATCGATGCGCTTGCGCATCTCTGGCAGCGCCGAGATAGGCAGGAACGATGCGGGCATGGATCCGCTCGCCGCTAATGAGATCTCGTTAGATCAAGGTAACGGCTGTAGCCTCGCGGCCCTTTTGGGTCTTCACCACCTTCATCGCAAGCCGCTGCCCCTCGTCCAAACCGCGCAGTCCGGCACGTTCGACTGTGGAGATGTGCACGAACACATCCTTTCCTCCATCCTCGCATACCACGAAGCCGAACCCTTTTTCGGGATTGAACCACTTCACCGTCCCTTCGATCTCGACAGCGGTCGCCGGATCGGGGCGCCCGCGGCGGTCGGATGGGTGTGGTGAGGGTCGCGCGGGCTGCCGAGGCGCCCCACCGGGACTTGTATCGACCGAGAGCACCGCCGTGACCTGGCGTCCCTTCTGCCCCTGGCCGACCTGCACGCTCAGTTTGGTTTCCGGATCAACTCCTTCGCGTCCGGCCGCTTGCAGCACGGCAACATGGAGAAACGCGTCGCCGGAGCCGTCGGCCAACTCAACGAAGCCGAAGCCCTTGTCAGGAGCAAACCACTTGACGACGGCATCAATGGCTGGGCCGCTGGGGGTGGGACTTTCTCGCGGTGCCCGTTGGAATGACCGCTGCGGCCGCTCCTCGCGCGCTGTTGGCGCGTAAAAGTCATCGTCAAAGTCGCGGCGTCTTGGCGCCCGGTCTCGACCCTTTCCCATGCAATAACCTGTTTGCTTGCCTGATCGTCGCCAAAGCGGTCTATCACTCACATTTATGCTTGGAAAGCTCTGACCGCAAGGCCCACTTGTACTGGGCGCAGCGCTGCGAGCGTTTTGGTACAGCTGATCGACGATTGGGAGCCCCCATTCCACCCGCTGGATCGATGCCGGCGGTCATGAACCCCCTGCCGGGGACACAACCCATTGGTGGGTT
The DNA here is from genome assembly GCA_963770295.1 of uncultured Alphaproteobacteria bacterium. Taxonomy (GTDB): domain Bacteria; phylum Pseudomonadota; class Alphaproteobacteria; order Rhizobiales; family Hyphomicrobiaceae; genus AWTP1-13. The sequence continues at coordinate 91,950 of CAVYPA010000002.1, forward strand.
CCGTGTCCTGTTCGAGCGAATCACTTGGCTTGCCGACCCGATCGATCCATGGCCACCGAATTCCAACATGGCATCGACGGCGAAACAGGTAAAAGAGCGCAGCTCCGACCCTAATGGCCTTCCGCTTCAAGAGTTCGCGGCCGCCAGATGTTGCGCGAGCGGCAGACCCTAGATGTTGTCACTGCATGGTTCCAGATCGATTTTGACCGAGAGGGCAACCATAGGTCTGACGCTAAGCCCGACACTTTCGACGCGCGTCGAGGAAGGCGCGGATCGTGATGGAGAGCCTCGAGACGGAGAGCCTTGAGGGCCTGCGTCGTCATCTCCGAGGTGGCACGTCGCCCATGGGATTCGTCGGCAGCAGCTGTGCGCAGCGCCGCTAGTCGTGCACGACCGCCCCTGTGAACACTACATTTTCCTGCAGTGCGGCAGGAAATGGACCGACGACGTCGAGACCTGGAGCGGTAAGAACCTTGAAGAGGAATATGCCCAATTCGGCTTCACCCTTGGCCACCACCGTCAAAGCCGAGCGCGCCGAAAACTTAGGTTTGCGGGGGCATTCGCCTCTTGACCGGTCCGCCCTCGCGAGGCAGGGCCCCAGCAACGGATCAGTACGGCCAGGTGATGGCGGTTAATTATACCAGCGGTCGAAAGGCTCAACTCCTGTTGCCTGGGTGCGATTCCCAGAGCGTCGGGTTCGTGGTTCCCTCCTTGTTGATTCGCGGAGGGCAAGATGACGGCGCGCTATCGATACGCAAGGACCGGTCCCCTGTTGTGCTGCGCAAGCTTGCCAAGGGGGAATCAGAGGCGCGTGTGTCGCGCCGGCTGTTGGGCGATCGCCAATGTGCTCGGTGGCATGAGCCGAGTGCAGCTCGCTCGGCTGGGATGGATCGGCAGACATTGCGCGATTGGATAATCCGCTACGCATATGGTCTGGACGGACTTGCCGACCAGCGGGGGGATGGGCGCCCGCCGAAGCTGAGCCCTGAGGAGAAGGGCGAGCTGGTGGCCGATCGTTCCCGCCGGCCCGGATCCGGAGGCAAGCGGCATCTCAGCTTTTACGCGCGAAGACCTGGTGCGGATCTGCAAGGAGCGGTTCGGCAAGAGCCTGCATGTGACGTCGATGGGTCGCATCCTGCGCGAGTTGGGGCTGTCGTGGCAAAAGGCGAGACCCAGCCACCCGCAAAAAGACCCTGCCGCGCAGGCGGCCTTTAAAAAGAGCGCCGGCGCTGTTCAGAAAAATTCAGCTTACGCATAGGAACAAGCGCATTCGCCTGTTACTTCAGGACGAGGCGCGCATTGGCCAGAAAGGTCGCGTGTGTCGGGTCTGGTGGAAGCGCGGCGAACGCCCACCAGGCCTGTGCGACAAACGCTTCACGTTCGCCTACATCTTTGCGGCGGTCGAGCCCGGCACCGACAATGCCTTCGCGCTGGTGCTGCCCTCGGTAGGCACCGAGGCAATGCAAGCGTTCCTCGACGACTTCGCCAAGACGATCGGCCCGGACGAGCACGTCGTGATGGTTCTCGACCAGGCCGGCTGGCATGGCGCGGTTGCGCTACGAGTGCCCGATTGCATCACGCTTGTGCCGTTGCCGCCCTACTCGCCCGAACTCAATCCTGTCGCGTGGGTGTGGGAGTACATGACGGAGAGGTTCCTCTCGCTGCGACTACTCCGACTACGACGCCATTGCCGACGCCGTATGCAAGGCCTGGAACCGCCTCCTCGCCGAGACCGGCCGCATCACCTCGCTCTGCTCCCACCCCTGGATCATGGAGGTGAAACCTTAAGCGCGCTGGTATGATTCCACCTTGCGCTAATACCCGGCGATTATCGGCCAAAGCGCGGCAACGCTTTGGCGATGCTCCTTTTAAAAACGGCAATCATAAGAGGGAAGGGACGATTTTTTCCAGCGACGAACAGACCGCGGTCAAACGGGTCCAGGCCCGTTTGCGGCTATTCGGCCAATGGCCATTTTGCCACTTTTTCGGCCTTTCGGTCAGGTCGCTAAATGATCGATAGAACTGCTAGCATCTCCCATGCGTGCTTCCAGTGGCACGCGAGCGTAGGGAAAAAAGCGTAACTTTAACCCGCCTCTCGTACACGGGACGGCGATGCGAACAGTCAGGGACAAATAATAAGGCCCAATGTCGCGTATTCATGCGCCCCTACGGAAACGTGCCGGGAAGTGCTTTTGCATTTTTTCTGAGGGGGTATTGCGCCATGCGCGTTTTCGGCATCGTGATCTGTGGCCTACTCTTTGCGCCCCTGATTTTTCCGGGCGTAGCCTCAGCGCAATCAAGTGCAAACCTCCGTGCCGCTGCACAGATTCAGGAGTCAAAATCGGCTAGCCGTCCCACAGTGCCGGTTCGTCTCGCCGATCGTAACCTGAAGGGAAAGTTGAATACCTGGACGATTGGTCTCGCCGCCGGGCAGCTCGAAGGTGCCCCCCTGAGATTTGCTGCAGAGCTCGCTCTGGTCTCACCCGGCGACAAAGTCGGGCAGAAGCAAAAAAGCAACCGAAGCCGTAGGTGATTGCGTTCGGAGGTGTTGGCCATGTCTGGGCAAGGCCCTGTGTCAAATGTGCTCTTCGCGTCGATTGGCGGAAGTCCAACCGACCCGCGTCAGTGTCGAATTCGGTTCTGGGCGGTCGCCGCATTGATCACCGCAATGACTATGAGCGCCGGCGCGGCTGAACCTGGGGAAGCAAACGGGAATGGTCCGGCACAGCTTCAACTCGCGGTCGGACCAACTCTAGAGGTGGAGCCCTCAGTATTTACGGAATTCTATGTGCGCGTCGGCGGTCCAACTGACGCTTTGCCTCCGCGCAGCTACGTTCAGATCAACAAGTTGCCTTCGTCTGTTGTTTTGTCAGAAGGCAAGAAGACGCCAGCGGGGTCTTGGGTGGTCCCGGTCTTGGCGCTTGAAAGACTTATGGTCACCGCACCCACTCACCTACCACAAGGGTCGGAGTTTATCGTCGCCTTGGTTGCCGGCGATGGTACCGTGCTTGTCGAGCGGACAGTTGCACTTTACGTCGCCCCCGTCGTCACCACGCGCACCAACTACAAAGTGGACGAGATGCAAGGGCCACGAATGCTGACCTCCACCGCCCCGCCCGTTGGCTCGGGATTCGTCTCCACCGACCCTTCTGACCGGAAAGTCGGGGCGCCCGTTCCGACCAAGGAGGAGCGCGCTCAGGCCGAAAGGTTGGTCGGCCAGGGTGAGCGCCATCTCGCTGACGGCAACGTTTCGGTCGCACGCCAATATTTCCTGCGTGCCGCCGAGCAGGGACTCGCAATTGCAGCATTGAAAATGGCAGAGACCCACGATCCGCGAGCTCTTCTGGGTGTCAACGTGCGTGGTCTAGTGCCCGACCCGGCCGAGGCGAAAAAGTGGTATGAGCGGGCGCTTGAGCTTGGCGCTCCAGAGGCACAAGCTAGATTACAGCGGTTGGGCAGCAAGTGACTCCCGATAACCATGTCTCGTGCGCGATCGGCATGTTGGCCGCGGAAGTCACATCGCCACGGTTCCCCACGTACGCAACGAGGGGAGACCACAAGCCATGCCTTGGCGGCTGCGGCGTAGCCCTGAGGCTCTGGTTTCAGTTGCTAGGAGCGACACTCGGAGCGATAAGGACCAGGATCAGGTCGCCAGTTGCGACCTGACTGTCGAGCCAGTCCGCGCACCGGGCCCCGAGGGCGGTGTGCCGGCGATGTCCAAGGAATATGTCCGCTTGCGGTTGAGTCGCAGCTGGCGGGCAGCAGGGTAGCGACTGCCGACGAGAAGCGGCGAATTCGACGCGGCGTCACGCGATCTGTGCTGCTCGCTACATGATTTTGTTCAGAACCAGCCAGTCACCGCCTCGCGTGCGATTGGCTTCGGATAGTGTTTGTTCAGCGCCCATGACAACAATTTGACCACGATCGCGCACGCCGTCCATCACATCTGCGAAGTTCCGAAAGTCCGTCGCCGTTGTGGCAAACAGCTCGTCGCGCAGTTTCTGCCGGGCGACCTCCGTTTGTCCGATGAGGTAACGCATCAGGGACGTGAGGGCTTTGGCGGCGGGAAGCTGATATGGATCGACCCCGTTCAGAGCACCAATGACGCTTCGCGCGAGATCACTGTCGCCGAGCTCGAGGTCACGCAGGAAGGCTCCTGTGCCATCGAAAGTTTCGAGCGTTTCAATGAGATTCGGATCGCGATAGGACGTCAGGGCCAAATAACCGGAGTGCCGCTCGAAGTCCAGCGACGCGCCATAGGCACCACCCTGCTCGCGGATCTCTGGGATTAGCCAAGCGAGAGACAACCAGCGACAGACCGCCAGCGCAGCACCACTGGGTCGCGCCGCAAAATCGAAAATCCCCGTTCCCTTGGCGACGTAATTCACCTGGGTCGGCACCACAAGTCCTACGTTGCGCGGGGTAGTCAAGGGCTGCCACACCGCCGGAGCAGGGTTGCCCTCAGGAAGGCACCCGAGCAGTCTCTCTATCTGATCTCGCAACGGAGCCCATGCATTGGCGTCAACTGTCACGTTCGCGAGCGCCGACGCGCGGAGAATTAACTTCGAGCGAACGGTGGTCAGGCGCGCGAGCGCTGCCGGCCAGTCCGTCTCGATCTGAGCGGCAAGTTGGCGCAAGAACTCAAGTTGGCTCACGCCGTACATTTGTTCGTTTACGAACCCAGATACGTTGGCCCCTGCCTTCAGACGCAAACTGCAGTAGTAACTCCCTGCCGGGACGAGGCTAGATTCAAGTCGCGCTTTTTCCTCGAGCACTAGGCGGCGCACCCGTTCGCGCTGGTCGAGACGAGCCGAGAGCAGCACATCGCGCATGATCGCGATCAGCTCGCTGGCCTTCGCCACCGTTGCTTTACCGCGCAACAACAGCCAAGCTGTGGTGCTCTTGGCATCTGTCTTGGTCAACGCGAACGCCTGAGGTTCAATTCCACCAGTGTGCCGGGCAATTCGATGGGCGAAGGTGACCTCGTCCTCTTTGTCTGTACCAAGCTCGATAAGTGCCCTGGCCAACACTGGCACGTAGGCAAGCTCCTTGCCCGATAATGTCTGCAGATCGAAGCCAACGTCGATGTAGGCAATGCCATTGGTAGAGAGGCCATGTTGAAGAACAGGTCTTTCCGCAAGCATCACTACCTCGCTCGGAATCGCGCTGTTCTTGCGGTCCAAGTCGGTAAGACACAGCATTGGCAGCTTTGCGAGCGCTGCAGGTGAGTTTGGTGTTTCCTGTCGGCGCCTGAGCTCCAGCGCATTGGCGGCGATTTGCTGGCGTTCCTTGTCGCTGAGACGGCCGAGAATCTGTGCAAGGCGCGCCTTCTCCTCGATCTCCTGTCGCGCCAGCAGCTCGGCGTCAGGAGCGTGCCAAATCATTGACCGATGTGCGTTGGCGAGCAGGTACAACTCGATCATTTGCTCAAAGTATCGGGGATTTTCCTGGAGGCGGGCCCGCACGGTTGCGAGGGGCTGCTCGAAGGCTAAGGCCGTTATGGGATCGCCGTCGTAGAGCCATGTCTCAAATGAGCGCAGAATAGTGCCAACACCGCGGGCCCAAGTCCCGTTCTCACGCAGGGCAAACTCTATAGTATTGAGGGCAGCATCTGCCGCCACCTCGTCAATGCCCGACCGGACCAGGCTCTTTAGGGTATCAAGGACTAGCGGCTCGACACGATCGCGATTTGCCTCGCGGACGCCCTTGAGGCCGGTGACAAATGCTGGTTGCCGCATCTCGTCCCAATCCGCGCCGTCAATCAAATCTTCGCCAAGTCCAGAATCCAGCAACGCCTTGCGTAAAGGCGATGCCGGCGAGCCGACGAGGATTTCGTTCAGAACGCGTATGGCAATGCGCACCTCCGGCGTGTCGCCTCCGTCTGATAGGAGCCATCCGACACTCACAGCTCCCTTGCCCTCCCGCGCGTCGGCTATAGCTGCGGGAACCCGGCCGCTGGAGCGGTGCGGAGCGGTGAAACGTGATTGCAGCGCAATCGTTTCTGATACGGCCTGACGATCAAAGGGCTTGAGTGCCTCATCGACGATCCTCAAACGTGTTTCTTCCGGATCGTCGCCCCAAAAGCAGATGCGGGCGTTGGATGGATGATAAAAGTGCCGATGAAATTCGCGCCAACGTGCATGGCTCAGTTCCGGGATATGCTGCGGATCGCCACCTGAGCTGTGGGCGTAAATTGTGTTAGGCAGCAACGCTCGCGTCACCTGCTCTGCGATGTGAGCATCTTGCAACGAGTAGGCACCCTTCATCTCGTTGAAGACCACGCCCTTGTAACTCAGGGCCGCGTCGGGGCCCTCGAGCTCGAAGTGCCAACCTTCCTGGTCTAGGGTATGGGACTCGAGAAGCGGATTGAGCACTACATCGAAGTAGACATCAACAAGGTTATAGAAGTCCTTGAGGTTCGTGCTGGCGACGGGATAACAGGTCTTATCTGGGAAGGTCATGGCATTGATGAATGTCGCGCAGGAGCCTTTGAGGAGCTCCATGAACAGCTCTTTCACCGGGTACTTGCCTGAGCCGCTGAGCACGGAATGCTCGAGGATGTGCGCAACTCCCGTATCGTCGGAAGGCAATGTGCGAAACGTGATGGCGAAACTTTTGTTCTCATCGCGGTTAGTGAGCGATAGCACCTCCGCGCCGGTCCGGCGATGGCGGAACAAGCGCGCCCCGGTATCCAGCTCGGAAATGGACTGCTCGCGTACCAGTTCGAAGCCTGCATGAGCACCCGACATCGTCAATCTCCACAACGGCAGATCGGAACAAGCACCAGCCAAGTGGTGGAGATATGGTTAGCCGGGTTGCGTCTTACCACCCGCTCGCGAACCGCGCGCAGTCGGCGCTTAGGTCGTAGGCCGGTTGGCGCCGAGACGGCCCCGCTGGCAATCTACCTCGATACGGTGGCGGCGCCCCCAGAACAACTCACCGGTCAGTCCTTCAACGTGTCTGACCCGGTGAGATGGGTAACAAAAGTACTCAAGACGTGGGTGACAACCTTGGCCCGAACGGGTTGTCGCAGTCGTGGAAGGGATAATCGAGGTCCCGGGAGCCCCTGATACGGGCGCCTTGAGGGGGGTTTAAACCTCCGCGGGGCATTTCATGGCGATGGCCTCGTGTGGCCTCTCGACATTGAACTCCTGCACGAAGTCATCGAAGCGGGCCTGTCGTTGCAGGCTATTCATGCCCGCGGGTCGGGTTGCCTCTTTTTTGAGGGTGAGGTTCATCCCATTCTGCTGGGGATGGCCGGGTTTGATGCGCTCGAGGGCAATGCCCAGTCTCAGCCACCCGACAACGGCCCGGGCGCACGGCATTGACCGTAATCTGCCGATGTCGCCGCCGCAGGTGTTGGCGGCCCTAACAGCCACAAGTTGACTGCTGAACTTATCAGTGATCGCAACTTGATGTATTGCTGAAGCCTAAGAGCTGTTCGTAGCACTGAAATCCTGGGAGGCATTAGTGAATCACCCTGCCATGACTCCGGGAGCAGTCGCCGTCATAACCGGGGCCGCCGCCGGTATAGGCCTAGCCGCTGCGACGAAGTTCGCCCGCATGGGCCTGAAGGTCTGCATTGCCGATCTTGCTGAGGATCGCCTCGCGCCAGCTGCAGATGTGCTCAAGGCAGCGTCGCCATTGGGCGCCGCGAACATTTTGGCCGTAGCGGTCGACGTCAGCCGACTGGATGAAGTTCAGCGACTAGAGGCAGCTGTTCGCGAGCAGTTCGGTGGCACGGACATTCTGATGAACAACGCCGGCGTTCAGCCGGGAAGCGGCATATTCGGGTCGGTTACCAATTGGGAACGCGTCCTCGCAGTCAACTTGTGGGGCGTCATCCATGGTTCGCGGGTGTTTGGGCCGTCGATGATCAACCGTGGCCGTCCAGGCTTGATCATCAACACAGGTTCGAAGCAAGGGATCACCACCCCGCCCGGTGACCCAGCCTACAACATCGCCAAGGCTGGCGTAAAAGTCTTCACGGAAGCACTCCAGCATGAATTGAGGAACACGCCCGGTTGTCTGCTCAGCGCTCATCTCCTCATCCCCGGTTTCGTCTTCACTGGCCTCACGGCCAAGGGCCGCACAGAGAAACCTGCGGGCGCGTGGACGCCGCAGCAGACGGTCGATTTCATGTTGGAGCGCTTGGCTGCCGGCGACTTCTACATCCTGTGTCCAGACAACGACTCACCCCGGCAGCTCGATGAGCGCCGCATCCTCTGGTCGGCTGGTGATATCGTGGAGAATCGCCCTGCCCTCTCGCGCTGGGATTCAGATTACAGCGGAGCCTTTGCTGACTTCGTAAGAGGGCAAGCATCCAAGCCCTGACCTACTACTTTGACATCATAGATGACGCCAACGCCGCGCTCGCTGCGCAGTCAGCAGCATCACTAGCTCGGCAACGGCGCAGCTCAAACACCATCGGACCACAAAGGGTGGCGCGAGCACGGCAGGAGTTCACCCGCTTCCGGACATGCCTGCGCCAACGGGCACGCACAACGCATCTCGATGTCCGCGCTCGCCTCAGGGAGGCTGGATCAATGGAGAGTTGCCCGACCGTCGGAGTGGTCTAAAACCTTCCGAGCGCCTGAAGTGACGTGCCAGCAGATTCTAATGTTTGTCACGTTTCGTGCGTCATAGCGCGAAGGCACCGGGTTGTCTCCTCGGCGAGTGAATGCACGAGTTCTGCGGCAGTGGTATCTCTCGCCAGCGCAGCCGATTGACCTGCAAACAAGGCGGTGAGCTCTCTGTCTCCCGTCGCGCCCAGCGGCGCGGTGAGGCTCAGCTGAGCCGGAAAAGCGACGGGCCTCAGACCGGAAGCGATGAGATCGTCAGTGAGCTTGTTCCTGATGTAGCGAGCCGGTCTTCCCGTGATTGTGTCCGTTACGATAGTGCAGGCATCGGTGGCCTCACGCAGCGCAGCACGATGGGCATCGAGCACATTGGCCTCCTCGCAGCGAAGGAAGGCGGTGCCCAGTTGCACGGCGCTCGCACCCAGGACAAACGCAGCTGCCACGGTACGACCGTCCGCAATTCCACCTGCCGCAATCACCGGCACACGAACGGCATCGACCACCTGGGGCAGGAGGGCAAACAGCCCGGGCTGCATGCTCATGTCGACTCCGGTAAATGTGCCGCGATGACCGCCGGCCTCGGCACCTTGGGCGATGACGGCGTCGAACTCCGCGCCGTTCGAGCACCTTGGCCTCTGCGACCGTCGTAGCGCTGGAGATGACAAAGATCCCCGCACCCTTGATGGTGTCCACGACCTCTTGCTGGGGGAGGCCGAAATGAAAGCTCACCATCTGTGGCTTCGCCCGCAATACCATGGCCAAATGCTCAAGGCTGACATCGCTCGCCGCACCCTTGGGCTTGGGCACTGGTCCGAGGAACTTTGCATCGTAGTGGGCCTGCAGTCGCCTGCGCATGGGGTCGGCGACGTCAGCCGTGATCTCCGGTTCCGGCCACAGCGGGTAGTTTACATTTAGGCTTCCGCCGCTTTGTTGGCGGAAGCCGGCGATGCGTCTCTCGGCGTCTTCCGCCGAGAAGCCCCACATGCCAATGCCTCCGAGCCCGCCAGCGTTGCTAACCGCAGCGGCCAGGGCCGGCGTGCTCAGCCATCCCATGGGTGCCTGCAGTATGGGCCAGCGGATGTTGAGTTTTTCCGTCAAGGTGTTCTGGGGCCACATGCATGTCTCCAAAGGACTAGTGCCATTGCGCTCGCGAGGCTAACCCAGGGAGACCTGCTAGCTCAACTAGGGCTCGCTCCCGGACGTGCGGTGGAGTTCGCGCAGGCCGGACGCGCCTGAGCCTTCTCAACCCAGTGTCAGGCCTTATATTTGAGAAGCGAAGGACGCGTGAGCGCGGTAGCTGTGCCCCACACAGCGGACGCAACCGGCACACGGGAACCGTCGCCGATGCATTCGGGCATTAAGCGGGAGCTAACCATGGCTCCCAGGAGCGCGAAGCGATGAACGCCCAGCAGATCAATTTGCCAAGGTCCCACATCGGCCGACAGCATCGCGCATGTTGCTAGCACTCGCTAGCCTGATGAGGTTTCGAGAGCGTCCGGTTAGTCTCGCTGAGCCTGAAAGCTCTGCTGGAGCCTCCAACCGCCATCTTCCCAAACCTCGTTGCGCCAAGTGAATGAGCGTGACGTCATGTCGGAGAACGACCATCGCATTCTAGGCTCCGTTCCCTCAGTCGTCTCGAGAACGACTTGATCATCAACCGTCTTGGCAATGAAGGTGCGAACGAGGCCGTGCATTGGTCCAATCCAAGTCGATCGCCATGCCTGAATTTCCGGATCGAAGAACCTTAAGGAGGTTCCATAATCATAGAGATCCGATCTTTGGTTACGTGCGTCGCGCGGGGGCACGATCCAGATGTCCTGAATGGCTCGACCTTCCAGCACCCAGGAAAAGTGCCACTCTCCACGCTCTTGACGGCTTAGACGGCCATCCATGTCGAACCAAGATACCTGAAGCCGCCAGCTCCCCACGAAAGGAGCGAAAATCTGGTTCGCTGACGAAATCTGTGGGTGCGGGCCTGCGGAGATCAGGGCATCGGCAAATTCATTTGGCAACTGGGTCATGCGAGACCGACCCTCCATTTCCAATTTGCGCGGGGACTGCCCAAACGCGCTTTGACCTCAAAACCAAACTCTTGAGCATCATGGGTCACCCTAGTGCATCATTGCGGAGCAAGGTCTCTGCCATCCTTTCAACGAAGACTGCAAATGCTCAAGCGCATTGTCCCCAGCGTCGACAAAGTGGCAATGGCCCTTAATGACAACAATGTCCAACAACGCGGCCCAATTCGAACTGCTCGGTTCAGAAGCCCAGAACCTCGGCATAGCGGTCGAGTTGCTTGACATTCGAAAACCTGAGGACGTCGACGCGGTCTTTGATAAGGCCCTGGCATTCGGGGCCAAGGGGCTCGTGAACGCCGTCGCTACGTTCATAAATTCCCGACGCTTCGCGCTCGCAGCGGGCGCGGAAAAACACAAGTTGCCCTTCGTCTACAGCGACGTGGAGTATGTGATGGCGGGCGGGCTGATGTCGATCGGTCTGGGTCACTACGAGGGCTATTACGGTGCCGCCACACGATAGCTTGCCCCTCAGGCTGCGCAAGCGCTGATGTGTTGCAGCGATTGGTAGCCTGTGCCAAATCCTGCCGTTCCATGCTGGAGGCTGACCGGTATGGATGGAGACAACCGACGGTGAAGATTGAAACGCCTCACATTCGGCTTCGCTGTTGGCAAGGGGGCGACCGAGAAGCGTTTGCTGCAATGAACGCTGATCCAGAGGTCATGCGCGATCTCGGAGGGCCGATCAGTCGTGAGGAGAGCGACGCAAAGCTTGACCGCTTTGCGGCAGCTTTCCATCGATACGGCTTGGGTCGGTGGGTAATTGAAAGTCCCGAGGGTCATTTCCTTGGTTACGCGGGCATAATGCCCTCACCTCCGCAGCACCCTCTCGGATCCCACTTCGAGATCGGTTGGCGACTTGTACGAAGCGCCTGGGGCCACGGGTATGCAACTGAGGCCGCCAAGGCAGCGCTTCATGACGCGTTTGGGCGCGCAGGATTGACGGAAATACTGTCCTACACGGCTCCCGACAACATCAGGTCACAGGCAGTTATGGTGCGATTGGGACTGCGGCGGCATCCGTCACTCGACTTTACGGCAGACTATGGAGAGGTCGGAAAGTGGCGGGGATGGGTCTGGGTGGCTCGATCGAAGTGACGTTGAGAGATCGGCTTCGAGGCACGTGTGCGGGAATTCACGCCACTCGAGAGCATGTCGGCTCGTGGTCGGTAAGCAGTCTCTGAATGTCGCCAGTATTATCTACCCCGTGTAGGACGCATCGTTCAGGTTGCGGGCAATCGCCATCGCGGAGTAAGCAAGGAAAGCGGCCCAGGTTCCGAGCCTGGCGTGCACTCAATGCTCCGGATTTGCGTTGCGCTGTTCGCCCGTCAGTTCCCCGTCTACTTCCGCAAATCGGGGATGAGAGGGACGCCAGCGCCTCGGCAATGTTCGGCAACGGCCAACGGAAAAGCCTCGGTCGTGGGGGGGATCATCACGAACTCGGAATTTTCGCCCCCTCGGGCTATCTGAATTACCTCCCTTTGGGTTATGGCCTGCCGCGGCGACCATTGTTCTTTCATGGACGGCCGCCAGGCGGTCTTCACTCTGAACTACGCCCACGCCCACTTTCGCGCCGCGGTCCGCAGGGCTTTGCCGAGGGCTGGATTGCCAAGGAGAGCGAACCCCGGACTATTGGGACTTCTTTTGTTTCGCGACTTCCTTCAACGCGGCCTTTCGGCCTCCGAGGCCTCGATCCTGACCAAGCTTGCGCCGGCTTGCAACCCTGCGCGCGATCGTCTTCTTCTTCAATATGGTCGCGCTGGCGCCTATGATCGATTTTGCAGCCTCGCGGATCTGAAAGGACAAGCGGTGGAGTGGGGATCGTCCGGCCACATCGCGCACCTGATCGCCACCTACGGGTTACTGGCGATCGGTGTCATCATTGCCTTGGAGAGTATGGGGTTTCCCCTGCCCGGCGAGAGCGTGCTCGTGTTGGCCGCGCTCTATTCGGCTCACCATGGCCACAGCATCACGGCGGTGGTGGCCTCCGCCGCGGTGGGTGCCATGCTCGGTGACAATGTAGGCTACTGGATCGGTCGCGAGTTCGGTTACCGACTCCTGCGGCGCTACGGCAGCCGCATCGGCCTGTCGCCCAACAAGATCAAGATCGGCCAATATCTGTTCTTGCGCCACGGGAGAATGGTGGTGTTCTTTGGCCGCTTCGTCGCCGTCCTGCGCGTGCTCGCCGCCGTCCTGGCCGGGATCAACCGGATGGATTGGCGCCAGTTCCTGCTCGCCAATGCGGCGGGCGCGATCCTTTGGGCGTCGGTCATCGGCTTTGGCACCTATTTCTTCGGTAGAGCCGTGATGCATGTGACTCGGCCAGTGGGTATCGCGCTTGCGGCGGTCGCCTTGGCGGTCATTGTCGGAGCGCTGCTTTTCGTGCGCGCGCACGAGGCGGAGCTGGAGGCGGAGGCGGAGCGCGCACTGCCCGGTCCGTTGCGGCCGTAAATTCCATCGGACATCCACCGGTCAACTTAGAAATGACTGGCTGCTCACCCTGTCGGGGGGCGCAGCTCGAGCTTGGAGTTGATCAGGTCGTGCCTTCGCGCCTGCAATACTGCCGCGGGCCGAGGTCAACGCCGGCCTCGCCGCCCGGGGTCGGCCGCAACGCCTCGCCAGCAGCAACTGGGGGGCTTCGTTGGAAGGTTGAAGTTAAGAGGCTTAGCAATGAAAGCAGTGCATGGGCCATGCGAAACATAGCGTTCGCGGGTTGCAAGGGTGAATACGACGTGATGCGAAGCGGTCGAGCCTTTCGATTGACGGAACCCGCTTCATGCTGTGCTCAAAGCGCTGCGTTTTCCACAATGGCGCTGAAGAAGATTTCCCCCTTCTCCTCGGTTGCGCGGGGATCATCACGTCGGCTGGGATGTGCACCGAGGTGGGTTGCATGCGCGATCAAGAGCGATGCACCGTCCCCCGTATTTAGCAGTAAAGACCGACCGCATTGTCTTCGGTAGCAGACGTCGCAAATGCTCAGTTGGCCACGGTGAAGTCCGTCTGACTATACGGCCGGACTGCAGTGCTCATCTTAAGGACCATTGATACGATGACGGCGTAGGAGGATGCTGCCCTGCGGATGGAAGCTCGTCACCATCTGCCGTAATCACGAGCTTCAATTGCCACACTGGGACACGATATGACAGAAGCACAATTGCGCGAGCTGTTGTCGCGGGAAACCCTCGCCTGGGCGGAGAAAGCGCCGGCCGACATCGTTGCTGAGCTTGCAAGGCCGCAGACCTATCGTCGAGGTACGGGCGACACCTGGCACGAAATTGAAGTGACACTTCTCGAAGCCACCGGCGACTACATCCACGTCAAGACAAGCATACATGATGGCAGCCTCGTGTGGGCACTCAAGCCAATATCGTCGAGCTTCCTCATTTATCGCGACGGGCGTATCGAGATCTGATTGTCGCTCGAAGAGGTGAGACCCGCACGGCGCGTCCGCTGCACGCGACGGCTCACATGGCTGACATGCTCGACCGCAGCCACCATCCTCGTCAAACCTGGATCCGGCCGGTGGGTGTGCATCCTCAGGGTATCAGGTGCAAGGCTTGTCCACGGTCGGTGCAGTCCGAAAGCTTTCATCGGCCCGCAGGCGCAACGTGCCAAGAGAAGAACTCCGTCGCGCCGAGGCAGCGTGCACCGGTTGCCATCCGTGGCTGCGTGGGTCTCCAGCAAAGCCTGAGGCTTGAGTTGACGGGTGATCCTAGGCCGGCGTAAGCAGGCCTCATTGACCTCGTAGCCGGAAGCGCGAACGGGAGATAGAGATGGGAGATCGCGAAATACGGGCAGCGCTCGAGCGGCATTGGGCTGCCTCCGACGCTAACGATTTCGAGGCCGAGCATGACATCTACTGCGACGACGCCGTGCTCGACTATCCGCAGTCCGGCGAGCGCATCCGGGGTCGGCGCAAAATCCAAGAGAGCCGAACTGTTCAGCCGAGCAAGAAGCGCTTTTCTGTGCGGCGAATCATCGGCAACGGAGATTTCTGGATCACGGAATTCGTGCTCACCTACGACGGCACGCCCTCGTACTCCGTGAGCATCATGGAATTCAGAGACGGAAACGTTGTGAGGGAGACGCAGTATTTCTGCGATTCGTTCCAGCCTGGACCATCGCGCGCGCATTTGGTCGAGTTGGTTTACTGAAGCGATGCCAATGGCGGTGCCCGCGTTTTTGCGATCTTCGAACTCTCACCGCTACGGCCGCCTGCAATGCGCCGCTGTCGGGCGTCCCGCAACCGGATCCGCTGTGGCGTGACTACATGCCGAAGCGAAAACTTTGAGCATTGATGCGCCGCACAAATTTGTCGGTAGAAGTGGACGCGTAATGCTCGGCTCTGGACTGGGCAACTCAAGACGCGATCATTTCTTTATCGTCATTGCTGCGCTTAGTCGCACGACATCTCTTCTCATTTGCAGAAGCGCGAGACGATTAGGCGACGTTCGCTGCGGCAGGGTCGTTGCGCAGGCGTGAGGCTTGAGTGAGGCCTGGAACGCTCGGCTCGCAATGCTACGGTCCTGGAGAACTCACGTACGATCATGCCGGCGGCCCCCCTGACGGTATATGGCGGGGTCAAGGTCAAGTTCTGACGCCTATTTGTTCATGTTCTGGCTTCAGACGCTTCGTAAAGGTATTGATGCCTCCGACCGTCGTGGTCCTGAGCCATGCATTCTTTGAGGTTTTTTAGAAGAGGCACATCATGCCAAGACTTACCCTCGTGGTTCTCGCGCTGGTAATCACATCCTCGGTGGTGCTTGCTCAAGGTCGCCCAACACGCTTTTGGAATCTGACGCAGGACACCATCTCCGAATTCTATCTGGCGCCCGCGGGTACGACCCACTTCGGTCCCAATCAATGCAAGAACGATAAGGACGGCACCGTCGATCACGACGAGCGGTTGCGCATCACCGGAGTTGAGCCTGGCATGTACGATGCCAAGTTCACCGATGTCAAAGGCCGCACCTGCGTGGCGCGGAACATTAAAATCGAAACCGGCAAGATCTTCTCGATCGAGGAGAGCGAGCTGACCTCCTGTACCACTCGTTGATGTAACGAGGCGTTGGCTGCTGGCCGCCGCGCAGTTGTGTCTCTGGCGTGGCGTTTCGAATGGGCCACTGGCCGCGAATTCGGCGCGGGTCTTATGCTGGGCGTTGCCGGTTACGACTACTGCCAGGTGACGAGTGATTCCGGTCCTTGTACTGTGCTTGGTCCATTCAAAAGCTGCGTCGACGCGACTGGCCCGGGACTCAGCCATCGTCGCCGTGCCACGCGGCGGCTGGCTGTATGCGTTGAGCGCAATCCGCGAGCGGCCACTCGGGGGTAGGTCCTCACCGGTGGGCCTGGCATACACCCGCTGCGCTGGGCTAATCCCCCTTTCGACCCATCCTCGTGACCGCATGCTGCTACAGACAGCGAAGGGCGCCCGTGCGTGAGCGCCCCTGCTGGAATTGGCGCTCAGGTGGTGCGAGGGCTGAGCGCGATATGCCTCCCAGCGCAGCTTACGGCAGCAGGGCGAACCGCTGCGACCACTAAATTGGAAAGGATACTACGCAAAGAGCGAGGAGCGGCGCACCGAACCGCTCGCCAGCTCCTCGCGGCCTGCTAGGTCCCGCACCCCGCAGGCAGACTCATGCGTAATTAGATTAATTCGGCATAATCGACGCTTCAGTATGGATGATGACTGGAGCGATTTCGACTTCAGACCAAACCCGGCTTCCGCTTTGTGCCTGCCGAGTATCAGTGCGCCAGAAATTGGCGCAACGGCACAGCAAAATCGAATGCCGTAGCGATCCGGGCCACGCGGTCCCTCCAGCAACCCTTCCACACCGCGCAGATAATGACACCACGCCGATGACGAGCGGCACTCCGGTGGCCAGCAGGTTCCAGTTCAGGCCATGCAGAGTTTCCGGCACCACTTTCCCTAAAACATCGCGCGCTTATCCACAGACACAGCTCCGCCAAATTTTCACCGCGAAACATCTGTATGGTGTTCCGCGTTGGGTGAGTAAGTGAGTGGCGTCGAAGGGTTGTTGCGTAGGCGTCCCAAGTACCGAGTACCAACGACGAAATCCCCCTTAACGGCTCTGGTAGCAAAACACCGGAGCCGTCACCTTTCATACCGTCGGCTTCCTGGTGTAACCCGACGCCGCTGCCGCAGCCATGAAGGCCGCGCCAGCCGCCGTTAAGGCTTCGAACGGGCCGGCCTTGATCGCAGCGGCGGCCATGTCGCTTCCGCTGCCGCGGCCACGACCGACCATCTCTCACCGCGTCATTCCTAAGCCTCCCGTTGACATGACCTCTCCGTGGACATGGTTTTTTCCACACCGTTGGGAGTGTTGGTGCCGCAGGAATTGCCGCCGCAATCAGGGATTACACCATCCCCTTTGATGGCGCCGACAAACGGGAACCACTCGAGGATCCGCTTGGAGTCTTCGGGTGCATTTTTCTGGGTCGGCACCAGGTAGCGGTCGCGGATGCCATCAAAGGACCGCTTCGTCCAGGCGGACTCGCGAGCGAGCTTAAGCCTTGTCTTGGCGATGGCGTCGACCACCTCGGTCTTTGACCAGTTCCAGATCGGGTGCAATTTCTTCGCGGACGGCGTGATGAGCGTGCATAGCGCCATCATGCGGATCGGACCGTCTTCGGCGCGCACGCCGGTGGCCACCGGACGGTCAGGGTCCAAGCCCCTCTTCCTGCCCGACCATCACCTCCAGGTCTGTGAGGCTCGGCAGAGGATCAGATCGGAGGGAAGAAGAAATGCAGTTCAGTGACAAGCCCGCCACCGCCGTGGCAAAGTACACAGTGCTTGTCGCCTTCTTGGCGCTGTCGCTTGCGGTGACAGCCCTCGCGACTGGTCGGGTTGCGGTGGCGATGGGGTAGATGTGAAGGCCGGCCATGCCGTTGGTGGTGTTTTTGACCTCGCCGAGGCCCTGTCGGCGCTGTGGGGGCCGCCGATCGCTTGGGCTCGCCGCGGTCTTCGCAAGCGGTCCAGGCCCCGCTGACCGGCGCGGATAACACTTCTTTTCCGCCGCTCTAATTTTTTGACCCTACGGGTTTGACGCCGTTGTAATGAGCCTGCGCAGTTTGAGCGGCGACGTCGTAGGGCCACTTGTTCATGCTTCGGCACCAAGTGGGCGGTTCGGCAGGGAGATAGTAGACCAGGCGCTGCTCGGGCGTTAGGCAGCGGGGCACATCGGCTTTGGCGCGATCAACGAGATCCTGGTTTTTCATAAAAGAGTCCCAAACACGCGCTGTGGCGTCGGCAGAGAAGGTGAGTATGCGCCCGCCGTCCTGGGAAAAGACTGCGTCATTCACCGACCCGGTGTGTCCTTCGAGCCTACCAAGTGGCTTGCCCTCAATGTCC
Organism: uncultured Alphaproteobacteria bacterium; assembly: GCA_963770295.1. Taxonomy (GTDB): domain Bacteria; phylum Pseudomonadota; class Alphaproteobacteria; order Rhizobiales; family Hyphomicrobiaceae; genus AWTP1-13. The sequence continues at coordinate 109,976 of CAVYPA010000002.1, forward strand.
CACACGCGTGCGGTACCATCGGTGGAGGCGGTCAATATGCGGCCTCCATCTTGGGCAAACGCCGCCTTGGTGATCTTGCCCGCGTGGCCCAATAGGGTTGCCATCAGCCTACCTTCGCGGCTCCACAACCGCGCCGTCTTGTCAGCGGAAGCAGTTAGAATGCGGCGTCCATCGGGGGCAAACACCGCACCATAGATCGGGCCAGTGTGACCCTGCAGTACGGCGAGAAGCCTGCCGTCAGCGTCCCATAACCGGGCCGTCGCATCGTTTGAGGTGGTCGCAATGCGGCGGCCATCCGGAGCAAAAACCGCGCTGGTGACTTTGTCCAAGTGCCCTTGCAATGTAGTTACCGGCTCGCCATCACGATCCCACAGCCGTGCGCTACCGTCCGCGGAGGCGGTGAGGATGCGTCCATTGTCCGGGGCGAACAGCGCACTAGTGACCGGGCCCGTATGACCCTGCAGCGTGGCCAGCGGTCGACCATCACGGTTCCAAAGTCGCGCAGTACCATCGACGGAAGCCGTGAGAATGTCGCTCGTCTGCGTGGCAAATACTGCGCCGGTGACGGGGCCCGTGTGGCCCTGCAGCGTGGCCAAGGGTCTGCCATCGCGGTCCCAAAGTCGCGCAGTACCATCGACGGAAGCCGTGAGAATGGCGCTGATCTGGGTCCCAAATACCGCGCTGGTGACGGGGCCCGTGTGCCCTTGGAGCGTGGCGACCAGCTCGCCGTCGTCCTCCCATAGTCGTGCCGTGGCGTCGTCCGATGCGGTCACGATCCGTCGATCGCCGGGCAAAAAAAGCGCGCTTTTTACCGGCGCCGCGTGACCTTGCAGTGTAACTTGCCGTTTGGGGTTGCGATCCCAAAGCCTAGCCGTCTTGTCGAAAGAGGCGGTTAGGATACGGTGCCCATCAGGCGTGAATACCGCATTGTAGACCAATCCTGCATGGCCCTGTAGCGTTGCAAGCGCCTTGCCCTCACGATCCCAAAGCCGTGCCGTGGCATCATCCGACGTGGTCAGAATATAGCCGCCATCGGCTGAGAGCTGTGCGCTGTTGACCTTGTCGGTATGGCCTTGCAGAACCGCGATCGGCTGACCATTAGAGCTCCAAAGCCGTGCTGTACCATCCGCAGAGGCCGTCAGTATGCGGGTACCGTCAGCGGCAAACGCGGCGAAGCTAAGGGGTGCCGTATGGCCCTCCAGCTTGATTGCTGACTTGCCATCGCGGTCCCACACCCGCGCGGTCTTATCTGTGGAGGCGGTTAGGATGTTGCTCCCGTTGGGGGAAAATACTGCGCTAACTATCGGACCCTTGTGGCCCTGCAGGATGGCGACCAGCGTACCGTCGTGGTGCCACACCCGCACTGTCTTATCAGTGGAGGCGGTCAGGATCGTATTACCGTCAGGCGCAAATACTGCGCTGGTGACTACTCCCTTGTGACCTTGCAATGTGAAAAGCAAGGTACCATTGCCGTCCCAAAGTCGCGCGGTACCATCCCAAGAAGCAGTCAAGATGCGATCACCGCCTGGTGCAAACACTACGCTGCTGATTGGGGCAGTATGACCCTGCATGATGAGGAGCTGTCTGCCGTCGCGGCTCCAGAGCCTGGCCGTCCTGTCATCGGACGCTGTAAGAACGCGACCTCCGTCAGGAGCAAACGCACCACTAGTCACAATGTCGGCGTGGCCACGGAGAATCGCGAGCAAGTTGCCGGCGGGGTCCCAAAGCCGCGCCGTCTCGTCTGCGGAGAAGGTCAGAATGCCGCTGCCATCTGGCGCGAATGCGGCACCCAAAACCGAACCGGTGTGCCCACTAAGGATCTTTCGCTCGCGCTGGTTTTGCAAACCGATCTGGGCAGCGCGCCACGTTTCATTCACGAATGGTCGTGAACGTTGTCTTTCATCGTCTGACATTTCGTCTCGCAGGCCTTCCAGGGCGAGCAGGGTCCCCAGCACCGAATTCTGCTGCAGTGTGCGCAGCCTGATCAGCGCGAAAATAGGAGTCCGCCTTCAGGCCTTCGCGAAAGTTGCGTTCGATTTCGCGTTTGCTGGCTTTCACGAGTGCAATCTGCTCTTGCGTCGCCAGTAGCTTTTTCTCGGCATCGTCTTTCTGGCGCAGGGCATCTTGCTGTTGGGACAGAACATGATAGCCAGCGCCGCTGACCACGGCTGCGCACACTAGGAGCGCAAACACGCCGATCCGCATGATCGACCTCCTACGCCCAGACGCATCAACTTTCGCGCTTAGCTCCGTCGCGGCACCGACAGACGCCCCGGCATTTCGGGCAGGCATTTCCTGAGGGCGCTTGCGTTCGCCGTCGAAGTCGCGACCTCCCTGCTGATCTCCTGCGGTGCGCAGCAGTTGCGAGTAGCCAGGTCGAGCGTCAAGATCCGCAGTGAGTGCGACACCGAGGCGCTGCAGACCAGCGCCGAATCCAGAACCGGGCGACTCTCTGTCCGCATAGAAAGAGATCCTTTCAGGACCTCTCGCCCGGACTGGCGGGCTGATCTGATCGAGCGGATGGCAAGTTACGCAGACGGTACGCTTACCAAGGCGTGCCGCCTCTTCGAGTTCCCAGCGGCAGATTTCACTCGTCGCCGAAGCTGACGACACCACGCACACGACCGCCTCAGATTCTTCAATGAGCTGGCCGAGCCTACGTTGCCAATCGTCAAGGCCTAAAATCCTATCGCGGCCAGCGGTGATGGAAAACCCACCATAGAGCAGAGCTTTTTCAAGCTGATCTGCAAAATCAAAATCGTCCCGGGAGCAAGAGATGAAGACCCGCAGCCTCCCGCTGGCCGTCCCAGTGGCCTTGGACATGCGCGGCTCCCCCCTGATGCCAACGCCCCGCTATGTAAAAAGACATTATGCTGTCGACCGGAGTGCGTGCAAGCGGGTCAAAATGCGGAGGAACCAGCGACGGCACTAGCGTGGCTCTACCACCACGCCCTTGAAACCCGACGCTGCCGTCGGCATTGCGCCGCCCTCTCGGCGCCGTGTGGGATCCTGACCGGGCTCAGCGGATAGTGCCATTTGTGCCCTGAGGTCAGCCGCGAGCGCGGTTGAAACCCATGCGCAGGAGCGGCCGGCAACCCCCGACTTGCTGGGGGTCTTTGAGCGACGATCGAGCGTCACGATCTGTTCCTCGGCCCAACCACAATCGCGCCATACGAAATTCCGAGCCGATCGCACCGGCATCGACTTCATCGCCGTCATGCCCAGCTCGGTTTTGCGCCGCGCATTCGCGGCCTGGTTTCAATTGGCGTCAGGCAGACGACGATGGAGATGGAATGGCGCACGCGCGTGCGCCAGACAGAAATGCCCAACGAGATCGCGGAAGGGCTCGGCAGCCTCCGTAGCCCCGGCGTTAGCTGCATCAAGCCGCTCAACCGCCGCCTCGACCTGCCGCCGCAGGCGGGTTTCGTCGAGCGTCAGCATGCGGCCCCCGCGCAGCACGAAGCGACCGTCAATCATCACGCTGTCGATCGCCGCGCCGTTCTCTGCAAGCACCAACTGCCGCAGGGGATTGCGCAGCGGTACGTAATTGATGTGGCCGATGTCGAGAAAGACGATGTCTGCCCGATAATCCGGCTCCAGGCGGCCGATGTGCTCGAAGCCGAGAATCGCGGCACTTCCCTCGGTCGCGGCTCGAAACGCCTCTTCGACCGACAGCCAGCGTGCGGGGTCGGCGTCGGCGATGCGCGATAGCAGGGCTGCCAAGCGTTGCGCCTCGAACATGTTTTGCCCGTCGGAAGTATTGCTGGCATCGGTGCCGATCCCAACTCGTACGCCGGCGTCGAGAAGCGCGCGCGCAGGTGCAACACCAGAGCCAAGCCGAAGGTTGCTCATTGGATTGTGGACGACGCCGGCGCCGGCATCCGCGAGGCGAGCGATATCGTCACCATCAAGCCAGATGCCGTGCGCAGCGCTGAAGCGAGGGCCGAGTACGCCCAGCCCCTGCAGATGCGCCACTAGGCTCTTGCCGTATTTCTGCAATCCGAGCATGGCCTGCGCCTTGCTCTCGGCCACGTGCGTCTGCACCACAACGCCATACTCTTCCGCGAGTTGCACGCATGCCAGCAGAAATGCATCACTGCAATGCAGCGGAATGGTTGGCCCAAGCGCAGGTCGCAACAGGTCTCGGTCGAACCGCCAATTACCGAGGATCTCCCGGGCGGCCCCCACGCTGGCCTCGTAGGGAGCTGCCGTGATTTGCCGCGCGCGCTCTTGTAGCTGCTGCGGCAGGGCCTCCATCAATCCCGGCAAAGCCGAATATAGGGTGCGATCGGCCATCATAGGCGCGATGACGGCGCGCATTCCGACCTCACCGTAGGCCTCGGCCACCGCATCCATTCCTTCGCGCGAGGGTACCGGGTATTCGACAAAAAGGTCGTAGGCGGCGGTGCAACCCTTGCGCACCAATTCGACCGCGGTCAGCGTCGCGCTGAGGCGCTTATCCTCGATGGTGCGGCTGCCATTGATGGCACCGCTGGCGCTGAGGAATACCTCGAGCGGCATGCGATCGGCCACAGCGCCCTTGCCCAATCCGCCGTGCCCATGCGTATGACCGTTGACGAGGCCGGGCACCAGCAGGCGATCGCTCGCCTCGATGCGCATAAGGTTACCGCGCGTGATTTGCCCAGGCGGCTCAATCGCACGGATAAAGCCGTCCTCGATCAACACGTCCGCCGGCCTGCAAGTCTTGAGGTCAGCACGGAGCACGTGCCCACCACTGATTAACATGAAAGTCACGCCGATCGCCTCGCCATACCTTGTGTCATGTGTCGCCCGATCTCATAGCGGTCGGCGCTGGCACGATCCGTTTCATAGGTAATGCGTCCGCCGGCCATCACCAGCACGCGGTCAGACAGCTCAAGCACCTCATCGAGGTCCTCGCTGATTAACAGTACGGCGGCCCCATCGTCGCGGGCGCGCATGATCTGGCGCCGAATTTCGCCGGCGGCCGCAACGTCGAGCCCAAAGCACGGGTTTTGCATGATCAGCAGCCGCACTGCGCGCGCAAGTTCGCGCGCCAATACCGTGCGCTGGATGTTGCCGCCTGACAGCGTGTTCAGCGGCGCTGAAGCCGAGCCGGCACGGATGCCGTAGCGCGAGATCAGCGCGTGCGCGAACGGGTGTAACGCGCGCCGCTTCAGCACGAATCCAGCGATTGCTATGGGAGGTCGATCGAATTGCCGCAGAGCCAGGTTTTCCATTACCGACATGGAAGGGACAGCGGCATTGGCGAGGGGTTCTTCGATCAGCAAGGACACGCCCCATCGTTCCAGTTCGCGCCGCGTACCGCGAAACGCGTGCCCGCCCACGCGCACGCTTCCGGCGTGTCTATCGCGCTGACCAGCGAGGATCTGCACCAGTTCTTTCTGGCCGTTGCCGGAGACACCGGCGACACCAACAATCTCGCCCGGGCGAACGCTGAGGCTCGCGCCTATCACGGCCGGCGTGCCTCGGTCGCCGACTGCGTCAATGCCTGCGAGCTCGAGATAGGGATCGGTGGCCCGCGGCGCGGCCTTGCGCGGCCGGTCGGTCTTTTCGGCCGATGCGGGTTCATCGAACATCATCCGTGCCAAGCTCGGTTCCGACGCTGCAACGACCTCGGTTTGGGCCACCACCTTGCCGCCGCGCAAAATGGTTACGTCCTGGGCAAATCGCACCACTTCACGTAGCTTATGCGTGATGAACACGACGGTGAGCAGCCGCGCGTCGGTCAGGCGGCGCATCTCGCCCAGCACTTCGTCGGCCTCGGTAGGGGTGAGGACAGACGTCGGTTCATCGAGCACGATGAAGCGTCGGTTGAGGTAGAGCTGCTTCAAGATCTCGAGTTTTTGTTTCTCGCCAGCCGCCAGCGTCGCCACGAGGCGCCGGGGATCAAGCCGGAACGGCATGCGTGCCATGAAGGCATCGAGCGCGGCGTGCTCGCTGCCCCAGTCAATTATGGCGGGGAGGCGCTCACGCCCGAGTAGGAAGTTCTCCGCCACGGTCATCTGCGGCACCAGCGTGAAATGCTGATAAACCATGCCGAGCCCGAGGGCATGCGCGTGGCGCGAATGCAACATGACGCGCCGATGCCCGTCCACCAGAATTTGTCCGGCGTCGGCGCGGTAGTAACCCATCAGACACTTGACGAGCGTGCTCTTTCCGGCACCGTTTTCGCCAAGGAGCGCGTGCACGCGCCCGGCGCGAAATCTCGTTGAGACCCGGTCGAGCGCGCGCACAGCAGCAAAACTTTTGGATAGGTCGGCAACCTCGATGTCGGGCGGGGCGGGCGTCGGCTTGTCACTCATCGCGAAATCGATAGCTCACTCGGTGCGCCGGCCAGAGTGCGAGTGCGCGAGGAACTGTAGATCAGCAGGCCGAGCGTCAGGACATAGGGGGCGGCGTAGAACAGATAGTAGCCTTCGCTGATACCGACCGTCTGTACCGCCGGCCCGATGGCCGAGGCACCCCCGAACAGCAAAGAGGCGTAAAAGCAGCGCAACGGGCTCCAGCGGGCGAAAATCACCAGTGCTATCGCCATCAGACCCTGGCCGCTTGACAGACCCTCGTTCCAATTTCCAGGGTAGTACAGAGACAAGAAACCACCGCCGAGACCGGAAAGGAACCCACCGGCCATTGTAGCCAGCGTACGGATGCGATGCACGGAAAGGCCGATGGCGCGCGCGGCATCGGCGCTCTCACCGGCAATACGAAGGATGAGACCCCAGCGCGTGTTTTTGAAGCCCCACTCCAGAATGATGGCGAGCGCAATGCCGACGAAGAACATCGGGCTGATTTCAAAGGCCGAGCGGATCGCCGGATTGGCGCTCCAGTTGCCGAGGGGCAGTCCGGGCAGCATCGCCGCACGCGGCTCGATGAATGGCTTGCCGAGAAAGAACGCCAGGCCGATGCCGAAAATGAGCAGCGCGATGCCGACGGCGATGTCGTTGACACGAGGCAGATTGCAGATGGCAGCGTGTAGCAATCCGAGCGCGCTGCCCGCAACGCCGGCAGCGAGCATGCCGAGCCAGGGTGAGCCCGTCAGATAACACGTCGCAAACGCGCTCATGGCGCCGAGCACCAGGGTGCCCTCCAAACCGAGGTTCACCCGGCCGCTTTTCTCGGTCAGGGTCTCGCCGAGACTCACGAGCAGATAGGGCGTGGAAACGCGGATCGCACCGGCAACAATGGCGAGCAGCACGCCCCACCAGCCGAGATCGAAGGTGCCCGTCATGCAGCCCCCCGGCGGGGCAGGAGCCGCCCTCGAAAGGTGCCACTAGCGAGCACGCAGAGGAAGATCAGTCCCTGCAACACAGTGGTCGCAGCGTGCGGAATGTCGAAGCGGCGCTGGAGCAGTCCGCCGCTGGCCGAAATTCCGCCGAGCACCAGGGCTACCAGGACCACTGCCAGGGCATTTTGGCGCGCAAGAAAAGCCACAAGAATGCCGGCGTAGCCGAGTCCGACAACCAGGGATTCGCTGGCGGCGCCGTGTACCGCCACGATCTCAATGGCGCCGGCGAGCCCAGCGGCGGCGCCGCCCAGGAAGCAGGCAAGCAGAACGAGCCGGCCAATCGGCAGACCCGTCATTTGTGCCGCGCGCCGATTACCACCCAGTATATCCATCGCGAAGCCGAGCGTCGTGTGGCGCAGAAGCAGGTGCAGCGCACCACAGACAACAAGGCCGATGATCAAACCCCAATGCACCGACAAGTTCGGAATATTGCCGATCATGAAGCCTTTAGGGATCGACCAGCTCTGGGCCTTAAGGGTCTGGGAGAAGTCGCGGATCGGGCCGCTCACCAGATGGTTGAGCAGGGCAATGGCGATGTAGTTGAGCAGCAGGGTGGAGATGGTCTCGTTGACGCCACGAAAATGCTTGAGCGCGCCCGCAGCGCCGATCCACACTCCCCCGGCCAATGCGCCGGCGGCTATTGTCAGCACGGTTCCGACCACTTCGGACGCACCACCGAGGGCAACGCCAACCAGCGCAGCGCCAAGGCCACCCAGTACAACCGCCCCTTCCCCCCCGATCACCAGCAGGCCAACCCGCGCGGGGATCAAGGTGCAGAGCGCCGTCAACAGGAGGGGCGCCGCTTGCGTCAATGTGCTCTCGATTGAAAAGCGTGTGCCAAAAGCGCCCAGGTAGACGGTTCGGTATACCGCGAGCGCATCATGCCCCTGCAATGCCAGGAAGACTCGAACAGTAGCCCCGCCGCGGCCATTGCCAGCAGCGACAACAGGAGCGACTCCAGGGCGTCGGTCGAAAAGCCGCGCTCCCGCCTCGGCCACGTCTCGGCGTCGCGCGACGCCGGTCCTTGGGCGCCGGTCGGCATGGGCTCCCGCATTTTTGTGGAACTCATTGCCTTGGTCTGTGCCGGTGCACCCTCTACTGCAAGCCGGTCGAGCCGATCGCGCCTTCGACAAGCCATTTGACGCTCAATTTGAATGGATTGTCGGTGTTGGCTATCTCCTGCCCGGCAGCGAGTACCTGATTACCCTTGTTGTCCTTCAGCGGACCTTTGTAGAGCTTCAGCGTATCGTCGATAAACCCTTGCCGCGCATCAACCACGCTATCCTGTACGTTCTTGGGCACGGTCTTGCCGAAGGGGCTGATGGCGACCATGTTCTGCCGGAACCCGCCGCGAAACAGATTTGGATAGGCGCCACCGGTCTGCCACGCCTGGACGAAATCGCCGGCCTTGGCCCAGTTCCACTCGGCTCCTGTGAGGAAACCCTTGGGTGCCAGCGCCGATAGGTCGGTATGATACCCGCAACTCATGATGCCCCGTCGCTCTGCTGTTTCCACCGCCACTTTGGGACTGTCCACGTTGGCGACGATCACATCCACGCCCTGATCCACGAGCGAATTGACGGTCTCCGCCTCCTTGACCGGATTGTCCCAATCGCCGGTGATGACCACCTGGCAGGTGGCGTCGGGGCGCACCGATCGTGCGCCCATGACAAAGCCATTGCAGTTATTGAAAATAAAGTAGAGCGGTTTGGAGCCGATGAAGCCAAGCTTGCCGGTCTTGCTCATCATGCCCGCGGCGATGCCGCAGAGGTAGTGCGGCTCTTCCATATAGCCGCGATAACCGATCGTGTTCTTCGGATCGGAGTCCTTCCAAAGTCCACCGGCATGAACAAACAACACATCGGGATACTTGGGCGCGATTTTCTGAATGAACGGCCAGAAGCCAAACGAAGTTGGAAACACCACCTTGGCGCCGTCGAGCTGGATCATGCTTTCCATGACCCGTTCAACTTCTACCGTCTCGGGTACCCGTTCTTGCTCGATGAGCTTAACACCTGGGAGCTGGGCGATGCGCTTGGCGGCTACGGCGTGGGCCTGGTTCCAGCCGAAATCGTTGCGCGTGGCAGCATAGATGAAGCCGACGGTGATTGGCTTGGGTGTCTGCGCAAGCGCGTGCAGCGGCCGGCCCAAAAGAAGTGTGCCGGCCCCGACGACATTGCTAGCGCCAGCCAGCACGCGCCGGCGCGAGATCAGCTTGGTCATGATGGTCTCCCCTGCCATGCACGAGAGTGTGGCTTGTCGCGCCGCACTGGCGCAATTAGACCGACCACGACCGATGCCGTCAACCGCTTATAGCATTATCAGAGCGCGACCTGCTGCCGAGAGGCGACGTCGAACGCCCGTGCAATCACCGCCGTGCGGTTGAATAGGTCCGGTGGCTGTGAGATCGCCACGAACCAAGCGCCGTTCTCGTGGTCTTCATTGAAACTGACGATCGGCTGGTTGCCCATGTTGACCAGGGCGCTGTTGTCATTTCCTGAGTGGCCATCAAGATTGGGTCGCATCCACGGAGGCGGAGGTTGCGAGCTTGAGCGTGGATCGGCCCAACTTTGTCAACTGATCACAGCACGCCAGTGATGAGGAGGTCGCTCATGCGTAGGACACCCTGTCTATAGTCGACGTTGAAGTTGATGACCAACTGCTCGCCCACGTCGACGAGCCCGATTGGTTTGCTGCGTCCGGCCATCGAGACTTGGATCACCGCCGTGGATGATCAGACTGCCGGCCTTGAATGGACCAGTTCGAGATTGTCGCCGACTCGCAGCGTGCCACCGATGACGAGGTTGCTGTTGACGCCTACCGGCTCCTCCGCGGTTACCCCGTCCAGCCGAGGTCACTCGCAATACCTCCCGGTTCTTCCCCGCCGGTTTCGTCCACGCAACGTGCTTCCTCTTTCGACCGGAGGCCTCGTTGCTAGCGACCAATGCACGCCGCATTCACTGCTCGCACCCCGCATCACCTTAGCGGCGGTCCGGCGTGGACCGCGCCCTTGCAGACTTTGCCGCTCACCCCCTGCTGATCCACGCGGGCTGGCGTCAGCTCGGCGCCGTGGCTTAAGGCAGCGCCGCTGGCGCACGGAAGTTCGAACTCAGCACAGAAAGCGCCTTACCTCGAACGCGGGGCGTTTGAAATGATCAGAAAAACGCGGCGATCTAGACGCGATCCCGATCTCGCCTCGCGCATCACATCCTCGTCAGACTTATGGCGCCGCCGCACCGAATGCCTTCGATTTGGAATTTACCTCTGCCTTGCGACGCATTGAGTTGCGCTCTTATAACGACGGTCCTCGGCGGATTGTTTACGTATCACCTCAAGCAAACGTCACCCACAATGGACACAGTCCCGTGCATGGACACAGTCCCACGGTCGCCGCCCCCGGGCCGGGTTTTGGCTAAGGTCCTTTGTCCCCTACGCGTAGGCTGGACTGCCGAGGCACGCGGCTCGCAGCCCGCGCTCGTCAAGCGCCGGTCTCTGCAAGGCCGCCTTTTTTCGCGACCTGCACCTCGCGGCTGCTTTCAGACGCGATTGATAATGGGGCCGTCGCGAGCTGCTGGCGGGCCGCCTCGATCTGGGCGGGGTTGCCAGTGAAGTTGCCGGCCATGTTGGCCCGGGCCGCATCGAAGGGGTCGCCGTTCACCTTCAAGGCTGTCGAAAGCCTGCGCCGTCGATGAGTTGTTTCGCAGCGCGCACCTCGGCGCTCGGCAGTCGCTTGTAACCTTCGGCGACCGACAGCAGTACGCGTTTATTTTCCAGATCAGCCATGGAAAGGGCGATGACCCGCGCCTGTGCTTCGCGGCGCCGCCAACGTTTGGCTTTGCGTTCATCGCCGAGAAAATGCGTAGACATGGCGCAATCGCCCTGTCGGCTCGCTGAAACACGGTTTCCGCTGGAACTCACTGCAGCGTCGCAGGTTGGTCTTGCATGAATACGCGGAGCCCAGTGAAGCAAGATCCCGCGCGGTGGCGGCAGCGTGCCGAGGACGCACGCCGCGAGGCGGAGCGCACGACTGACCCCATCACAAGGGAAACGTTAATCGCCATCGCCGTTGAATATGAGAAGTTGGCTGCCTTCGCAGAGGCTAAGATCCAAGAGGGGTCAGTGAGCGAATAAAAGGCTCCGACAGATCGGCCGCGTGCAATTGGCCGTCAGGTATTCGAAATCCGACACACCGCTTGGATGAAAAAGGAAAGCATCGCCGGGGGCGCTTGCCTTGGGCAATCGCTCGAAGGTGCGCGTTTCGATGGCCTCGAAAGCAGGCCCGTGCAGGACGGGTGAAATCTGGAGTTGCTACAGGTGCGAGCGGAAGCGCTCAAAAACAATGAGCTCAGTTGCAAACGAGCAACGCAACCGGCCTCGCCAAGTAACCGAAATCGCGGTAAAAAATGACAGCCGGCGAGTATGCAAAATGTCATCGATGTGGCGTCTCAGGATCTGGCAGCTTGCTACGATTGCGCGCGTTTTGGCCCGAAGGAGACGCACGGCGCTAACGTCTGAAGCCGGGGCGAGCTCCGGACCTACGGGAGACCCGCACGGGCGCACCATCCCCGCAGACAACACTGAACGGGATGGTCCATTTTGGCGAAAGCTCGAAGAGGAGGCTCGAGCCGTTGCAACCGGGGTCACGGACGCGCAGCCCAGGCGCGGGATGCTATTGATTGCCGAGTGCTATAAACTCCTTGCTGACCGCGCGGAGCTCCGAAAGAGCCATAAAGACATCATCCGCGGCTCGCGCCAACACATCGGTCGGGTTGATCACCCCAACCCATGAGAGTGCGCGGATCTTGCCAAGCAAAAGGCTCATGCTGCACGATCTGGGGCGTGCGCGTTCGCCGCTAGCGCGACAATTTTCTTGGCATTTCGTCATTGCAAAGAGGAGTTTCGCACCGCACGAGCATTGGGCTGAACGCCTAAACCCTCGCCATTGCGGCCTGCGATGATTTCCTCAAGAAGGACGAGACGTGTGTGATCGCTCTGCTTCCGGCTGCTCGGCGAGCAACCTTCCAGGGCCAGTCGACCGATCGGTGGCGCAGGGCGGGGTTGGACATGGCCAAGAACCCTAACACCAAGAAGCCTCGAGAACGCTTGCAAACAAAGCGCCGAACAGAGGAAGACCGCAATGTCCTGGTTCGGCTGCAAGGTCTGAGATGATTAGCGAGAGGGTGCAAAGGGCGAGGGCCAACTCGCCAGGGGTATACGCTGTCTCTGTTAGCGGGAGCCTCCGAAGGCGTCCGCGAGCGTGGGGCCCGCACCTCTCACCTTTCGGCGCACGGCGGCCTTGAGGCTCGGGTGCGAGATCGAGCTGGAGAACCAGCCGAGCGCTCTGGATTACCCCTGAACGGAACTGGCTCCGTTGCGGCTTTCTCGCAAAAGGGGCAACAGGCTGCGCACGTCCTGCCTCCCATTGAGGTCAAGCACGCTCGCGGCAAGCTCGGTGCAATACTCTGTTCGAGCAACAAGGCCGGCCAATTCTTCGAATTTCATCATCAGCGCCTTGTCGTCGATCGGGTTTTGCGGTGCGCCCAAGGGGATCGCAGTCGGCTCTTCGATGCTGCTGCCATCCCTCAACTGGAAGGTCACCGAAGACCCTGCGCTTGATATCACCGTCGGATCGATCACCACATGGACGCGCCCGATCATTGCCAGCAGCTTGGGATCGCGTCGGCGTTCCTCGGTATACGCCAAAAGACCGTTCGCTCGGAACACGAGCGCCGAGGCCACGGCATAGGGCAAGCTCATCTGGGCTGCCGGCAACGTGGCGCAATCGCGCCCGCCCACCATACCATGGAGAAAGGTATTGGCCCGCACGCGTACAGCGGCGATGTCCTCCGGCTGCAGGGTGCCTCGCGCTAGGATACGCCGTACAGCATCAACCGCTGCATGCGTGTCGCGGCACGATGCATAGGGCTTGATCGCGGCCATCCGGATGCGCCAGTCTCTACCCAGATCCTGCAGCAGCGCCTCCGGGACGGGCGGCCGATGGCCAAAGGTTTTGAAGAAGCCGCCCCACACATCATCGAAGACGCGCCTTGGCCCGCTCACACCCGCGGCGGCAAGCTGGGCGGCAAGAAGGCCACCCTCGGCCGCTCTTCCGGCATGCAAACGCTTGGTCATCGCTCCATCATGAATGAAGGCCCAAAGCCCGCTCGCGAAGCTCGCTGCCGTGCTGATCGCGTCGGCGGTCCGATCGGCATCGAGACCAAGGATGCGCGCCGCCGCCGTGGCCGCGCCGAACGTCCCGCATGTTCCCGTCGAATGCCACCCAGGCTCGTTATGCGCCGGATACCCACCGAACGCATCGAGCACACGTCGCGCCACGTCGTAGCCGAGCACGATCGCCAAGGTGAACTCGGCGCCGCTGACCGGCCGCCTGGCAATATCGAGAGCGGCCAACGCCGCCGGCAAGACAACGGCTCCCGAATGATCACACCCGCCGGTGTCGTCGAGCTCGAAGGCGTGTGCCGCGGTTCCATTGATCAGAGCCGCATTGCGAGGGGAAAGCTTACTCTCAGTGCCCCACACCACGGTTGATCCGGGGCCGTCGCTCGCCAGTAGCGCTTTGAGGGTGCGCTTGGCTTCCTCCGAAGTCGCTCCGGCAAGGCCCGCTCCCAAGGTGTCGAGGATATGTCGCTTGGCCTTTTCCACAATCTCGGTCGGTAGGTCTTCGTAGCGCGCGTCTGCAACGAACGTTGCGAGCCGCAAGGGTGCCGCAATCGCCATCTCTGCTGTCACCTCCTCCTCGACCATGGATGCCGTTCATTCGAGCGGCCTTGCCTCTATTTCGGAGCCACGCCGCGACCGTAGCGCTCGCCAAGGCTGCCGCAAATGCCGACGGCGCCGAGGGCGCCGAGGGCGAACGTGATCAGCGCTCGGCGCAGGAGGCGCATTTGCCCAGAGGCATTATCACCGCCCGAATAGTGTGATGCAAATTATCACCGTTGCACCTATTGTTTGCGGCTCGAGCCCGGTGGCACACTGAGCAGCATTTCCATGCGCCGGCGATGGCGGATCAGCAGAGAGCAAGGGCGTGGCGCGTACGGTCGTCAAGGCCGAATGGATCAGTCGGTCGCTGCGGGACAAGCAGATTTCCGTGCGGGATCAGGCGGTGGTCATCGAGAATGGCCGCGTTGCCGACATCACCGCCGATGCGCCGGCCGACGCTGAAGCCATCGATATTCCCGACGGCGTCGTTGTCCCCGGCTTTCTCAATCTGCACAACCACACCATCAAGGCTCCTTTGTTTCGCGGCATCGTTGATGATCTGCCGCGCTGCGCCATCGGCGAAAGCAAGGTTTACTCGATGCTGATGCCGACGGGCGCGCTAGCCATGACCTATCTCGAGGACGCCGAGCTCGAGGCCCTGGTTGCCCTCGGTCTGAGATCATGAAAAGTGGTGCGACGACGCTCGTTGATCAGTTCCGGCCGCGGCAGCGCGCAATCTTCGACCTCGCCCGCCAATGGGGGCTGCGGCTCCATGGCTCCCCCTACCTCTTTTCTCCCGCGGCGAAGGTCAAGGCTGCGACTGTCGCCGCCGCCCAGGGCAATCCGGCACCGCCGCCGAATTGGTTCACGCCGCCACCATCGCCAGCGCCGACATCCTACGTCGCCCCGACCTCGGCTGGATCAGGCCCGGTGCCACCGCCGACCTTGTCGTTGTCGCTGTCGATGCCATGCGGGCGCACCTGCAGCCGGTCCGCGATCCGATCAGGACGCTGGTGTGGTATGCTTCCTCGGCCGATGTCGATACGGTCATCATCGAGGGGCGCGTGGTCGTTCGCGCTGGCAAGGTGTTGGGCCTCGATGAGGCGGGCATCATTGCCAAAGGACGCGCCGCCACAACGAAGCTATGGAACGAGGCCAAGCGCCTCGGTCACTTCCCACCTGAGGCCGAGCCCGCCACGGCGGATTGATCGGGCCAAAAGACGAGAGGGTGAGATGACGCCACATCGGGATGCACTGCTTGCCTGGATCGATCGCGATCGCGATTTGGTCGTGAAATTTCTGTCCGACTTCGTGGCGCAGCCGAGCCCCAATCCCCCTGGCGATACCAAGCGTGCCGCCGCTTTCCTCCACGACAGCCTGAGGGCGCAGCACGCTCCGGTCGAATACCGCAGCGCCAAGCCCGATTGGCCCAACGTTGTCGGCTCGTTCGATTGCGGCGGCAAGGGTCAGCACCTCGTTCTCAATGGCCACATCGATGTCTTCCCCGCCGGTCCGGCCGACACCTGGTCGCGCGATCCCTGGAGTGGCGCCATCGCTGATGGCAAAGTTCACGGCCGTGGTGTTGTCGATATGAAGTGCGGCACGGCGGCGTCGGTGTGGACTTACATCTACCTCCACCGACTTCACGACAAGCTGAAGGGCAAGCTGACACTGACCTGCGTCTCGGACGAGGAGACCGGCGGTACCTGGGGGGCCAAGTGGCTGATCGACACGTTTCCCGACGAGTTTCGCGGCGATTGCATGCTGAACGGTGAACCATCGACGCCCAGCACGATCCGGTTTGGCGAGAAGGGTACGCTGCGCCTCGTCATCGAGATCGCGACACCGGGTGCGCACGCCGCCTATACCCACATGAGCAAGAATGCCATTCGCCTCGCGGCTGAGCTATTGGGCGACCTCTATGCGCTCGAGGACCTGCCGGTGCCGCAGACAGAAGATGTTCGCCGCGCCATTGCCATGGGCCGCCTTGCCATGGATCGCGCGTTGGGCGCCGGCGCGGGCCGAATCCTCGACCGCGTCACGGTTTCGGTCGGCGTCATCCAGGGTGGGCTCAAGATCAACGTGCTCCCGGGCCAATGCCGACTGGAGGTCGACATGCGGCTTCCCGTCGGCCTGACGCATGCCGCCATGCTGGCTGAGGTCGAGAAGGTCCTCGCCCGCTATCCGGAAGCCAAGCTTACGCCCGTGTGGACGCACTCGGCCGAGCCCAGCACGTGCGATCCCAATCACCGGATGGTCGGCATCCTGCAACAGACGGTGGCAAGTCTGGGCCATCTCAAACCGGCTCCGGTGGTCAGCCTCGGCGCCACCGACTGCAAGCACTGGCGGCATCGCAACGTGCCGGCCTACGTTTACGGCTGTACGCCGAACAACATGGCCAAGCCCGATGAATGGGTCGACATCGAAGAATATCTCCATGTCCTGCGTACCCATGTGCTTGCCGCCGCCACTTACCTCAGCTAGGAGCCGCTACAGCATGTCTCCCCGACGCTTTCTCCTGCGCCAGCGCGCTGCTTACCGGCCGGGAACTGATACCCCTGCACCCTATGCGGAGGCGGTGCGCGCGGGAGAGCGGATTTACCTGAGCGCCCAGAGTGGCGCCGAGGCGGACGGTTTGGTCGCGGTGCTGGGCGATGCGGCCGCCCAAACGAACGCCGCCATGGACCGGCTGGAAGCAGCTCTCAGCGCCGCCGGGGGTTCGCTCAAGGACATCACCAAGCTCACCACCTCGATCGTCGACCGCGGTCATCGCCGGGAGATCTACGCGGCGATCCGCCGCCGGTTGCCCGACGTCTATCCGGTCAGCACGGGGCTTGTGGTCGCTGGCCTTGCCGCGGCGGAGTTGATGGTTCAAATCGACGCGGAAGCCCTCGCTCCGGCGTCCGCTGCAACCGCCGTGAAGCGCTACCGTGCCTACGACTATCCCGATTGGCACGGCCAGAACTTCTCCTGGCAGGGCTCGATGATCGCGGCGGGGGCCAGCGAGCTGTTCATTCGCGGCCAGACCGGCTCGACATTCGACGGCAGGTCCGTCGGACCGGGCCGCCGTCCGCAGGATGCTGCGGCGCAAGCCGACCTCGCCTTGAGCAACCTCGCCACCCTGCTCCAGGAAGCGGGCTCCGGCCTCGATGACGTCGCCAAAATCACCGTCTACATTTCTGACCGCGCCTATCGCACCGCCGTCTATCCGATGATCGGCAAGCACTTCCGCGATATCCACCCAGTTTCAACGGGCATCATCGTCCAGGCCTTCGCCCGGCCTGAGATCGTCTTCGAAATCGACGCGCATACGTTCGTAAAGGTCGCCGGACAGCCGCATACGCGATTGCGCAAGTATCTGTCGAAGAACGCACGCTACGGTACCGAGCAGCAGCCCCTCGACTGCCAGTTCGCCATGGCCGTGCGCGCCGGCGATCGTGTCGTCCTGCGCGGTCAAACCGGCGTCGATCTCGACGAGGTGCTGCACGGTCCGGGTGATGCTGTCGCCCAGGCCGAACAAGCCATGGACAACGTCGAGGTGCTCCTGGCTGAGGCGGGCGCCAGGCTCTCGGATGTGGTCAAGGCAACCGTATTCGTCACCGACCGGGCATTCCTTGCCGGTGTCTGCGACGTGGTGCTCGGCAGGTTGAGCGGGGTCAAGCCGGCCTTCAGTGCATTGATCGTCAAGGGGCTCGCGAGCCCAGAACTGCTGATGGAGGTTGACATCACGGCGGTGATTGCGGACGCTTCGGCATGACATTCTCCCTTGTTGCACGCTGCGCCCGAACCGGAATGCTGGGCGCCGCCGTGACGACGTCGTCGATTGCCGTGGGTTCGCGTTGCCCGTATGCCCGGGCCGGCGTTGGGGCGGTCCTCACGCAAAACCGCACCGATCCGAGGCTTGGCCCGCTCGCTCTCGATCTTCTGGTCCGCGGCTTTAGCGCCGAGGAAGCCATGCGGGCGATTGTCGCCGCGACCCCGCACCGGCATTGGCGCCAGCTTGCGATCATCGACGCGGTCGGCCGCACGGCCACCTACTCCGGCGACAGTGTTGGCGGCGAGAAGGGCGAGGCCCAGGGGCGCGATTGTGCGTCGATTGCCAACATCGTTCGCTCGGCCGAAATTCCTCGCGTCATGGTCGCTAATTTCGAGACCTCTCCCGATCTGCCGCTCGCACGCCGTCTGATCGATGCCTTGGCGGCCGGCGAAGCAGCCGGTGGCGAGATTGCCCCCATCACATCCGCGGCTCTCTTGATCGCACACAAGGAGGCTTTTGCGTACGTCGATCTTCGGGTCGACGATCACCGCCAACCCATTACAGAGCTCGCCCGTCTATGGTCGTTGTACGAATCGGAAGCCGATCCATACGTGGTGCGTGCCATCGACCCCGAGCGGGCATCACCTCCCAATCGCAGATAAATCCTGGAAAACCGCGACCGGCGGGTACTACAATTGATGGCAATGGGTGTTTCGGAGGTGAGCTACATGAGACGTATTGTTGTCGCGGTGGCCATGTTGGCCGGCCTCGCATCGTCGGTAGCAGCGCAAGGCACGATCCGCGTCGCCGTCGGCACCACCCTCAATCAACTCGATCTCGCCAAAACGACCCTCGGCGATGAGTACATCTATGTTCATCTTGTCTTCAACGGTCTGACCCGCATCGATCGCGATTTGACCGTTAAGCCTGATCTCGCGACGAGTTGGCAGGCGTCGGAGGATTTGAAAACTTGGACCTTCAAGCTGCGCGAGGGCGTGAAGTTCCATCACGGCCGCAAGCTGGAGGCCGAGGATGTCGTCGCCACCATCAAGCGCATTCTCGATCCCAATACGGGCTCGCGGGCGCGCGCCAACCTGTCGATGGTCGACAAGGTCGAGGCGATCGATCCGCTGACCGTTCGCTTCACACTCACCATCCCGTATGCCGGGTTTCCCGACATTTTCGCCGAGCGCCAGCTCCGCATCGTGGCCAAAGACCAGATCGACACGCTTTCGACCAAGCCGGTTGGCACTGGCCCCTTCAAGTTCGTCTCGTGGTCGCCTGGCGATCGCCTCGAGCTCGTAAAGAACCCAGACTATTTCGAGGAGGGGCTGCCCAAACTCGACGGCGTCACCATGCGCATTATTCCGGAGGCGGCCGCGCGTCTCGCTGCGATCGAGTCCGGGGCGGTCGATATTCTTTGGAATTTGCCCTACGAGACGGTCGACAAGTTCAAGAACCATGCAACGGTAAGGGCCGACTCGGTCTCTACCGCGACCTGGGACGGCGTCATTCTCAACAACGAGCGTGCTCCGTTCGACAACATGAAGGTCCGCCAGGCCCTCGCCCTGACCATCGACAAGGCAGCGCTCGTCGAGCTGGTGATCTTCGCCCAAGGCGCGCCGACGCACAGCCCGATCCCGCCCAGTCATCCTTACTTCAATGCGTCGCTTGCCTCACCGCCACCGGACATTGCCAAAGCCAAGAAGCTGCTTGCCGAGGCGGGCTATGCCAATGGTTTCGAGGTGACGATGCAGGTGCCGCAGGAGCGTGAGCAGCGTGTTCGCCTCGGCGTGGCCGTGCGCGACATGGCTCGTAATGCTGGCATCAACATCAATGTCGAGCGCGTACCGTTTGCCTCGTACGCGGCCAACGTCGCGGGCAAGGCACAGATGTATGTCGATGGCTACTTCGCACGACCGACCATCGATACGGCGCTTTATCCCTTCTACCATTCCTCCGGGAGCTGGAATCGTCAGCTCTGGCTCTACAAGAACGGGCGCGTCGACGAGCTGCTCGACACCGCTCGTATGACCAACGACGAGGCCAAACGCAAAGAGATCTTCTTGGAGTTCCAGAAGATCGTCGATGAGACGGTACCGAGCATCATTGCCTACTCGGCGGCACACGTGAACGGAGTGCGCAAGGAGGTCGAAGGCTTCAAGTCCACGCCGATGCAATGGCTGGAACTGAAAGAGGTAACCCTCAGGCGCTGACAATGCGGCGGCTGCGGTCCTGCGGTCGTCAGCAGGCGTGTCCGTCCACTGCCGCGAGGCGCGTGGCGGCGCGCGGGGGACGGTATGCCCACGAATTGAGAGCCCGGGCGACGGGTCAAGGGAAGAGACGATGGCCGGCTACGTGCTGCGGCGCCTGTTTTTGATCGTTCTCGTGCTTGTCGCGGTATCGCTGCTGGTTTTCACCATCACCTCGATTTTGCCCGCCAGCGTGGCCCACCTGATTCTGGGCCCGTTCGCGCCACCCGAACAAGTCAAGGCTCTCGAAATCAAGCTCGGCCTCACTGATCCATTGCCCGTGCAATATTGGCGTTGGGCCAGCCGCTTCATGACGGGCGACTTCGGCGAGTTGATGCTGATGAACCGGCCGGTTGCGCCGATTTTGGCGGAGGCGATCCAACGTTCGGCCACCTTGGCCATCTCCGCCTTCGTCCTGATCGCGGTCATTGGCATCGCGCTCGGCGTGATCGCCGCTTTGCACCACAACCGTCCGCTCGACCATGTCGTGTCTGTCACCACGTACCTGGGCATTGCGGTGCCCGAGTTCTTCTGGTCGATCGTCGTCATCCTGGTTTTTGCAGCGTATCTCGGCTGGCTGCCAGCCTCTGGCTATGAGCCGTTGTCGGCCGGCTTCTCGGTGTGGCTGAAACATCTGATTGCCCCGACCCTGACGCTCGTGTTCGCCCACCTGGCCCACGTCTCCAGGCTCACGCGATCTAGCATGATCGACGTCCTTGAGAGCCCATACGTCACCGCGGCCCGGGCCAAGGGCTTGCCCGAGCGTGTCGTCATTGTTCGCCACGCTCTTCGCAACGCTCTCTTACCCACAATCACGGTGCTTGCCCTCGACATCGGCCGGCTGATGGGCGGCATCGTCGTCATCGAAACGGTCTTTGCCTATCCGGGCCTCGGCCGGCTGCTCATCTTTTCCATCCAACAGCGGGATTTGCCGATGCTGCAGGCTGCCATCCTAGTCGTGGCCGCCATTTACGCGTTCGCCAATCTGTGTGCCGATCTTCTCTACGCCTGGCTAAATCCAAAGATCCGCTATGGCCGAACTGTCGTTTGAGAGCGGCGCGCCGGCGCCAGCGCGTCGCCCCATGCCGGCGCAGCTGAAGGCTGGCTTCGTCATCGTCGGCAGCATCGTCCTGCTCAGCCTGCTGGCACCGTGGATCGCTCCGCATCCTTGGGACACGATCTCGATCCGAACGCGTTTTCAGCCACCCAGCATGACTTATTGGTTCGGCACCGACGACTACGGACGTGACGTGTTGAGCCGGCTGCTGATGGGAGGGCGGCTTTCGCTTGCCATGGGCATCGGCGCGACCCTCATCAGCGTGCTGTTCGGGGTCCCGGTCGGGCTAGCCGCCGGCTATTTTGCTGGCAAGGTCGACGAGGTGCTGATGCGCGTCGCCGACGTGCTGATGGCCATTCCTGCCATCATGCTTGGCCTTCTGGTGCTGGCCGTCACGCCGCCGGCCTTGTGGAAAACCGCCGTTGCGGTCGGCTTTGTCTACGTGCCACTTATTGCCCGCGTCGCCCGTAGCGTCACCCTGGGGCTTGCCAACGCGGAGTTCGTGGAGGCGGCGCGTGCCCGTGCCGAGAGCGCACCCTACATCCTGTTCCGAGAAATCTTGCCCAACGCCTGGCCGCCCTTGATCGTGGAGGCCAGCCTGCGCGTGACCTATGCCATTCTGCTCGGTTCCGCCCTGAGCTTCCTCGGTCTCGGGGCCCAGCCGCCGAGTTCCGATTGGGGGCTGATGATCTCGGAGGCTCGCGCTTTCATCGATCGTGCACCGTGGATTGCGCTCGCCCCAGGCTTTGCCATGTGTCTCCTCGTGATCGGCATCAATTTGATTGGCGATGGCCTGCGCGAGCGACTGGATCCTCGGCTGAAGAGCCAGGTCGCGAGGCTATAGCCCATGACCCTTTCGATCGAAGGCCTGACCATCTGCTATCGCGTCCCGGGTGGCACCATTACCGCCCTGAGCGAGGTCTCACTGTCCGTTGGCAAAGGCCGCACGCTCGCCGTGGTCGGCGAGTCCGGGTCCGGCAAGAGCACGGTGGCGCTGGCCATTATGGGGCTCTTGGCGTCTGAAGCACAGATTGCTGCCGGACGCATCCTCTATGACGGCAGCAACCTGCTGGCGCTGTCGCCCGAAGCCCACCGTCGCCTGCGCGGCGCACGCATTGCTGTGGTCTTTCAGGATCCGTTCTCCGTGCTCAACCCGTCACTCAGAATTGCTGAGCAGGTTGGCGAAGGCCTCGTCTATCACAAAGGCTTCAGTAAAATGGCCGCCGTGGCGCGCGCCACCCAACTGCTGCACGAGGTTGGTATCGCCGAAGCCGCTGCAGTCGGCAACGCCTATCCGCACGAATTGTCCGGCGGCATGCGCCAGCGCGCGTTGATCGCCGGCGCCCTTGCGGCCGAGCCCGACTTTTTGATTCTCGACGAGCCCACCACGGCTCTCGACGTCACCATCGAGGCACAGATCCTCGACCTCCTGGAGGAGCTACAAAGCCGGCGCGGGCTGTCGATGCTGTTCATCAGCCACAATCTCGGGGTTGTCCGCCGCATCGCAGACGAGGTGGCCGTCCTCTACGCGGGCGAAGTGGTTGAGAGCGGCCCGACGGCCGAGGTATTCGAGCGTCCCTTTCATCCCTACACAAAGGGCCTATTGGCGGCGATCCCGCGCCTCGACGCGGGCCAGGCGCGCTTGGCGGGCATTCCCGGCCGCCTGCCGGACCTGCGCCAACTCCCCGCCGGCTGCCGTTTCGAACGGCGCTGCCCGTTCGCGCAACCGCCTTGCCGCGAGCCGCAAAGGCTTCAAGGCACGGGCGACGCACGCGCCGTGCGCTGCTTCCGCGCGGCCGAACTCGCGAGCGCCACATGGCCGCAGACGGGTGGGCCGCCTGTCGAAGCGCCGCGCCGCACGTCGGTCGACAGACCTGCGGTGGTTGCGACCGACAAAGTCACCAAGACCTTTACCTTGAGCCGTGGCCTCGCCGCTCTCACCTTCGAGGGCTGGAGACCCGCGATTCGGCCGGTCCGCGTGCGCGCTATCGATGGTGTCACGCTGACAATCCGCCGCGGTGAAGTTTTGGGCCTCGTCGGCGAGTTGGGTTCTGGCAAGACCACGTTGGGCCGCGCCATCCTGCGCCTCGTCAATCCCGACGGCGGCAGCGTTCAGATTGCCGGCATCGACGTCACCCGCACGCCGCAAGCCAGCCTAGCTTCCATGCGGCGCGTCGCTCAGATCGTGTTCCAGAACCCGGATTCATCTCTCAATCCGCGCAAGACAGTCGGTGAGATCATCGCCCGACCTTTGCAACGGTTCGCAATCGTCCCCGCCGGCGAGGTCGCCAGCCGCGTGCAGACCTTGCTCGATCGCGTGCGCCTACCAGCCCATTATGTCGATCGCTATCCCCACCAGATGAGCGGTGGCGAGAAGCAGCGCGTCGGCATCGCACGCGCCATTGCTACCGAGCCCCAGTTCATTGTCTGCGACGAACCGGTCTCGGCCCTCGACGTTTCGGTGCAGGCCGCCATCGTCAATCTGCTGGCTGACCTTCGTGATCGCCTCGATGTCGCCTATCTGCTAATCTCGCACGACATCTCGGTGGTCGCCTACCTCGCCGATCGCATTGCCGTTATGTATCGCGGCCGCATTGTCGAGAACGGAGCCAGCGCCGCGGTACTGGCGCCGCCCCATCACCCTTACACGGAAGCACTTCTCTCCGCCGTACCGACGATCACGCGTGTTGACCGCGACCGCATTCGCCTTCCGCTGGAGGCGCGGCGCGGCGGCAAAGCCACGGGTTGCGTATTCGCCGGGCGCTGCCCGCGGCGCCTTGGTGACAATCTGCGAGACTGTCGAGCCTCCCCTTCGCGAGGCCGGCCCTCGCCACGGCCTAGTCTGCCACCTGCCGCTCCCCATGGCTACGGCATGAAACATCTTTGCTGCACGGGCCAACACCACGGACTGCCTAGGTTTTCTCGAAGTAGCCGGCCCGCACCGCCGTGCCGATCAGATTGACAATCAGCCGTCCGGCGGTGATGCAGGTAATGTTGTTGACGTCATGCTGCGGTGTAATCTCGACGAGATCCATGCCGACGACGCGCCCCTTCTGGACCAGTCCGCGGATCAGCTTGCGCGCCTCAAGAAAGGTGACGCCGCCCGGCATTGGCGCGGCGACAGCAGGGGCATCCGCGGGATCCATGCCGTCGAGGTCGATTGTGATGTAGTATTGCTCGCCCGCCGGAATGCGCGCCAGAATGGCATCCATGCCGGCGTCATGCAGCTCGTAGGCACTGATCAGGTGGGCCCCATAGGCCGTGGCCGCTTCAAATTCTTCCTGACGCGCGCTTCCGGTTGCCCGCAAGCCGATCTGGAATATTTCGCCGATGTGCTCCATCTCCGATGCGCGGCGGATGGGGCTCGACAGTCCATCCCTGACGCCGTTGATGGCATCGCGCCAATCGAGGTGCTGATCAATTTGGATGAGCGTTATCGGCCCGCGCCCCGCGAACGCCCTGAGCACGGGAATTGGAATAGCATGGTCGCCGCCCAGCACGATCGGCAGCGCACCGGCCTTGAGAATCTTGCGGACGGCCTGTTCGGCGCGACCCAGATGGCCTTTCATGTCCAGGATTTCGGTGCGCACGTCACCGCAATCCACCGTGCGGATGCTGCGGCCGTCGTAGAGCGGTCCGCCAAGGTCGAAGTCATAGCGCTCAAGGCTGCGGATGATGCGGTCGCTGACTTGGCGCATTGCCGTAGGCATGCGGCTTTGATCATTGCTGACGTCCTCGAATGAATAGGCCGAGCCATAGGGAATCCCGAGAAAAGCGATATCCGCCTGCAAGTTATCGAGATCGAGCGCGAGCTCCGAGAACAGAAACGTGGGGTGTCCGTGCTTCGGCGGCACAGTCAGAGCAGCGGCAGTCATGTGACTTTATCCTCACTTCTTGGCGTTCGGACATGAGACGCGGACAAGCCGCGATGGCGCCACGACATTAACGTCCGCTCGGTGGGCGACAAGCCTATCGCTGAGCAGGGCAGATAGCTTCCGGCCAAGATGCCGTCGGGCGCGCCGACTGGGGTATTTCTATGAGCGAGGCTGGCGTGAGGCCAGTCGTGTGATAGCGAAAGATCGCAGGCAGAATTGGGAGCTAGCGCGACGTCATATCACCCGCATCAAGAGTGATCCCCGAATGATCATCGACGAACCTATGGTTTGTGCCAGGCTGCCAATGCAAAGCTGCCTGGGATCTTCAAGGGATTGCAACCCATGGCAGGCGTGATCCGTGTCGGAGTGCTCAGATGGGCCCCCTTCCGCGGGCCGATCCTAGTAGTACTGGGGCCTTGACGCTAGGGTCGCCAAGGCGGGCAACGATGGTGCAGGGTTGATCGGCGGCTCGTGCATCGTCGACGCCGACGGCAGAATAGTCGTCGAAGCCAAGGGGCTTGCAGACGAGATCATCATTGCCGACTGCGACCTCGATCGCTGTCTGCACGGCAAAGCAAGATGTTCGACTTTGCGGCCGATCGGCGACCGGCCTAGTATGGGTCGATCACCGGTCAAATTGGTGCGGTCGCTCCGTCCTCGAGATCGGTCAAGTAAGGGCCAACGTTCGTGAATGACGGGGCAGCACGCGACAGAGCAGGCAGCGTCAGAACCGGGGGCGCGTCGCTTCGCATCACCTCGCTTTCCAAGCGTTACGAGGGAGCACGCGCGAGTGCTGTCGCTGATCTTTCGCTCGACGTGGCAGCCGGCGAATTTGTTTCGCTGCTTGGTGCGTCGGGCTCCGGCAAGACCACGACGCTGATGATGGTTGCCGGTTTCACGGCGCCCGACAGCGGCGAAATTCTCCTCGGCGACCGCCCCATCGTTCCCCTGCCGCCCGAAAAGCGCGGTATCGGCGTCGTGTTTCAGAACTACGCGCTGTTTCCGCACATGTCGGCGCTGCGCAACGTCGTCTTTCCGTTGCGCATGCGCGGCGTCGATCCTCGCGAGGCCAAGCGTCTGGCCGAGCGATCTCTCAATCGCGTCGGTCTCGGTGACTTCGGGCACCGCCTGCCGTCGCAGCTTTCCGGTGGTCAGCAGCAGAGGGTGGCGCTCGCCCGCGCCATCGTTTTTGAACCAGGGCTGCTGCTCATGGACGAGCCGCTTGGCGCGCTTGATCGCGCACTGCGGGAGAAAATGAAGACCGAGATTCGTCGCCTGCATCGCGAGCTCGGGATCACGATCCTCTACGTCACGCACGACCAGGAGGAAGCACTCACACTTTCGGATCGCGTTGCTCTGATCAATCAAGGCCGCATTGTGCAAATTGGTGCTCCATCCGATCTCTACGAGCGTCCCAATTCGCTCTTCGTCGCCGGCTTCATTGGCGAGAGCACGCGCGTCGATGGCATTGTCGTCGCCACACCGGATGGCGGATTGGCGCTCGATCCCGGCAAGGGTGCCCCTCTGCTGCCGGGAGCGGGGCAGGTGCGGCCGGGTCAAACGGCGGCTTTGGTGCTTCGGCCGGAGAAGCTTGGCATCGAGGCCGAGCCGAGCCCAGCCGGGCTGCCGGCCACCGTCTGCGACATCGTCTATACGGGCGATATTTCCCGCTTCGAGCTGAAGCTCGCGGGCGGGCTGTGCATTGTGGCAAAGCAAGCCAATCGGCAACACGCCTTCTTGCCCTCCATTGGCCAGGCCGTTCGTGTCCACTGGGCGCGTCAGGATGCGCTGCTTCTCGCCCCACAGATCTCACCTCTCAGTCTTGTTTGTCAGAAGGAAATTTCTCATGCCGCAGCAAAATAGGGTCACACGTCGACAGCTTCTCGTGGGAGTCGCGGGCACCTCGCTTGCCTCCAGCGGACCCTTCTTCATGTTGCTCCGGCTCGTGCCGACAAGGGCGAGATCGTGGTTGCCGGATGGGGCGGATCGCGCGTGACCGCCATGCGTGAGGTGATGTTCAAGCCTTTCGAGGCGGCCACGGGCATCCGCGTCAAAGATGACGGACCACCGGAAGCCGCCAAGTTGAAAGCGCAAGCCGACAGCGGCAATATCACCTGGGATATCCTGGACACCGACATCCCGGCCATTCTAACGATGGCCAAGAACAATCTTCTCGACAGGATCGATTACGGCAAGCTCGACGCCGGCCGCCTCGCCCCAATTCCTCGGGTGCTACATCACGAGTTCGGTCTCGGTCACCTGATTTACGGCTTCAATATCGTCTACAACACAAAGACGTTTCCCACCGGTAAGCACCCGCAATCCTGGGCCGACGTTTGGAACGGTGATGCCTTCAAAGGCGGTCGGTCTTTCCCATTCCGCGGCGGCATCTCGCCTCAGCTCGAGGTTGCCTTGGCCGCCGATGGCGTCCCCATCGACAAGATGTATCCCCTCGACGTCGAGCGGGCATGGAAGGCGATGGACCGCGTGCGTCCGCTGGTGACAAAGTGGTACGCCAACCACGGCGAGGCTTTACAACTCGTCTCCAAGGGTGAAGTCGACATCTGCTGCACGATTGGGCCACGCGGGGTCGTTGCCAAGAGGGAAGGTGCGCCCGTCGAGGTCGAATACGCCGGCGGCAAACTTGCTCCGGACAATTGGGCGATTGTCAAAGGCAGCAAGAATATCGATGCCGTCTACCAGTTCCTCAATTTCGCGATCGATGGCAAGGTGCAGGCCGAGCTGGCCAAGCGTATTCCGTATGGTCCATCGTCGCAGGATGCCTTCAAGCATCTGAGCGAGGTAGAAGCCAGGGACCTCAACACCGCGCCCGATAACCTCAAGAAGCAATTCTGGAACGACACAGCCTGGTGGGGCGCGATCGGAGCGGATGGCAAAACCAATATCGAAATACAGACCGAGCGCTATGCCAAATGGATGGTGCAAAGGAGCTGATCGACCGGCAATGGCGATTGCCCAGCCCAACCGCAGCGGCTCGCGGGCGTGGCGCGCCCGCCCGGGCCTTTTGGTCGCCGGCGCCTTGGGCTTTTCGGTGGCGGTCTATCTAGTCCCACTTCTCACTCTCGCCAGCTGGGCTTTTCGCGATCCCAAGTCGGGCTTCACGTTGGCGCAGGCGATCAGGCTTGTGCACGAGACCGCCTATACCACGGCTTTCATCACGACCTTTCGCACCGCCGCCATCACCACGCTCGCCTGCGCACTGCTGGGCTATCCGCTCGCCTATCTGATGGCCACAACCAGTGCCCGGGCACGGCTGGTTCTTGGCGCTGCCGTGATGATCCCATTCTGGACCAGCGTTCTGGCGCGCAGCTTGGCCTGGGTGATCCTCCTCGGTAGGCGCGGGGTCGTCAACGAATTGCTGTTGGCAAGCGGCCTGATCGGCGCGCCGCTGCCTCTGCTTTTCAACAGCATCGGCGTGCAGATCGGAATGGTGCACGTGTTGTTGCCCTTCATGGTGCTCCCCATCTGGTCAGTCCTGATGCGGATGGACCCCGCTTTGCCCAGGGCCGCGCGTTCGCTCGGCGCCACGCCGGCGCGGACTTTTCTCGCGGTCAGCCTGCCCCTTTCGCTGCCCGGTCTCCTCGCCGGCTCTGTTCTTGTCTTCATGCTGGCCGTCGGCTTCTACATTACGCCAGCGCTGCTGGGTGGCGACCGGGACATTACGATTGCGGGTCTCATCGAGATGGTGGTGCGTGACCTGCTCGACTGGCCATTCGGCGCCATGCTCAGCTTGACATTGCTGGCGATCGTCGGCGCAATCTTTGCGCTCGGGGCCTGGCTCGTCGGAGCGGAGCGGTTGACAGGTGTGGAGCAGCGACCGTGAGGCGGCCATCCCTTGAAACCGGCCGCCTGCTGCTGTGGGTTTTGTCGCTGGGCGTGGTTGTGTTTTTGCTGGCGCCCATCTTCGTCGTCATCGGCGTGTCCTTCAACAAGTCGGCACTGTTCGATTTTCCGCCGAGTGAGTGGTCGTTGCGTTGGTATCAAGCGCTGCATCGCAAGCCGCGAATGGCGAGAAGCATTCTGGCTCTCCCTGTGGCTCGCGGTCGGTGTCACGACCGCATCTCTCCTGCTCGGCCTCCCCGCCGCTTACGCGCTGGCACGCAGCCGCTTTTGGGGGCGCGCGGTCGTTTCGTTCTTTCTCGTCTCACCCGTGATCGTGCCCGTGATCGTGCTGGCGCTCGGGTTTTATGTGCTGTTCGCGCCACTCGGCCTGATTGGGCGACCGCTGGGGTTGTTGCTTGCCCATACCGTGTTGGCACTTCCCGTCGTGATCATCATCGTTGAAGCCGCCTTCCTGCGTGCGGACACCTCAGTCGAGCTTGCCGCGCGCGCGTGCGGTGCCTCCTTCCTGCGCATGTTCTGGCACGTCTCGCTGCCCTCGGTGCGCCCTGCTCTCATTTCCGCCGGAGCCTTCGCTTTCCTCACCTCGTTCGACGAGGTGGTGCTGGTGCTGTTTCTCGGCGGACCACAGACGGTCACATTGCCGAAACGGATTTGGGAGGCTGTCAAGTTTGAGGTCGACCCGTCTCTGACGGCGGTCTCGAGCTTGCTTGTGACCCTGACGATTGTTGCGCTTTTGGTTGCCGAATTCGGGCGCCGCAGACTGGCGCGAGCCTTTGCAAAGGAGAGTTGACATGGGTTTGATCCCGGAGGTGCCACGGCGAGCGGCCAACCTAAGCGACCCAGCACCCGAGCGGCCTTGGCCGAACGACAAATGCTGTGCGGTCTTTAGTTCCTTCGACGTAGATGCTGAGAGCGCCTGGATCTCCTACGATATTAAAAATGTCGATCGTCTCGTCACCATGTCCTTTGGTGGCTATGAGCCACGCGTCGGGGTGCCGAAGCTTCTCGAATATCTGCGCTCGATCGAGCTGAAGTCGACCTTTTTCATCCCCGGATGGGTTGTCGAAACTCATCCCAAGATGTGTAAGTCGATCATGCGCGATGGTCATGAGGTCGGCCATCACGGCTACCTTCACAAGCGGCCCGATCCTGACGATCTCGAGCACGACATTGAGGAAATCGACAGGGCACTCGAGGTTTTGCAGCGGGTTCTGGGCGTCAAGCCCGTCGGCTATCGGGCGCCTTCCGGCGAGAACTATGACGCCCTGCTCAAGCACCTGAGCAAGCGAGGGATCCTCTACTCATCTTCCTTCCGTGACGACATCCGCCCCTATCGGCATCGACTGAGGGATGGGTCCGACGGACCCATCGAGCTTCCGGTCAATATGTCATTCGACGACTGGCTCTATGGGATGTCGAACCGTTTCAGCCCGCGGCCGATGTTCCCGAAAGAGCACGTTCTGTCGATCTGGAACGGCGAATTGGACCAAGTGCGCGAATGGGGGGGGCTCGTCACCATGGTGCTGCATCCCCAGGTCACCGGCCGACCGATGCGGCTTGGTATCTTTCGTGACTTCATAGCGCGGGCGCGCGGTCTGGGCGACGTCTGGCTCGCGACCGGTGCGGAGATTGCGCACCACTTCGCCGCCGCCGAGACCGGGAGAGGCGCCGCCAAGCCAGTCGTGGCCTAGCAGGTGTCCAAGCGCTGGATCCTGAGGTCACCGGTTGGGGATGGGTACCTGGCGTCCGCCCTGACGCGGCCGCCCGCGCGGGAAACGATGTGACACCAAGGTTCGTGTCGCCTTGATCCAGACGCGCAGCGGCTCGCCAACAGATCAGAGGGCGGCGCGTGTGCGCTCGATGAAGGCGCCATTGTTGCGCGCGCCGCTTTTCTCCATCGCGGGCGCAAAAGGCGCGAGAGCTAGCCCAGAATGCATAATTTCCCCGAGAGCCACGGGAGAGCGATCTCGTTGTACCCTCGTCGATACCGACGCACGATGCCGTGCGGTCAAATAAGTAAGCGAAGCTTCCCCGCACCGCAAATCTTTGGTCGGCGGCGGCAGCCGACGGCCGTGTCGTATTCGCTAGCGCGCAAACAGAACGCTTACCGCTTGCCTCACTTGTTGCGCGCGTCGTTGCACTTTCCGCCCTTCCAGTACATGAATTCACCGCAATTGCGGTGCGCGGGAGCTGGCCCGGCTCGGTAGCCAACACGACGCTGCACCGCCGTTCGCCGGTGCTTCACGACAACTTCAGACTTTGGGGTCTGTGATTTGGCCGATGCCGTTCCATCCCTAGCAGAGGCGACGGTTGGTGCTGCGAGCATGACGAT
Source organism: uncultured Alphaproteobacteria bacterium (assembly GCA_963770295.1). Lineage (GTDB taxonomy): Bacteria > Pseudomonadota > Alphaproteobacteria > Rhizobiales > Hyphomicrobiaceae > AWTP1-13. The sequence continues at coordinate 141,121 of CAVYPA010000002.1, forward strand.
CATTGCAAGGGCGAGTGAAGGCCTGAACATTGGATTGTCTCCTTGGAACTGTTGTTTACGTGTCGAACGATCGGCCCAGACGAGGGTTCCGCGGCTTTTGGCAAAGCCAGGGTCAAGCTCGCTTCGCGACCGGCGTGCACCGCCCCCGCGTTAAGACCGCCACACTCGGATTTCGCATATTGTGACAGCCGGTCTCCCCATTGCAGACAGGGGCGCCCATCAAGCCTTGGGCGCTCAGTCAAAAGTCATCAGCGCTAGGGAGGGATCCGTGTCGTGATCCCTGGGATCAGGACCTGATGCGCGCAGATCGGAGCCAAGCCGATATGCCACGATGCTGAGAAGCTTTCCGCATTCTTGGGATGCGGCGGTCGGCAGTTATGGATTGCTGCTATTACCACAGGGGGTCTACCTCCTCGATGTCTGACAACCTCCAGGTTTTTTCAAAGAGTGACTTTTGCGGCCCATGGAAGCGAAAGATTGCGAACCATTCCCGATCCGCAACGGTGTAGATCCAGTTGGGCTCCTGGCCCGCAGGGGCCTTCGGGCCAAAATAGATATCGATGCTGCCATCGGTGTTGCTTTGTAGCGTCCCGTTTGATGCCACACTTACGCGCGGCGACCTGCGGATGTAGGTGCGCGTTGTACGGTCGTAGACGCCCAGAGCCCAGAACTGCTTTACCGGTACGTTGGCAGGGATACGCAGCTTATATGTGCTCGCCCCTTTTAACGGCTGATCGCGCGCGTCGCGAAGACTAAGGAGGCCGAGGCTGGTTTCCCCGGGCTTTCGGTGTGGTCGATCGCCGGTGACATCCGATACCCTGCGCGCCTTGACCTCGGGACCATCGGAGGTCTCGAATGCAATAGGTGAACCGGCCGGGACTGATGGCGGTAGAGACCAGCGCGATCCGGACCAAAACAATTCAAGATCATCGGCAAACGCTTGTCTCAATTGAGCCTCAGCTTCCCCGAGCGCCGGTTGCAACGCTGCTTGAGCCTTCGCGTTGGGCCTGACCTGTTTTCCCTTTTCGATCCCAAGAGTTTTGAGGAGCGTGATCAGCGCGGGATCGTGAGTTTGCACCGGCTCCTCGTTGACCATACGGGCAAGGCTTGCAAGGAAGCTCGCATCGAAGTGCACGCTACCGTCGAAAAGCTTGGCCGCCATGTCGATGACGCGCGGCGTGGGTGGGTTCGGGGCGTGCGCCAGCGGATAAAGTTTCAGCATCTTTGCCAGCGTCAGGCCGCTGATTGCTTCAGGCGACGCGTTCGGCAGTGCGTGCAAGAGCCCGTAACCATTGTAGGTTTGCGAATGCACCGGCACAAATCCAGCGGGCACGCTATGTTTATAGCCTGGGGGTAGCAGCAGATACTTTCGTGCGCCGACCCGGTCCTTGTCGACATCGACCAACGGCTTCTGCCAGGCATCGTATAGCACGCCCGAGAGCGAGGCGTCGTTCGCGGCCTGCACATCGACAACGACAGGCCCCTCTTGGGTGTTGAAGTTGAAATAGATCTGTTGCTCGGCGGCGCTCGCCAGGGCCGTTTGGTTCTTCCAATCTGACGAAGACCACCAGACGATGTCACCGTACTTGGCGCCGGCGTCGCGAAAGAATGCCTGCCGCATCGCATCGACGCTCGCCAATGGCGTCAGCCAAATCAGCGTCTCGACCGTGTGTTGGGCCGACATGTCCCGGGCCCCCACCGGTGGGCTGAGTTTGGCGGCGATCGGCGTAGCAGGCTCGGCCGCTGCCAGGGACGCCGCCAAGAGCGGGCAAACGGCGAGTGCGTGCAAAAAAGCATGGGCGGTCGGGTGCATGGAGGAGTCACTTGTTTTCTGGGCAATCAACTCGATGACAAGGACGGCGGCCGCTCTAACTGGCATCAGGGATGATCACGAGGCACGCTTACGAAGGAAATCGGCACTAACCCTAAACTCGGCTTGCTCCGTTCCGGGGTTGCCTCGAACCACCTCAGCAGCCTGGGGCAACCCATCACGCGATTGTGTGCCGCAAGCTGTAACGGAGCTGGTCCGGGCGTCTCGCCGACACGACGGAAACGGCGAGCCGCAAGCGTTTCGCACCTCGAGACGAGGGCACGACTGCAACCAGCGCCGGGGAGAAAGCTCGGATGGTTCAGCTAGCCGGCGCCTTTCTGGATCCCCTTTGGCGCCTCCTCAATGTGCCGATCCGCTGGATCAGCGACGGCACCGTCGAACCTGAGTTGGAACGCCCGCTCGAATATCTCGAACTTGTCTTCTTTGGGCTGGTTCTAGGCCTCATCGTTGTCACCGTGTGGGACGCCAGCAGCAAGCGTGTGCGCGAGCAAGAGCGGCGCGCCCTGCAAGAGCAATGGAGGCGCCGGCTCAAAGCGCGCCGGCACCAGCTTAGGTTCGCTTCGGAAGGTCGGAATGATGGACATCTCGGTCCCTCGCGATGAGGCGGTTGGAGCGAGGGAAAAATGCCGGTGCATAAACTGCTCGATCGCCAAGATGACGCGGCGCCGGCAAACGTGGCCACGGTTGCTTCGCGCGCTTGGAGGCGCGCTAAGAGGATTCTCATCATCCTGTCGGCCGCGATCGTGCTCATTGCATCGGCGTGGTGGCTGATAGGGCGGCCCATCAGCGAGCGCCCAGGGCGGCGCAGCACCGAGGCGGCCACCGTGGTTCGGCTCGGGACGGTGTCACGCGCTGACGTGCCCGTGACGCTCGAGGGTCTCGGGACCGTAACGGCCCTGTCGACGGTCGTCATCAAAACCCAGATTAGCGGTAAGCTCACCGAGGTCGGGTTCAAGGAAGGTCAGAGCGTCAAGAAAGGTGATTTCCTCGCCCAGATCGATCCGCGGCCCTATCAGGCCGCTCTCGACCAGGCCAAGGGTCAGCTTGCCCGTGACGAAGCTCTGTTGGCCGCTGCCAAAATCGACCTTGGGCGCTACGAGAAGCTGATGACGCAGAGACTCAATTGCGCGCCAGCAGGTCGATACCCAGCGCGCGCTCGTGCTGCAGGATGAGGCCATCGTTCGCTCCGACAAGGCCAATGTTGAAAACGCCACGCTCAATCTCAACTATTGTCACATCCTATCCCCGAGTGACGGACGCGTGGGCCTGCGGCTCGTTGACCCTGGCAATTACGTGCAGGCCAGCGATCCCAACGGCATTGCCATCATCACGCAGATGCAGCCGATTTCGGTGATTTTCACGGTGCCGCAGGATGCCATCCCGCAGTTTATCAAAAAGTTGCGGGCCGGCGAGGCGTTGGCGGTGTTGGCGTTCAACCGCAGCAACAGCGCGCAGCTGGCAACGGGGTCGCTTACGACGGTCGACAACCAAATCGATACGACCACCGGCACGGTTAAATTGCGCGCGAGCTTTGCCAACGAGGGCGAAGCGCTCTTTCCAAACCAGTTCGTCAACGTCAAACTGATCGTCGACACGCTCAAGGACGCCACCGTTGCGCCCACCGCCGCCATCCAGGTCGGTGCCCCCGGATCTTATGTTTATGTCGCCAACTCCAACGCAACCGTGTCCGTGCGGCCCATCAAGGTAGGGCCCAGCAACGGCGATAGCGTGGCGGTGCTCGACGGCCTAGCAGCGGGAGACAAGGTTGTGGTGGACGGTGTCGACCGGTTGCGGGACGGCGCCAAAATCAGGGTGTCGGAGGCGGCAGACCACAATCCCGATCAGACCAGAAAAGCCGGCGGCGAGGCCGTACCGCAGCCACAGAAACGGCAGCAAAAGTCGCCCGTCCGTTCGCCCAGCAGCGCTGGCCCATGAACCCTTCGCGCCTTTTCATCCATCGCCCGGTCGCCACCTCGCTGCTCATGCTGGCGATCGTGCTGTCGGGCCTTGTCGCCTACACGCAATTACCGGTCTCGGCGCTGCCGCAGGTCGATTATCCCACCATCCAGGTGGAGACCTTCTACCCTGGCGCCAGCCCGGACATCATGACCACCTCGGTGACGGCACCGCTGGAACGACAGTTCGGGCAGATGCCGGGTCTCAATCAAATGCTGTCGACAAGCAGCGGCGGCGCCTCGGTCATCACCTTGCAATTCGCTCTATCTTTGAGCCTCGACGTCGCCGAGCAAGAGGTGCAGGCCGCTATCAATGCGGCCGGCAACCTGCTGCCGGCCGATCTTCCTGCGCCGCCGATCTACGCCAAGGTCAATCCTGCCGACGCTCCGGTCCTCACCTTGGCGCTGACTTCCAAGACCATGCCGCTGACGCAGGTCCGAGACATCGCCGAGACCCGGCTTGCGCAGAAGATTTCGCAATTGCCCGGGGTTGGCCTTGTCAGCCTGAGCGGCGGCAATCGGCCCGCCGTGCGCGTACAGGCTAACATGCGCGCCCTTGCCGCTTATGGTCTCAACATCGACGATCTGCGTACCACTCTCGGCAATGCCAATGTCAACTCGCCGAAGGGAAATTTCGACGGTGCCGCACGCGCGTTTACGATCACCGCCAACGATCAGTTACCAAGCGCGGCCGCCTTCAAGGACATCGTGGTGGCCTATAGGAACGCTGGCCCTGTCCGCCTGTCCGACGTCGCCGCCGTTGTCGACGGCCCGGAGAACAGCAATCTCGCCGCCTGGGCCAATACCGTCCCGGCCATCGTCCTGAATATCCAGCGCCAGCCGGGTGCCAATGTGATTAGGGTCGTCGACGGCATAAAGGCTTTGCTGCCCGAGCTGCAGGCGGGGCTGCCGTCCGATGTCGCCCTGTCGGTTTTAAGCGACCGCACGACGACAATTCGTGCTTCGGTGGCGGACGCGGAGTTCGAGTTCATGCTCCGGACCTGTCGGTGCAGGATTTGGGGGACTGATGAAAACCTATAACTGGGTGCTCTTGCTCGCGATCCCGTTCGCCCTATTGATTGGGCTCAACTTCGTCAGCGAACTTGTGAGTAGTGACGTGGCCGAATTCTGCGACCATCTGGTGATAGCCGGTGTTATCGCCTACGGCGTCGTCTCCTATTTCTTTGCGTGACGTTCGACCAGCTTACACAACGCCTCGATCTCGTCGATGGCGTCGCTCACGCACCGGCCGAGGTGGTAATGGCTGTGCTCGACGGGAGCCTGCTTGTGCAGATCTCTCAGCCGATCGAGGATGTTCATCTCCCAGCGCGTCGGGCACCTTGGACTGTCGTTTCGCTATGAAACTACGCCTCCCCGGCAGGTTGTTGACATTGGCGAGCCTGGGTGCACCTTGCTAATGCCTGCGTCAGTAACCCCTGGGCAGGTCTAGGCTCGCCCCCTCTCGTCATCAAGCTAGGCGCTGGTCGTCCTCCACCGGGGCGCATTAGCTTCGTGAAAAGGGATTTGCTGCTTGCGCTCATGCGCCAGGGACGCGGCGTCTTTGGGCCCGTCTGCCGCGGGACGGTGATCTGTTGGCGTCGCGCCAAGCGCACCGCCACAGGGGCTACCACCGAAATAGCCCGATGAACGCCCACCAGATCAATTGCAAGGTCCCACATCGGACGATAGCATCGCCCATTGCTGCCGCCAGTCGCTAGCCCGATGAGGTTTGCGAGAGGGACAGGACAATGAAGCCCGCGCCATGCGCTAGGAAGCGCGCGCCGCTGCCATTTCCCTGGCTGTAGGTCCCACCTCAGCGTCGACCCGACGAATCATGCGGGAACGCCAGGGTTTGAGGACGGCTATCGCCAGCAGTGCGGCTGCGATATTGGCGGCGGCTGCGATGATGAAGACTGCACTCCAGGTCCCGCTGATCTTTTGCAGCTGGTTCGAGTAGGGCACGAGCAGGGCGGCCGTTCCCTTGGCCGTGTAGAGCAGGCCCGCATTGGTGGTGGCAAACTTGGAACCGAATGTATCCGTCGCGGTTGCGGGAAACAGGCTATAGATCTCGCCCCAGGCAAAGAACACGAGGCCGCTCAAGAGCACGAACCAGAATGGGTCGTGGCCCCACAGATATAAATAGTAGATGCCGACGCCTTCAATGCCGAAGGCAATGAACATCGTTGGCTCACGCCCGATCTGATCTGAGATCCACCCGAAGAACGGTCGCGTAAAGCCATTGAGAATTCGGTCCAGGGTGGCGGCAAAGGTGAGAGCTGGCATCGTCAACCCGAGGATCGTGACCGGAATGGTATCGATCTTGAGATCCTTGGCAATCGGCGCCAGGTTGGCCGTGACCATCAAGCCGCCGGCGCCGACCAGCACAAACATCAGGTACATCAGCGTAAAGATGGGTTGACCTTTGGAGATGACGATGGTGCCACCGGCAACAAAGATCAGCGCAGCGAGGGCCAGTGGAATGTAGAATTGCAATCCCGCGGCCCACATTGCCAATCCCCCCGCCAATGCGAGGATGGAACCCACGACCCAATAGGAGGTCGGACCGATCAGTTCAGTCGGCGTGTATTGCCTACGGCTTTGTGCGATCGCGGCTTTGGTGGCTTCGGGTACCTCTCCCGGCCTTGGCGCACGCAGCAGCAGAGCCAAGAGCACGATGATCACACCCTGCCAAGTTCCAAACCAGAAGAAGGTCTCCTGAAATCCCTTGGCCGCCGTCTGAAGGAATACCGGTATGCCAAAGAAGGAGAAATCGAATAGCGCCTTGCCCGCAATCATGTTCTGAATGGGAGCGACCGTGAGAGCCGAACCAGCACCAAAGCCGGCCGCGGTCAGCCCTGCGGCGAGACCACGCTTATCGGGAAACCATTTGAGCGCATTGCCGATGCAGGTGCCGTATACGCCACCGGCACCAATTCCGGCGACGATCTGGGCGGCGTAATAACCGGTCGGACCGCCCAGGGTCGTGGCATACGAATTCATAATCCAGCCAAGGCCCGCCAGAATGCCACCAAAGAAGATGACGAGTTTCGGGCCCCACTTGTCGACGAACCAGCCCTCGATTGGCACCAGCCAGGTTTCGAACAGCACGAACAGCGTGAAGGCGATCTGGATCTCCGCCCGCTCCCAATGAAACGTCTTTTGGATATCGGGAACGAAAAACGTCCAACCGTATTGTAGGTTGGCAATCATGACCATGCAGATCACGCCAATAACGAGCTGCAGCCAGCGATAAGAGCCAACACCAGCCGGTGCGCTAGTCTCCATTGCAATCTCCCAAAATCAATGGCGCCCATCAGAGCAAACGACTTGACGCGCCCAACGTTGCGAACGGTGTGCGAGCCCTTCAACGCATAGCAGCCGAGCCGATCAGCTCAAGCCCTTTGCGTTGAGCGAGACCAAAGGCGAAGAGAGGCAAGCCAATTTGCTGTATTAGCTTGCGAACTTTCGGCTGACCGGCTTCGGTTGCAAGCCAGGTGATGGTTTGGCGTGCCGTCGCACTGCTTTTCAGGCCTCATTTTTTCGTCCTGCCGTCGCAGCGGTCTGGCAAGGGCCTGCCAAAAGTCGTCACCTTAGTCCGTGGCTCGCTCGGCGTCCGAGAGTTCAGCCCTGCTTTCAACTTGGCCTTCGTGATCCAGGTTTCGTCGGTCAAATACTCGTTCCGCGCCAGCGGTTCTTGCGCCACCGACCCCGCGACCTAGGTCGGGATGCGCGCCCAATTCATTACGGCTTCCTTCGCACCGACCACGACGACGATCGCCGCCAAATATGCCGGACTGGCCTCCGGAACCCCTACACTGTGAGGGTTCGCTAACCCCAGTTCTCTGCCCGCTTCGGTTTTTTTGACCCTACGAGCGCGATGATTTCCTCGAGGGGGCTGCGATACTGACGGGTTGGCTTGCTGCCGAGGCCACCTCAGGAGTTGGCAAGCACGTTGCCGGCCGGCCCCGTTATACTGCTTCGAGGCAAACCGACATTGACTTGTCTCCACGCGCGCCTGCTTTCATACTTCCTGCCAACGCACTGGAGATATGCATGACTGTCGAGCACCTCGATGTGTTAATCGTTGGCGCTGGCGTTTCCGGGATCGACGCGGCCTATCATCTAAAGACCGCGTGCCCAGACCGTAGTTACGCCATTCTCGAAGGGCGCGACGCGATCGGCGGAACCTGGGACCTATTTCGATTTCCGGGGCTTCGCTCCGACTCGGACATGTACACCTACGGCTTCCCGTTCCGACCCTGGACCGGGAAAAAGTCCATTGCCGATGGTGCGTCGATCCTTCAGTACGTGCGCGAGACCGCGCGTGAACTCGGCCTCGAGCGTAGGATCCGCTTCAAGCATCGGGTCACGCGAGCAACGTGGTCTTCGAAGGATGCGCTTTGGACCGTTGAAGTTGAAGGCGCCGGCGAGCCGATCCACCTCAGCTGCAACTTTCTGCTGATGTGCAGCGGATACTTCAATTACCAGTTCGGCTACGCGCCCGAGTTTAAGGGAAGCGAACGGTTCAAGGGCCGGATCGTGCATCCCCAGAATTGGCCAGCGTCCTTAGATCACTCGGGCAAGCATGTGGTGGTGATCGGCAGCGGTGCAACCGCTGTGACCATGATCCCGGTAATGGCCGAGGCAGCGGCGCACGTGACCATGCTGCAGCGCTCACCAAGCTACATTGTGGCATGGCCGGATGAGGATAGCATCGCCAAGATGCTCTACAAGGTGCTGCCTTTGCAGGCAGCCGGCGCAGTCTCGAGGTGGAAAAATGCGCTGCTGGGCTCTTATCTCTACTGGTCCGCACGCAACCGTCCCGAGAAGTTGAAGCAGCGGATTTGCGATATGCAGCGCCAGCTTCTCGGCGCCGACTACGATCTCAGCAAGGATTTCACACCGCATTATGCGCCTTGGGACCAGCGGCTCTGTCTCGCACCCAACGGCGATTTCTTCGCCTCGATCCGGAACGGTCGCACGTCGATCGTCACCGATACGATCGAGACTTTCACCGAGCGCGGGATCAAGCTGGCCTCGGGGAAGGAAATTGTCGCCGATATTGTCGTGACCGCCACCGGCCTCGAGCTGCTGCCGCTCGGTGGAGCACAACTCGTCGTTGATGGCGCAGCCGTCGACGCGGCGCAGACGATGACTTACAAGGGCGTGATGTTCAGCGACATTCCCAATTTCGCGCAGGTGATGGGTTACATCAACGCCTCGTGGACGCTCAAGGCCGACCTCGCGAGTCGCTATCTCTGCAGACTTCTCAATTACATGCGCGACCACGGTCTCAGCTATTGCGTGCCCAAGACTAACGACCCGTTGGTGGAGCGGTTGCCGGTCGTCAACTTCACCTCGGGGTATTTCCAACGCGCACTCGAGCGGCTTCCTAAGCAAGGTTCGCGGCCGCCATGGTGTTTCAACCAAAGCTATCTGCAGGATCGCAAGGTGCTGCTACGGGAGCCAATCGATGACGGTGTACTGCAATTCCTCGAGGCGACGGAAGATCGCCCCACAGCGCTGGCCGTGAGGACGCAACCGACTGCTGGCATCGCACGCTCCGACGGGGCGAGATCGCCCTGACGCGAGGCATGCACCCCATGGACATTGCGGCGACCTGAAGCTGAGCGTTGACGGCGTTCAGGTTTCTCGAGCGCTTTGCTCTAAGCTATCATTCCCGTTCTCCCCGAAGCGACCTTGTGGCCGATCAATTCGTCGACTGCTACGAGGCTGCGCGATGATCTTGCACGCCGTGACCGGTTCAGGCGGGATGTGGTTGTTCACCGTGACCTAATCGCCAGCCAGTGATGCTCCAAGCGCCTGCGCCGCCCCGCGAAATCTTTCAGCGCATCGCGGCGTGCGGGCGCTATGGCAGGTTTGGGCCAACCCAACACGTTAGTCCTGATTGAACGAAGGGAGGATACCAATTCAAGTCGCCTAGACCCCTAGCTTCATTCGGGTTGGCTGGCTGTAATGAGATTTCGCACGCCAGGCCACCAACCTGATATGGAGACAGCTGGCGCATGCCACCTGCGGCGGCCAAAGCGCATCTGACACGCAACGCTAGCTCGGAGATGTGATGGTGATTTATCGTTCGTTCCTGTTTGCGCCAGGCAATCACCCCAGACGGGTCGAAAAGGCACTTGCGCTCGACGCCGATGCTGCAATTCTCGATCTCGAGGATGCTTGCCCGGTTGCGGAGAAGGTAGCGACTCGCAACATAGTTGTTGCTGCCTGTCAGCGCCGTCGCACATGTCTCGGCTACGTACGGGTCAATGCCACATCGACCGAATTCGGCTACGGTGACATCGTGGCCGTGGTGCACAAAGGCGTCGACGGCATTGTGCTGCCAAAGGTGGAGACGGCAGACGAGATCAAAGCCGTCGATTGGGTGATGGCGAACCTCGAAAAGGAGCGGGGTCTCCCCATCGGGGCCGTTGACGTGATTCCTATCATCGAGACCGGCAAGGGCATGGCCAACATCCGCGCTATTACGACGACCGGTAAGCGTGTCAGACGCATTGCCTTCGGTGCGGGCGATTTCACGCTCGACATGAATATGGAATGGAGCCGAACCGAGGCCGAGTTGTTGCCATATCGCAGCGAATGCGTGTTGGCTTCCCGTGCTGCCGAGATTGAGGCACCGATAGACACGGTGTGGACCGATCTGATGGATCCAAAGGGTTTCACCAATGCCACCCACCACATCAGAAGTCTCGGCTTTCAGGGAAAATTGTGCATCCACCCGGATCAAGTGCCAATCGTCAACGCGATCCTTTCACCCTCCGCTGAGCAAATCGAGTGGTCGGGCAAGGTGGTGGCGGCCTTCGAGGCCGCCGAGGCAGCGGGTTCTGCCTCGATCCAGCTCGAGGGCAAGTTTATCGACTATCCCATTTTTCATCGGGCACGGCGCGTCCTGGAGACGGCTCAACGCATCGCCGCCCGAAGCAAATAGCGGCAAAGCAACGGAAACCCAGACCATGGCCCAAAGCCCCGCAACCAATTCTGCAATCAAGCCGCTGCAAGGCGTGCGTGTCATCGACGCGTCGAGCTTTCTCGCCGGTCCATTCTGTGCCACGCAGCTTGGCGAGTTCGGCGCCGAGGTCATCAAGATCGAGTTGCCGAAGGTCGGCGATGCCCTGCGCACGTTCGGTACCATCACGAACAGCGGCGACGGCCTCCTGTTCTTGCAGGAAAGCCGCAACAAGAAGGCAGCGACCCTGGACCTCAGGAAACCGCAAGGTGCCGAAATCCTGAAACGGCTGGTTGTGCAGTCCGACGTGCTCGTCGAGAACTTTCAGCCGGGTACGCTGGAAAAATGGGGACTGGGATGGGATGTTCTCAAAGAGCAAAACCGAAAATTGGTGATGGTGCGCATTTCGGGATTTGGCCAGACGGGGCCTTACAGTCCGCGGCCAGGCTTCGGGCGCATTGGCAATGCGTTCGGCGGGCTGTCTTATCTCGCAGGCTATCCCGATCGGCCACCGGTAACCCCCGGCTCCGCCACCATCCCCGATTACCTGGCGGGATTGTATGGTGCCCTCGGCGTCATGTACGCACTGCGTGCTCGTGATATGACGGGGAACGGACAATTCATCGACATCGGCCTCTACGAACCGATCCACCGTATTCTGGATGAACTGACGGCCGCCTATCATCATTGCGGTTATGTGCGCGAGCGTATGGGTCCCGGGACGGTCAACGTCGTACCACACAGCCACTACCCGACTAAGGATGGCAAATGGATCGCGATCGCCTGTACTTCGGACAAGATTTTCGCGCGCCTGGCAAAGTTGCTGGGGGAGCCGGACCTCGCGGCAGAGGGCAAGTGGGGGAAGGTCAAGGACAGGGTGCGGCATCGATCCGAAATCGACGCCTGGGTTTCAAAGTGGACCGAAAAGCACACACTCGAAGAGCTCATGCAACTTTGCAACAGTCTCGACGTGCCCTATGGACCGGTCAATTCGGTAGCCGAAATATTCGAAGATCCGCAATACAGGGCACGAGAGAACATCAAGCTATTCAAAGATCCGCGGGTCGGCGAGATTGCTATGCCGAACGTGTGTCCGCGGCTTTCCGATACGCCGGGCTCGATCAATTGGCTTGGGCCCGCCCTCGGAGAACACAACGATGAGATATACAAGGGTCTGCTTGGCATGTCAGAGACGGAGATCTGCGCGCTCAGGGAGGAGGGCGTGATCTAACGGAGTAGCGCTGGCTCGCGGCAGCTCACACTCGGCGATGGTCGGTTTGTTTCAGATAAAGTAGAGCCGCGCCGCCTCAGTTCTGGGCCCGGACAGCGCGATCAGGCCCTGTTTTCTGCCAACTCGCCATCGCCGAGTTTCGTCATTCCGCATGGCCGCACGCATCGAAGGTCACAAGTGAGCCTAGCCTCGCGCGTGCCGCACTGTCGCTTGAGCATAAACTATCGCGTCAGGCCGAAGTGGCCCCGTGGGGCTTGTTCCTTCGGGTGGGTAGTCCCCAATAAACCTGGTTCTACTCCTTTTTTGCCTCCGGCAAGGACCGTACCTCCGCATCGGACAACAGTACCTTGATCCCGGGCAGTCGCTCGAGCTTCTCGGCTGTAATGGTAACCACCTTCGTGCCAAGGCCAAGCACGCGACCGATGTCGACCTGGATGGATTGGACTTTGTCGTCGGGCCCTCGAACGATCTCGACAACTTGCCCGATATTCTTGTTATCGGAACTATAGACGGACATGCCCACAACGGGCGTCCGGTCCTGTAGCCTGCGTTCTACGGCCCCAACTATCGTCTGGCACGTGGAAGAGAGCGAGCCCCGCTTTCGCTCCAGGCATTGTCCGATCTTATCCGCATCACCGCATTGCGCCTTGATCTCGCTCCAGCAGGCCTCAGCGACACGATCGACGTTGTTCCTGAGTCGCTCCGCAACCCGATGCAACGTCGATTGGCATCCGCTACTCAGCTGGTCTTCGTGGGCCCGCATGCACATTGCGACACGGCCCTCGCCGGGCGTGACCTTGCCGCAGAGATCGTCGAGGTCGGCCGCGCAAGCGCCCTCGATTGCTTCGATCGCCTGAGCCACGCGATCTCTGATAGCGGATCGGGATGGATCTTCGGCCCGCTCGCTCGGCATGGCTTGTTCGCTGCCTCTTCCCACAGAGGGCGGTTCACGATCTTTCCTATCAGTTACTCCCTGACCCCATGAAGCGGCTGGGGCGAGCACAAGCGCCGCGGCAATGAGAACGGCCTTGTTCATCCGATGCCTCCATTTCTGAGACCGAAAACGTATCCGTCAAAGGTCAACTAGACTGGTGAAGAGTTATTCCGCCCCAAGGCGATCGCGGATCCGGTTCAGAACAGGACTGTCACCGTCTGAACTCCGCATCCGGTCCAAAAGGAGCTCACGCAGATCGCTCCGCCTCTCCGAGCGGTCCTTCAGAAGATCGCGCAGATCGTCGCGACTGGCCGCGCGATCCGAGATGAGATCGCGCTGGTCTTTGCGTTTCTCCAACCGGTCCCGCAACAGATCGCGTAAATCTTCGCGAGTGGCCAGGCGGTCCAGGAGAAGGTCACGTAGGTCTTTGCGTCTCTCCAACCGGTCCCGCAAGAGATCGCGCAAATCGTCGCGACTGGCGGCGCGGTCCGAAATGAGGTCCCGGAGATCGCCGCGCCTCTCCAATCGGTCCCGCAAGAGATCGCGCAAATCGTCGCGACTGGAGGCGCGGTCCGAAATGAGGTCCCGGAGATCGCCGCGCCTCTCCAATCGGTCCCGCAAGAGATCGCGCAAATCGTCGCGACTGGCGGCGCGGTCCGAAATGAGGTCGCGGAGATCGCCGCGCCTCTCCAATCGGTCCCGCAAGAGATCGCGCAAATCCTCGCGAGTGGCTAAGCGATCCAAGATGAGATCTCGGAGATCGCCACGCCTCTCCGATCGGTCCCTCTGAAGATCGCGCAAATCGTCGCGAGTGGCCAAGCGATCCATGATGAGCTCGCGCAGATCTCCTCGGCTCTCCATTCGATCCCCCATACTGTCGCGTAACCCCTGGGCCGACCCCGAGGTGGTGGTTGTGAGCAGGGAGACAGATGCGGCAAGGAAGAACGCTGCTTTTGCAATCGCGGGTCCGCGTTTCATCGAGAATACTCCTCCGTAATCGTGATGACGCCGAGCTGAGAGAGCACTACCCATTGGGACTTCATGTCCTTCTGCGCCCAGTCCAGCGGGTTGCACCATCGGGGCAAACCCGCAAATGTGGAGCGGAGGTCCTCTGCCTCTTCGAGGGCGCTGCGGCATCACCAACAAACGGCTGACAATCGGCACCGAACCCCGACCCCGGCGTGCAATTCCCGAGCCCTGCCCTGGTGACCAGGGTGGCACTGGTGCTCGCAAAGACCCGGCGAAGGTGGGTAGAAGGGGCTCAGCAATAGCGCGCTTTGTCGGGGTCGCAGGCTGACAGCAACGATTGCGGGCTCACTACTTAGCGCCGGTCGACAATATCCATGCCGCATTTATGCCGGGCTGCAGATCACTTGTGATCCCGCGGGCCAAACTCTCGCTGCTTCGACCTACTGCAGACCAGGAGCATTAGTCTCTATTGGGAGTGGCATCTGGATCTGATCCCACCCACCCGACCAACGCCCAAGCGATAAACCCAACCCGTCCCAGACCAATCCCTGGTAGCCTTAGCCGCGTTGCCAACCCCCACCCCGTAGCCAATCCGGCGGATGGCCGACGCACCCTAATAGCGACCATAGTAGGCGACCGAGGAGTAACCGTGGTCCCTGTCACCGTAACGACGAGGCGCTAAGGGTGTGGCGACAGGAGTAGCCGCATCGCCATAGCCTGTATCTTAGCAAGCTGCGGCCCGGGGGCTCTCAAGGGCAAGAACAGACGCTGCGATCACCAGGGCGGCGGCGGCAATTTGTTGGCATCTGCATCTGATCACTCCTTGCCGATATTCCCGAGTTTGAACAAATGCCAAGGGCTCGGTCGCAATACACTCAGGGGAAACCCCGAAAGGGTCTTCAGATCCACTGTTCATACCACGGTCTTTGCGGTGGGCATGGCTGGCTCCTAGGGTCTTGTCCATCGTCCCGCGCTGGGACAACCCATAGTGGTCGTGCTAGAAAATGTGCTTGGGAGTGGCTGTATGGACTGGCGGTGACAGATGGTGTGGATTGTTGGTGCGCTCTGTCTGATCTTTTTCGGCGCTGGGATTGGTCTCATCGGCTTGTCCCTCGGCATGTTAGGTTATGCAATCGTGGGTGGGATCATGGCGCTGGCTGGTTTATTTCTGCTGGTGTCCTTTCGTCGGCAGGGTCGCTATTGGGGGGCAAAGCGGCCGTAAGCAAGCAAGGCGCGTCAACGCCACGATTTCACCTCGCCTGCCGAACCGCTTATTGGTCTTTAACGGAGGCGCGACCCAAACCCATCTTCGCGTAACGATGGCTATCGTGCACGGCTCGCTTTCATAGGCTGCAGAATTTATGGCCAGAACCATAGCCAGTGCAGCGAGAGCTAGTGGCGTGAGGGAAGCCTTCAGCAGCTCGTGGTAGATCGAAGCGTCAGGCTAGTTGTTCCTCACCTCCCTCTAACCCCACTGTCAGGGGCAGTGCGGCGAGGCAAAGAACGCTCATGACGGCAAATGCTGCCGGGCCCATGCGCGCATACAGCCACCCTGATATCAGCGTCAGCAGCGCCGTGGCAATGCCCACGCCAACGGTTCCGTAGAGCGCCTGTGCGGTCGCTGCGAGCTGAGACGGCACGTTGGCTACCAGCAGCCGCATGCAGGCCAGGTGCAGCAGCGCGAAGGTGATACCATGCAAGGGCTGCGTCAGGGCCAGTGCCGCGACGTCCGCCGTGCAAGCGGCCACCAGCCACCGGGCAGCACCTGCGACTGCGGCGAGCGCAATCGCGCCTGCCGGCGTGAACACTCTCAGCAACCAGGGGCCGATGAAAAGGAACACGATGACCTCGGCCGCGACCGACAAAGACCACAAAATGCTTGCACCCGATGGCGTTATGCCCGCGCCCGTCCAGCGTATGATCGCAAACGTATCGTGCATGGCATGGCTGCCGAGGATCAGAGCGGCCAGCAGAACGATGCGCCGAAAGATACGCAGGCGCAAAAGCTCGGCGATGCCCGCTCGCGAGATTCTCATCGCGTTGTCGTTGGTCGGGACCACGACCGGCGGTACCAGGCGTACGGCGAAGGGCACGGCGAGCATCAGCATCGCCTGCAGTGCGATAATCACCCACAGACCGTAAGTCGCTATTGCCAGGCCGGTCAGCAACGACCCGAGAATGAAGGCGGCCGAGCCGGCGCCGCGCACCCAGCCATATTCGAATCTTCCAGAAGGTGCTCTCGACGCGACCAAGACGAGTGCATCGGCCAGATTGGTGGTGGGCGCCAATGCAAATGCATGAAGGAGGCTCACCCCCAAAATTGGCCAGAAAGCCCATGCTGGTAGGTATCCCAGGGCGGCTGTGGCTGTTGCCAGCGCGCAGACCGCAAGTGTGAGTCTCAAAGCTCCGGTCCGGTCGGCCAAGCGACCTGCCAGGGGAGCGGAGACGAGCCGGATGGCCGTTCCGGCCGCAAACAACATCCCGATTTGTTCGAGCGGAATGCCCCGGGCTTCGATGAAGGATGGCAGGAATGGTGAGGCCACGCCGAACGCCGAATACAACAGCACATAGAGGATAATGAAACCCGCCAGCGGTGCCGGAGCGCGCAGCGCGCCGCCTGACATAGACAAGACGGTCACTTCACCTCCGCGCGTGCAGCCCCCGTTTTCAGCTCACCGGGCGGCGCCGTATCACCGTCTTCAAGGCGTTCGTACTCGGCAATCACCTGTGCCCCAAGCAACAGAATGATGCTGGCGATCTCCAGGCTCAGCAGTCCGATGATCGTGGTTGCGAGTGAACCATAGACCACGCCGACCAAAGATAGCGTCGAAAAATACCAGAGCAGGATGTGACGAGTGACCTCCCACAGCAAGCCCACCACAATCCCGCCGACCAGAGCATGGCGCGGGGAGATGCGCCCTCTCGGTGGCATGACCAGATAAATGGATGTGAGCACCAAAATCAGACCCGCAACGCCGGTCAGATATAAGAGGAGGACCGAGAGCCGATCCAGTGACCAACCGCGCCCGAGCAGGACGAGCTCGTCGTCACTCATTGATTGCAGCAGGCTTGCAATGGCGGTCATTATCAGGAAGCCTGCGCCAAGCAAGAGGATGTAGAGGTAGGGAAGAAGCAAGGAGACGATGAGCGGCCGTGGTTTGTGGCGCACCCGGTGAACAAAAATGATCGACATGGCGTTCTCGAGCACGCTGAACGCAAGCGAGCTGAAGAACAGCATAGCACCCAGCACGACCCAGCCAGCGACTTCGCGGTGTTCGAGGATGTTTCTGATCTGCGCGAGGATGGCTTCGGAATCGCCCGGAATGATGAGGCCGATGTAACGCCGCAAGGTTGCCATCAACGCCCCTTCATCGACCACATGCGACAGCATGAGGAGGAGGAAGGTGCACAGGGGAATGACGGAGAGGAGGATGTAATAGGCCAGCGCCCCTGCCAGCAGAAGTCCCTGGCTTTTCTGGAAGGCCCTCAGCACCTGCAACGTAAAGTGCCCGGGTTGGGCAATCACCTTGCACCAGGCAGGTATCGGACGAGGCATCTGCGATCCTCCTGCCAGGAAAACGTCGTGGAGACAAATCTGTTCACATTGCGCACCATTGCCGCCCAGGTGCTGGCCGTCTTGTGCTCCGCCAGAGCGAAGCTTCTTGCTTGCCCAGACCCACGTGATCGACACCGATGCGGGCCGTGTCCGTTACATCTTTGCGCGAGACCAAGCCCAATCCTCAAACCACGGACAGCTCCGTGGCTTTGCCTCCTTGCCGTTAACGTTTCTGTCGAGGCCCAGCAATGCGACCGCCGATCTCTCCTATCGCCGGTGCTGTGGATGAGCACGGCGGGGCTTCGCCAACGCCTCTCGTGACGACATTCACCCAGTGCAAACCCTTACATTCGATAACATGTAATTGCCGGGCGGTCCGAATTGTTGCTGTTGCCCGGGCTTCCGGCTTCAACCTCGATCATCCGTTGGCGTGCCCGCACGTCAAGCGATCGATTGCGGGCAAGTGTGCGTTGCGCGCAGTGCCACGAGCGCGCCTCGATCATCTGCTGCATCCGCCGGTAAGATCCAGCGACATAGCGCTCGCGTGCCACGCGTGAAGCGAGGATTGAAAAGACATGATCGATGCGTCTGTTGCGGCTCTGCAGGGGACGATGTATCGAGAATGCGGTTCGATGACAACGGGCCAATCCTTGGCGCGGCAAGCACAAACTGCCAAGGCAGCCGGCTATTTGATATTGGCCGAGATGACCCGAGCCGTCGATCAATTCCCACAAAGGGTGCCGCAAAGCATGATGATCAGCTGCATTGAGGCCAAGCCTGCCTAGCCAGGACGGGCAAGGTGCTACGTATTGCACTGGGCTACACCCGCCGTCCCATATTTGGTACAGCGCCGACCTCCAGCGTCGTCATTGACGCTGCAGGCGGGCCCAACCAGTAGGCAAATTCTTCGGGTCCTTAACGTCCGCACCGAAGAGATAGAAACCGTCCACTCTTAGCCGGCGCAGCAGGCATCGAAAATCGCTTGGATCCCAAGTTGCGGGAAATCTAACGGTATCGATCGCCTCCACGAATAGCCAGTCGGTTGAAGGCGTGATGGGTGGAATATTCTGGCCGGTAACATCGACTGTCAGCGCAAGGTTGTCAGTGGCTTCGTCACGGAAAAGATAGATAAGCACGACAAAGCCCCCATACTTTGAAAGGCGAGGGCGGACGTGAGAGTAGTCATGTGCCGCCCTCGCTCGGTTCGCGGCAATCGCGAACCTGCAGCAACCCCGCTGCGTGCTGCGCTCCAAATACTGTTTCCACAGACTAAAAAATCGACGCAGAAAATCGACCACCGAGTTGGTACGATTGCGGACATTGCGAGTTTTTTTGCTTCGGAGAGTGATGCAGAGCATCCGGTGATCGCAATGGTATGGAAGATGACTGAAGAGGCCGGTGATCGCAAAAAAATGGGCACCCGTCCGGGGATGGAGGGTGCCCCAATGTTCAGCTCTATGGTGTGTTGGGTTTGCGAGAGCTGATTGGTGATAGAACGGACCACGGCCGCCTTTATTCCCGATGCCGACGGACCGGATAAGTCAGCGTATTGGCGAACGAGAGCCTTTTGCCTTCCGGACGTAGCCGGCGGCTTTGCAATTTTTGGCAGCAACGTCACGCTTTTAAGGACGAGCAGAACCACACGCCTGTGGCGTTTGCTCGGCCAACTTCAGCTCGTCGAGGATAGTCGATGATTGGCGGCGTCCGGACCGAGCGCAACGAACATAACTTTATTGAGTGAGCCACCGAAACCATGGGTCAGCGGATCACCTCCATTGCGCCATAGGTCATCATGTCCATGTCTGTGAGCCACCCACGTCCCCCGTCGACCGCTCACTGCGATCGCCCGCCCTTGCTTTCTTCATGCACGGTGACAGGCGTCTCGGCTCCTGGGCGGGCGCTCCTTGCGCTCACCCGATCGGCAGGTTCGAAACTAGGGCTTAGGAAGAGAAATATGAGCAAACATAGCGCTGCCAGGCCGATAAGGATGGGCAGGAATGCCCAAAGTGTATCGTCAGCTTCTATGCGGGCGTGGTTTCCGTCGGAAGGCGGAACGTCCGCATGCATCTCGGCTCTCATGCTGAGAAAACTTTGTGTTCCGTTCGAAGGTTCCGGCTTAGTTCGTGAATGCCGTGCGCGGTAGGAAACCATACGAAGGGTGCTTCCTCCGGCCAGTCGCCGTCGCGGGGAGCGAGAATCGCGGCGCCGTTGGAGGAGAGCGCGGTATGTTCGAAGCGCTGGCAGCGGCGAGCACAGACTTCACGAGCAGGGCGGCAATCTGCCGAAGGTTGCAACGACGACGGCCCGGGCGCTTGGTCAGGGAAGCCCGGGCCGGTGGTCAGCAACGCATTACCTAGGGACGCCATTCACAAGAAGCTCAACTCGGGAACCCTGCAAATGTTTCGTGGAGGAAATTTGACGGAGCTGTGTCTGTGGATAAGCGAGCGATGATGAGAACGTTGCGCTCGCAATTGTGGGGGGAGCAGTGCCTGAAACCTTGCATGGCTTGGACTGGACCCTGCTGGCCACTTTGGGGCCGCTCGTTATTGGCGTGCTGGTGATCATCTGGGTGGTGTGGAAGGGTTGATGGAGTGGCCATATACGCTTTTATCGGCGGCTTCATTTGAAGCGAAGCGGGTCTAGCCCACCGCGGCCCAGACCCGCGATGGCTCCTGCAGTTTGGGGGTGCTCTACGACGCGAAAGCCGATGGCTATCGGCAGATCGTCGAGCCGATAGAGGTAGCCCCGTTCACGGCCTGCAAACTGGCAGCACAATGATCGACCAAGGTCCAAAGCGGACTATGCTTTTCATTTCGGGAGATCACTATCTGCCGGGCCCCGACCACCTCGTGCGTGGGCGACATTGCATACCTAGTGCAAGGTCTCCGCGGGATGCAGGCCGTCAGGCTTGCCTTCCCGCCCGGTGATTACGGCGTCGTCTGTCGCATCGGTGGGCCAAAAGAGCGCGCCGATCGCCACCAACAACAGCACCAGCGGGAAATTCCGGCCGAGGACGCGCGCAACTTTGAACACCGAGGCTGCGCCGCCGGGAGCGGACAAAAGGGTGCCCACCAACGCGAGCGGGGCCTGTGCCATAGCCTGGGCAGTGGCGCCGCTTACCACTTCGTGGGTGTCGGCCTGTTCGTCCCGCTGCTCGGCAACCTCTTCTTCATGTTCTTTTACCGAAACCACGATCCACGCTATGACGCCGATGGCGGCGAGGCCACCCGCCATCATCCAGTACCCTGCGACGTGACCAAAACGTTCGACCAGCATGACAGCAATGGCCGCAAGCGCGAACCCCAATGCGATGACGAAGGGCACCGCCACGGAAGCCCGCGCCGCATACTGCAGCACGACGCGGCTTACAGTCGACTTAGCTTGATTGATCAGGCCTGCGAACACGGGCTTCTCCGGTGCGGTTAGGACTTCCACAGCGCTCCGATAACGAAGCCAGCGATAGCCGCGGTTGCAAGCGTCGCCATCGGCTGGTCCTTGAGCGACTTGTCGAGCGCGCCTTTGAAGTTGCCCGCCACCTCCTGCATGCGTTCACCGGCCTGGCGGCCTTGATCGGCCACGCGATTGGCGACGCGCTCGGCCTGGTCCGCCGCCTTGCCGAACTGCTCGCTCGCCTTATCCTTGATATCGGAGATCGGGTCAGAACTCTGACCACGGTACGAGCTTTGTGCCATGAGATGTCTCCTTCAGGGGAATGGATGCTGAACCGCACAACCCCGCAACGCCGCTTTGGTTCATACTGTCAGGCACGGGCCTCGCCAATCTCGTCAGCCATCCTCGCGCCGCGGACACCTAGAGGCTTCTTACCGCCCTCCGTCGTGTCTTTAGCCGTCTGGTGTTCCATCTCGGCATTTATCTCGGCCCCAAAGAGGACGATGATAATCGAGAGCCACATCCAGATCATGAAGCCGATGACGGCACCCAGCGACCCATAGGTGGCGTTGTAATTTCCAAAGTTGGCGACGTACCACGAGAACAGCAGCGAGCCTGCAATCCAGATCCCGCCGGCGACGGCGCTGCCCCAGGTTACCCAACGCCACTGCGCCCGGGTCCGGCTAGGCCCGTAGCGGTACAGACCGGCGAGGGCAAAGAGGATCACCAGATAAAGGAGCGGCCAGCGCAGGAGGCTCAAGAGTGCGGCGCCCCATTGTTCGGAAATGCCGATGAGCTTGAGCGCGACCGGCACGGCAACCACGCCAGCCAAAGCGAGCAGGGCAACCGCAATGGCTCCGATTGTGAAGGCCAGCGAGCAAAGGGCGAGCTTAACAAGGCCGCGCTTCTCCTCTTCCTTGTAGATGATGTTGAGCGCATCAAAGATGGACTTGGTGCCGGCATTCGCGCCCCATAGGGCCAGCGCGAGCGTGCCCAAAAAGGTGAAGCCGAGGGTGCTCTGACCCTGGGACGTAATGCGTTTCACCTGGTCGCCAATGACCTCAAGCGCCCCTTCCGGGAGGAATCCAGATGCCAGCCGTAAATGCTCATTGATAGTGGTGGCGTCGGTAAAAAGGCCATAAAGCGAAACTAGCGCGGCAATGGCGGGGAAAAGTGCGAGCAATCCATAGAACGTCACGCCCGCCGCCACCAGCAGGATGCGGTCGTTCTGAATTCCTTCATAAACGCGTAAGGCGATATCCTTCCATCCCTTGGTGGGAATTTGCGCGGGCGTGTCTGCCTGCCTGCCTCTCGCGCCAGGCTTTTCTATCGTTTCCTGCAAGCCGTGCAGCGTGCGCACCACGGCTCCTTTCTTGCGGGCGCCGAAGACGGCTCGGCTGATACCTATCAGCGCCGCCATCAGGATGAGATCGCCGGACATGCGTTCAGCCGGTCTCGAAGACGCGACCTTCCGAGGAAGGGATTGCGATTGGCCGTTTAGATGGCTGGGCGCTGCCATGCTGGGAGCTCCGAGGCGATGCTGTCGATGGCACCCACAACGCGCTCGGGCGCGATGTGGTGGACCATGTGTGAACCGCCGACAAGGATATCGAGTTCGACTTCCCGCGATGTCGCCGTGCAGCCGTTGTGCCTGACGGTGGCTGACGATCTGGTCGGCATCGCCGGCGAGGATGGCCACGGGCGGAAACAGGGACCGGTAACGCTGCCGAAGACTGTCGGCCGCCGCGATCATATGGGCGGATTCTTCCGCATAGGCACGGATCTGTGAGGGTCGGAGCGCGAGCGGGACCGGAAACGCCGCAGCGAAGCGCGGCGAGATACCTTGCGGAAAGAACATTCGCTCGATAAGGCCGGGCGCGATTGCCTCGCCGATGAAAGGGGCTACGGTGTGGCTGATGATGTCGCCCAAAACCGGTATGGCGGGGGGCGAGAATACCAACACATCCTTGCGGGGCGTGGGATAGTAATAACCAGAGACGAGCACCAGTCCGGAAACGTCGCGGGGGTGGTCCAGGCCCAGCGCGAGCGCTACCAGCGTTCCCCAGGAATGCCCGACGACAATGGGGCGATCGATGGCAAGCTGCCTGAAGGCTTCGGGCAAAATGGATGCTTGCGCGGTGGCGGTCCAATTGCGGCCGCGAGGTCTCTCGCTATGTCCAAAGCCCGGCCGGTCGAACGCCACAGCCCGGTACTGTAGAGCCGCCTTGTCGATGACCCCGCTAATGAGCAGGTCTTCCACCATGGCGCCGTTGCCGTGCAGGAAGACCACGGGCCGGCCCGAGCCGCGATCAAGATAGTGCAGCCGTACTCCACCCGCGGTGACGAAGCGGCCCTTGGGCGGATAATCGAGCTCGGCGCGCCTCGCCTGGCGGTTGGCAAGGACCGCGGCGCCGGCCATGGCCATACCCGCAAGCATGACTAGCCCCCCGCGTTTGGCCCGGCGCGAGGTCGCAAACCTCGGTCTCACCGCGGGAAACCGATAGGGCAAGAAAAAGTCTCCATCCGGTAGCTTCGCAGGCTAAACGCGGCAGCAGCAGGCGGGTTTCGCCTATGGCCAACGCGCCGCCCGGCCGGCGACTGGTTGTCAACATATCGCTCTCCCAGCGGAAGCTACCTCGTCTGGGTCGACTGCGCCTCGGTTCCGTTTCGGACGACGACACGTGGAAGACTACCCATCGCAATTGTGCGGCCGCGTGCTCGCAATCCTATCGAGTGACCGTATCGCGAACGCACGTGGGAGGGGATTTCTAGGACTGTGGCCGGGAACCAACCTGCCCGGGGCGCCGTTCGCCGGGCGCCTACATTATAGTTAGACAAAGAAAACGCTCCGCAAACCCTCGCCGCCGCCGCAGCTAGTGTGGTGATTTGTTTGCGCCAAGTGAACCTTATGCGCAAAGCGCGCCGGCTCTATCCAGCACCTGCGTGTCAAAGCTAGAGCTGGTGGCGCAAAACGTCCTCGCGCAGGGTCGAGGAAATCTGCGCGACGTGGTCGTGCAAGTAACGAGCTTGCGCGATTTGGTTCGCACCTGCACCTCTCCCACAACTTCGTTCCGGTCATGATGCCCAGAGACATCATCGAGGCACGAAATGATGAGCGAGGGGTCGAGGTCGGCATCCGGTGTTGGCGCGGTAACGCCAAGTTCGAAATGGCCGTGGTCTCGGGAACGATGCCCCTATGCTGAGCCGGCCAAATCTCTTGAGGGCGAGGGGGCGTGCCATCTGTGAAATGGCGCGCCCTGCTAGAAAAACCCTTGTCCTTCTCAATGAGGCGATGGCGACTGCTTGTCCGGGCTGCTCGGGGTCCGCGGCGGCGCCGGATCCGGTCCGCTTGTTTCGGGAGCAGCCGCACCCCCAGGACTTGTTGACGGCACATTGCCCTGAACCCGTGGGCGCTCGGCAGGGGTTGCAGGTGGCGTCCCCGTTGCCGCACCGGTAGCTGCGCTGTTGCTTGATCCGGGAGCCGTTGACGTGCCTGGTGTGGTTTGAGCCGTGGCTACGCCTGCGCTGAGAGCAAGCAGGAGCCCGGCAATCGCAAATTTCATGAAAGATCTCCCTTTCGGCGTCTCGGAACTAATTGGCTAATATCGGATCACGTTCCCCAGGTGCGTCGCTTTCAATCAGTGGTGCGTCGCGCCTCACGGTCAAAGTCCTGCCAACTGTTTCGCGGTCCTTACCTCATTCATGCACTCAGCTTCTTTGCCCTGGGCGTCGAGAGCACGAGCGCGCTCGAGGGCGTCGCTAGCTTCAGTCTTGACGCCGGATTGACGCTGCACATCCTGGGGAGAGGTAGCCTTGCCCTGGGTTTCCTTACTGATCACGGACGTACCGGGATGCTGACCTTTTTGGTCGCCCGCCATCGGCCCGGGGTGGCCGGTGCTGGGGCCAGTACCGGCGTCGGTCGCTGCCAGCTTCTTGGTCACATCCATGATTTCTTGGTTGCACGGTCCCGCACTCGCGCCGGCAGTTCCAAGGGCCAAAGAAACGCATGTCATCAGGACGATGTTCGATGCTCTCATAGTTGCCTCCTCCCGCAAATGCGGGACTGTCAATTCGTTGCTGCTAAAGTAACCGCTTGTCGGATTGCGGGTTCCGGGTCTGAAATTTCTTTGCACTTAGTCACCGGCCGTCCAGCCGCCCACAAGGGCGGCCGACTCGGCGGCAAAGCTGCGGCTTCTAGGCCTGCTGCTCAACGATCGGCCTCTGCTGGTTCCGGGCCACAGCCGGCATGCCCGCAAGATCGTTGAGAAGGAGCTCGGCGATACCGACATTCTCGTCAATAATCGGCGAAATCAGCGACGAAGATTACCCTTACTGGCTTGAAAGTGGCGCGACCGGAGCGCTGCGTCTATGAGGAACACCGCCACGTCGTGCTGATCATGCGTAAATATCTCGCATCGAAGCCAGTTAAGCCGAGCGCCTTTCGCGCTGCTCGGGATCGTTCGGTCCCCGCAGCAAATCCTCTTCTCTGGGCAGCTTGCCGGTCGGGGTCAGCTTGTCGATCACTTCGGGGAGAAGGCGAGAGAGCTGGGAGAGGAGGTCGTCCCGTGGCAGGCCTGTCTCACGGGAAAGCCCATCAACGGTTTCAGATCCAAGGACTTGCTGCAGCTGGTTGGGAGATATCGACTTGTTGGGCTCGGTGCCAATCCATGATTTGATGACCTCCTCCAGGCCGCCCTGCCGGAACCGTTCGACAAGCCCTCCGAGGCCGTCTTCCGTCCCGGGCACATCTGGCTTCTTCTCGTCGATCTTTTTCGCGAGTGCCCGAGAGAGCAAAAGCGCGATCAGCGCTCCCACGACGGGTGACCGGTCACGGGCCAGCTTTGCCCCAAGACCCGTGATGACCGCGTTGCGGATGACAGTCTGCAGAAGGCCCACGGCGCTCTCCTTTGGCTGCGTGTCTGCGAGGTCGGCGCCTGAACAACCGGCAACGCCGCCACCCGTTCCTTTTGAGCTATGAGCTTGCGCCCGCAGGCGCCCGCGCCCCACCAAATTGGGCAAGCATCTGTCTTGCGCTGAGGGCACTAAAGATCTTCCCCTTTATGGTGCCGTGGGGGCCACGCCAAGGCCCCAGTGCGCCAAATACAATTGGCGCCGAAATGCGCGCAGGCTTTGAGGCTGAGCACGCCGTAAAGCGCGGAAGCCATTTGATCCAAGTGGCAGTCAAGTTCCAACCGGAAGGAATTCGAGACTCTTAAGGCCAAAGGGGGAGGACAAAATGTATCGCGATAGCGGGCGACGGGTGATCCTGTGTCCGGGCCCTTTATAGATGCTTTTTTCGCCGTTTCCGCCACGCACGCGAGGATTTGTCGACATGCGCCGGTCGTTCTAGCTGCAAACAAAAAGTTGGAGCGGGCTCTCTTGGCCGGAAAAGCAGGGAGCGCAGAAGCCCCGGACCCAAAGCATCACCGTCTCCCCCGCCATTCCGAGCGATGAGGATCGTGCCTTTGGAGTCGGCCTTTATTCGTTTGTGACAGGTCCCACTAAAGCCAATGGCAACGGATGCGGTTTGCGATGCCAGCGGCGGGAAGCTTGGCTCGGGGTCCCGCAACCGCGAGCCGCATGCGCATTTTCACGCTACAAATCGCCCTCCGAGTGTCGCTATGGCAACACGGGACTGCTAGGGCCGGACCTCGAAGATAAAGCTACCCTTGACTTTATGGGTGTCGGTCGAAACGGCTTGCCAGTTGACCTTATAGCTACCTGCTTGCAGCGGCTCAGCAAACTTTACGATCAGGCTCGCCTTGTCGGCGGGGTCGGAGGTCGGAGGCTCCGATGCGACGGGCTTGCCACCATTCAATTCGACACTGATCTTGGAGAAGCGCGGCTCAACCGCCTCATTGAACTGCAGGCGGACCTCGCTTGGACCGGCCGCAACGGTTGCACCGGCCGCCGGGATCGACTTTTTCAAACGCGAGTGGGCCATCGCCGTGCTGGGGATCAAGCCTGTGAGCAAGGTGGCGACCGAAGCGGCAACAACAACGCCTCTGACCATGGTGAACCGTCCTGCCGCGCGCAGATGCCGGAGGGCCTGGGTTTCCAGCATCTGCTGCGGATGATCTTGCGTTCCTTCTACTCCTTCACGGCCTTGACGCACTTGTGCGCGTCGTTCAGCTCGTAACCCTTCTTGCACTTCGAATGCCGTGCATCGCGATTGCCAGAACTTGCGTTGCTATTGCGACGGCACAGCTCGCGGTGAGTAGAGCCAGCCTAATCTTCTTCTTTTCCGTTACTCCGTTACAGTGGTGGCTTAGAAGGTGACAGACAGCCCTGTCACCACACGAATGTCGGGCTCGGACTGGATGCCGTTGAGGTCGTTCATGATGGGGAAGCCCACGGACACAAAGCTCGACCAGTTATCTTTGGAGAAGCGCAGTCCGGGCGCGAGGTAGAGGGTGTTGCCACCGGAGTTCGGGTCTTTCACGCCGGCTTCAACCTCTTTGGCGTGCCACTCACCGTTGAGTTCGAGCACAAGGTCCCACGCCGGGCCTTGAGCGGGCTCCTCATGATGAGAGTGGGTATGGCCGGGACCTCCGTGCCACATCGGGTCCGGTAGCGCGCCCAGCTTCATGGGCATTATGTCCGACGCCCCGCGCGTGAGGCGGTAGGAGATGGCCGCGTTATAGAGGAAGCGATCACCGAGGTCCGTGTCCTGCACACCGTTGGTGACAAGCATGTAGAGGACGTTGGCGTCGAAGGACCATTGTCCAAAGCGCTTCGTATAGGCGAGCCCGAAGAGGCCGTCCCACGATCCGGAGCCCGGCTGAAACTCGGCGTCGAACAGCTCACCTTGATTGTTGCGACGGTCCGTGACGCCGGTGGGAGCCTTGACGCCAAGCAGCACGGCCGCTTCGGTCCGACTGGCGCGGTTGTTGTAGAACCGGTATTGGCCAAGCAAGGTCAGGTCGCCGATGCCCGAGTTATCGCCGCGATCAAAAATTTCCGGCGGTTCGGCAGGGTCCTCGATCTCGGCCTCCCGGATGCCGGTGCGCCGGATCCACGGCAGCCGCGCCGAAACCGTCAGGTCGTTGGTGACGCCGTAGGCGTAGGTCACCGCCACGCTCTCGATGGTCTTGATGCTGTGGTCGTGGGTGCCGGAGAGCTGGGCTCCCGCAACCAAGGCCGCATCACTCAATCCCCCAAAGTTGATGAACTCGTACACCGCCCCGAAGGCGCTTTGGCCCTTATCGAGGGTCGTCGCCGAGATCGTGTTCAGCGGGCCGGCACCGCCGGCCCCTGAAACGGCGCTCGGATGATGGGCGAAGGCAGGCTGGGCGATCAGTAGTACTCCGCCAGCGGCCGCCAAAGCGAGCCTAGTTGGCATGAACGTCTTCTCCCCTGAAGTAGCAAACACGCACGAGCGGGCCATGCCCAAACTCGGAACGAAAACGCGGATGCGGTGACTTGCGTGGATACGTGTTACAGCGCTCTAGGCGCGAGGCGGCCCGCGTGGCGCGTGAGCTGGCCAATCAGCAAAAGTTGCAGGCAAGATCGAGCGGGCAATACGGAGGCGATGCCGCTGATGCTCAAGTGGGTCGAAAACGCAGAATTCAGCGGGCGCCAGTGCAGCGAGCTTAAGCGCTCCTGCGCCTGCTACGGCGCACCACGAGCAGGAGGGGTTCTCTTTGGTTGGTTGCGGGACTCCCAGTGGTTCATCGACGACAACCGCGCCATGCGCGGTGCAGATGACGACCTGCAACTCGGCCTGTGCCAGATTGGGTGAAACGTGGGGCGGGAGAGAACGCGCAACAGGATGCGCGGCCACCGTGAGGGCGATCGCGAGCAGCAGGAAGGTCCGTAGCCCTGCGCACATCCGTCGCATATTGTCATGCATCATACTTTCCATGACGGAATGCAATTGCGGCTAGGCCACAGTCGGTAAATTTAAAATCCACACTCCGACGGCCCAGAAACCCCAACCTAATGGCGCTAAAGCTCCATCCCGGTGCCGCTTAGCGGGTCTTCCCCGTCTTGAGACGGTAATGCGCAGGAATAGAGCCCGGCAGCAATCGACATTGGCGGGATGCTGTCGTGGGTTGAACGGGCGTGGAAGACCTATACCACCACTGCAAATGCCACTCATTCGCAAGTGGTGACGCTTGCGCCGCTGATCATCCTCTGGGGCTGGACGCTGCAAGTTGTAAGACGAGAGCCCGGTGCACCTGCTGCGGCAGCAAGGGTGCCGACCCGCAGCATCCGAGCGCAAGGGCAGCGACATCGCACTGGCTTTCCATACGCGGGCTCAAGGACATCGACATCGGTTGCTTATTACTTCTGCACGGAAGAATCGCGCGCGGCATGCCGCGCCGTAGTTGGGCTCGCACAAGATCAGCATGATTTCGCGACCGGCGCCGTCAGCGCGTTGTCGACAGCTGCTGAAGAAACGGCCAGAGCACCGCATGGGTCAATGAACCGCCTCAGCGGTTGTCTCCGGAAATCACGCGGAAACACAGAACCGAGCCCAGGTTTTTACGCGGCCAGTGTCACCAAGGCATGCTTGCTGTCACGCCAGCCTGGTCGAAGCATCTTCTAAGCGGACTGGATCGTTCAGCGGCCGACATCTTCGGAGCTGTGCACATGGAGCTGCCTTTGGCAACCGCCAGCAGGACATCCATTCAAGACACGGTTTGGATGACTTGCTAAAACGATGCGCCCCCACGTCTGATGAGTACCATGAATTGTTCACTCCGAGATGTCCTCCCATGGCTCATGCATTTGAAAAACGCACCGCGTCGATCGCTGAGTTTATTCCCGAACTCGATCGTCTCGCCGCCGATGCCATGGCGGATTGGAAGGTGCCAGGCGCAGCTTTGGCCGTGGTGCAAGACGGCCAGTTAGCGCTCGCAAAGGCTTACGGTCAGAGCGATGTTGAGTTGAACCTGCCTGTTAAGACCACGACACAGTTCCTCATCTGCTCGATCACCAAATCGTTCACCGCGACGGGTGTGGCGATCTTGCACAATGAGGGGCGTCTCGACTGGACCAAACCCGTGCGCGACTACCTTCCCGAGTTTCGCCTGCACGATGCGGTCGCGACCGAGCGGGTCACGGTGCGCGACCTTCTCTGTCACCAGTCCGGCTTGCCACGCCATGACTGGGTGCATGTTCCCGGCGATCGGACGGCCGCTGAGATGCTGGGGATCATGCGGCATCTCGAATTGAGCTGCGATATCCGCGCCGCTTGGCAATACAATAACCTCTGTTACAACGTCCTTGGTCTCCTCATCGAACGGCTCAGCGGACAAAGCTATCAGGCCTTCACGCGCGCGCGACTGACCGACAAACTCGGCATGACGGTTAGCTTCACCTTGGAGGACCTCGAAGCCTCGGCCGATGCCGCCCGGCCATACATGATGCACGACGACACACGACTGCCGGCCTTGCGCCTCCCAATCCGGACCCTCGCTGGCGGGGCGATCAACACCTCGGTCGCAGACCTCGCGAATTGGATGCGCCTGCATCTCGGCAAGGGCGAGTTCGATGGCGAGCGGTTGCTGCCAGCCGCGCTCATCGACGAGCTGCATGTCCCCCGCGTTTACAACACAACGCCGGGCTATGCGGAATTCGGCGACGCGCACTATGGTCTCGGTTTCCAATCCAATACCTATCGCGGTGATCGGCTGGTTTCGCACAGCGGCGGCTGGATCGGCTGGGGCACGCTGATGACGCTGGTGCCGGACTTCGGCATTGGTGTCTCCGTCTTGACCAATCGTAGCCCGAGCGAAGTGCCGCAGATGCTGACTTGGCTCATCATAGACCGGCTGCGCGGCCGTGAGCCGGTCGATTGGCGCGAGCGGTTCCGCAAGCGGCGCGAGGAATCCATCGCCCATATGCAGGTCGATAAGAACGCGTGGCAGCAGGCCCGCCACGTGAACACGCGGCCGGCACACGACCTCCCGGACTATGCCGGCGACTATGAGCATCCGGCCTACGGCAAGCTCTCGATCAAAGAGCAGGATGGCACCCTGCACTGGTCGTGGCGCGGCATGTTCGCGACCATGGCGCACCGCCACTACGAGACGTTTGAATTGCCGGAAGTGCCAGATCGTTTGCTGCCAGACAGGCTTGCCGTCACCTTTCTGACGGATCGCCAGGGCAACGTTGTCAGTCTCTCGGCGCCGCTCGAGCCGATGGTCAAGGACATCGTGTTCGCGCGTTTAGCGGCGGGCGACTGCACAGACGCGTCTTTCCGCCAACGCTGCGTCGGCAGCTTCAAGGGTGGCGCGACGACGCATCGAGTGACGCTGGATACGGAAGGCCAGCTTGTGTTGAAGCCCGACAATCAGCCTGCCTATCGCCTTGCACCACAGCAGGGGCGGAGGTTCCGCAATGTCGAACTGCAGGGGTTCGCTGTCGAATTTCGCGGCGAGGGCGCACTCATCGATGAAGTGATCTTTCATCAACCGAACGGCACGTTCATCGCAAGGCGGGTAGAGGCGTAGGCCCCCTCAGCGCATTTCGTTGTCTCGCAATAGGCCAAGCGAGCCGGATCCATCGCAGAGCATTTTCAACCCGCGGGCACCGACCTCCGGAACCGCCACACTGTGGTGGCTGGCTAACCCGAGTTCTCTGCCCGTTTCGGTTTTTTTTGACCAAACGGGCTCCGCACGGATCGAGATCGAGCTCCAGAGCGGTGAGCGGATGCGCGTCGAAGTTCGGGCATCTTCGCTCCGTCTATGCTCAATCCCTATGCATGGGCGACTCTACCCCTACCCAGGCCGGGTCTTTCGGCACAGCTCGCAGCAGCAACCCGAGCACGACGAATCAGTTATACTCCCAGTCACAGAGCCCTAGGGTTCTGACAATAAAGGCGCGGTACTTCCCCTCAACGAGGACCGCGCGTACCCGATCCTTAAGGCCTCTGTTCCTCCCGAACGGAGGCCTTTTTTGGTTGAGTTGGCCGACCCTCGGGCCACTCATAGTGGCCGCTCATGTGAAGATTTCCGCAACCGCGATCTTTGGCGCTTGCGAAAGTTTTGCGGGTCTCCAACTGGATCTACCGAGCGGAGAATGACCACCTCGACCTGTCCTTGCGCTTGTCCGCGCACACTAGGGGGTGCTGCCGCGATGAGGCGCGACACTCGGCAGCCGAGTCATGCGTTGTGATCCGCGCGGAGCGATGCCCGAGCAGATCTTGCCAATCCTCACAGCTGTCCCCCGCGGCTCGCAAGCGTCGCCCAAAGGTACGAGACTGGGTTTGTGCTGGTTTTCCAGCACGAACTTCGCCACAGCGCTTCGAATGTGCGAGAGGGTCTGACCCACAGTTTTGCGCTTGCCGCGCCGCACCCATCACTGCTGCGAGAGAGCGTTCCGGATCTGCGATGTGAACTGCGCCAGTATTTGCGCAAACGCGCCGGCCGCCGATGTGTGGGTCAATGTGCCAGACATCACTTCGCGTGAGGAGGCCCGCCACCTTCTTGCGTCCCATGGTTTCACTCCTTTGCATCGTCCGGGACGGCCGTTGCGAGCGGCATGGTCGTCGACCCAGCCATTCGGTTTCAACGCGCCGCACGGGGAAGTTCCTCCAGTAATGCTCGCAGTGCCGACACGCGTGGCGCCCCAAACGCTGCCTCAAAGCGAGCTTGCGCCTCGGCCCATAGCTGCGCCGCCGCCTTGAGTTCTTGCCACGCCCGCTCGCGTCACATGAACCTCTTTGCTTCGGCGATCTTCGCTTCTTCGGGAAGCGGCAATCAAACGATCACGCTGCAGAGGCTGGATATTCCGGCCCAACGTGGTGCGGTCTAAAGCCAACGCATCCGCGAGATTGGTGATCGTCATCGGCCCTAAGCGATGGAGGCTTGCCAGTATGGCGAACTGCGTGGTGCGCAAGCCTGAGGGTGCGAGTCGGTGGTCGTAGAAACGGGTCACGTGGCGCGCGGCCTCCCGTACAGCAAGACAGTGACACTCCTGGAGCCCGATCGAAGACGGAGCGTGCTTCCCACCCATCTCGTTTTTCCTTCTTGAAGTTGGGCGTAGGTCGACTAAATAGGGGTATATACGCATAATTCCGATGGACGCTACCGCAGCGAGCGAGCAATCGTCCCGTAAGACTGTCGAAGCGTCCCGTTGACGAAAGGAGCAGCCCCATGAGCGCACAGGAAATCGTCCTCTGCAAACCAGTGCGTACGGCGATCGGGACCTTCAATGGCGCCCTCAAGGCCGTTCCGGCCACCGACCTTGGCGCGACAGTGGTCCGCGAAACGCTCAAGCGGGCCGGGGTGGACGCAGCCCAAATCGGCAGCGTGATCATGGGCAACGTCATCCAGGCTGGCAACAAGATGAATCCCGCGCGCCAGGCCGCAATCGGCGGCGGCGTGCCGGTGTCGGTTCCTGCCATGACCGTCAATCGCGTGTGTGGCTCTGGCGCGCAAGCAATTGTTACAGCCGCACAGCAGATCGCCACTGGTGAAATCGACGCCGCGATCGCGGGTGGCATGGAGAACATGGATAGGGCGCCCTACCTGATGGATGGCGGCCGCTGGGGGTACCGCATGGGGCCTGCCGAGATCCATGACAGCATGCTTCGCGACGGCCTCGACGACGCATTCTCGGGCAAGCATTCTGGCTGGCACACCGAAGACCTTGTTACGCAGGCGCAGCTCACGCGCGAGGCACAGGACCGGTTTGCCGAACGCTCACAGCAGCGTTTCAGCAAGGCGCAGAAGGCCGGAAAGTTCGCCGACGAAATCGTCGCGATCGAGATTCGGGGCAAGAAAGGGGTCGAGTCATTCCATGCGGATGAGGCGCCGAGACCTGACACGACAGTCCAAGCCCTCGCCAAACTCCGACCGGCCTTCCGTGAAGGGGGCACCATCACGGCAGGCAATGCCCCAGGTCTGAACAGTGGCGCTGCCGCGATGATCGTCGCCGAACGTGCCTTCGCTGATGCCCGATCGGTTGAGCCGATGGCGCGACTCGTCGCGTACGGTATCGCCGCCGTCGAGCCGGGAATGTTCGGTCTCGGTCCTGTGCCGGCGGTGAAGAAGGCTCTCTCGCGCGCCGGCTGGCGGCTCAGCGACGTGGAGCGCTTCGAGATCAACGAGGCGTTCGCGGCCGTACCTCTTGCCATCGCTCAGGAGCTCGGCCTGGCCGAGGATGTCATCAATGTCGAGGGTGGCGCCATTGCGCACGGTCATCCAATCGGCGCAACTGGCGCTGTACTGACCACGCGTCTTCTGCACGGCATGCGTCGCGACGGGCTCCGTCGTGGCATGGTCACGCTGTGCATTGGGGGCGGTCAGGGCATCGCGTTGGCGCTCGAGACCATTTGACCCCGTGGTGATACGTGGGTCGCAGGTGGAAAGCTGCTCCTCTCGCGCATCGCGCTTTAGGCTTCGCACCTTTCTAAACGTGCTAGGCCCGCCAGGCGCTTACCGTCTCGCGGGCGGAGATCATGGTCGGCTGCGTCCACGACAATAGCTAGTCCGACAAGGTCGATTGCCGGGGACTGTAATTGTCAGCACGCCCTGTGACGCGGCGCTGCGTGCTTAGCAGCCTCAGTGCCGCAGGTTTGGAAAAGTTCGTGCTTGCGGCCAGCTGCTGCAGCAACTCAACCGCAATACCGCAGCGCGTTACCAGCAAAACACAGGGCGGGTTCGGCTGTCGACGGCACGAGCTCTAGTGGCGCAGCCGGCAAGGCGATTGCCCAGAAACGTATCGTGAGACGCCGTTTTACGGTCCTCCTGATTCGGCTGCCATAGACAAAAATCACAGGCGATTCTTATGATTTAAGAACTTTCGAGACAGGCTCTCAGAGGGCGCGCCCGTCGTCAGGGCCCTTCGGTTCTCGTTGATGCGTGCCGGCTTGGAAAGCGTAGCGGCGTGCCCGTCAAAGGCATCACGCTAACCCATTCACGGCCCGAGGCTGCAATTCTGCGCTCGGTACGCTTTCCGGCGCGCTCCATCGCGCGACAGGCCGACCCTACGCCACTCCCAGGCAGGATGACGCCCGCTGGTTAAAGCTGCGGTCTCGGCACAACGGAGTAGCCCAACGGCGGACGCGGTCGAAGGCGCGTGCGGCAGCTCGGATGGTAGTTCGGCGTATATCCGCTCATGTGCGGCTGCTCGCACCCGAGGTTGACACGATCGACCTTTGTTGCCGGCGGTTATCCTAACCGGCTATCTTACCATGACGTATTGGACCCAGGCTTTCAGCCTCGGTCTCGAGGTAGTGGGGCGCGGCCAGATAGGCAGAGGTCCAGCCAAAAACAATGCCTCTCGGTGCAACCGGACATGTTGTGTTACGCGATATGTTGTTCGGTGGCAGTCTCGAGCCTCATCACTAGCAAGGCGGGTGCACAGATGATCGACCAACTCCCGATCGGTCCCAGAGTTTCGACAACTCCCCGCCCCGATCCGGTGCAGAGCGATGTCGGAATTCCCGATCGCGCGGCGGTAGTGGTGATCGGTGGCGGCATCATCGGCACAAGCACGGCGCTCGCGCTGGCCGACAAAGGCATCGACGTCGTGCTCTGCGAGAAGGGAGAAATAGGCGCCGAACAGTCGAGCCGCAATTGGGGGTGGTGCCGGACACAAGGGCGCGACCCACGAGAGATCCAGCTGAGCCTTGAGGCAAATCGGATCTGGCGGGGGCTCAATGCAAAGGTGCAGGGCGAGACGGGCTTTCGCGCCGAGGGTGTCGTGTATCTATGCAGCGCCGAGTCCGAGCTCGCCTACTACGAGGCTTGGCTCGAGAAGGCCCGCATCTATCAGGTCGATGCCCGCATGCTGTCGAGCGCGGAGGTCGCAAAGCTCCTACCCGGCGCCACCCGCTCGTGGCTCGGCGGCATCTACTCGCCGAGCGCAGGTCGCGCCGAGCCGCAGAAGGCGGCACCCGCGATTGCCAACGGCGCCCGCCGTCTCGGTGCTACCATACTCACCCGCTGCGCCGTGCGCGGTGTCGAGACCACCGCGGGCCGGGTCAGCGCTGTCGTGACCGAGACGGGCCGCATCGCCACCGATACCGTCGTGCTCGCTGGCGGCGCGTGGTCGCGCCTCTTCTGTGGTAATCTCGGGGTCGACTTGCCCCAGCTCAAGGTGCGTGGATCGGTGATGCGCACCTCACCTGTGGACGGAATTCCAGTGCCATCGGTAGCTGGCCGTGGTTTCGCCTTCCGGCGCCGGCTGGATGGCGGCTATACGGTCGCAAATCGTGGCTGGTCGGTGGCCGAGATCGTACCCGACAGTTTCCGACTATTCTTCAAGTACATGCCGGCGCTGCGCGCGCAATGGAAGGACCTTGGCTTGCGCATCGGAGAGCGCTTCCTCACCGAGCTCAAGACGCCACGCCGGTGGTCGCTCGACGACCCATCGCCCTTCGAGGCTGTGCGCACGCTCGATCCGGCGCCGGACACGCACATCCTCGACGGCGCGAGGAAGAACCTCGCGGCGGCGTTCCCGGCCTTTGCCGACGTAAAGATCCTCGATCAGTGGGCGGGCCTGATTGACGTGACGCCAGACGTGGTGCCGGTGATCGGCCCCGTAGCGTCACGGCCGGGCTTCCACATCGCCACCGGCTTTTCCGGGCACGGCTTTGGCATCGGCCCAGCGGCGGGGCAGCTCATGGCGGACATCATTGCCGGCGATCGACCGCTCATCGACCCAAAGCCACTGAGGTTCGAGCGCTTCACCGACGGTTCGCCCTTGATCATCAACTGAAACCCAGGAGCTAATCCATATGCGTCTCAAGCACTCACTGGTCTCTCTGTCGCTGGCGCTGGGCTTGGCGCTCGCAGCAGGCGTGCCCTCGGCAGCACAAGGCCTCCCCCCCGTGCCAGCGGCAATCAAGAAGCAGGGACTGCTGCGCGTTGGCGTGAAATGCGACTATCCCCCGGATGGCTACCTCGATGCGCAGGGCAAACCTCAAGGCGTCGAGGTCAGTCTCGCCAAGCAGATCGCCGCCTACGCGTTCGGAAGCCCCGACAAGGTCGAGCTCGCCTGCGTAACTGCCGCCAATCGAATCCCATCGCTTCAGGGCGGCAAAATCGACCTCATCCTCGCTACCCTCGGCGTCAGCGCCGAGCGCGCGCAGGTGATCGATTTCTCCGACAACTATGCCTGGGGAGGCAGCGACGTACTCGTGCCCAAAGACAGCCCCATCAAAAGCCTCACAGATTTCGCCGGCAAGAACGTCATCGTGATGAAGGGCGCCTGGCAGATCGGCTGGTTCGAGAAGAACGTACCGTCGGCGAACCTGCTGAAGCTCGATGGCATCTCCGATGGCTTGCAGGCCCTCTTGCAAAAGCGCGCCGATGGCTTCGCCCACGATCTCGATGTGCTGAGGCCAATTGCTAAGAAGAACAGCGACGTCAAGCTCGTCGGCGAGATCTATCAGCTCGGCTATCGCGCTGCCGGCATCCGCAAGGGCGAAAAAGATTGGGTCGACTATGTCAACGCGGCGATCGTCCAGGCCAAGACGGACGGCCTCATCGGCAAGTGGGTTAAAGAGCACGTCGAAGCCGATTTGCAGCAGGCGGTGATCGACAGCTGGGACATCGCCAAGGCTCCGAAGAGCTGATGTCGTTATTGCTTCCTCCTGACAGCCGCCCCAGGCAATGAAGTACAACTTCGATGTCGCCTACATCATCGCAAGCCTTCCGGCACTGCTGGAGGGCATGCGCATGACCATCATCGTGAGCGCGATCTCGATCACGCTGGCAATCGCCATCGGCGTCGCAGGTGCGTCGGTGCGCATATTCAATACGCCGGTACTGTCGCTGATTGCGCGCGCCTATGTCGAGTTCATCCGCAATACACCGCTGCTCGTGCAGATCTTCTTCATCTTTTTCGGGTTGCCCGCGCTCGGTCTCAAGCTTTCCGTCTTCTGGTCGGGTACCGTCGCGCTGACCATCTGGGGCGGCGCCTACAACATCGAAAACTTCCGCGGCGGTTTTCTATCAGTCGGCAAGGGAATGCGGGAGGCGGCCGAAGCGCTCGGGATCGACCGACTGCGCTACCTCTGGCTGATTGCGCTGCCGCTCGGTCTGCGCGTTGCGATACCCTCAGTCCTCAACACGTCGATTTCGGTGCTGAAGAACTCTGCCTACCTTCAGGCAATCGGACTCGCCGAGCTCACCTTCGTCGCCATGGACAAGCTTTCGCTCGATTTCCGTACGCTCGAGATGTTCGCCGCCATCGGCTGCATCTATCTCGGACTGGTGCTCAGCCTGTCGTGGGTCGTTCGGCGTGCCGAGTGGGTGTTGCAGCGGCCGTTTCGCATGGGGTGAGGCCACATGGCACTGCTCCTCGATAATCTTGGCTTCTTTCTGTCCGGGCTCGAGTTCACCGTCAGACTCGCGCTCATGACGCTTGTCTGTGCGATCGTCGTCTCGGTTCTGATCGGCCTCATGAGCGTCTCGCAATGGCGTGGCCTGCGCGTCGCTGCGCTCTGCTATGTCGAGTTCTGGCGAGACATCCCGCTGCTCGTAAACCTGCTCTTCATCTATTTCGGCGCGCCCCTTGTTGGGGTGCCTTTGAAGCCGTTCGCCGCCGCATTGCTGAGCCTCACGCTCTGGGGTGGTGCAAATGGCGCCGAGATCGTGCGGGGTGGCATCAATGCGATCGGCCGGCACCAGTTTGTCAGCGCCACGGCACTTGGTCTCAAGCGATGGGAGATTTATCGCTATGTCGTGTTACCCCAGGCATTGATGCCGATCCTGCCGCCGATGACGGGGCTTTGCACGACGCTCGTCCAGGCGACGTCGCTCGCGTCGTTGGTCGGCGTCAATGAGTTCTTTCGCATCACCCAGATCGTGGTCGAGCGCACGACCATGCAGTCCGGGCACAGCCCCGCGTTTCTCGTCTACGGGTTCGCGCTGATGGTCTACTTTGTCATCTGTTCCGCGCTTACGCGCCTGTCGCGGTACTTAGAGCAGCGTTTGCAGAAGACGGGCACCAGCGCCATTACGGCTCCGCGCGGCTTCAAGGAAAGCGCCTGAGAGCGACCGAAGGCGAGCCAACGTGGCGAAAGGTCTGCCATGCAATCGAGCGAGACCCCACTGATCGAGGCACAGAACCTGGCGAAGGCCTTCGGCCGGACCCAAGCGCTTGCCGATGTGAGCTGCTCGATTGCGAGCGGAGAGCGGCTCGTGGTGATCGGCCCGAGTGGCTCGGGCAAGAGCACGCTGATCCGCTGCCTCAACGGCCTGGTGAAGCCCGACGCTGGCAAAATAAGGTTTGACGGCGACACAATTGAGCTGACCTCGGAGGCCCACTGGCGGCGACTTAGGCAGCGCGTCGGCATGGTGTTTCAGGACTACACCTTGTTTCCGCACCTGACCGCAATCGAGAACATTGGGCTCGCCCCGGTACGGGCCGGCCTGATGTCGAAGTCGGAGGCAGAACTTGAGGCGCATCGGCTGCTCGTGCGCGTACAGCTGGCCGAGAAGGCGACCTCTTATCCAGCCTTCCTTTCCGGCGGCCAGCAACAACGCGTCGCGATTGCACGGGCGCTCGCGATGCGGCCGCAGGTTCTACTTTTCGACGAGCCGACATCGGCACTCGACCCTGAGATGATCAAGGAGGTGCTGGACCTGATGGTTAGCCTTGCCCGCGACGGCATGACCATGGTGGTCGTGACCCATGAGATGGGGTTCGCCCGCGCCGTCGCCGACCGCGTCCTATTCATGGAGGCGGGACGGATCGTCGAAGCCGGACCACCAGACCAGATCTTCAGCAACCAGAACGATAGCCGCACTCGCGAATTCGTAGGGCGCATCGCCTGACCTTACCTCAAGCAGTTTGACACATCGCGCCGGGACGCCCGGACTACGGGGCAGGATAACGGCCGCGAGGAATCGAGCAAGGCGATCGACATACTTTCTAATTTAAAACGCGGGGGTCGAGACGACCGCGCAGGTCATGTGCTCGCACTCGCGTCGAGTAGATAGCTTGCGCTGAGCGCCCGGCAAGGCAAGGGACGTAATAGGTTGCAATGCGCGCATCGCAGACGCTTGTCACGAGGAGTGGCGCCCGAGTGAGGTGCAAAAGCCGCCGTTGTTGGGGGCGATCCAAAACCTAACACCCAGCGTCAACGCGAAGTAATCCATTAGTTGACGTCGTCCGTGTCGCTCTCGCCCGAGCTGCAGGCGACCAGGTCACCCAATTTGCCGCACATTTTCTCCCCCGGCGGGACACCGAGGGAAGCGCTCCAGTTTTGTCTTCACCTCGGTTTGATCTAGGATCAGGGTGTTAAGTTACCGCTGCAGGCACAATCAGGAAATGCGCCATGATCACGAAGTTTGATAGCCTTTTTGCCGGCCATGCCGACCTCGACAATGTTGGCTACGCCGGCACGCCAATCAACGACCGGCGCTACGGGAACGCGCACTTGGCGACTGCGCTGAGCAAGGCGGAGTCAATGGCCAGGCTGATGGATAGCCTCGGCTACCACTGTTTCTGGACGGCCGAGCATCACTTTCAGCGCGAAGGTACGGAATGCATCCCCAACAACATCCTGCTGGCGGTGCACTTGGCTCATCGTACAAAGAAGATCAAGATTGGCTGCGGTTTCAACATCACGCCGATGTGGCATCCTTTGCGACTGGCGGAGGACTATGCGACCGCCGACATCCTGACTGGCGGGCGGGTCGTGTTTGGCGTCGGTCGCGGTTATCACACACGCGAGGTCGAGACATTCGGCGCACCCCTGCGTGACCAGGAGGCCAACCGCGAGCTGTTCGAGGAGCAAGTCGACATCATCTTCAAAGCCTTCAATCAGGAGGCTTTTTCGCACAACGGTAAGCACTACACATTACCGCCCGAGATTCCCTACCGCGGCTACACACTGAAGGAACTAACCCTCGTGCCGCGGCCCTTCAATTTGCCGGTCGAGTGCTGGCAGCCGATCCAAGGCGGCTCGGTGCGCGCCTTGGAGTTCATGGCCAAGCACGGGATTCAGGGGATGGTGGGTGGCGGCTCGGCCGAGGGTGGCGCCATGCACAAAGTTGTACTCGACTGGCAGGCTGCACATGCCAGGCTTGGCAAGCAAATCCAGTTAGGCGAGCGGTTGTGTTTTGGCTTCCACTTTTTTATGGCCGACAGCCGCGAGAAGGGATTGAGGGAGGCTGCGAAATACTACGAGGAGAACATGAAAATGTTCGGCGAGCTACGGCTCGTGCGCGCTATCACCGAGCAGCAAATCGAGATCATGCGCGACCCCACGCGGGCACCGAGCGCCAAGCTGCCGCGCATCGAGGATGCGGTGAAGGCTGGCGGCTTCCTCTGCGGGAATGCCGATGACTTGATCGAGCACATCAAGGCACTCGAGTCCAAATACCCTGCCCTCGACCGTATCTCGGTCAGCCTATCGGTCGGCGTGCCGGAGACGGTCGCTCTCGAGCAACTTGAGCGTTTCGCCAAAGAGGTGATGCCGGCGTTCAGGGCCAAGACGCCACGGCAATGAGAAACATGTTTTAACCGGGCATAACATGACTTGATCTATCCGATCCCCAACGATGCCCAGGCCTTCTGCTTGTGACCGAGCGGTGTGCCCTGATTTTCAATGAGAAACGCCGCACAAGCGCAGGAAAGGTGGTCTCAACCGAGCCCATTCCTCATCACACAAGATAACTTAGGTACGGGACCTTCGACGACGATCATCGCGCGGCGGGTACGAGCTTGTTCAAACCGTGCTAGACGCAGGTAGGCCCCCAGCTAGCGCAACAACACGCACTTGGCTCTTCGCCTGGCTCCATCCGCGGGAGGGATTCGGCGCGTTGGTTCGCCAAAAAGAGTTCCGTCGCTGGCAATTTGAGTAGTCGCCGTGACAAGGTCTTCGGGGTATCCTGTCAAACTCGAAGGCGGCACCTGCCTTTGGAAGGCGGCATCTATTTCCGGAAATGGTCGATCTGGAACTAGGTACTGAGTTCAATTGGTCACCCTGGTGGCCCAGGTTTGGAGGATGGACGTGGGTTGGTTACTAAGTTTCAGTCGCACCGTCGATCGTCTCAGCATCCGCGTCGGGCGCGTGGTAGCCTGGGCCATCCTCATCGCCGTGGTTGTGAGTGCCGTCAATGCGATCATCCGCAAGGTCCTCAATATCTCATCAAATTCCTGGCTTGAGTTGCAGTGGATTCTTTTCGGGGCCGTCTTCCTTTTGTGTGCGCCGTGGACACTCCTGTCTAACGAACATATCCGCATCGATATTGTTAACAACGCATTCCCGAAGCGTGTGCGCGATTGGATCGATGTGTTCGGGCACGCGTTCTTCCTGCTGCCGATGACCGCCGTTCTTGCGTGGCTGAGCTGGCCATTCTTCTGGCTCTCGATAATGCAGAACGAGCAGTCGACCAATGCCGGTGGATTGCCAGTCTATCCATCAAAGCTGCTCATACCTCTGGCGTTTACGCTCCTGTTCGTGCAAGGCATCTCGGAGCTGATTAAGCGGATCGCCATCATAAAAGGACGCCTCGCCGACACGGTTTCCGGTGGTGGCCATCATGCCGCTGCTGAAGCAGAGGCGGAACGTGTCATACAAGCGGCCAAAATGGAGGCCGAGCAACGCGGGTCGACCTGACCGGCAGCCAAGTCACAGCGCCGCCGCTAACCATACCATTAAATCCTCGGGGAGCTTCTGATGGCCGAATTCATCGCGCACAACATGGCGCCGATCATGTTTGCGTCTCTCGTCGTGTTTCTACTGCTCGGATATCCTGTCGCCTTCTCGCTCGCGGCGTGCGGCTTGATCTACTTTGTTGTCGGCGTTGAGCTGGCGCCGCTCTCACATGGCGAGATTACGCTCTCCTGGCCGCTACTGGGGTCTTTACCGCATCGTCTCTACGGTATCGTGAACAATGACGTGCTGTTGGCAATCCCATTTTTTACGCTGATGGGATTGATCCTTGAACGCTCGGGTATGGCGGAAGACCTGCTCGATACCATTGGTCAGTTGTTTGGCACAGTTCGCGGCGGATTGGCATATGCCGTTGTCTTCGTTGGTGCCTTGCTGGCGGCGACGACCGGCGTGGTGGCAGCGTCTGTCATTTCAATGGGGTTGATCTCGCTGCCAATCATGCTCCGTTATGGCTACGACCGACGCGTCGCCTCAGGGGTAATCGCCGCATCCGGCACCTTAGCCCAAATCATCCCGCCCTCCCTTGTCTTGATCGTGATGGCCGACCAGCTCGGACGATCGGTTGGCGACATGTACGAAGGCGCCTTCATCCCCGGCCTTGTTCTGGCGGCACTCTATGCGTTGT
This sequence comes from uncultured Alphaproteobacteria bacterium, assembly GCA_963770295.1. Taxonomy (GTDB): domain Bacteria; phylum Pseudomonadota; class Alphaproteobacteria; order Rhizobiales; family Hyphomicrobiaceae; genus AWTP1-13. Next base: position 184,177 of record CAVYPA010000002.1, read on the forward strand.
ACGTCTTTGTGGTCACCAGACTTTCGCGAGATGCGGCACCCGGCCTGCCGCCCGATGCCGTCGGTTTTCGCGAGCCGGGCGGGAAACGCGGACTGGCGTCACTTGCCGTACTCACCATCGCCTCAGGGGCGATCGGGTATCTGATGATGCGCAATCAACCTTATCGCGGCGCCGATTTTGTCGTTCTGATCATGGCGGTGTCGATCGTATTTGCGTTTTCTGCGGCCGTGCTGAACTGGGCTGTCGGCAAGATCACCGGTTTTCGGTTCCTTTCATTGCTCGCGCAGCAGGTGACCTTCGTCATGGTGCCCCCGCTATTTCTGATCTTTCTGGTCTTGGGGACCATATTCATCGGTGTGGCGACCCCAACGGAGGGGGGCGCGATGGGCGCCAGCGGTGCAATTTTGTTGGCCATCTTCAAGCGTTGGCTCGATCGCAATCCCAATCGCTTCAATTTGGAGCTGCTCAGGTCCGCCGTAGAAGCGACGGCAAAGCTTTCCGCCTTCGTGGTCTTCATTCTTATTGGGGCACGTATCTTCTCGCTCACCTTCTATGGCGTGAATGGTCACGTTTGGGTCGAGCATTTGCTCACATCGCTGCCTGGGGGCCAAGTCGGCTTCCTGGTCTTCGTGAACGTGCTGGTTTTCCTATTGGCCTTTTTTCTCGACTTCTTCGAGATCGCTTTCATCATCATCCCCTTGATTGGTCCGGCGGCGGAAAAGGTCGGCATCGATCTGATCTGGCTTGGGGTGATGCTCGGCGTGAATATGCAAACGAGCTTCATGCATCCGCCATTTGGCTTTGCTTTGTTCTACTTGCGCTCGGTGGCGGCTCGCGAACCCTATAAGGACAGGGCCACGGGCAAGCTGATCGAACCCGTCACCACAGGCCAAATTTATTGGGGGGCCGTGCCATTCGTGATCATCCAGTGTGTGATGGTCGGGTTGGTGATCGCGTTCCCCGGCATGGTGATGCATTACAAGTCTGTCGGACCAGCTATCGATCCCAGCAAGATCGAAATTCAGCTACCGCCGTTCGGTGGCGGGCCTGGCGGTCTAAATCTACCCACGGGACCAAGCGGCCTACCACCTGGACCCTCAGGCTTAAACCTCGGCCCTCCGCCCTTCGGCCTTCCTGGTGCCGACTCATCTAATAGCTCCTTAGGCTTACCAACGGCACCCCCAGAGACGACGGGTGGGGGCGCCGCGTCGTCGAGCGGAGGCGCGCCGGCAGTTGGTGGGTCACCAGGAGCGCCTTCGGGCACACCAAAACAATAGCTGGAAACCCTCGGCAGCGAACGCAGGAGATTGCGGCCGTGGCGGCGCCCGGCACAACGGATATCCTGTGTGGTGGGTCAGGTTGCTAACCGAGCTTCGACGGCACGATGAAGAACCCAATGATATTGGCGACGGCGTCGAGCCAGCGACGCCGTCGCCAGTGCTCGGCTGACTTTGTTTCTGGAACATAAGGCAAGCGCCACGCCGGCGGAGGAGGCGACAGATCATTGAGCCGCCAAAGCCAACGGCAAACGTAAGGAAGCCCCAGTCGTAACCGCCCCGCTTGAGTGCCACAGCCGTAAGCGGCACATTGTCGAACACCGCCGAGACGGGCATCATCGCGGCGCAAGTGACAAGTGGTAGGACGAGCGTACCTTTGAAGGTTTCTGGCAGCACATCCCAATGGATTGCCGCACGCCGCTATCAGGACCGCTGCCCACACACCGCCAGGCCAACTACTGGCAAGTCGTCCAGAACCGGTGGAGCTATCGAGGGATGGCGTGGATCGCCGTCTGCAAGGACCAGACCGTCGTACGGCACCAGTTGCGATCAGGACCACCGCGAAAGAGTGCTCTGGATGAGACGCGGTCGCTCCGCAACGGTCCTCGTGCCGGATTTAAATTTTTCCGACCCTTGAGGCTGCTTGGGCAAAGCGCAAGGCGGCATCACTCAATGCTGCAAGATCTTCGATAGAAAAAGCTGTGCACGCTGGCTCCGCGGTGTGCCGAAGAACGCCTCCTTGTCAGCGTCCTCGACGATACTGCCTTGGTCCATGAACACCACACGGTCCGCAACCTTGCGCGCAAAGCCCATCTCATGCGTGACGACAGCCATGGTCATGCCGTCCTCGGCGAGCTTCACCATGACGTCCAGCACCTCGGTGATCATCTCCGGGTCGAGGGCAGAGGTTGGCTCGTCGAAGAGCATGGCAATGGGATCCATAGCGAGGGCGCGGGCGATAGCGACCCGCTGCTGCTGTCCGCCCGACAGCTGGGCTGGATGTTTGGTTGCATGCTCGGCGAGGCCCATGCGGGCCAATAACTCGCTGGCTTTTGCAGTGGCAGCCTCGCGATTGCGTCCCAGCACCTTCTGCTGCGCCAATACGATGTTCTCACAAGCCGTCATATGCGGGAACAACTCGAAGCTCTGGAAGACCATGCCGATGCGTGAGCGCAGCTTGGGGAGGTTCGTCGTGCGGTCGCCGACAGAGATACCACCGACCGTAATTGTGCCCTCAGAAAAAGGCTCCAAGCCGTTAATGCATTTGATAAGCGTGCTCTTACCCGAACCGGAAGGGCCGCAGATCACCACCACCTCACCTTTGGCAATGGTCATCGAGCAGTCGTTGAGAACCTGAGCTGGTCCGTACCACTTGCTGACGTGGGCGAGTTCGATCACAGAGCGTACCTTCGCCGCAGGCGGTTGACGAGGCGCGAGGCGCTGAAGCAAACGACGAGAAACACGATGGCCACAAACAGATAGAGCTCGATCGGTCGATTGTCGCGGCTAGCTACGATATCAGCCGCGGTGAGAAAATCGCGCAGACCGACGACGTACACCAGCGAGGTATCCTGCAGCATGATGATCGACTGCGTCAGCAACACCGGGATCATGTTGCGCACGGCCTGAGGTAGAACCACATAGCGCATCGACTGTAGATTGGTGAGACCGAGCGCCATCGCCGCTGAAATCTGGTTCCGCCGTACACTGGAAATGCCGGCGCGAATAATTTCGGAATAGTACGCCGCCTCGAACATGACAAAGGCGATCAGCACCGAATAAAAACCACTGACGGGTCGCCCGATCAGCTTCGGCACCAAAGTGTAGAACCAAAAAATTACCAAGATCAGCGGCATCGAGCGCAAGAAATTGACATATCCTTCAACCAGCCAAGCCAGTGACTTGACCGAGGAAAGACGGGCCACGGCGAGCACGACGCCGAGCAGGAGCCCGCCACCAACAGCAAGCAAGGTCAGCTGCAGTGTCAGAAGCATGCCGTTCCACAGGAACGGTGCGTTGAGCCAAAGGATGCCAAAATCGAAGCCAGCAAACATCTACTGCGCTCCGACCGCGATGGTCCCGGCGATGCGTGTGCGCCGCTCGAGTATGCGCATGGCCAGGATGACGATGCCGGTGACAGAACAGTAGAGCACGGTGGCAACGGTGAAGGCCTCAAAGGCCGCAAACGTGTATTCCTCGATCTGGCGCGCCTGCGAGGTTAGTTCCAGTACGCCAATGGTCAGGGCCAGCGAAGAATTTTTGAAGACGCCGAGGAAGTCGCTGGTGAGGGGAGGAATGATGGTGCGGTAGGCCACGGGGATCAACACGTAGCGGTAAACCTGCAGCGATGTGAGACCCATCGCCAATCCGGCATTGCGCTGGCCGCGCGGGATCGCCTCGATACCCGAGCGCACCTGCTCGGCGACACGAGAGGCTGTGTAGAGGCCGAGGCAGATCACTGCCGTCAGAAATTGTGGATAGGGCATGTCACGTTTGATCCAGCGGCCCCAGTCGGCCGGCAATAATTCCGGCACCACGAAGTACCAGAGAAACATCTGCACTAAGAGCGGGACGTTGCGGAAGGTTTCAACGTAAACAGTCCCGCCGAACCGCAGCGCATGATTGTCTGTGGTGCGGGCAATACCGATTGCAGAACCCAGCGGAAAGGCGATCGCCCATGCCATGACCGCAATCAAAATGGTGTTGCCAAAGCCCGTCACGATCCACGTTATGTAGGGCTCTTTCAACAGGATGGGCCAATTCCAGTTATAGCCGCCCATCCTTCAACCTCACCCGTATCTCCGATGCCGAGATTAATTTGAATCAATCGGGGAGGGCGATGAGCTGAAAGTTCTCCTTTAGCCGGTCGCTCATGGGATAGTTGATATTGGTCGGACCGGGCTCGAACCACTTCTTGTAGATGGCGTGCATCTCGCCGCTTTGGATCAACTTGGCAATCGTCTTGTCGCCAAGCAGACGAAAGTCGTCGTTATTGCGCGGGATCATCATTCCGTAGGGGTCGTAAGAGAAATAGGGACCGACGATTTCCCATTCGTCAGGGTTCTTTGAGGCACTCTTGAGCCCGTACAGCACCACATCGTCGGAGACATAAGCATCGGCCCGGCCTTGCTCGAGATTGAGCATCGCCTGAGAATGGTCCTTGACCTTAACAATCTCGCCCTTGATTTTGATCTTCTTGGCGTCGATTTCGGCCTGCGCTGCCTTTTCGTTGGTCGTACCCAGCACGGCAACAAGCGCCTTGTCGGTCATGTCTTCAATTTTCTTGATGCCGGAGGTTTTGCGCACGAGCAGCTTGGAGCCGGTCAAAAAGGTTGTATTGAGAAAGCTGATCTGACGCGAACGGCCGATCGTGTGGGTCGAGCTTTCGCAAATAATGTCGACCGTCCCAGCAGTCAGTAGCGGAATGCGCGTCTGCGGCGTGAGCGGCACGAATTTGACGTCGATTTTGTCGAGCTTCAATTCTTCCTTGGCCGCATCGACGATCTTGAGGCAGATGTCGATCGAGTAGCCCTGCGCCTTGCCGTCGGGTCCAAGGTAGGACAGGGGGACGGATGCATCGCGATGCCCGATAGTGATTGTTTTGGTTTCGGCGATACGCTTCATGACCGGACCATCTTGTGCTGAGGCGGTGCATGGGAGGACGCCGACCGCCACCGTGACGATCAAAGCAAAAAGGGCACGTTTCATAGACTGCCTTTCCTTTTCCGACGCAGGCTGGTTTGGACGCGAAAGTGAGCCACGGCACAAGGCATGCTCAAATCGTCAAGCCCGCACCGTGAGCTTTGCATGGAATACCGCACCGCAGCAACGAGTATTCGAGTATCGAGTTGCCCAGTCTATTGCCGAAGGAACAGGCAAAGCACCTGGGGCGCTCGAGCAGAATCTGCGGGCGGCTCTCAAGGGTCGATCTGGCGGGCGGTTTCCTCCAGCATCACACCAGGCTTGGGCCTTGACGCGACGGCGGTGGGGATATCACCAGCGGCGGACTCATTGCCACACCGCTCACCCCACCGCGCCCTTGTGCAAGTTCGGATCCAGCCTATCGGCAGGCGTTGATGGGAGCGCAGACGAAGCACTTGAACTGAGTTCCCATTCGCGTCTTTCTGACGATCATAAGCAACTCCCGCTCGAGAGGGCTGTGCCGCAAATTATCGCGTCTCCGCGTCTCGCCGATATGACATGGGGTTCAGGTGCTCAGGCGACAGGGGCAAAGAGAATTTCGCTATTTCACCAGGCATTCGCCGATCGCGCCGGCGCGATAGACCATGCCAAACTCTCAAAAACGCCAGCCATCGTCGGCGCCGCTGCGGCAGCATTGCGCGGACTATCGTCGCCATACGGAACTGGAGATTCTCGTTGGGTGCGAGGCGAGTTATCAATCGCGGCTCTGTCCTCGTTGGCAGAGAACCGACCGTGTCCGGCCTGCGACGAGTCACTGGGTGCGGATGTCATGACTTTGTCTTGCTTCGACGAGTGCAGATCAGGTCGTTCTCCTCATTGAGAAGATCTGGCCAGCCTCGATCTTGAGGTCCTTTACACCGCAGAAACCTCTGCTGAGGTCGGTGAACTTTGTGTCATAGACGCCGGTTTCGATCAGCGGCGCGGATCAGGGGGTGCGGCGACACCTGTCGATAGACACCCTCACGACACGCGCGGGGCTTCTGCAAGAGCCGATTCGGGAGGTCGAGCCTGCGGACCTCAAGGGTTCTCATCCCGGCAGCGACATCCTTGCAGGTGTTTCCCGGTAATGCGCAGCCGCGCGTCGTGTTTTGGGTCAGAAGGGGGTGGGCGGGACACATAATTCCGAGTATGGCCCAGCCGTGTCAGCCTACTAAAGCACGTGCGACACCAACCTCGGCTCGACCGCGAGCGCGTCTCCAAATGACCCGGGTCGCTGCGACCGGAGATGGGACTGCGCGCGAGTTTTGAGGACGTCCGGCCACCTCTCTGGGGGCATAAAGGAGGCCCCCACAGCCGAAAGCTCTCACAAAGACCCCCAATCACTGAACCCGGTACAAAACGAAATTTCACACGCTCGGCGGTGAGGAGCACAGCCAAGCCACAAATCCGCTTTACGACGCTGCTAAGAGAAACAGCCAATGCCCAGATTGCTCCTCCTCCTTTTTGCCTTGGCCCTATCCTCGTGCGCGTCACCCGGACAACGCCTAGTTGACCTGGAGCGCTGCGCAGAGACCGTGCCATCCAATGCCGATGAAAATGGCCAGGACCGCGCCATGCAACGATGCATGCGCGCGAAGGGGTATTGGGTGATGTTCTAGGGCCTGCCAACACTCTTTGGTGCCTGCGAGAGAGCTCTATCGCGCATTGCATTAACACCGACGTCGGGGCGCATCAGACCGCCGTGTAGCCGCCGTCGATCAGCAGGTCTGAGCCAGTCATGAAGCTCGATGCGTCACTCGCAAGGTAGAGGGCGGCGCGGCCAACCTCCTCGGGCTGGCCGAGCCGACCGATTGGATGCTTCGGGACGGCCTGAGCGCGAGCGTCGGCCATGCTGCCGTATCGAAAAGAGACGCGCTCGGTTTCGACGGCGCCAGGCGACAGCGTGTTGACGCGGATATTGTCACGGGCGTGGTCGACGGCCATCACCTTGGCGAGCTGGATCAACGCGCCCTTGGTAGCGCAGTAGACGCCGCGACCCGCGGCGCCGACCCGGCCCATCTGCGAGGCGATGTGAATGACACTACCGCCACCCGCGCTGGCCATGTGCGGGATGACGGCACGAACTCGTAAGGTAAGCGCCCGAGAGATTGATCGCGATGGCTCGGTTCCAGTCGGCAGGCTCGAGCTCGACGATGGTGCCAGTCGGCTCGCGCATGGCTGCGCCGTTGACAAGGACGCGCGGACCGCCGTGCGCCGCGATTGCAGCCTTGACAGCATCGGCGATGCTTGTCTCGCTAGTCACGTCGCAGCGATGGGCCATCGCCGTACCGCCGGCGCTCCTGATGCGAGCCGCCGTCTCGCTGGCAGCAACCTCGTCAATGTCTAGGCAGGCGACCTTGGCTGCCGCGGCGCCAAACGTCAAGGCAATGGCACGCCCGATCCCGAGGGCCGCGCCCACGACGATGGCCGGCCTCCCGTCAAGACGAAAAGAATTGTCGGGCATCGAACCTGCTCCAATTGCTAGTGTCCAGGCCATCCTCTGTTCACGGCCAACGATACGCATCACGGCGTCGACCGACAATTGTCACCAACTTTCAGTCCGTGCGGACCCTACAAAAGCGGTCATGATGCGTGTCGTGGTCGATGCAAGTCACGTTGCTGCGAAAGCGAGTTTGCTTTCTGGGGCGAACCAAACCTCCGACAAATCGCCCGGTCTGACCAAAGTGGAGCCTAGCCGTCTTCGGCGATCGCCCGTCAACCCGCGCCTTGAGGCAGCCGGCGGGGTCGAGATAGGGTGTGCCGTCCTTGCGCACGAACGCGCGGTTGGTGTTGGCGCTCATCATCTCAATGTCGGAGCAGGTGGTAACGTCGGCGGGCGAGCGCGACCCGACCTCGAGATAGACGGCCATCGCCCCCGATTTATTGATCATGTGATGGCCGTCGCCGGAGCCTTCGCAAAAGCAACGCAGTCGCCCGCCTCGCCTCTTGGGCGAGATCCAGATTGAGCCAATAGCAGGGTTCCACGGTGGTGCCAGGCAGGATGGTACTTTCAAGCAGGGTCAACCTTGTGTCACACTCTCCTTGGTCTACGCACAACAAATCGCGAGGCCTCGAGGCCCCGGGACGCCGGTTCTGGGGCTGTAACGGGAGGGCGCCCATGCGCAAGCTTCGCCAGTGCTCCGTCTTGATTTCGGTTCTTATTTCCGCCGCCAGTCCCGCGTTGGCGCAGAAGCAAGGTGGCATCTTGCGCATGTACATCTGGGACAATCCGCCCAGCGCCTCGATTTACGAGGAAGCGACCGTATCGACGGTGACGCCCTTCATGAGTATTTACAACAACCTGGTGCTCTACGATCAGCATCAGAAGCTCAACACCCCCGACAACATCCGCCCCGAGCTTGCCACCAGTTGGACATGGAACGACGACAAGACCAAGCTGACCTTCAAGTTGCGCGAGGACGTAAAGTGGCACGACGGTTTGCCCTTCACCGCCAAGGACGTGGTCTGCACGCTCGACAAGCTACTGGACAAGAGCAGCGACACGTTCCGCAAGAATCCGCGCAAGATCTGGTGGCATAATCTCAAGGATGTCACTGCCAAAGGCGACCACGAGGTGACATTCCATCTCGAGCGTCCGCAGGCCTCCTTCCTGTCGCTTTTCGCGACCGGCTACAACCCCGTCTATCCCTGCCACGTGTCGGCGACGCAGATGCGCACCAAGCCGATCGGAACCGGCCCCTTCAAGTTCGTCGAGTTCAAGAGCAACGAGTCCGTGAAGCTCGTGCGCAACCCCGACTACTGGCGCAAGGGCCACCCCTATCTCGATGGTATCGATTGGCGCGTCGTCTCCAACCGTTCGACGCGGGCACTCGCGTTCGTCGCTGGCGAGTTCGACATGACGTTTTCGCTCGATCTTACCGTCGCCATCACTAAGGATGTCCAGTCGCAGCTACCGAAAGCAATCTGTGAGCTGCAGCCCACCAACAATTCTTTCAACCTGATCATCAACCGCGAGGTCCCGCCTTTCAACAATAGCGAGATCCGCTCCGCCGTGGCACTGGCGCTCGACCGCAAGGCCTTCGTCGACATAATTACCGACGGCCAGGGCAAGATCGGCGGCGTCATGTTGGCCGGGCCGGAAGGCAGCTGGGGTATGCCGCCCGAGATGGTAGCAGCGCTTCCCGGCTACGACGCGGATGTCGAGAAGAGCCGCGCCGAGGCTCGCAAGATCATGGAGGGTCTCGGCTACGGGCCCGGCAACCCCCTCAAGGTGAAGGTGTCGACGCGCAACATCCCTCTCTATCGCGACCCGGCAGTGCTGCTGATCGATCAACTCAAGCAGATCTACGTCGAAGGCGAGCTCGACGTCATGGACACGAGCGTGTGGTTCCCCAAGATCGCGCGCGGGGAATACTCAATCGGCATGAACCTGACCGCCGGGGCGATCGACGACCCCGACGTTAACTTCTACGAAAGTTACGCCTGCGGCTCGGAGCGAAACTATACCAAGTATTGCAATCCCGAAGTCGAGAAGCTGATTGATCAGCAGTCGCGGGAGACCGATCTGGCGAATTGACGCAACCTGGTCTGGGCGATCGAGCGAAAGCTCGCAGAGGACGTCGCGCGGCCGATCATGACCCAGGGCGTAGCGGGCTTGTGTTGGCAGCCCTACGTCAAGGGCTTCGTCCTGCACCACAACTCTCTCTACAACAATTGGCGTTTCGACGACGTGTGGCTCGACAAGTAGCCTTGCTTGTCGCCTCGTCAATCGGCGCGAAATTTTCACCGCTATCCGCGTGCAAGCGAGCGCCCTTTTTTCGTTGCTGCAGAGCGCGTCGAAGGTCGCATCAGTGTCCGCAGGGGTGTCTGCTGTGTACTTGCCAAGTCTCCGGCCGGCAGACCTTGGGCGGTTTGAACGCGATGCTCGCACCTTGATTGCCTCACTCGCCTCTGAACAGGCCAGTTCGCCCCTCCACTGCAAACACCGAGAGTAGGGCACACAGCCCAAGGAGCGCGAATCCCGTGAACAGCGGAAGGATCGTGCCATTGAACTGGGCGGCAATCAGTGTGCCCAATAGGGCGCCCGTCGCGGTCGAGTAGCTGCCGGTCAATGATGCGGCCATACCGGCAGTTTGTCCCATCGGCTGCATGGCGATTGCATTGAAGTTGGACATGATCAAACCGTAGAGGAAGAAACACGCGGCCATGCCGCCGAGCGCCAACCAGAGAGGCAAGGGAAGCATGGTGCCCAGCAGGGCCAGGGTTGAGCTGAGGCCGAGGTGCGCTACCAAAGCGGTGTGCGACAACCGCCGCATGCCGAGCTGCCGGACGAGCCGCGCGTTGGTGAACGAAGCCAGCGCGATCGCACAACCGACGCCACCGAAGGCGAATGGAAACAGTGTACCAAGGCCATAGGCATTGCCAAACACCTGCTGTGCACTTGAGATATACGCAACGAGGATGCCAAGGACGAAACCCGAGGCGATGCCGTAGCCAAAAGTTACACGCTGGGAGAGGACCAGCCGCAAGGCTTCGCCGAGGGTCCGGTGACACGTACCCGGCGCCAGCGGTGGTTGCGTCTCAGGCAAGCGCAACGATGCCCAGCTTAATGATGTTAAGCCGGCGGTGAGCAGCACCGCGAAAAGCCAGCGCCAGCTGGCAAGGAGGAGAACGACCTGGCCTACCGACGGCGCCAGAATTGGCACGAGAATGAACACCATCATCACCATCGACATGACGCGCGCCATTTCGCGGCCAACAAACAGGTCGCGCACGATTGCCGTGACAATGATCCGGCCGACGGAACCGCCGATTCCTTGCAACAACCGAGCGGCGAGAAGCTGCGAAAAACTTTGGGTGGTCATCGCTACAGTTGTTGCGAATGCGAAAAGCAATAGGCCGAGTAACAGCGGCCGGCGGCGCCCAAAGCGATCGGCTAGTGGGCCCCAGATAAGCTGACCGATCGCCATTCCAAGCATGAAAACCGTCACCACCAGGGGCAGCTTGCTGTCATCGCCTACGGCAAGCGTCGCACCAATGTCGGGCAGGGCTGGCAGCATGATGTCGATCGACATCGCGGTCATCGACATCAACAGCGCCATCAATGCGATAAATTCACGGAATTGGAGCGGCAATCGCGTTACGGTCTCGTGGGGTACGTTTCTAAAATGGCCTTGCGATCTGGTCACGGGGCAGGTTTCGAGGCGACCCCATCGTCCATTGCCAGCGGGGACATAGCATGGCCCAAGTCAATAGTGTGCCGCAACAGATCTAACCCCCGGCCGCATAAATTTGGCATTCTCATGGTCTAGCGAGTTTTCCTCCCGGCGCTGCCCATCGGGATTAATTAGCTCCCGTGGGCTCAGCTAAGCACCTGGCGTGTCTGTGACCTGCAAGGGCGTTGTGAGAACGCCAATGGCTTGATGATGGGGTCGTCATAGCGCGGTGCGCGCGCACGGCGACGGTGAAAAATATCGCGGGCAATGGCGATTGCGAATTGACGACGTCCGAGAGTCGCGCTGGGTCATGGTTTGCCGGAGCGGTTTCCGGCACATTAGCTTCCCGTTGACGTGTAGTGCCGCTCGCCGAGGCGCCAGGTGAGCAAAGAAATGCCGAGGAACACAAAACCGAAAAGGGGGCTCAGGTAGAGAAACCAAGGAGGCGCGCCCAGGGGATCATTGATGCCAAGTACGCCAGCGATGGGGAAGTAGGCGATACAAGACAGCGGCACAACGAAGGTGAAGAACTCTCGAAACCACTTGGAGTAGATCTCGATTGGATATTGAGCCGCGGCGACGCTTCCGTACGTCAGCGTATTGGCGACTTCCAAGCTTTCAACGGTCCAAAACGCGAGTGTTGCCTGCAAGACCATCAAGCCGAGAAAAAAGGCTACGCCAGCGGCAACCGCGGAAAGCAAGAGTGTGATTTCGGCTAGGCCCCAGGACAGAGCAAGAAGGCCCATTGCGATAGCGAGCACCAGCGCCCCCTGCAGGAGGCGCCCGAGCCGCATAAGCCTCAGCTCGTAACCCAAAAGCTGTAGGGCGGTTGCACGGGGACGCAGCAGCAGGCGGTCGAATTCGCCCGTTTTGACAAACAGTGGGCCGAAGACGTCGAAACCCCGTGAGATCATGTCGGCAAGCGCGAACGAGATGTTCACCGTGCCGTAGAACAGCGCGACTTGCGCCAAAGTCCAGTCACCCAGGCCCTGGAATCGGCTGAAGAGCGCCGCGATCCCGATGAATTCAACAATGGTCGACAGAAACTGCCCGATCGTCAACAAAACGAACGACGCTGGGTATTGCAGCTGGCCCCTGATTGAGGCCATAGCGTAGCGTGCGTACAAACCTAACGCGCCCACCCTCAACCTCCCTGGATCTGAATGCGGCGCATCGTCTGCGTCATGAGCTGGCGGCCAAGAACGATGAAAAGTGATTGTCCAGGAAATCTGCAACGCTATGCCGGCAGTCGCTTCGCCACCTGACAAGTGTGCGAAATAGATCCGGTAGGGAATGTCGACCAGACCAGCGAGTGGCTGCAGGAGGAGCATCGGGTGAGCCCAGTCCGGAAAGAGCGGTAGCGGTATAACCATGCCTGAAAGGATGAGGACGGAGAGAATTGGTGATTACGTTGATACCCTGACCCGAGACCGTCCATACGACAGAAATGTTGAGCAGGGTCGTAATGGCTGACGACAAGAAGACGACGGCGACCATGGAAAGTACAAACAGCGCTAGGGCCTCAAAGCTTGGAGGGGGTCGCAATGACCAAAGCTCCCAACCCAAAAAACTCAAACAGCACAGAAGTGGCAAAGAGAAGTGGTATCGAGCGCAGGAGCGTAGCAGCAACGCGCCAAGCCATTGCCCGGGCAAACCAATAAAAGTACGTGTCGAGTGGACGTAGCCGCTCATAAGCGACGTTGCCGGTCCGCATCATGAGAGCGATCTCCGGGTCGACGTTCCAGGGCAGAAGCCCGAGAAAAGCCTGCCCGAGCCATACGTAGGTAATCGCTTCGGCAAGTGTGATCGGCGCGGAACCGCGATCCCCCGTGTAGAACGCAGATAGCGCCATGATCATGATGGCGCCGAACCAGAACTGCGTGGCGATACCTGCCAGCGCCGCTGCCCGGTACTGAAGCATCATCAGGAAGCGTGCTGAAAAAATTGCGAAATAGGGGCGCAGGAAGGCGTCAAGCATTCTATGCTCCTCACGCATCGACAGCGCCGTGCGATGTGTAGAATTTCTCGCGATCAGCTCCTCAATCGTCGGCTCTTCGATCGCCAGTTCCTCGATGCTATGTTCTGCCGTCAGGCGACTAATCAACGTGTGAGCCGCCGTCACTCGCGGGTCGAATGCGAGTTCCACCCTGCGACCTGTCCGGCTCAGCACCGTGACACCCTCCACGGCGATGTCGCCTATCTCTTCCGAGAAGTCGATGACGAGGCGTCGCTCCCCAGGTGTCTCCGCACGCATGGCTGCGATTGAGCCGTCGCGGAGAATTCGTCCATTGCCGATGATTAGTACGCGCTCGGCCAGAGCCCCAATGTCCTGCATATCGTGCGTCGCAAGGATCACCGTGACACCTTTGTCTCGATTGAGGTTCTTGATGAAGTCTCGTAACGCAAGCTTGGAGTTGGCATCAAGACCGATCGTGGGCTCGTCCAAGAACAGGATCGAGGGTGAGTGCAGCATCGCGGCCGCTATGTCGCACCGCATTCGTTGTCCTAGTGAGAGCTGGCGCACCGGCTGATGAAGCAACTGGTCGATTCTCAAAAGAGAGATGAGGCTCTCCGCAGTCGCGCGAAAGCTAACTTCCGGCACACGGTAGATGTCGCGGAGCAGCTCGAAGCTGTCGATGACCGGAAGGTCCCACCACAACTGCGTGCGTTGGCCGAAGACGACGCCGATGCGAGCGACGTGACGAATGCGCTCATTCCAGGGAACGAGTTCGTCAATTTCGCAGTATCCGGATGACGGCATGAGAATGCCGCAGAGGATCTTGATAAGCGTCGACTTACCCGCGCCGTTGGGGCAATGAGTACCAGCGGCTCGCCCGATCGAGAGAAGCTGGAGACTTTCGAGGCTTTAGTGGTTTCTCGCTGTGTTCGAGAAAGAAGACCGCGCCCTGCACCTACGAGCCCGCGCCGCCGTTCAGCCACGCGATAGGTCTTGGACAGATCCTGGACGGCGATCTGCGGCATTGCCTGGGTCGCTGGCGGCTGAGAAAAGGGGCGGAATATCGCACCGTCAGGAATGACGGTCAACGATTGTATCCTCGGCAAAGCCTGGTGTCGCAAGCAACGGACCGAAAGATAATCATCTCGCCGACGGATGCCAGGGGCCGCGAAGAGATTGGAGCAAGGCCGGCTCAACCACGGCAATTGCCACCAAACTTCCTTTTCCCAGCCGGGGACGCGGGGGGGCGTGCAATGCTGCAAGGACGATAGGCATCTCGTCGATGCCGAGTGCGCGTTGAACGAGGGCAGTCGGGTGGGCCTCAAGTTAGGCAAACCGGTCTGGCCCTATAGCTCGAGATCAACGACCAAGGCGGTCACAGCCCCCTGCCGACCAAGGACAACGTCGCCGTCCACCGTTTAGCCGGGAACGTACGTCGCCGCTAAGGCCAGCCAAACTGATCGCTGTTGCAGTTTTGGTGATAAAGCCGGCCGAGCGGCGGAGTTTCGCCGCGGCGTGCGCGAGTTGCCAGGATGACACCAGCAAGAGGCTGGACATAGTGGCGATGGCGCGCAGAGTTCGCGGTCGGGCCGCCGCGGCAACGACACCGGCCGTTGGCAAGCAACCTTTAGACATCTCATGTGGTCGCCATGGGTGGTCAGCGCGACGCACATTTGTTGGATCGGTCGCTAGTCTCGCGACGACGGCGACGCTCCCGGCGCTCGGCCAAAGCGTTGCCCCCGGGGCGATCTTGAAAAAGGCCATCCCGTCCACGGGTGAGCAAATTCCGGCCATAGGCCTGGGGACCTGGATCACCTTCAATGTCGGCAGCAACGAAAAGCTGCGCGCCGCGCGCGCCCAAGTGATGCAGACCTTCCTCGATCGTGGCGGCCGCTTGATCAATTCTTCGCCGATGTATGGCTCTTCCGAAGCGGTGATCGGCTATGGTCTCGCCCGTATCGGAAACAAGGATGCGCTCTTCTCCGCCGGCAAGGTGTGGACCCCGCTCAAGTCGCTTGGGATCAACCAGATGGAGAATTCGCGCAGGCTCTGGGGTGTGGAGCGTTTCGATCTCATGCAGGTCCACAACCTCCTCGATTGGAGCACCCACATCGAGACGCTCAAGGCGATGAAGGCGCAGGGGCGCGTGCGCTACATCGGCATCACTACCTCGCAGGGTTGGCGGCACGGCGATCTCGAGGAGATCATGCGCAGCGAGCCTATCGATTTCGTAGCGTTCTCCTACAACGTGGTCGATCGCGAGGTGGAGGAACGGCTCTCTACCGGTCGCGGCCGAGCGCGGGATCGCGGTCATCGTCAACCGGCCATTTCAGGAGGGCGTGTTGATCGAGCGTATGCGCCCATCCACTGCCCCCATGGGGCGGTTGAGATCGATTGCGCCAACTGGGCGCAGTTCCTTCTGAAGTTCATTGTCTCGCATCCTGCCGTCACTTGCGTGATCCCCGCCACCGGGCGGGTGGATCATATGGAGGAGAATATGGGGGCGATGCGGGGGCGGCACCCGATACGAGGATGCGTGCGCGCATGACGCGCTTCGTCGCGACCGTGTAGCCGTATGCGGTCGTTTCCCTTTACGGCGGACGTCTATCTCTCCCTCTTCGAGACCTATAACGGCGACGTCTGGCCGGCCCAGCGGTCGCCTATGGCCTCGGCATCCTCACGCTGGTTCTGACACTGCGGCCGCTGACTGCCGGTGGCCGTATCGCGCTTGCCGTTCTGTCCGCGTTCTGGTTGTGGAATGGCGTTGCCTATCATCTCATGTACTTCCTCCAGATCATTCAATTTTGCCGCGCTCGGTTTTGCCGTGCTGTTCGTATTGCAGGGCGCCCTGTTCGCCTTGGTACGCGGTCGGCGGCCGCGCCTCTCCCGCTTCCGCGCCAGATGTCTTCGGCTGGAGCGGCATGCTTTCTTGTCTGTTCGCGTTGGTGGTCTATCCTCTGCTCGGCTGGCTTGCGGGTCATGGCTGGCCACGGGCAGCGGTATTTGGGGTGGCGCCGGCGCCGACACAATCCTCACGTTCGGCATGCTGTTGATGCTGGAGGATCGGCGCTCCGCTCTATCTTCTGCGTCATCCCCCTGCTGTGGTCGCTCGCCGCTGGCAGCGCCTCGGTGCTATTGCTCCACATTCCCGAGGACGTGTCGGTGCTGTCGCGGGCGTCGTCGGGTCCTGCATCTTGGTCTGGAAGCGTCGACAGCCGTCGGCGATCATGGCAGGGACGCGGTAGCGATCAGGCTCCTGGCACAGTCGAGCACAGTTTCCTCCAACGGACGTGGCCGCCAGCCAAGCAA
>CAVYPA010000003.1:0-394327 GCA_963770295.1 uncultured Alphaproteobacteria bacterium
TAATCGCGCGGTATGCCCAAGGCTAGGCGCGGTTGCGCGCGGGTAAGGTGGATTTTCAGCCTAAGGTCTGATTGAGGATCAAAGGGTTTGTAATCGCTGCCTTGCGGCACGCGCACGGCGCGTCGCCAACGAGGAAAAAATGCGCGAAGCCAGGACATTGGCGAATGCGTAACGATGGCAGCGCCCAAGCTTATCCGTCCCTTGCTTGAGCAACCCTGCTGCCAAAGCTTGGGGCGTGTACAGAAAATGATTAAAATCTCAAAGTCGCGCTGATGCGCAGCCGAGTGCCGGGCCCTCTAAAGGACCCGCGGTGCTCTGAGCGTCCAAATGCTGGTATCGGTCTCGGAGGGGCGCGCACCAATTGCTAGCAATAGGTCGTCGGATTTTGTCCGGGCTGGCACGGCTGCAGGAGGAGAGGTGCGCCAGGGTCGCAAAACGGTAACGCCGGTCCTGCAGCGTCCTTTTCAACCGTCGCTTGCACTGCTCGTCGTCAAGCCAGTCGACAAAAGACCGAACGACTGCGGTGACACCGCCGCGCGTAGCGCTCTCGACCAAAGCCATGGACCCGCCTCCAACGTCTCTGACATGGCCTTTTAGCTGAGTCGGCGCGTCAATGGGACAAAGAACGACCGCTCCTTCCTAGGTTTCCACTACAATTCGACTCTGGGACACGCGTCTCGATTGCGAGGAGGATTTTGCTACAACCGTGGCGGTTTCCGGGAGACCGGTGCGTTCAACGCGCGTAGCGGTTTACCCGCCAGGAAGCCTTCGACCGCGTCCAAGCCATCGCCATACATCAAGCGATAGTTCTCCTCCGAAACATAGCCGAGGTGGGGGAGCAGAATGACGTTGTCGAGGCCGCGGATCGGCTCGTCCAGGGGGAGCGGCTCTTTAGAATAGACGTCGAGGGCAGCGCCGGCGATGCGCTTGTCTCTGAGGGCCTCGAACAGGGCACGCTCGTCGACGATCGGGCCGCGCGAGGTGTTGATGAGATAGGCTGACGGCTTCATGGCGCTCAGCTCCTGGGCGCCCACCAGTCCGCGCGTGCGTTCCGACAACCGCACATGGATCGTCAGATAGTCGGCCGCCCGGAAGAGCTCGTTGCGCTCGACCAGATGGCAGCCGGCTTCGGCGGCGGCCGCCGCCGTCAGGTTCTGGCTCCAGGCGATCGTTTCCATGCCCAAGGTGCGCCCGAAGCCGGCCACTTGTTTCCCGAGATTGCCCAGGCCCAGAAGCCCCAACGTCTTGCCGCGCACGGAATGGCCCAACCGGACGTGCCAGCGGCCCTCGCGTAGCGCACGTTCCTCGTGCGGCGTTTGCCGCGCCAGCGCCAAGATCAAGCCCAAGGTGAGCTCGGCCGTCAGATGTCCCACGTCGCGTGTGCCGCAGACCTGGATGCCGAGTTCGGTCGCCGCCGCACTATCGATCGACGCATTCCACAGGCCCGTGGTGATCAAAAGACGAAGCTTGGGGAGTTGCTGCAGAATTGAGCGCGGAAACGCCGTGCGTTCGCGCATCGCCAGGATCGCATCGAAGGGCGCGAGCCGGCGCACGAGGTCCATGGCATCCGCGATCGGGGCATCGAAGCTCACAATTTCGACGCGGCCGGCGAGCCGGGCCCAGTCCGCCATCTGCAAGGCAACGCCATGGTAGTCGTCGAGCAGCGCCAGCTTCATGGGGTGTTCGGCGGTCATGCCGTGCCCTTGGGGGCCGCGAGCGGAAAGGTCGGGCCGGCATCGTGCAGATGGCAAGACGCCCAGTGTCCGGGCGTGACCTCCCGGAGCGTCGGCGATTCGGAACGGCAGCGCGCATGCACGTAGGGACAGCGGGTGTGGAAATGACAGCCCGACGGCGGATTGATCGGGCTCGGCACGTCGCCTTTAAGAATAACCCGCTCGCGCTTGCGGGCACTCGCCTTCGGGATCGGCACCGCGGACAACAGCGCTTCGGAGTAAGGATGAAGCGGCATCTCGAAGAGGCGCTTGCGCTCGGTCATCTCGACAATGCGGCCGAGGTACATGACGGCAACACGGTGAGAGATGTGCTGGACCACGGCGAGATCGTGTGCCACCAGCAAATAGGAGAGCTGATACTCCTCCTGCAGATCCATGAGCAGGTTGATGATCTGCGCCTGGATCGAGACGTCGAGCGCGGAGACCGGCTCATCGCCGACGATCAATTCTGGGTTGAGGGCGAGCGCGCGCGCAATACCGATCCTCTGCCGTTGGCCGCCGGAGAACTCGTGCGGATAGGCATGCATGGCCTCCGGACGCAAGCCAACCCTGCTAAAGAGGAAGGCCACCCGCTCGTGCCGCTCCTGCGGACGCCCGACCCCGTGAATAATAAGCGGCTCTCCGACGATCTGCCCGGCCGACATGCGTGGATTGAGCGAGGCGTAGGGGTCCTGGTAGATCATCTGCAGGCGCCTGCGGTAGGGCAGCATGGCCACGGCGTCGAGCCCGGTGATGTCCACGCCGTCGACGTGGATCGACCCAGCGGTCGGATCGAGCAGCTTCAAGATGGTGCGCCCGACCGTCGACTTACCACAGCCCAATTCGCCGACGAGGCCCAGCGTCTCTC
Source organism: uncultured Alphaproteobacteria bacterium (assembly GCA_963770295.1). Classification (GTDB taxonomy): domain Bacteria; phylum Pseudomonadota; class Alphaproteobacteria; order Rhizobiales; family Hyphomicrobiaceae; genus AWTP1-13. Next base: position 2,581 of record CAVYPA010000003.1, read on the forward strand.
CCGCCCCGATCTGGAACGACACCCCATCGACCGCGTGCACTTGACCGGAGACGCGCGAAAAGAGGCCCCTGATGATGGGAAACTGCTTCTTGAGATCGCGCACTTCGAGGAGCGGCACGCGTGGGGCGGAGCCGGTCGGCTCCCCGTTGGGTTTGTGTGCGGAAGCGGGGATGAGCGTCATCCCGTCACCCGCGCGGCATGCCAGCAGGCGACCCAATGCCCCGGCCAGTGTTCGACCAGCGGCGGGATGGCCGCGCGGCATTGATCGCTGGCGAGGCTGCAGCGCTGGGCGAAACTACAACCCTTGGGAAGATCGATCAGCGAGGGCACCAGCCCCTTGATCTCGTTGAGGCGCGTGCGCGCCGCCCCGGCCCTCGCCGCATCAGCCAAGTGTGGAATGGAGGCCAGCAGGCCGCGCGTATAGGGATGGGCCGGCCGTTCGAAGAGATCGCCGACCTCGGCCTCCTCGACTTTGCGGCCTGCATACATGACGATGACGCGGTCGGCATTCTCCGCCACCACGCCCATGTCGTGGGTGATGAGGATGATGGCCATCCCGTAGGCCTGCTGCAACTCGCGCATCAGCGCCAGGATCTGGGCTTGGATGGTGACGTCGAGGGCCGTCGTCGGCTCGTCGGCGATCAGAACCTTGGGATTGCAGGACAAGGCCATGGCAATCATCACGCGCTGGCGCATGCCGCCGGACATCTGGTGCGGGTAACTCTGCGCGCGTTGCTCCGGCTGCGGAATGGAGACGCGGCGCAGCATTTCGATCGCCTGGCGCATGGCGGCCTGCCGGCCGACCCCCTGATGCACGGCGATCGCCTCGGCGATCTGATGCCCGACGGTGAACAGCGGATTGAGTGAGGTCATCGGCTCCTGGAAGATCATCGAGATGGCGTTGCCGCGGATCTCTTCCATCTCTCGCTCGTCGAGATCGAGCAGGTTGCGCCCGTCCAGGCGAACGCTGCCGCCGACGATCCGGCCGGGGGGATTGGCCACCAGGCGCAGAATTGAAAGCGCCGTGACGCTCTTGCCGCAACCGGACTCGCCGACGACGCCCAGCGTCTCGCCGTTGCGCACCGAATAGGACACCCCGTCGACGGCCTTGACCACCCCGGATCCCGTAAAGAAGTAGGTCTTGAGGTCGTCGATCTCGAGGACGGCAGGCGTCGCAAGGTCAGGCTGACTGGCACTTTCAACCGCAAGGGGCGGGCTCACGGGGTGACTCCCTTCCAGACCACGTGTAGTCTTCTTGTTCAGGTGGACGACGGACATCCGATCCTAAGTTCAGCCCAAACAGACCAGAAAGTAAATGAAGCGGAGGAAGCAGCATGACCGGCCAGCGCGCCAAGCGCCCCCATTGGACTCGCCGTGACCTACTAAAAACCGGTATGCAGGGCGGGGCTGCCACGCTGGCAGCCATGTACGGGTTGCGCCCCGATTTCGCCCTCGCCGACGTGCCGGCCGAGTTTGACGGCACCAAGTTCCAGCTCAAGGCGCCCGAGGCCAACCCGAAGCGCGGCGGCGTGCTGCGCTACGGCATCACCTCGCGGCCCCCGCACTTCGACGTGCATCAGTCCGGCACCATCAACAGCCTGGGCTGCCAGGGCTGCATGTTCGATAATCTCATCCGGCGCGATCCGCGCGACAGCGGCAAGACCATCATTCCCGATCTCGCCCACAGCTGGCAGATCTCCAAGGACGGCAAGACCTATACCTTCTTCCTGCGCAAGGACGTGCAGTTCCACGACGGCGCCGAGTTCACGGCCGATGACGTGAAGGCCACCTACGATCGGATCGCCAAGCCACCGTCGGGAATTTCCATCCCGCGCTCGATCCTGTTCACCTCGGTGAGCGAGATCAACGTTCGCGACAAGCACACCATCGAATTCAAGCTCTCCGAGCCTCGGCCAGCGAACTTCATCATGTCGGGGTTCGCCAGCGGTTGGAACGTCATCTTCCGCAAAAAGACGCTGGAGGACAACAACTACAACCTCCGGCGCGTCGTCGACATTCCGGGCACCGGGCCCTTCAAGAGCAAGCGCCGGGTGGAAAACGAAGTCTGGGTGATGGAGCGCAACCCCAACTACTGGAACAAGGAAGTCCCCTATCTCGACGGCGTGGAGTTCTACCACGGTCTGCCGTTCTCATCCGAGCTGGGCTCGGCCGTGCTTGCCGGGCGCACGGACTATGCGCGCATCGTCGACCCGATCACGGCGCGCAAGGCCAAGGAGACGCCGGGCATGTCCTCGCTCAACTATTATCAGAGCGTGATCCAAGCCACCTGGCCCAATGCCAAGAAGAAGCCCTTCGATGACCCGCGCGTGCGCCGCGCCGTGCATCTGGCCCTCGACCGGGCCGTGCTGGTGGACGTCACCAAGGACGTGGCGCCCATGATGGTGGGCGGCTTCATCTATCCCTTCTCCGACTTCGCCACGCCGCTTGCCGAGCTGGTGAAGCGGCCCGGCTACCAGGAGGATCAGACCGCCGCCCTCAAGGAGGCAAAGGCGCTGATGGCGGCCGCCGGCTACAAGGGCGGTGCGCCCCTCGACTTCCTGGTGCGCGACGTGGCGACCTTCAAGCTCTGGGCGCAGGCCATCCAAGCCATGCTGCAGCAGGGTCTGGGGCTTGAAACCAAGCTCAGAACCGTCGTGGAATCCGTGTGGTTCGACGACATCAAGTCGGGCAACTTCGATATGGCGGTCGGTGCCGTCGTCTCCACGCTGCTCGACCCGTCCGACTACTTCAATGCCTGGTATAAAAAGGATGGGCCGCAAAACTACTCGGCCTGGGACAACGCCGAGTTCAATCAGCTGATGCCGCTGATTGATGGCGAGGTGGATCCGGCCAAGCGCATGACCCACATCCGCCAGGCGGAGCAGATCCTCGAGAAAGAGGCCCCCGTGTTCCCGATCTGCTGGGAGAAGATCAACGACGTCTGGTACAACTACGTCAAAGGCCACAATCCCAAGGATTACTTCGGGATCTACGACGTCGTGCGTATGGACACCTTTTGGCTCGACAAGGCCTAAGGGCAAGAGCGCGGCCGCCACGCTGGTGTCGGCCGCGCCTTTTCAGCCACGAACTCTTATCGAGAAGCGAGGTCGGCCATGGGATTGGCTGAGGACGCGGCTCTTCGATACCACAGGGATGGCTATCTTTCGCCGATCTCGGTGTTCTCACCGGCGCAGGCGCTCAGCTATCGTGCCAAGCTCGAGGCCATTGAGGCCTCGGGTCGGTTGCCCGCGGGCGCGTTGCGTTCCAAGTGCCACCTGCTCTTGACCTGGGTCGACGAGATCGTGCGCCACGCCAACGTCCTCGATGCCGTCGAGGGCATCATCGGCCCCAATATTCTGGTGTGGGGAACGAGCTTTTTCATCAAGGAGCCGCGCAACAAGAGCTTCGTGTCCTGGCACCAGGACCTGACCTACTGGGGCCTCGAACCGGCGGACATCGTCACGGCCTGGATCGCCTTGAGCCCGAGCACGCGGGAGAACGGCGCCATGCGCGTCCTGCCCGCCTCCCACACCACGGAGGTCTTGCCCCATACCGATACCTTTGCGGCCGACAATCTCCTGAGCCGCGGCCAGGAAATCCGCGTTAATGTCGATGCGCGCAAGGCCGTAGCGCTCGAACTCGAGCCGGGGCAGATGTCGCTCCACCACGTCAAGCTGATTCATGGTTCGGAGCCCAATCCATCGCCTCACCGGCGGATCGGCCTCGCCGTGCGCTATATTCCCACGCACGTGCGCCAAACGGCCGGGATGGTCGACAGCGCCATGCTCGTGCGCGGCGTCGACAGCTTCGGTTCCTTCCACCCGGAGGAGCGACCCGGCGCCGATCTCGCCCCATCAGCCGTTGCGCATCATGCCGAGGTGACGAGCGCTGCCTCGCGCATTCTCATGCGCGGAACACAAAAGGTCTCATAGCCGGCATGCCGAGGGCCTGGGACGCCAACCGTGACCTGACAGGGAGGCTGTGGCGGACCTGCGCGCCGGCATTGCTCTCGGCGCTCACCTCACCCGCGTGATCCCATGTTCCATTATATCATGCGTCGTCTGCTGTTTGGGGTCCTGACCGTCGTCGGCGTTTCGATCGTCGTCTTCGTCCTGATGCGCATTCTGCCGGGCGATCCCCTCGTTGCCCTTTTCGGGCCCGAGGGCTTTACCAAGCTGACCGACCAGGAACGCGCGCACTACATGGCCGAGCTCGGGCTCAGCGATCCTCTCTGGTACCAATACCTGGCCTGGCTCGACGATATCGCCCACGGCAACCTCGGCCGCTCGTTCTTTCGATCCGAAAGCGTCGCCGAGATGATCCTGCGGCGCGGCCCGCTCACCGCGCAAATCGCCTTCTTGTCGGTGGTGCTGTCGTGGTTGGTCGGCATTCCCATCGCCGTCCTGAGCGCACTGCGGCCCAACCGCCTGGCCGATCACCTGGCGCGCTTTATGAGCATCTTGTTTTTGGCGGTACCGGGGTTCTGGCTCGGCATGCTGATCGTTCTGACCTTGTTGTTCGTCTTCGGCTATCGCGCGCCGCTGACGGGGGCGTCGATCTTCACCGATCCGTGGACGACCCTGCAAATGGTGATCGGGCCTGCCATCGTTCTGGGCTTGGGGCAGGCGGCCTATATTGCGCGCATGGCACGCTCGAGCCTGCTCGAAGTGGTGCGCGAAGACTATGTGCGTACGGCGCGGGCCAAGGGGCTCAACAACCGCCTGGTCATCGCCTTTCACGCCTTGCCCAATGCCTTGCTGCCCGTGATCACGCTGTCCGGCGTCCTCTTGGGCTTCGTGCTGGCGGGCTCGATCCCGGTGGAACGGGCCTTCGGTACGCCCGGGCTCGGCTATGCCATGTTCACGGCCGTGAGCGAACGCGACGTGTTCGTCATGCAGAACCTCGTCTTCCTCTATGCCGTCGTCTTCGTCCTGCTCAATATTCTGGTCGATATCATCATCGCCTGGTTGGACCCGAGGATACGGTTGCGATGACCCTCACGACGCCCGACGTCGATCTGACCCCGCCGCCGCCGCGGCTCAGTCCCGTTGCGGCGCCGCCCTCCGCCTGGCGTCGCAGCGCGCACGCGGTCCTATCCTTCACGCGCCGTTCCCCGATGTCGGTGGTGTGGGGCCTGATTGCCTTGGCGATCGTGCTCATGGCCGTGACCGCACCGGTGTTGGCGCCCTACGATCCCCTCAAATCCAATTTTCGCGCCATGACCAAGCCGCCGAGCCCCGGTCACGCTTTCGGCACCGATCAGATCGGCCGCGACACCCTGAGCCGGGTGATCTGGGGCAGCCGCGCCTCGCTCACCGTTGCCTTCTTCGCCGTCTTGCTCGGCACCACCACCGGCGCCCTGTGGGGCCTCGCCTGCGGCTTTCTCGGCGGCCGTTTCGACATCGCCAGCCAGCGCGCCATCGAGTTCATGCAGTCCTTCCCCGATCTGGTGCTCGCCATGGCGATCGCCATGGCCTTGGGGGCGGGAACCGGCACCGTCATCGTCGCCATTGCCATCACGCGCATTCCCTTTGGCGGCCGCGTCATCCGTTCGGTGGCGCTCTCGCTCAAGGAATTGCCCTTCGTCGAGGCGGCGCGCGGTCTCGGCGCTTCCAATATGCGCCTGATGTTTCGCCATATCCTGCCCCAGTGCGTCGCGCCGTTTTTGATCCTGGCCACCACGCATCTGGGCGTCGCCATCATCATCGAGGCGTCGCTGGGCTTCCTGGGCGTCGGCATCCCGCCGCCGACGCCGACTTGGGGCAATATGCTGTCGGATGCCTTGAATTCCGGTCTGGTGCCACCCTGGTGGCTGGTGCTGTTTCCCGGGCTCGCCATCACCATCACCGTGCTCGCCTTTAACCTCCTGGGGGACGGGATCCGCGATTTGCTCGACCCGAGGCTGCGCGGCTCAGTCTAAGGAGCCGTTGATTTTTGCCAGCCTGCGTTTTTGACCCTCCTGTGCACCGCCGTGGGTGCGACGGGTCGGCGCAACAGGCGCCTGTTCCCTCTCGAGGGCCAAGGATCCGACGAGGCATGCAAGCGCGGCGCTCGTCGCAGCGGCGCGCTCGCTGGCCCACGTGTGTGAGCGATTTCCCGCCATTTCAATCGTGCGGAGCTTAATGTTACAAGGCCGCATCCGCCGATGAGGGCTGAACGCCCCCGCCCTCCCCGCGGCCAAGGCGCAGGCGATCGAGCGCGACCGGCGTGTCGCCCGCGAATTTTTGGTCACCGAAGTCAGCGCGAGGTGGCGAGCCGGGAAACGCGCGGTTGCCGCCCGAAAAACCGGGCAAAACCGTCATCCTGCGATCGACGGCAGCCAAAGCGCAATCTTCGGCCAGATCGACAAAATCAAGATCATCAGCAGCATGGTCATCACGAACGGCGAAGCACCGATGATGACGTCGTCGATCCTGCCGCGGCGGCGCAGGCCTTGGACGACATAAAGGTTGATGCCGACGGGCGGCGTGATCATGGCGAGCTCCATCAAGATGATGATCAGCACGCCGAACCAGACGGGATCGAACCCGGCCTTGAACATGATGGGGGCGATGATCGGCACGGTCGCCACCATCATCGACAGCGTTTCCATGAACATGCCGAGAATGAAATAAAAGATCACGACGGCGACGAGGAGCTGCACCGGGGTGAGGCCAAGATCGGTGATGAACCTGTTGACCTGCCCCGTCAGCCCGATCGAGGTGATGACGAAATTGAGGACGTAGGCGGCAATGATAATGGCCATGATCATGGCCGTGGTCCGCATCGTGCCTTCGAAGGCGTTAAGCAGAACCGTGAGCGTCAGTCGGCCGCGGACGGCGGCAACGCCGAGGGCGGCGATCACGCCGAGGGCCGCCGCTTCGGTGGCCGTTGCCCAGCCCGCATAGATGGAGCCGATCACGGCGAGAAAGATGACGAGTGGCGGGATGAGATCGGGCAACGCCCTCAGGCGCGCGCCCCAGCTGGCCGACGTCGGTTGACCGCCGAGCTGAGGCCAGATCGAACATATCACGAGCACCGTCAGGCTGAACAACGAGGCCAGCACCAGGCCCGGGATCACGCCCGCGAGATAAAGCTTCGGGATCGACGTATCCGTCAGCACGCCATAGACGATCATGTTGATCGAGGGCGGGATCAGGATGCCGAGCGTGCCGCCGGCGGCGATCGTGCCCAGAAACAGCCGCTCCGAATAGCCCCGTTTTTCGATCTCCCCCAGCGCCACCGTGCCGATGGTGGCGGCGGTGGCCACGCTCGAGCCGGAAGTGGCCGCAAACATGGCGCAGGCGGCGATGTTGGAATGCATGAGACCGCCGGGCAGCCATGGGATCCAAAGCACCAGCGCGTTGTACATCCGCTCGGCCATGCCCGAACGCAAGAGAATTTCGCCCAGCAGGACGAAGAATGGTATCGCCACCAGCAGAAAGTTGTTCGACGTGGCCCAGCTGATCTCGCCGATGGCGAGCGACAGCGGCAGCTTCGAATAGAGGGCAGAGAGGATGAGCCCGAGGACGCCGAGACCGGCGGCCACCGGGATCGCCAGCGCCAACAGGCCGATGAGGATGACGAGCGTCGTCGCAAGCATCAGCCGCCCTCCGCACCGGGTTTCAGCGCGGCCAGCGCCTGGATTTCTTCCTCGACCTCTTCCTCGGCGGACCGCGTGCCGATCAAGCGGGCGACGCCGGCGAGGTCACCCGCCCTCAACCTGGCGAGCGCCATCAGCAACAGCGCGAGGCCGACCACAATGAACAGGCAGAGCCCCGCGATCCAGGCGAGCTGCGGGATCACCGTCGGGGTCTGGAGATCGGATTGGCTGCGCGAACCCGACGTCCACGATTGCATGACGACCCCGCTGCCATGCCAAGCAATCAAGGCGAAGAAACCGACCAGTAGGATAAGACCGGCGAAGTCGAGTGCGATCCTGAGCCGGCTCGGAAAACAGCAGATAAAGCGAATCGATGCGGATATGCGCGCGCTCCACCAGCGCCGCGGCCAGTCCCCAGGCCGATCCGATCGCCAGGGCATAACCCGCCAGCTCGTCGGCACCGCCGATGGAGCGCGTGAAAAACTTGCGCAAGACGACATCGACGCCAATCAGCAGCGCCGCCAGCAGGATTAGGGTGCCGCCGAACCAAAGCCCCCATTGCGTGAGGCGGCGCATGTGTGCTTCCCCCGACGCGGGCCTAACTCAGTTGGTCGGCGCGGTGAGCCCCAAGGCTTGACCCACCGTCTCGTTCCACTCCTTGGCACACTCCGCGCCGCAGCGCTTGGCCCAGCCCGCGAGCACCGCGCCCTCGACGAGTTTCTTGTGCGTTTCGGCCTCGGCAGGTTTGACGCTCACCAGCTGAATATTGGCGAGCTTGCCGAGCGTGCACGGCTGCTTGCCGGTGTTGCAATTGTCGGCCTCGGCCGTGGCCTTCTTGAGCGTGTCCCACATCTTGTCTTCGTAGACCTTCACCTGTTCGAGCATGAAGGTTTGCACCTTCGGATCGAGCCGGTTCCAGGTGTTGAGATTGACGGCAAGCACGTTGATGCTCCAGCCGAGCGACATGCTGTAGAGCGACTTCGTCACCTCGGGCCAACCAGCGGTGTTGCCCGACAGGCTGCCGGTGACGCCGCAGTCAACGACGCCGTTGTTCAGCGCCGGGACGACCTCGGCGAAAGCCATGCTGACGGCCGTTGCGCCAAGGCCGGAAAGGAAGTCGCGCATGGTGTTGTTGAAGACGCGGATCTTCTTGCCCTTGAGATCGTCGAGGCCGCTGATTGGCTGGCGGCACCAAAAGACCTGGGGCGTGTTGCCGCCGAAGGCGAGCAGCTTGGCGCTCCAATTTTTCTGCATTTGCCTGTCGATCACGGCGCGATAAGCATTGCAGGCGGCGCGCGCCTTGTCCGGATCGAGCGTCAGGCCAGCCAAATCACAGGCCTCGAACCGCGGGTCATCGCCGGCCATTTTGGAGATGTCCATCCCAGCGAAATCCATCACGCCAAGCTTGAGAAGACGCAGCATGGTCTTGTCGTCGATCCCCATCTGGTCGAGCGGCGTGATGTCGGCGCTGATCGCGCCCTTGGACGCCTCGGGGATGGTTTTGCGCCAGAACGGCAGCTCGTCGTAGATCGAGACCGGCGTTGGGCTGTTCAGGCCGATGACCTTGAGGTTGGTCTTCGGCAACTCCTGCGCGAGCACGGCGGTGGAAAGCGTTAGACTCGCAAAAAGGCTCAATGCGGCGCGGTAGGACATCGGCTTCTCCCATTTCGCGATGCCATCCTTCCATCTCCCTTGCTGCCGTGCAACGAGGTTCATCGGCCGGCCGGGGTTGTCGACGCTTTCGCCTTCCTTTGGCGCGAGCCGAGGTCCAAGGCAGTGGTGCTTTGCCGTGGGCGCAGGCAGGTGCGGCGCACGCGGGCTGCCGCGGCGTGATTTGAGGCGCTCGCGCCGAGGCAGGGATACGCGGCTGCGGCCCCAGCCGTGCGGGGCCGATCCAGTTATCAGCAACGCCCTTGGCGCGTGCATCGCGGCGCGCCCGGCTCACCCGCAAAAAGGGCACGAGGCGCGGGGTCGTGGCCGTTGATGCGGGGATGAACCTTCAACCTATGTGCTCTTCGGCACAAACAGGTCCGGCCGTTGCCGCGGATCGCCTTCGGGGAGGATTTCGGGCGTGGTGAAGACCACGCCATCCTCCGTCGGGTTTGGCGTATCGGTCACGGCCGTGCGTTCACCCGACCAGCAGCTGGATGCGCATCAGCAGGGCGAAGTCCTCGTGCACCGTGTTGTGGCAGTGGTTGACGTAGGAGCCGCCATACTCGCCGAACTGGATCTGGAACTGCACCTGGCCGGATGGGCGCAGGCGCCAGACATCCTTGCGCACCAGCTTTTCCGTGGCCGGAATGACCCCGCTGCCGCGGTTCATGGTGATGCCTTCCTCGAAGTGGAGGTGGATCGGATGATCCCAGCCGCCGCCCTCGTTGATGTAGGTCCAGTGCTCGATCTCGCCCGCCTTGGGATAGAGGTTCGAGATGCGGTTGGCATTCATGGAATGCGATTGGCCGCCATTGACGCTGATGGTCCAGGGGAAGTTGAACACCACCTCCGAGCAGTCCGGAGTGCACTCCCCCGTTGCCGGGTTGCGCGAGTCGCCGGTGCCTTTGCGCCCGAATTCGACGACGCGCGTGCGCACCGGGGTGACGATCGGGATCTGATCGGTCAGAACGGGTAGCACCTGGCTGGTGTCGTTGGCGCCGCAGGAATTGGCAACGGTCAGCGTATAGCCGGGGACATCGACGCTGGGCACCGACCCCACCACCCGGAATTGCAGGATGGCGCCGAGCACCGGATCGTTGCTGTCACCGCGCAGGGCGTCCGCCAGCGACTCCGCACCGTCGGGCTTGTTGCCGCTCGTCTGTTTCAACATGTCGACGAGGTGCAGGCGGTCGCCGACACGGAACCTGGAAAAGTCAACGACGATGTCGTAGCGCTCGGCAATGCCCTGTTCGTCGAGCTCGGTCAGCGTGATCGGGTTCACCACCAGGTTGCCGTCGTTGGCGATGAACTGGAAGGGCACGGCGCTGCCGTTGGGGCCGGCAATGGCGAACTTCCAGAACCGCGACATCGACGCCGCTCAGGATGCGGAAGCGATATTTTCTCGGCAGCACCTCCATGAACGGCGCATAGCCGAAGTTGACCAGCGGGATGTCGCCGATCATGCCGTCGGTGGTGAAGATGTCGAAAAAGTACTGCCCGTCCGGATCGAACGCCGCATCGGAGACGATGAGGTTGACGTCGAAATCGAGGTTGCCGTAGTCCAAGAGCTTGCCACTGGGCAGGCGCAGGTTGGTGCCGTCGGTGAGCGCCTCGTTACCGCGGTCCTTCCCACTATAGTAGTTGATCATCATGAGCATGCCTTTGTAGACATTCTCGGCCGTGAAGAAGAACCGGTGGTCGTGGGCCCACATGGTGCCCTGATATTCACGGAAATCGCCGGCCACCGGCGTGATGCCACCGTTGCCATCCGGGCCGCCCGTGCTCTTGACGGCGGCATCGACATTGATCTTGTCGCGCCGGGCAAGCGTGGTGCTCCAGCGGTAGTCGTAGAAGGTGCCGGGGAAGTGATGCACGTTGGCGGCGCCGTCGCTTTCCGCACCGTTGTGGGCGTTGTGGAAATGCAGTTGGTGCTCGTTGCGGCCGAAGCCGCCGTTCTGGGTACGATCGGTCGGCAGATAGTTGTAAATCCGGGTCGCAATCGGCACGCCGTAGCGACCCTTGATGAGCGGCGGGGGCAAGGTGCCGCAAGCGGCCCCGCCGGAGTTGCCGGTGCCGTAGGTCCACACGGCGTTTTCCACCTGGACGGGCGCACTGCCATTGCCCAGGGCAAAGAAGCTTTGATTGGCGGCGAGCCGGCCCAGCGTGAAGATGTACCCCTCCTTGGGAAAGAACTCGTCCCAGCGCTGATGGGAGAAGATCTCTCCGGGTGGTCGCCCCTCGATGGGGCCACGTCCCGTCAGCGGATTGGTGAAATCCGCCTTGCTGGTGCCCGCCGGCGGCGTCGAGAAGTCCGTGTGATAGGACAGCCGTCGCGCGAAGCGCTCGTTGGCGTAGGCGGTACCGCCGAATTTGGCGTCGGTCTCGTTGCCGCGCGCCACCCGCGTCATCGGTACGGGAAACTGCTGGTTGAGGCGGTTCAGCGGCTGGCCAAACTTCTTGGCGCCGAACAGGGGGCTCCTCGGCGTGCCGGTTGGCACGTTGTCCGCATAGGCACTCGGGGCCAACGGCGAGAGCCCATTCTTGCACACAAGCAGCCCGCTGGAGGTGAAAATGCCCCAGCGGATCAGATCGCGGCGCGTGATCTGGCCGATCGAGCGAGCCTTGACGATCTCGGCGCGGTTGTTGCGCGCCCTTTGCGCCTCGCGCTGGCGTGCCCGAGATGCGTTCTGCGAAAGATAGACCATCTCTCAACTCCCCAAGTGTACGGGCCAAGTGTACGGGCCAAGTGTACGGGCCAGGGCGGGCCAGTGTGCGGGCCAGTGTGCGGGCAAGTGTGCGGGTCAAGTGTGCGGGTCAAGTGTGCGGGTCGCTCGCTCGGCGTAACGAGATGGGGGCTTCGAACCAGGAGCGCCCTTGGACGTGAAAATTGCAGGGGCTCAAAATGCGGGCCCTCACGATCGCTGTTTGACGGTTTACAATTGCCAGAGCAGGGCTTTCTGCCACGGCCGTGCTCGTCGCGAGTTATATCGCGGGCTGAGGGCCAGTCCAGTAAAGCTGAAATTTCTGGTACGCTGGCGTACGACATTTAAAGTCTGAGACGTGTGAGACCTAAGGGTCGTAAGTGTCGCGCAAAAAGTCCCGACCTTTGGGTAATGCTTGATCAGGCGACGCGCGAGGTGGCGGCATCGATGCGCGGCCCGCGTTGCCGCACTCGCTACAATGGCGAAAAAAGAGGTGTGACCAGCCTGCTCGGCTGCCTGCGAGCCAGGCGCTAGAGGGGCTCAAACAAGCGACGGTACTCGGCAGCGATGATGCGATAGCAATCGCAAACCCGTTGTTCCAAAATTGCGCGGTCTTGGATCTCAACCGCTTTATGATGACGCTTGAGGGCGCCGCCGGCTTCCAGCGCGGCCAGCGTTTCCGTCACGCTCGCGCGCCTCACCCCCAGCATCATGGAAAACAGGTCGTGCGTGAGAGGAATGACATTCTGATCAAGTCGGTCGTGCGCCAGCAGGAGCCAGCGCGCCAATCGCTCTTCGAGTTCGTGGCGAACATTGCACAGGGCGGTCTGCGAATTCTGCACCAACAGGGCCTGGACGTAGCGCAGCAGGTGGCGCCGAATTTGCGGGTGCCGGTCCATGGCCAGGCTCAGATTTTCGCAACCGATCTGCAAGGCTTCGCCTTCGATTTCCATGACGCAGCGGTTGGGCGCGTACAGGGTGCCCAGCACGGCAGGCACCCCGACCAGTCCCAGTCGTCCGACGACCCCAACGCCGACTTGGCGACCGCCGCGGCTCCGCGCCAGCAGCAGGGCGACGCCACATTCAAGGAAGTAGACGCTGCCGACGGGCGCGTTGATTTCCTGCAAGACTTGCCGCCGTTGCAGGTGCACGGGCCGAAGATGAGGCCGAAGCTCAGCAAAAGCGGCGGGCGGCAAATGCGCCAAGAGGCGGTTTCGCACGGGGGTCGATTGCAACAACATGCGATCGCTCCGCACAGGATGCCCTGGGCGCGGCGTGTGGCCTTTGCCGGTCACGCGCGAAGGCTCCGGGGCTCGGCCGTTGTTAAGGCATTGGCCGATGGCGCGCCAGCGTCGCGCGGGGCGCACGCCCGGTCTACGAGCTGAACTTTTCGTTACCGTCGTGCTGTTGCTTTGCGAAATGCGGCTTGCGCGGCGAGGAACGCTTCGCTCCCTTTTTGGATCATGGTCTGGGGAACGAAATGGCTGATTTGCGCGACGGCAAGCAGTAGGGCGGCGTTGATCATGTCGACGAAGACAAACCAGCCAAACCAGCCACAATCACGGAAAATGTCGGCGATGCTGACGTTACGAGGCAGCACCTTTGAGCACGTAGACGTTGAGGCCGACAGGTGGCGTCATGAGACCGATGTCGACCATGCACACCACCACGAGGCGAACGCGATCGGATCGATGCCAAGCGGTTTGATCGTTGGCAGCGGAATGGGGACCTCCAGCAGCGCCTGCCGATGCCATCGATAAGCATGCCCAGGACCAGAGAGCATGCCGATGCCGACCAAGACGATGATCGGCGACACCTCCCAATGGGGGTCTCAGCGCGCGCAACAGCACGTACCAAGGTTATCGAGGCCGGGGAATTGCCCGCGGGTCCAACTGTCCCTCCGGGTTCCACAGGCTCGCCGAGCCTCGCGCCAAGGTGGGAGTAGCCCGCCGCAATATACGGATAACGCCGGATATCTCTTTTTGATCGGTGTGCGGAGCCTGCAAGCGCCGAAGCTCGTCGCACGCCGGCACGTCGGGTGCGCGCGCGTTAGCCAAGGCCAGATCTTATGACGCTGCCGGGTGGGACATGTGTCTTGGAGACGCGATGCCAGCCGGCAATATCGCTGACGGATATCTCACGAGGGAGCCGACGTTGCGCAAATTGGTGGAGTACACAGGACGGCCATGCGTTTCGTAATTCTTTCGAGCCTGTGGACCATTGTGCTGTTCCTGGCGTCGTTAGCGCTGTTGGCGCTGGGCCGCCGCATCGGCGCGCGGCGCCTAGCGGCGGACCCCGACGGCGGGTCGGCGGGGCACTCTGCCGTGGAAACGGCGGTGTTCGGTCTGCTTGGCCTGCTGCTGGCCTTCACCTTTTCGGGCGCCATGAAGCGTTTCGACGATCGCCGGCAACTGATCGGCGACGAGGCCACCGCCATCGCAACGGCCTATTGGCAGGCGGATCTTCTGCAACCCGCAGCACGCACCCAACTTCGCGATAAGCTGAGAGAGTACCTTGATGCGCGCCTCCGCGCCTCACGTCACCCGCGCCTGATCGAGGGTGGCCAGGAGGTGTTGACCTCCGACGTGGTCAAGCGCACCGAGGCTTTGCAAGCGCAGATTTGGCGCATCGCCACCGATGCAAGTCATGCGCTCAAAGGCGACTCCGTCGATAAGGTGTTGTTGTCGACGCTCACCGGTATGTTCGCCGTGGCCAAGTCCCGCAATGAGGCGGGGCAGCGCCATCCTCCCGAGATCATCTTCGTCATGTTGTTCGGACTTACCCTCGTCAGCGCGCTCCTTGCGGGCTACGGCATGGCGGCGAGCAAGAGACCAAGTTGGGTGCACATGATTGGTTTTGCTCTAAGTCTGGCCGCGACCGTGTTTGTGATCTATGACATCGAGTTCCCCCGCTCCGGCCTCATTCGTGTCGACCAGTTCGACCAAGTTCTTGTCAACGCCCTTGTCGGCGTGTCGGACTGACCCCTGCGGTGGGAGCCGAAGTGCAGGCGGCACAGCCACGGCCCCGGTCCACTTTTCCCAGCGCGCGGGAGGCAAACGGGGCGACGGCGACGGCCCCAGCATGCTATGAGGTGGAGTGTGGCGACCGCAGAGGTTTTGGCTGCATGTCCACTGCCCCTCGCAACAGCTCCGCGCGATCACGCCTCCTGTCCTGCCTCGAGTCTTCGGCGCCCGCCGCAGTCATTGCCAAAGCCTGAGCGGGGGGCACATGCGGATCGTCATCTGTGGCGGCGGGGTGATGGGGGCCTCGATCGCCTATTTCTTGAGCCGTCGCGGCGTTAAGGCCAGTGTTGTCGAACGGACCGGGGTCGCTTGCGCGGCCTCCGGCAAGTCCGGTGGCTTTTTGGCGCTCGACTGGTGTGACGGCACGCCGCTGGCAGACCTGGCGCGCCGCAGCTTTGCTCTGCACGAGGACCTCAGCAAAACGATCGATTGCGACTGGGGTTACCGGCGGCTTGAAACGTATGCGGGCGCCGCCAGCGCGCGGGACGACCGACCACGCCCCGCCCGCGCCGGCGACCACCCCTGGCTGGCCGACGCCGTCACCGTCACCCAGCGTCTGGGCTCGCCCGCGACCACGGCGCAGGTGCACCCTGGGCCATTCACGGCCGCCCTCATCGCAGCCGCACTGGCGCAGGGGGCTGAGCTTCGCCTGGGCGCCGTCAGCGACCTGGTCTGCGAGAACGAGGCGGTCAAAGGCGTGTTGGTCGACGGCGAGGTCATCGCTGCCGATGCCGTTGTGATCGCGATGGGGCCGTGGTCGGTGCTGGCGGCGCGCTGGGTGCCACTGCCGGCGGTATTTGGCCTTAAGGGCCACAGTCTCGTCTTCGACACGCAATCGAGCGTCCCCGCGGAGGCCCTCTTCCTCGAATACCACGAGGTCGGACATGGACTGCAGTCGCCGGAAGTCTTTCCGCGGGCCGACGGCACGACCTATGTGTGTGCCATCTCGAGTGAGAGCCCACTGCCACTCGATCCCGGCAGCGTGGCGCCGGACCCCGGCGCTATTGAGCGGCTGGAGGCCATCTGCAGCCGGCTATCGCCGGTCCTTGCCAAGGCGCCGATCCTCGCCCGCCAAGCCTGCTTTCGACCCGTGACCCAGGATGGTCTGCCGTTGATCGGCCCGGTTCCCGGTCTGAAGGGAGTTTTTGTCGCCACTGGCCATAGCGTGTGGGGTATTCTCAATGCCCCCGCGACCGGCGAGGCCGTCGCGGAGTTGCTCCTCGATGGTGCGGCACGCACGCTCGATCTCTCGGCCTTCGACCCCGGCCGGCTACCGAGCCTCGATCCGAAAAGGCTGCGTACCCATGCCTGACGTGCTCCGGCTCGCCGCCAACGGCTGGATGCCCAACAATCCGCGCCTGCCGGTTTTGCTTTACCGCCAGGCGGTCATGGCAACGGGCGCGGATCCGGCGCAGGCCTTTGAAGATCTGTTCGAGCGCAACGGCTGGCCACCGCAATGGCGCAATGGCGTCTACCCCTTCCACCACTATCATTCGACGGCGCACGAGGTGCTGGGTTTTGCGGCCGGTCAGGCGCGTCTCATCCTGGGCGGCGAGGGCGGGCGCGAGATTGAGGTTGCCGCCGGCGACGTCGCCTTGCTCCCGGCCGGGACCGGCCACTTCCGCCGTTCGGCCAGCCGCGACTTCCTGGTGGTTGGCGCCTATCCGCCCGGGCAGGTCGCCGACCTGTTGCGCGCCGCCGCGACCCCGCGTGTGCTCACCGCCATTGCCAACGTGCCCATCCCCGCAACCGATCCCGTGCACGGGCCGGGCGGTCCCGTGGCCGACCTTTGGCGCACATGAGAAGACGCTGCGTGCCGTTTTTGGCCGCACAGAGCCATACGGTCACGGGGTTGGAACGCGTTAGATGCTGAGGTCGAGCAAGTTGTAGTCCTTGATAGTGGCCTTGCTCGTCTCGGTCCAGGCGTAGCTCACACCCGCTTCCGCGTGCGGCCCATAGACGAAGGCTCGTTCGCTCGGAAAGCGCTGTCGCCGGGCATCGATGCCGTAGCCGATCATCTTTGCGCGTTCGGCAATCCGCGCCTCGTCGTAGACGCCCTTGGCGTTGTGCACACCGCCACCCTCGACGCCCAGCACCGAGCGCCGGCGATGAAAGCCCATGTTCACCGTCACCCGCCAATCCTTGCTGGTGTTGGCAAACGAGCCGTGGAGCGCCTGGCGGTTGGTGATCGCCACGTCGCCGGGTTTGGCGATGATCGGCACCGCTTCGGGCAGCCGCTCGCTACCGGCCTCTGCCACCCAGCACTTGATGTCGATCTTGCCGAGCTTATGCGAGCCCGGCATGACCCACACGCCATTGGCCGCGGTCGAGCCGTAGAGCTGGCCCATGAAGTTGAAACCGTGCGTGCCCTCGTCCCAGTCCGGCGCGCCCCAATGCGTGGTGCCGTCCTGGTGCCAGGCGACCGAGGCGCCGAGCCCCGGCTCCTTAATGAATAACGCCTCGTTGAAGGGCACGAAGTCCTCGCCATTGATGGCGGCGGCCACGGCCAGCAGCCCGGGATGGCCGTAGACGCGCAGGCACGCCTCGGAGAACTGGAGCGAGCCGAGGATCAGATAGACGACCTCCTTGGGGGCGTCCGCCGCCGCGGCGGGCTCGAACATCTTGACGGGATGGCGGCCGTTGGCAAGGGCCGTGCCGCCAAAGGGATCGCCGAGGGGCTTGGACCAAAACAGCGTCGGCGCCTTGCAATCGGCGGCCAGCGCCGGGCGCCCGTGCTTATCGAGCGCTGCACCCTTTTCGCGCGGCAACCGCTCGAGGATCTCCTTCACGTCGGCTTCGATGTCGGCCAACTCATGGGGCTGCAGCACGCCTTCGAAGACATAAAAGCCGCACCGCCAATAGGCCGCCAAAATGTCTGGCGCCAATCGGCCGTCTCGATCGAACCGGATCGGTCCGCGGTTGCCGAGCGCGAAGGCTCGCTTTTCGCCGTCCCGCAGATAGGCTTGCATGGCCGCTTCTTCGGCACCGTAGTCGACGGACGTCGCCATGGCATTCTCCCTATGCGTCTTTGCTCGCGGGGCCGCCATCGCCAGCGCCTCGCCGCGGCCTCGGCAGCGTCGACGGTCTGGGCCGCGCCAAGGTCATCTTGTGAGCGCCGCTTCATCCGTTGGGACGGTCTGGGCCGTGAGGCTCACCGCCTGGTTGAGGGCCTCGATCAGGCTCGCCTCCTCGGCCTTGCCGGTCCCCGCGATATCGAAGGCAGTGCCGTGATCGACGGACGTGCGCACCACCGGCAGGCCCACGGTGACATTCACGCCCGTATCGATCCCCATCACCTTGATCGGCGCATGGCCCTGATCGTGATACATGGCAACCACGAGATCGAAATCGCCGCGTTGCGCGCGGAAGAAGAGGGTATCCGCCGGCAAGGGGCCCGTGACCGCCAGGCCGCTCGCCACCAGCCTGCGGACGGCCGGCGCGATCTTCGTCTCCTCCTCGCCATTGCCGAAGAGGCCATGTTCCCCGGCGTGCGGATTGATGCCGCAAACGCCGATGCGGGGCGCCGGCAGCCCCGCGCGTTGCAGCGCGGCATGGCCACGCCGAATGGTGCGCTCGACCAACCCCGGCTCGATCTTGGCGATGGCGTCGATCAGGCCGACATGTGCGGTGACGTGGATGACCCTGAGTTTCGGGGTCATCAGCATCATCGAAACCTCTGGCGTCCCCGTCAGGGCGGCGAGGATTTCCGTGTGACCGGGGAAGGCGTGGCCGCCGGCGTGCAGCGCCTCCTTGTTGAGGGGCGCGGTGCAGATCGCATCGATGCGTTTGGCCATCGCCAGGGCCACGGCGCGCTCGATGTAGCGGTAGGCGGCGTCGCCCGCAATCGGCGAAACCTGGCCCCAGGGCAGCCCCGCCGGGATCAGCCCAAGGTCCACGCAGTCGACCGTGCCCGGCGCAAAGCGCGCCTCGGCCGGATCGGCCAGCGCCTCAACCGTCAGCCGGCTGCCGACGCAGTCGCCGGCCAATCGCAACCTTTTCGCATCGCCCACCACAAAGGGTCGACAGTGCCGGTAGACCTCGCCATGCGCAAAGGTCCGCATGATGATCTCAGGCCCGATCCCCGCGGCGTCACCCATGGTGACGGCGATGATGGGCGGCTTGGCGCTCGGTGGCCCTGCCACCGCAAAACTGTCGGACGTCGCGCGAGTCATGTCTCGATGCTCTTCAAAGCCTTGCGGCAGACCAGGAGCGTGCCCGGGTCGCCGAACCCCCCGGCCTTGGTCACAACGGGCAGCCTTCGCTCCTGCAAACCTATACCCCCCGAAGCTATGCCCTCCAAGGCCGTGCCCTCCAAAGCCATGCCCCCCAAGGCAATGCCCCAGGGGACGCCGACCTCCACTTCCCCGCCGAGCGCAATCGCCCCAATCCCGGCCTTTTCGAGGAGGCGCCGCGCGGTCGCGCCCCCCGTGGCGACGAGCCCGCCGAGGCCAGGCACGCGCGGCCCGATGAGGTCGGCAAGCGCGGAGACCAAGCCTGGGTCGTGAGCGGTTGTAGCGGGGCTTGCACCGACAATCCTAAGCGCGGCGTCGCAACCGCGCGCAAGCGCGGCATCGAGCTCGGCCTCGAGCCGGCGTGCTGCCGCCGTGCTTCGCACCTCCTCGGGTGAGACATGTACGCCGGCGACCCCGGGCTCGGCGATCAGGCGCTCAAATTGGACACGCGAGACCGCCGCGGTGCTGCCGACCACAAAAAGCAGGGGCCCGCGCGCCACCGGCGGCTTGGTCGGCGCCGCAGGCCTCGGTCCGCTCACGGCTGCCGCCAGCGGCCGCATCAGGCCGGCCGACCCGACCCAGAGCAGGCGCACGCGCGCGGCGAGCGCCGCCGCGGCGATAATCGCAAGATCGCGATCGCTCTCCGCGTCGCACACGACGGCATCGACACCCGAACGCGCAATCTCCTCGAAAAGGCTTGCCGACCGCCAAGCCGGCGCGTCGACCTCAGGGCGAGCGAGGACACGCACGCTGAGGCCGCGATCGCGCAAGGGTGCGGCGACCTCGCCGGCATCCCGCAGGAGCGCCGGCGCGGTTTCCTCGGCGTCGCCGGGGCGCGGCGCCTCGACCAGCACGTGGCCCGATCGGGTGATGCGCCCGCGCGCCGGAAAGGCGGGTGCGATAAGGGCCAGTGGAGGCCCTCCATGTGCCGCGGTGAGGCGCGTGCGCGCGGCCGCCACCTCGTGCGCCCAGTTCCCGCGCAGGGTGGAATCGATCTTGTGATAGAGGATCGTGGCGCTGAGGTCCCGCATTTGCCCGATCGTACGAGCCATCACTTGGCCGGCGTCGACCGGGGATTTGTCGCGCGAGTCAAGGTCGATTGCTGTGACGCGCGCGGTGGCTTGCGGGGCCGCGGCGGCGTCCAGCAGGACGAGGGTATCGAGGCCCGCGGCCGCGCAACCGCCGGCGCAATCGGCGGCGCCCGACAAATCATCGGCAAGGATCAAGATCTTGGTCATGGCCCTTTGCGTTTCACGGCAGTCGCCCAGAATAAGACCCGCGGCACCGCATGTGCTGCCGTTGGCGTCCCGTTAGGTGGCGACCGCAGCGAGATCCCAGCAATCATCGGTTCGCCGCGACAGCGTGTGCTTCATGATGCGTGCGCTCGGCGTCCGCTCGAAAGCCTCGAGGATAGCGATGTAGCGGGGCCGCTGGTAGCGGGCGAGGCGTTCTGCGAGCCACGCCGAAAGCTCTTGCGGCTCAAGGCGTGCCCCTGGTCGCACGGTCACGAACAGCTTGATCTCCGCTTCGCCCACCTCGGCGGCGACACCGATCATGGCGCAGTCCTCGACGGCGGGATGCGTGCGCACCACGCTCTCGACCTCCATCGCCGTCACGTTCTCGCCGCGCACGCGCACGCTGTCCGTCCTGCGGCCGTGGAAATAGAAATTGCCGTTCCTATCGCAGGACACGAGATCCCCGGTCAGGAAGGCCCCGCCGCGAAACGACCGGGCGGTCGCCTCCCCATCCCTGAAGTAGCCGCGGGTCAGCGCCCCGCCCAAGCGTTCCCTGACGACCATCTCGCCGCGGACCCCGGGGCCCACCGGAC
Source organism: uncultured Alphaproteobacteria bacterium (assembly GCA_963770295.1). Lineage (GTDB taxonomy): Bacteria > Pseudomonadota > Alphaproteobacteria > Rhizobiales > Hyphomicrobiaceae > AWTP1-13. Next base: position 23,601 of record CAVYPA010000003.1, read on the forward strand.
GTCCGGCCGCGTCGAGGATGGCGACGTCGAACCAGGGTACGGGCTTGCCGACCGATCCAATCGGACCATTGAGGTTGGCGGTGGTGACGCTGGAGCATTCCGTCATGCCGTAGCATTCGCGGATCTGCACGCCAAAGCGATCCTGGAAGGCTTCCCAGACATCGGCCGGACATCCGCCACCCCAGGCGATGCGCACGCCATGGCTGCGATCCAGCGGCCCCGGCGGCTGTTTCAGCAGGATCTGCAAGATGCCACCGAGGAAGTGGATGTGGCTGGCCCGGGCCGCCTCTACGTCCGCCCAGAAGCCACGCGCGCTGAAGCGTTCGGCGATGGCCAGCGTCACCTCGCGGATCAGGGGCAAGACCAGCATCTGGGCCCCGCCGATGTGGAAGAGCGGCTCCCAAACATAGAGCACGTCGCCGGGACGCGGATCGGCGATGAGGGCCGCCGCCTCGCCGGACAGGCGCAGCATGCGGTGCGAGACGATCACCCCCTTGGGCCGGCCGGTCGTGCCGGAGGTGTACATGATGGCGAAGGGGGCGTCCGCCGGCGCGACGACAAGCGCATCGCTCGCTGGTGCGCTCGCTGCCTGGCGGCGCGCCTCCTCGGCCGCAACGGCGCGCGCCGCAGGCTCGACGCGGCACGCCGATATTTGCGGCAGCAGGTCGCTCTCCGCAACGATGAGGCGCGGCTCGGCGTGCCCCAGAACGTAGGCCAGACTGTCGCCGACGGCCTGGGTGTTGATGGGCACCCAGACGCTGCCGATGCGGGCCAGCGCCAACATCAGGGATAGCGCCGTCTCGCCGTTGCGCAGCATCAGCGCCACGCGGTCCCCGGGCCTAACCCCTTTGGCCCGGAGCCAGGCGCCGAAACTGCGCGAGGCCCGATCGAGCGCGGCAAAGCTCAGCGCCTCAGCGCCGACCCGCGCGAAGGGGCGTTCGGGTGTTGCCCGCGCGTGGCTGTCGAAAAGGCCGACAAAGCCAGCGTCTGTGTCGGGCAGCGGCCATCGCGTCACGGGCAGCCTCAGGTCGCATCGGGCGTCTTGCCGGCGGCGCGGGCTTTGCGTCGGGCGGCGCGTTCGGCAAAAAAGACGCGCATGGCCGCCTGCGGCTCGCCCGAGGCGAACGCCTCGGCCTGGTAGACGCTGCCGTTCTCGAAGGCCTCGTCGAAGGCCGGCTGCGTCACCTGGCGGAACCGGGCCTTGGTCAGCCGCATGGCGATGGCCGGCTTGGCGGCCAGCATCAGGGCCACCTCGCGCGTCTTTTCCAAGACCTGCTCGGGACGCTCGACAAGATAGTGGATCAGGCCGACGGCCTGGCATTCGGCGGCGTCCATCATCCGCCCCGTCAGCGTCAGTTCGACCGTGCGGGACAGGCCGATGCGCGGCAGCATTAACATTGGCCCGGTGACGCTCGGGATCCCGGAATTGATTTCGGCCTGACCCATGCGCACGCCGCTGTGGCCGACGCGCACGTCCATCAGCATGGCCGCCTGGAAGGCCGAGCCCGCCGCAACGCCGTTGAGCGCAGCTAGGCAGGGCTTATCGAGATCGCGAATGGCGTTATAAAAGTCGCGCCAGGACTGAAACCACTTGGCGCCGTCGCTGCCCGACTGGAACTTTTCCGTCTCGTCCAGATCCTGGCCCGCCGAGAAGGCACGGTTTCCGGATCCGGTGACGATCACCGCGCGCACGCGGTCTGCCGCGTTCCACTCCCGCAAGAGGCGCGCAATCTCCGCCCGCATGGGCGTATCCCAGGCGTTGAGTTTGGCCGGTTTGTTGAGAGTGAGCGTGGCCAGACCATCGCTGACCTCGGAGAAAACCGCGCGCTCGTTGCTCATCGCCGCTAGGCCTCCACTTCCAGTTATCCCACCTGTATCGCCCGACCGGAGCTATGTCGCGCCCTTCTCCGCCGATCCGCCGCTCGCCGCATCGCCCACAGCTCGGCGCTTTCGAAAGCGCGCGACGAGCTCGGGATCGAATTCGTGCCAAAGCTTGTCGTCGAACGCCAGCGCGCCGGCGAAACGTGCCAACGCAAAGGTGTCGATCGGCGTCTCGGTCGCCCCCGTCGCAATCAGCTCGGCCAGGACCGCACCGACACCAGGGGCAAGCTGGAAGCCGTGGCCCGAAAAGCCGAAGGCATGGATGAGCCCCGGCATGGTTCCACTCCAACCGATGACGGGCAGCAGGTCCGGCAGGTAGCCCTCGACACCCGACCAGACGCGGCCCGGCGCGAGGCGCCCCAGGCCCGGGACCACGGCCTTTAGGCGCGCGAGGCCTTGCGTCAGCCGATCGCTTGGCACGCACGCAACACCGCTCACAAGATCGGCCTTGACGCGCGGAAAGGCGCCGGCCACGGCGTGCCCCCTCTCACCCTGCCGCAACAGCAGGGTCCCGTCGATGGCGTGGAGGGATGGACCCTCCCAAGGGTGCTCCGGCCGCAGGACAAAGAGCGGTGGCCCGGCGGCGAAGAGGGGCACCGGCTCGCCGCACGCCGCCGCGATCTCCCCGCCCCAGGCCCCGGCGGCGTTGATGAGGTGGTCACACCAGATGCTCGCGCCCCGCTCGGTGCTGACGGCAAATCCCGCCGCGGTACGCTCAATGCGCGCGACCTTGGTGTGCTCGATGAGCTCCGCGCCGGCGCGCAGCGCCAGGCGGGCGACGATCGGGGTGACGCGCCCCGGCTCGGCCACGGCATCGCGCTTCGACCAGGAGGCGCCGCTCACCAGGCTTGAGAGCATGGGCCAGCGGCGTCGCGCCGCCGCCCCCGTCAACAGCTCCACGTCAAGACCCGCGGCCAGCGCCTGGCGCGCGGCCGTCTCCAGCTTCGCCTGCTCGCCCGCGGCGAGGCCCAGATAGACATGCCCGCAGGCAACGAGCCCGCACGCCTCTCCGCTCAAGCGGGGTAGGTCTTCCCAGATCGCCTGGGCCCTCAGCGCCAAGGGAAATTGCGCGGGGTGGCGGCCCTGCAGGCGCAAGTTGCCGAAGTTGCTGGCGCTGGCGGCGGCGCCCGCCACCCCCTTTTCGATGATGATGACGGAGCGCCCGTGTGCGCGCAGGAAATAGGCGGCAAAGCAGCCCACCAGGCCGCCACCAATGATCGCCACGTCGGCGCTTGCACGCACCATTGGCCCTCGGACCGCTGCCCTTGAGAACAAGCGCTGACAACACCCCCGGGAATGGGATCAAATCAGGCTTGGTTCAAAGCTTTAGCGGTGGAGAAGAGCACATGGCGCGGGCCTGCGACATCCTCATTTTTGGCAGTGGGAGCTTCGCTCAGCGCATTGCTTGCGATCTGGCGAGCACGGGCAGAGAACCGATCAGGATCGCCATCGCCGGCCGCAACCCGGCACGCTTGGCTTGGATCGCCACGGCCGCCCGTGCCCGCGCCCATATGTTCGACCGCCCGCTCGGCCTTGCCAGCCACGAGGTCGATCTTGCCGTCACTGGTCCGGCACGCGCGCTCATGGCCAAACTCGAGCCCGCCGTGATCGTGCAGGCGGCCTCCGTCCAGGCAGGCGCCGTGATCGCGGCGGGCGGCAACGCCTGGACGAGGCTGGTGGCCGAGGGTGGCCTGAGCGCAACCGCCGTCTTCCAGGCGCTTTTGACCTCGCGCATCGCCCGGGCCACCGCCGACCTCGGGCTCAAGAGCCAACTCATCAATTGCTGCTTTCCCGATGTGGCAAACGGCATCGTGACCGGCATGGGACTGCCGGTTTTGTGCGGCATCGGCAATATCGCCATTCTCGCCCACGCCTTTGCCGGCAGCCTCGCGGCGGCATACCCCGCGCCAGACCTCAAGCTCATCTGTCACTACCAGAATATCGGCGCCTGGCGCCGCCCGCGCGGCGAGCGTACGGGCCCCGCGGCGCGGGTCTGGCTCGACGGCCGCGAGATCGGCGACGTGTTTTCGAGGTTTGCCGATGTGCAGCTGACGCCGGAGCCGGTGATCGATATTTCGGGTGCCAGCGGTGTGACGCTGATGCTGGCCTTGGCCGCGGGCCGCGACTGGCGTGGCCACGTGCCGGGGCCCGCCGGCTTGCCCGGTGGCTACCCCGTCGCGCTCCGACAGGGGCAGCTCGCGCTCGACTTGCCCGCCGGCTTGACGCGGGAGGACGCCGTGGCCTGGAACGCCCGCTACGAGGCGGAAAACGGCCTCTGCGTTGCCAGCGACGGACGCGTCCACTACGCCGGGCGCTTGCGCGAGCGGCTGCAGGCGGAAAGCCCCGCGCTGGCCGCGGGGTTCCACGTCGACGACCTCGAACAGGTTTACGGCGAGTTTTCTCAGCTGCGCGATCGCCTGCTGGCGCGACGGGCCTGACGCGGGATGGCCTCGACACGGTGCCGTTCGCCACGGCAGTATGCGGGGTGAGGCGTGGCGCGCAGGCTTCGTGCCGGCATGCCACGACTTGCTTGGATGCCCTGTGGACGAGGACCGAGGAGGCGCAGCATGTGGCGAGGGGGTTTTGCAGGCGGAGCCCTGCTGTTGTCGGTTTTGTTGGGCCTGGGACCAGCGACGGCGCAGGAGCCGATCGTCTTCGGCGTCATCACGCCCCTGTCGCCCCCCGGCGAAACGGCGCTCGGCCAGCTCGCCAAGCGCGGCGCGGAGATCGGCGCCGAGTACATCAATGAAAAGGGCGGCGTGCTCGGCCGCAAAGTTGCCCTGTCGGTGCAGGACAGCGCCGGTAAGAACGAGCAGGCCGTTGCCGCCTACCGCCGGCTGGTGTCGAGCGAAAAGGCCGTCGCCGTGTTCGGCTTTATTCATTCGGGTGCCAATATCGCCGTCAACGAGGTGGCAAAGGAAATGGGCGTGCCGACCATGGGCACGCAGACCGGTGCCAGCGACGTCACCGCCAAGCACTACGACATCGCCTTCCGCACGCATGCGGTCGACCCGCCGCGCGCGGCCACCTGGCTCGGCTGGATCAAGAAGAACAACTTCAAGCGGGTCAGCGTCCTCGCGGAGACCACGGACTACGGCATCGGTCTCGCCAAGGAAACCGAGAAGCAAAACAAGGACAAGAACCTCGGTCTCGAGATTCAGACCATTATGTTCGATCGCACCACCACCGATTTGCTACCGCAACTCTTGCAGGTCAAGGCGTTCAAGCCCGACGCCATCGTCAACGTCGGTGTCGGCCAGCCGCTCGACCTGATGCTCACGCAGGCTCACACCGTTGGTCTGCTGCCCGGCGCGGCCATGGTGACGTCCTACGATGCTCCGGCACGGCCGCAGTTCTGGCAACTGCACGGCGACAAGGGGGTCGGCATCAACTTCGTGGCCTTCTATTCGCCGAAGTCGGAGCTTTCCGAGGTCGGCAAGGAGTTTGCCAAGCGCTACCAGGCGAAATTCAACGAGCCGCCGGTCTATGCGGCGCTGAACGGCTTTGCCAACGCCTTGGTGTTCGCCGAGGCGATCGAACAGGCGAAGTCGACCGAGCCCAAGGCAATCATCAAGGCGCTGGAGGAGGGCTCGTTCACCGGCTGGTCGATGACGCCCATCACCTTCCCGCGGGCAGAGGGCGCCTTGTGGCACAACTGGTCGCCGCCGCTGATGGTGTTGCATTATGCCGCCAAGGATCAGACGCCGGCGAACGCCACGGTGGCCTACGTTTTGGGCGAGTAGCCCGGCTGGCGCGGAGGCCTGACGCGGGGAAGGCCTCAGGCGCGATCATCGTGCGCCCGTGGCAAGGCACGGCGCGGAGGAAGGGTCGCCGGTGATCTTCAGCACCGAGCTTCTGATTCAGACCCTGCTCTCGGGGCTGATGGTGGGCGTCCTTTATGCCCTGATGGCACTCGGCATCACCTTCATCTACTCGATCGTGAAGACCATCAACTGGGCGATGGGCGAGTTCTACATGATCGGCAGCTACATCCAGTTCGTGGCCGTGCATTTTCTGTTGGGGCCAAGCTGGTGGTGGCTGGCGGCGATCCTGGCCGCGGCCGGCACCTTCCTGCTCGGCTTGATCCTGGAGCCGATCCTGATCAAGCCCATGTACGCTCGCCCCCTGCAGCGGCGCGACGATTATGCGACCGTCGTGACCATCGCCCTGCTCTTGCTGTTGCGCAACCTTGCCGTGGCGTTGGGCGGGCCCAATCAGTACCGTCCCGAGTCGAACCTGCCCGTGATCTGGATCGGGCCGCTGCCGCAGGAGGGCGCGCGCGTGGCGGCCTGCCTGTTTGCCGTGCTCGCGCTCGCCGTCTTCTGGCTGGTCATCAAAAAGACCTGGGTCGGTCTTGCCTTGCGGGCCGCCGCGCAAAACCGGGTCGCAGTCCAGACCGCGGGCGTCGACGTCTACCGCCTCGATGCCGTCGCCTTTGCCATCGGGGTGGCGCTGGCGGGCTTCGCCGGCGCCCTGCTCGCACCCCTGTTCATGGTGTTTCCGACCAACGGCGCCGTCACCACGGTCAAGGGTTTTGAGATCATCGTCATCGGCGGCCTCGGCTCGATTCCGGGCGCGCTCGTCGGCGGCGTGCTCTTGGGCTTGATCGAAAGCCTGGGCGCGGCCTTCATTTCCTCGCCCTACCAAAACGTCTACGGCTTTTTGCTGGTCATCCTCATTCTCATCATCAAGCCCAATGGCCTGTTTGGCGAACGCGGGCGGGAGGCTTGATGGCAACGCCCCTGCTCGAGGCGCCCCTGCTCGAGGCCCCCCTGCTCGAGGCCCCCCTACTCGAGGCTCAGGGGCTCTCCAAGCGCTACGGCGGCCTCATCGCCAACAACGGCGTTAGTCTTAGCCTGGCGCGCGGCGAAATTCGCGGCCTGATCGGGCCCAACGGCGCCGGCAAAACCACCTTCGTCAATCTGCTCACCGGCATCGAGTCCGCCGATGCGGGGCGCATTCGTCTGGGTGACGTCGAGCTCAGCGGCCGTCCCGCGCACGCGATCGCCGCGCACGGGCTGATCCGCACCTTCCAGGTCGCGCGCGTGTTTGAAAGCTTGAGCGTGCGCGATAATTTGCTGTTGCCCTTCCTCGCCGCCGGCAGCCCCGGTGGGCTGGCAACCGGTCGTGCCCGGGTGGCCGAGCTTTTGGCGCTCGCCACCTTGGCGAGCCTCGCCGACGACCGCGCCGGGACCCTATCCGGTGGCCAGCGCATGCTGCTGCAGGCGTGTGCGGGCTTTATGGTGCCAGGCGTGAGCCTTTACGTCCTCGATGAGCCGTTCGCCGGCATCAATCCGGTTGTGAAGGACACGCTCATTCAGTTGATCCGGCGCGAAAATGAAAGCCACGCTCGCACCTTCCTCATTGTCAGTCATGAAATGGAGATCGTGCGCCGGCTGTGCCCGATCGTCTCGGTCATGATCGAGGGCGCGATTGCGGCGGAGGGCACGCTCGAGGAGGTGGCGCGCCGCCCCGACGTGATCGCCGCCTATTTGGGAGTGAGCGCGGCATGACGGGGAAGCCCATGCTGGAGGTCAGCGAGCTCCGCGCGGGCTATCTGCCCGGCGTCGAAATCCTGTCCGGGTTATCGCTCAGTGCCGCGGAGAATGCCGTCACCTTAATCATCGGTCCCAACGGCGCCGGCAAATCCACCCTGCTGCGCACCATCTTCGGGCTCCTGCCGCCGCGCGCCGGCCGCGTGGCGCTGCGCGGCGCGGACGTGACCGGGGCCGGCCCCAGCCGGCTCAAGGCCGCCGGCGTCAGCTACATCACCCAGGACATCAACAGTTTTCCGCAGCTGAGCGTGGAAGAAAACCTGCTGATGGGGGCCTGGACCTTTCGCCGCGACCGGGCGCGGATCGCCCGCCAGCTCGAGCAGGTCTTTCAGCTCTTTCCAGTCTTGAAAGACCGACGCGGTCAACGCGCCGGCGCGCTCTCGGGAGGCCAGGGCCGCATGCTGTCGGTGGCGCGCGAGCTGATGACGGCGCCGCAATTGCTGTTGATCGACGAACCGACGGTCGGCCTCGCGCCCAACCTGGTGGGACAGGTCTATGCCACGCTCGCCGCGGCGCGCGCCGCGACGGGCGCGGCGATCTTGCTCGTGGAGCAGAACGTGGAACAGGCCTTGCCACTCGCCGACCATCTCTACCTTTTGAACCTCGGCCGGGTGAAGGCCGAAGGTCCGGGCCACGATTTCGACAATCAACGCGTGCGCGCGCTGGTGCAGGAATGTCTCCTCGGCTGACACGTGGGTTTGCTGCCTTTGCCGACTGGCGTCGCATCGCCGGCACGCTGGCGCTGGTGCTGCCCCCGCTCCTGGTGCTGCCGCTCTTCGTCGGCGAGTTCGGCGCGCACGTGCTCGCGATGAGCGCCTATTACGTCATCTTGGCCGCGAGCTGGAATATGCTGGCGGGCTTCACGGGCCAATTCTCGCTGGCCCAGCACGCCTTTGCCGCCATCGGCGCCTATGCTTCGGGCCTCCTCATCTACCACCTCAAGACGCCGCTCTGGCTCAGCATTCCCTTGGCCGTGGGCGCCGCGGCGGTCGGCGGCTTTCTGCTGGGCGTCCTGGTCCTGCACATGCGCTCGATCTACCTGTCGATCGCCACCTGGGCCTTTGCCGAGACGCTGCGCATCTTCCTCGCGGCCGCCTATGAGTTCACGCGTGGCGATCTGGGCCTGAGCGTGCCCTCGCTCTACGGCCACGTGCGGCCCGTCATCTACTACTATACCTTCCTGGCCACCGCCGTCGTCTGCCTGCTCGGCGTCTACCTGATCTTGCAGTCGCCGATCGGCTACTTCATGCGCGCCGTGCGCGATGATCCCTTGCGCGCGCAATCCCTGGGCGTCGACACCACGCGGGTGAAGCTCTTTGCTTTCGTCGTCTCCAGCGCCATGGCGGGTCTCGGCGGCGCGCTCTATGCCCACTATGTCCTGACCTTGACGCCGTCGATCGTCGATTTCAGCGAAATGGCGCGCATCGTCGTCATGGTGGTCGTCGGTGGCCTCGGCTCCTTCCTGGGGCCGATCCTCGCCGCGCCGCCGATCTATGCCCTCAACATCTGGCTGGCCGCGTGGGGGGAATGGAGCACGGTGTTTTTTGCCGCCATCGTCATCGCCTTGATGCGCGCCTATCCGGCCGGGCTTGCCGGTCTCATCGACGTCGCCGCGCGCCGCCGGCGACCGTGACGCGGCAACGGCGCATGGGGCAAGCGCGGCACGTGGTTTAGGGTTCGACGGGCAGCGCGGCGCGCCGCCGCGCCAAGGCCGGCAGCAAGGGCGCTGCCAGGGCGGCAACGGCCAGCAGCAGACAGACGGCCGAGATCGGGCGGGCGATAAAAATCTGAAAGTCGCCGTGGGAGAGGATCAAGGATTTCCGCAAGTTGTTTTCCAGCATCGGGCCCAGCACGAAGGCCAGCACCAGCGGCGCCGGTTCGTAGCCGAATTTGCGCATCAGGTAGCCCAGTACACCGAACATCACCATGACGAACACGTCAAACACGGCATTGCCCGAGGCAAACACGCCGACGATGCAGAACATCAAGATCAGCGGGAACAGGATGCGATAGGGCAATTTGAGGACCTGCACCCACATGCCGATGAGCGGCATGTTGAGCACGAGTAGCATGGCGTTGCCGATGTACATGCTGGCCACGATGCCCCAGAAGAGATCCGGCCGCTGCGTCATCAGCAGAGGCCCGGGCTGCAGCCCATGAATAATAAAGGCGCCGAGCAGCAGCGCCATCACCACATTGGGAGGAATGCCGAGCGTCATCAGCGGTATGAAGGCGCCGCCGGCCGCCGCATTGTTGGCGGCCTCCGGGCCGGCCACGCCCTCGATGGCGCCGTGGCCGAAACGCTCGGGCGTCTTCGACACCTTTTTTTCGATGGCGTAGCTGGCAAACGACGCGATCACGGCGCCGCCGCCGGGCAGGATGCCCAAGAAGAAGCCCAAGAGCGTGCCGCGCACGATCGCCCATTTCGAGGCCGACCAGTCCTGCAGCGAAGGCCACAGCCCACCGATGCGCGCCTTGATCACCTCGCGCTTGAGCTCCTGTTCGAGGTTGGAGAGGATTTCGGCCACGCCGAACAAACCCATGACGATCGGCACCAGCCCGATACCGTCGAGAAGCTCCAGGCGACCGAAGGTGAGGCGCGGCTGGGCCGTGATCTGATCGATGCCGATCAGGCCCAGGATGATGCCGATCGCGGCCATCAGCAGCGATTTGGCCATGGTCCCCTGGCTCAGGAAGCTCAAAACCGTCAGGCCAAGCACCATCAAACTGAAGTACTCGGGCGGCCCGAAGGCGATGGCGACCCGCGCCAGCGCCGGTGCCACCAGCATCAAGGCGATCAGCGCAAAGGTCCCGGCGGCAAAGGAGCCGAGCGCGGCAATTCCCAGCGCCGGCCCGGCGCGCCCCTGCTTGGCCATGGCGTGGCCGTCGAGACAGGTCACGACCGAGGCGGCCTCGCCGGGGATGTTGACCAGGATCGATGTGGTCGAGCCGCCGTACATCGAGCCGTAGTAGATGCCCGCCATCATGATGATGCCGGACTCCGGCGTGCCCGAGAGCGTCACGGGCAACAGCAGCGACATGGCCGATACCGGGCCGATGCCCGGCAGCACGCCGACCAGGGTGCCGATAAAGACGCCGATAAAGCAGTAAAGGAGATTGATGGGTTGCAGCGCGACGGTGAAGCCTTGGCCCAGACCGGCAATGATGTCCATGGACCCGGCCTTTATCGCAAATAGCCTTCGAGCACGCCCGCCGGCAGCTGAATCTGCAACCATTTCGTCATCGCCGCCCAGACGCCGAACGTGGCGATGAGAGCGACCAGCAGGGCGATGCGCCAATCAACGGGATCGACGAACCACATCAAAACCAGCAGCAAGGCCAGCGTGCACGGAATAAAGCCGATGGCCTCAAAGCCCACCCCGTAGGCCAACAACAGCGCCACGACGATGAGGACCTTGAGCCAGCGCGTTCCGGCCCAAAGCATGGGCAGCGAGGGGCCGCCCCCGACGAGGGCGTGGCCGATGACGCTGAGCGACAGCGCGCACATCAAGAGGCCGATCCAGTAAAAAGCGAAGCCCGGCCCCGGCTCATGCAGCCGTCCGAGCCCCATGTCGTGGCCGGCCCACACGATAAAGCCACCGATCAGCAGCCAGAACAGTCCGCCCCAAAGTTCAGAATTTCGCAACATCCTCACAAACATCTTTGTGTGCCTGGAGCCGCCCGTTCTTGCAGCGGCCCCCTTAATCCGCGCTAAAGTTTCCCCGTCTCTTTTTCTTTCGCTCTTTCTCCTGGCATTGCCGCCTGCCCGCGTGCGCGGAAGCCCGCTTTAGTCCTTTTTGCCCAGGCCGATCTTGTCCAAGGCCGCCTGCTCGCTGCTGATCAGCTCTTCCACCGCCTTGCGATAGGCCTCGGTGTCGAGATAGCGCGGCACCATGTCGTATTTGGCCATCATCTCGATCACGGCAGGCTCCTCGAGCGCCTTCTTGAAGGCATCGTGCAGTTTTCTCACGACCTCGGGATCCATGCCCTTGGGACCGGCGATGCCGAAGGGGGAATCGAACACGAAGGGATAGCCCAACTCTTTGAGCGTCGGCGTGTCGGGCCAAAGCTTGCTGCGCTCGGCCGTCCAAATTGCCAACAGCCGCAACTGACCGGCCTCGACCAGCGGTTTCCAGCCGGTGGAGTCGGCCTGCAGGCTCGTGTGACCGCCCAGCACCGCGGCATTGGTCTCGGCCCCGCCCTTGAAGGGGACGTGCGTCAGCTGAATGCCGGCCCGGGCCGTAATCTGTTCCATGCCGATGTGCAGCGAGGTACCGGTGCCGGGGGTCGCGTAGCTCAGCTTGCCCGGATTTTCCTTGGCGAAGGCGACGACGTCCTGCCAGGTCTTGAAGGGACCGTCGGCCTTGGCTGTGATCCCGAAGGTGTAGCCGGTCAGGTGCACGATGTAGGTGAAGTCCTTGCGCGCATCCCAGGTCACCTTTTGCATGAGCGGCAGGCGCATCACCGTGATCGGGATCTGCGCCAGCGTATAGCCGTCGGGCTTGGCGGTGGCGGCCACCACGGCAGGGCCCAGCGTGCCGGAGGCCCCGGGCTTGTTGTCGATGACGATCGGCTGGCCCAGCTGCTTGGCGGCTGCCTCCGAGATGGCGCGCATGACGATGTCGGTGGAGCCGCCGGCCGGCCAGGGCACCACCATCGTGACCGGCTTGGCCGGATAGGCCTGGGCCCAGGCCGCGGCCGGCGCCACGATGAGCAGCCCGGCAATGCTGAGGGCGACAAGGCGGCCGCACGTGACGTTCATGCTGTTTGCGATGTCCTTCTTGCTGGCGATGGGGGACCGCAGCGCAGCGCTATTCCGACTTGGCCAGCCCCACTTTTTCCAGGGCCGCCTTTTCGTCGGCGGCGAGCTTGGGAATGAAGGCCTGGTAGTCCTCGGTGCTCATGTAGCGGCGCACGAAATCGAACCGGTCGAAGAGCTCGATGACCTTCGCGTCCTCGTAGGCCTGCTTGAAGGCGTCATGCAGCTTCTTGACGATCGCTGGATCCATGCCCTTGGGCCCGGCCAGCCCAAAGGGGGAATCGAACTCATAGGTGTAGCCCAGCTCCTTGAGGGTCGGCGTCTCGGGCCACTTCTTGCTGCGTTGGCCGTTGAGCAGCAGCAGAAGGCGAAAATCACCGGAGGCCACTTGCGGAGCCCATCCCGGCGATTCCACCATCATCATGACATGGCCCCCGAGCACCGCGGCGATGGACTCGCCGCCGCCCTTGCTCGGGATATGTGTGAACTGGACGCCGGATTGCCGCGCCATCAGCTCCATCGCAATGGCATTGGTGGTGGCGGCGCCGATCGTGGCATAGGTGAATTTGCCCGGATTGGCCTTGGCGAAGGCGATGACGTCGCTCCAGGCCTTGAAGGGCCCGTCGCTCTTGACGACCGCGCCCAGGGTGTAACCGCCGAGATTGATAATGTAGGTAAAGTCCTTCACCGGATCGAAGGTCGCCTTTTGCATGTAGGGCACGCGGAACACGGGGATGGCGATCTGGCCGATGGTATAGCCGTCGGGCTTGGCCGTGGCCGCCATCGTCGCCGGTCCGAGCGTGGCGCTACCGCCCGGTTTGTTCTCGACGATCACCGGCTGTCCGAGGTGCTTGGAGGCACTCTCGGCGATGCCGCGGAACAAAAGGTCGGCGCTGACGCCGGCCTGGAAGGGAACGATGAGGCTGATCGGTCGCGACGGAAAATTGCTCGGCGCCTGGCCAGAGGCCGGTGCCACGAGAGCCGCGAGGCTGGCCGCCGCTGCGACCAGCGCGAGCCAGGCTCGACGCTGCATGCTTACATCCTCCCAGTCGGCTGGCCAGGTTCGGGTGTGCCCGGCTCTTGGGGAAAGACTAGCCTATTCTTGGCGCCGAGCAACCTCTGAGGTCGGCGGCCCCCAGCAGCCTCGACGCCGTCGCCCTTAGGACTGCATGCCCCAGCGGCGCACCGTGGCCGCCTCGATGTTGCGGAAGATCAGGTTTTCCACGGTCAGGCCGATCAGGATCACCGTGAAAAGACCCGCGAACACGGCGGGAATGTCGAGCATGTTCTTGTTTTCATAAATATACCAGCCAAGCCCGCCTTTGCCCGAGGAGACGCCGAAGACGAGCTCGGCGGCGATCAGCGTGCGCCAGGCAAAGGCCCAACCGATCTTGAGCCCCGTCAGGATGGAGGGAAAGGCGGCAGGGATCAGAATCTTGATAATAAAGCGTGGCCCCTTGAGACCGTAATTGCGCCCGACCATGCGCAAGGTGTTGGACACGGACCGGAAGCCCGAATGCGTATTCAGCGCGACGGCCCACAGCACCGAGTGCACCAGCACGAAAATGATGGAAAGATCGCCAAGCCCAAACCAAATCAGCGCCAGCGGCAAGAGCGCGATCGCCGGCAGTGGGTTGAACGCGGAGGTCAAGGTCTCGAGCAAATCATTGCCGACCCGGGACATCATCGCCAGCGTCGTGAAGACCATGGCGAGCAGCAACCCCAGGGTGTAGCCCTTGAGCAGCAACTGCACGGAATTGGAGACCTTGACCGGAATGTCACCGCTGCGGATCCCCGCCCAAAAGGCCTCGACGGTGGCGCTGAACGTGGGCACCAGCAGCGCATTGTTGAGCCGGCGCGCATAGAGCTCCCAGGCCAGCGCGATCAGCAGCAGGATCATCGCCTTGCGCAGCCAGGCCTGCGCGGCAAGCCTTTGCCACACCGTCAAGGGCTTTTGCACCACGCCGATGCCGGAGCCGGCCACGGTGTCGCGCAGGTATTCCGGGCGGGTCGGCGGGCTCGCGGTTGCCGCGCGTGAGGTCGCGGGGGCGTCAACCATGGGGTGTGGTCTCCTGCTCCTCGATGCGGTCCGCGAATAGCAAGTCGTGGATCCGGTCGGACAATTTGCGGCCCGCGGCATCGACGGGATCGCGCCCGTCGCTGTTGAGTTCGCCCTTCACTTGGCCCGGGTGCGGCGACATCAGCAAAATGCGGTTGCCGATCAACGTGGCTTCCGGAATGGAATGGGTGACAAACAGCACGGTAAAGCGCGTGTCGGCCCACAGCTGTAAGAGCTCGTCTTGCATCTTGCGCCGGGTCAGGGCGTCGAGCGCCGCAAAGGGCTCGTCCATCAGCAGCACGTCGGCTTCCATGGCCATCGCCCGGGCGATGGCGACGCGCTGTTTCATGCCGCCCGAGAGCGTGTGCGGGTAGGCGTTGGCGAACTTGGCAAGATTGACCTTCTCGATGTAGCGCATGGCCTGGGCCTCGGCCGCCTTGCCGCGCAGCTTGCGCGAGGCTTCGAGCGCGAAGGTGACGTTTTGCTTGACCGTCTTCCACGGCAGCAGCTGATCGAACTCCTGAAACACGAACACGCGGTCGGCGCCGGGCCCGCGAATGGGCAGCCCCTTGAGGCGCATGCTGCCCTCGGTGGGCGCCATGTAGCCGCCCACCGCCTTGAGCAGGGTCGACTTGCCGCAGCCCGAGGGTCCGAGCAACACGAACCGGTCGGCGCGGTAGACGTCGAAGCTGACGCGGTAGGTGGCGGTGACGAGGTGCCGTTCGGTCTTGTATTGCAGCGTGACGCCGTCGACCTGGAGCAAGGGCGTCGGACCGGATGGAGCATGCATGGTGTGGCGGCCTCCGTGGCCAGCAGGGGAAAGCGTCCCCCCTGTTTTTTCTAGCTGCCGGGCAAGTTGTGCACTTCGGGGAAGAACAGGTCCTGCCAGCGTGAGGGCTTCACCTTGATGCTGCCGACGGCGTGCATGAACTCGGCATATTTCATGGTGCTCTCCGGCACCATGGTCCATTTGACTTGCTTGTCAGCGGCGATCTCGGCGACCTTATCGACCGTCATCTTCGACTTCACGTTGTCGATCCAGTACTGCGCGGCGGGCTTCACGTCCGCCTTCAGCATCTCGGTTGCTTCCGCGAAGGCCGCCATCAGCGCCTTGTAGAGCGCCGGGTTCTTGTCGCGAAACTGCGAGGAGGTCCAGGCCACGGTGAAGGTGTGCGGGCCGCCGAACACCTCATAGGAATTGAGCACCGTGTGAATGCCTGCCTTCTCCAGTTGCTGGTATTGGAACGGCGGCACGCTGAAGACGCTGGTGATATCGCCGGTTCCGCTCAACAGCGCGATGGTGGAGTCGGGCGGCGACATGCCAACCGTGATCGGATCGAGTTTGGCGTAGTTCTCTTGGCCCCACTGCTTGGCCGCCGCCATCTGCAGCATCATCGCCTGCACGGATACCTTCACCGCCGGCAGCGCGATCTTGTCCTGTTCGGTGTAGTCCGTGAGGCTCTTGATCTTGGGATTGCTGGTGTTGAGCAGGATCGGTTGGGAGGAGAACGCCGTGATGCCCTTCACCGCGTTGGCGCTCCCCTGCGTGCGCGCCCAGATGGTAAGCAAGCCGGGTACGCCGCCGGACACGATGTCGACCGAGCCAGAGAGCAAGGCGTCGTTCATGGCCGCTGGACTGTTGAAGGTCGCCCACACCACTTTGATCTCGCCAACACCGGCCGCCTTGGCGTGCTTCTCGAGCAGCTGATGGTGCTCCATGATGTTGAACTGCAGGTAGCCCATGGAGAACTGGCGCGCAAAGCGGACCTCGGGCACTTGCGCGCCCGCCGGCGTGGCGAGCACGCCGGCCATCAGTCCGACCATGGCGGCCACAACGGCTCGTCTTCCACTCGGCATTGGCGTTCCTCTCCGCATCTCGTCCCTGCTTTAAGGCTTGGGCCTCGGATCAACTCTTGGTCAGTCCTGGGGTCAGTCCTGGGGTCAGTTCTGCAGTTCAACGGTTGGGGCCGCGCGCCTGGGCTGGCCGTCGCCGTCCTGGGTCGCCGATAACGTGTGCTCAGCGCTCCGGGGCAGCAACGAAGGTATTGCGCAAGGTGCCGATGCCGGAAATCTCAACCTCGACGACGTCGCCCGCGTGCAAGTCGGGCGAGGCCCCGTCCGTCCCCATCCAAAGCACGTCGCCGGGATAAAGCGTGACGTAGCGCGTGATGGTTGAGATGTAGGTGGCGACGCCGAACAGCATGGCGTTGGTCTTAAAGCGCGTGGTCTCGCGGCCGTTGACGGACACGCGCGTTTCCAGCCGCTCGAGGTCGACGTCGGTTTCGATCCACGGACCCATGGGCTTGAAGGTATCGGTGTTTTTGGCCCGCCACAGCGTGCGGTCGGACTTCTGCCAGGTGCGTTCGCTGACGTCATTGCCGATGGTGTAGCCAAGGACGCAGGCGAGCGCCTCGGCCTCCGGTAGATGCCGGGCGCGCTTGCCGATCACCACCGCGAGTTCGCCCTCGTAGTGCACCTTTTGCGCGCCAGCGGGGATCACCACCGCTTCCTCGTGGGCGATCAGGGCATTGACGGCCCGGTAGCCGACGTCGGGCTGCGTCGGCAGATCGGCCTTGATGCCGAGCTTGTTGGCCGCTTCCAGCACGTGCTGGGCGTAGTTGAGCCCGACGCAATAAAAGGTCGGCGGCACCACCGGCACTTCGATCTTGACCGCGGCAAGCGCGTGGCTTTTCGCGGTTGTCTCCCAGCCCAGGAAGGGATCGCCCGCGACCTCCCGCAGGCGATCGCCCTCGAGAATGCCGTAGGCGCGACGGCCCTGATGCGAGAAGCGGATCCAGCGCACGGCTTTGCGGTCCTTCCCTTGGCCGCCCTTCCCTGGGCGGTGCGTTTCTTGTTGTGACCCGACCGGTCTATCATGAAGCGTGGGCGCGCAAAAGTTCAGTTGCCCGCCACGCCGTGGCCGCAATCAAAGACGAGGGCCGGGAAGACGAGAGCCGGAAAGGCGAGGACCGGGACGACGAGGGCGGCCAAAAAAGAAAGCGAGGAGCAGATCCCAAGTGTGAAGGCCCGACGACGCATCAGCCGCCGCCGAGCGCTCAGCGCGCTCATCGAGGGCGGAGCGCTTCTGGCCGCGCCCCGGCTTTTGTGCAGGCGCAAAGCCCCCTCAGCGTCCGCTTCGTCCAACAGCGCGGCCCTCCTCTCGATCCCCGGTCGATGTCAGGGTCTGCGGCGGCATCCTGCAGTGTAGGAAGCAACCAAGCTGGGTTTGGGTAAGGTCGAGGCCACCGCGACGGCCTTGAGTGGGCCGGGCCCGGTGCTCGACGCCCTACTCTCGGGTGCTGCCGACTACGGCACGGCGGCCTTGCCGTCCTTGCTCACCGTGTGGGAGCGCACGCGCGGCAGCGCCAACGAGGGAAAGGCGGTCGGCGCCGTCAGCAATGGCGCCATGACGCTCTACACCATCAACCCCAACGTCAAGACGCTGGCCGATTTCGGTGAGCAGCATCGCATTGCCGTGCCCACCGTGCGCCTGTCCTTCAACGCCATGATGCTGCAAATGGCGGCCGAGCAGCTGTGGGGCGACCCGCATCGCCTCGACCACTTGACCGTGGCGCTGGGCCATCCCGATGCGGTCACCGCGCTGTCCGCCGGTTAGGGCAAGGCGACCCTCACGGCCCACATCGGCGTGCACCCCTTCACCGATCGCGGCCTGAAACGGCCGGGCGCGCACGTCATTACCGATAGCCGCAAGGTCTTTGGCGGCCCGCTGACGCAAATTACGCAAAAACCCCACCCTGTTCCAGGCCGTCGCCAAGGCGCTCGAGGATGCCATCCGGGCGGCGAATGCCGATCAGCGCCAAGCCGCCGCCCTCTGGAAGGAGGCGCAAAAGGCGCCTGAAAGCATCGACGACCTGGTCGCCCAGCTGAACGACCCCGGCTTCGAATTCACCTCACGGCCACAGCGGATCGCCCACTTCACGGCCTTTCTCAACCGTGTCGGTACCCTGAAGGCCAAGGTTGGCGACGGGACGGAGCTGTTCTGGGAAACCGTCCACCACCAACAGGGTGATGAGCCGCGGCGGGCCCCCGACGCGGCGCGACTGGCGGCCCCGTCCCAGACCCGAGCGGCCGGCGCCGCCCTCCGAGCCCGTCGCTGGCACCCGTGGGAACGGAACCGGATGCCCCTGCACGTCGTTGGCTTTATGGTCTTGCGGGTTTAAAGGAGGGTAGGAGGCGGTCATGACACGCCTAGCACGGCAAGCCTTGCTCTCAGCGCTCCTTGTCGGCGGCGTCCTCCTCGGCGCCGTTCTCTTGACCGTTTTGGCACCCATGGCGCAGCCGCGCGCGGCCGAAGAAGGCCAAGCCTCAGCCGTGCCGGTGCGGCTTGAGAGCCTTTTGGGGCGCGACGTGGCGACGGCTCCCGATGGGGACGCGGGCCGCATTATCGATTTGTTGGTCGACCGCGACGGCACCGTGCGCGCCGCCGTCGTCGAGTTTGGCGGATTTCTTGGTATTGGCACGCGCAAGATCGCCATCGAGTGGCCGGCCTTCCGCTTTTCCGGGCGGCTCATTGCCGTTGACGTCTCGCGCGATCAGATCCGGGCGGCGCCGGACTATAAGAGCAGCGAATTTACCTCCCTGGTGAAGGCGACCAGCGACTAACTTGCGACCGAACCGACCGCCCCCGCGCCCGTCTCGTTGCCCGTCTCGTTGCCCGTCTCGTTGAGTGTGAAAGGTCTGCCGCGGTGCAACCCGCCTTGCGCAGGAGTGAACGCGGTCTCGACTGGTTCACCTTCTTCGTGGCCGACATCCAGACGGGCTTTGGCCCCTTCCTCGCGGTCTATCTCACCACCCAGAAATGGAACCAGGCCGATATCGGGCTGATCCTCGCCATCGGCAGCCTCGCCGGCCTCATCAGTCAGCTGCCCGCCGGCTGGCTCGTCGACATGGCAGCGTCGAAGCGCCGCCTCGCCATGCTGGCCATCGTCGGCATCGGCCTCAGCGCCTTCCTCATCGCCCTCATGCCCTCCTTTCTCGGCATCCTGATCGCCAAGCTTTTGCACGTGGCGTCGAGTTCGGTGCTGGGTCCCGCTATCGCCGCCATCACGCTCGGGCTGGTCGGCCATGCCGCCGTCGGCCCGCGGCTCGGCCGCAACGCGCGCTTTGCCTCGATTGGCAACGGTCTGGCCGCCGGCGTGATGGGTGCAACCGGCTATCTGATCTCGCCACAGGCGGTGTTCCTGGTCACGGCGGTGCTGGCGCTACCGACGCTCCTCGCCTTGGCGCAAATTCGCGAAAGTGACATCGATCCGGTGCTGGCCGACGGCGGCATCGTTGCGCGCGAGCCGCGCGCCGGCCACGCGCCCGTCTTGATCGGCCAGCTCTTGCGCAAGCGCTCCCTGCTGGTCTTGACCTTCGCCCTTTTCCTATTCCATGCCGCCAACGCTGCCATGCTGCCGCTGGTGGGAACGGAAATGGCCATGCGCTCGGACCGCTTCGTGCTGCCGATCTTGGGCCGCGAGATCGACATGGGCCAATGGGCGAGCGCGCTTGTGGCGGTGTGCATCGTCGTACCACAGCTCATGGTGGCGCTGATCGCGCCGGGCGTGGGACGGCTCGCCGTGCACTGGGGCCGGCGCCCGGTCCTGCTCTTGGGCTTCGCCGCGCTGCCGGCGCGCGCGGCCATTCTCGCCTTCAACAGCGATCCCTGGGTGATCGTGGCCGCGCAGATGCTCGATGGCATTTGCGGGGCCGTGCTGGGGGTGCTCGTGCCGCTCTCGCTCGCCGATATCACCCGCGGCTCAGGGCGCTTCAATTTGGCGCAAGGCATCGCCGCCAGCGCCACGGGCGTTGGGGCGGCGCTCAGTACCGCCGTGGCCGGCTATCTCGCCGCAAAATTCGGAAGTGGTACGGCTTTTCTCGGGCTTGCCATCACGGCCGCCGCCGCCTTCGTGACCCTTCTGGTTGCAATGCCGGAAACTGCACCCAAAAACATCAATGGTCTGGAAACGAACCGAACGGACCCTCACACGTTGTGAGGGGCAACGGTGACCAACTGGACCCAGGGGAGTAGCGGTCCTGGTAGACCTTGCGACATTTGCCGAGCGGCCCGTCGCCTTCTTCTTCCGCTACGTGCGGCGGCGGAGCAAGGCGCACGCGATCATTCTCGCGGCCGTCAGCGCCGCGGTGCTGTGTTCGATCGTGACCCAGTACGCGGTAAAGCTCCTGGTTGATACTTTATCGGGCGCGCCGCGCGCCCCGGAGGCCGTCTGGCACGTCTTTGTCTTGCTTGTGGCCTTAATTACGGCCGACAATTTGCTGTGGCGGGTCGCCAGCTGGGTCGGCAACTCGACGTTTGTCAGCGTCACCGGCGACATCCGACGCGACCTCTTCCGCCATCTGACGGGACACGCACCGAGCTACTTTGCGGCCGCCTCGCCCGGGGCACTGACCGCGCGCGTCACCGCGACCTCCAATGCCCTGTTTACCGTCGAGAACATGCTGGTGTGGAACGTGCTGCCGCCGTGCATGGCCACGATTTGGGCCATCGTGTTCGTCGGCACGGTGAGCCTGCCGATGGCGGCCGGGCTGGTTGCGGTCGCGGCGCTGGTCATCGCCACGATGGTGCGCAAGGCCGCCGCCGGCAAACCCTTGCACCACGAATTTGCCGACCGCGCGGCGGCGGTGGACGGCGAGCTGTCGGATGTGGTCGGCAATATGGCGATCGTGAAGGCCTTCGACGGCATCTCGCGGGAGAACCGCCGCTTCGAGGTGACCGTGGGCCGGGAGATGGCCGCGCGCCAGAAAAGCTTGCGTTATCTCGAATGCCTGCGCATCGGCCATGCCTTTGTCACGGTGACGCTGACGATCGGGCTACTCGCCTGGGTGCTGCTGTTGTGGCAGCAGGGCCGGGCGACGACGGGTGACGTTATTCTGGTGTGCACCTTGGGTCTTTCCGTGTTGCACGCCACGCGCGACCTTGCCATCGCCCTCGTCGACGTCACCCAGCACGCCGCACGCTTCGCCGAAGCGCTCGAGACCTTGCTCGTCCCCCACCAGATGTTCGACCGGCCCGGCGCCAAAGCCCTGGCACGCGGCGGCATCAGCCTCAAGTTCGAAGGCGTGGTGTTCGGCTATCCCGACTGCCCCACCTTGTTCAAAGGCATGGACCTGACGATCGAAAGCGGCCAGAAGGTCGGCTTGGTCGGGGCCTCCGGTGGCGGCAAGAGCACGATTCTGGCCCTGATCCAGCGCTTTTACGATATCGACAGCGGCCGCATCCTGATTGCCGACCACGACGTCACGGAGGTGACGCAGCAGAGCCTGCGTCAGGCCATCGCCGTGGTGCCGCAGGATATCTCCCTGTTTCATCGCTCATTGATGGAAAACATTCGCTATGCGCGCCCGGAGGCCAGCGATGAACAGATCTGGGCGGCGGCCGCCGCTGCGCGCTGCGGCTTTATCGCCGACCTGCCGCAGGGGCTCGACACCGTGGTCGGTGATCGCGGCGCGCGCCTGTCCGGCGGACAACGCCAGCGCATCGCGCTCGCGCGCGCCTTCCTCAAGGACGCGCCGTTGCTTCTGCTCGACGAGGCCACCTCCGCGCTCGATAGCGAATTCGGAGGAGGCAGTCCGCGAAGCCCTGGCGCGGCTGATGCAGGGGCGCACGGTCGTTGCCATCGCCCACCGCCTGACCACCGTGCATCGCCTGGACCGCATCCTCGTCGTCGGTGCCGGACGCGTGCTGCAGGACGGTGCCCCGCGCGAGCTTGCCGCCCGGGCCGGACCCTACCGTAACCTGCTCAAGGCGGAAATGCGCCAGCGCTCGCGCGGCGCGCGGCGCGCCGCCTGATGCCCGCGGCCTGCGGGGGCCGCCCAAGGCGCCCCCTCCGCGCCAGGCCTGAAGTCAAAGCGATCGGGCCTTCCCTCCCCCGACGTTGGCGACTAGCTTACGGCTGAGCCCGGGGTGCTGTGCCCGAGATGATGGCGCGCGTGCAGGCGCCCGGGAGGCGGCGAGAACGGATTTCGAGCATGGCGGAGGCAAAGGTTGCCCTCGTGGTCGGTGCCGGCGATGCGACCGGCGGCGCCATCGCCCGGCGCTTTGCGCGGGAAGGCCTAGTCGCCTGCGTCACCCGCCGTCACGCCGACAAGCTCGCCCCCCTCGTCGCCGAGATCGAGCGCGCCGGCGGCAAGGCCCGCGCCTTCGGCTCGGACGCGCGCAAGGAAGAGGCCATGGTTGCGCTCATCGCCACCATCGAGCGCGAGGTTGGCCCGATCGAGGTGGCGGTCTTCAATATTGGGGCCAACGTGCGCTTTCCCGTGATCGAGACCACCTCGCGCGTCTATTTCAAGGTCTGGGAAATGGCCTGCTTTGCTGGCTTTCTGATGGGGCGCGAGGTTGCCAAAGCCATGCTGCCGCGCGGCCGCGGCACCATCCTGTTCACCGGCGCCACCGCCAGCCTGCGCGGTGGCAGCGGCTATTGCGCCTTTGCCGGCGCCAAGGCGGGTCTGCGCGCGCTGGCGCAAAGCCTGGCGCGCGAGCTTGGGCCTGAGGGCATTCATGTCGCCCACGTGGTGATCGATGGCGCGATCGATACGGAATTTATTCGCAGCAACTTTCCCGCGCGCGCCGCCCTCAAGGACCGTGACGGCATCCTCAATCCGGAGGCGATCGCCGAGGTCTATCTTCAGCTCTATCAGCAGAGCCGCTCGGCCTGGACGCATGAGATGGATCTGAGACCCTGGATCGAAAGCTGGTGAGGCCAGCGAAGTCGCGTGGAGACGGACAAATGCCAGCAAAGGTCGAATTTCATTTCGATTTCGGCAGCCCCAACGCCTACTTTGCCCACCAGGTGATCCCCGCTATCGAACAGCGCACCGGCGCGCACTTCGACTATCTGCCGATCCTGCTCGGCGGCGTCTTCAAGCTGACCAACAACCAGCCGCCGATGCTCCAGTTCAAGGGCATCAAGAACAAAGGCGAATACCAAAGGCTCGAGGTGCGACGCTTCATCAAAAAGCACGGCCTGACCCGCTTTCGGATGAACCCGCATTTCCCCGTGAATACCGTGCAGATCATGCGCGGCGCGGTCGCGGCCGGCTCAGGCCCCGCCTTTCAGCGCTACGTCGAGGTCGTCTTTAAGGCCATGTGGGAGGAGGAAAAGAAGATGGACGATGCGGAGGTGATCCGCGCCACCCTCGACGCCGCCGGTCTCGACGGTCAAGCCACGCTGGCGCAAATCCAGGAGCAGGGCGTCAAGGACACGCTGCTCAAGAACACCGAGAGCTCGGTTGCCCGCGGCACCTTCGGCGCGCCCACCTTCTACGTCGGGGATGAGATCTTTTTCGGCAAGGACAGCCTCGGCGCCGTCGAGGAGCAGATCGCCGCCACGCGCGCTTGAGGCCGAAGCCGGTGCCGCGGTCGCGTCACATCTGGTCGTAGTCGACCACCAGACGGGCGGTGGTCGGCACGGCCTGGCAGGTCAGGATGAAGCCGCGCGCGATTTCCCACGGCTCGAGCGAGTAATTGGTGGTCATGCGGGCCTCGCCCTCGATCACCTTGGCGCGGCAGGTGCAACACATGCCGCCCTTGCAGGAGTAGGGCACGCGAATGCCCTGGGCTAGGGCGGCGTCGACCACGTGGCCGCCCCGGGGCACCACAAAGGCATGCTTAATGCCATCGAGGATGGCGATGGCCTTCGTACCCTCGCCCGGGCCGGGGTTGGGCACCGGGCCGGGCGCGAGGGCGCGTGATGCTGCCGCCGCCGCCCGATAGGCGCCGCCGCCGGGGGCAAAAAACTCATGATGAACGCGCTCGCGCGGCACCCCCAGGGCGAACAGAGCGTTGCGCGTCTCCTTGATCATCGAGCCCGGTCCGCACACGAAGAAATGCGCAACCTCGGTCGGCTTGAACAGCGAGCCAGCGAAGGCCTTGACCTTGTCACCGCTGATGCGCCCTTCCAACAGCGGGGCACTGGTCTCATCGTTGCGCGAGAGCACATTGAGGAGTGTAAAGCGGCCGAGGTGGCGATCCTTGAGGTCCTCCAGCTCCTGCCGAAACAGCGTGCTCTCGGGGCTGCGGTTGCCGTAGACGAGGGTAAAGCTGGTGGCCGGTTCGCTCGCCAGCGCATGCTTCAGCATGGCGAGGATCGGGGTGATGCCGGCCCCGGCCGCCAGGGCCACCACCTGCCTCGCCTCGCCTTGGGAGGGCGGTAACACGAAGCGGCCGGCCGGCGGCAGGACCTCCAGCGTCGCCCCCGCTGCCAAGGTGGCGCTTGCCCAATGCGAAAAGCGGCCGTCGGCGATGCGCTTGATGGCAATGCGCAGGTCGGCTTCGCCGGGAGCAGAGCAGATCGAGTAGCTGCGGCGCTCTTCTTGGCCGCCGATCTGGGCGCGCACGCCCAAGTGCTGTCCGGGCTTGAAGCGGAACAGGGGTGCAAGCGCGGTCGGAATAGAGAAGCGGACCGAGATCGCCTCCGACGTCTCGTGCTTCATCTCGGCGATGGTCAGGCGGTGAAAGTCGTGCATCAACGGCCAGGTCTTCTAAGGTCAGAAGTCTTCAGATGCACTTGAAGTAGTCGAAGGGTTCGCCGCAGGCCTCGCAGCGCCACT
Organism: uncultured Alphaproteobacteria bacterium; assembly: GCA_963770295.1. GTDB lineage: Bacteria > Pseudomonadota > Alphaproteobacteria > Rhizobiales > Hyphomicrobiaceae > AWTP1-13. The sequence continues at coordinate 48,427 of CAVYPA010000003.1, forward strand.
GGGCCTTGCAGGCCGTCGAACCGAATTGGGAAAGCTTGCTGGTTTTGCTCGAGCCACAGCGAGGGCAGGCGACCTCGGCATCGCGAAACAACGCCCCTGGCCCCGTGGCGCGCGCCGGCGGGGCGATGCCAAAGGCTTTGAGCTTGCGCCGTCCCGTCTCGGTGATCGCGTCCGTCGACCAGGGTGGCGACAGCTGCGTCACCACCCGGGCCTCGGGCAGGCCGGCGGCGGCCAGCGCCGCCTCGACGGCCAGCCGGATGGCGAAGGTCGCGGGGCAGCCGATGTAGGTGGGGGTGAGCTCGACGACGATCTGTCCATCTTTATGGCTGACGCCGCGCAGGATCCCAAGATCCTCAAGCGTCAAAATCGGGATTTCGGGGTCGACCACGGCCGCGGCCGCGGCCCGGGCGCGCGCGAGCGCATCGGCGGGGCTGTCGGGGCCCAGCGGCTGTCCGTTGCGCTCACCTTCGCTCGGCATGCGTCCTCACCAGCTGGCGCCGGGATGGGCGCGGTGCAGGACCTGCATTTCCGCCAGCAGTCGGCCGAGGTGTTCGCTGTGCTGGCCCCCGCGCCCGCCGCGTTGCATCCAGCGATCGGCGGGCCGCGCCAAGGTCGCCTCCGCCAACACGTGGGCCAGCCTCGCCTCCCAGGCCGGCCTGAGGGTGCCGCGGTCGACGGCGATCCCCTGCGCGCTGAGCGCGGTCTCGCCGGCATCCATTTCGAACATCTCGCCCGTGTACATCCACAACTCCTCGAGCGCGGCCGCGGTCCTGGCGCGGCTTTCCTCGGTGCCGTCGCCGAGCCTGATCACCCACTCGGCGGCATGGCGCAGATGATAAGCCATTTCCTTGGCGGCCTTGGCCCCGATCTCGGCCAACCGGGGATCGGCGGAGGCCGACAAGGCCTTTAAATAGGGATCGAGGCAGGCCGCGTACAGCAGGTGGCGCACCATGGTCATGGCAAAGTCGCCATTCGGCTGCTCGACGAGCAACAGGTTGCGATAGGCGTGCTCGTCGCGGCAATAGGCCAGCGCGTCCTCATCGCGGCCCCGGCCTTCGATCTCCCCGGCATAGGCGTAGCACAGTCTGGCTTGACCAATGAGATCGAGGGCTAGATTGGACAGCGCGATATCCTCTTCCAGGGTCGGGCCGCGCCCGGACCATTCGGAGAGCCGATGTCCCAGCACCAGGGCATCGTCGGCGAGGCTCAGCACGTAGGCGAACAGCGCCGCCCCCGGTGGGGGCCAGAGCTGCCCGCGGTATCGGCACTCAGGTTCAGGTGCGCGGCCCCTTGCTCATGGTTTGGCAATCCCCATGCTCCCGTCTCACATATGCCCGACCTCGTCGGGCACCGTGTAGAACGTGGGGTGCCGATAGGGTTTGCTCGCCGTCGGCTCGAACAAGTGGTCCTTGTCGCCAGGGTCGGAGGCGGTGATCGCGCTCGAGGGTGTCACCCAGATCGAAACGCTCTCGCCGCGGCGGGTGTAGACGTCGCGCGCCGCATGCAGCGCCATGGTCGCGTCGGCCGCATGCACGCTGCCGCAATGCTTGTGCGGCATGCCGGAGCGGTTGCGAATGAACACTTCCCAGAGCGGCATTAAGGTTTCGGACATGGGGCTAGCCTTCTCTCATTCGGCCGCTTGCGCCGGGTTCATGACGCGCTTGGCACGCTTTGCCGCGTAGGCCAGCGCCGCCTCGCGCACCCAGGCCCCATCGGCGTGCGCCGCCTTGCGGGTATGCATACGTTGCCGGTTGCAGGGGCCGTCGCCCGCCAGCACTCGCTTGAACTCGCTCCAGTCGATTTCGCCGGTCCGCCAATGCCCGCTGGCAGCGTCCAACGCCAGGTGCGGGTCGGGGAAGGTCAATCCCAGGTAATGCCCCTGGGGCACGGTCGCATCGATGAACTTCTGCCGCAGATCGTCGTTGGAGAAACGCTTGATCTTCCACTTCATGGTGTCGGCGGAATTGAGGCTCTCCTTGTCGGAGGGGCCGAACATCATCAGCACCGGCCACCAGAAGCGGTTGAGCGCGTCCTGCGCCATCTGCTTTTGGGCCGCCGTGCCCTTGCAGAGCGTGAGCATGATTTCGTAGCCCTGCCGCTGGTGGAAGCTCTCTTCTTTGCAAATGCGGATCATCGCCCGCGCGTAAGGGCCGAAGCTGCAGCGGCAGAGCGGGATCTGGTTCATGATGGCGGCGCCGTCGACGAGCCAACCGATGGCGCCGATGTCGGCCCATGACAAGGTCGGGTAGTTGAAAATCGAGGAGTACTTGGCTTTACCCACGAGCAGCTGCTCGACCATCTCTTCGCGCGAGAGGCCCAGCGTCTCCGCCGCGGCGTAGAGGTAAAGGCCGTGCCCCGCCTCATCCTGCACCTTGGCGAGCAGCCCCGCCTTACGACGCAAGGAGGGTGCACGCGTGAGCCAGTTGCCCTCCGGTTGCATGCCGATCACCTCGGAATGGGCGTGCTGGGAGATCTGCCGGATCAGCGTGCGCCGGTAGGCCTCGGGCATCCAATCGTTGGGTTCGACCTTGTCCTCGGTGTCGACCTTGCCTTGAAAGCGCGCGAGCCGTGCCGGGTCTTCGCTGGGCGCCGCGGTGGTGGCGTCCGGGCTGTTGAGGCCTTGCGTATACATTCGATGCGACCTTCAACCTGAGGAAGGCGCCAGTATGCCATAGATACCGGCGCCGAGGCGACCCTGCTGCGACCGAGACAAGGGGTGCGCCGTTGGGGTCTTGCGCACGCTTTCGCCTTTCACCTAGGCTGCGGCGCGGCGCCGACAATCCCTCTTGAGGGCCGGCACCGCCCGCTGAACTCAAGCTTTGCCCGTTAGCCCCCGTCCCTTGCGTCGGAGAGTGCGGGTTGGGGGAAGTCCATGCGTAAAGACGCCAATCGGGTCGCAAGCGCGCACGCGGCAGGCCCGGCTCGACCGCTCGCTGCCGTCAGGACTACCGCTTCGGCCGCTGCGGGTTTGGCCTGGCTGTTGATCCTTTGCCTTCCCTGTTGGGCGGCGGGCGGCGACGGCGGGCCGGAGCCGCGCTACCTTTTCGGCATTCCCGTAGATTTTATCCTGTTTGCTCTGACCCTGTTGGGCGTGGCCGTCTTCCACCACCACACGCTGCCGGTGGCGCTTGGCGGGCTTGCCGCCATTACCTTCTACAAGCTCGCCTTCACGGGCTTCAAGTTTGGCGACGGTTGGTCCGGGCTCGCCGGGCATCTGGCGCACGAATGGGTGATTCTCGCCAACCTGTTCCTGTTGCTGATGGGTTTTGCGCTCTTGTCGCGGCATTTTGAGAAAAGCCGCGTGCCCGAGGAGATGCCGCGCATCCTGCCCGATGATTGGAAAGGCGGCTTTGTACTGCTGGTGATCGTGGCCGTCATCTCGAGCTTTCTCGACAATATCGCCGCCGCCCTGATCGGCGGCACCATGGCGCAGCAGGTCTTTCGCGGCAAGGTGCACATCGGTTATCTCGCGGCCATCGTCGCGGCCTCCAATGCGGGGGGCTCGGGAAGCGTGGTGGGCGACACCACGACCACCATGATGTGGATCGACGGCGTGAGCCCGCTCAGCGTGCTCGAGGCGTTCGTTGCGGCAAGCATTGCCGTTGTCATCTTCGGTGTTCCCGCGGCCATGCAGCAGCACCGCTTTCAGCCGATCACCAAGGATGCCCCCGCCGTCCTGCGCATCGAATGGGCGCGCGTTGCCATCGTCGCGCTGATTTTGCTGACCGCGATCCTTGCCAACATCGTTGCCAACCTGAAATACCCAGCCGTGCTCGATACGTTACCGGTGATCGGCCTTGCCGTTTGGGCTGCCATCGTCGTCGCCATGCCGCTGCGGCGCCCGGATTGGGAGGTGCTGCCGGAAACCCTCAAGGGCACGATCTTTCTGCTCGCGCTGGTGACCGCCGCCTCGATGATGCCGGTTGAGAAGTTGCCGCTCGCCTCCTGGCAGACGGCGTTGGGTCTGGGCTTCGTGTCGGCCGTCTTCGACAATATTCCGCTGACCGCGCTCGCCCTCAAGCAGGGCGGCTACGACTGGGGTTATCTCGCGTATGCGGTGGGATTTGGCGGCTCGATGATCTGGTTCGGCTCGTCCGCCGGTGTGGCCCTGGCGAACATGTTCCCGCAAGCAAAATCGGTCGGCAGCTGGCTCGCCAACGGCTGGCACGTTACGCTTGCCTACGTCATCGGCTTCTTTTTCATGCTGGCCGTATTGGGTTGGCACCCCGATCCACCCCACAAGAAAAAGGCCGGCTTGGCGCCCGCCCCCGCGGTGGCGGCCCAGGTGAGCCCCGGGAGTGGCGCGCACTTTTAGCTAGGCCGGGATCAGCGCGCCAGCTCTGAGAGCAAGGTCTCCAACGCCCGCTGCGCGAACGCCTGCATGTTGCCCCGGCGGTCCGTACTGCCCGTTGCCAGCGTCAGAACGCGGCTCGTCGGCCCATCAACGGCGAGGCAGGCATGTCCGGCCGCATCGCCATAGCGGTTGCCGCTGGGGCCGGCGGCGCCCGTCTCGGCGACGCCCCAGCTGGCGCCATGTCGCTCGCGCACCGTCCGCGCCAGCAGGGCCGCGTAGGGTTCACTCGCTGAGCGGATGTTGGCCATCGCCGCCTCAGGAATCGACAACAGGGCGCCGCGTGCCTGCCGGGTGTAGACGACGGCACCGCCTAGAAAGTAGGCCGACGCCCCGGGGACCGCGAGCAGCGCCGCCGAGATCAGCCCGCCGGCGGCGGACTTGGAGACCGCAATCGTCTCTCCGCGGGCCTTGAGCCTGGCCGCGACGGCCTCTGCCGCTTGCTGCAGGCCATCCATGGGGAGCCTCCTGCGCTTCCAACCCCGAGCAAAGCGGCGCGCCGCCTAGTACGACTGCCTCAGACGCGCCCGACGGCGAAAGATCATGGCGCCTGCCAGCTCGTCCAAGAGCCGCGCGGGCCGGTTGAGCGCCTCTGCCTTTGCGCCTATTTTCCCCAACATGCAAGACAACCCCATCCATGTCATCGGCGGCGGGCTCGCCGGCAGCGAGGCCGCCTGGCAGATTGCCCGCACCGGCGTGCGCGTGGTCGTGCACGAAATGCGACCGTCCCGCTCGACCGAGGCCCACAAGACCGACGCCTTGGCCGAGCTCGTCTGCTCCAATTCCTTCCGCTCCGACGATGCCGAAACCAATGCCGTGGGCCTGTTGCACGCGGAGATGCGGCGCGCGGGCTCCCTGATCATGGCCGCGGCCGATACGCACAAGCTGCCCGCGGGCGGCGCCCTGGCCGTCGATCGCGACGACTTCGCCCGGTACGTGACCGGCGCGCTCGCCACCCACCCGCATGTGGCCATCGAGCGCGGCGAGGTTGCCGGCCTGCCGCCCCTTGCCTGGGATAGCGTCATCATCGCCACCGGGCCCCTGACCTCGCCGGCCCTCTCCGCGGCCATCCAGGACCTCACCGGCGAGGGCGAATTGGCATTCTTCGATGCCATCGCCCCGATCGTGCATCTCGACAGCATCGATCCCGGCATCACCTGGCGCCAGTCGCGCTACGACAAGGCGGGCCCCGGCGGCACGGGGGCCGACTACATCAATTGTCCCATGAGCAAGGCCGAGTATGAGACCTTCCTCAGCGCGCTCATTGCCGCCGAGAAGACCAGCTTCCACGCCTGGGAAGCCACCACGCCCTACTTCGAGGGCTGCCTGCCGATCGAGGTGATGGCCGAGCGCGGTCGCGAGACCCTGCGCTTTGGTCCCATGAAGCCGGTCGGTCTCTCAAATCCCCATCGCGGCGGCGAGCGCCCCTATGCCGTCGTGCAGTTGCGACAGGACAATGCGCTCGGCACCTTATGGAACATGGTCGGTTTCCAGACCAAGCTCAAGCACGGCGAGCAGGTGGGCATCTTCCGCTTAATCCCTGGCCTTGCTCAGGCGGAGTTCGCCCGCCTTGGCGGGCTTCATCGCAACACCTTCTTGAATGCGCCCAAGCTGATTGACACGCGCTTGCGGCTCCGCGTTTGCCCGCGCCTGCGCTTTGCGGGCCAGATCACGGGCTGCGAGGGTTATGTCGAAAGCGCCGCCATCGGGCTGCTTGCCGGCCAAGCGGCGGCGGCGGAACGCCGGGGCATGGCCTGGCAACCGCCACCGCTCACCACCGCCTTCGGCGCTCTGCTTGGCCACATCACCGGCGGGCATCTTGCCACAGAGGCGGACGGTGCCGGCTCCTTCCAACCGATGAACATCAACTTCGGCTTATTCCCGCCGCTGTCCGCCGAGGCCGCGGGCGCCGGCCGCGGCAAGGGCAAGGAGCGCGGCGCTGCCAAAAAGCGCGCCTTGAGCGCGCGTGCTTTGGCCGATCTCGACGCCTGGCTGGCGGCCCCTAAGCACAACGCCGCCGAATAGTTCCCGGCATATTTTGAGGGCGCGACATCATTGCCGGCCAGGATTAGGCGCGGCGAGGGCGAACCAGACGCCGGGTCGGCCGTTTACGAGCTATGAATGCTCCTGCGAACTGGCCTCGTAATCGCCTGCTCCTTGCCCTGCCCGAGTTCGACCTCAAGCAGCTGCAGCCCGACCTCGAGTACATCGAGTGCAAGCGCGAGCAGGTCTTGGTCGATGCCGATAGCTCACTGGATCACGTCTTCTTCCCGGACAGCGGGGTGATTTCGGTGGTGGCCGTCTATCCCGACGGCAGCATTATCGAGATGGCCACCATCGGCCGCGAGGGCAGCACGGGGTTCCAGGCCGTGTTCGGCGCCAAGGCATCCTCGGCCCGCCTGCTCGTGCAGGTGCCGGGCAGCGCGGCCAAGATGACGCGCCAGTCGTTCGTGCGGGCCATGGACGCGATGCCGACGTTCCTTAAGCTCGTGCAGGCGCATGTGCTGGCCTTTCTCGAACAGGTGATGGTGTCGGCCGCCTGCAACGGCGCCCACAACGTGCGCCAGCGCTTGGCGCGCTGGCTCTTGATGATGCGCGATCGCCACGACGGCGACGACCTGCCCTTAACCCAGGATCTGCTCGCCGAAATGCTGGGCGTGCACCGCCCCAGCATCACCAATGCCGCCCAAGCACTGCAGCGCGACGGGCTGATCGAGTGCGGCCGCCGGCGCGTCACCATTCTTGATCGCGACGGTCTGATCGGCGCCTCCTGCGAGTGCTACCGGCTCGTGCGCACGCGGATCGCTTATCACCTGCCAAAAACCTTTCCCGAGGCTCTTTAGGTCATCTAGCTTACCGACAGGCTCCGGGGGCCGGGACCATGCTCGCCCCATGTTGGGCCGCCTGTGCGGGGGGCGGGTTTTCGCCCTGAGGACCTGATGAACGCACGCCAGATTGTCGAAAGCGGGTCCTTTGGACCCGAGACCCTCAAGGTTGCCTATCAGGCGTTTGATGAAGCCTGGCAGAGCGTTGCCCGCTGCGTTGGCAACGATCCCGTGAGCATCGAAGCGGCACGCGTCAAGCTTGCCAACGCCATCCTGGCGGTGTGCCAGGAGAAGAGCCGCGATCCGAGCGCGCTAAAGACGGCGGCGCTCGCCATCCTGGCGCGCGACTACCGGCTCGACCTCAAGGCCTAGACCCCGAAGCCCGTGGAGGCTCGCCCCCGGCTGCCCCTCCCTGGCTCGCCGCCCCGCTCGCCGGGCGCGCCACATCTTCGCCGGTGCGTGCCCCCGCGTGCGGTCGGGGCGGGTTATCCGGCTCAGAACCTTGGCGGCGGGAACCTTGGCGGCGGCAACCTTAGTCGTGGGAACCTTGGCGGCGGGCGCCACGTTAGACGATCGGCAGCCGGGCGGGATAGCATGGAGGTGCGTGATGGCCCAAGCTGTCATTGGCCGTCTACCCGACGACGAACACCGCATTCAGCTGCGCCGGGCCGTCGTCGCCAGCACCATCGGCACGGCGATCGAGTGGTATGATTTCTTCCTTTATAGCACCGTCACCGGCTTGGTTTTCGCCAAGCTCTTTTTTCCCCATTCCGACCCCCTGGTGGGGACGCTCGAAGCCTTCGCCGTTTACGCCGTCGGCTTTATCGCGCGTCCGATCGGCGCGGCGATCTTCGGCCACTACGGCGACCGTATTGGTCGCAAGGCCACGCTGATTGCAACCTTGATGCTGATGGGGATTGCGACCTTCCTGGTCGCCTTCGTGCCCACCTATGAAAGCATCGGCGTCTGGGGTGCCGTCATCCTGACGGTCTTGCGTTTCGTGCAGGGCATCGGCGTCGGCGGCGAGTGGGGCGGCTCGGTGCTATTGTCGATGGAATGGTCGCGCACGCACGACCAGCGCGGCTTCATTGCCTCCTGGCCGCAGTTCGGCGTGCCCTGCGGACTGTTTCTTGCCAATTTGGCCGTGCTCGCCTTCAGCCAAATGTCCGGCGAGCAATTTCTGGCGTGGGGTTGGCGGCTGCCGTTTGCGCTCAGCATCGTCCTGGTCGCGGTCGGTCTTTATATCCGCCTTGGCATTCTCGAGACCCCCACCTTTACGCGCCTGCAGGAGGCCGAGCGCCTCGAGGGCGCGCCGGTTTCCGCCGTGCTGCGCAGTCACGGCAAAGAGATCCTGTTGAGTGCCTTTGCCCGCATGGCCGAGCAGGCGCCCTTCTATATCTTTACGGCCTTCGTCTTTGCCTATGCCGTGAACGCGCTCAAGGTGCCGCGCGATTTCATTCTGACCTCCGTGCTCGCCGCCTCGCTGCTCTCCTTCATCAGCATTCCCCTGTTTGGGCATATCTCCGATCGCATCGGCCGCAAGAAGACCTATATGATCGGGGCCGCGCTCACGGGCGTGTTCGGGTTTCTCTACTTTGCCATGCTCGACACGGGTTCCTATGCGCTCATCTTCCTCGCCATCGTGCTGTCCCTGATCCCGCACGACATCATGTATGGGCCACAGGCGGCCTTGATCGCCGAGCTCTTTCCCGGGCGACTGCGCTATAGCGGCGCCTCGCTCGGCTATCAGTTGGCATCCGTGATCGCCGGTGGCCCCGCGCCGCTGATCGCCACCTGGCTGTTTGCCACCTACGGCACGCCCTACGCCATTGCCGCCTACATCTTGGCGTGCGCCATCGTGAGCCTCATCGCCACGGCTTTCATGCGCGACTACACCGGCAAGGCGCTGAGCGATCACTAGCCGGTCCCGGGCCAAGCGGCCCGGGGACCCTCAGCGTCGCCTGCGGCGGCTAATAGGTTTTAGCCTTGGCGGCAGGCGCCTTGCCGCGCACCTCGTTGATGGCAGTGGCGGCGGCGACCGCCAGCAGGCGCACGTCGTTGAGGATGGTGCACATCTGGAAGCCCGCCTCGAAGCGGCGGAGCGCGGTGGCGGGGCCGTCGGTGTGCACGCCGGCGATCAGCCCCTTCTTGCGCGTGGTTTTGACGATGGTGTCGATGGCGGCCAGCACTTCCTTGTCGGTCGGATCCAGCGTCGGCGGCTTGCCAAGGCTGAGGGAGAGATCGGAGGGGCCGACGTAGACCCCGCTCACGCCCTTCACCGAGAGGATCTCCTCCAGGTTGTTGACGGCCTGGCGGGTCTCGATCATCGCGAACAGCAAGATCTCCTCGTTGGCCTTCTGCCAATAGTCGGCGCCGTATTGCGCCGCCCGGAACGGCCCGAAGCTGCGTTCCCCCATCGGCGGGTAGCGTCCGGAGCGCACCAGTGCCTCGGCTTCCTCCTTGCTGTTGATCATCGGGCAGATGATGCCCATGGCGCCCGCATCGAGCACGCGCATGATGTGGCCGGGATCGTTCCAGGGCACGCGCACTAGTGGCGTGGCGTCGCCGCCGCTTTGGATGGCCTGCAGGATCGGTACGACATCGTTGATATCGCTCGCGCCGTGCTGCATATCGATGGTGACGCTGTCCCAGCCTTGCGCGGCGTAGACCTCGGCGGCGAAGGAATTGGGAATGGCTGCCCAGCCGCCGACGCAGTTGACGCCGTCGGCGATCTTTTTCTTCAAGGCATTGGCTTTCATTTTGCTCTCCTCGGCGTCGTTGGCTCAACCGTTCAATGAATTTCGTCCTGCTTAGCAAGCGCCTCGCGCAACTTGGCCACGTTGAAGCCCCCGGCCCGTGCCATCTCCAGGATGACGGCTTCTTTGCGCGCCAACAGGTCGCAAGCGGCGGGAATTTTCGCCGCCAGATTGGCGGGAATTGTCACCGCACCGTGGCGGTCGGCGTGCACGAGCTCGCCCGAGCGCACCAGCATGCCGGCCACCCGCACCTCCTTGCCGAAATCGTGCAAGTGGACGTGCGCGTGGCTGGGCATGATGGAGCCGGCCAACGCCTGGAAACCCGGCGCCCATTGATCGATGTCGCGGATGCAGCCGTCGGTGACCACGCCCAGCAGGCCCAGCCCCTTGTGCACGGCACTCATCACCTCACCCCAAAAGGCGCCGAAGCCCACGTCGTGTCCATCGAGGTCCTGAATCACCACGACACCGGGTGCGGGCTTGTCAGCGATATAGTCGTAGTAGGCAATGCGCTGGGTGCGCTGGGCCTTGGCGTCGAGCTCATGGGCATGCGCGGTGCGGATGGTGGCCGTTTTGGCATAGCCCACGATCGCTGGCAGGTTGGGGAACGGGCACAGCAGCGGCCGCGTGGTGAAGCCCGTCAGTCGGCGGGCCGGATCGACGATCTCGAGCGCATTGCAGATCGTCGGCGTGTCGTAGGTCTTGAGTTTTTCGAGCAAGGCGGCATCGATCACGAAACGGTCTCCTGTCGGCGTTCTTGTCCCTCTGCCCGCCGGGCCTAAAGGGACGACCTGCTATGGCCTCAAGCGGCCCCCAATTGCTGGATCCGGCGCTCATCGACGCCGACGGCGCGCGCCGCCTCGATAAGGGAAGCCCAGGTGTCATCGGGCAACGGCACGCCATCGCGCAGGCGCTGTTGGCGCATGAACGCCTCTGGTTCCCCGGGGATCAGCACCTCGCCGCCGACGCTGGCGGGTTTGGCGCTTTTGAAGTAGGCAACGTAGCGCGCCACGTCCTGTGGGAAAACTGCCTCGGGGTCGACCACCTTCGGGTCGACGTAGAAGGACAGCATGCCATTGCCGCGGAAGCGATCCGGGCCCGTGCCCGCGTCCGTGCCCGTGGCCTTCATGCCCGTCAGCGACCCGCCGAGCAGCTCGCACATTAACGCCAGTCCCGAGCCTTTGTGGTCCCCGAAGGCACGAATGGCGCCGGTGCCCTTGCCGCCGTGGCGCGGACCCGTGGCCGTGTAGTCGCCATAAAGGACGCGCGGGTCGGCGCTCATGCGACCGTCGATGTCGATCAGCGCGTCAGAGGGCAGCGCCTTGCCGCCCTGGCTCGCCACCAACACCTTGCCTTCGGCGACCACCGAGGTGGCAAAGTCAAGGATGATCGGGGACTGCCCCGGACGGGGCACGCCGACGGCAAAGGGTGCGGTCGAAAGGCGCCGCTCGCTGCCGCCGAAAGGCGCAACCAGCACGCTGCCCGAAGCGTTGACGAAGTGGATGGAAACGAGGCCCGCCTCGGCCGCCATCTCGGCCCAGTCGCCGATCCGGCCGATATGGCCGCTGTTCTTCAGGGCCACCAGCGACAGGCCGAGCGCCTTGCATTTCTCGATGCCGATGGCGACGGCCTGCGGACCGACCGTCTGGCCGAAGCCGTGGCGGCCATCCACCACGGCCAGCACCGGCGTTTCGCTCAGCACGTTTACCGCTTGATCGGCCATGACGATCCCGTCCCGCTGCCATTGCAAGTAACGCGGGACGCGCGCCACGCCGTGGCTGTCGTGGCCCGTCAAGTTGGCAGAGACAAGGTATTTGCCGATGCGCGCGCTCTCGGCCGCCGAGCATCCGGATTTGGCGAAGATATCCCGCACGAACTCGCTGAGTGCGGCCGCCCTAATCGTCACCATCGCTCGACCGTTCCTCTCCCTCGGGCTCCCAAGGGCCCTTTCACCATAAACGAGGCTCCCCGCCAAGTCATGGGCATCAGCCAAGGCGGCGCTGGCCGCAGGGCGCGCAGCGCCCACGGCGCGGCTCTGAGGAGAGCCCGCTGCTCCTGCGCGGGGCTGGCCATCCGCCTCCACTGCGGGCATCATAGGCGCGAGGCACAAAAGCCGAGCAACAGGGTCGAGCCCATGGCCAAGCAAGCCCCCGCCACGGCGGCCAAGACGCGACAGGGAGTGCGGAGCGGCGCCCCCAAGCGGCAGACCAAGCCTCGCAAAGGTGCCGGCGGGCGCGCCACCCACGATGTGGGCGGGCTGACGTTTGGCGCCATCGATCGCAGCGAGCACGATCTGGCCTTGTGGGAGAAGCGCACCGACGCCATGCAGCGCCTGCTCACCAGCCCCGGCAACCGCGCCTTTACCGTCGACGGCTTGCGGCGCGTGATCGAAGACTATGGCGAACAGGTCTACGACCGCACCACCTATTATGAGAAATGGATCCGGGCGTTGCGCAACCTGGTGGTCGAGCAGGAACTGTTGACGCGGGCGGAGGTCGAGGCGCGCATGGTGCAAGTGCGCGATCGTCACGCCAAGACCGGGCGGCGCGTTTCCAAGGCCAAGATTCCATGGTGAGCGACGTCGGCAGCGAGCCTCGGCACGGCACCAGCCGAGCGCTGCGCTTTGCGCCCGGCGATCGGGTGCAGGTGGCGGCAAGGCGAGTGCTGGGGCACTGCCGCACGCCCTGGTATGTGCGCGGCAAAAGCGGCGTCGTCATCGCCGTGCACGGCCGCTTCCGCGATCCCGAACGGCTGGCCTATCATCGGCCCGGGCTTCCCGCCCAGGGGCTCTATAAGGTGCGCTTTCAGCAGCGCGAGGTTTGGCCGACCTATCGAGGTGCCAACGGCGATCACATCGAGGTGGACATCTACGAGCATTGGCTCGAGCCGACCAGATAGGAGCGCATCATGCACGAGCACGACAACGATCATGACCACGGCCATGACCACGGCCATGAGCACGACCATTCGCATGCGCATCCTCCCGCGCAGAAGGACCACGATGCCGGGCCGATGGGGGCCTACGAGGTCCTCGAAGAAGCCCTGCGGTCGCTCCTGATCGAAAAGGGGATCCTGACCGCGGAGGCCATCGCCGCCGCCGTTGACCTGATGGACAGCCGCACGCCGGCGCTGGGCGCCAAGGTCGTGGCACGCGCTTGGGCCGATGCCGCCTTCAAGAAACTTCTTCTCAAGGACACGCGCGCCGCCTTGCTGGACTGCGGCATCGACATCGGCACCATCGCCGAATTCGCGACCGTCGAGAACACCCCCGACGTGCACAACGTGATCGTCTGTACCTTGTGCTCGTGCTATCCCAAGATGCTCCTCGGGACGCCGCCCGCCTGGTACAAGAGCCTCGCCTATCGGTCGCGCACCGTGGTTGACCCGCGCGGCGTGCTCAGCGACTTCGGCCTCGAGCTGCCGCCGCAGGTCGAGGTGCGGGTGCACGACTTCGACCGCCGACTTGCGCTACCTCGTGCTGCCGATGCGTCCCAAGGTGACGCGCGGGTGGAGTGAGGAGCAACTTGCCGCCATTGTCACGCGCGACTGCATGATCGGCACGGCGCTGCCGAAGGTGGCGCCAAAAGCGCGCGCCCGCGCCGCGTGAACCGAAGCGAGGCCGATCCCGCCAAAGACCCGGCGCAGGCGACGATCGGTGCCTTCGTTCGCAGCGGAACAATGCAATAAACCGCCAACGAACAGCCACCGTGGCGGTCGCCGCCACGGCGTGCGTCGAGAGCTTCCGGTTTGCTAACAGTGCGCTCGTCAGATTGCGCCGTTGATCCAGTCGGTCAGCTGCTTTTTTTGCACCAGTGCGCCCACGCGCTGGGCGGCAACCTCGCCGTTTTTGAAGATCATCAGTGTCGGCATCGCCTGGATGCGATACTTCTGCGTCACGTCGGGATTTTGATCGACGTCGAGCTTGGCCACCTTGATCTTGCCGGCCAGTTCGGTCGCCACCTGTTCCAGTGCCGGCGCCATCGCCTTGCACGGTCCACACCACTCGGCAAAGAAGTCGACGAGCACCGGCTCGGACGATTGCAACACTTCTTTCTCGAAATTGGCGTCCGAGACCTCGCGCGCTGCGCCAGCCATGCCGCTATTCTCCTTGAATGAAACCCGTCGCCGGGTGAAACCGTCGAGCGGAACGTAGGGAGGCCCCCGTCAGGCGTCAAGGCTGGCGAGACCGCCTGTCCAAAGGCGCTGCGCGTGCGCGTCCAACAGGAGCTGCGGTATTTCCATGATTTCGCGCGCCATCCGTCCACAGCAATGCAGCCCTGATCTCCAGTCCTGGGAAGATGGCGGCTACCCCCAAACGATAGGCGGCGAGTTGCAAAAGGTAGGTCTCTGCAACCTCGGCCACCACGCGCGGCGGCGGCCGGTTGGTCTTGTAATCGACGATCAAGAGGGCCGTGCCCGTGTGCACCAAACGATCGATCTTGCCGGTCAAACGCAGGGGAGGCCCCGCGCCGTTGCGGCTGGGAAGCGTGGCCACGATCGGCACTTCGGCACGGCTGTCGGGCCCAAACAACGCCGCTAGTTCCGGGTGCTCAAGCACGGCCAGCGTCTCGGCGATAATCTGGGAACGTATCTTAATGTCGAGGTCGGGGGCGCGGTTGGCGAGCAAGGCCACCGCGGCCGCCTGCCGGCTGTCGCGGCCGACCGCGGGCAGGTGCTCGAGCAAGGCATGTGTGAGGTTGCCGCGCAGGAAGCGCCCCTCTTCGAGCAGGGCGTGAGGCGACAAAATGGAGGGCGCCCGCGAGGGTGGCCGCTTGACCTTCGCGTCGGCCGCGTCCTCCTCGAGCGCTGCCAGCTGCGAGGGCCGCAGCGGCACGCCGGCGTCAGCCTCCGCCGGGGCTCGTCGACCGATCCAGGTCGGCGCTTGCACCGTGCCGGCGCTTGGGCTGAGGAGCTGCGCCATCGCCTGCGGGGCAACCGTCTGGGCGCTTTCGAGCCGCCAAACGCTGCGGTTTTCGCCCACCGGCGTTTCGACGACTTGACCCTCGAGACCCTGGCGGACCAGGTGGTACCAGCAGTCCGCCGGCGCCTCGCGCGTGCCCTCGAAGCCGGCGATGTAGAGGCGATCGCGGGCGCGGGTGAGGGCCACGTACAAGAGGCGATCAAGCTCATTCTTGTCTGCCTGCCGTTCCGCCTGACGCGCCGCATCGACGGCGGCCACCGCACTCGTTCCGCGCACCGGCCACAAAAATGGCGGCAGTATCCCCGCCTCGGACTTAGCGTCGGCCACGGCGAGCAGGCTGCCGGGCCTGCGTCCCGAGCGCGTCGAACAGGTATCGGGCAGGAACACGATCGGGGCTTCGAGGCCCTTGGCGCCGTGCACGGTCATGACGCGCACCTCATCGCGCCCCTGCTCCATGTCGCGTTTGATCTCGGGACGCGCCTGTGCCATGGCGACGAGAAAACCCTGGAGCGACGGCGCGCCGGCCGCCTCATGGGCCAACGCCTGGTTCAGGAATTCATCGAGCGGGTCGGCGGCCTCGCTGCCGAGGCGCGCCAGCATGCGCGCGCGCATGCCGTCGCGATCAAGCACGCCCGCATAGAAGTCAAAGGGCGCAAGCTGTCGCGCCTCGCCCTGCCAGCGCAGGAGACGATCGGCCACCGACTGCCAGAACGCGTCCTTGCTGCCGCGTTCGAGCAGCGCCTGCCATAGGCTGCCGGGACGGCCGGGCGCCAGGTCGATCAGATGCTCATCGGTGAGGTCGAAAAGGGGAGACTTTAAGAGCGCCGCCAAGGCCAGATCATCCTCGGGCAGCAGGCTAACCTCGCCGAGCGCGATGAGGTCCTGGACCGCGATCTGCTCGGTGAGGATGAGGCGGTCGGCACCCGCCACGGGAATGCGCCGCGCCTTGAGCGCGGCGACCATGGCGGGCGCGAACGGCACGCGCTTGCGCACCAGGATCAGGATGTCGCCGGCGCGCACGGGCCGAGCCTCGGACGCCAGGCGCTCGCCCGTTTCGAGCCACCGCTTGATGGTGTCGGCGATCCGAGCCGCCAGCCGGGTCACGGGATGCGTGGCGCTGGCCTCGTCCAGCGGCGCCCATGCGGGCGTGGCCTCGGCGGGCGCGGCCTTTTCGAGGGGCCAGATCTCGAGCACGCCGGCGTGACCGAAGCGGTGGGCGACGTGGGCAACCGGGGTGTTGGGGCCGCTGACGCCCGGCGTGCGCGTCGGCGCCGCGAAGATCTGGTCGACCGCGCCGAGCAGCGGTTCGACCGTGCGGAAGGAAAGCGTCAGGGGGATCTGCCGCCAGCTGCGGCCCGCCTCGCGTGCGGCGGCGGCGAACGCCGAGCCGGCTTCCGCAAACATGGTCGGCGCGGCGCCTTGAAAGCCGTAGATCGACTGCTTCTCGTCGCCGACGGCAAATAGCGTGCGCGCCTCTTCCCGCGCGCCATCGCCGGCGAAGAATTCCGCGGCGAGCGAGCGGATCACCTGCCACTGCACCGGGCTCGTGTCCTGGGCCTCATCCACCAGGATGTGGTCGAGCCCACCGTCGAGCTTGAACAGCACCCATTCCACGGCCGCCGACGAGCGAAGCAAGCTTGCAGCCTTGGCGATGAGATCATCGAAATCGAGCACCGCCAGGCGCGCTTTGGCCGCCCGATAGCGGGCCAGCGTATCGCCGCTCAGCTGCGCCAGCGCCAGGGTCGCCTCGACCACGGTCAGCGCCATCAGTTCGCGGTGGAGCGCCACGAAGCGAGCCTGTGCCGCCGACAACTGGGCGGCAAGATCGGGCCGCGCAGCCTCCCGCGTTGTGAGGCGCGCGCGCGGCATTTTGCCTTGCGTGAGAAAGCAGGCTTCCAAGGCGGCGAGGCGACCTCCCGTCGAGCTCGCAGCCGAGCGCGCGCTCGAGATCTTCGGCGCGATCTTGATCGGTTTTGCCGCCGAGCCGCAGCGCCGCGACGAGGTCGCGCATCTCCGCCTCGCTCAAGAGGCCGCCGAGTTCTTGCGCCAAGACTTCCGGCGTGGCCTCCTGCCGCACGCCCAGGCGGGCCCGCAGTTGAGCCTCGCGCGCGCCCGGCCCGTCCTCATCGGGCTGCGCGCCATCGCCGAAGCCGAAGGCCTCGGCCAGCAGGCGTTCGAAATTGCCATCGACCGCGTAGGCAATGGCCCCCTTGAGCGCTGACCACAAGGGCCCGGCCTTGTCGGCCGTGGCGACGCCAAGCATCTCGTCCACCGCCTGCGTGATCAAGCCTTGGCGCTGTTGATCGTCGAGGATGGTGAAATTGGGCGCCACGCCCGCCTCGAGCGGAAAGCGCTTGAGCAGGCGCTCGCAAAAGGCGTGGATGGTCTCAACCTTTAGGCCGCCGGGGGTCTCGATCGTGCGCGCCAACAGCTGTCGCGCCAGGCGGCGGTCCTCCCCGCTTGGGGTACGACCGAGCAGAGGGGTGAGTTTGGCGTCGAGCTCCGCCTCGGCGGCCGTCGTCCACTCGGCCAAGCGTTGGAAGACGCGCTTTGCCATTTCCGCCGCCGCGGCCTTGGTATAGGTGAGCGCCAGGATACGCTCCGCCGGTGTGCCCGCCAGCAACAGGCGCAGCACGCGATTGGTCAAGACATGGGTCTTGCCCGTCCCGGCGTTGGCGCTCACCCAGGCGGAGGCCGTCGGATCGGAGGCCAGCGCCTGGTTGCGCAGCGTCTCGGTGCGCAGCGCCGCATGTCGCTCGGGGGCCTCCCCCTTGGGGGTGCGCGCAAGGGCTCTGCCAAAGACCCGGATCACGCCACCTCCTCGTCGCTCTCGATCGACCATTCGGCGACGCGCGCCAGATGCGCAAACTCATCATAGTCATAGCGAAAGCGCGGCCGCCGCACGGCCCGGTAAGGCGTCGTCGCCGCATCGAATTGCGCAATCAGGCGCGCCAGCCCGGCCTGCGCCTTGGCCGCCAATTGCGCCACTTGGGCGGCGTCGCATTCCAGCTCTGCTTCGAGACCGGGCGGCTTGCCGCCGGCGGCGGAAATATAGCGCAAGACCGCCACCGGCCGCGCCGGTACCCCGGCGAAGCCCCCGGCCGCCGCGATCGCGGCCTCCAGCGCCAGCTGCGGAGCCCGTCCCGCCTTGGCATTGCGCACGAGCGCCTCGAGGCTGGCGCTCGTCTTGTAGTCGGTGATGATGAGGAAGCCGGCGCCGACATCGATGCGATCAGCGCGCGCCTTCAGCGTAAAGGGCCCACCGGGCGCGGCCAGCACGAGCGCCCCGTCGAGCTCGGCATAACTCTTGGCGACGGCGCGTCGGCGCGCCGGCTCGGTCTCGGCAAACCAGGCCGCGAAGCGTTCCAGCCGCGGCGCCCAAAAGGCGGCGACGCGGGGCGAGCCCGTGAGGTCGACCAGGGCGGCCTCCGCCGCGGCCCTGAGATGGATCGCGGGATCGTCGGGCAGTCGATCGGGAAAGCGGCGGGCGAACCGGCTCAAGGCCTCGTGCACGATTTGGCCGCGCAGGGCCGCATCGGGCGTGCGCATTAAAGCCGGCAGTCGTTCCAAGCCCAAAATGCGCGCCGCAAAGATGGCATAGGGATTGGCCAGCCATTTCTCGACGTCCGTGACGCTGAGTTGGCGCGGACGCAGGCGAGGGGCCGGGCGCGGCTCGGGCGCCGACACCGGACGCGCCGGCGCCGGGCTGCGGTTTTTCAGTTCGGCCCAGGCGAGCCAGGGTTGCTTTGCGCTGGCGGCCAGCCCGGCGCCTCTGCTGAGGACCTGCAAGCGGATGAGCCAGCGCGATGGCACGGTCGGGGCGCCGTCGATCTTGCCAGCGCGCGTGAGATAGACCTGCCCGGCCCCCAACAGCGAGGCAAAGTCGTGCGCCGCCTCGCCGATGCGCGCTTCCGGCGCCGGCAGACCGAGCGCTTGGCGCATGCTGCGATTGAACCACGGCCCTGGGTCGGCCGCCTGTGGCCAGCTGCCCTCGTTGAGCGACCCCAAGATGACGATATCGGGCTGTTGCAGGCGGGCCTCGAGGGGCCCCAGGATGGTGAGCCTGGGATGCCTCGGCCCCGGCGGAGCGATGGTCTGATCGCTGAGGAGACCGCGGTAGAACTCCGGATAGTCGGCCGCCGCCAGCTCGGGCGCATAGACCATGCTGGGGTCGAGAAGGCCGGCAAACAGTCGGGCAAACTCTTCGCCCCCATCGCCCTGCCAGAGCGCGTCTTGGCTCTCCTCGCCAAGGCCGGCGGCCAGCGCTTGCGCCGCCCGCACGTGCGCCGTGGCCAGCGTTGGCACGGCTGTGCGCCCGGGCGCAGCAAACAGCGCCTCGAGCGGTCGCAAGATCGCCTCGAGGCTTGCCAGCAACTGGCGCGCCGCCTGCCAAGCGTCCGCCCCGATTTGCCGGACCGCCCGGCCGCGGTGCGCGCCGGGCAGCGTGCCTTTGGCCGCGCGCTCCAAGGCGGCGACGATGTCGGCGAGGCTGCCTCCCAAGTAAGGGGCGCGAAAGACCGCCAGCTCCAGCGCGCGGGTGCCGTCGGCGCGGCTGGGCGCATCGAGGCCGGCGCGGCACAAAGGGTGCTTGAGCAGCCGCAACAGGGCGACCGGCTGAAACCGCTCGGCCGCGGCCGCGATCAGGAGGTCGAGAAAGATGCCGATCTCCGTGCCCGCCAACGGCCGCCCGCTGAGGTCGGGGACCTCGAGGGCCCAGGCCTTGAGCCGCACCGAGACGCGCCGCGCCAGCGCGCGATCCGGCGTCACCAACATCGCGGTTTTGCCGGGATGCTCGGCGGCCTCGCGCAGGATCAAGGCCACGGCTTCGGCCTCGTCGGCCGCGGAGGGCGCTTCCAGGATGGTCCAGCCCGCCAGCGCCGCAGCGAGGTCTCGGGGCTTACTGGCCGCCAGAAAGCTGTGCCAGCGTTCGGTCGTGCCGGCGGGCCGCATGGCCTCGCTGACGAAGGCGGCGCACGCTTGCTGTCGGGGAGCGGGCGTCGTGCCCGGCAGCAGTGTCACATCCTTGCGCGCAACGCCAAGCGCGTCGAGCAGCTTTTTCAAGCCGAACTGCGGGTGCTCGGCATGCGCGGGGGAGATCGCGTTCCAGCTCTCATCATCAAGCGTTTGATCGAGGGCAGGCAGGATCAGCGCACCCTGCTTAAGGGCGAGCACGGCGCGCATCAACGCGGTCGCCGCCGGCACGGTGCCCGTCACCCCAGCGACGATCGTCGGCTGCGGCGGCGGACTTCGCTGCAAGCGCTCGGCCTCGGTCAGCATCAAGCGTTTGCGCCAGCCGGCCGGTGACACCTTGCCCAATTCGTCGAGGTGCCGGGGCCAGTGCTCGGTGACGATTTTGAGGAAGTCGAGGGTCAGGCCCCAGTGCGCCGAAAAGTCGTCGGGCACCAGGGCAGCGAGCCCGTCGAGGCCGACATCTTCCATTTCGACCATGTCCATCAGCCGCGCGAGCTCCTTGGCCTGCCGGACGGCTTGGGCCGGCGTACGGGCGCTGCTGCGGCCGTGGCCGATGGCTTGCGACCACTGGAGCACAAGCCGGGTGAGGGCAAGCTCGCGCTCGAGCTTGCCGATCGCAGGCTTGGCATCTGCCAGCGTGCCTCCGCCGGCATCGGCGAAAGGGTGGGGCGCGTCGCTGATATGCGAGATCAGCTTAATGTTGGGGAGCAGCACGGCGGCGCCGTCGGCCGCCTTCAGGAAGGCCTCCTGCAGGGCGCCGATGTCGCGTCGGGTTGGCAGCAGCAAGGTGATGTCGGCGAGCTCTAGCGGCGCGGGCCGCCGTCCGCTCGGCAGGCTAAGCCGGCCCGCCAGCAAGGCCTCGGCCAGGGCGGCAAAAAACGGCGTGCCGTGCGGCACCGTGTAGATCCGCGGTCGCCCCAGCGCACGAGCTGGCGAAAGTTCAGTTGGCCGCATCGTTCAGGCACTGTTCCGCCTGCGCCAGGGCCTCCGGCGTGCCCACGTGCATCCACACCCCTTCCATCCGCACCCCCCACGCGCGCCCGGCGCCAATCGCCCGGCTCCAGAGCACATTGAGCGAGAAGGGCCCCTCCGGACTGCCCTCGAACAGCCGTGGATGCGCGATCGACACGCCGGCGAACACGAACGGCACCACTTCCTGCTCGCCGCGGCGGCGAATGCGACCATCCGCCTCGAGCGCAAAATCACCGCGGCCCTGGTAGCCCTGACTGATCGATGCGGGGGCCAGCAGCAACAGGCAGTCCATGCGCTCTCCATCCCAGCCGTCGAACAGGCGGGCGAGATTGGCGCCCACGCTTTCGATCCAGACCGAGTTGGCATTGTGAATCAAGAAGGGTCGGGGCCCGAGCCGCGGCAGGGCCTTTTTGACGCCGCCACCGGTGTCAAGCAGAAGCGCGCGCTCGTCGGAGAACTCGACGCGAGGGATACGGCGGTCCCTGAGGTGGCGTTCAATCAGGTCGGCGTGGTGATGTACGTTGACCACCGCCCGGCGCACGCCGGCCTGCGCGATGCGGTCGAGCACACGATCGATCAGCGCCGTACCCTTGAGGGGGATCAAGGGCTTCGGCAGCTTGCCATTGACCGCGGCCATGCGGGTGCCGAGGCCCGCGCTCAAGACCATTGCCGTGTCGACTGGAAGCGCCGCGTCAACCCCGGTCATGCTGTTCCTCGTCACCCCGGCAACCCCGCGCGCAGGTGGGGCGGGAAGTGACGAGCATACCATGGCGCGAGCGCGGCCATGGCCGCAGCGCCAAGGTTGCGATCGAGATATCCCCATGTGCGTGGGATATGCTGGAGATAGTGTGGCTTGCCGTCGCGCTGCAACAGTCGCACCCACAAGCCGAGCAGGCGGGTATTGCGCTGCGCCCCAAACATGGCATAGGCCGCCGCAAAGGCCGCCCGATCGAAACCCGCCTCCTGCTCCTGCGCCCGGGCGCAGTAGTAGTGGAACAAGTCGCGCTCGAGCGCCGCTGGCACGTCGATCCGGGCGTCCTGCAGGAGGGAAACGAGATCGAAGGCTGCGTGTTCGTTGAGCGCATCCTGGAAATCGAGGATCCCCACCCTCGCAACGCCGTGGCGCTCGGGGAGCCAGATCAGGTTGGGGGAGTGAAAGTCGCGCAGAAACCAGGCCCCCGGCAGCGCCAGGAGCCGATCGAGGACGCCGCTCCAGAGCGCACGAAACTCCTCGCGCACCGCCGGCGGACACGGCGCACCTTTGAGCGCCGGCCAATGCCAGTCCAACAGCAGCTCGAGCTCGATCTCAAAGGCGGCGCGGTCCCGGCGCGGAAGCGCATAGCTGCTGCCGTCCGGGAGCGGTAGCTGGGACGGCACCGGCACCGAGCGCAGCTTCACCAGCACATCGACCGCGCCGCGGTAGAGCTCGGCTTGCGGCGTGCCCGCGGCGATCTCGGCCGCAAACAGGCGATCGCCCAAATCCTCGACCAGGGCCAGGCCATGCTCAAGGTCGGATGTGAGCACCCGCGGTGTGCTGAGGCCGGCGCTAGCCAGGACGGCGCCGATGGCGACGAACGGGCGCACCATGTCCTCGGCCAAATGCGCGATTCTACTGTAGGACTTGCCGTCGCGAATGGGCGGTCCGTCGGCCTGGCGCGGGGCGTCCATCAGCAGCATGGGTTTGTCGGCCTGCCGCAGGCGGGCATAGGTCCTGGTCGAGGCATCGCCCTGCAAATAGCGAAGGCGCACCGGTCGCGTTTGCGGTTCCTGGTCGAGCAGGCGCAGGGCGGCGCCGAGGCGCTGCGCCTCGGCACTAAGCTCGCCCAGCCCGCGCACCATGACGCGGCGGCGACCGCTCGCCTCGGTATCGGTGAGTTCGATTTCGTAGCGATCCTCGGGCAGAAGCGCGGCGATGCGGTCGGCCCATTCGGCAAGTACGGCGCCGCGCTGAAGCGCGTCCTCGAAGCCAAGTTCCAATGCCTCCTCGGCGCTGCCGAGACGGTAAAAATCGAAATGCGTCACGCTCAGTCGCGGCGTGGCGTAGGTCTGCTGCAAGGCGAAGGTCGGGCTCGGCACCTCGACATCGGCATCCAAAAGCGCCCGGATCAGCGCGCGGGCAAGGGTGGTTTTGCCGGCGCCCAGCTCGCCCTTGAGCACCACGAGGCTGCCGGCCCTCAGGCGAAGCGCCAATAGCTCCGCCAGCCGGCCGACGCCAGCCTCGTCAAGCTCGCGCTGCCACGAGGACGTCATGCATCGGCGGCCCGGGTTGCCGGATGCGCCTCCAACTCCGCGCCGCTCTCGGGAAAGCGCACGGTCACGCGCGTGCCGCGACCGGGCTCGGAGTTGAGCGACATGCTGCCGCCGTGCAGCTCCACCAGGCTCTTGACAATCGACAGCCCGAGCCCCGCGCCGCGATGCTTGGAACCCTGGCTACGGCTTTCAAAACGCTCGAGCACCCGACTTTGCTGCTCCTTTGGTATGCCCACGCCGCTGTCGACGATCATGAAGGCCGTCATGCCGGCTTCGCGCCAGGCCTTGATGCCGATCGTGGCGCCCGGCTTCGAAAAGCCGATCGCATTCGACAATAGGTTGTAAAGGACTTGCCGTACACGGCTTTCATCGGCAATGAACTCTTGCGCATCCTCGGCAACGCTAATGTCGAGATTTAGGCGGGCACGGCTGGCGCGATCGCGAATGCCGAGCACGGCGGTGTCGATCACCGCCGCCACCTTGACGGGGGCCAACTTCAGCTCCAGGGCGCCGGCATCGATGGTGGCAAGATCGAGGATATCGTTGATGATGGCGAGCAGCGTGCGCGAGGAGGCGGCAATATCGCTCAAGTACTCGCGCTGCTTGCTGTTGAGCTCGCCGGTGCGCGGGTTGGACAGGAGCTCGCCGAAGCCGATGATGTTGGTCATAGGCGTGCGTAGCTCGTAGGAGACGTGGCTGATGAACTGGTTCTTCAGACGATCGGCCGCCACCAGCGCGTCATTGCGCTCGATCAGCGTTTGCTCGTAGCGTTTGGTGTCGGTGACGTTGACGAAGGTGATGAGCGTGGCGCCGTCGGGAAGTGGGGAGACGGCAAAGTCGATCACGGCTTGATCGGAGCGGGTCATCTGTGCGGCCAGTGGTTGGCGGCGATCGGAGATGCCCGTCACCGCACGGCTGATGCCTGCCCAGGTCGGCATGTCCTCATAAAGCCCCACGCACTGGGCAATGATCTCATCGATGTGCGGGCCCTCGCCCAGCGTGCTGCGCGAGAGGCGCCAAATCTGCGCGAAGGCCGAATTGAAAAGCTTGAGGCGGCCGTCGGTGGCGAAGACCGCGACGCCTTCCTTGAGGTTGTCGAGGGTTTCGCGCTGCGCATCGATCAGCGCGTTGTAACGGCTCTCCAGCGCGAACCGCTCGGTGACATCGTCGTAAAGATAGGTCAGTCCGCCGTCCGGCCGCTGCGCCGACACGACGTGGATCGTGCGCCCATCGAGCAGATGCCACCAATCGTCGTACTCCGTGCCGGTGCGGTAGCCGGCCAGGATCTTGGAGCGCCAATCGCGGTAGTTACCAACCTCCGGTAGCCGCGACAGCTCGCGCAGCCGGTCGAGGATTTCCCCGTCGCTGGGCTTGCTCGCCAGCCAATCGGCGTCCAAGAGCCAAAGCTTTCGGTACGCCTCATTAAAGAACGCCAGCCGTTGGTCAGGGCCAAAGATGGCAACGCCGGTGGCCACGCGATCGAGCGTGCGCTCGTAGGCGGCAACATGGCGCATTAGTTCGCCCTGCGCCGTCTCCAGCGCCGCCACGTCGATGGCGGCGCCAACGGCGGCGCCATCCAACGGCAAAATGACGACATCGTGCGCCTTGCGGGTGCCCTCGCTGATGAGATGCACCCGGTCGCGGTAGGCGGTGCCCTTGTCGAGGGCGGCCTTCACCGCGTCGCGCTGGCGCGTCTCGAGCAACTCGATCTGGCGCTCGCGCACTTCCGCGCCGCTGCCGGCATCGACGGCCGTGACGTAGGCCTCGTTGACCCACTCCAGGCGGCCGTCGGCGGCGCGGAACCAGGCCGGCATGGGCAGCGCATTGAGGAGGGTGCGCCCGGCGATGGTATCGCGCACCAACTGGCGATGCTGATCGAGAATCTTGGCCAGGTCCTGTTTGCGGCCGGCGACGGCGCGAAACCGCAGGATGGCGCGCCCGCCGCCGGCGCGGCCATCCGCCTCGACGTAGCCGCCGCGGATTGTCTTGAGCAGGAGGGTGAAGGATTGGCCGTCGGCAAACAGGATATCGAGGCCCTTTTTCAGTTGCTGCGCCGACGCGGGGTCGAGCCATTTGCCAAAGGCTAGCAGCGGTTTGGGCTCGGTGGGCAGGCCGGCGACGCCGCCAAGGGTGTGCATCATGATGCGGACGGCTTGGCCCTGTTCCCAGAACACCAGCACCTGCGGCTCGGCCTTGATCACCGCCTCGGCGGCGAGCAAGCTTTTACGCAGCTCGGCGATTTCGGCGGCCATGCTTTGGTCGGTCTTGGCATAGCGGTGCATGGCGCGGTGCAGCATGGCCGCGGCCAGCGCCGCCGCGCCGATGGCGATGGCGATCAGCAAAATCGGGCCCGATTTGCCCGCCGACAGCAGCGGATGCATGCCGGCCACGGTGGCAAACAGCAGCGCGGCCACGACCAGGATGCCGGCAGCGAGGAGCACGGCCGTCTCCCCCCGCGGTCTGCCGGTATCAACCTCAGCGCTGGCCCGCGACATCAAAGCCGATCACAACCGGCCAACACGCCGAGGGCGCACGCAAAACCACAGCTGCCGAGGCGCGAGGTGCCGTTCCCTACCGTTAACGAATCATTAATGATTATGTGGGGCTTCGCCCGGCATGGCCATAGCAGACGGGGCACAGGCGCTTGCGTCCGCGCGTGCCACCGGTCTGGCGAGCGCCGGCGGGCTGTGGTCGGGGTTCGCGCGCAGGGCGTGCAGATGAGGGCGGAAAGGTTGCAAAGTGGTGGGTGGCGACGTGAGGGTGCTGACACAACCTCGAGGGCCGTCGGCGGCCACTGGCGCCGTCAGAAGCGGATAGGGCTGCGGTAGGGAGGAGCTGTGAGGGGCGCCGCCCCTCGGTGCTGCAAAGCGGCGCCTGCGCGCCGGCCGGGCGCGAGCCGGCAACTCAGGATCGTCCCGCCATCCGGCCAATCCCCACCGCCTGCACCAGGAAGTCGGCGAGCCCGCTGATGTCGTCGAGCGCAAACACCGGTCGTCCCTCGCCCTCGGCGGCGTGATCGGCGGCAATCGCAATGACGTTGGGATCCCCGGCCGCCAGCGGCTGTTGCCTGAGGCTGCCGCGGCGGCGCGCCTCGATCTTGGGAATCGGCGCCGATTTATAGCCTTCGACCAGAATGAGGTCGCAGGGCCCGATCGCGTCGAAAACCTCCTTGAGGCTCGGCTCGGGGGCACCGCGCAGCTCCTCGACCAAGGCCCAACGGCTGGCCGAGACGATCGCCACCTTGACGGCGCCGGCGCGCCGATGCCGGGCGCTGTCGGTGTCCTCAGCATCGATTCGAAAGGCATGATGGGCGTGCTTCACGGAGGCCACCTTGAGGCCGCGGCGCGTGAATTCCTCGATGAGGCGTGTGATCAGCGTCGTCTTGCCGGATTTTTTCCAGCCGGCGATGCCGATAACGGGGGGCCTGGACGTGCCCGTCATGGTCGCGATGGCGCCAGCAGGCGGCGCAATTGATCCAGCTCCTGCGGCGTGTT
The DNA here is from genome assembly GCA_963770295.1 of uncultured Alphaproteobacteria bacterium. Classification (GTDB taxonomy): domain Bacteria; phylum Pseudomonadota; class Alphaproteobacteria; order Rhizobiales; family Hyphomicrobiaceae; genus AWTP1-13. Next base: position 74,967 of record CAVYPA010000003.1, read on the forward strand.
GGCATTGAAGAAGGGATCAATCTCGATGTCGTCAAGGCGCTCGGGAGGAAAGTCCACGCCCACGCAGCCGTGGCGGTTTGACCAGTCGAGGACCTTGCGCACACCCTTGCCGAGCGCGGCTTCGAGGTCCGCCGCCAGCGCCACCGGCCAAAGGCCGATCACGGGGTGCAGTTCGCCGCTGGAGCGCGCCATCGCGATCCGTCCGGCGCCGCTGTCGACGGCGGCCCGCAGGCGATCGACCAAATCGCGGGGGAGGAGCGGAGCGTCGCCGGCGGCGGTGACCACCCAAGGCCGCTGCGGCGCTTCGGCCAGCGACCAGCGCATGCCCGCCAGCACGCCCGCCAGCGGTCCCACGTGGCCGGTAATGGTGTCGGCAACGACGGGCAGACCGAACCCCTGAAATCGCGCGGGATCGCCATTGGCGTTGAGCACGATCGCACCGACCTGCGGCCGCAACCGGTCGATGACGTGCTGGAGCATCGATTTGCCGGCCAGCGGCAACAGGCCCTTGTCGCCACCCCCCATGCGGCGCGATTGTCCGCCCGCCAGCAGGACGCCGGTCACCGGCGCATTGGTCATGACACGCTCACGTCAATCGACGACCTCGGCAACACTGCCCTTGCGCGCATGCCGGCGATCCTCCTCGCCGACCTTGCTGAGGTCGGCGTCAAAAACGATGCGCTCCGTCCCCGCCAGCGCCACAAAGCGCTTGCCGCGCGCCCGCCCGATCAAGGTGAGCCCGGCCCGCTGAGCCAACTCCACGCCCCAGGCCGTAAAGCCCGAGCGCGAGACGAGAACGGGAATGCGCATTTTGACGGTCTTGATGACCATCTCCGAGGTGAGGCGCCCGGTGGTGTAGAAAATCTTGTCGTCGGCCGCGATCTTGTTGAGAAACATATAGCCCGCGATTTTGTCGACCGCATTGTGCCGGCCGACGTCCTCCATGTAGATCAGCGGCCGGTTTTCTTGGCAGAGCACGCAGCCGTGGATGGCCCCGGCCTTGAGATAGAGGCTCGGCTGCGTATTGATGAGCTTCGTCAGGTCGTAAAGCCAAGACGTCCGGATCCTGGCATCGGCATTCAAGCGGACCTTGTCGAAGTCCTCCATCAGGTCGCCGAACACCGTCCCTTGCGCGCAGCCGGAGGTCTGAATCTTCTTTTTCAGCTTTTCTTCGAAGTCGGTTTGCCGTTTTGTTCGAACCACAACCGTTGCAATGTCGTCATCGTAGTCGACCGCGGTAATCTCGTCGTCGGCCCGCACCATGTTCTGGTTCAAGAGGTAGCCGATGGCCAGCAAATCGGGTCGGTCGCCGATGGTCATCATCGTTACGATCTCGCGGGCATTCAAAAACAGGGTCAGTGGCCGCTCCGTGACCACCGCCGTTTCGACGCGCTTGCCCTCGTGATCGATGCCGCTCACCGTCACCGAAAGTCTGGGATCGTCCGGATCCGGGCGGATTTGGAAGCTTTGCACCCGTACTCCTCTTGATGAAGGGTCGGAAACATTAAGGGTCGGAAAGCCTATTGCACCGGATGTAGCCACTTCGCCGCGCCCTCGCAAGCGCCGGCGCCGAGCAAGGCGCGGCCGGCGCCAGCGAATCACCATTGAGCGGACTAACTTCTCTCCCTATAGTGCGGATGACCAGCCTGCGCGCTCCCCACGACGACCCCTCTGCGGCTCCGGCGGGCGCCGGCGAAGGTGCAGGATCACTGCGTCGCTCCCGATGGGTTTGGCGACCGCCAACAGTCGCGATCGGCGCCTCAGCTGTAGGCGGGCATTTAGCTTGAGGGCCGTTCGGCTCAATCGAACCGTTTCAGGGAGGTAAGTCCCACATGACCAGCGTGGATCGTCGCAAATTCTTGGCCGCCGCCGGCGCGGCCGGCAGCGCGGGGCTCGTCGGCACGCTCCCCGCTCCGGCCATCGCGCAATCCTCGCCGGAGCTCAAGTGGCGCCTGACGGCGAGCTGGCCCAAGTCGCTCGATACCCTCTACGGCGGCGCGGAGCATTTTGCCAAGTATGTGGCGGAGGCCACCGACAACAAATTCCAGATCCAATTGTTTGCCGCCGGCGAAATTGTGCCGGGCCTGCAGGCAACCGACGCCGTCTCCTCTGGGACCGTTGAGATGTGCCACACGGCCCCCTACTACCTGTGGGGCAAGGATCCGACCTTTGCGCTGAGCTGCGCGGTGCCGTTCGGACTTAACCCGCGCATGCAGAATTCCTGGTGGACGGAAGGCGGCGAGGCGCTCATCAATGCCTTTTACGCCAAACACAACATCGTCGGACTGCTAGCTGGCAATACCGGCGCGCAGATGGGCGGCTGGTTCCGCAAGGAACTCAACACGCCCGACGATCTCAAGGGCGTCAAGATGCGCATCGCCGGGTTTGCCGGTGCGGTGATGTCGAAGGTCGGGGTGGTGCCCCAGCAGATCGCCGGCGGCGACATCTATCCCGCGCTCGAGAAGGGAACCATCGATGCCGCCGAATGGGTCGGGCCCTATGACGACGAAAAGCTGGGGTTCTTCAAGGTCGCCAAGTTCTACTACTACCCCGGCTGGTGGGAAGGCGGGGCGATGATCCACGTGCACGTTAACAAGCAAAAGTGGGAGGAGCTTCCCGCCAACTACAAGAGCATCCTGAAGGCGGCGGCCTCCGAAGCCAACGTCTTCACGCTCGGTCGCTACGATGCGCAAAACCCGCAAGCCTTGAAGCGTCTGGTCGCCAACGGCACACAACTGCGGCCGTTCTCGGAGGCCATCCTCGACGTCTGCTTCAAGTCTGCCAACGAGGTCTATGTCGACATCAGCGGCAAGAACGAGGACTTCAAAAAGATCTGGGACTCCATCCGCGCCTTCCGCGGTGATCAATACCTGTGGCTGCAGCTGGCGGACAACACCTACGACACCTACATGATGATCCAACAGCGCAAGAAGACCCTTTAGATCGTCGAAGGGCACGGGCCCCCGGCGAGGCGGGTTGGCTGGCTAAACCGTGGGCGTGCCTGCCGGCGTGCGAGGCCCGGTTCAACCGGCGTTCGGGGCTGGCGCGGGTCCAGGGCCTCGGCACACGCCCGCCGGCATCGGCCGCGCCGCGCTACGGCGGGCGCTCGCTTGGGCCCCGGCGCGCCAGTAGCTGAGCGGTGGGCGCTGCGTCCCGTGGTGCGGGACTGGGCCCCGCGATGACAGGCAAGCAAGCATCTGCCACTATGGTGCTCCTCGCGCAAACCGATGAAGCAACCTTGAGCGTCGAGAGCGGCGCTGGCAGGTGCGCGCGCGGACAAAGAAGGAGACATCGATGAGCGTCAGCCGGGAGCACATTCTCGAGCGCCTGCGCCGGGTAAAGGGCCCCGACCTTGAGAGCAACATCGTCGACCTCGGCCTCGTTTCCGAAGTCCTCGTCAAGGATGGGCGCGTCTCCTTCTCCATCACCGTGCCGGCCAAGCGCGGGGCAGAGCTCGAGCCCTTGCGCCAAGCGGCCGAAAAGATCGTGCGCGAAATCGACGGCGTCAGCCATGTGACGGCCGTGCTAACCGCCGAACGCACGCGCGGGGGCGGCCCCCCGCACGCCGGCCACGCCCCCGAGAGCCAGCGCGTGCGCGAGGCTCGCGCCAAGGCCACCGCGCATGCGCCGCCGCCGCCGGCGTCGGCGGCACCGCCGGCGCGTGGCATGGGTAAGGTCGCCGGCGTCCGGCATTTGATCGCGGTGGCCTCGGGCAAAGGCGGCGTCGGCAAGTCGACGACGGCGGTCAACCTGGCGCTCGGCTTGCAGGCGCTGGGTCTCAAGGCCGGCATTCTCGACGCCGACATTTATGGTCCCTCGCAGCCGCGCCTGCTCGGGCTGACCGGCCGGCCGCAGGTGACAGACGGCAAGACCTTGCGGCCGATGGAAGGCTTTGGCCTGAAGGCCATGTCGATGGGCTTTCTGGTGGATGAAGCCACCCCCGTGATTTGGCGCGGCCCCATGGTGGTCTCGGCGCTGACCCAGATGCTCAGGGACGTGGCCTGGGGTGATCTCGACGTGCTGGTGATCGATATGCCGCCGGGGACGGGCGACGTGCAGCTCACCATGGCCCAGCAGGTGCCGCTGTCGGGCGCCATCATCGTCTCCACCCCGCAGGACCTGGCGTTGATCGACGCCCGCAAGGGCCTCAACATGTTCCGCAAGGTCGACGTTCCCGTCCTCGGCATCGTCGAGAACATGAGCACCTTCATTTGCCCGCGTTGCGGGGAGCGCAGCGATATCTTCGGTCATGGCGGCGCCGAGCGGGAAGCCGACAAACTGGGGATCCCGTTCCTCGGCGGCGTGCCCTTGCACATGGAGATCCGGGAAAAATCCGATGCGGGCCAGCCGATCGTCGCCACCAACCCCGACAGTCAGCTCGCGCAGGCCTATCGCGACATTGCCGCTAGGGCTTGGCAGCAGCTGGAGGAAAGCGTCGAGCAACGGCTTGAGCCACCCAAGCTGGCCATCAGCGCCGATCGCGGCGCGCTGGAAGTGGCCTTCGACGGTGCCGCGCCGGTTCTGTTGACGGCAGAGATGCTGCGCGTCATGAGCCCGTCCGCCGAGGTGCAGGGCCATTCCCCCGACCAGCGCGTCACCGTGGCCAGGAAGCGCACGGTCAAGATCAAGGAGTTAAAGCCCGTCGGCAACTATGCCGCGCGCATCGTCTTCGACGATGGCCACGACACCGGGCTTTACAGCTGGTCTTACCTGCGCACGCTGGCCGAGGAGCGCGACAGGCGCTGGGCCGAATATCTGTCAGCGCTGGCGCAGAAGGGCTTGAGTCGGGGTTAGCCGTCGGCCTCCGGGCTCGGTTCGCCGACCGTCGGCGCCGAGGCAACGTAGGCCTCGGCGCCCTTGCCTTTGGCGCGCGCCTCGTCGATGGCGGTATCGACCACCTGCCGCACGTAGGCGGGCAGGGCGAAGGCGCCGATATGCACCTCGGGTGTCCAGTACTTGAGGCCACGCACGCCCCGCTTCTTCTGGCGCTTGGCAAGCTGTTTGGCATCGACCTTGACCACATGCTTGTCGTCGGTGGCGAGATTGAGCGCAAACGGACCGCCGAAGTAGCAAGGCTGCGTGCACAAGTAGGGGGCCACCCGCTTGAACAGCGAGGCAAAGACCGCGGTCGTGCCACTGAGGTGCGCTGGAAACAGAAAGGGCAGCCCATTCTGCGTCACCAGCACACCCCCGCGTTTGAGGGCGCGCCGGCAATCGCGGAAGAATTCGCGCGTATGCAGGACCGCGCTCGGCCCAATCGGCTCGGAGCTGTCGACGATGATCGCATCGAAGCGTTCGTCGGTCTCGGCCACGTACTTCAGCCCATCGGCGATCACAACCTCAGTGCGCGCGTCATCGAAGGCGTTGCCGGGAATGCTCGGATAGTGCTGGCGCGCCGTATCGATCACGGTGCGATCGATTTCGCACAGCGTGGCGCGGAGCACCGAGGTGTGCTTCAGCACCTCGCGCAGCACGCCGCCGTCGCCGCCACCAATGATGAGCACGCGCTTTGGCCGCTCCAGCGCCATCAGTGGCACGTGCGCCATCATCTCATGGTAAACGAACTCATCAGAGGTCGTCAGCTGGCACACCCCGTCCAGCATCAGAACGGTGCCCCAGGTCGGGTTTTCGAAGATCACCAGGTGCTGATGGTCGGTCTTGACCTCGTGCAGGACGCGGGTGGCCTCGAGGCGGACACGCCAATGCGGGTGAAAGGTCTCTTCGATCCAGCGATCCATGGGCAATCCTTCCCACTGCAACGCGTTGGGCATGGCAAAAAGCGCGCGCCCGTCGCCAGCCGCGCGCCCAAAATGTGACCAGAGGCGAGGTCGCCTATGCCGCCTTCTTCGCCTTGGTTGACCGGACCGGAGCCTTCTTGGCGGTGGCGATCTCCCAGGTGCGCTCGCTTGCCGAATTCGCGCGCAGATGTTCCTTCACCACCGTCCTGTGAGGTTTGAACGCCGACTCCAGCACCGCGATGGTCGCGTGGGGGTCGGCATGACCGCACATGAACACGTCGAGGGCGGCATAACCGACCTCCGGCCAACTGTGGATGCTGATGTGGCTCTCGGCCAGCACCGCCACCCCGGATACGCCGCCATTGGGCGTGAAGTGATGAAGATGGATGTGCAGCAGGGTCGCGCCCGCCACCTCCACGCATCGCTTCAGCGTTTCCTTGATGTGTTTAAGATCATCAAGCCGCTTGGCGCCAAACAAGTCTATGAGCAGATGCGTTCCGGCAAACCGTACGCCATCACGCTCAATGAAGTAGTCTTTCCTGTCGTCGTGCGCGCCTAGCGCGGTTTGACCATGATCTTCCTTTTGGGCGGTGCTTGAACGGGTCAAGTCCATCCCCAATTGGAAGAGGGAATTGGTGTAGGCCATTGGACCCCTCCCCAACCAGCAGATAGATAACCCGCTGCTTCCAAATCGCGGTGACTTGGAAACAAACGGAACGCGTGATATGGGGCGAATCACCCCCGGGCGCAAGCAGAAATGTCGGCGCCGGGGGATTTTTCTGCAGACGTGTTTAGCCGCGCCGCGCCCGTCGCTTGGACGGCAAAGCTCTACTGCTTCTTGAGCAGCTTTTCCAAGAGCTCGCGCGCCTTGGGCCGCTGCTGCCCATCACCGTTGAGAAGCCCCTTCACGGCCTCGCGCACCTCCGGCGTGTTGAGGTTTTTACCGATCTGGCGGATCGCCTCGCTTGCCTGTTCTGAATTGACGAGACCCTTAAGATCGGGCTTGAACGCGAGCCTCTCCCAAGGCCCGCTGATGTGCATTGGAAATTCAAGGTTCGACACCTTGATGACAGCGCCTTCGCTGGGCGCCGTTTCGGCGAGCTTGAGGCGCACCATATAGTCGGCGCTGCGCTCGACCAGATTGCTGTTGCCGGCGCCGCTCAGGCGCACATGCGGACCAACCAACCGCAAGTCGTTGGTCTCGGCCAGCCCGTTGTTGATGTGGAAGGTTCCTGCCAATTCGCTGAAGGGCGTCCGGTCCTCAGGCGACACCTCGAGCCGGTTGAAATGCGCTTGCTCGATGGCGCGCAACAGCTTGCCGACGTCGATGCCGGCGAACTCACCGTTGCCGATCACGAGCTCGGCCTTGCCCTTGAGCGTCTCGACGATTTTGCGTTCGCTTTGCCCTTGCCCGGACAGGCTCAAAGTTATTTTGCCGCGGCCCGTCAGCCACTCAAGGCCCAAGGCATCCCGCAGCAGCGGCCGGAACAAGACATTGTCGAGGGTGAGCTCGGTGCTGGTGGCGGGCTCTTGGCCCGAGGCATCGAAGGTCAAGACCCCGCGCCCTCGTCCGCCGTAGAGCAGCGTGTCCTGCAGCGTCAACTTGGCCACATTGTCCTTCAGCGCCAGCGCGAGCTGGCTCTGCCCCGTCGCAAGCTCGCGGTAGAGAAGACGGTCGACCACCACCGTGACGTCGGCATCGGCGAGCCGCAGCAGCGACAGATCGATCGGCGTCTCGCTCCAGCCGCGGGCGGTGGCGCGTCGCTTGCCCCCGGCGACCGGCGGGGCCTTCCCGGCCGGCGCCGGCTCTGCCTCGGCGGTGTCCGGCCGCTCCGCCGCCTCATCGGGCCGGCCCGGTGCCGCTGCCGGTGAAGCGCTGGCAGCGTCGGGTCGCAGCACGAGACGGCCGAGGTCGAGATCGCTCGTGCGTAGCGTGCCGCTGAGGTAGGGGCGGTCGCGCTCCGTTTCGAGCGCAAGCGTGCCGCTGAGCGTACCGCCGCTGGCGACCCCGTTGAGGTCCGTGATGGCCAGGCGGCCCTGCTCCAGCCCGAGCGTCGCGGTGACGTCGACGGCCCCCGAATTGCCGGCAACGTGCCGGCCGAGCCATTGGGTCAGCGCCCCCACAGAGGGCGCCTTCAGGGTTGCTTTGCCCTCAAGGGCCGGCGCCGGGGAGAGGCTGAGTGCGCCGTCGTAGGAGGCCGCCACCAGCCGGGAGTTCAGCGCCAGTGCAATCCGCCCGCGCTGTTCACCAAGGAGCGCGCGCGCCGGCGACAGCTTGCCGTCGAAGGTGACCTTCTCGCCCTTCCAAGCAAAGCTGCCTTTGCTCTGTAAGGGGCCGGCGAGATCGACGAGCGACAAATTCACGTTGATCGCGGTGATCTCCTTCAGCGCACCGTTGCGCTCATCGGAAAAGCGCAGCGTGCCATCGCTGATGTGGACGTTCTCGAGGCTGAGCTGGTCGAACGCCGCCGCGACACCCGATCCCGTCGTGGCGCGAGGTATGGCTCCCGCCGCGGGCTCCCGCTGCCCGGCGTCGGCGGCGGCCGGCTGGGCGCCGCCCGGCGCCCTCGCAAACGACCAGTTGCGCCGACCTTCGGCATCGATCCTGAGCTCGATGGTTGGATGCACGAGCAAGAGGCGCTTCACCGCGAACTGCCGCGACAGCAAGGAGAGGAGGGGCACGTCGATGGCGAAGGCTTGCGCGGTCAAGAGCGGGGCGCCGCCCATGCCAGGCGGCTCGGACAATGTGACGTCGGCAAGATGCACCGACACCTGCGGTAAGAGGGCGATCGATGTTGGCCCCGCAATCACCAAATCACGCCCGGTGTGCGCCTTGACCTGCTGCACCATCTGGTCGCGAACGAAGTCGACCGGGGCCGCGATCAGCAAAAAGGTGATCGAGCCGACCAGCGCGCAGGCAAATCCCAACAGGAGGTAACCGGTAAATTGCAGCCAGCGCCGGCGGCGTCGTGGGCGCAGCGCCGGCGCCGCCTCGCCGGGGCGCGGCAAGGGTGGGGGGCGGCTAGGCCCCAGCCGCCGCGGCTGGCCAGCGTCGTGCCGCAAGCCGCCTCTAAGCGATGGATGATCTGTCATGCCCGCGAGCGAATGGTTGCACCTGGTCCATCTTCGGCCTGCGCGAGGCCGGCCGCAAGCTCGGGGCAAATTGTGTCATCGCCACGTCAATGCCTTCGCCCTCCGCGCCCTTTTTTGCCGGCCGCCGGCCCCCGCCCGGGTGGCGCCAAGCCTTTCAAATTGCCGGCGAAGGGCGCCTTTGAGCCGAGCCGGCCACACCGACTTCACGTTGCCGTCATCGCCTCCCTTCGCCCATCCCGGGGCCTTGTCGGGCCGCCAGGCTCCTTTGCTATGCTGATGCTCACTTGACGGTCCCGTCGCGCGGAGCACTTGCAATGGCGCACCTCATTCTTCTCCTCGGCATGCTGATCGGGATGCTTGCTTCTTCGCCGGGCGCTGGCGCCGCGCCGCCGGTCGACCGCTGCTTTGCCGTATCGCAGGCCCCGCGGCACGTCGAGCCGGTCGCCTTCCGGCGCGTGGTGCTGCAACCCAATGAGGTGCGTCTGGAATTTGTCGGCCACTCCACCTGGCTGATCGAGAGCGCCGGCGGGGTCAAAGTTGCCACCGATTACAACGATTACATCAGGCCCGAGGTGTTGCCCGACATCGTCACCATGAACCGGGCGCACACGACGCACTATTCGAATTTTCCCGATCCCAGCATCAAGCAGGTGCTGCGCGGCTGGAACCCCGAGGGAGGACCCGTCCGGCACGATGTCACCCTCCTCGATGTGCGGGTCCGCAACGTGGCCACCAATATCCGCGACTGGGGCGGCGGCTACGTGCCCTACGGCAACTCGATTTTCATCTTCGAGGTGGCGGGTTTGTGCATCGGGCACCTCGGCCACCTGCACCACACGCTGACCGACGAGCAGCTGGCCGAGGTCGGCCAACTCGACGTGGTGATGGTGCCGGTCGATGGCAGCTACACCATGGACGTCGGCGGCATGGTGGAAGTGCTGAAGGCCTTGCGGGCGCGGCTGATCCTGCCCATGCACTACTTTAATCCCTTTACCCTGCAGCGCTTTGTGGAGCGCATCCGCAACGACTTTACCGTCGAGATGGCGACGCTGCCCACGATCGTGGTCTCCCAGTCGACGCTGCCCGCCGATCCAAAGGTGCTGGTGCTGCCGGGGCACTAGCCCACGCCCGAGGCAGGGCACGGCCAGGCGAGCCAACGTCACTCGCGAGGCCTTGGCGGCGGGGCGCCATAGCGCTCGGCAAACTGGCGTTCCGCCGCGTCCTGCCAGGCTTGCGCCTCGGCTTGGTAGGCCGGGCCCTCCCAGCCGCGGTGCTCGCCCTTGGCATAGCACAGCGCGTTGCGGTGATAGAGCATGGCGTTGATGCGGTTGGCGATGAAATTGTTGGCCGTGCGCACGACTTTCCCCGGCGTGCCCATGACAATGGAGTTGGGCGGAATGAGCGTGCCGTCGGCAACAAAGCTGTGCCCGGCGATGATCGAATTTTCCCCGATCACGACGCCTTCCATAATGGTGGCGCCGATGCCGATCAGGCAGTTGTCGCCGATGCGGCAACCGTGCAGGACGACGCGGTGCGTGATCGAGCAATAGTCGCCGACGATGGTGGGATGCCGGTAGCCGACGTGCACCATCACGTGATCCTGCAGATTGGTGCGGCGGCCGATGCGCACACACTGGCTTTCAGCGCGAATGACAGCGCCGGGCCAAAGGCTGGCGCCCTCGGCGATCTCCACGCCGCCAAAAATGCGGGCGCTGGCATCGATGTAGGCGGCTTGCGGAAACCTTGCACTGTCGTCGCCGGGCATTGTCTACCAGTCCAGGTTGTGAGCAACTTTCCTTAGCACGCGGCCCTCGGCTTGACATTCTCGCCTGCCAAGAGCGAAGCCCAGGGAGCATTGGCGGGGCATTGGCAGGAGGAGGACGGATCGTCATGACCGAAAGCAAGGGCGCGCGCGATCGCCTCATCGAGATTGTCCGGCGGCGATCGTTTTCCAAGGGACATGAGACCAAGCTGGTATCGGGCCGCTCCTCCACCTTCTACTTTAATATGAAGCCATCGATGCTCGATCCGGAAGGCGGGCATCTGATCGCCTCGCTGATCCTCGAGACCCTGAAAGGGGCCGATGTCGACCTGATCGGCGGGCTGGAAATGGGCGCCGTCCCGCTGGCGGTGGCTGTGGCCGTGACCAGCCAGATTACCGGCTGGCCGCTCAGGGCCTTTTTTGTGCGCAAGCAGGCCAAGGAGCACGGCGCCAGGAAGCTGATCGAAGGCTTGGCACCCGAAGAGACGCTCGCCGGCAAACGCGTCGTCGTGCTCGAGGACGTGACGACCACCGGCGGTTCGGCGCTGAAGGCGATCGAGGCGCTCAGGGCCGAGGGCGCCGTGATCGTGGCGGCGATTTCCGTGGTCGACCGGCAGGAAGGCGCCGCGGCTGCCTTCAAGGCGGTGGGCGTTCCCTTCACCGCCCTGTTGACCGCCACCGACTTTCTATGAGTTGAGCATGCTGGTAACGCCCGAGCTCGCCCACGTCTGCGACCTTGCCGTCACCGTTGGCCCGATCCGCGAGTTGGGCCTGATGCCGCGGGGGCGCCGACGTCTGGTGTCGATCCTAGGTGGCGTCGTCAGCGGCCCCCGCCTCGAGGGTGAGGTCCTGCCCGGCGGCGCCGATTGGCAGATCGCCCGCACCGACGGCATTTTGGAGCTGGTGGCGCGCTATGCGATCAAGACGACGGCCGGCCCGGAAATCGCCGTGACCAACCGTGGCCTGCGACGGGCGACGCCCGAAATCATGGAGCGGCTTGCCCGCGGCGAGCCCGTCGATCCCGCACTCGTCTATTTCCGCACCGTGCCCACCTTCGAGGCGCCGGCGGGCGACCACGACTGGCTCAACCGCAGCATCTTTGTTGCCAGCGCCGCGCGCCTGCCCGACCAGGTCCGCTTGCGCATTTTCGAGGTTAGCTAGCAGCGCTAAGGGCTTTCCGGGGTCAAAAAGTTGCTCCAAGCCCGGCGACAGGCTGTACACTCGCGCGCACAAAAATCGACAATTGGTTTGGGAGGTTTGCCATGGCGATCGAAGCCGCAGCCCGCAATTCTGCCATCGACAAGATGCTCGAGCGCGCCGCCGGGACCGGTGACGTGCCGGGCGTGGTGGCGATGGCCACCGACCGCGACGGCACCATCTACCAAGGCGCCTTCGGCAAGCGCGTCCTCGGGCAACCGGCGGCCATGAGCCTCGACACCGTTGCCTGGATCGCCTCCATGACCAAAGCCGTCACGGGCGCGGCCGCCATGCAGCTGGTCGAGCAGGGCAAGCTCGACCTCGATGCCCCGGCCGAGGCCGTGGTGGGCGAGCTCGCACGGGCGCACGTGCTGCAAGGGTTCGACGCCACCGGACAACCGAAAATGCGCGCACCGAAGCGGCCGATGACGCTGCGCCACCTGCTCACCCATACCGCCGGTTTTGGCTACGAGATCTGGAACGGCGACGTTGCCGCCTATCAAACGGCCAAGAACGTGCCCGGCATCATCAGCTGCCAGAACGCCGCCCTGAACACGCCGTTGCTGTTCGACCCGGGTGAGAAGTGGCTCTACGGGATCAACATCGATTGGGTTGGCAAAATGGTGGAGGCCGTCAGCGGCAAACGCCTTGGGGCCTACATGCAGGAGAACCTGTTTGCGCCGCTTGGCATGAGCAGCACCGCCTTCAAGATCACGCCGGCGATGCGTGAGCGCCTGGCCAAGATCCATCAGCGCGGTGATGATGACGTCTTGACGCCGCAGCTCGACCTCGAGATCCCGCAGGACGCCGAGTTCGATATGGGCGGCGGCGGTCTGTACTCCACGGCGGGTGACTATCTCAAATTCGTGCGCATGATCCTGAACCGGGGCCAGGCCAACGGCACCCAGGTCCTGCGGCCCGAGACCGTCGATCAGATGTCGCGCAACAACATGGGCGATTCCCGGGTCAGCCCGCTCAAGACCGTCGTGCCGGCGCTCTCCAACGATGCGGAGTTCTTTCCCGGCATGAGCAAGACCTGGGGCTTGACCTTCCAGATCAACGATGAAACGGCGCCAACGGGCCGTCCCGCCGGCGGCTTGATGTGGGCCGGCCTCGCCAATTCCTACTATTGGATCGATCCGAAGACGGGGATCGGCGGCGTCTACCTGACCCAGGTGCTCCCCTTCGCCGACAAGAAGGCGCTGCCGCTCTACTATGCCTTCGAGACGGCGTTCTATTCTTGATGCTGGGTGGAGGGGCCCTCAGGCCCGCTCTGGAAGAGACGGGTTCGCCTGTGCCATGCTGGGTTCAGCCGTTGCCGATGGGGGCGTGCGCCTTGACCCTCGTCCGACTGCGCGCCCGCGGTCGGGGCCGCAGCCCCAGCCAAAGCCCCGGCCCCGTGCCGCCAGCCGCGCTTTCCAACGCCCACTCGGATGAGGAAGCATGACCGCCGCCAAATCGCCGCGCTTTGCCACGCTCAGTTTGCACGCGGGACAGCGTCCCGATGCGACGACGGGCGCGCGCGCCGTGCCCATCTACCAGACCACCTCCTACGTCTTCGACGATACCGAACACGCCGCCGGGCTGTTCAACCTTGAGCGGGCCGGCCACATTTATTCGCGTATTTCCAACCCGACGACGGCGGTGTTGGAAGAGCGCATCGCCGCGCTTGAGGGCGGCGTCGGCGCGGTGGCAACGGCAAGCGGCCAAGCGGCATTGCATTTGCTCATTGCCACCTTGATGGGGGCCGGAGGCCATATCGTGGCCTCGGCGCGCATCTATGGCGGCTCCCACAACATGTTCCAGCACACGCTGCCGCGCTTCGGCATCACCACGACGCTGGTTGATCCGCGCGAACCCCTTAGTTTCGCCCGCGCCATCAAGGCCGAGACGCGGCTGCTGTTCGCCGAGACGCTCGGCAATCCGGGCCTGGAGGTGCTCGATATTGCCGCCGTCGCCGAGGTGGCGCACGGCGCGGGGCTGCCGCTGGCGGTCGATTCCACCTTCGCGACGCCCTATCTGTGCCGGCCGTTCGAGTTCGGGGCCGATCTCGTCATGCATTCGGCCACCAAATTTCTGGGCGGGCATGGCGTGGCGATCGGCGGGCTATTGATCGACAGCGGCGGCTTCGACTGGGGGGCCGGCAAGTTTCCGACCATGATGGAGCCCTACGCGGGCTATCACGGCATCTCGTTTGCCGAGGAGTTTGGGCCCGCCGCCTTTCTTATGCGCGCTCGCGCCGAGGGTCTGCGCGATTTCGGGGCCTGCATGAGCCCCAGCACCGCCTTTTACCTCTTGCAGGGCATCGAAACCCTCCCCGTGCGCATGGCCCGCCATGTCGCCAACGCCGAGGCCGTGGCCCGCCACCTGGAGGCCCACGCCGCGGTGGCTTGGGTCAAGTACCCGGGACTGGAAAGCCATCCCGATCATGCCCTGGCGCGACGTCAGCTGCCCAAGGGCGCGGGCGCGATTTTGAGCTTCGGCATCAAGGGCGGTCGCGCCGCGGGAGCCAAGCTGATCGAGCGTCTCAAGGTGTTCTCGCACCTGGCCAATGTCGGCGACGCCAAATCGCTGGTGATCCATCCGGCCAGCACGACGCATCAGCAGATGAGCCTCGCAGACCTCGCCAACGCCGGCGTCGGTGAAGAACTGGTGCGCCTCTCGGTTGGGTTGGAGGATGCCCAGGACCTGATCGATGATCTCGATCAGGCCCTTGCGGCCTCGCAAAAGGGCTAGGCCATGGACGTCATCGTCGACGGCAAACGGGTGTATGCGGCAACGGGCGGGCACACCTTCGATCCGGGCAAGCCCGTTGTCCTCTTTATTCATGGTGCCGGTCAGGACCACACCATTTGGCAGCTGCCAGCGCGCTGGTGCGCCTGGCACGGTCACGCCGTGCTGGCCGTCGATTTGCCGGGCCACGGCCGCACGCAAGGCCCGCCGCTGGCAGGCGTGTCGGAGCTGGCCGGCTGGATCGGTCGCTTGCTTGCGGCGGTGGGCGCCGAAAGTGCGGCGCTCGTCGGCCATTCCATGGGTGCGGCGATTGCGCTCGAAGCCGCGGCCGCGCTCGGCGACCGCATCCGCCGGCTCCTGCTTATCGGCGCCGCGCCGGCGCTGCCCGTCAACGAGCAGCTGCTGCGGGCGGCGCGCGAGCAGCCGCACGAGGCGCACCGGCTGATCACGACCTGGGCGCTCGGCGCCGATGCCAAACGCGGCGGTAATGCCGTGCCGGGACTTTGGCTCAGCAACGCCAGCATGGCGCTGCTTGCCCGCAACGCGCCCGGCGTCCTTGCCGCCGACTTTGAGGCCTGCAACACCTGGACCTCCGGACCTGACGCGGCGCGCCGTGTTCGCTGTCCGAGCCTCATCATCATCGGCGCCAACGACGTGATGACCCCGCCGCGGGCGGGCCGCCAGCTCGCCGAACTCATCGCCGGCGCCGAGACGGTGACGATTGCCGACGGTGGCCACACCCTGATGGCGGAGGCGCCCGATGCGGTCCTCGACGCCTTGATCGGTTTTTTTGCGCCCCGCCGAGCGGCCTGAGTTGCGGCGCCTCAAGCCGCCAGCGGTTCGGCAACGATCGCGGGAGGCGGCAGTCGCAGCAGGGGAAGGAGGGGAGCCGCCGGCTCCACGAGCGGCCGACGCATCACCTTGCTGCAATCCGCGATCAGGCGGTGGAGGGCGTACTCGGCCGCATCGATTTGCCGACCGGCGGCAGCGTGGCACGCCGACATCGCCTCGACCTGGCGCAATCCCGTCTCAACAATGGCGGCGACCGCCGACCAGTGCCCCGCTGCGGGCGGCTTTGAGGTTTTGGCAGGCGCGGCGATCTCGGCGCGCCGGGCCAGCGCGGCACGCGCGCCGGCGCGTGCCGTTTTGCGCTTGGCCCCCGCGCGCGCCAGGGCGTGACGGAATTTGGCAAAGGCAATTCCAATACCGTAAAGGATAAGCGTAAGGACGACGCATAACCAACTGGCCACAATGTACCAGTCGCCCTGCTCGAGCTGGGACGTAAACTGCATTCGATGAGATCCGCTCTATTTTCCCCGCACCCGGCCGCCGCTGTCGCCGATAACCAGCTTTGTCACCGGAAATCCCAAGCAATCTAAAGCGACTATAGGCCGGACTTCGATCAAGCTCGGACAATGAACTTAACAAAGGATTAATGCCGCGGCCGCGCCCCAAGACGCGGCCGAGATGCCCGAGCGTTTCCGATATCAATATATGATTTCGGTTAATCGCGTCCAAACTGAGGCCACGCGCAGATTTATTCTAAGATTTGGCACGGCCGTACGTCTTTCATTGCGCCGACCGCGGGAGCCGGGGCGAGCCCGACCAGCCGCCGCACGTCGGCGGGTGTGAGGCCTTGGCGCCGCAGCTCGCGCAAACTCGTATCGCCGACGCTCTTGGCGAGCTTGCGGCCCCCAGCGTCCGTGATCAGGCGATGGTGGTGATAGAGGGGGGCGGGAAAGTCGAGCAACAGCTGCAGCAGGCGATGCAGGTCGGTCGCCGCCAACAGATCGGCGCCGCGCGTGACGTGGGTGACGCCTTGGAAGGCGTCGTCGACGACGACGGCCAAGTGGTAACTGGTTGCCACGTCTTTGCGCACAATGATGGCGTCCCCCCAACGCTCGGGGTGTGCCGGGATCGTGCGGCAGCGGCCGCGCTCGTCGAGTTCGGTGAAGGTCAGGGCGGCACCCGCGAGCCGCCGGCGAACCGCAGCCACGGCCCCCGCCATGTCGAGACGCAAGGCGAAGCCTGTGCCCTGGGCCTCGCGCTCGGCGATGTCGGCGGCGCGCGCCTGACGCCAGAGGCCGGGGTAGAGGGGTGCGCCATCGGGATCGCGAGGCGCCGCGCGCGCGGCGCTTGCGATCTCAGCGCGGGTGGCAAAGCACGGGTACAGTAAACCCATGGCTTTGAGTCGGGCCGCGGCCGCTGCGTAGGCGGCCATGCGCTGGGACTGGCGTAGCACCGGCTCCGCCCAGGTCAGCCCGAGCCAGCGCAGGTCCGCAAAGATGCCGGCGATGAACTTGGCCCGCGTACGGCCAGCATCGATGTCCTCGATGCGCAACAGGAAGCGACCGCCCAGCGCCTGGGCGCGCTCGAAGCCAATGAGGGCGGAGAGCGCGTGACCGAGGTGCAGGGCGCCGTTGGGACTGGGCGCAAACCTGAAAACCGGGCCTGGCTGCATAGGCGTGCGGGCGTGCTCCAAGACAAGCGGTGGGGCGTGGCGCTGTTGGGCCCGAGCGCTGCCGGGAGCCCCGGGCGCGGTTCGGGATCGCCCGAGCTTGCGTCAAACCCAGGCGCACCGCTACACCAAAGATGCCCCGCCACGATCGGGGTCGAGCCTCAGGCGGAGCAAGGTGCGTGGCCAGCAAGGCGGACAGGGTCAGCAAGCGGGACGGACGCGCCGACCAAGCAAAACGCAGGCGCGCCGCCACAGGCAGGGGGAGCGCCGTGCGCCCGCCGCGGCGGGCGCCGCTGGTGCTGCGGATCATTGCCAGCGAGGAGGATGTGCGCGAGGGCGTGCGCGCGCTCAGGCGCCGTTGTCAAACCATGCGCATGGTGCACGATGCCGCGGGGGATCCGCCCCTGCGGCGGCGGCCCGCAGGCTTCGAGGGGCTGGCCCGTATCATCGTCGGCCAGCAGCTATCGGTGGCGAGCGCCTCGGCGATTTGGCTGCGCACGCTGAGCCTGTGCCAGCCCTTCGAGCCCCTCGCCGTTCAGCAACTCGAGGATGTCGCGCTCGCGTCCGCTGGCTTGTCGCGCGCGAAGATCCGCACCTTGCGCGCAATCTGTGCCGCCTGCGCCGACGGTCTCGACCTCACCGCGTTCGATGCCCGCAACGATGCGGAAATTCAGACCGCATTGACGGCGATTAATGGCATCGGCCCCTGGACGGCGGACATCTACATTATGTTTTGTCTCGGCCGCGGTGACGGCTTTGCGGCGGGCGATCTGGCGTTGCAGATCGGCGCGCAGAAGGCACTGGGTCTCACGGCGCGTCCGAGCGCCGAGGAGTTGCTCGCCATCGCCGAGCGCTGGCGACCTTGGCGCGGGGTGGCCGCGCGTCTGCTGTGGAACTACTACGCCCATCTAAAACGCCTGGGCAGGGCAACACCGGTGTAACGGCCATGAGTAGGTTGCGCACGCTTGATGGACCACGCCTGGCCCCCGTGAGCGGCCGCGCCACCGCATTGGTGGTGCTGCTGCACGGCTACGGGGCGAACGGGGAGGATTTGCTCGCCTTGGCGCATGGTTGGCGCTCGCGCTTGCCCGACGCGGCCTTCGTGGCCCCGAATGCGCCGGACGCTGTTCCGGGAATGCCGGGCGCGCTGCAGTGGTTCCCACTGACGCTGCAGGATCCCAGCGAGTACTGGCGCGGCGTCGTTGCCGCCGCGCCCGGCCTCGATCGCTTTATCGCTCAGGAGCTTGCGCGCCTCGGCGTCGCCGCGGGGCGCCTGGCGCTCGTTGGCTTTAGCCAGGGCAGCATGCTCGCCCTGCACGTGGCTTTGCGCCGGGCGGTTGCGCCCGTGGCGGTGGTTGCCTACTCGGGCCTGCTCGCGGGGCCGGAGCATCTGGGGGAGATCAAAACCAGGCCGCCCGTTCTGCTCGTGCACGGTGAGGCCGACGATCTTATTGCGGTGGCGGCCTTGCATTTGGCGCGCGAGCAGCTGGCGGCTGCCGGCCTCGCGGTCGAGTGGCACGTGCGGCCCGGCCTTGCGCACGGCATCGATGCCGCGGGCGAGCGCCTGGGTGGCGGCTTCATTGCACAAGCCTGCAAGGCCTGAGGCGCGGCGCGTCGTTGTGCGTTTTTTGCCTGTCTTTTCAATCGGCCGCCGATGCCTTCACAGGCCCGACATGCACAGCTAGTATGGCCCCGCTCATCAAGCCTGGGGTGTTGATTCGTCCCAAGGATATGGTCGCGAGATCGGAGCTGTGAACGCTTACACCGCCGCGCCGGAGAATTTCCCGGCCCTTGTCCTCAATGCCGACTTCCGTCCCCTGAGCTACTATCCTTTGTCGCTCTGGAGCTGGCAGGAATCGGTCAAGGCGGTGTTTTTGGAGCGGGTCAACATTGTCTCCGAATACGAGCGCTTTGTGCGCAGCCCTTCCTTCGAGATGCGACTGCCGAGCGTAGTCTCGCTCAAGACCTACGTGAAACCAGCGCTTTACCCGGCCTTTACGCGCTTTAATGTGTTCCTGCGCGATCGTTTCGCCTGTCAATACTGCGGCGATAAGGACGATCTGACCTTCGATCACCTCGTCCCGCGCTCGCGCGGGGGACAGACCCGTTGGGACAACGTCGTCACTGCCTGCGCCCCGTGCAATTTGAGCAAGGGCGGGCATTTCGCCCACCACGCCGGCATGCAGCCTCGGCAGATGCCGTATCGGCCGACGGTGTTCGAACTGCACCGAAACGGGCGTTTGTTCCCGCCCAATTACCTGCACGAGAGCTGGCTTGACTACCTCTATTGGGACACCGAACTGGAACCGTAAGCCGGTTTCGTTTGCCTCAGGCCGCCGCCTTGCGTTGTTGTTGGCTGACGCACAAGGCCTCGGCAATACGGTTGACCGAGGTGTTCCAATCGGGCGTCGTCGTGGCCGGGGCCAAGTTGAAAGCGCTGAGCGCATCGCTGGCGCTGCCGCCATCGCGAAAAATGCGCGCGCAGGCTAGACGCGCATAGTCCATCGCCAGCTGCCATTGCATCGGATTCACGTGGCGGGGGAACATCTCTGACACCTTCTGGGTTGGGGGTTTGTTGTGGCTTGAGCTGCGGCGAGTAGCAGGCGCATCCAGCGTCTCGGTTTCACGACGCAAAACCGTGTCACGTAAAACCTTTGTTGACTTGGTCTGTCGCACGCTGGATGCGCCTGCTGCAGGGACGGCGGAGCAGGCGACCATCCCTAATCGTCCTCATCACTTTGATGGCTTTGGCGCCCTTGACGCGTGCGGGGCGCCGGCGGCGGAAGCGACCGCACGATCGCCGCGGCCGCCTCGCTCAAGGCGACCCAGTGCGCACCACCTGTACGCGGCCGACACGAATACGGTGCAACAGACATGCAAGCTGCTCCTAAACGCGCCTCACCGGGACCGGCCAGATCGGCGAGCCGTGCCGCCAGACGCGCACACTTGCTTGCGGCCGCGGCTCGCCTGAGGTCCGCCATGGCGGGCCCGATGCTTGGTTTGGGGGACTGAGGTGACGCAGACGCAACACGACGTTCGACAACGCGACGCAACCAACCGGGCTCCGAGGGAGGACGCGACAACCTGGCTCCACTCGGGTCGGCCCTGTGAGCGAAGAGGGAACGCAGCACCACCGTCTTCGGTGTGATCACAGGGTCGTGAACTGGGGATAAACGCAACGCAACACGAGGCAGCAATACGGGGCCACGCGGAACACTGGGACGCATCACAGGACCTCACGACGTTCACATTGTGTTCCAGGCCGAGCTCTATAAACAACCCTCGTTTGTTTCTTGTTTGGCACACTCGCGGCGGAAAAGAGGCCGGGGGAGATGTCCAACGCAAAATCGATCTTGACGCGCGGCTAGCCACGCCGCGCCCGGCGACGTAAAGCAATTCGGTCGCCCGGCGGCAGCGCCCCACGAGAGATTGGGCAGACAGCCAAGCCTGGGTGACCCTGGGGACCCCAAGACGACACCCGGCAGAGCAGCCCGGCAGAGCAGCCCGGCAGAGCAGAGAGCGTGCGCTATGGTCGAATTCCTGGCCTCCGGGCCGCCGGGCCCCTTGGCCCGCTTCCTGTGCGCGCATGGCGCAGGCGCTGGCATGACGAGCCCATTTCTGGCCGCGATCGCGGCCGCTCTGACCGAGCGGGGGATCGCCACCTTACGGTTCGAATTTGCCTATATGGCGGGGCGCCGCGCGGGCGGCGGGAAAAAGCCGCCGCCGCGGGCCGAACGCCTGATGGATGAGTATGTGGCCGCCGCGCGGGCGGCGCCGAAAGGCGCCCCGCTGCTCATCGGTGGCAAATCCATGGGCGGTCGGGTGGCGAGCCTGGTGGCGGATCGGCTTTTCGGCGAGGGACGGATCGCGGGCCTGATCTGTCTGGGCTATCCCTTTCATCCGCCGAATAAGCCTGCGCAATTGCGCACCGCTCATCTCAAAGACCTCACGTGTCCAACCCTGATCATTCAGGGCGAACGGGATCCCTTCGGCAACCGCGGCGAGGTCGAGGGCTATGCGTTGTCGGCCGCCATTCGGCTCGCTTGGGCCGCCGACGGCGATCACGACTTGGGCCCGCGCGGGGCCTCCGGTCACACCCGCCGCGGCAACTTGGCGACGGCCGCCGATGCCATTGCCGCCTTCGCCAAGAGGATTGGGTAACGGGACTGAGGCCTCCCGCCGCAACGCCCACGCCCTGGGAAGCGTGCAAGCGAGCGGCCGCCCGTTGCCCCTCAGCTCAACCGTCCCGTCGTCTTGCGCGCGATGAGCTCAAGATCGATTTCGGCGCCGATGCCCGGCACCGCCGGGCAATGCGCCAAACCGTCCTTGCCGATCACGATATCATTCTTGAGCCCGTACTTGTGGGCGCCGTGCGGCAACAACACCTCAAAGTAGGTGGTGTTGGCAATGGCGCAGGCGAAGTGGAGCTGCGCCATGTTGTTGAGCGAGTTGCCACCGTGGTGCACCTCGTAGTTCATGTGGAAAGCCTCGGCCAGGTGCGCCGTCTTGAGCATGGTGGTGAGCCCGCCCTTTTGGGGAATGTCGCCGCGCAGATAGTCGGTGGCCCGTTCGGTCAGCCACACCGCGTAGCTGCCGATATCGCCGGCCGGATACTCGGTGGCGAGAATCGGGATATCGAGCTTCTGGCGCAGCTTCACATAGGAATAGATGTCCTCTTCGTTGAGGGGATCTTCGAACCACAAGAAGCCGAGCCGCTCGATGGCGCGTCCGACCTTGAGCGCTTCCGGGTAGCGGTAGCTCCAGGTCGAGTCGAGCATCAAGGTGTAGTCGTCGCCGACCGCCTTGCGCACAGCCTCGCACACCTTGATATCATCCTCGGGACCGTGGGGCGGATGGATCTTGTAGGCTTTCCAGCCATCGGCGCGAAACTGCGCCGCCTCGTCCGCGTAGGCGGCGATGCTGTCGAGCACCTGGCTTGAGGCGTAGGCGCCGATCGCCGAGCGCGCGCTGCCCAAAAAGGCATGCAGCGGCATGCCGGCGACCTTGGCCGCGATGTCCCAGAGCGCGGTATCGCAGGCGCCGATCGCGCGCAGCCCCGCGTGGCGTTGGCGGCTGCGCATGGCCGCGTGCAGCTGCTCGCGTCCCAACGGGTCCTTGCCCAGCAAGACGGGCTTGAGAAAGCGGATCAAAGCACCGGCGTCCGTGTCGGCGGGGTTGGTGGCAGATCCCAGGAAGGCATGGCCGTCAACGCCGGTGTCGGTCCCGAGCCTGAGGAGGCCCAAGCTGCTGCGTCCGGAGAGATTGAGCGTGCCGGCGGTGTACTTGGTCGGGGGAATGTCATCCCATGCGAACAGCGTGAGTTCGACGGCGTCGATCTTCATGGCGGTGATGACCTCTTGCGGCAGCGGCTCGGCAAAAGGGCGGCGCCGATCTCGTCGCCGAGCCTAGCGCGCCGGCTCGGCGCCTGTCGCCTTGAGATTTGCGCGCCCGCTTGGTGTTGGTTGGCCGAGGGCGGCACAGGCTTGACCCAGCGTGCGCCTCAGCCGCGGTGAACGCGAAAGGCGGCGTAACGCATGCCGAAATAGGCGAACAGGGTGGCCACCAGCGAGGAGAAAAACAGCGCCAGCAACGGTTCGACGGCAGGCCACAGCAAAAGGATGCCGACGAACAGGCCATAGTTGACGGCCGCGACGCTCCAGCCGACCGCGGTATAGCGCAGGAATTCGGCAAGGCTTGGCGGCACGCGCAAGGCGAACGTGAAGCTGCGGTGCGCCAACCAGCCGACCAGCATCGCCAGCGAGATGGCAAACAGGCGGGCGAAGATGGGATTGAGACCCACGAGCACGGTCAGGGCCTTGAGGGTGACGGCGTCGGCCGTGAAGGCAAGCCCGCCCGACAGCAAAAAGGCCAAGCCGTGCCGCAGCCGGCCGTGCCGCACTCTGCTGCCGTCGCTGCCGGCCCCTTGCATCGGCTTTACAACCACACGCTTGCCCAGTCGACGGGCGGACCGTCGGGGGCGCGCGAGGGCCGCCAAATGCGCTGCGGCAGTGCCCGGTCTGCCATTAAGGCGTCGTACTCCATGCGGCGTCGCGCAGCGACCGGGTCGCCGTGGGCGGGTTCGGCGTCGGGATGGCCCGGATGGCACATGACGAGGGGTCGCGCACCGAGATGCTTGAGGGCCTCCTCGAGTTCGCTCGCGTAAGGAACGCTGACGTCGAACTTGGAAAAGCCGGAAAAGCCCTGGTTGGTCGGCAGGCCACGCCGGCGCGCCGCGGCCGCGAAACCGAGCGCCAGCGTCGCCACCAGGGCGGCCTTGCGCTTGGCGCTGGGACGGGCAGCGATCGCCTCCCAGCGGTCACTGGGGTCGCGCACCAGCGGCGGCAGGGTTGGGTAGCGCCGGGCCAGCGTCTCGAGCACCACCTCGCGGATTCCGGGCACGACGTGGACGTGTTGGTGTCCGTCGACCTGGTCAGGCGGAAACGACAGGCCGCGCTCGAAATGATCGAGCTGGCGTTCGAGTTCGTCCCTGATCTCCGTGCGGTCGACCAGTCCCAGCAAGGCCGCACCGATCAATTTCGCGAGACCCGGCAGCGTGCCCGACGGGGCCAGCCTTGGCATTTTGCCCAGCGGTGAGCCCAGCGTGAGATTGAAATGCAGACCGATCGCCAGATGCCCGCGGTGGACCGAGAGCCGGGGCGCCAAGCCCGGCCAATGCGCCGCCGTCACCAAGACGCTGGTGGCCGACAGCCGTCGCGCCGCCGACAGCTCGCCGACGGCGCGCGCGACCCCTAAACTCAGTGCGTAGTCATCGGCGCAAAGAATGACCATGCTCGCCCAATGATGCCATCGCGCCGCGCCTGCGACCGGCCGGCGCGCTCAAGCCTCGCGTCGGCGCTGCGTCGGCGTGCCGCGCGCCCCGTCCTCCATGCCCAATTCCTCGGCCACCAAAAACAGCGGCCGGCCTTTGACCTCCTCGTAGACCCGGCCCAGATATTCGCCAAGGATGCCGAGCGATAAGAGCTGCACCCCGGCAAAGAACATCACCGAGATGACCAAGGTCGGAAAGCCCGGCACGTCGGTGCCGTAGATCAAGGTCTTGATCAGAAAGATCATTGCATAGCAGAAGGCGAACAGCGAAATCAGCAGGCCGACGTAGGACCAGACTTTGAGCGGTATGGTCGTGAATGAGGCGAGCCCGTCGATGCCAAAGCGCAAGAGCTCGCGCGGGCGCCAGCGGCTCTTTCCCGCCGAACGCGCTGGCACCTGGAAGGGTACGCCGCGCGAGCGAAAACCGATCCAGGCATACAGACCCTTGGTGAACCGGGCGCGTTCACCCATGGTGTTGATGGCGTTGACCGCCTTGCGGTCGAGCAGGCGAAAGTCGCCGGCCCCGGCGGGGAGCGCCGTGCGGGTCAGCTTGCGGAAGGCTGCATAGTACACGCGCGCGCCCCAGCGATGGGCGAGGCTATCGGCGGCGCGATCGAGGCGCTGGCCGTAGACGATGTCGTAGCCCTCGTTCCAAAGCGTGACGAAGGTGGCGATCAGCTCCGGGGGATGTTGCAGATCCGCGTCCATGACGACGACGGCATCGCCCTTGGCGTAGCGCAAGCCGGCCGCCATGGCGTTCTCCTTGCCGAAGTTGCGGCTGAGCACGAGCCCTTTGACGTTGGGTTCGTTGGCATTGAGGTGCTTAAGCTTGTCGCGCGTGCCGTCGTTGGAGCCGTCATCGACAAAGATGATCTCCCAGTCGAAACCGAGCCCCTCCAGCACCGGCCGCAAGCGCGTCAAAAGCCGTTCCAGTCCCGCCGCCTCGTTGAAGGCTGGGACGACCACGGTGATGAGCCGTCTCGCCGGGCGCGCCTCTTGGGGGGGCGCGGCGTGCGGATTGGGGATCGACAAGGGGCTATCCTTACGCGTCGGGGCCACCGGCCATCCCGTTCCTCTGCCACCAATGCGCGCCAATCACAAGCGGCCGGGGCGGCCAGGTGCCGCGGGCGGCAAAGCCGCCGGCGGCTCAGTCGGTTAGCACCACACCCGAATCGATCAAGCGCCGGTGGAAGGCCAAGATGTCCTCGCGGCGAGCACAGCTGTAGTAGCGCCCGTTGCACTCAGCCATCAGCCGCAGCCGCTCCCGGTGCGAATCGGACAAGGGCAAGCCGGCGAGGTCGAGGATGATGCTGCCAAGATAGGCGACATCGAGGGGCTGGAAGCGCGGCAGTGGAGGCAGGTGATAGTTGATGCCGTGCACGGCGAAGTAGGTGTGAAAGCCGATCGAATTGGGATCGAGCAGGACGTCCTCGGCCTCCGTTTCGTCCCGGTAGCCGAGCAGGGTGCGGGTGGCCATGGGATGATGGTCACCGTAGTGCACGAGCAAGAAGCGCTCGTTGGGAAACCGATTGACGAGCTGCTGCACGAGCGCCTCGTAGTCCAGCTTGGCGATGGCAACCCGGCGCAAATATTCGCTCATCTCCGGGTCGGTGCCCGGACCGCCGCCCGGAACATCGAGCTGCGGCTCATACTTGAAGTCGTAAGGCCAGTGCGCCGACATGGTTTGGATGAAGGTAAAGAGCGGCTTGGATGAGGTGCGGAAGTGCCGCTCCATCTCCTTCAGCGCATTGCCATAGTAAAAGCTGTCCCGCTCCTGCGCCGAGGGTGCGCCTTGCGCCTTGAGATCGAAAATTTCCGTCAGGCCGATGGAGCTGTAGAAGCGGTCGTTGGAGACGAAATTCTTCAACATTGGGTAGAACACGACGTTGCGGTAGTCGCAGCGCTGCAGGGCCTGCGGCAACGTGTCTTTGAGTTTGCTTTGCGTGAAGGTCTGCACGAACTGGCGCATGCCGCCGAAGGAATGGGTTGAGACCCCCGCCAGCAGCGAGAACTCGGTCAGCCAGGAGGCGCCGCCGTAGGTTTCCACCCGGAGTGCGTGCAGTTGCTCATCATCGGAGCGAAAGAAGGAATCGATCGAGCCGTCGTAGCGGAGCGTGCGAAAGAGCGAGGGCTGCACCACCAATTCTTGGTGCACGAGGATAATGTGTGGCGGCTTGCCCCGCATTGGGCAGGTCTTCGGAATCGCGAAGGCGGTACCGGCGGGTTTGGAGGCCGCTTCCAGCAGCGTGCCGCGATAGAGTGCCTCGATGGTCTCGCCCCAAGAGGCGTAAAAGGAGGAAAGATAGAGCCCGGAGAAGTAGAATTGCATGTGGCGCCGCTCGCCCTTGGCGTAGGCGCCGAGCGCGGCCAACAGGATGCAGGCGATAACGGTGACGGCCGCCCAGCGACGGGGCACGCGGCTGGGGTCCGCGCGGTAGGCGAGCCAGCTCACCCCAAGCAGGCCCGCGAGCGCCGCCAGGAACGTGAGCACGTAGCGCCGGTGGTCGGTCCAAAGGAAGCTGATCGTGGACCAGGAACTGAGATAGAAGACGAGGTCGTAGGCATGCACGACCATGTTCATGATCGAGTGCTTCACCGCCGCCGCGGCCACCACCACGACGACCAGGGCCGAGACGAGGACGCTTGCGAACAGCACCCGCCGCGACAAAAGCACCACGAAGCCGACCAGCGCGCCCGTCACGGCGGCGGTGAAAAGGATGTTGGACGGGTTACCCTCGTCCAACCAGAAGTACCTTGCCAGCACCAGAGCGAGAACGGACACGACGGCCCAGGCCGACGCCGGGCGCAATTCGAGGTCGTAGAGCCACTTGCGTCCAAGCGCGCGTGTTCGCGACCAGCGCGACTTTCTTGCTGGCAGACCAACAGTTTGATCGCTCATTTAGGAACGCCCGGGGTGTCACACAGCTGTCATAGA
Source organism: uncultured Alphaproteobacteria bacterium (assembly GCA_963770295.1). Classification (GTDB taxonomy): domain Bacteria; phylum Pseudomonadota; class Alphaproteobacteria; order Rhizobiales; family Hyphomicrobiaceae; genus AWTP1-13. The sequence goes on from CAVYPA010000003.1 coordinate 101,711, forward strand.
CCATCACAGCTGCGATGAACCGGCAATGAAGAAGAAGCGATCAAGGGCGGGCAATTGGCGCCGCGTGCAGGTGCGAAGAAATCGTCAGGATACTCATAGGTTGTCCATAACCTTATGATCAATAAAGACAAAACCTCTCGCGATATTTATCCATATGCGAACGATTAGGCGGGAACCGATGGCATACATCCTGCGTTCATGTTCGAGCAGTTATCGAGGAGGGAGAGACACCGAGACGTGCCCGAGCCGCTTCGATCTGGCACTTCGGGCTCGACTTTGCCGTCTTATCTGCCTGCTCGCGGCGGTGCCAAACCGGCCAGCCGGATCTACGCTTGGACACTGAGGATCACCGGGTGGAGGGAGAGTTTCCTTGTAACAACTTGTGACGCGTAACAACTTGTGACGCGGCGTCGCTGGCGGCTCGCCTTTACAAGACCCAAATTGCCAGCCCATATGCGCGCAGACATGCCGTTTGGAGAGTTCGATGCAATCGAATGCGGTGAAGTCGTTTGAGCTTGAACTCGATTGGACAGCTCAGACGATCCTACCAATTGAATTTAGAGGCCAAGAGTTACAACTGGAGGCACGTGCCTACCAGGGGACCGATCCGAACACGCAGGCTTTGGTTTTGGTGCACCGGTCGAAGGATGCCGGCGACCAGCTGCCTGTCGTTCGCGTGCACAGCGGCTGCGTCACGGGGGACATCTTTCACTCCCTGCGCTGTGATTGCTACCCGCAGCTGCAGGCCGCTATGGATCGAATCGTCTCGAGCCCGACAGGTGTGCTGGTCTACCTGCCCTACCAGGAAGGCCGCGGCATCGGGCTCGTCAACAAGATCCGGGCTTACGCGCTGCAGGATCGTGGTTACGATACGGTCGATGCCAATGTCGCCATCGGCGCCCCGATCGAGGCGCGCGATTATGACCTGGCCGCCCACATCCTGTTTGACCTCGGCTATCCCGAGATCCGTCTGCTCACCAACAATCCCGCCAAGGTCGAGGCCCTGCGGGAGGAGGGGGTGGATGTGATCGAGCAGATCCCGCTCATCGTCAAAGCCTCTCCCTACAACAAGCGCTATTTGGCGACCAAGAAGGAGCGCATGGCGCACAAGCTGTAGGGCATTACCCAGCCATCGGTTGTCAGCGAGAAGACGGCGCGCGGAGCCCCTGCGCGCCTTTGCCTTGTGTGAGGGGCTTGGGCTGGGCGTCGGGCGCGCGCTTGTTTTGCGTCAAGCCGCGCGGTTAAGTGTGGGCTTGCGCGTTACGCCGGCGCCTGGCGCGCCCCCTGCCTCGCGGCGCTCGGAGTTGGCCCATGTACACGCCCTTCGATCTCAGCGGCAAGGTCGCCCTCGTGACCGGCGGCAACAGCGGCATCGGTTTGGGCATGGCCCGCGCCGTGGCCCAAGCCGGCGCCGACGTGGCCATTTGGGGGACCAATGCCGCCAAGAACCGCGCGGCCAAAGTCGAACTCGAGGCCACGGGGCGGCGCGTGCTCGCTCTCGACTGCGACGTCGGCGAGGAGGCGGCCGTCGAGGCGGCCATGACCGAGACGCTGCGCGTGCTCGGACGCCTCGACGGCTGCTTTGCCAATGCCGGTGTCAGCGGTCGCGGCGCGCCGTCGTTCCTGGCGATTGCAGCCGAGGAGTGGCACCGCGTTTTGAAAGTCAATCTCGACGGGGCCTTCTACACCTTCCGTGCCGCCGCCAGGCATATGGTCGAGCGCGGCGGCGGCGGTGTGCTCGTTGGCACGGCCTCGCTCGCCGCCATCGAAGGCGCCGCGCGCAACGAACACTACGCGGCCACCAAGGGTGGGCTGATTTCGATGATTCGCGCGCTGGCGGTGGAGTTGGCGCGGCACGGCATTCGCGCCAACGCAATTTTGCCGGGCTGGATCGAGACCACGATGACGGCAGGCGCGATCGGCAACGAAAAGTTTGCAAGCAACGTGCTGCCGCGCATTCCCATGCGACGCTGGGGGACCGGCGATGATTTCGGTGGCATTGCCGTCTATTTGATGAGCGAGGCGTCCCGCTACCACACGGGCGACACCTTCCTGATCGACGGCGGTTATGCGCTGTTCTGAGGGCCGCGCCCGACCGGCAGGCCGCGCGCCCTAGCGTCGGCCGGCGAGCACGTGGTTTTGCACACCGCGCTGGCCCAGCAGTGGGCGTTTCGAAGAAATGGCACCCGCGTTTACGCCGGCCCAGCCGATTTCGCCCGAAAGGCGCCCGTACTCGATTTTCGGACAGCGGTTCATGACCACCTTGAGGTGGACCGCCTCCGCCGCCGCCGCCGCCGCCTCGTTGCGCACGCCCAGCTGCATCCAGATCACCTTGATGCCGAGCTTGTCTTTGAGGGCGATCGCCTCGCGCGTGATCTCGAGGGCGGCCTTCGGCCCGCGAAAGATATCGACGATGTCGACCGGCGCGGCAAGCTCGGCTAGCGATGCCAGCACCGGTTGGCCGAGAATGCTCTGGCCCACCGCGGTCGGATTGATCGGCAGCACGCGGTAGCCTTTGCCCAACAAGTACTTCATGGCGAAGTAACTCGGCCGGTTGTTGCTGCCGCTGGCCCCAACCATGGCAATGACGCGCGCCTCGCGCAGAATATCGGCGATGTAGGTATCGCTATAGGTGGTGTGGTCCATGGCCTTGGCCCGATGGCGGCTGCTCGCGGCTGCTTTTGGCAGGCGCTGGTCGGGAACGCAACGTCAGCTTTGGTCCCACTCCGGTTGGCGCTTTTCCAGGAAGGCCCCGATCCCCTCCTTGGCCTCGGCGTGCAGCATGTTTTCCACCATCACGCTGGCGGCATAGCTGTAGGCGTCGGCCAGGTCCATTTCGAGCTGGCGATAGAAGGCCTCCTTGCCGATCGCCACCGTGGCCTTAGGCTTGGCGGCGATCAGCTCCGCCAGCGCCAGCGCTTGCCCCATGACACGCTCCGCCGGCACGACGCGATTGACAAGGCCGTAGTCGGCGGCCTTGTCGGCGGCGAGCTGTTCGCCCAGCAGGAGCATCTCCATGGCGCGCTTGCGCGGGACGTTGCGCGACAAGGCGACCATCGGCGTCGAGCAGAAGAGACCGATATTGACGCCGGGCGTGGCAAAGGTGGCGTGCATCGCCGCCACCGCCAGATCGCAGGTCGCCACCAGCTGGCAGCCGGCGGCCAGCGCCGGTCCCTGCACGGCGGCGATGAACGGCTTGCGGCAGCGCACGATGGACCGCATCATGTCCGAGCATTGATGCATAATCTGTGCGTGATAGGCGCGGCCGCCGTCGGCATCGCTGCGGCGGGCGGTCAACTCTTTCAAATCGTGCCCGGCGGAAAACACCGGGCCCTCCGCGGCAAGTACCACCGCGCGCACGGCCTCGTCGCCGTCGGCCTCGGCAATTGCCGACTGCAGCGCGCCCAGCATGGCTTCGGACAAGCTGTTGCGCTTTTCCGGCCGGGCCAGCGTGAGGATGCGCACGGCGCCGGCACGTTCGCGCTTGAGCTCGCCGGCCTCACGCGCCGCGGGCGGGAGACGGCGAGCCGCCGATTTCGGCGCCGGCATCCTTAAAGCTCCTGTCCTATTGCAAGACCGCGTCGATCTTGTCGTAGTATTTGGTGACGATCTCAATATTGCTCGGAAACTGAATGGGTGCGGCCGACTTCAGCGCATCATTCAATTCGTCGAGCATCTGCTTTTTCTCTTTGTCAGGGATCGACTTGTCGGCGGTGACCTCTTCAATCTCCTTCTTGATGGCGATCTGCGGCTCGGTGAACGCCTTGGTCTGCGGATCGATCCCCGCCATCACCATGGAAATGGTGCCGGCGACGTCGTCGTACTCGGCGAACGATTGAAAACCATGCTTCTTGGCAATCGACTCGAGCTCGGCCTCGATCTTAGGGTCGGGCTTGTCGGAGGTGCTGCCTTGCATCTTTTCCGCAACGCCGGCCATGTCCTGCTGCGCCGCAATGAAACCTTCGACGTGCTTGTCGGTCAGCTTAATCTGTTTGACGGGTTGTGCGGTCGCAATAGCGGATGGGCAGGCGAAAGCGACGGCCAGGACGGCAGCGATCGCCAGGCGAATCATCTGATGCATGACTATGTCCTCGTTGCGATATCGGGTGGGAGCATAGAAAGGTCTGGTAAGGGTGCCAAATGACAAAAGTTGGACGTTAGTCGGAATGTCGGGCAAGGAGGAAAATTTGCGTGGCCTTGATGCTGCACAGGTCGAGGCGCTCATCAACAGCCACTTTCCGCAAATTCATGTCGGCGGCCGCGCCATGCTGATCGAAGAGGCGGGCGCGCGGCGCGCACGGGTACGGCTCAAGAAACAAGATCGGCACTTGCGGCCGGGGGGCACGGTTTCCGGGCCAACCATGTTTATGCTCGCGGACTTTTCCGTTTACGTCGCCATCATCGCCACGCTGGGCGAAGCCGGCATCGACGCCGTCACGACCAGCTTAAATATCAATTTCTTAGCCAAACCTGAGCCGCGCGATCTGATCGCCTGCGTGCGGGTGTTGCGCCTGGGGCGGCGCCTTGCCGTGGGGGAGGCGCAGCTCTTTTCCGACGGCGCCGCCGAGCCGGTGGCGCACGCGGTGGCCACCTATGCGCTGCCGAGTCCGCCCCGGACCTCTTGAGGTAATATTCTACCATCAGCCTAGGCATATGATTTTATTGTCTGAATTTAACCCGCTCGGCACGAATGGGCGTTGACAGCGCCGCGTTCGCTCACTACAAGCGGCCGTTCTCGCAACTTGAGACGTTGAGGGCTGCCATGCGCACCTATGCCGCCAAACCCGGCGAGCTGGAGAAGAAATGGGTCCTGATCGACGCCAGCGGCCTGGTGGTCGGTCGGCTGGCGACGATCATCGCCACCCACCTGCGGGGCAAGCACAAGCCCGCCTATACCCCGCACGTCGACGGCGGCGATAACGTGATCGTGATCAATGCCGCAAAGGTCGTGTTCACCGGGCGCAAGACCGACGACAAACTCTACCAGTGGCACACGGGCTATCCCGGCGGCCTCAAAACCCGGACCCCGCGCATGGTTCTCGCCAGCAAGTTCCCGGAGCGGATCCTCGAAAAGGCCGTCGAGCGCATGCTCAAACGTGGGCCCCTGCAACGCAAATTGATGCGCAATTTGAAAGTCTACAAGGGAGCGGACCATCCCCACGATGCGCAAAAGCCCGAGCCGCTCGACGTCAAAGCACTCAACCCCAAGAACGTTGCGAGGGCGTGACACCCATGCCGGCTGAAACAAGAACTTTGGAAGATTTGTCGGTCCTCAAGGGCGAGACGCCCGCCGCTGCCCCCAGCTACAGCCAAAAACTCGATGCGCGTGGGCGCGCCTATGCCACCGGCAAGCGCAAGGATGCCGTGGCGCGCGTTTGGCTGAAGCCGGGTGCAGGCCGTATCACGGTCAATGCCAAGGACTTCGCCCAGTACTTCGCGCGACCGGTCCTGCAAATGCTGTTGAAGCAACCCCTGCAGGCCGCCAACCGCCTCAGCCAATTCGACATCACCGCGACGGTGTCCGGCGGCGGACTGTCGGGCCAGGCCGGCGCGGTGCGGCATGGAATTTCCAAGGCGCTCACCTACTACGAGCCCGAGCTCAGAGCGGTCCTGAAAAAAGGCGGGTTCCTCACCCGCGACAGCCGCGTCGTCGAGCGCAAGAAGTACGGCCGCGCCAAGGCCCGCCGCAGCTTCCAGTTCTCAAAGCGCTGACGCGGTGGCCGTTGGCGGCCCTCGCCCTCAATTGCAACAGGTCAATCGGTTCTCGCGCAGCATCTGGTCCCACCAGATGCTGGAACCGAACGGCAACTTGCTGGCGTCGCGCGCATACCACTCGCTGCCATCGGCCGGTGCACGCGCGCGGTGGGCCACCTGTCGCGCCGCATAGTGCTTGGGCTTTTTCGCGGGCTTTTTGGCGGCAACGGTCGTCGCAAAACCAACGAGCAGAACCGCCCCCAACGCCCAGGTCACGACGCTTCGCATGGCTCATGCTCCTCAAGCGCACGTTGAAAGACCCAGAGCGCAGCGTCTCGGGGCCGCTGTCAAGGGTGGCGATGTCACGGGTCGACGGGATCTTTGGCCTCAGGCCGCGCGACGATCTCTCACCGGGCGCGCGGCCGGCGCCTCCTTGACCTCGCTGACCGCAATATAATCGCGGGCCGCCGCGCCGTCGCCCTCGCGCGCGCCGGCCGGCGGCGCGGCGGCGGCAAAGAGCGCCGAAAGCAGCCGCTGCGAACTCTCCGCATAATGGGCGCCAGCGATCTGCCAGAAGCGCACGTGTTCGTTCATGACATCCTGCGGCGTCCGCGTCCCGGCAAGGCGCGCCGGCTGCTCGAGCCAAGCCTGCGTCCGTCGCAGGGCCAGCGTCATCAGTTCGAGGTTATAGCGGCTGAGGCCGAGCGCGGCGGGTTCGCAACCCTTGGCCAAGCCATCGAGCGTGTTGGAGTAGGTGAGCCAAAGATTGGCAAATGGCCCGCACTTCGGATCGACGCGCTCGCTGCCACTCATCCCCGACACTCCCGCTGATTGCCCACGCCACCAACCCAGACGACGGACCACGCCTCTCACGGCGAGAGGCAGCGCCCCTCCACCTTAGCGTCGGGGGCGCGCGACCCGCAACGCAAAGCGCCGAAAGTGGCGTCAATTGCCCACAACATGTGCATAATTTTCAATCTGGAGTTGTGGTGGTGGGGCGGCTTCCTACGCCAACGGGGCGAGAGCGGGCGCGGCCTCCGATCGGAGGCGGCCTGGCGCGGGCGTCGCGACGCCGGCAGCAGAGGTCCTTGGCGAGGACGTGAGGTGCGGGCGTCCGGGCGGGCGAGCGCGATTTTTTGGCGGGCCTACCGGCCACCTGCGCCGTCGAAGGACAGCAGGCAGCCAGCCTTTCGCCACTGCCGGGCCTGCCCGCTCCCGGAACGGTTGCGGCTCTGTGCGCGGCCAAGCCCGGCCAGGACGTGCGAAGCCGTGGGGCTGTGTCAAAGGGGCAGCCGGCGAAAAAAGGCTGGCCGGCAGTGCCGCCGCCGCGCCTGCCGGAGCGCCAACCTAACCTCGCTCGGCCAGGAGGCGTTGGTAGCCTCCCGCCGCGGCATCGGCAGCCCCGCGTGAGGAGGCGCCGAAAAAAGAAGAGGTCGGCCGTTGGCACCTGAGGCAACGTTCTCACACGGCGGCCTTTTTGTGCTTGCGCTCGGCGCGCCCTCAAGGGCGAGGGACGCTACCCAACCGCTTGCAGCGCGCGGCGAGGAAATTGCTAGCGGCACGCCGCCGTGGTCTGCTGACGGGGAGCGGATATCCGCTCCCCTGTGTGCGCAACTGTGCTATGCTTCGCGCAAATCAAAGAACATCCGTCAAGGCTGGATCCCGCCATGAAGAGCATTCTTTTGCCTGTGGATCAGAGCGAGCAGATGCCATCGGCGCTCGAAGCGGCCTGGCAACTCGCGCAAATGTTTGATGCCACCATCGAGGGCGTGGCGCTGCGCCCCGCGTTCGCGGAAATCGTCGCGCCCGATCCGATCGTGGCCGTGACCATCCCGCCGGCCGATTGGAACGAGACCGATTTTGTTCGCACCGTGCGCCAGACGTTCGATGCCTTTGCCGCGCGCCATGCCGCCGAGCAGGGCAAAACCCCACGCTTTCGCTGGCGCGGCGGCTCGGTGATCGAGGATGGCGCCTTGGGCAGCCTCGGACGTGTTTACGACGTGACCGTGCTCAGCCGCCCCGGCAATCGGGGCGCGCGCATGACGGCGCTTGAGGCCAGTCTGTTCGATAGCGGCCGACCGCTGTTGATGGCGCCACCGACGTTCGGCAAGACGTTCGGCGAATCCGTTATCATCCACTGGAACGCCAGCACCGAGACCGCCCGCGCCATGTTCATGGCCATGCCCCTCTTGCGCAAGGCCAAACGCGTTCTGCTGCTGACGCTTGAGGGGAATGTCGTGCCGGGCCCCAGTTCCAAGGACGCCCTGGGCTACCTGGCGGCCAACGGCATCACCGCGCTGGAAAAAACGATTCCCGGGCGCACGCAGCGACAGGGCGAGGTGATCCTGTCCGAAGCCGCCGCGCAAGGCGCCGACCTGCTCGTCAAGGGCGCCTATACGATCAGCCGCTTGCGGCAAATGATTTTTGGTGGCGCCACCAGCTATATTTTGGCCGCCGCCGAGATCCCGGTGTTTTTTGCCCACTGACGCCGGCACGCCTCAGCGTCCGCCCGACGCCTCCTCGGTGGGCGCGATGCGCTCCTGGCGCAGACTGGGCACGACCCAAAAGCATAAAAGCCCCGCGAACGCGCTGGTGATCGCCAGCAGAAAGGAGGCGAGATAGTTCCCGGTCAAACCAAACAGGAGACCGGAGCCCCAGGCGCCGAGCGCGGCGCCCAATCCCATTGCCAACGATAAGGTGCCGTAGATGGCACCGACGCCGCCGCCCGGGAACAGGATGGCCACCATCGCCACAATGATCGGGCCCCGCACCCCCTGCATGAGGCCAAAGAAGACGACGAAGGCGTAAACAAGCAAGAGGCTTGGCCAGACGCCGACGAGGCTGAGACAGCCGATCCCGAGCATGGTCGATAGGTAGGACAGCGTCGCCGTCTGCCGCCGCCCGAAGCGGTCGGAAATCCAGCCGATGCTGAGCATGCCCACCACCGACAGGGCGCCGGTGAGACCGAAAGCCCCGGCCGCGACCAGGGGGTGGAAACCCTTCTCGATCAGGTAGGCCACCGAGTGCGGTGTGACGCTATAGGCGGCAAGCGAGGTGAAAAGATAAACGGCAAACAGACCCCAAAAGGCGCTCGTGCGCGTGGCCGAGGACAGCGTCCAGACGCCGACGGCCGACGCGGTCGCGGCGGCGCGCACGGCCTGCCAGTGGCGGGAGCCGGCGCTGATGCGCTGGAGCGGAAACAGAAGCGCGGCGGGCAGCAGCAACAGCACAAGGCCGCCCAGGATCTGGTAGGTGGTGCGCCAGTCGTAGCGCGACAGCAGCAGTTGCGTGATGGGCGGTAGCAGCAACATGCCGACGCCGACGGCGGCGTAGGGCACGGACATCACCGCGCCAATGCGGTGCGTGAACCAGCGGCTGAGCAAGGCGGAGGCCGCGACCATGCCAAGCGCGGCGGCGCCAAGACCGCCCAGCACGCCGACCGCCAAGACGTAGTGCCACAGCTCCGTGGCAAAGCCGGCCAGCAGGTAGCCGAGGCCCAGGCTGGTAAGGCCAAAACCGTAGGTGGCGCGCGCGCCCAGCCGGTCGACGAGCTGGCCGGCAAACGGTGCCGACAAGCCATAGGCCAGCATATTGGCGGCGTAGGTGAGCGTGATCTGGGGCCGCGTCAGGCCCAGCCCCTTCTGCACCGGCAGCAGGAACACAGCAAACGATTCTTGCGTGCCGCGAGCGAGCAGGTTCATGACGAAGGTAAAGAGCACGAGGGCGACGAGAAAACTTTTGCCCGGCTCGTCCGCCTCGCGTGCCACGTGCCGGACCTCGCTGGTGGCTAGATGCGCGTGAACTTCGCCATCGCCTGGCGAAATGTCAGCCCGCGTGCGAGCTCCACTGCGGCGGCCGCATCGTCGCTTGCATATTTGGCTGCCAGCGCGGCCACCTGGCTGGCGTGCTCTGCCGGGATGCAGACCACGCCTGAGCCGTCGGCCACGATGACGTCCCCGGGCCGCACGCGCACGCCGCCGCAGCTGACCGTCGCATTGATGGCGCTCAGCGCGATGCGCGTCCGCCCCGTCAACGGGGTCATATGCCGCGCGAACACGGGCAGCCTTTGCTCCTCCATTTCCTCCCGGTCGCGCACGCCGCCATCGACGATGACGCCGGCAAGACCTCGGGTCTTGGCCGCGAGCGTGGCCAAGCCGCCAAACGTCGAAACGCTTTGGCCGGCATTGTCGATGACGAGCACGTCCCCCGGCGCGGCCGCCTCAATCATATCGCCGACCTTGAAATCCTCCGACCGGAAGTCACCGCGCTCGCCCGTGACCTGACGCACCGTCATCGCCCGGCCGACGCAGCGCGTGCCAGCCACGATCTGGCTCAACCCGACCATGACGCCGGCGAAGGAAACATCGTCGAGCGCATTGGCGATGGTCGGCGTCGCCAGCTGTGCATACTGCGCCACGATGTCATCAACCACGCGCATCCCGGCAGCTCCCTTTGCCCGCCCGCTTATGGGGCCCCGCCGTTCTCCTATCGTCCCCGCGGTCCCCGCACAACAGCGCACCGTGGGCGCCGGCCGCCGCGACCGCGAAAATGCCTGCAAGCCCAGACGGCAGGCGCGCGAGGCGTCGAGCCCCCGAGATCAAGGATAAGTTCCGGCCGGGGCACGCGGACTTCACCTCGGGGGCGAAGTGGCGCGCCGAGGCACCGGCGCGGCTGGGCTCAGGATTCAATGCAGGTGACAGGCCAAAATGATGGGTTGCGTTGCGGCCGCCAAGCGGCGAATGTGGTCGCCGGTTGGACCTGAGGCTAAGAGGGGATCGCCTTGAGGGGGTGGCCTGACTGCGGCCGAGCCTATCGCACAGCCGCGCGCCGTTTGTTGGCGGCCGCACTGGGGACGGTCGCCTGCGCAACGGCCGAAGCCGGCCCCAGTCCCGAAGAATACGTCGCCCACGTCGGCGGCGACGCCAAGATCGTCGCCTATGGCGAGCTCGCCCTGGACGGCCGCAAGCTGGTCTGCGGCAAGCGCCCGACCGTGCTCGACACCCAGCTTGATGACTACGGGGCCGCCTATCCCGGATTCTTCGATTCTCAATCCCAAGTTGCTGGCCAAGGTCTCTACCTCAGTCAAGCTGTGGATCCATGCCCACGAGTGCGGACATCAGTTCCGCGGCCCCGACGAGGAGACGGCCGACTGCTTTGCCGTGCAACGCGGGCGCCGGCAGGGGTGGCTGACGCCGGACGGGCTGGAGGACGTCTGCCGTTTCATTTCCCCGGCCAAGGGCGACAGCATGCACTTTTCGGGCTCATACCGCTGCGAACTGATGCGCAAGTGCTATACCGACAGTGAGATCAAATAGCCCGCCGCCGGGCAAGGCTGACCACCACAAGCTTGCCGTCAGCCGCCGACCAAGCCGGCGCCCAGCCCCCGCTCCGTCTTGGCGCGCCGGCCCCGAGCCCTCATCCCCGGCACGCGCCCCAAGTGCGGCAGTGCGCGCTTAAGCCTTTCGCCGCGCCGAGTGGCACCTTGACGGGCGCGCGCCGGCTAGCGTTTAAAGGCGCCTCGACCGCAAGCCGATCGTGGACGTTGCCTGCAGAGCCGAACGCCGAGGAGCGCGATGGACAAATTCACTACGCTGACGGGCGTTGCCGCGCCCATGCCGATGATCAACATCGACACCGATGCGATCATTCCCAAGCAGTTCCTGAAGACCATCAAGCGGACCGGTCTCGGCGAGCACCTGTTCCAGGAATTGCGCTATGACGATGCGGGTAAAGAACGCCCCGACTTCGTGCTGAACAAACCGGCCTATCGCAACGCCAAGGTGCTCGTGGCTGGCGAAAACTTCGGTTGCGGCTCCTCGCGCGAGCACGCCCCCTGGGCGCTGCTCGATTTCGGCATTCGCTGTGTGATCTCGACCTCCTTTGCCGACATCTTTCACAACAACTGCTTTCAAAACGGCATCCTGCCGATCAAGGTTTCGCCCGAAGACCTGGAGAAACTGATGGACGATGCCAATCGTGGCGCCAACGCCACCATCAGCGTCGATCTTGAAAAGCAGGAGATCCGTGGTCCCGACGGCGGCGTGGTCAGATTTGACATCGATCCCTTCCGCAAGCGCTGTCTGCTCGAGGGCCTCGACAACATCGGCCTCACCTTGCAAGACGAAAACGCGATCGGCGCCTTCGAGGCCAAGGCGCAGGCCGAGCGGCCCTGGCTCTAACGAGAAGCGCTCCTGCCGGCGAGGCGGGCCTTGCCGGCGGGCGCCGCATTGAGCCGCCGCCTCGCCTGAATGTTCCGCCAACGTTCTAAACCGCCCGCGGCGCGGGTGTGGCGCTGCCCCCATCCGCCTGGCGACGTCGATCCCTTCGCGGGGCGCCGAAGCGCTTAAAGTTGCGGGCCTGGCGCCCTTTGGCGAGGCGGCTTTACCCGGGCCGGCGACCTGAATAGAGTAACTTCAAGTTTAAGCACAAGGACGTCCGAGGGCGGTGAACGGACGCCGGAGACCACCGTGGAGGGTGCGAGTAAAGAGGCCGGCGAGATTTTGCCGGACGTGGTGGAAGACAGTGCGTGTGGGCACGATGGCCTTGCCGTGGCCATGCCGTCGCCCGACTACGCGTTGAGAAGTCGCGAGCCGTCGTCGCAACGCCAGCGCTATCGACGTGCCTACGCCGCGCTCGACCTCGGCACCAACAACTGCCGCCTGCTTGTCGCCCACCCGCGACCGCGCGGCTTTAAAGTGATCGGCGCCTTCTCGCGTATCATTCGCTTGGGGGAGGGCGTTTCCATCAGTGGGCGGCTGTCGGAGGCTGCCATCGAGCGCACCGTCGATGCGCTGCACGCCTGTGCCAACAAAATGCGCGCGCTCAACGTCGAGCGGTCGGGGCTGATCGCCACGGAAGCTTGCCGCGTGGCGATCAATGCGCCCGAGTTCCTGCGCCGCGTGCACCGGGAAACCGGCCTCGACATAAAAATCGTCAGCCGCGAGGCCGAGGCGCGACTGGCGGTGTCGGGTTGTGCCTCCCTGATCGATCCCGCCTGCGATCTCGTTCTCGTCTTCGATATTGGCGGCGGCTCTTCCGAGCTGATTTGGCTCGACCTGTCGCGCCGGCGGTGCTTCGACCGTTCCGCGCCGGTCGACCGCCTGGAGTTGCAGGCCTCAATCGCCGCCTGGACCTCGCTGCCGGTCGGCGTCGTGACCCTGGCGGAGCGTTTCGGCGGGGTCTTTGTGTGCCCGCAGGTGTTTCAGGCGATGGTTGACCACGTCGGCACGCTGCTGGCCCCCTTCGAAGCCGTGCACAAATTCCGCGCCCGACTGCCGGGCAGCCGAACGCATTTGCTCGGGACGTCGGGGACGGTCACGACGATCGCGGGTGTGCATCTTGGTCTGCCGCGCTACGATCGCAACCGCGTCGACGGCTGCTGGCTGGACACGGGACAGGCGCGCGCCGTCTCAGCGCGCCTGCTGGCAGCCGACTTTGAAGCGCGCGTGGCCGAACCCTGCATCGGCAAAGAGCGCGCCGATCTGGTGCTCGCGGGTTGTGCCATTCTCGAGGCCATGCTGCAGATGTGGCCCTGCGATCGCCTGCGCGTCGCCGACCGCGGCCTGCGCGAAGGCATCTTGGCCACCTTGATGGCGGAGGACGGGGTGCATCGCACCGACGGCCGCCGGGGCTACTGGCGGCGCTGATCGGCGCCCTGATCGGAACTGGCGCCGCCAAACAGGGCCTCCATTTCACGCCGCGTCCGTACGGCCGGCGCCTCGGCATCGTAAAGGACATCCGACCATTTGAGCGACCGGCCTTCGGCGACGTCGCGCGTCAGCTTGACGTCATGGGCCAGGCCTAACGGCAGGTAGCCATGGCGCAGCAAATCGGCGGCGGGGATCTGCTTGCCCCAAACGCAGAAGCCGCCTTCGCCGTCGAGGATCTCGCCTTGCTTTAGCCCGCGCTTGGCGGTGGCCACGACATCCGAATTGAAGGCGATGGGCGCGCCCGTCGGCTCCTTGCGCAGCGCCACCGAGGCGACCGAAACCCCAAGCTCCAAACCAATCATATGGGTCGGGCGGTAGAGCGCCGCATACTTGCCGCTTCGGTCCGGCAGCAGATGGTATTCCGTGAAGCATTGCTTGGCGTAGGGGCTCTCGCTGGCAATGACGACATAGGTCCCCATCGCCAAATGGTGCGGCACGTCCTTGGCCTGGCGGTCGACGGAGGAGACGACCTCGGTCACACCCTTCATCTCCAGCGTGCCACCCTCGGCCTTGGGCTTGCAAACTTCGGCGAGGTCGAAGCGCGAGGACGGAGGGAAGCCAAGCCCATTCGACTGCGGCCGCAAACCCGTGGCGTTTGCGACCGCCGTCATCTCGATCCCCGACTTGGTGCCGTCGACGAAGGAGTTGAACATCTTCGGGTTGATGTGGCTGCGATCGGTGATCTTCAGATACTGATCGAGGATGCTCCAGACCGTCTCAGGAGTGGATTGATGGTAGCTCGGGTGATAGCGCGTGCCCTTGCCGGCGGCGATCACCTCAAAGCCGCAGGTGCGCGCCCAGTCGACGTGCTCGCAGATCAGCGCTGGCTGGTCGCCCCAGGCCAGCGAATAGACGACGCCTGCCTCGCGCGCCCGGCGTGCCAGCAGTGGACCGGCCAAGGCATCGGCCTCGACGTTGACCATGACGATGTGCTTGCCGTGCTGAATGGCGGCCTGACACAGCCGGATCCCGGTGGCGGGATCGCCGGTGGCCTCGATCACCACCTCGACCTCGGGGTGGGCGATCACCGCCAAGGCATCATCGGTGATAAAGGTCTTGCCCGTCGTGATCGCATCGCCGACGTCGCGGGCAGTAAGCTGCGCGATGGGCCAGCCGACCTCAAGCAGCCGAGCCTTGGCGCGCTGCGGTGCGAGGTCGGCAAGCCCGACGAGGTGCATGCCGGCGGTAAGGCGAACTTGCGACAGAAACATGGTGCCGAATTTCCCCGCGCCGATCTGACCGACGCGAATAGGCTTGGCCTCGGCGGCACGCGCCTTGAGCATGGCTGACAGGTTCACGGCGGCGGGTCCTTGGCTGATTGGCGATCTTGAGCGAAAGCGACCTTGCCGATGGGGGGCCTCGGCATGCGGTCGGCCGGCGCACAGCTTAGCGCATCGGATCGCGCCAGGGGCGAAAATGGTGCATGATGCGGGTGACCTCGGGAGGCAGCCATGCAGGACAAGCCAGAAACCTCGACGCCCCGCACCCTGCGGCTCAATGCGCGCGACAACATCATCGTCGCTGTCGATCCCGTCGGCCGGGGATGCGCGGTCGAAGGCATAACGGCCGCGGCGCGCATCCAGCGCGGACACAAGATGGCGGCTCAGGCCATTGCCAAGGGGCAGCCCATTCTGAAATTTGGACAAATTATCGGCTTTGCCAGCGAAGATATCGCCCCCGGCAGCCATGTGCACACCCAGAATTGCTCGTTTGCGGAGTTCGAGCGCGACTATGCCTACGCCCAAGACGCTCGCGAGGAGCCGATCCTCGCGCCCGAACGGCGGGCGACCTTTCAGGGATTCCGGCGCAGCAACGGCAAGACCGGCACGCGCAACTACATCGGCGTCTTGACCAGCGTCAACTGCTCGGCCTCGGTCGCCCGCTTCATGGCCGAAGCCGTCAGCCGCTCGGGTCTCTTGCAGCAGTACCCGAACGTCGACGGCGTGGTGTCCTTCGTGCACGGCACGGGTTGCGGCCTCGCCGCCAAGGGCGAGGGCTACGAGGTCCTGGAGCGCACGCAATGGGGGTATGCCGGCCATCCTAACCTTGCCGCGGCGTTGCTCGTCGGACTCGGCTGCGAGGTGTTCCAGATCGCCCGCCTCAAGGAGCGCTACGGTCTGGTGGAGGGCGATAACTTCCGCACCATGACCATCCAGGATACGGGCGGCACAAAAAAGTCCATCGAGGCCGGCGTCGCCCGCATCAAGGAGATGCTGCCGCGCGCCAATGCCGCACGACGCCAGACCGTGCCCGCGAGCGAGATCACGCTAGCCCTGCAGTGCGGCGGCTCGGACGGCTATTCGGGCATCACCGCCAATCCCGCGCTGGGGGCTGCCGCCGACTTGCTGGTGCGCCACGGCGGCACCGCAGTGCTCTCAGAAACCCCGGAAATCTATGGCGCCGAGCACCTTTTGACGCGGCGCGCGCGCAATCGCCAGGTGGGTGAAAAGTTGGTCGAAATCATTCGCTGGTGGCAGGATTATTGCGCCAGGAACGATGGCTCGATGGACAACAATCCGAGCCCTGGCAATAAGGCCGGCGGCCTTACCACCATTCTCGAGAAGTCGTTGGGGGCGGCGGCCAAGGGAGGCACCACCACGCTCAACGAAGTCTACCGCTACGCCGAGCCGGTGTCGGCCAAGGGCTTCGTCTACATGGACACGCCCGGCTACGATCCCGTCGCGGCGACGGGCCAGGTGGCCGGTGGTTGCAACCTGCTCTGCTTTACGACGGGTCGCGGCTCGGCCTATGGCTGCAAGCCGACGCCGTCGATCAAACTCGCCACCAACCACGACATCTATCGCCGCATGCTCGACGACATGGATATCAACTGCGGCGACATTCTCGACGGCGTCTCGATCGAGGCCAAGGGCCAGGAGATTTTCGACGCCATTTTGCGCGTGGCCTCGGGGGAAAAGAGCAAGAGCGAACTCTTGGGCTACGGCGACAACGAATTCGTACCTTGGCAAATCGGCGCCACCATGTGAGGCGACGGGGCGCGGCTCGGCCTGGACCTTGCCGAGCGCGGCTGCTAGCGGGTGACGCGCGCTTCGATGGCCTCCCAAATGAGCGCGGCGATGTCCGGCCCGCCGAAGGCCTGCACCTGTCGGATCCCCGTCGGCGAGGTGACGTTGATTTCCGTCAGGTAGGGGCCGATCACGTCGATGCCGGTAAAGAGCAGGCCGCGCCGCTTGAGTTCGGGGCCAAGCCGTTGGCAGATCTCCAGATCGCGCGCCGTCAGTTCGGTCGCCGTGGCAACCCCGCCGACGTGCATGTTGGAGCGCGTCTCGTCGGCGGCCGGAACGCGATTGATGGCGCCCGCCACTTCGCCATCGACCAGGATGATGCGCTTATCACCGGCGCGCACCTCGGGCCGATACTGCTGTACCATGAAGGGTTCGCGGAACACGGTTTGGAACAGCTCCACCAGCGAATTGAGGTTGGTGTCACCCTCACCGATGCGGAACACGGAGGCACCGCCGTTGCCGTAAAGCGGCTTCAAGATGATGTCCTTGTGCACGGCGCGAAAGGCCCGCACCTGCTCGAGGTGTCGGGTCACCAGCGTCGGCGGCATGAGGTCGAGGAAGTCGAGCACAAACACCTTCTCCGGCGCATTGCGTACGTGCGCGGGGTCATTGACCACCAGGGTCTTGGGATGGATGCGCTCGAGCAGGTGCGTGGTGGTGATGTAGGACATGTCGAAGGGCGGGTCCTGACGCAACAGCACCACCTCCATCTGGCTCAGGTCCTCCGACCGAGGATCGCCGACGCGGTAGTGGTTGCCAATCCGGTCCTCGACGGCAAGCGTCGAGCCCTGCGCAATCAGCCTGCCGTCCAGCAGACTAAGGTGCGGTGGCGTGTAGTAGAACAGCTGATGGCCGCGTCGCTGGGCCTCCAGCAGCAAGGCAAAGGTCGAGTCACCGCGGATATCGATGCGGTCGATCGGGTCCATCTGGCAGGCAACTCTGAGCGGCATGCGCTCCACACTCCAGGGCGGCTCGTGGACGGTCGTGGACGCATGCAAGCCCTTTCCGCTGCCAAGTTCAACCGCCAATTGCGTCCGGCATCGATGGCGGCGGGCCGCGAGCCTCGACGCCTGGTCGCCGACGCTTGTCGTCGGTTGAGTTTGGCCGGATCGCGGCGCCGGGGAGCGCCATCAGCGCGCGCCCTTTCCTCTCAGGGCCAGCGCCAGCTCGTAGGCCCGCGCCTTCGACACACCCAAGGCCACCGCCGCGGCTTTGGCGGCATCGCGCACGCTCATGTTCGCGAGCAAGCCCGTCAAATGCGCCGTCAGCGCCGCGTCGGTCACGGCGTCGGCCGCGACGGGTGGACCGATGAGGATCACCATTTCCCCGCGCGGGGCCGATAGTGTCGCCCACTGCGCCAGCTCCGCGGCACCGCCGCTGCGAACCTCCTCGTGCAACTTGGTGAGCTCGCGTGCCACCGCGACGGAGCGATCGGGAAGCACCGCGCCGATGTCGGCGAGACTAGCGGGGAGGCGCGCCGGTGCCTCGAAGGCGACGAGCGTCGCCGCCGTCGCGGCGAACTCGGCCAACCGCGTACGCCGGGCAGCCTGCTTGGCCGGCAAAAAGCCGATGAACAGGAAGGTATCGGTGGCAAGACCGCAGGAGGTGAGAGCGGCAAGCAGGGCAGACGCGCCGGGCAGGCTAGTGACGCGGAGGCCGGCGGCAAGCGCGGCGCGCACCAGCTTGTAGCCAGGATCGGAGATCAGGGGTGTCCCGGCGTCGCTGATCAGGGCCACCGATCGACCCTCCGTCAGCTCGGTCATGATGCGCGGACGCTCCCGCTCCGCGTTGTGCTCGTGATAGGCGCGCAGCGGGCGGTTGATGCCAAAGTGCGCCAACAGCGTGCGGCTATGGCGCGTGTCCTCGCAGTAGATGAGGTCGGCGCGCGCCAGCGTCGCGAGCGCCCGCAGGCTGATGTCGCCGAGATTGCCGATGGGCGTGGCGACGACGTAGAGGCCCGCCGGCAAAGCTTGCGCCAGCAGCGAAGCGAGGTGTGCAACCACACGCTCGGTCATCGGGCCGCCGCCGGGGCTCAAAGGATCGGCCGGTCGCGTCACGGTCCTCGCGTTCCTCGCATAGTCCTCGCACCTGTTTGCAGTTATGCCGCTGCCGGTCGCCAAAGCGCCACCCCATTTGGCTTTTTTTGTTGCGCCGCGCCGCTCACTCTGCCTTCCTCGCCAAGGGGGGTTCGAGATCGACCCCCGACGGGCGCCAAGACGGCAACATCGACGGCATGGGATGAGGGAACCGCTGGCATCGGCAGGAGCCTGGCTGCGCCGGACCACGCTTGCCTATCTCGCGCTGGCGCCGTGCGCCGTCGTTCTGGTTGGTTGCGCCGCCAATGCGCCGGGCTCCTTGGCGACCTCGGCGACGCCAACGCCGGGATCCGACGCCGCCGCCAAGCGCGCGCCCGTCAAAGTGGCCCTCATCGCCTCTGTCACCGCGCAAGGCCAACCGGGCCTGATCGGCAAGGCGCTAAAGCAGGCCGGCGAGTTGGCGCTGTTCGACCGCGACAGCCCAAACCTGCAGTTGCTGATCAAGGACGACAAGGGCACCCCCGAAGGGGCCGCAGCAGCGGCGAGCGACGCCATCAAGGACGGCGCCAGCCTGATCCTGGGGCCGCTGTTTGCCAAATCCGTCGCCGCCGTCGCGCCGATTGCCCGCCAGGCCAACGTGCCGGTGATCGCCTTTTCCAACGATCGCCAGGTCGCCGGCCGCGGCGTCTATCTGTTGAGTTTCCAGCCCGCGCCCGAAATCGCACGCCTGGTCGGCTATGCGACGCGGCAAGGCAAACGCCGGTTTGCCGCCCTCATCCCCGACGATGCCTTCGGCAAGGTCGCCGCGGCGGGCTTGCGCGATGCCGTCGAGCGCTTCGGGGGCACCATCGTGGCGCATGAGACCTATCCGACGTCTGCCAACGGCATGCTCGAGCCCATGCGCAAACTCGGCCTGGTGCTACGCGCCGCGCAGGAGAGCGAGGGCGGTCAGGTCGACGCACTATTTCTGCCCGGTGGGCAGGAGAACTTGGAAAAACTTGCGCGCCTGATGCCGCAAGCCGAGATCGATAGCGCCGCCGTCAAAGTGCTCGGCACCGGGGGTATGGACTACGCCAATGCCGGTCAGAACGCCGGACTGGTCGGGGCCTGGTACCCCGGTCCCGATCCGCGCGGCTGGGAGGAGTTCGCGCAGAAATTCGCCAAGAGCTATGGCCAGGCCCCGCCACGCATCGCCAGCCTGGCCTATGACGCGGTGAGCCTGGCCATCACGCTGTCCGGCTCGAGCAATGAGGCTGAGCGCTACGCCGCCGCCGCGCTCACGCGCCCGAGCGGCTTTACCGGCGTGGATGGGCCCTATCGCCTGCTCGCCGACGGGACCGCCGAGCGGGGGCTGGCCATGCTCGAGGTGCAAAAAATCGGTGCGGGCATCATCGAGCCGCCGCCGGCGCTGGGATCGGCGGCGGGCACGGCGGGTCCCGCCGCGCCCGGCCTAGTTTCGGGCTTCTTCAACTTCTTCAACAACTGAAACGCGTTGCAACGAGCGCGCCAGCTCGACGACAAGGGCGTTAAGAACGGGCCGCCCGGCGGCCGTGGCCCGCAGGCGGTACGCCTGGCGCTCGAGCAGACCTCGCGCGATCAGGCGTTCGACCGCCGGCTCGCTCGGAGAGGCTCCGGCGATCTTGCGCAGGCCGTCGAGATCGATGCCCTCGCTGAGCCGCAGCCCCATCAGCAGGGCCTCGTCGGCCTGCTCGTCGGGCGTCAGCACGCTGGCCTCGACAATGGCGTGCCCATCGGCCTCGACGGCGGCCAGCCAGCGCTCCGGTTGACGCTCGGTGCTGGTGGCCCAGCGGCCGTTGCTGCCGATCACCCGGCCGTGGGCGCCGGCGCCAATCCCAGCGTACTCACCGTAGCGCCAGTAGAGCAAATTGTGCCGGCATTCCTCGCCCGGCATGGCGTGGTTGGAAATCTCGTAGGCGGGGAGCCCCGCCGCCGCGGTGGCGGTCTGCGTCAGCTCGTAAAATTCCGCCGCCCTCGCCTCCTCTGGAATGACGAGTTTGCCCAGAGCGTTGAGGGCGGCGAAGGGCGTTCCCGCTTCGATCGTGAGCTGGTAGAGCGAAAGATGCTGGCCGGCGAGGCCCAGCGCCTGCCCGAGTTCGGTCCGCCAGGCGGCAAGCGTTTGTTGCGGTCGCGCGTAAATCAGGTCGAAGGAAAAGCGCGCAAAGGTCCGCCTCGTCACCTCAATGGCGGCCACGGCCTCGGCCGCCGTATGCAGGCGGCCGAGCGCGCGCAACGCCGCATCGGATAGGGACTGCACCCCGAGCGAGACGCGGTTGACCCCGGCGGTGCGATAGCCGCCGAACCGGCCCGCCTCCACGCTGGATGGATTGGCCTCCAGCGTCACCTCGACGCCGGCGTCGATCGGCCAGAGCGCGCCGATCTCCTCAAGCAGCGTGCCGACGGCGGCCGGCGACATGAGCGAGGGCGTACCGCCGCCGAAAAAGATGCTGCCGACCGTGCGGCCCGGGGCCAGCGTTGCCCAGTGCCGCAGTTCGCGGCGGTAGGCGGCCACAAAGCGCGCCTCATCGATGCCGCCCGCGCGGACATGGCTGTTGAAGTCGCAGTAAGGGCACTTCGAGGCGCAAAACGGCCAATGCAGATAGACGCCAAAGGCGCCGCTAGGCTTCGTTGAGACAGGCGCCAACGAAGCGCTCAAAGGCACGGGCGCGGTGTGAGATCGCATGCTTCGTCAGGGGCTCCATTTCGCCGAAGGTCAAGGTTTCGCCCTCGGGGACGAACATTGGATCATAGCCGAAACCCTTGCCGCCACGGGGAGGCCAGACCAGGTGGCCGTGCACCTTGCCCTCGAAGGCCGCTTCCTCCCCGTCGGGCCAGGCCAGGCACAGCGCGGCCGTGAAGTTAGCGAACGGTCCTGGTGGCCGCCACGCGCCGCAACCGGCGAGCTCGTCGTGCACGCGCCGCATGGCAACGCCAAAGTCCTTATCCGGTCCGGCCCAGCGCGCCGAATAGATGCCCGGCGCACCGCCCAAGGCCACCACCTCGAGCCCGGAATCATCGGCGAGCGCCGGCAGGCCCGACGCCTTGGCGGCCGCCACCGCCTTGAGCTCGGCGTTGGCCACGAAGCTCGAGCCGGTCTCCGCCGGCTCCGGCAGCCCGAGTTCGCCGGCCGTCGTAAGTCTGAGCCCGAACGGGGCGACCAGCTCGGCGATCTCGGCGACCTTGCCGGGATTGTGACTGGCAACGACGAGGCGGGTATTGGGCGGCAGGCGGCGGGTCATGCCAGTTTCCAGATGCGTGGCTCGGCGAACTCCAGGCAATTGCCGGCCGGATCGCGAAAGTAGATGGAGCGACCGCCGCCGGGCCACTCGAAGTCGGCCTCGATGGCAACGCCCTTTGCCTCCAGCGCGGCACGCCAGGCGTCGATCTCACCGGCGGAGGCCCGAAAACACAGATGTCCCTCCCCCTCCATGCCATGGGGCGGGACCGGCAAGGCGCCAGGGCCTGGCGGTGTCTTGGTGGCCTCCGGATTGAAGATCAACAGTACCTGGTTGCCGCAGCGGTAGAACAAGTGGCGACCTTGTGCCTTGGCAAAGGGAACAAGACCCAGCGCCTCGTCGTAGAACCGCTCGGTGCCGTCGAGGTCCTTGGCATAAAGCACGGTCTCGAGAATGCCGGATGGAAGCATTGCTCCCCGCGTGGCCCTAGGCGACGGTCAGCTTCTGTAGCTCGATCAGTTCTGCAATGCCTTTGCGTGCCAGCGCCATCAACTGGTCGAAGCCCTCTTGCGTGAAGGGCACGGTCTCGGCGGTGCCCTGCACTTCGACGATGCCGCCGGAGCCGGTCATGACGAAGTTGGCATCCGCGTCCGCGCCGAACTTCCGGATAGTCGAGGTCCAGCACCGCACTGCCCTTGTAGAGGCCGCAGGAGACGGCGGCCACATGATCGCGCAGCACGCCGTCGCGGATCATATCACGCGTCTGCATCCACTTCAGGCAATCGTGCAGCGCCACCCAGGCGCCGGTGATAGCCGCCGTGCGAGTGCCGCCGTCGGCCTGGATGACGTCGCAGTCGATGGAGATCTGCCGCTCGCCGAGCTTGGGCAGGTCGACCACTGCGCGCAGCGCGCGCCCGATCAGGCGCTGGATCTCTTGCGTGCGGCCCGAGGGATGGCCGGCGGTGGCTTCACGTCGGGTGCGATCGGTGGTGGCGCGCGGCAGCATGCCGTATTCCGCCGTCACCCAACCGCGACCCTGCCCCTTGAGCCAGGGCGGCATGCGCTCTTCCAGGCTCGCCGTGCAGTGGACGTGGGTATTGCCGAATTTGATCAGGCAGGAGCCCTCGGCGTGCATCGATACCGCACGCTCAATCGAGACGCGGCGTAACTCATCGGGCTTGCGCTTGGAGGGACGCATGGCGCACTTCGGTCTCTAGCAGAGGAATTTGTCGGGCGCACACTAAAGCGATCTTGCCCCCATTGGAAGCACTTCGGGCCGGCATTTGCGCGGCGCGCAAAGAGAATAAGACGACGGGGCCCAACCTGCTCCGCCGCACGCCCAAACCTCCCGGTAGCGGGCGAGCGAGAAAGGCCAGAGGGAAAGACAAGCGGGAAACAAAGGCGAGTAGGGAAGGGCCAATGGGAAGGGCCAATGGGAAGAGCCAATGGGAAGGGCCAGTGAGAAAGGCCAGTGAGAAAGGCCAGTGAGAAAGGCCAGTGAGAAAGGCCAGTGAGAAAGGCCGGTGGGAGAGGTCTTGAGCGCGGAGGGGCGATTTGGGCCGGCGGATGGGCCTGAAGGATTGCGCGCGCAACCTAGATTGGGCGGCGAGGGCCCAGAGGATTAGGAGCTTGAGCAATGAGGACGGCTAGGCTGGTGCTGGGCGCCCGGCGCCGGCTCATCGGTTTCGCTTCCTGCCTCCCTTAGGTGCTCTAGAGCTCCAAGCCTCTCGATTATTTTGGACACCTCTATCTGTCCGCGGCGGTCGCCATGGACGCTCTATCCCGGGCGCCGTCTTTGCCGGCCTCCTCGACCTCATGCTGCCCGACAAGGCCAGAGCAAGGCCAGTAGCAAAGAACGCCCCCAATGCCCCAGGACCGCCGCTGACCCCAATCGGTGCCCTTTTCACCGCGGTCGCCTGCTTGGCTCCCGGCCGGGGCGCCAGACAAAAGAGCCTCATCCGGTCCCCTCCACAGCTTCGTTTGACGAGGACGGGCGCTGGTCTCTAGACTCTTGGGCACCCGCAACCTCACATTTCGGCGCATGCACTCGGATAAGACGCTCGGCCGGTCAGGGTCGCTGGAGGCCCTCTCGGACCTGCAAAAGCTGAACGAACGCTCTCGCACCATTTTTCGCCAGATCGTCGAGAGCTATTTGGCCACCGGTGACCCCGTGGGCTCGCGCAACCTCGCGCGCCATTTGCCCATGACGCTGTCCCCCGCTTCGATCCGAAACGTGATGTCGGACCTGGAGCACCTGGGCTACATCTATGCCCGCCACACCTCGGCCGGCCGTCTGCCCACCGAGGCTGGCCTGCGCTTGTTCGTCGACGGCCTGTTGGAGATCGGCGATCTCACCGATGAGGAACGCCGCCAGATCGAGGCCCAGATTGGCGTCAAGCGCGAGAAGTCGCTGCAGCAGGTCTTGAGCGAGGCCGGTGAGATGATCTCCGGTCTGTCCCACTGCGCCGGCCTCGTCATCAGTGACCGTCAGGTCGGCAAGCTCAAACACGTCGAGTTCGTGCAACTCGAGCCCGGCAAGGCGCTGGTGATCTTGGTCGGCGACGACCAGAGCGTCGAAAATCGCGTCATTGCGCTGCCGGCGGGGCTGCCCCCCTCCAGCCTGACGGAGGCCGCCAACTACCTCAATGCCCGCATCCGCGGCCTGACGCTCGGCGAGGCCAAGGCGCGCGTGGAGGCCGAGCTTGCCTCCGCAAAGGCCGAGCTCGACCAGCTGACGCAGAAAATCGTCGAGGCTGGGCTTGCTACCTGGTCGGGTGCACTCGGCGAGCAGAAAAGCCTCATCGTGCGCGGCCAGGCCAACCTGCTCAAAGACGTCGATGGACTGGAGAATCTCGCTCGCATTCGCCAGTTGTTCGACGATCTCGAGGCCAAGCGTGATCTTGTGCAGCTGCTGGGGCTCGCCGAGCGCGGCGAAGGGGTGCATATCTTCATTGGCTCGGAAAACAAGCTGTTCTCGCTGTCGGGGTCATCCCTGATTGTGGCCCCATTCCAGGACAAACAACGACAGATTGTCGGCGTCCTTGGCGTTATCGGTCCAACCCGCCTCAATTACGCGCGCATCATTCCCATGGTGGACTATACGGCCAAGCTTGTGGGCCGCCTTCTGACTTGATTTTTTCGGCGCTGCACGATATCGGCACGAACCCCAATTGCCCGTCGCCTCGTTCTGATCGTAAGGCAGCTCATCGGCAGGGCGCGCGCCTTGCCAGCAACGCGGAAAAGATGATGCATCAACCACCGCCCGACGAGTCCGACCCGAACCGGCCGAGCCCCGGAGCCGCGTCTTCCGGCCAAGCTGCCGAGCCGCCGGCGGCCGGTGCCGCGGCGGGCGAGGGGCAGCGCAACGTGCACGATGTGATCGCCGCGTTGCAGGCCGAGGCCGCCGACTACAAGGACAGGTGGATGCGGGCCCAGGCCGAGACGGAGAACGTGCGCAAACGCTACGAGCGCGAGAAGGAAGAGACCGCCAAATACGCCATCACCAAGTTCGCGCGCGACATCGTCAACGTCGGCGACAATTTCCAGCGCGCGATCGATGCGGTCCCCGCCGGGGCCGCCGAGCGTGAGCCGGCGCTCAAGAGCTTTCTTGAGGGTGTCACGCTGACCGAGCGCGAGCTGCTCAACATCCTGGAGCGCCACGGCATCAAGCGTCTCAACCCGAAAGACGAACCCTTCAACCCGCACCTGCATCAGGCGATGATGGAGGTCCCCCGCAGCGACATTGCACCCGGTACCATCGTGCAGGTCTTCCAGCCGGGCTTTACCATCGAGGATCGGGTGCTGCGCCCGGCGATGGTCGTGGTCGCCAAGGCCGAGCCAAGGCCCGCCGAGGCGCGCCCGGCCGCCGCCAACGACGACACCCCACCCAATGGTCAGGGCGGCACGCCCTAGCGCGCCGACCTTGCGGGATGCTGCGCGGCCCTAGGTCGGGCGTACGCGGCGCAGTGTGAGGTTGAAGCGCCCGCCTTCCTCGACCAGGGCCGAGCTGCCGGGGGCGATGCGGTCGACCCCGTGGTAGGCGAGGCGGGCGGCGCCGCCCAGGACCACGACATCGCCCGACTTTAAGATCAGGCGGTGCTTGCGGTCGCGGCGGCTGGGCCCGCCGACGTGGAAGATGGCCTCATCGCCGAGCGAGACGGAGACGACGGGGGCGGATCTATTGGCCTCGTCGGCGTCACGGTGCGTGCCCATCTTGGCGCCGGCGGTGTAGTAGTTGATGAGACAGGCCTCGGGACGTGGCGCCCCATTGGCGACCTCGTCCCACAGCGCCAACAGGCGGGGAGGGATGGCGGGCCAGGCCTGCCCAGTGGCGGGATGCTGCGCCTGATAGCGATAGCCGTCTTTTGCGTCCGAGACCCAGCCGAGCGTGCCGCAATTGCTCATGCGTACAGAAAAGGCGCGACCCGTGCGGGGCATGGTGGGAACAAACAGGGGAGCCAGGCGAATTACGGCGCGGATTTCGCCGATCAGCCGGGCTTGCTCCGCCCCGTCCAGCCGGCCCGGCAGGTAGCGAAAGCCGGCAGGGGGCGCCGGTTCGGGGGATATTTTGTGGCAGCTGTACATCGATCAACGGGTTCGTGACAATTGCCGGGTGAGGCCTCGCTCGCGACCGTTGCAGCCCCAAATCCGCCCCACTATATAACGCCAGACAAGCAATCGCAGCTCTAGGGGACCGTTCTCAAGGCTCCATACTGGGCCCTGGGCACCGGATGCCGAGTTTTTGGGTCCGGACGGTCTGCCGCAAAAGAGAGGACAAAGACGACATGGCTAAAGTGATCGGCATCGACCTCGGCACCACCAATTCCTGCGTCGCGGTCATGGAGGGCTCCAAGCCCAAGGTGCTCGAAAACGCCGAAGGTTCCAACACCACCCCATCCATCGTTGCGTTCACGGACGACGGCGAACGCCTGGTTGGTCTGCCGGCCAAGCGCCAGGGCGTGACCAACCCGATGAATACGTTCTTTGCCATCAAGCGCCTGATCGGCCGGCGCTATGACGATCCAATGGTGGAAAAGGACAAGAAGCTCGTTCCCTACAAAATCATCAAAGGCCCGAACGGCGACGCCTGGGTTGAGGCGCATGGCAAGCAGTACTCCCCGGCGCAGATCTCGGCTTACGTGCTGCAGAAGATGAAGGAGACGGCCGAAGCCAAGCTGGGCGAGACCGTTACCCAAGCCGTCATCACGGTGCCGGCCTACTTCAACGATGCCCAGCGTCAGGCCACCAAGGATGCCGGCAAGATCGCCGGGCTCGAGGTGCTGCGCATCATCAACGAGCCGACGGCGGCGGCGCTCGCCTACGGCCTCGACAAGAAAAAGGATTCCAAGACCATTGCCGTCTACGACCTCGGCGGTGGCACCTTCGACATCTCGGTGCTCGAGATCGGCGACGGTGTGTTCGAGGTCAAATCGACCAATGGCGACACCTTCCTCGGGGGTGAGGACTTTGACATGCGCCTGGTCGAGTATCTCGCCAGCGAATTCAGGAAGGAGAATGGCATTGATCTGAGGAACGACAAGTTGGCCCTGCAACGGCTGAAGGAAGCCTCCGAGAAGGCCAAGATCGAGCTGTCGTCCTCGCAGCAGACCGAGATCAACCTACCCTTTATCAGCATGAACCCGCAGACGCAGTCGCCGCTGCATCTGACCTTGAAGCTGACCCGCGCCAAGCTCGAGAGCCTGGTCGACGACCTGATCGAACGCACCAAGGGTCCCTGTCAACAGGCGCTCAAGGATGCCGGGCTGAAGGCGGCCGAGATCGGCGAGGTGGTGCTGGTCGGCGGCATGACGCGCATGCCTAAGGTCCAGCAGATCGTCAAGGAGCTGTTCGGCAAGGAGCCCCACAAGGGCGTCAACCCGGACGAGGTGGTGGCCGTCGGTGCGGCGATTCAGGGCGGCGTGCTCAAGGGCGACGTCAAGGACGTGCTGCTGCTCGACGTTACGCCGCTGTCGCTCGGCATCGAGACTCTGGGCGGGGTGTTCACGCGGCTGATCGATCGCAACACCACCATCCCGACCAAGAAGAGTCAGATCTTCTCCACGGCCGAAGACGGCCAGAACGCGGTGACGATCCGCGTCAGCCAGGGCGAGCGCGAGATGGCGGCCGACAACAAGCTGCTCGGCCAGTTTGATTTGGTCGGCATCCCGCCGGCTCCGCGCGGCATGCCGCAGATCGAGGTCACCTTCGACATCGATGCCAACGGCATTGTGCACGTCTCGGCCAGGGACAAGGCGACCAACAAGGAGCAATCGATCCGTATCCAAGCCTCCGGTGGTCTGACCGATGCCGACATCAAGCGCATGACCGAGGAAGCCGACCGCTTCAAAGACGAGGACAAGAAGAAGCGCGAGCTGGTCGAGACCAAGAACGGCGCCGATGCCATGATCCATGCGACCGAGAAGTCGCTCAAGGATTTGGGCGAGAAGGTTGCCGCCGCCGACAAGGGCAAGATCGAGGCGGCGATCGGCGAGCTGCGAGACGCGCTGAAGGCCGACGACATCGAGGCGATCAAGTCCAAGACCAACGCCCTGGCGCAAGCCTCGATGAAGCTCGGCGAGGCGATCTATGGCGCCCAGCAGGCCGCCGAAGGGGCGGCGGGCGGGGCTGGGCCAGGCGAGGCACAAAAGAAGGGCGGCGGCGATAATGTCGTCGACGCTGACTTCGAAGAAGTAAAAGACGACAAGAAGAAGTCTGCCTAAGCTGAGGGATTAATCATGCAAGCCCTCGTCCGGCCAGCACTCGCGATAAAGACGATGCGCTGGTAGGGCGGGGGCTTGTCTCACGTACGGCCGACCGCGTGGAGCTGCCCGCGTCAGACGGCGAGAATTGGAAACTCAGGCCCATGGCCAAGCGCGACTACTACGACGTTTTGGGGATTAGCCGAGGGGCAAGCGAACAGGATATCAAGTCGGCCTTCCGCCGGCTCGCCAAGGATTGCCACCCCGACCGCAATGCCAGCGACAAGAGCGCCGAGCAAAAGTTCAAGGAGCTGAACGAGGCCTACGAGGCCTTGAAGGACCCGCAGAAGCGGGCGGCCTATGACCAGTTCGGCCACGCCGCATTCGACGGCCGCGGCGGGCATGGCCACGGTTTCGGGCCGGATTTCGCTTCCTCGATGTCGGACATCTTCGATGATCTGTTCGGCGAGTTCATGGGCGGGCGGCGCGGCGGTGGCGCCCGGCGCTCCGGCCGCGAACGCGGCGCCGACCTGCGCTACAACATGGAAGTCAGCTTGCGGGAGGCCTACAGCGGCAAGACCGCGCAAATCCGGGTGCCGACCAGCGTGACCTGCGAGGGTTGCACGGGCACCGGCGCCAATCCCGGTACCAAACCCTCGACCTGCCCCACCTGCGGTGGCATCGGCAAGGTGCGCGCGAGCCAGGGCTTCTTTACCATCGAGCGGACTTGTCCGGGTTGCCACGGTCGCGGCGAGATCATCTCCGATCCGTGCGGCGATTGCGGCGGCAAAGGCCGGGTGGTTAAGGAGCGCCAGCTCTCCGTCAATATCCCAGCGGGCGTTGAGGACGGCACGCGTATTCGCCTCGCCGGCGAGGGCGAAGCCGGGCTACGCGGCGGTCCCGCCGGTGATCTTTATATTTTCCTGTCGATCAAGCCGCACGAGTTCTTTCAGCGCGACGGCGCCGACATCTTCTGCCGCGTGCCGATTTCCATGACCACGGCGGCGCTGGGCGGCCAGATCGATGTTCCCACCATCGATAACGGCAAAACGCGGGTCAAGGTGCCGGAGGGTACCGAGAGCGGCAAGCAGTTCCGCCTCAAGGGCAAGGGCATGCCGGTGTTGCGCTCCAAGGTCACGGGCGACATGTACATCCAGGTTGAGGTCGAGACGCCCAAGAGCCTCAACGCGCGCCAGCGTCAGTTGCTCGAGGAATTCGAGCGCGAGAGCAATCGCGAGACCTCACCGCATTCCTCCGGCTTTTTTGCCAAGATGAAGGAATTCTTCGAGGGCAAGGCCACTTGAGGGCGCAGGGCCACTAGTCCGTCGCCGGCGGTGCCTGATGCACGGGCGGCATCACAACCACCGCGCGGCCGGCGGTGACATCCAAAGTCGGCACGGTGGCCGCGGTGAACGCCACCAGCTCGGTCTTGCCAGACCCCGCCAACCGGATCTCGATCAAATCACCGGCGCCGAAATTGTGCACGGCGCTGATGTGTCCGAGCACCCGGCCCTCGAGATCGACGGCGAGCATGCCGATCAGGTCGGCGTGATAGAACTCCTCCTCCGCGGCTGGCGGCAGGCGCGCACGGGCGACGTAGAGCTCCATCCCCGTGAGGGCTTCGGCGGCGGTGCGGTCGCCGACACCCGCCAGGCGCGCCACCACGCCTTTGGCCGTCGGTTTGGCGCGCGTGATCGTGATGGTCTTGCCGCCGTCGGCATCCGAGAGCGGCCCATAGGCGGCGATGCCTTCCGGGACCTTGGCAAAGGACTGGATCAGCACCTCGCCCTTGAGCCCATGCGCGCCGGCGATGCGGCCGAGGAGGATGCGGTGGGAAGCGTCCTCGGCCACGCCGCGCCTCATGCCGACTTGGCTTCGCCCGCCTCGGCCTTCTTGGCCGCGGCCTCGGCGGCCGCCGCTTCACGCTCCAAGCGCTTTTTCTTGGGCTTTCCCTTATCAGGATTGTTGCCTTGGGTGCGCTTGGCGAGGCCAGCGGCATCGAGAAAACGCAGCACGCGATCGGTCGGCTGCGCTCCGACGGCGAGCCAGTGCTTGGCACGCTCCACGTTGAGCTTGACGCGATCGGCGTTGTCCTTGGGCAGGAGCGGGTTGTGCGTGCCGATCTGCTCAATGTAGCGACCGTCGCGGGGCGAGGCGGAATCGGCGACCACGATGTAGAAGTAGGGTCGCTTCTTGGTGCCTCCGCGCGAGAGACGTATCTTAACGGCCATGCTTATCTCCTAGGTTGTTGAGCGGTTGTTTAAGTTTTCAAGCGGCATGCAGGTGACTACTTCTTCTTGCCCGGCAGTCCGGGCAAGCCCGGCAGCCGTGGCATGCCCCCGCCCAAACCCGGCAGGCCCGGCAGTTTCGGCATGGGCCCGCTGCCCAATCCCGGCAGCCCCTTGGGCAAACCACCCCTCAAGTCCTTGGGTAGCTTCTCCAGCACCTTGGGATCGAGGCGCGCCAGGTCGGCCTGCATCTTTTCCAGTTCGGCGGGGCTCGGCGCCGCGCCGCCACCCTTGCCCATCATGCGCTGCATGAGGCCGCCCCGCTGCTTGCCCATTAGCTTCATCATGTCCGCCATCTGACGGTGCATCTTGAGCAGGCGATTGACGTCCTCGGGTCGGGTTCCCGAGCCCGCCGCGATACGGCGCTTGCGCTTGCCATCGAGCATCTTTGGGTTGCGCCGCTCCCTCGGCGTCATCGACGAAATAATGGCGCGCTGGCGCTTGATGATGCTGTTATCGAGATTGGCGTCGTCGATTTGCCGCTTGATCTTGCCGATGCCGGGCAGCATCGCCAGCATGCTGGACATGCCGCCGAGCCGCTCCATCTGCTTGAGCTGATCGGCTAGGTCTTCCAGATCGAAGGCGCCCTTGCGCAGCTTCTCGGCAATGCTGTGCGCCTTCTCGAGGTCGATCGTCTGGGCGGCTTTCTCCACCAGGCTGACCACATCGCCCATGCCCAGAATGCGCCCGGCAATGCGCTGCGGATGAAAATCTTCAAGCGCATCCCACTTCTCGCCGACACCGACGAGCTTGATGGGTTTGCCGGTCACGGCGCGCATGCTGAGCGCGGCACCGCCGCGGCCATCGCCATCGACGCGCGTCAGCACGATGCCGGTGATGCCGACCCGCTCATCGAAGCTCTTGGCAAGCTTGACGGCGTCCTGGCCGGTGAGCGAATCGGCGACGAGCAGGGTCTCGTGCGGATGCGCGATGCGGCTCACCTCGGCCGATTCCTGCATCAGCGCTTCGTCGATATGGATGCGGCCGGCGGTGTCGAGCAGCACCACGTCATAGCCGGCCAGGCGCGAGGCATCCAAGGCGCGCTGGGCGATCTGCTGGGGCGTTTGTCCCGCCACGATCGGCAAGGTGTCGACCTTGGTCTGCTCGCCCAAAACCCGCAACTGCTCCTGGGCCGCCGGCCGGCGCGTGTCGAGCGAGGCCATCAGCACCTTCTTCTTGTCGCGGTTGCTCAGCCGGTAGCCGATTTTGGCGCAGGTGGTGGTCTTGCCCGAACCCTGCAGGCCGACCAGCATGATCGTCACCGGAGGCTGGGCGGCAAGGTCGATGGGCTCCGCCTCCGAGCCCAGCATGCGCACGAGCTCATCATGCACGATCTTGACCACCATCTGGCCCGGCGTGATCGACTTGATCACCTCTTGGCCGATCGCCTTTGCCTTCACGTTCTCGATGAAGTCGCGCACCACCTCCAGCGCCACGTCGGCTTCCAACAGTGCCCGGCGGACCTCGCGCATGGCCTCGGCCACGTCGCTGTCGCTGAGCGACCCGCGCCGGGTCAGTTTATCGAAGATGCCCGAGAGGCGATCTGACAGCGATTGGAACATTTAGGCTCCAGCAGCAGCTGCGGTTGCGATTGGGCGTGCCCGGCCGGCGCCCGCGGCAGGGGTCTTTTCGCGCGCGGCGGCGCACACGCGCTTGCGCCCTGCGACCCCGCCACGCCCCGCGCCCCGGGCGCCCCGGCCACGCGCGCCTGGGCCCCTCCCGATCGGGGGGAGCGATGATCGCTGCTGTCGACAAAAACTCGCCACCGCGCCGATCCGGTCTGTCCAAGAGAACGACCCAAATAAGAACGCGCGCCCGCGGGCGCAACGCGCTGGCGGACGTTGACCTCCTGGCCCCCGGTCGCGGCGCCAAGGCCCGACCCGTGCCAGGCGGCGGCTCGTTGTCACGGGGCCGTCTGGATTTGGCCGCACCATCGTTGAAGGTTGCGCGCCTGTCAACCTGCGAGGCGGCGCGCGCGCAATTCAGCACGTTGACTTTGCGCCTCCCCTCCACGATAGTGCGCGCCGACCCGAGCCACGTCCCTCGTGCGCGCGAATCCCGTGTGCGCGATTGACTGTCATTTGCAGCGGGAAATCTAGGGAATTCAAAGATGTACGCTGTCATCAAGACCGGCGGCAAGCAGTACCGCGTCGCTGCCAACGATGTTGTAACGATCGAAAAGGTGGCCGGCGAAGCCGGCGCGACCGTCGAGTTTGCCGACGTGCTCATGCTGGGCGGCGAGGCGGCCAAAATCGGTACGCCCGGCGTCGCGGGTGCCAAGGTGACCGCGGAGATCGTCGAACAGGGCCGGGCCCCCAAGGTCATCGCTTTCAAGAAGCGGCGGCGCAAAAACTCGAGGCGCAAGCGGGGCCACCGGCAAGAACAGACCACCGTTCGCATCAAGGATATCATCGGCGCCTAAGGGCCGGCTCAGCAAGGGTTCGTTTTCATGGCACACAAAAAGGCAGGCGGCTCCTCGCGCAACGGTCGCGATACGGCGGGCCGGCGGCTCGGCATCAAGCGCTACGGCGGCGAGCGCGTTCTTGCCGGCAACATTCTGGTGCGCCAGCGTGGCACCCGCTGGCACCCCGGCTCGAACGTCGGCATAGGCACGGACCACACGCTATTTGCCTTGACCGAGGGCAATGTTGAATTTGCCACCAAGCGCAACGGGCGGATCTTCGTGTCGGTGAAACCGGCGGCCAAAGGTGCCGCCGAATAGCGCCCGGGGGGTGCAGCACCTGACGGCGCGCCCAGGCCGAGGTCGCCGCCTTGGCGGTAGACGAACCGAGTTCGGGGCGCGCGCGCACATAGACGCCGGCCGCATGTTCACGATCAAAACCCAACGCCTGCTCCTGCGGCCCTTTCAACGCTCCGATGCTCGGGAGTTCGCCCGTCTCGCCGGCGACTGGGCGGTCGCCTCGATGACGAGCGACATTCCCCATCCCTTCGACGAAGCCCAGGCGCTGGCCTGGCTCAAACCTGCCAGGGGTGAGGTGCGGTTTGCCATCGAAGCGGACGGACAGCGCCTGATCGGCGGCGCGGGCTTCTATCGCCGCTCCTCCGGCGTTGCCGAACTCGGCTTCTGGCTGGGTAAACCTTGGTGGGGCCAGGGTTATGCGACCGAGGCCGCCCGCGCCGTATTGGCCCATGGCGTCCGCGACCGACGGTTGCCGGCCTTCTCGTCCGCCCACTTTGTCGACAATCCCGCCTCTGGGCGCGTTTTGGCCAAGCTCGGCTTCGTCGAGGTCGAGCGCATTCCCATTGCCTGTACGGCGCGCGGCTACCAAGTCGACGCTATTACCTATCGGCTCGAGCGCCAACGCGCCCTGTTGGTGATTACCCCCACTGCCGGCGGCCTGGCGGAGCGGCGGCGCTGGCGCACCTGGCTCGGCCGGATCGGTGCTGGCTGAGCGGTCACCCCGCGGCGGAGCCCATGAAGTTTTTGGACCAAGCCAAGATCTACATCCGCTCCGGCGACGGCGGTCCCGGTGCGGTCTCCTTCCGGCGCGAAAAATTCATCGAGTTCGGCGGCCCCGATGGCGGTGACGGCGGCAAGGGCGGGGACGTCTGGGCGGAGTGCGTCGCCGGCCTCAATACCCTGATCGACTACCGCTACCAGCAGCATTTCAAGGCCCAGAACGGGCGCACCGGCATGGGCAAGAACCGCTCCGGGGCGGGGGGCGCGGACAAGCTGATCGCGGTGCCGCCGGGAACGCAAATCTACGCGGACGATCAGGCCACCCTCATTGCCGATCTCGTCAAGGTCGGGGACCGCACCCGCCTCGCGCGCGGCGGCAACGGCGGCTTCGGCAACGCGCATTTCAAATCTTCCACCAATCGGGCGCCGCGCCGCGCCAACCCGGGTGCACCGGGCGAGGAGCTGACGATCTGGCTGCGTTTGAAGCTGATCGCCGATGCCGGGATTATCGGTGAACCCAATGCCGGCAAGTCCACCTTTCTTGCCAGCGTCAGCGCCGCCAAGCCCAAAATCGCCGACTATCCCTTCACGACCCTCAACCCGCACCTGGGCGTGGTGCGGATCGATGGCTTCGACTTCGTACTCGCCGATGTGCCGGGCCTGATCGCGGGCGCGCACCTCGGCTCGGGCCTCGGCACGCGCTTTCTCGGTCACGTCGAGCGCTGCAGCGTGCTGTTGCATCTCGTCGATGCCACGCGCGAGGACGTGGCCGCCGCCTACCGCACGGTGCGCGCCGAGCTCAAGGCCTACGGGGCGGGGCTCGAGCGCAAGAAGGAGATCCTCGCCCTCTCCAAGTGTGATGCGGTGGATCGCGCCCAGCTGCCGGCCAAGCTTGCCGCGCTGACCCGCGCCGCGCGCAAGAAACCGCTGTTGGTGTCAGCCGTCGCCCGTCAGGGCCTGGGCGAGGTGTTGGGGGCGCTGGCGCGCGAAATCGCCAAGGCAAAACGGCCAGCGGCCACGGCTGAGGCACAGCGCCCATGGCGGCCGTAAGGGGCACGCTAAGGGGAGCCCTGCGGTGGGTGCCCCCCGGCCCCCTCGTGTTTGCAGGCGGGTTTCGATGCTCTGGGCGGGACGTGTGCTTGGCTTTAGAATGGCAGGGGATGGCGGCCCAAGACCCGTCAAGACCCGTCGAGACCCGTCAAGACCCGTCAAGACCCGTTCCTGACCCGACGAGCGCGCCGAGACGGTTGCCCGCCGGCGCAAGATCGGCAACACGAGGGCAAACGCCAAGGATGATGCTGCGACCGCAACGCTTCACGCCTGCCCGCTGGCCCGTGGCGGTCGCCATGCTGGGCGCCTTCCTCGGCGCCATGCTCGGCGTCGGTGCGCCGTTGCGCGCCCAAGCTCCGCCGGCCGCGCCCGAGGCCGAAACCGATCAGACGCTGTCACGGCGCGCCGTCATTCGCTTCCTCACTGAAGGCGACTATCCGCCCTTCAACTATCTCGACGAAGACAACGTGTTGACCGGCTTCAATGTGGACATCGCGCGCGCCGTCTGCCTGGAGCTGGCCGCGGCCTGCGACATCCAGGTGCGG
This sequence comes from uncultured Alphaproteobacteria bacterium, assembly GCA_963770295.1. Lineage (GTDB taxonomy): Bacteria > Pseudomonadota > Alphaproteobacteria > Rhizobiales > Hyphomicrobiaceae > AWTP1-13. The sequence goes on from CAVYPA010000003.1 coordinate 137,372, forward strand.
CCATGGTCGGAGTTGATCCCGGCGCTTCGACGCGGGGAAGCCGACGCCATCATTGCCTCCCATGCCATCAGTCAAAACATGCTGAAGGCCGTCGATGTCACGGATCGCTACTACCACACTCCCGGTCGCTTTGCCGGGCCGCGCACGGCGAGCCGGCTCGAGGTCACGCCAGAAGGGCTCGAGGGCAAAAAGATCGCGGTTGCCAAGGGCAGCGCGCATGAAGCCTATTTGCGCGCCTTTTTTTCCGACAGTTCGATCCGCGCCTTCGAGACGCCGGAGCTAGCGCGCGACGCCTTGATCACTGGGGCCGTCGACCTCTTGTTCGACGACGGCATCAGCCTGGTGTTTTGGCTAAACGGCACCGCCTCGAAGGGGTGCTGCGAATTCAAAGGCGGGCCGTTCAGTGAGCCGAAATACTTCGGCGACGGCGTCGGCATGGTGGTGGGGCGCGAGGATCAGCAGCTGAAAAGCCTGATCAATGCCGCCCTCAAGCACATCCGTGCCACCGGCCGCTACGAGGAGTTGTTATTGCGCTATTTTCCCTTGCGCGCCTTTTAGCGGGCGGGGGCGGGCTTCAACCGACCGGGGCCTGCGGGCGGCCGTTGACGGCGGCACCAAGGCTGCTGGTGGCGAGCAACGGGGCGCCGGTTTGGCCGCTGGTGAGGTCGCGGAACCAGGCGCCCAAAAAATCCAAAAGCGCGCGCATGCGCGGCAGCAGATGCTTGGAGCTCGGATAGAGCGCCCACACGGCGGCGTTGTTGCCGACCTCGTAGTCGGCCAAGACCTGGGTGAGCCGGCCTGAGCGCAGTTCGGCGAGCACGACGAGTTCGGAGGCACGGATGAGACCCAACCCATCCTGCGCCGCTTGGCACAACAGCTCCCCGTCGTTGGAGCGGATCGGCCCTTGGATTCGCACCGACGTCTCGAGCCCGTTCTTGCTGAACGGCCACTGCACCCGGTCCCCGAGGATCAGGCAGTCGTGCCGGGCAAGATCCTCCGGCTGCGTCGGTCGCCCCTTGCGCGCAAGATAGGCGGGAGATGCAGCGATGATATGTCGATCGGGTGCCAAGCGCTTGGCGATCAGCGTGGAGTTGGACAAGGTGCCCGTGCGAATTGCAATGTCATAGCCGTCTTCCTGCAGGTTCACGGGGCGATCCTGCAGGTCGACCTGCACGTCGATTTGCGGATAGGTCCGCATGAACTGGCACAGGGCGGGGGCCACATAGCGGCGCCCGAGAAAGGCCGGGGCGGCGATCTTGAGCGTTCCCTTGGGCTTGTTGACCCGGTCGTCGACACTGGCACAGGCCACTTCGATCTCGGCCAGAATGCGCTCGACGTGGACGAGGAAGGTGGCGCCCTCCTCGGTAATACGGATGCTGCGGGTGGTGCGGTCGAACAGGCGGGCGGAAAGCTGGTCCTCCAAGGCCTGAACGCGCTTGGAGATGGTCCCCGGCGTGAGGCCAAGCTCGGCACCGACGGCGGACAAATTTTGCAAAGCCGCCACGCGCGCAAAAATGCGCATATCCTGGATGTCCATTACCGCTCCCTACGCCGGTCGCGCGTTTTGTTGTTGTGTGGGTCCCCACCCGATTTCGCGCGGGTCCGGCGATTGACCGCAAAACACGCGAACTGCACTCTAGCGAGCAAGTCTCTGGTATTCAAATGAGAAGTGTGGGGCTGCCCTCCCCCAAACTGGGGGCGAGTGGGCCCCGCGGCAGGCGGGGCGTAACCGGGGGCTGCGGCGCTAGAACAGCTTGAGCAGGCGTTCCAGGTACTCAAGCTCGATCGGCGGACGCGTCGGCTCGCCCAAGCGTCGCCGCAGCTCCTCCAGGATCTCGCGGGCGCGCTGGACGTCGATCTGGTCGGGCACCTTGACGCCGATGCCGGGATCAGGACCGTCCGTTCGCTGAGGGGGCCGGCCGAGCGGGTCGAGCTCGCCGTTGTTGTCGTTGAGCCCAAAGCGGGACGGCATTTGGTTCAGCATCTGCTGGGCCATCTCGCGGGCGCCTTGGCGCAGCTGCTCGAGGGCGCGGCTTTCCTCCTGCGCGGCACCGTCGAGATCGCCGTCGCGCAGAGCCCGCTCAGCCCGCTCCATGGACTCGCCAGCGCCGCCGAACTGTTCGGGCGCATTGAGACCGAATTCGCGCATGCCGCGCTGCAGCTTGCCCAGCATGTCGCGCAGCTCGCGCTGGCGATCGCTGAGGCCGCCAAGCTCGTCGCCGTCGCCCTGACTGCCCTGGCCCTCGCCCTGCTGCCCCTGCGGGCCGCGCTGTCCCTTCTGGCCCTGTTGACCCTTTTGGCCTTGTTGGCCGCGCTGTCCCTTCTGGCCCTGCTGACGCTGCTGGCCAAAGGTGTCGTCGAGCAACTGCTGTTGGCGGCCGATGATGTTGCCGAACTCATCCATCATCTTGCCGAACTGCCGGCTCTGGCCCTGATCGGCCATGCGGCCCGATTGCAAGCGGTCGAGCAGATCGCGCAACTGCGACAGCATCTGCTGAGCCATGTCGCGATTGCCCGAGCGCGCCATGTTTTCCAGGTTGCGCAGGAGCTGATCGAGGTCCTGCGGTGTCATCAACTGGTTGTTGCGATCCATGCCCTGCATGGGGGGCTGGTTTTCTGCCTGTTTTTGCAACTGCTCGAGGAACTGCGCCAGGGCTTGCCGCAGCTCCTGCATCAGGCGCTGGATTTCCTCGTCGGAGGCACCCTCTTCAAGCGCCTTGGACAGGCGTTCCTGGGCGGCGCGCAGCGCGCGCTCCGCGTCGGAGAGATTGCCGTCCTCGATGCGCAAGGCAACGTCCCATAGCTGCGCAATCACGGTGTTGCGGCCCACCCGTGTGGTGTCGCGCTGCAGCCGCCAATAGGCCGAGCGCAGCCCGAGATAGACCTGCAAATCCTCGATGAACCCTTCCGGCTCCAGGGTGAGGGCATCAAGCGCGCGCATGACCTGGAGGCGATCGCGCGGATCCTCGACCAGGCGGCGGCGCTGCTCGACCACGGCGCGCGCCAGTGGCTTAGTAAAGCGGCGTTCCGGCAACACCATGTCGATGGTTTCGCTGCGGCCGACCTGGCCGGCGAGATCTTTGGCGACCAGCGTCAGGCGCACCTTCATGCCGGCCCAGGGGTGATCGCCGATTTCGTGGAAGCTCTGGCCCTCGGCCTGCTTGGGATAGGCCTTGGGCAGCCGCAAGGCCAGCGCGGGCGGCCGCTCAAGGGGAGGACGCGGGCCTTTTTTCGCCCCTGCCCGGGCCCAGGCCGTGGCCGAGGTGTCCTCCTTGGGGGCCACGCGCCGGATACGCGTTTCGGCGGATACGACGCCGTAGTCGTCCTCGACCTTGAAGCTGAGCTTCAGGCCGCCGCGCGGTGTCCGCTCGGGCTCCTTCAGGAGGCTGATCTTCGGCGGCAAGTCGGGCGTCACTTGGAAGGTCCAGCTCGCCATCGGCGTGCCCGAACTGTAGACGGTGACCGGCCCCGAGACGCCGATTTCGGTGCGGATCTCGGCAACGTCACCCGGGTTGGCCGGGGCGGGTACCTCCAAGCGCCGCGTGGCGCCTTGGGCGCCGGCCGGGGCCTCGAGCGACAGCTCGCCGACACCGGCGCCGCTGGCGCGGATGACGAGTAGGCTCTTGTCGGGGACCTCATAGGCTCCCGCCGGCCGCTCCTGTTGCTGCCAGCCGCCGTGCGACCCATCCGCCAGCATAATGGGTGGCTTGCCGGTGTAGGCCGGCGGCGTCACCCAGGCATCGAGCCGAGCCTCCGCGCCCTTGGCCAGGGGGCCGAATCGGAAGGCGGCCCACAGGCGGTCTTGCGTGCTGTCGCCGGCGGCAACCACGAGAAGGAGAATGCCGAGCACCAACAGGGCGCGCACGGCGAAGGGATCGTAGCGATCGGTCCGCGGCGCCGGCCGACCGACGCGCAGCTTGCCCAACAGCTGGGCTAGCCGCTGGCGGTGCACCCGCCACAGCACCGCCGTGCGGGCGTCTTCGGCGTTGAGCGTGAGCGTGTCCTCGTAGGACGAGGCGGGGCGATGTTTGACCCCCGATACCCCCTCCACGCGCCGGATCGCCTCGGCCCGGGTCGGCCAGCGAACCCGTGCCAGGGCCACCAGGGCCGCGAGAATGGCGAGGCCGAACAGCCCGAGCACGACCTTGTGGGTGAGCTCACCTAACCGCGCCCACAGGCCCAGGAGGGAGACGGCGATGAACAGTCCGGCAAGGCCGATCAGCGCCCAGGCGCGGGGCCACAGCTGCTCAAACAGCAACGCCCATCGGCTGAGCGTAACCTTGCGCTCAAAGCCGCGTTCGAGACCCGATCGAGGTGTGTGGGGTGCCGCCATCGCTTCAGTCTATCACGCCTCGTCCAAGCACGCTCAACACATTAACGGTGATGATTGCGTGAAGGTTGCTGGGGCAATGGGGCGCCAACGCGGCGCGCCTTGGACGACCGCGTTGCCAGCGCCGCCTCACGTCGCCGGCCCGAACGCCGCAGCTGGCGTCGCCGCCCGCCGCGCTCGCCGCCTCCGGCCGCCGCCGCGGAACGGCTATCATCGCGCGAGCCCGGTAAAGCCGGCGAAACATCCGGGGCTTTTGCCCCACTCGTGAAATTATCCTCTCACCTGCGGGCAAGAGAGGTGTTATATTTCTTTTTCGGCGCCAATATTGCGGAATTAGGAAACATCATTCTATTTAACTCTGCAATCGGTCGCGCCGACGGGGGAGGCCACCTAGGGCCGCGGCGAGCCCATTTCTGAACGGTGGGCAGCAACAGGCAAGGCATGGGCATCAAAGGGCATGGGCATCATCAGGGTCAGCGATCAGAGGGGGGCCACCCACGAGCTGGAGGCGGTGGAGGGCTGGCGCGTCATGGAAGTCATTCGCGATCATGGCCTGCCGATTGAGGCCCTCTGCGGTGGCGCCTGCGCCTGCGCCACCTGCCACGTCCGCGTCGCCCCCGATTGGGCGGGCCGGCTGTCCCCGATGCGCGAGGACGAAGAAGGTCTTCTCAATTCGTTGCCCGACGTGGCGCCGACCTCCCGCCTCTCCTGTCAGATCATCTGGGACACCGATCTCGATGGCCTCGAGCTCACCCTAGTGGGAGGCGACGCATGAGGTACTTTCCCCTCTTCGTCGATCTGGCCGAGGCCGAGGTCCTCGTCGCTGGCGGCGGGGAGGCGGCCGCCCAGAAGGTGCGCCTGTTGCGCAAGACCACCGCGCGCATCACGGTGATGGCCGAAAGCCTCAACGACGAGTTGCACGCCCTGGCGCGCACGGGTGCGGTGCGGCACCTTCCCCGGCTGCCGAGGCCAGCGGACTTGGCCGGCCAAAGCCTTGTCTATGTTGCGACCGGGGATCGCCAGCTGGAAGCGGAGTTGTTCGGCGCCGCGCGCGCCCGCGGCATTCCCATCAACGTCGTCGATGCGGCCGGAGCTCTCCACCTTCCTGACCCCCGCCATGGTCGATCGCGACCCGATCGTGGTGGCGATCGGCACCGAGGGCGCGGCGCCGGTGCTCGCCCGGGAGATCAAATCGCGGCTCGAAAGTTGGCTGCCCGCGAACTTTGGTGCGCTCGCGAAAAAGGCACACAGCTTGCGTCGCCGCGTCGCCGCCCGGATTGGCGAGCCGCAAGCGCGCCGTCACCTCTGGGAGCGCCTGTTTAAGGGGGCGTTCCGCCGCGCCGTGCTGACGGGCGCCGACGGCGAGGCGCAACGCATTTTCGTGCGCGAGCTCAAGGCTGCGGCAACGCCCAGCGTCGGTCGCGTTGTGCTTATTGGCTGTGGGCCGGGTGATCCCGACCTGTTGACGCTCAAAGCGTTGCAGCGGCTGCAGGAGGCCGACGTGTTGGTCGTAGACCGGCTCGTCAATCCACGAATTCTCGAGTATGCGCGTCGCGACGCCAGGCGCATTTTTGTCGGCAAGGTGCCAGGCGGTCCGGCGACCTCGCAAGCCGAGATCAATCGCATCCTGGTTGCGGAGGCAGCCCATGGGCAGGTGGTGGCACGGCTCAAGGGCGGTGACCCCTTGATATTCGGCCGCGCCGGCGAGGAGCTGGCGGCGTGCGCGGCGGCCCACCTTGCGGTCGAGATCGTGCCGGGCATCACCGCGGCGCACGCCTGCGCGGCGCGCATCGGCTTGCCGCTGACCGTGCGCGAGCGCCGGCGGCAGTTCACGCTGCTGACGGCCAGCAGCGCCGAGGGCGTACCCGACCTCGATTGGCGCGCGCTCGCGGCCCCAGACGCGGCCTTTGCCATTTACATGGGGGTCGGCAATGCACCGCTGGTGCGCGAGAAGCTGCTCGCCGCGGGCGCCCGCGCGGAGACCCGCGTGGTGATCGTCGAGAACGGGACTGAGCCCGAGGAACGCGCGGTTGCCACGACGCTGCGCGACCTCACGGATGCCATCGACCAGCGTGCCATCACCGGCCCCGCCATCATCTTCGTCGGTCTCGATTGGGCGGCCGCAGGGCTGGCGCGTCCCCAAACGATAGAGGTCCATCGCCGTCGCCCGGGGCGCCAGCCGCTGGCAAACAGCGATGCCATCGCCATCAGCGCGGAGGCCATCTTATGAGCAAGGCGAGCGGACACGTGCAGGTTCTGACGGCCAACCGTCTCGGCGACGGCGCCGTCGTGTTTCTCAATTTCGATGGCGACTGGGTGGCGACGCTGGCCGGCGTGGTGATCGCGCGCTCACCCGACGAGGCGCGCGGCCTCGCCGCACGCGGACTATTCGACGCGGGGCGCAACCTGGTGGTCGATCCCTATCTGGTCGAGATGCGCGAGGTCGCGGGCGCGCTCTTACCGCTGCGCCAGCGCGAGCGCGTGCGGCTCGATGGTCCCAGCATCCTCGACGACGTACCGGGCTACACCGCACCCGCCGCGCGCCCGCCCAACAGCGCCAGCCTGGGCGCGGAGGCCAACGCCGGCGGGGACGCAAAGCCCGATCGCGGCGAAACGCTGTCCCGCGCGGAGGCGGCCTGAGCCATGTACCGCTACGACGAATTTGACGCCGCGTTCGTGCGCCAGCGTGTGGCGCAGTTTCGCGACCAGGTCGGCCGCCGCCTGAGCGGCGAATTGACCGAGGACGAGTTCAAGCCGCTGCGCCTCAAGAATGGGGTCTATCTGCAGCTGCACGCCTACATGCTGCGCATCGCCATTCCCTATGGCACCATGTCCGCGCGGCAGCTGCGCAAGTTGGCCCACATCGCACGCACCTATGACAGGGGGTTCGGCCACTTCACCACGCGCCAGAACCTGCAATTCAATTGGCCCAAACTCTCCGATATTCCCGATATTTTGGCGGAGCTGGCGGAGGTGGAGATGCACGCCATCCAGACCTCCGGCAACAATGTGCGCAACGTCACCGCCGATCATTTTGCCGGCGCCACGGCCGAGGAAGTCGCCGATCCGCGGCCCTACGCGGAGATCATCCGGCAATGGTCATCGCTGCACCCCGAGTTCAGCTTTCTGCCGCGCAAATTCAAAATCGGCATTACCGCCTCCGAGCACGACCGCAGCGCCATCAAGACCCATGACATCGGCCTTCATCTGCAGCGGCTGGCGGGCGGCGGGCTCGGTTTTGCCGTTTGGGTCGGCGGCGGCCAGGGGCGCACGCCCTATCTTGCCCAATTGATCCGCGAGGCGCTGCCGGAAGCGGACCTGCTCAGCTACATCGAGGCAATTCTGCGCGTCTACAACCTGCACGGCCGGCGCGACAACATCCACAAGGCCCGCATCAAGATCCTCATCAACAGCATCGGTATCGAGGCCTTTCGCGACGAGGTCGAGGCGGAATGGGTGCGCATCAAGGACGGTGTCCTCAAGCTACCCGAACAGGAGATTGCGCGCATTGAGGCCTATTTCGCGCCACCTCGGTTCGCGGCGCGGCCGCCGCCGGCGGCGCTGCGCCCGGCCGATCGGAGCTTCGATCGCTGGGTGACGCGCAACACACACGCCCACAAGCAACCGGGCTATGCCATCGTCACGATTACGCTCAAGCCCATCGGTGGCATTCCTGGCGACGCCTCGGCGGCGCAAATGGACGCCATCGCCGACATCGCCCAGCGCTTCTCCTGTGACGAGGTGCGGGTCAGCCACGAGCAAAACCTGGTGCTGCCGCACGTACGGCTCGGCGATCTGTGGTCGCTGTATCACGACCTTAAGGCGATCGGCCTGGCCGAGGCCAACGCCGGTCTCGCCACCGACATCATCGCCTGCCCCGGTCTCGACTACTGCGCACTTGCCAATGCGCGCTCGATTCCCATTGCGCAACGCCTCTCTGCGCGCCTGGCCCCGCGCCAGGACCTGGTGGGTGACCTCAAGATCAAAATTTCCGGCTGCATCAACGCTTGCGGTCATCATCACGTCGGCGCCATCGGCATTCTTGGCGTCGAGAAACGGGGCGAGGAGCACTACCAACTGTTGCTGGGGGGCTCGGGCACCGAAACGGCGGCTCTGGCCAGTATTACCGGCCCGGGCTTTGGCCCCGATGGCATCGTCGATGCCGTCGAGAAGGTGGTCGACACCTACCTGAGACTGCGCGCGGGGCCGCAGGAGGCGTTCCTGGCCGCTTACGCACGTTTGGGCGCGGAACCCTTCAAAGAGGCGATCTATGCCAGCGCCTGATGCCCGCTCGGAGCGCCCGGTGCAGCCGAGCCTGACCGGGGAGGTCGATCCTGGAGGTTCGATCTGGAAGGAGGGTGCCTTCCGGCGCGATCCCTGGCGGGCGTTGCCGGCAGGCGGCGCGCTCGCTTGCCCCTTGCTGCTTGACAAGGTTCGTTGGGCAGCCGAACGAGGCACGCTTTTGTTGCGACCGGCGCCGATCGGCCTCGCCTTGGAGGGTGGGGAAAGCGTCGACGACCTCGCCGCCGACCTGGCGCGCTTTGCCCTGATCGCTCTCAATTTTGCAAAGTTCTCCGATGGGCGCGGCTTTTCCACGGCGCGGTTGCTGCGCGAGAAGTTCGGCTACGGCGGCGAGCTGCGCGCCGTCGGCAATGTCCTGTCCGATCAAATTCCCTTCATGCGCAGGGTCGGTTTCGACGCCTTCGAGGTGCACCACCCGCCCACCCGACGCGCGCTTAGCGAGGGCCGCATTGCCGAGGTGCGCCTTTACTATCAGCCCGTCGGCCCGACGCCGGGGCCGGGCACGCGGACCTGGCTCCGCGGCCGCGTCGGCTAGCCGATAGGCCCCGACTTTGGCCGGTCGTCGGCGAGAGGGGGACGGCGCACTTGCTTTTCGGGGCCGGCGATCACAAGGTTTCAACCGGCGCGCCGCGCGCGCCCTTGTGCCGCCTCACGCTCGCCCACGAGGAGCCTCGCCCGTCATGGACGCTACCTACTCACGTGCCGGCAATCGTGCCGATCCGCCCTATCTGGCCGCCGACTATCGCTCCACCCTGGTGCGGGCCCCGTCCCGCCCTCTGGTCGTGATCCCGCAGACGCTTTCGGAGATCACCGGGCCGGTCTACGGCCATGCCGACGTCAGGCCCGAGGAGGCCGATCTCACCCGCCAGCATGCCGGCGAGCCGTTGGGTGAACGCATCCTCGTGCGCGGGCGCGTGCGCGACGAGGCCGGCAGGCCGGTACCGGAAACCTTGGTGGAAATCTGGCAATGCAATGCCGCCGGCCGCTACATCCACGTCGTCGACCAGCATCCCGCCCCGCTCGATCCCAATTTCACGGGTGCCGGCCGTTGCGTGACCGATGCCGACGGTGTCTATGAGTTTACCACCATCAAGCCGGGCGCTTACCCCTGGCGCAATCATGCCAACGCCTGGCGTCCCGCGCACATCCATTTCTCCCTGTTTGGGCCGTCCTTTCTCACGCGCTTGGTGACGCAAATGTATTTTCCGGGCGACCCCCTGTTTGCCTTTGATCCGATCTTCAATTCCGTTAGCGACGCCAAGGCGCGGGCGCGCATGGTGTGCCAATTCGACCTCGACACAACCCGTCCCGAATGGGCGCTCGGCTACACTTTCGACATCGTGCTGCGCGGGCCTGACGCCACCCCGCAGGATCCCGATCATGCCTGAGCGCACGCCCTCGCAGACCGTCGGACCGTTCCTGCATCTCGGCCTCGCCCCGGCTGACTATAATTTTCGCCCCCTGTTTGCGCCGGTTTTGGCCGAGCCTGGCCTCGCCGGCACGCATATCCGCATCGAGGGTCGGATCAGCGACGGCGACGGCAACGCCCTGCCTGATGCCCTCATCGAAATCTGGCAGGCCGATGCACAGGGTCGCTACGCGCATCCTGCCGACGGGCGGGCCTTGCGCTCCAACTCCTTTCGCGGCTTCGGCCGCGCGCCCACCGACCAGGCGGGCAAGTTCTTTTTTGCTACGGTCAAACCGGGTTCGGTGCCGGGTCCCCACGGTCGCCCGCAGGCACCGCATATCAACGTCGGCATTTTCGCGCGCGGCCTCCTGAAGCGGCTTTTCACGCGCATCTACTTCGCGGGCGAGGCGATGAACGCCAGCGATCCGATCTTGGCACTGGTGCCGCCCGAGCGCCGCCATACGCTACTGGCCACGCCGGACGCCCAGAATGGCGGCGTATTTCGCTTCGACATTCGCCTGCAGGGCCAGGATGAGACCGTGTTTTTCGACGCTTGAGGGAGGAAACAATGAAAGCCGCGGTGCTGCACGAGGTCAACCAGCCGCTGGTCATCGAAGAGGTGAGCATCAACAAGCCGGGGCCGCGCGAGGTGCTGCTACGCACGGCCTACGCCGGCCTGTGCCATTCCGATCTGCACTTCATCGAAGGCCTCTATCCCCATCCGCTGCCCGTCGTTCTCGGTCACGAGTTCGGCCGGCATCGTGGAGGCGGTCGGGTCCGAGGTGACCTACGTGAAAAAAGGCGATCACGTCATCACCTGCTTGTCGGTCTTCTGCGGTACCTGCGAGAACTGCACGACCGGCCGACCGGCCATCTGCACCAACACCGACGTCAAGCTGCCACCGGGTACCGCCAAGCGGCTGAGCCTCAACGGTAAGCCGCTGCACACCTTCACCAATCTTTCCTCCTATGCCGAGCAAATGCTGGTGCACGAGCACGCCGTGGTAAAAATCCGCGACGACTTTCCCCTCGACCGTGCCGCCCTAATCGGCTGCGCCGTCATCACGGGCTACGGCGCCGTTGTGAATACGGCCAAGGTCGCGCCGGGGGAGAGCGTGGCCGTGATCGGTTGCGGCGGCGTCGGCATGGCGGCCATCAACGGCGCTGCGATTGCCGGCGCCGGCCGCATTATTGCGGTCGATACCAATCCGGTGAAACTGCAATTGGCGACCAAGCTCGGCGCCACCGATCTCGTCAATCCGCGCGACGGCGATCCGGTCCAGCGCGTCAAGGACCTCACGCGCGGCGGCGTGCACCATGCGGTGGAGTGCCTCGGCACCAAGCTGACGGCCGAGCAGGCCTTCCAGATGCTGGCCATCGGCGGTACCGCTACCCTCGTCGGCATGGTCCCGTTCGGCCAGAAAATCGAGTTGCACGGCTTCGACTTTCTGCGCGAGCGCAAGATCCAGGGCTCCTCGATGGGATCCAACCGCTTCCGCGTCGACATGCCGAGGCTGGTGGACTTCTACATGCAGCGCAAGCTGCATCTCGACGATTGGATCTCCGACCGCATAGAGCTTGGCATGATCAACGAGGGCTTTGCCAACATGAAGGCGGGCAAAGTCGTGCGCAGCGTGATCGCCTTCGACGCTTGAGCGGCAGGGACGAGGCGAGCGAAAACCTCCGGACCCCTAAAAGCCCGGGGGATGGGTCGCAAACAAGGCGCGCGGTCGCTCCGGGCCGCGCGGGCTTAGAACCGGTAGCCGTAGCGGAGGCCGATGCCGTCCATGCCCTCGTTGTAGCGGGCCGTTCCGGCATTGGAGGTGTGTTCGAAGTACACGGACAGGCTTTGCCGGGCGTCGAGCCGGAGGCCGAGTTCCAGTGGAATGTGAAACAGCACCCGGGCCCCCAGGGCCTTGCGGTCTATTTCGTTGGGTCCCAGGTTGCCGTCGTGCAGCGCGGCCCCCAGGCCGAGGCCCAGGAAGAGGCGGCTCGGCAGGTCGACTTCCCAGCGCAGATCCGCGTAGGCCTTGCTGGTATACCCTTGCGTATTGACCGAGCCGCCGATCGCGGGGCGCAGGCTGCCGCCGAGGATGGGAAGGCCAGAACCGAACAAAATCTCGCCGTTGACGTCGAGGCCGCGCTCGAGCCGAAACCCGCTCCACAGGTCTGGCACGTCGTGGGCCAACAGCCCGCCGCGGATCTCCACCACCGATCCGACCAGATCCTCGGCCCCGGCACCCTCGCCACCGCACAAGACGAGGATGAGGACGGCCAAGGTGAGACCGACAATCTTCAAGGCGATCGTGCTCCGATAGGGTCGCCGGCATCGCGCCGGCCCCGGCGACCTTAGGTGACCCGCCGCCCCCGCGCCAAGCCGGGGTGGGCCGGCCGCGATGTTCCGTGCGACCGGCGTGGCAAAACTGCCAGCCCGACGCCGGCAAAACCCGAGCGCCGTGGCCCGTCATTCTTTACCCGTGGCAGCGGACCGCTTAGCCTCATCACAAACATTACAGGACCGGCGCGGGCCTCGGCCAACGGGCCCCGCGAACGCGTGTGAGAGTAGGGGTGGCATGGAGGTGCTCGACGCGCTTCTGGTTGAGGGCACGCGCGTTCTTTTCTCCAGCGCTCCGGCGGCGCTCTTCTTCTGGTTCAATCTCGCCTTGCTGATCGTGCTGGCCGCGGTCCTGCTGCCCGGGCGCCTGCGCCGGGCCCGGCGCCGGCGCCAGGTCGAGCGCCTGTTTCAAGCCTCCGCGCAGGCCAGCCGCGGTGAGCGGCGCGACAACGAGCTTGCTGCGTTCGCCCGCCACATCGGGCGGCTTGCCGAAGAATTCGGCGGCCGTCTCAAGGAGTTGCGCAGCGACCGCATTCAGCTGGCCAAGATCTATATCGATCATTCCAATTTCACGAAAAATTGGAAGCGCGTCATCAACAACGACGCCCACAGCATCGAGCGCGATATTAAGTGGTCGAAGCTGCCGGAACTCCTGTTGGGCGAAACCCGTCGCTGGCTCGCGGAAAGCCGCAAAGAGCCACCGGCGCTGATTTATCGCGGCACCAACTTATATGGCACGCTGTTCGAGGAGGAGTATTTCGAGCTGCTCGACAACATGCTGCGGCTTGAGCGTTCGGCGCCGGAAAAGTTGCCGCTCAAGATCTATTTCCAAAAGGAGACCGTGGAGCGTTGGCGCCTGGAGAACGAGGCACAACGCGCCGAACTTAGCGCGCTGCAGAACGAGTTTGGCTTTCTGGTGTTCGCCATTTCGCGGCGCACTCCGCGGCTTGATCGTCTGGGCTCGAGCAACTTCACGGTTGGCGGCATTCCGATCGCGCCCGAGAAGCAACTTGATACGCTGGTGACGACCGACCTGATCGCCGATGCCATGTACGACGTCTACGACATCGCCTTCCTGATCTCGGAGGACAGCGATTTCTGCCCGGCGGTCGAGTTCGTACAGGAAACGCGCAACAAGCACGTCGTGCACGTTGGCTTTGGCTCCCACAGCAATGATTTGCGCTCCAAGTGCCGGCTGCGCATCGATCTTGCCGGCAAGGATCAACTCTATCGTCGCATGCAGGCAAAGCCCGCCGTGGATGCGGTGCCGGCGCGCGCCAAGAACGACAACGGCGGGGGCTGACCGTTGCTCAAGGCGTAATGAGCTGACGCGGATCGACGTGGCTGAGATGCAGCGCATCCGCGACGGCGGGATGCACGACGTGACCTCGCATGATGTTGAGCCCGTTGAGGAGATGCGGGTCATCCAGCATCGCGCGCTGCGGCCCCTTGTTTGCCAGCGCCAGGATGAACGGCAAGGTCGCGTTATTGAGCGCGAAGGTTGAGGTGCGCGCCACGGCACCGGGCATGTTCGTCACGCAATAGTGCACGACGTCGTGCACGATATAGGTGGGGTCGGCGTGCGTCGTCGGCCGCGACGTCTCTGAGCAGCCGCCCTGGTCGATCGAGATGTCGATGATGACCGAGCCGCGCAGCATGTCCTTGACGTGCTGCTCCGTGATCAGCTTGGGGGCCGCGGCACCGGGCACCAGCACGGCGCCGATCACCAGATCCGCCTCGCTCAGGTAGTCCTCCACCGCCTGCCGCGTCGAGAACACGGTATTGACGGCAGCGCCGAACTGCTGGTCGATGGCGTAGAGACGTTCGATGTTAATGTCGAGCACGGTGACCTGCGCCTCCAGGCCGATGGCCATGCGCACGGCGTTGACGCCGGCGACGCCGCCGCCGAGGACCACCACCTTGGCGGGGGCCACGCCGGCGACCCCGCCCAACAGCATGCCGCGGCCGCCGCGTTCCATTTCCAGGCAATGCGCGCCCGCCTGTACGGCCATGCGGCCGGCGACCTCGCTCATGGGTGCCAGCAGCGGTAGCCCGCCGCGCGGGCTCGTCACAGTTTCGTAGGCGATCGCGGTCACCCCGGCCTTGATCAGGGCGTTGGCCTGCGCGGGGTCCGGCGCCAGGTGCAAATAGGTGAAGAGCGTCTGGCCCTCGCGCAAAAGTGTGAACTCTAAAGGCTGCGGCTCCTTGACCTTGACGATTAGGTCGGCCTTGGCGAAGACCTCCGCCGCTGTGTCGAGCAGAATCGCGCCGGCGCGCTGGTAGTCGCGATCGGAGATGCCCTGGCGCAGGGCGGCATTGCGCTCGACAAACACCTGGTGACCGTGGGCCACCGCTTCGCGCACGCTACCGGGCGCCATGCCCACGCGATACTCGTGCACCTTGATTTCTTTCGGCACGCCGATGCGCATGAAGATCGCTCCCGAGCCGCGGTTGGCTCAATTTAGTTCGCCTCACCTTTGCACCAGGACCAGCTTTGGCTCCGGTACCTCTTGCACCTGATCGGCTAGGGCCTCGAGCCCGCGCGGCACCGGACCGCCGTAGGCCCAGTCGAGCAGCTCGATCGTATGGGCGATTGGAATATCCATGCCAAAGGCCAGCTGCACGATGCAGCCGATGTTGCCGGCCGCCACCGCGTCGGGCCGCACGCGCTTGATGTGGGTGACCTTGCGGTCGCGCAATTGAGCCGCGAGCTCAGGCTGCAGCACGTTGTAGGTCCCGGCCGAGCCGCAACAAATATGGCCTTCGGCAATCTCCATCACCGTGAAGCCGGCGTTGCGCAAAAGCTGACGCGGTTCCTCGATAAGGCGCTGGCCGTGCTGCATCGAACAGGCGGCGTGATAGGCGATCCTGAGCGAGGACCAGCGCTTGGGTGGCCCCATCTCGTAGCCGGCCAGAAATTCGGTCACGTCGCGGCTCATGGCCGCGATCCGTTGTGCCCGATCTCGGTAGCCGGCCTCGCCCTTGAGAAGGTGCGCGTAGTCCTTGACGGTGGTGCCGCAGCCCGAGGTGTTGACGATCACCGCATCGATCGGACCGGCCTTATCGATCAGCCTGGTCCAGGCGTCGACGTTATTTTTGGCCATGGCGATGGCCGCTTGTTCGCGCCCCATGTGCTGCACCAGCGCGCCACAGCAGCCCGCCCCCGGCGCCACCTCGACGTCGACACCGCGGCGGGCGAGCAGACGAATGGTGGCGTCGTTGATTTCCGGCCGCAGCACCTGCTGGGCGCAGCCGGCGAGCAAGATCACGCGTTTGCGGCGCTCGAGCTTGGTGATGGCGGTTCCGGGCCCGGCAAAGGCGGCACCGCGCAGCAGGCCGATGGGTGCCAGCTCCAACATCGCCACCAGTTCGCTGAGCCCGAGCCGACGCAAAATACCGGCCAGCGGTTTGGCAAACCGCGCCGCGCGCAGGGCCAAGCGAAAGCGGTCCGGGTAGGGCAGCACGGCTGCCAGCATGGCCCGAAGCGCCCGCTCCTTGAGGCTGCGCTGGCCGGTCTCCTCGATGTGGACGCGGGCGTGGTCAACGAGATGCATGTAGTCGACCCCGCTCGGACAGGTCGTCATGCAGGAGAGGCAGCTCAGGCAGCGATCGACATGGCGTTGCACCTCGGGGCTGGCCTTGCGTTCGTTCTCGAACATCTCCTTCATCAGGTAGATGCGCCCGCGCGGGCTGTCGCGCTCGTCGCCCAACAAGAGGTAGGTCGGGCAGGTTGCCGTGCAGAAGCCGCAATGCACGCAGCGGCGCAGGATCTTCTCCGCTTCCGCCATGCGTGGGTTTTTCAGTTGCTTGGCGCTAAAATTGGTCTGCATGGGTGTCCGCTGGCGTTCAAAAGTCCGCGTACATGCGGCCGGGGTTGAGGATGCCGGCCGGATCGAAGGCCGCCTTCAATTGTCGCGAGATCGTCCCGACGCCGGCCTCCAACGGCTGGAATACGTCAACGGCCGCGCGCACCTCCGGCGCGGCTCGAATGAGGGTGGCGTGGCCGCCGTGCGTGGCGATGACACGGCGCACGTCGGCAGCGCCCGCATCCGTGGTCGGCAGCATCTCGAGCCAGATCAGCCCGCCGGCCCAATCGTAGAAGGCACGACAGTCCATATAGCGGGCGATCGCCGCCACCACCTTTGGCCCGGTGCTCGGCGCCGTCGATATGCGCCACAGGGGCGCATCGCTCGCCTTGAGGAGCGCGAGGGCACGTAATTCCTGCCATAGCGCCAGCGAATTGTCGTGGTCGAGATCGTGAATCTCGCCGTAGGCCTTGAGCAGGGCCTTCAGCTTGCCCTTGCGGTAGTCGACTGAGGCCTTGAAATTCTCGAGCCTGAGCGCCGTGACGGCCTGGCCTTGGCCGCGCAAACCCTCATGCTCCAGGCGCGCGACCATGGCGGCCTGCAGGTGCACGGCACCGCTGACCTCGAAGGGCGTGCCCATCGCCGTGCACAGCACTTCTATGGCGATCTCGTCCGGCAGACCGAGCAGCACCAAGGTCTCGGTGTGCTCGGGCATCGGCAGCACCTTGAACGTCACCTCGCTCATGACCGCCAGCGTTCCCCAGCTGCCGGCCAGGCCGCGGCAAAGGTCGACGCCGGTGACGTTCTTCATGACGCGCCCGCCGGCCTTGAAGATCTCGCCTCGCCCGTTCACTGCCCGCAGCCCCAGGAGGTGGTCGCGGGCGGCCCCGACCATGATGCGCCTCGCCCCCGACAGGTTGGTGGCGAACACACCGCCGATGGTGGCGGCGCGCCCGCCGCCGTCGGCTGCGGCGCCCAGGTTCGCTGGCTCGAAGGCCAGCATCTGGCCGCGCTGGGCGAGGCTCTCTTCGAGCTGGGTTAGCGGCGTGCCCGACCGCGCCGCCATCACCATCTCGTTGGGCTCGTAGAGCGTGATGCCGCGCAGGGCGCCGGTTGAAAGGCCGAGCGTGGTCGTCATCGGCCGGCCGATGTTGTGCTTGCTGCCGCCGCCCTTCAGCTCGAGCGGCGTTCTCGCTTGAGCCGCCTCGCGCAAAATCTGCGCGACCTCGCGTTCGTCGACCGGGCGCACGTCGCTTGGCACCAATCCTCTCCTCAGGCTGCCGCTTTCGGCCTTTTCGCTTGCGCCTCGGGGCGTCCTTCGAGCGGGAACACCTTGGCCGGATTGAGTAGCCAATTCGGATCGAACACGGTCTTGACGCGCATCTGCTGCTCAAGATCGCTGGCGTCGAACTGGACCCGCATCAGGTCGCGCTTTTCGATGCCGACGCCGTGCTCGCCGGTCAGGCAGCCGCCTACGGCCACGCACAGCTCGAGCACCTCCGCCCCAGCCCGTTCGGCCTTATCGGCCTGATCGGCATCGTTGGCGTCATACAGAATCAGCGGATGCAAGTTGCCATCGCCGGCGTGGAAGATATTGGCAACCTTGAGGCCGTGCGCGTCGCAAATGCGCGAGATTTCGACCAGCACGTGGCCCAGTTTGCCGAGCGGGATCGTGCCGTCCATGCAGTAGTAATCGGAGATGCGGCCGATGGCGCCGAAGGCCGACTTGCGGCCCTTCCAGATGGCGGCGCTTTGCTCGGCGCTCTGGCTGACGCGCAGCTCGCGCGGATCGAAGGGTCTGGCGAGCGCTGTGATGGTCTCGAGCAGCGCCTTGATCTCCGCGTCGGAGCCCTCCACTTCGACGATCAACAGCGCCTCGACGTCGGGATAGCCGGCTTTGGCGAAGGCCTCGCACACACGAATGGCGGGCCGGTCCATGAATTCGATGGCCACCGGAATGATGCCCGAGCCGATGATGGCGGCGACGCATTGGCCGGCCGCCTCACTGGAATCGAAGCCGATCAGCATCGGCCGGGCGCCCTCGGCGGCGCGCAGGATGCGTACGGTTGCCTCCGTGACGATCCCAAACTGCCCCTCCGAGCCGACGATCAAGCCGACGAGATCATAGCCCGCCGCGTCGAGATGTGGCCCGCCAAGCTCGACAATGGCGCCGTCGACCAGCACCATCTTGAGTCCGAGCACGTTGTTGGTCGTCACGCCATACTTGAGACAATGGGCGCCGCCCGAGTTCATGCCGATGTTGCCGCCAAGCGTGCAGGCGAGCTGGCTCGAGGGATCGGGGGCATAAAAGAAGCCGGCCGTCTTGACGGCCTCGCTGATGGCAAGGTTGGTGATACCGACCTCAACGCGCGCGACCCGGTTTACGTAGTCGACCTCGAGCACCCGGTTCATGCGCGAGACGGCGACCACCACCGCGTCTTCGGCCGGTAGCGCGCCGCCCGAAAGCGAGGTGCCGGCGCCGCGGGCCACCACCTTGATGCCCCATTGGTGGCAGTAGCGCAGGACGCGCGCGATCTCCTCGGTCGTGCTCGGCAGCACGACGGCCAACGGCAGCCTGCGATAGGCCGTCAGCGCATCGGTTTCGTAGGCGCGGCGGCCGACCTCGTCGGCAATGATCGCCTCCCCGCCGACGAGCCGTCGCAGGTCCGCCACGATGCCTTCACGCCGGGCCAGGATGGCGCGGTCGGGCTCCGGCAGGATCACACGTGACATGGTCGCTTTCATCTCCAGGGCAGGTGACAGGCAATCGAAAGTATAGCGGCAAGCCACCTGCGTCGCCATTGCCACGCGTGCCTTGTCCCATTGTTGCCTGCGCGCACGCCTCGCCGGGCACCGCAGGCGCCTGCGGGAGACCATGGCGGGGCCCTTTGTGCTCTAAAAGCACCACGGGGCAAAGCCCCGCCCAGCCAAGGAGAGCACGCGGGGCGGCGCGCGCAGGGGACTGGGGGACGGCGATGGGTGAGGGCATTGCTTCAAGGATCCTACGCGCCGCGCCATCGCCCCGTTGCGCCTCGCCATCGCAGCCAACCGGCGCGCGGCCAAAGCGGGAAAACGCCATGGAAGCGGACCGAGGTCATCAAGACATGCCAGAAGAGCTCCCGAGCCTGCCAAGACATCGGACCGACGGCGAAGAACAAGGTGGGTGTTCCGCCGCGCGCGCATCCTGGGGCACGCGGGCGCGATTGAAGGTTCCAGCTCGTCGGAGGCCAACAGGCTCTCCGGCACCAGGGGGGGGTTGGTCTGGACCGAAGCTCTCATGCTGACAGACCCAGAACATCCCGCGGGCGAGACGTCCGGGACCAAATTGGCCTTTGTCGGCCTCAAGGATGAGCGCGATCGTTGGGGTGTGATCGCCTACTTGACGAGCTTCCCGAAATGACCCTGGCCGAAACGACCCTCGCGATAACGACCCTCGCGATAACGATCCTGGCCGAAGTGACCCTGCCCGGACTGCGCCTCGGCCTGGCCCAGGCGGCCCGGGCCGCGTCCGAACGGGTGTAAGGCCGGGCGACCTCCCGACAGCCCCGATCGGCGCCGGTTCGATTCGCGGCTGCGGATGCAACCTTCTAGGCAGCGCTGCAGCTGGACCTGGCAGCGCGAACGGTCGTGCGTTGACTTATAGCAGGCGCCGTAGGCGGCCCTGCAGCCCGACGAACAGGCATTCTGTGCGTGCACGCGCGACGGCCACACGCCGACGGCCGCCAAAAGCGAGAGCCCGAGCAGTGCCGCGGCCAGGCGCCGCCTGGGCCGGCGCATGCGGCCGACCTCGCCGCCCGTTGTCTGTGGCTGCGCCATCGCCGGTCGAGGTAACGTGAGCCGCATCGCGGCATTGCTACGCTCGAAAGCATGAACGTCAGCTGAATGTGGCCGCGCGCCGCCCGCGGCGACGAATAGCCTAGTTGCTAAAAGGCAAACTCAGTAAACAGTGGATCAGTACTCCGGCCCCAAACCGTTTTGTAGCGCTCAAGCATTTCCTGGGCGGGCGTGCAGCCGTCCGCGACGATGGCCTCGACCGGTTCGAGGAAGATCGTCTCGTCCTGCCCTTTGCCGTTCGCGCGGGCGCGCCGTGCCAGCCCCGCGCGGGCGATGGCGGTGGCCTGGCGCGCAATCTCAAGCGCGCTGGTGCCGTGCACGGGGGAGGCCAGGGCCTGTTCCGGCACCGCGTCGCGCAAGGCCTGGCGCTCCGGCGCGCTCCAGGCCTTGACCAAGTCCCAGGCCGCATCGAGCGCCGTGGCATCGTACAGCAAGCCGGTCCAAAAGGCGGCCACCGCACAAATGCGGCGCCAGCGTCCGCCGTCGGCACCCCGCATCTCCAGAAACTGCTTCATGCGCACTTCGGGGAAGAGCGTCGTCAAGTGATCGGACCAATCATCGATCGTCGGCCGCTCGCCCGGGAGCGCGGCTAGGTGCCCCTCCATAAAATCCCGGAACGAGGCGCCGGCCACGTCGATGTAACGGCCGTCGCGATAAATGAAATACATCGGCACGCCGAGGGCGTAATCGGCGTAGCGCTCGAAGCTCATGCCGGGCTCGAACGCGAACGGCAACATGCCCGTGCGCGCCTTGTCGGTGTCGCGCCACACCTCGCTGCGCAGCGACAAAAAGCCGTTCGGCTTGCGCTCGCTGAAGGGGGAACAGGCAAAGATCGCCGTGGCGATAGGCTGCAGCGCCAGCGATACGCGCAGCTTCTTGACCATGTCGGCCTCGTTGGCGAAGTCCAAATTCACCTGGATGGTGGCGGTGCGGTACATCATGTCAAGACCGCGCGAACCGACGAGCGGCATATAGCGTGTCATGACGCCGTAGCGCTGCTTTGGCATGCGCGGCGTCTCCTCAAACCCCCAATTGGGGGAGAAGCCGACGCCAAGAAAACCGATGCCAAGCTCGTCGCCCACGGCGCGCACCTGATCGAGGTGCAGTTGCGTCTCCGCGCCCAGCTCGTGCACGGTCCTGAGCGGAGCACCGGAGAGCTCGAATTGCCCGCCAGGTTCGAGCGAAACGGTGCCGGCGTTGGCTTCCCCGCTCGGCCGCTTGAGCGCGATGATGTTGTCCCCTTCCATAATGGGGATCCAGCCGAAGCGGGCGATCAGCCCTTCCATCAAGCTGCGCACCCCGCGCGGGCCGGCGTAGGGAACCGGACCCAGTGTATCGGTGTGGAACAAAAACTTCTCGTGCTCGGTGCCAATGCGCCAACGTTCCTTCGGCTTTGACCCGGCGGCGATCCAGGCGACCAAATCGTCGCGCGAACCAACAGGCGGGCTGGGCGCACTGTCCTCGCGGGTGGACATCCGGCGGCTGTTCCTTAAGGTTTGTCGGGCTGCCACGCTGGCTCGCGTCTAGGCCCGCCCCTTGTTATGGAAAAGACCGGTCGTGCACAAGCCTTTGGCGCTTGCGCCCTCAACGCCAATCGCCAAGCGTGGCATTCACGAGCGCGAGAGCGGCAACCGCCGCCGTATCGGCGCGCAGGATCCGCGGGCCCAAGGAGATGCGCACGGCGAATGCCCGGGATGTGACGAGCTCACGCTCGGCCTCATCGAAGCCGCCCTCGGGTCCGATCAACAACGCCAGGGGACCGGGATCGAGCGCGCCAAGCGCGGCAAGCGGATCGGGGTGGTCGCTGTCCTCGTCACAGAAAATGAGCCGCCGCCGCTGGTCCCAGTGCGCGAGCGCCGAGCTGAGCGTTTCGGCGTCGAGCACGTCCGGTATCCGCAAGATGCCGCACTGCTCGGCGGCCTCGATCGCATTGGCACGCATGCGTGCGCCGTTGATGCGGTCCGGCGTGGTGCGGCGGGTGAAAATCGGACGCAAGCGGGCGACCCCCATCTCGGTGGCCTTTTGCACCATGTAGTCGAGCCGCGCCCGTTTCAGGGGGGCGAACAGGTAGTCGATATCGGGGGCGGCCTGCTGCGGTCGCACTTGGATCTCGGCAGTGAGCGTCGTTGCCGACTTGCGCGCTTGCGCGATGCGCGCGCGCCACTCGCCGTCGCGCCCGTTGAAGATGAGGATCTGATCGCCGGGGTCAAGGCGCAGCACATTGCGCAAATAGTTGGCCTGATCGGCCCGACAGGCGACGATGGCGCCCGGCGCCAACTCGCTGTCAACGAAGAGGCGATGGGCACTAAAGTCGTAACGGCGCATGGCATCCCCTAGCGGCGCGCATGGACACGGGTCGGCAGCGGGCGCGCCCTAGCCTACACCGGCACGCCGAGCATCAAGCCGATGTTCTGCAACGCCTGCCCCGCCGCCCCCTTGCCGAGGTTGTCGAGCCGCGCCACCAACACCGCCTGGCCGTGCTTGGCGTTGGCAAAGACCCTGAGCTCGAGCGCATTGGTGCCATTGAGGCCCTCGGGCTCGAGACGGCCGCCTTGGCTTGCTGGGTCGCCGGCGGGAACGACCGCGACGCCCTTGGCACCGGCATAGTAGTGGGTCAAAACCGCCTCCAGGTCGCCAGCGGTCGGTTTGCCCGGCAGCGTGTCGAGATGGAGCGGCACGCTCACCAGCATGCCCTGCCGAAAGGTGCCGACCGAGGGCACAAACAGCGGCCGCCGCGTTAGCTTGGCGTATTTCTGCAGCTCGGGAACGTGCTTGTGCTCGAGGCCGAGGCCGTAGAGCTCGAAGGCGGGGGCATCGCCGGCTTCGTAGGCCTCAATCATGGAGCGGCCGCCGCCGCTATAGCCGCTGACCGCGTTCACGCTCAAAGGGTAGTCGGCCGGGATCAGGTCCGCCGCGACCAGCGGGCGAATGAGGGCGATGGCGCCCGTGGGATAGCAGCCAGGATTGGTGACGCGCCGCGCCTGCCGCACGGCCGTCGTCTGGCCCTCATCGAGTTCGGGAAAACCGTAAACCCAACCGTCGGCGACGCGGTGGGCCGTGCTCCCATCGACGATTTTAGGGCCCCCCCCGCCCAGCAACTCGATCAACGCGACGGCCTCCTTGGCGGCGGCATCGGGAAGGCAGAGCACCACCAGATCGACCTCGCGCATGGCGGCGAGCCGCGCCCGGGGGTCCTTGCGCTCGGTCGGCGCCACGCTTTTCACCTCGAGGGCCGCGGCGCCCTCGACCAGGCGGCGGATCTCAAGACCGGTGGTGCCGGCCTCGCCATCGATGAAAATTCTGGGTTTCTTGCCTGTCGCTTGGCCCGTTATTTGGCCCCTGGCGAGGCTGGCCTTGGGCTCGGAGGCTGTCTTGGTCGGCATGGTGCTGAGCTCGATGGAGAATAGACAACAAAAAAGCCGCGCTCGAGACGCGGCTGGCGAAGTGGACGCCCGTGGCAACGAGCGTCATCGCAGCCGCGGGTCAAACCGGCGGCGTCGGATGGCCATCTTCGCAATCGTCATCATGGCCGTTCTTATGGGCTGCGAGAGGATAGCTGTCAATGGCCGGGGGGAGGCCAATGCCCGTTTGCGCGCCCGTCAACCGCGCGCCGGCGCCGGCAACATCGGCATCAGCAGGGCCGACAGCGGCACCGTGGCGAGGACGGTGACGGCAACGATCATCATTGCCGTGGTGACGCCGAAGCCATCGCCGATCAGCCCGATCAAGGCGGGCATGGTGGCTGAAGCGGCAATGGCCCCCGTGTAGAAAATGCCGAAGGCGCGCGCGCGCCGTGCCGGAGCCACCAGTTCGGGCACCGTGCCGTAGAGCGCCGAGGACGTGCCATTGAGACCGATGCCGAGGAGCGGCATCACGGCGAGGCTGCCCGCCAAAGGCAAGGGCAGCAAGGCGATGATGCCGATGGCGGTCAGCCCTTCGGTCAGGAGCACGGTGTTGAGAAGCCCAATGCGGGCCCCGAGATAGCCGCAGACCAGCTTACCCGCCGCCCCACCGACGAACAGCAACGACAGCGCACCGCCGATGCTGGCGATCGAGGCCTCCTTGGCTTTGAACAGGAACGGCAGAAAGGTCAAAAAGCCGCTGCGACCCGCACTGTCAATCATGGCGATGGCGAGCAGCAATGGGAAACCGCGCCGCGGCGGGCTCGCGCTTGCAGGTTGTGCCGCATCCGCCCGGTCGGCGGCATCATCCTCGTCCGGGCGCAACGGGGCGTTGGCCCCGGCCGGCGCCAACGCCAGCACGAGGGCGGCGCAGGCAATGCCAAGACCGCCGAGCACCCACAGCGCCTGGCGCCAGGGCATGGCGCCCAAGAGCAGCGCCGCCAGAATCGGCATGAGCATCTTGCCGAGGTCGCCGCTGAAATTATAGACGCCGAGCGCGGTGCGCGAGCGCGAACCTTGAAAGACGGCGGACACCAGGCTCGAGGCGATCGGGTGCTGCACGCTGGCGCCGATGCCGCCGAGGGCGAGCGCGGCCAGCAAACTGGCAAGACCAAGGCTAGCGCCAGCGAAGAGAAAACAAGTCCCCGATAGGATCGTGCCGCCGACCAACACCACAACCGGGCCACAGCGCTCGGCCAGCATCGAGGCGGGAATCTGCAGCGCCGCCATGACGCCGGTATAGCTGGCGCGCAAAAGGCCAACCTCGGCGAAGCCGAGACCAAACTCGGCCTGCCAAACCGGCAACAGGACGTAGAGCAGGTCGGTGTAGCCGTCATGAAGAATGTGGGCGCTCGCCGCCGCGGCCAGCGTGCGTCGCTCGCGCGCTGCTGCACTTGATGGCGCCACGGCTGATGGCGCCACGGCACGCGCGTGTCGGCTCGCCATGGTTTAACAGTCCTCGCTGCCTGCGGAGCGCCGCCGGCGCCAAAGATCTGGGCGGCGCTCCTGGGTGATGCGCTCGGCCTCGCTGCGGCGCCAGCGGGCGATGCGGGCGTGGTCGCCGCTGAGCAAGATTGCAGGGATGCTTCGGCCTTCCCATTCGCGCGGCCGCGTGAACTGAGGATATTCAAGCAGGTCCGCCGCGAAGCTCTCTTCGGCGAGCGAGAGAGGTTGGCCGACGACCCCGGGCAACAGCCGCACGACGGCGTCGATCAGCACCATGGCGGGAAGTTCGCCGCCGGCAAGGACATAGTCCCCGATCGAGATCTCGCGCAAGTCGCGCGCGTCGATGACGCGCTGGTCAATCCCCTCGAAGCGCCCGGCAAGCAACAGCACGCCCGGCCCCTGGGACAGGCGCTGGGCAATGGCCTGCGTGAAACGCTCCCCACGCGGCGAAAGATAGATCGCCTCGGCCTCGGGGTGGCGGGCGCGCGCCTGATCGATGGCGGCGCCCACGACATCGGCGCGCAGGACCATGCCGGCCCCGCCACCGGTCGGAGCATCATCGACGTTTCGATGCCGGCCCAACCCGAAGGGACGCAGGTCGACGGTCTCCAAGCGCCAGCGCGCCTTGCGCAAGGCTTCCCCGCACAGCGAGGCGGCAAGCGGCCCCGGAAACAGCTCGGGGAAGAGGGTGAGCACGGTGGCGCACCAGGGCGTGGACGAGGCGGCTGGGCTTGGGGTCGACACGGCGGTGTGGCTCGCTGTTAAGCCGCTGGTTTCATTTTCTTCCCACGGCTTCTTCCCACGGCGGCCCCAACGACGGCAAGCCGGCCATCCCCTTGCGAGCCCCCACCCTCAAGCCAACGGGGCGGGCCTCAGCTGGGAGGGCCCAATGCGCGCCGAGCGAGCGCGTCCTCGATGTCGCGCACGTAGCGCTCGACGGCCTGCCGCGGGTCGGGCTGGCCGGTGATCGGACGCCCCACGACAAGGTAGTCGGCGCCTGCCAGAATGGCGGCGCCGGGAGGGGTGATGCGTGCCTGATCGCCGGCGGCGTCGCCGGCGAGGCGAATGCCGGGCGTGACGATGGCGATCCCCGGGCCAACCACGGCGCGCACCAGCGGCGCCTCGGCGCCGGCGGCGACGATGCCGTCGCAACCGGCGGCGTGGGCGAGACGGGCGCGACGGGTGACCAGGGCCTCGGGGGCGTCCCGCAAACCCTGTTCGCCGAGATCGGCCGCCGTCAGATTGGTCAGCATGGTCACAGCCAGGACCCTGAGAGAGGTGCCGCTCTTGCCGGCCACGGCCGCGCGCAGGGTTTTGAGGTCGTGGCCATGCACGGTCAGGAACGTGGCCCCGGTGGCGGCGGCGTTGCGCGTTGCCCGCTCCACCGTGTTCTCGATATCGAGCAACTTCATATCGAGAAAGACCTGTTTGCCCTCGCCGCTGAGCGCGCGGGCAAAGTCGAGCCCGCCGCTCATGACGAGCTCGAGCCCAATCTTATAAAAGCCGATGGCATCGCCCAGGCACCGAACCAGCCCGCGTGCCTCCTCGACGTTTCCCGTGTCGAGCGCAACGATCAGCCGCTCCCGTGCCCCGATGCTCGCCATGCCTGCCTCCGCCGCGTGCCGCCGTCACCCTCAACCCCAACGGCGCTGCCCCCGTCGCCATTTTGGACCCGACGCCGCCGCCAACACAAGCCGACCTGGCGCTTGCTCCTGGGGGTGACGCGTTTCGCTCCCCGCGGCGCACATCTTAGGGTCGCTCGCCGCGCAACAGCTTTGGCACCTCGCCCGTCACGCCCGCGGCTTCGGCCACGAGGAACTGTTTGAGGGGCGGAAGCTGATCGAGGACGGCGAGGCCGAAATCGCGCGCCGTGCGCAACAAAGTCCAGTCGTTGGAAAAGAGCCTGTTGAGGGCGTCGTAGGTGGCCGCCGACAGCGCCGAATCGAGCCGGCGCCAGCGCTCATAGCGCTCCAGGACGAGCTGAGCGCCGGTGTCGAGGCCGAGCCGGGCAGCATCGGCGATGACCTCGGTCAGGGCGGCGACGTCGCGCAGGCCGAGATTGAGACCCTGCCCGGCGATCGGATGGACGACGCGCGCCGCATCGCCGATGAGCGCAAAGCGCTCACCGACAAGGGCGCGGGCGAGATGCATGTCGAGCGGCCAGGCGGCGCGCGCGCCTACCGTCACGATCTCGCCCAGCCGGTAGTCGAAGCGCCTGGCGAGCTCGGCCCGGAAACCCGCCTCCTCGAGCGCCAGCAGCGCCTGCGCGCCCGCGCTTGCCTCCGTCCAGGTGATGCAGGAGCGATGGTGGGTCAACGGCAGGATGGCAAAGGGCCCGGATGGCAGAAAATGCTGGAGCGCGCGGCCATGGTGCGGCCGGCTATGGCCGACGGTGGTGACGATGCCGGTTTGTGGGTAGCTCCAGCGAAGGATCTTGATACCGGCGTCGTCACGCAGGCGCGAGGCGCGACCATCGGCGCCGACCAGGAGGGGCGCGCGCAGGGTGGCGGTGGCGAGGCGGATGCTGACGCCGCCGGCGTCGGCGGCAAAGCTGTCAATCGGTGACGAGCCCATCAGAGTGACGGCCGGACGCGCCACCGCGGCCGCGACCAGGGCCTGCCGCAGCCGCTCGTTCTCGACGATGTAACTGGCGGGCTCGTCGGCCGCCAGCGTGTTGTCGTAGGACAGGAGAATGGGACGGATGGCATCGGACAGGCGCGAATCGGTAATGTCGATGGCGGCGACCGGCTGGGCGGCTTCCGCGATCGCTGGCCAGACGCCGAGAGTGGCAAGGAGCCGCTTGGAGGCGGCCGACAGGGCCGAGGCGCGAATGTCGCGGCCGCCCGCCGCGCTCAAGGCGCCGCGATCGACAAGGGCGATGCGCGCGTCCGCTCCCAGCGCGTCGGCAAGCGCGCAGGCGAGCGCCAAACCGACGGTGCCCCCGCCGCCGATGGCCACATCAAAGACGGCATCTGAACGCATGGGTTCCTTGTCCCGGCGCTTGACAGGGGCACGTGCGAGGCCTCCTCTGGCGCCAGCTTGACACATCTAGCTCAATAGGGGCGGCATGGGCATGTCGGCCGAGAACCCGCCAGCGGCAAGCGCCGTCGACACGTTGCTCAGCATCCTCGACCTCGAAGCGCTCGAGGACAACCTGTTTCGCGGCCGCAGCCCCCAGCAGTCCTGGCAGCGCGTGTTCGGCGGCCAGACGCTGGGCCAGGGTCTGGTGGCGGCCGTGCGCACCGTCCCCCCGGAACGGGTGGCGCATTCGTTACATGCCTACTTTTTGCTTCCCGGCGACCTCAACCGCCCCATCATCTACAGCGTCGAGCGCGTGCGTGACGGCGCGAGCTTCACCACCCGGCGCGTGACCGCCACCCAACACGGCCGGGCCATGTTTGTCATGAGCGTGTCGTTTCACAAACAGGAACAGGGCCTGGAGCACTACAGCACCATGCCGAAGGTGCCGCCGCCCGAGGACCTGCCGAGCGAACAGGACCTGAAGGCGCGCATACTAACCGAGCTGCCGGAGGTCATGCGCAAATACTGGGAACAGGAACGTCCCATCGAGCTGCGTCCCTTGGATGTGTCGCGCTATTTCTCGCGCGAGAAGCGGCCGGCGGAGCAAATGGTGTGGCTGCGTGCCAGCGGCCGGCTGCCCGATGCCTTTCCGTTGCACCAGTGCGTGTTGGCCTACGCCTCGGACTTCTCCTTGCTCGACACGGCGCTTATTGCCCACGGCAAACTGATGTTCGACAAGGACATCCAGCTTGCGAGCCTGGACCATGCCCTGTGGTTCCACCGGCCATTTCGGGCGGACGAGTGGCTGCTCTATGCGCAAGACAGCCCTTCGAGCCACGGCGCGCGGGGGTTTTGCCGCGGTAGCCTATTTACGCGAGATGGCGTGCTTGTTGCCTCCGTCGCCCAGGAAGGCCTGACGCGCGCGCGGCAGTCGGCCTTCGTGCCGCGCTAACGGGCAAACGGGCATTTTTGCCTAAATTATGGGCACGCCGACGCAAGCGGCAGGGGACCCCTGAGACGGCGTTCCTTGTGTGTTTTCAGATACTTAGATGAGATGTGCGCAGTTGGCACGCCTCTTGACTATTAACCCTCGCGCCGCCGA
This sequence comes from uncultured Alphaproteobacteria bacterium, assembly GCA_963770295.1. Classification (GTDB taxonomy): domain Bacteria; phylum Pseudomonadota; class Alphaproteobacteria; order Rhizobiales; family Hyphomicrobiaceae; genus AWTP1-13. The sequence goes on from CAVYPA010000003.1 coordinate 166,357, forward strand.
GCGAGCGGCGTGTGATGCCGCATGCTCAGATCACGGGCAGGGCGGCCGGAGCACAAGGGGAACCAAATGAAGCTCGTAACGGCCATTATCAAGCCGTTCAAGCTCGAGGAAGTCCGCTCGGCGCTGACCGATCTCGGGCTACAAGGTATGACCGTAACCGAAGTCAAGGGTTACGGGCGGCAAAAGGGGCACACGGAAATCTACCGCGGCGCCGAATACGCGGTCAGTTTCTTGCCCAAGATCAAGATCGAAGTGGTGGTGCCGGAAGGCACCGTGGACAAGGCCGTCGAGGCCATCGTGCGCACCGCCCGCACGGGGCAGATCGGGGACGGCAAAATTTTTGTCTCGCCGATCGAGCACGCCGTCCGTGTCCGTACGGGCGAAACCGACGACAGCGCCATCTGACGGTGGCGCCCAGCAACCATCAAGCCCGCCGCATTCTCTTGGAGGCACCACTCATGTCATTAGGTACGTCACGCCGAATTGCCACGCTGGCAGTCGCGGCGTTCATTCTCTGCCTTGCCGCCGCATCGGCTTTTGCGCAAACGCCCGCGCCGCCCACCCCCAACAAGGGCGACGTCGCCTGGATGCTGACGGCGTCCGTCCTCGTTCTGTTGATGACGGTGCCTGGACTTGCGCTTTTCTACGGCGGCTTGGTGCGCACCAAGAATATGCTGTCGATGTTGATGCAGGTTTTCTTTGTTGTTTGCCTCGTCTGCATCATCTGGGTTGTCTACGGCTATAGCCTCGCCTTTTCCGAGGGCGGCTCGCTCAATGCCTACGTCGGCGGCCTGTCCAAGGCTTTCCTAGCCGGCGTCACGCCGAAGTCCACGGCCGAGACGTTCACCGATGGCGTGGTAATCCCCGAGTATGTTTACATCTGCTTCCAGATGACCTTTGCCTGCATCACGCCGGCGCTGATTGTCGGGGCGATGGCGGAGCGCATGAAATTCTCAGCGCTCGTCCTGTTCATCCCACTCTGGGTGACGTTCGTCTATTTCCCCATCGCGCACATGGTCTGGTATTGGGCTGGCCCGGCGGCCACCGTCGGCGCCGCCAAGACGCTGGCTGCGGCCACCGGCGATGCCAAGGCCGCGGCGCAGGCCGCCATGGATGCGGTGACGGCCAACGCCGGCCTTGCCTTCGGCTGGGGCGCACTCGACTTCGCCGGCGGCACGGTGGTGCACATCAATTCGGGCATCGCCGGGCTGATGGGCGCCCTGCTGGTCGGCCGTCGCGTCGGCTACGGCAAGGAGGCGATGCCGCCGCACTCGCTGACCATGACGCTGGTTGGTGCGGCGCTGCTGTGGGTCGGCTGGTTCGGCTTCAATGCCGGCTCGGCGCTCGAGGCGGGCGGCACGGCGGCTCTGGCCATGATCAACACCTTTGTCGCCACGGCCGCGGCAGCGTTGGCTTGGATGTTCGCCGAGAAGGTCGCCAAGGGCAAACCCAGTTTGCTCGGCGGCGCCTCGGGGGCGGTTGCGGGTCTCGTCGCGGTCACGCCGGCGGCCGGCTTTGCCGGGCCGATGGGGGCCATTGTGCTCGGGATCGTCGCCGGCTTCGTGTGCATGTTCTTCTGCTCGGCCATCAAGAATGCGCTGGGCTACGACGATGCGCTCGACGTTTTCGGCGTGCACTGCATCGGCGGCATTGTCGGCGCCCTCGGCACGGGAATCCTGGCAGCGCCGATCCTGGGCGGCACCGGCGTGTTCGACTATACGACCGGCAAGGTCGGCGATTACGACATGCTTGCCCAGTTCATCACGCAGGCCAAGGCCGTCTGCCTGACGCTGATTTGGTCGGGCGTCGGTTCGTTCATCCTGTTCTCGATCGTCAAGATGGTCGTCGGGCTGCGGCCGGGGACCGATCAGGAGCGCGAAGGCCTCGACCTCGTCGATCACGGTGAGCGCGCCTACAACTACTAAGAGGCGTGGGTTTTGCGGCGGGGACGGCGCTCCACTGGTCCCGCTGCTTGCCGCGAGCACGCGACTTCCCGGTACGTGCTCTGAGCGCCCGGAGTTCCTACTCCGGGCGCTTTTCTGTTGCTTGGGCCCGCCACGATCAGGACGCTGCCGCGGCGCGCCCTCGCCAACAGGCGCAAAAGATGCGAGCGCTGCAAGGCAACGCAGCCGGCGGTGGCCGCGTAGCCGGTGTCGGCCACGTGCATGAAAATGGCGCTGCCGCGGCCCTGGATCCGCGGACAGGCGTTGTGATCGAGAGTGACGATGAGGTCGTAGAGCCTATCGCTCCGCCAAAGCTTCTCGGCGCTCGCCCGATAGGGATGGCGGACCCACCGATTATAGTTGCGATCCCCGACGGCGTCGCACCAACCGTCCCATGCATTGAGAGGTCGCACGGGCAAGCCCGTGCGCGGCCGAGGTAATCGGTCGGCGCGATAGAAGACCTCGCGCAGTCGCCAGCGTCCGATCGGCGTGGCACCGTCGCCCTCCCGCTTGTGCGCACGGCAGCCGCTGGCGCCCAGCGCGCACGCCACCGTCATGCCTCCCCAAGCGAGCTGCCCGCGCGTGGCCGCGGGCGAGCGCACCGCAACCCGCATCGTTGCCGCCTTAGGCACCAGTTTTGCACGCTTATGTTTCAAAGCTCCTGCCTTAGCGATATCGCCGACAATCTATGTTTCCACCCTTAATCTGGTGCTAGAGTATAGCCCTTCATTGAGAACCCCATACTGCCGAGAACCCACATATCACCGAGAACCCACATATCCCGAGAACCAACGGAGCCGATCAGCATGAGCACAGCGCGCAAGATTCTCATCGTCGATGACGACGAGGACCTGCGTGAGTCGCTGAAAAGACCAACTCGCGCTGCACGATGAATTCGACGTCGTTACCGCTGCCACGGCTGGCAAGGGTGTCGAGGCCGTCAAGGCGGAGCATCTCGATCTCGTCCTGATGGACGTCGGGTTGCCCGACATGGACGGCAGGGAGGCCTGCAAGCTGTTGCGCAAGAATGGCTTCAAGCTGCCGATCGTCATGCTGACCGGCAACGACTCCGACGCAGACATGATCCTTGGCCTCGACTCCGGGGCCAACGACTACATCACCAAGCCCTTCAAGTTCGCCGTGCTGTTGGCACGCATTCGCGCGCAGTTGCGCCAGCACGAGCAGAGCGAGGACGCGGTGTTCGCCATCGGCCACTACTCGTTCCGGCCCGCCTCCAAGATGCTGGTCGACGAGAAGGGCTCGAAAATCCGCCTGACGGAAAAGGAAACGTCGATCCTGAAGTATCTGTATCGGGCCGGCGAGAAGGTGGTGACGCGCGACGTGCTGCTGCAGGAGGTGTGGGGCTACAATTCCGGCGTTACCACGCACACGCTGGAAACGCACATCTACCGCCTGCGCCAGAAGATCGAGAAGGATCCCTCGCACGCCGAGCTGTTGATCACGGAAACCGGCGGCTACAAGCTTGTGCCCTGAGGCCGGCGTTCCTGGCCGGAATTCTTGTTCGGCCAGGCGTCGCGGCGGCCGGGGCCGTCACGTCGCCTCGAACTGCCGCAGTTCATTGGCCGTATAAAGACCCTCCACCAAGCAATGCGGACAGAGCGCCTGCACGTAGCCGTCGCCGCTAAAGTTAAGTCGCCGGCGCCCCGCGCTCTGATCTTCCAGGACGGCAAAACGCGCTTCGCAGGCGAGGCAGTCGAAACCAAAATACCAATGCCCGGCGACGACCTCTTCGAGCGGCAGCGGGCTGGCGCGGTAGGTCATAAGCTCAACCCCCAAGTCTGATGCGGCCGTGGACGAGCCCGGCGGGCATTGCGTCCCGAACCAAGGCATTGCCCCTTCAACGCCCGTTGTAGACCGTCGCAATACCCCCGCGTTCACACCTCTTCAACACCCCTCTGGACCCGCGCCGGCGAATCGCACGACGCTGGCGCAGGCGTGGACCGGTGGCGTGGGGCGATGCTTGCCCCGAGTGCCTGGAGGGTCGTGATGGCGTCAGTGAAGATTGTGGAGTTCCTTGCAGCAGGTCGCGATTTTTCGGGACCTCGAGCCATCCCAGCTTGATGAGCTCGCCCGCCACACCGAGCGCATCAAGTTTGCCCCCGGCGATTTCATCACGCGCACCGGGGAGGCGGGTAGCGGGGCCTATCTCCTGGTGTCGGGCGCCGCCGAATGCCTTCCAGACCCTGGGCTGGCGGATGCGCCCGAAGTGGTGCATCCGGGATCCTTTATCGGTCAGCTCGCCATGCTGATCGAGCACGCTTATGGCTCGAACATTGTGGCGCGTGAGCGCGCCTGTTGCCTCAAAATCACGCGCGCGGGGATCCACGCGCAAATGGTGAGGGACCCGGCGCTAGCGCAACACTTCGAGCACCACGTCACCCAGCACCTGAGCGCCGTGGCCCGCCAGCTACGCGAAATCGACAGCCTTTTGCAGGCCCGCCGAAATAGCCTCGCTCGACCCTCGCTAGCCCTTGCGCCGCCGCAAGCCCAGGTCACGCCTGGCGCGTCGGCGAGCCCGCGCTAGAGCCGCCGCGGGCATCCGACGTCGCGGGGCCGCCAAGGTCAGGTCCCCAGGCTCGCAAAGCGTCTAGCCCAAGATCACGCTTGAAGCCAAAAAAAGAAAGAAAAGCGCCCAACCCCGGGGGAGGAGTTGGGCGCAAAAGCGCGTTATGCGCATTGTGCCGGGAGGGAAGCCGGCACGGCAAGCGATGTCTTTCGGCTAGACGGGGGGCACTACCGATGAAGAGCGACATCGCCCGCTCCCGACAACAGATAGCGCGTGGCCGGAGGTTTACAATATGGAACCGCTACCGATCACGAAATTGTTACGGATTGTTTCAATCTTGATCAACTTTTCGCTTGATCTGATTCGAATGCGCGCGTTTGCGCCGCCGCGGGGCCTACTGCAGGACTTTCTGGGTCGAAATTAATGAAGGCTTAAAGAGGTTTGGGTCTAGGTCGTCTGCTTTGTTCATCTCGTGCAGTTCTACTCGAGTATCCAGGCCCTGGGGATCAGTTGTGATCCATTCCTTGAGCTCCAGGTTCGGTTTTTTGGCTAAAAACAACTTGATGCGACCTGGATTGTCAGTGTTGCGGTCTTCCAAGGCAACAACGATTACATCATCGATGTCTTGGACTTGCAGGACGTGGGCATCGCGTAGCAGATCGACATCTTTACGCATCAGCACCCGGAAGGGGGTGTTGTCCAGGGCGACGCGGTCGTCGGTCTTCAAGTCGAAGTCCTGGATGGCCAGGTACTGGCCATCGGAAATGATCACCAGTTTGCTCGGCGCCCCGTAGTCGAAGCGGAACCGGCCCGGCCGTTTGACATAAAATTTGCCCCGGGTGCGCTTGTTGTCGGCGCTGGTTTGCACAAATAGGCCCTTCATGTCGCCCATTTGATTGAAATAGCCGCTCACTTTCTGCACCAGTTCGACTTGCTTCTTGTCGAGCTGCTCACCCACCACGCTGGCCTCCTTGGAGATGGTTTGGCTCCAGGGCGAGGTCGCGGCGGCAGGATTGGGAGGGACGCCCTTTTTGCCATCCTGCCCGACCGCCGCTAAGGGGACGGCAACCACCAGGGCGGCGAGGATCGCGCCAATTCGTGCGTTCATTAGCTTCCCCCAGACGACCACGCGTTGTGTGGAACGCGGGTGATTCGGCCGATGCCAGTCGTTTGTCCGAACATTGGGTCAAGATTGTGGGCGAGGCAAGTCGCAAGGCCACTCCCCCGGGCAACCCTGGGTCGCTACCGGGCCGCGCGCGCCGGCGCGGGGGTGCTCAGCAGGAGTTGCCGTCGACCGCCTTCGGCGGCGGGCCCGATCACGCGTTCCCGTTCCATGCGCTCGATCAGGCTCGCCGCCCGGTTGTAGCCGATGGATAGGCGCCGCTGCAGATAGCTGGTGGAGGGCTTGCCGTCGCGCATGACGATACCGACGGCGCGGTCATAAAGCTCCTCGCCGCGTTGGACGGCGTCGACGACGTCTGCCGCGTCGGGCTCGGGCAGATCGGTAATGCCCGCCACATAGCTGGGCGTGCCTGCCCCGCGTAGGTGGGCGGCGATCCCTTCGACCTCCTCGTCGGAAACAAACGGACCATGCACCCGCATCAAGCGATCGGCGCCGCCCGAGACGAGCATGTCGCCCTGTCCCAACAGCTGCTCGGCGCCCTGGTCGTTGAGGATGGTACGGCTGTCGAACTTCGAGGCGACCTTGAAACTGATGCGGGTCGGGAAGTTCGCCTTGATGGTGCCGGTGATGACGTCGACGGAGGGCCGCTGCGTCGCCATGATCAGATGGATCCCGGCGGCCCGGGCCATTTGCGCCAGCCGTTGCACGGCCGTTTCTATCTCCTTGCCGGCGACCAGCATCAGGTCGGCGAATTCGTCCACCACCACGACGATAAAGGGCAGCGGCGCGGTTTCGTCGGCCATGCCCTGGCCCCGCTTGACCGGGCGGGTGCGGGCATTGAAGGCTTCGATATTGCGCACGCCAAGCTTTGCCATGCGCGCGTAGCGCTCCTCCATCTCGCGCACCACCCAGTTGAGGGCGGCGACCGCCTTGTGCGGATCGGTGACGACCGGACAGAGCAAATGCGGGATGCCGTTGTAGACCGAGAGCTCCAGCATCTTCGGGTCGATCATCAGGAAGCGGCAGTGCTCGGGCGACAGGCGATAGAGAAGTGACAGGATCATGGCGTTGATGCCGACCGACTTGCCCGCGCCGGTCGTGCCGGCGACGAGAAGGTGTGGCATGCGGGCGAGATCGGCGACCACTGGGGCGCCCCCGATGCTCTTGCCCAGCACTAAGGGCAGGTTGGCGGCTGAGAGGCGAAAGGCCTCCGCTTCGATCAGGTCGCGCAAAAACACTTTATCGCGGCGTGGGTTCGGCAATTCGATGCCGATCACATTGCGTCCCGGCACGACCGCGACGCGGACCGAGACGGCGCTCATCGAGCGGGCAATGTCATCGGCCAAACCGATCACACGCGAGGACTTGGTCCCGCGCGCCGGCTCGAACTCGTAGAGCGTCACCACAGGGCCGGGATGCGCCCCCTTGATCTCCCCTTTGACCCCGAAATCGGCGAGCACATCGCCCAACAGGCGCGCGTGACCCAGTACGGCCGATTGTGAGAGCTGATCGCTCAGCTTCAGGACGGCTTGCCGTTTCAACAGCGTGAGCGGTGGGGCGCGGTAGCTGGCGGCGTCGACCACGATGCCGATTGCGGGCTCAACCGGCGTGCGCGCGGGAGCCGGTGCTGCGTGTCGTTCGCTGAGCGGGGCAGGCACGGGCTGCTTGCCGGGCGGCGCAAAGCGCTCCGCAATGGCGCGGCTGCTTGGATCGATCGTCTCCTCAAACGCATCGGTGCGGCCGCTGAGCGCGGTAAAGTCGGCCGCGGTCGCCTCGTCGAGCGCGGCCAAGGGCCGAACCTCGCGCGCGACTTTTTGCACCCGCTCGCCGCGATACATGGGGGGCTCCTGCCGCCCGGCAAAGGCAAAGGCGGGAAGCGACGGCATCGGCCTTGGCCTCGGCAGCCACCCCCCGAGCAGGCGCCATGCGCGCGCCGCCGGCTCGAGCCGGCGCGCAGCCGGGTGGCCCAGCACCTGGACCCACTCCCGTTGCGAGAGCCCGAGACTGCCGATGAGGGCCATGGCACCGCCGGCCAATAGAATGAGGCTCGCCGTCACGCCAGCCTTGTCGCCATTGAGGGGCGCCAGCGCGCTCGCCAGCAGCGTGAAGGCGAGATCGCCGATCATGCCGCCATTGCCATGGTGCAGCGTCCAGGTGACGGAGGTGGGAAGCGATGAGATCGCCCCGGCGATGGCCACGATTGCGACGGGTGCCAAGGCCAATTTGCCACGCCAAGCCTCGAGCGGCCGGCCGCTGCTAAGCGGCAGGGCCCACAACAGGGGCGGCAGCAGGATCAGGACGCCGGTGAGGCCAAGCAGTTGCATCAGCAGGTCGGCAAGAATGGCGCCGAGGGGCCCCAATAGATTGCGGATGCTGCCGCTTGTCACGTGCGAGAGACTGGGATCGGCGGCCGACCAGGTGGCGAGCGCGAGGCCGCAGGCCAAACAGACGATGAGCACGCTGGAACCGGTAGCCCGCAGCAGCCAGCGCCCGAGGCGATGGCGTAAGGAGGCCGGCAGCAGCGGCGTGTGATCGATACCCTGGTACGCCATACCACCAAGAACAAGGTTACGCGCAAGTCTCAACGATGCGTTCGAGCGCTTCCCTGATCGTCGCCGCGTTGTGCACTAAGGCAACGCGGATGTAGTCCCGGCCGGGGTTGACGCCGTGCCGGTCCTGATGCGCCAGGTAGACGCCCGGGGTAACCTTGACACCGCAGCGTTTCCATAGGGTTAAGGTTGCTTGCTCAGCGCCGCCCAAATGGCTCATATCGAGCCAGAGGAAGAACCCGCCGGCCGGGCGCCGGTAGCCAAAGCGGCCCGTCAGCAGCTCATCACAGATGTCGAATTTGACCCGGTAGGCTCCACGGATGACCGTGACGTGCTGCTCCTCCGACCAGACGGCGGCCGAGGCGTGCTGCACAATGCCCGGCATCTGCGGAGCCGTCAGGTTACGGATCTCCGCCAGCGTCTCGAGGAAATCGCCATCGCCGGCGGCGAAGCCCGAACGCATGCCGGGTAAGTTCGAGCGCTTGGACAGGGAATTGAAAACGATCAAATTCTTGTAGCGCTCGGGCGTGGCGGCGCCGATTTGGAGGCCTCCGGTCGGAGCCTCCTGGCCCGCATAGATTTCCGAGTAGCACTCATCGAGGAAAAGCATAAAATCGTACTGGCGCGCGAGCACCAAGGCTTTGCGCAAGTAGTCGGCAGCGGCGACGGCGCCCTGCGGATTGGCAGGGGAACAAAGGTAAAAGGCCGCCACCCGTTGCAAGATTTCCGGCTCGCGCTCCAGCGCCTCCAGATCGGGCAAGTGGCCCGTTTCGGCCGTAGCGTTGAGGTAATAGGGTTCGCAGTTGGTGCCGAGCGTGGCCCCGAGATAGGCCTGGTAGAAAGGGTTCGGCAGCAGCATCAGCGGCCGATCAGCAAAGCGCTTGCGGCCAACCGCGGGCAGCGCCGCGAAAAACAGGCCCTCGCGCGAGCCGTTGAGGGGATGAATCTCGCGGGCCGGATCAATGTTGCCGGCCAGCCCGTAGCGCCGGCCGAGCCAGGCCGCAATGGCGCCGCGCAGATCATCGGAGCCGCGGATCTTGGGATAGGTCGCAAGCAGGGCCTTGGCTTCCACCAGCTTGTCGGGAACGAAACCGGGCATAACCTCCTTGGGATCGCCGGCCGTCATCTCGATGACCTTCGGCTGGCCGGGGGCGATGCCCGCAAGCAGGCGGTTGATGCGGGTGAACGGCGACAGGACGGCGCCCTGAGCCAGGGTTTCGAGGCCGGTAGCAGCGTGCATGGGTGTTTCACTCATAAAGGGTCGGGCGCGCGCGCCCCGTCTTTAGGCCGGCGCGCGCCGGTGGAGAAGCAAATTGCGGCAGCACCGCGTGCGGAGCAATTGCGCCCTAGATGCGGCCCATGCGCACATCCTCTTCCGGATTGGCGCCAATCTTGTGCACGGCGAGGTCGGCGCCGCGCCGCTCATCGTCTGGTGTCAGCCGCAGGCCAAGCAGCATATCGACGGCGGTATAGATGACGTAGCCGGCAAAGGCGCCGAAGGCTGCCCCGAGGATGCTGCCAACAAGCTGCGAGACGAAGCTCACCCCGCCCATGCCACCCAAGGCTTTGAGCCCGAAGATGCCGCAGGCGATCCCGCCCCATAGCCCACACAATCCGTGCAAGGGCCACACTCCCAGCACGTCGTCGAGCTTGTATTTGTTGCTAGTGGCGATCTGAAAAGCATAAACGAAGATCACGCCGGCAACCCCGCCCACGATCAGCGAGCCTACGGGATGCATGACGTCGGAGCCGGCGCACACGGCAACGAGACCGGCCAGCGCGCCGTTGTGAATAAAGCCAGGATCGCCGTCACCGGCAAACAGGGCCGCAATAATGCCGCCGACCATGGCCATCAGCGAGTTCATGGCCACGAGACCCGTGACGGTTTTGAGCGATTGCGCGCTCATGACGTTAAAGCCGAACCAGCCGATGCAGAGGAGCCAGGACCCCATCGCCAGCCAGGGGATCGAGGATGGCGGAATACCGGTGGTGCGCTTGCCGTCATAACGGCCGAGGCGAGGCCCCAGGATGAGGACGGCCGAAAACCCGATCCAACCGCCGACGGCGTGCACGACGATCGAGCCGGCAAAATCGTGGAACTCCTCGCCCAGCAGAAGTCTTGAAGAAGGTCTCCTGCAGGCCGAAGTTCTTATTCCAAACGATCCCCTCGAAGAAGGGATAAAACAGGCCGACGATCAAGCCGGTGGCGACGCATTGGGGCAGGAAGCGCGCGCGCTCGGCGATGCCGCCCGAGACGATGGCGGGCGTGGCGGCGGCGAACGTCAGCAGGAAGAAGAATTTGACGAGGGTGTAGCCCTGAGGGTCGAAGCCGTTGCCGCCCCCGCTCAGGGCTTCGGCGCTGACAAGGAAGGTTGTGCCGTAGGCGATGGCAAAGCCCAGGAAGAAATAGGCGACGGTGGACACGGAAAAATCGACCAGGATCTTGCACAGCGCGTTGACCTGGTTTTTGTGGCGGACGGTGCCCGCTTCCAAAAAGGCAAAGCCGCCGTGCATGGCAAACACCAGCACTGCGCCGACGAGGAGGAAGAGCACGTCGGCGCCCGCCTGCAAGCTTACTAAGCCCTTTTGCATGTCTGACATCGCTACCCCTCCCCGATCTGCCCATTCCCTGGGCTGACATAGGCAAATCTGCCGGCGGGCCTGTCAAGGGGACGCCCAAACCTTGCGCACAATCTGGCGTCTATTTGGGCATGGGCGTGGTGGCTGGGACGCAAACTCGATGCCGCCCTACCCATGTTGTGGCCGCGCCGGCAACCGAGCGCTGCGGCGCTGGCCACCGATCGCAGGACCCACCACTGCCCCCAGGGGGTGCGGGTGGGCAACGAGCCAAGGTCGCGACCGTGCTAACGGCGAACAGATTGTTGTCGATCGCGAAGGCCACAAAGGCGCAGAGCAAGGCGATCACCGGCTTGGATCATGGCGATCCCAGCGACATCATTTTGAGATTGGCGATGATGACACCCAACCCGAGGCAAGACCGGCTTTGTTGCTGGCGCCGGCCTCGATCAGCCCTCAAGGTAACGGGGGCCGAACGTGTCGGGCTCGTGGAAAAACGCTTGGACAAGGTAGAGCTAACCCCGCACTAAGGGAGAGCATGGATCTCGGCCCAAAATCCAAAAAGCACCTGACCAAATTAATATGACTACGCGCGTTCGTGCGAAGTGTTTTTCCAAATCGGCACGGCCGGGTGAAAAAAGGCCCTCGGTAATTTTCCGAAGGCCATCCGCGAGCGGCGACACTGCACAAGGCCTTAGTGGGTGCAAAGACTGCCGCTTGCGCAACCATCATGTCAGGTGTGCAAGCGTGTGTGCAAACCCGCTCAGATCTTTAGGCGTCGCCGAAAACCGTTCAGACGCCGTTGTTACGGCCATTGCGTCTCGATCGCACTCTAATACCTGAGAAAATTTGTCGTCTTTTCTGGGCGAAGTGACGGAAGGGCAGGAGACCTATGCTCAAGCGCCTCGGCCGCGCCTTTGTGCCGGTCGGAAGCATACCCGTTGTAGGCTTGCGCGCAGCCCGAACGAGCGGGCAATCAAGCACTTGGCGGTCGTCAAATAAGCACTCGCCCTGAGTTCCCAGTCTCGGCGTGGAGGCCGCGCTTCGCTCCGCGGGACCCACCCAGCGAGCACACGCCAAAGTCGCGGGCTGGTGGACGCATCCACTATGCCGAAACGGGCAAGCTTGCGGGCCCCGACGTCCTCGAGCCGGGGATGATGGTGGCGCTGTCGGGAGGTGGCGGCAACGGCAAAATGCGGAACGCCCGTATCGAAGTTGTGTCCTACTGGCCGGTCGAACGGCTCGCGACCGCCGACGCTGCGACTTGGCTCGACTAAGCAATCGTCGCAGACAAGAAGCCAGTCATCCACGAGAAGGGGTTCGGCGCCGACGTCTCGAAAGCCCTTATCGCCTGCGAGGAGTGGCTGATCACCAAGCGCCTTGCGAGCGTCGAACAGCCGGGACCATCACGCCGAAGCCGGACATGCTGCGGGACTTAAACAACAGAGGCATCACCGTCGCCGCTGAGAAAATGTCCGCGCAGCTGGAAATGCCGCATCACGCACCACTCGAAGGCCTGCGCATGACCGGCAAACATGTCGGCATGATCGACCTGCCAATGCAGCGTCTCGCCGTCATCAAAGTCGCCAGGAGTTCACGCTCGTTCCCTGGCGCGCGAGCTGCTGAAGATGCACGGCAAGGAGATCGACATCCGCATACGCGACCGCACAATCACGCTGGCGCTCGCGCGCGGACGAGTTCGAGACCTCGGGTTATCGCGATAACGCGAACGGCTCGAGCAAGGGTGGGGCCTCCCCCGGCCTGCGGCCGGCGTCCCGCCCTATCGCGCTGGCCCCACGGCCAGCGCGCCCGCGCTCCGCGCCTCGCCGGGCAAGCTCGGCCGAGAACCGCGGGTCTCGGCCCATACGGGTCGCTAGGCCGAAAGTCTGAAGTCATGAATGCTCAGAGGCGCGCTTGTGACAGTCCCAGCACGCCGATCACGATGATTGCAACTCCGCGATGCCAAGGATGCGCACACCTCGTCGCGGTCGGCGAACGGGCCAGTGCTTGACCAGCACGTGGCGCGAGATGATCGTTACCACGGCGACGATGCCGACGTGGTTGCAATCCCAAGGGCGAGCGCTGCCAAGACCCACGCCCTGCTCGGTGCCGGGCACGACCGCAACGAGCGGCGGACCTGGCGGGTCACCATGATGGTTGCCGAGGTCATCGGTGGCCACATCTACGGATCGATGGCGCTTGTTGCTGACGGCTGGCTGGCACATGTGCACGCATGCCGCGCGTTGATGGTTGCGACCCTCGCTTACCGCCTTGCGCGGCGGCACCTGCTCGATACGCTTTGCCTTTGGCACCGGCAAGGTCGGCGAGCTCATCCTGGCCTTGACTGCATTCCTAATCGGTTATGAATCTCTCGTGCGGCTCGCCCAATCCGGTGGCCATCAGCTTCAACGAAGCAACAGCGATCGCGGTCTTCGGCTCGTCGGTTCCTTGAGCTTTTCAAGGGCGGCTGGCGGCTGGACCTGATGGGTCGCCGATCTTCCGAAAGCGGAATACATGGCCGGCCAAGGATCTTTCATGGTTCTTGCGGATGGCTGCATCGCCGCACCCCCGCATACTGGCCTGCCGGTCGTTCAGGACATTCGCATCAAGACGCGGCCGAGGTGGAGCACGAGCCTTCCGCTCTTCAGCTTTAACGGGCCGGTTCTAATCGGTGCGTCGTGAGCCGCGGGAGGAGCTTTCAATTGCCCACTCCGTCGCGCTCGAGATGCTCCATGGTGAAGGCCGTGATCCGACGCCGGGTCGATCAGGTCATTGACCCCGCCCGCTCCAACCATTGGCGATAGCGGGGCGTTTTGGATGCGGATCGATCCGACGGATTGGATCGCGTTCGATGAGCAGAAAAAGCAATGCGCAGCGCGGCCTTCGACGGACAGCCGCGCATTTCTGGTCGGTCGGAAGCACTGCTTTGCTCACTGCTTCCTGCCAATCGTCCGGCGTCTTGGATCCGAAAGGCCCGATCGCATCCGCTGAGCGGCTGCTCCTGATCAACTCCACCGCGATCATGCTGGTGGTTGTGGTTCCCGTGATCCTGGCGACGTTGGCATTCGCCTGGTGGTACAGGTCGTCCAATCCGCGCGCCGTCCGCAGTTCGGAGCTTGCCTATGAAGGCCGCATTGAGTTCGTCACTTGGTCAATCCCAGCGCTGACGGTAGTCCTTCTGGGCGGGGTCATCTGGATCGGCTCGCAGCAGCTGGACCCGCGGGCGCCGATTGCCGTGAAGGCCGACCCGCTCCGGGTGGATGTCGTTTCGCTCGATTGGAAGTGGTTGTTCATCTATCCCGATCAGGGCATTGCCGCGGTCAATCAGCTCACCATCCCGGCCGAAACGCCAATCAGGTTTCGGCTCACCTCGGCGACGGTGATGAACTCCTTCTTCGTGCCGCAGCTCGGCAGCCAGATCTACACAATGGGCGGCATGACTACGCACCTCAACCTGCTCGCGAGCGAGCCGGGCGAATTTCCAGGGTTCTCGGCAAATTTCAGCGGCGACGGCTTTTCCCGCATGCGGTTCCTCGTGAAGGCGGTGCCGGGCAGTGATTTCGAGGCCTGGGTTGCGCAGGTGCGGGGCACCGGGACTGCGCTCGACGATACCCGCCTCGCCGAATTGGCAAAGCCGGGCACGGCCGTGCCGACGATCTATCACACGGTCGCACCGCAGCTGTTCGAGCGCATCCTCGATAAGACAGCAGCGGGTCCCGCACAGGTCGGCCTCGGTGCGGCCAGGTATCCACCGTTGCTAGGCGAGGGACGTTGAGATGCTGGGCAAGCTGAGCTGGGCGGCGATTCCCTTCAGCGAGCCGTTGCCGCTGATCAGCACCGCGGTTGTCGCCATCGTCATTCTCGTCGCGCTCGGGATTATCACGGTCAAGGGCTGGTGGCCTTATCTGTGGCGCGAGTGGCTGACCAGCGTCGACCACAAGCGCATCGGCGTCATGTACGTGACTTTGGGTCTCGTCATGCTGCTGCGCGGCTTTGCCGATGCGCTGATGATGCGCTCACAGCAGGCCCTCGCCGTCGGCACGGCACAGGGATACCTGCCCCCCGAGCACTACAACCAGATCTTCTCCGCGCACGGCACCATCATGATCTTCTTCGTGGCGATGCCGCTCGTGATCGGGCTGATGAACTTTGTCGTTCCATTGCAGCTCGGCGTGCGCGATGTGGCCTTTCCGGTGCTCAACTCGGTCAGCTTCTGGCTCACCGCAGCGGGCGCGCTCCTGGTCAACGTGTCGCTGGTCATCGGCAACTTCGCGCGCACCGGCTGGATGGGCTATCCGCCACTGTCCGGGCTCCAGTTTTCCCCCGATGTCGGCGTCGACTACTACCTCTGGTCATTGCAGATCTCAGGGATAGGCACGCTGCTCACCGGCGTCAATTTCGTGACCACGATCCTCAAGTTGCGCGCGCCGGGCATGACCTACTTCCGCATGCCGGTGTTCTGCTGGACGGCGTTGGCGGCAAACCTGCTGATCGTCGCTGCGTTTCCGATACTGACCGCGACGTTCCTGATGCTGCTGCTCGACCGTTACCTCGGCATGCATTTCTTCACCAATGAGGCCGGCGGCAACCAGATGATGTATGTCAACTTATTCTGGGCGTGGGGTCATCCCGAGGTCTACATCCTGATCCTGCCGGCGTTCGGGATCTTCTCCGAGGTAGCTGCCACCTTTTCCGGCAAGCCGCTATTCAGCTACCGCTCGATGGTTCTGGCTACCCTGGCGATCTGCATCCTCTCTTTCATGGTCTGGCTGCATCATTTCTTCACGATGGGGGCTGGTGCCAACGTCAACGCTTTCTTCGGCATCATGTCGGCCATCATCGCCGTGCCGACCGGCGTCAAAGTCTTCAACTGGCTGTTCACAATGTTTCGTGGGCGGATCGTATTCAGGACACCCATGCTGTTTCTCATCGGCTTTATTGTCACGTTCGTTATCGGCGGCCTGACCGGCGTTTTGCTGGCGGTTCCGCCGGTCGATTTCGTGCTCCACAACAGCGCGTTCCTGGTCGCCCATTTTCACAACGTCATCATCGGCGGCGTCGTCTTTGGCGCGCTGGCCGGCTACAATTATTGGTTCCCGAAGGCGTTCGGGTTCACGCTCGACGAGCGGCTCGGCAAGGCCAGCTTCTGGTGCTGGCTCATCGGCTTCTACCTCGCCTTCGTGCCGCTCTATGTCCTGGGCCTGATGGGCATGACCCGACGCCTTCAGCACATCGCCGACCCGAGCTGGCGGCCGCTGCTGCTGGTCGCGGGCGCCGGTGCCATTGTCATCTTCTGCGGTATTCTCTGCCAGATCGCACAACTCTACGTCAGCATCCGCACGCGCGAGCAGCGCCGCGACGTCACGGGCGATCCTTGGAACGGCCGAACCCTTGAGTGGGCAACCCCGTCGCCTCCGCCGGCCTACAACTTCGCCGTGCTGCCCAGAGTCGAGACCATCGACGCCTTCTGGGCGATGAAGCGCAGAGGGCGGCGCCCGGTCGAGGCAGCCTATGAAGCCATCCACATGCCGCGCAACAGCCCTACCGGCTTCATCACCGCCTTCTTTGCGGTCCTCACCGGATTTGCGCTGATCTGGCACATCTGGTGGATCGTGATCCTCGGCCTCCTCGCCGCCGCGGCCACGATCTTGGTGTTCGGCTGGAGCGACGCGCGCGAGCGCGAAATCTCGGCCGCCGAAATCGCGCGCATGGAGCGGACCCGGGTAGCGCTCGGAGGGGCCGGATGACGACAGCGACGATCGAGGCAGCTTCAAACAGACTCGCACACCCGCGCGACAGCGGGCCGGCCCCTACGCGCGTCGTCGTCGCCTATGGGTTCTGGATCTTCATCCTCAGCGACATCGTCATGTTTTCGGCGCTGTTCGCCGCCTACGCGGTCCTGGCAGGCAATACCGCCGGCGGGCCGACCGGCGCCGACCTGTTCAACGTGCGCAATGTCTTCCTCATGACCATGTGTTTGCTGGTCTCGAGCTATACATGCGGGCTCGGGGCGCTCTCCGCCGAGCAGCGCAAACCAGAGCGCTTCTTGATTTTCTCCGTCCCCACGTTCGTACTCGGCGCGGCCTTTCTTTTCCTCGAGATCTCGGAATTTGCCGGCATGATAAGCAAAGGCGCCGGGCCCTCGCGCAGCGCCTTTCTCTCCGCCTTCTTCACTTTGGTCGGCATGCACGGCGCGCACGTCAGCGCCGGCCTCATCTGGCTCATCTACATGGTGGCTCAGGTCGTCGCCAAGGGTTTGCGTGCCGCCGTGCTGCGGCGCCTGTTGTGTTTCAGCCTGTTCTGGCACGCGCTCGATATCGTCTGGATCGGGGTGATGACGCTGGTTTACCTGATGGGGGTGCAGTGATGGACGGTGATGATCGCCTGCTTGACGATCGGACGCCGGGTGTCGAAGAGCACGAGTTCGACCGCCAGCGTACTATCGTACACGCTGGGACTTCGGGCTCGCGATCGTGGCGACGATCGCCTCGTTCATCGTGGCGCAGACCAATTTGCTGTGGCCCCCCGGCATACCCGTCGGTCTGATCGTGCTCGCCTTGGCGCAGATCGGCGTCCACCTCGTCTTCTTCCTGCATCTGGGCAGCGGGCCCGATCAGACGAACAATATCCTGGCCCTCGCCTTTGGGGTGCTGATCGTTTTTCTCGTCATCGGCGGCTCCATCTGGATCATCGCCCACCTGAACGCCAACCTGATGGCGATGTCTACGCATTGATCTGGACAGCCATCCCAAATCCGACCGGGGATAAGCGCTGACCAGTCAAGAGCCTCCTTGTCGATCGGCTTGCAAGTGATGCGGTGGACGGGTGCGCCGGGAGACCGGCAGAAGGTAGACGGTGGAAGTCCGTCACGGTGAAGGCGTAGCGAGCCACACCGGCCCCGAGTGATGCACGGTTGCCCGCGAGGGCAGACGCGAAGCGTTCACAGGGGAGTGCGCAGGCGAGGTATTGAGCGGCGTAAGCCAAGTTCGGGGTGCCGATGTTTTCCGTCCCACAGAAGGCAACACGGCGTGTGTCGATATCGCAAGACGCATGCTGGCCCCGCGTCGTCGTAGACCCTGGCATGCGCAGAAGCCTTTTGCACGGGAACCGGGAGATCTCCATCGCTTTCCCCGCCAGTCGTGGCCGGGAGGTTGGCGGGAAGGCCAGAGGCCGTAGCCGACGATGAGTGCGATGGAGAAGTCGGACCTGCGCGAAGTAGCACGGAAGCGGGCGAACAAGGCGGTTTCGACCGCCGGGGAGCCCGTGGAGCGAAGGGGCGGGACCACGGAGAATGCAGACGACTTTATCGTCGGTTTCGAGCACCGGCACGAGGCAGAGCAATTCCTTGCAGATCTCAAGGCGAGGCTCGCTCGCTTTGGACTGAACCTTCATCCCGACAAGACGCGGCTCATCGAGTTTGGCCGGTCCGCGATTGCGAACCGTCACGCTCGGGGTCTCGGCAAACCGGAGACGTTCCATTTCCTTGGGTTCACGCACTATTGCGCAACTCGGCGGGATGGCAGCGGCTTCGTGCTCGGGAGGAAGCCGATGGCCAAACGCATGCGAACCAAGCTTCGGGAGATCAAGGAGAAACTCATGGCAACCCGCCACGATGGGATCGATGGGCAAGGCCAATGGCTGGCTCAGGTCCTGCGTGGCTGGATGGCCTACTATGCTGTGCCGATGAGCGGCTCGGCGCTCTCAGCCTTCCGGCACCACATGATCGAACGCTGGCACGGCGCTCTCATGCGTCGCAGCCAACGGCGTCGGTTGACGTGGCGACGCATGAAGACGATCGCCGATCGCTACCTGCCATTCCCACGCATCCTACATCCGTGGCCTGAGCCAGATGGTCGGAATCAAACAGGTCGACGAGCGCATCTGGCTCGTCTCCTTCATGCACTACGATCTGGGATACTTCGTCGATGAGACATGCAGACTGGAGCCCGTCGCTAATCCCTTCGGACCCAAAGTGTTACCTATGTCTTCGGAATAATCCGTAACCCGTGTCTCCGGTACGGACCCCTAATTGTGATGGCGACCCCGGCAGCATTGAACCTACGAGCATGGCGGGGGATTTCGCTTGCGCTGTCGCCAAGGAAACACGGCCTAAAGTGATCAAGGTAGCGTACCCATGGCGTACCCATAATGGTCATCCGCTGACAAATCGATACCACAAGCACTTGAAAACATTGGAGCGGGCGAAGGGAATCGAACCCTCGACACTCAGCTTGGGAAGCTGATGTTCTGCCACTGAACTACGCCCGCGTCGCCGCCTCTTTTTTAGCATGCTGGAGCGATTTCGAGCCAGCTCTGCCCCGGCCCTTGGGCGCTCCTGTGCCGCGCCGTTAGGCGCAATGGGTGCGTTATCGCAGGTCGGGCGGGTAACCGTCAAACCCGCTGCTCGCTCAGCCCCCACCGGGGTCGTGGTGTCGATCGCAATCGGACGTCGAGGGGTCGCGGCCATCGACCCTTGGCGGGGACGCGCCTGCGCCAGCGCCGTTTTGGCCGATGCTCGGTGATCGCCCCGACCTGGCCCGAACGGGTGGCGCCCTGGGGCGCCCGGCCGCGGCCGAAGCCGGCAGTCACGCTTTTGAGACGTGCAGCGGCGGCGTGCGCCCTTTCCACGGCATCGCCTCCTCAAGCGCCATCGCCACTTGCAGCACGAGGGCTTCGGCGGCGGGCTTGGCGGCGATTTGCACGCCAATCGGGACACCGCTTGAGTGCATCGCCAGCGGCAGCGACATGGCGGGCGTACCCATGATGTTGTGCGGGATCGTGAACTGGCAGGGAACCTTGAACAGCTCCTCGATCAGGTTGTGCCAGCCGACGCCCGGTTTCGACAAATGATACTTGCCCCACGGCTCGGCAACGCGCGCCGTCGTGGGCGACAGCCAAAGGTCGAAGTTGGCGAAAAAGGCGCTGAGCTTGCGGCGGGCGACATTGGCGGCGTTGTTGGCGGCAATGAAGCGTGCTGGCGTGATGTCCTTGGCCGCCTGATACACCGAGAAGATCGCCGGCTCCAGCGTGTCGGGCCCCGGCCTGCGACCGCTGCGGTTGGCGTAGCCATCCAGGCGCAAATCGAAGCCGAAAAAGAACAAGTCCGTGGTGGCCGACAGAACTTCGACGCCCCCCATATCGACCTTGGCCACCTCGACGGAATGACCCATGGCGGCCAGCGCTCTACCGGTGGCCTCGACGGCGGCGGCGACTTCGGCATCAACCTTTACGCCCGTCAGTTCGTCGAGAACGATACCAACCCGAAGTTTGCCCGGAGATGCTTTGGCGAGGCTGGCATAGGGCGCTTCGGGTTGTGGAATGATGAAAGGATCGCCGAGCTGAGGCGTCGATACGCAGTCGAGCATCGCCGCAACGTCACGCACGGACTTGGCCTGCACGAGATTGACGGAATAGCCCCAACCACCCTCGTCCACGACCGGTCCCACCGACACGCGCATGCGCGAAGGCTTGAGACCGACGCCGCCACACAAGCTCGCCGGTATCCGGATCGAGCCGCCGATGTCGGAGCCGTGCGCAATCGGCACGATCCCGGCCATCACCGCCGCCTGGGCGCCGCCCGAAGAACCGCCGGCCGAGTAGCCTTGCTTCCAGGGATTGGAGGTATTGCCAAACATCACGCTCTCGGTGGTGGCCGACATCGAATATTCCGGCGCGGCGGAGCGCCCGAGGATGATCACACCGGACGCCTTTAACATGTCGGCGAAGTAGGTCCCGGTCTCTACCGTCATGCCTTCGCACAGGCGTGAACCGAACTCGATCTTGCGGCCCTGTTCGTGGCCGAACACGTCCTTGATCAGAAACGGCACGCCGCGGAAGGGGCCCGAGCCCAATGACCTCTCGTCCAGTTTCTCGAGGCGGTCCGCGTAGAGTTCGACCACGGATTTGACTTTGCTGTCGATCTTGTTCACGGCGGCGGCGGCGGTCTCGGCCAGCTCCTTGGGGCTCACCTGTTTTTTGGCGACCAGCTCGGCAAGGCCTAGCGCATCGTAGGTCGCGTATTCGGCCAGATTCATGGGCGGCGTTCCTCTCTTTGGCGCGTCCTGTCGGTCGCTTCTTCTAGCATGGCTTTCCCGTGCAGCGGCGGCGCCGCGCTGCGTGGAAGCGCGCCTCACGCGGCGCCCGCCACCGCGCCAAACTCGGCATCTTTGCCGGGGGCCGCATCGAACAAGGCCCGGGTATAGGGATGCTGCGGCGCAGCGAACACGTCGGCCGTGACCCCCTGCTCGACAATCACGCCCTGCTGCATGACGGCAATGCGGTCACAGATCTGCGCCGCGACCCTCAGGTCGTGCGTGATGAACAGCACCGCAAGGTCAAAGCGGCGGCGAACGTCATCGAGCAGCTGCAAGACTTGCGCTTGCACCGACACGTCAAGGGCGGAGACCGCCTCGTCGGCGATCAATACCTGAGGCTCCATGGCGAGGGCGCGCGCAATGGCAATGCGTTGGCGCTGTCCGCCGGAGAACTGGTGCGGGTAGCGATCGAGCACGTCTTGCGCCAAGCCAACCAAGGTCATCAGCCGGCGCGCCCGATCGAGCGCCTGCGGGCGCGGCAACCCGAAGTTGATTGGCCCTTCGATGATCGACGTGCCGACGGTGCGTCGCGGGTTTAAGGATCGATAGGGGTCCTGAAAGACGATCTGCACGTTGCGCCGGTGCGGGCGCAGCCGGCGCTCGGGCAACCGAGCCACCTCGACCTCGCCAATGCGGATCTCACCGGCGGTCGGTACGATCAGGCGCGCCACGCAGCGCGCCACCGTTGATTTGCCCGACCCGGACTCACCGACAATGCCCACCGTCTCGCCCCTGCGGACGGCGATGTCGACGGACTGGGCTGCCCGCACGACGCGACCGGAGCCGAGCAACCCGAGGCTGCCATACGTCTTGCTCAGACCATGCGTCGACAGCGCGACCGCGCCCGCCTTGGGTATGCGCGCCGGCGGCTTGAGGGGAGGCACCGCGGCGATCAGCATGCGCGTGTAGTCGGCCCGTGGCCGGCGTAGGATTTCCTCGCGGCTGCCGATCTCGACGATGCGGCCCCGTTGCATAACGGCGACGCGATGCGCGATCTCGGCGACCACGCCAAAATCGTGCGTGATGAACAGCACCCCGGTGCCCCGCCGTTGTTGCAAATCGCGCACCAGCTTGAGGATCTCCGCCTGCGTCGTGACGTCCAGCGCCGTCGTCGGTTCATCGGCGATCAAGAGGGCAGGATCGAGCACCAGGGCGGCGGCAATCATGATGCGTTGGCGCTGGCCGCCAGACAACTGATGCGGATAAGTATCGATCAAACGTTTGGGTTCGGGCAGACGTACCGCCTGCATGATATCGAGCACGCGCAGGCGACGCTCGCTGGCCGCGAGCGGGGTGTGGATCTCGAGCACCTCGCCGATCTGTTCGCCGACCGTCATGACCGGGTTGAGCGCGGTCATTGGCTCTTGGAAGATCATGGCCATGCGTGTGCCGCGCAGATGCCGCAAACGGGCGCCGCCTGCCTTCAGCACGTCCTCGCCTTCGAGCTGGATGCTGCCCGCCGTCGCCGTCAGCTCGGACGGTAATAGACCCATGATGGCCTGCGCCGTTACCGACTTGCCTGAGCCCGATTCGCCGACCACGCACACGATCTCGCCGGGATCGACGCTGAGGCAAACTTTCTCGACGGCGTTGGCACGATCGGCTCCCCGCGGCAGGGCGACGGTCAGGTCGTTGATCGCCAATATGGACGCCGTGCCTGCCATGCCGCTCACACTCGCTTGGCAAAGCGCGGATCGAGCGCGTCGCGTAGACCGTCGCCCAGCATATTGATGGCCAGCACCGCTAACGCCAGGCACAGTCCCGGGTAAAAGATATTGTGCGGATAGATGCGAAACAGCGAGCGTCCCTCGGCCATGATGTTACCCCAGGTGGGCGTCTCGGGCGGGATGCCAACGCCGAGGAAGGACAAAATGGCCTCGATGAGGATGGCGGAAGCGCAAATGAACGTGCCCTGCACGATCAGCGGTGCGACGGTGTTGGGCAGCACGTGGCGCACGAGCAGCAGCGGGGTCGGAGTGCCGACGGTGATGGCGGCCTCCACGTAGGGCTCCTCGCGGATCGACAACACAATGGAACGGACCAGGCGAACCACGCGCGGTATCTCGGGAATGACGATGGCGATGACCACGGCGATCAGGCCGGCCCGCGAGAGTGAAACGACACCCATGGCCAACAGGATGGCCGGGATCGCCATCAGGCCGTCCATGATGCGCATAATGCTGCCGTCGAGCCAGCGGATGTAGCCAGCGGTAAGGCCGATGACGAGCCCGACCGCGACGCTGATTACGGCCACCGTCACGCCGATGATCAGCGACACGCGCGCACCATAGAGCACGCGGCTATAAACGTCGCGACCGAGCGAATCGGTGCCGAAACGGTGCACGTATTTCTGTTCCGCCCCGTTGCTGTCGCGGATGACGCGTTCCGCGCCCGGCTTCTTGTTGCGAAAAACGGGATTGATCTCGGATGGCGGCAGCGTATCGAGCAATGGCGCCATGACGCCGAGCAGCGCCAAGATGGTAACGATCAGCGCTCCAATAATGACGCTTGGATTGCGCGCGGCCAGGCGCCAGCTGCGGCGCCGCTGCGGCGGTCCCTCAACGAGCTCGGCGGGCAGCGCTTCGATGCTCAATAGCGGATCCTCGGATCGAGGAAAGTATAGGCCAGGTCGACGGCCAAGTTGACGAGGACGTAGGCCAGCGAGAATAGCAGGATGACGGCCTGGATGGTGGGATAGTCGCGCGCGAGCACGGCATCGACCGTGAGTTTGCCGAGGCCAGGGATCGTGTAGACCGATTCGGTGACCACAACCCCGCCGATCAGCAGCGCCACCCCGAGGCCGATCACGGTAACGATCGGCACCGCGGCGTTGGCCAAGGCGTGTCGGATCAGCACTTTGGCTTCGGTCTGGCCCTTGGCGCGTGCGGTGCGGATGTACTCCTCATTCATCACCTCCAACACGCTCGTGCGCGTGATGCGGGCGATCAGGGCGACGTAGATGACCGAGAGCGTGATCGAGGGCAGGATTAGCCGCTGCAGCCAGCCGCCAACGCCCTGGGCAAGGCGCTGATAGCCTTGCACGGGAAGCCAGTTGAGTTCGATGGCGAAGATATAAATCAGAACGTAGCCGATCACGAACACCGGCACCGAGAACCCCAAGACCGAGAAGCCCATGACGATGCGGTCGAGCCAACCGCCGTGGCAGTAGGCCGCCACCACGCCCAATGGGATGGCGATGACGATGGCGAGCACGAGCGTAAAGAAGGCCAACGAAAGGGTCGGCTCCAAGCGATCGAAGATCAGCTCGGCGACCTGCTTCTTGAAGAAAAACGACTCGCCGAAGTCTCCCTGCAAAATCTTGCCCATCCAGATCACGAACTGCGTCAGAATTGGCTGGTCCAGCCCCAGGCGCCTGCGGATCTCGGCCACTTGTTCGGTGTTGGCATTGTCGCCGGCAATGATGGCTGCCGGGTCGGAGGGCGTGAGGCGCAGCATCAGGAAGACGAACACCGCAACGATCAGCATCACAGGGATCGTCGCCAACAGTCTGCGCAGCACGTAGGTGAACATCGCCAACCGTATCGGAGAAGCGGCGGTACCGATCTTGGGTGCCGCCGCTCAAAATGAGCCTCACTTGAGCGAGATGTTCCAGAACACCGGCGCTGGAGCCTTGAGCATGCCGTCGACGTTCTTGCGCATGACGGCGCCTAGATACCACTGCCCCAGCGGAATGTGCGTTACTACTTCGCCCTCGCGCACCGACACCTGTTCGGCAATGGCCTTCTGCTTGCCGGGATCGGTCTCGCGGGCGAAATCATCGCGCAGCTTTTCCATCTCCGAATTGCACGGCCAACCGAACATTGCCTTGTCGCAGGCCGAGTTCATGAAACCGGTAAAAATCGGATTGGTGATATCGATCGATACCCAGGAGGTTAAGAAGGCGTGCCAGCCGCCGGCCGTCGGCGGGTCTTTTTTGGCGCGCCGCGCCACCAGCGTCTGCCAGTCCATGGACTGCATGTCGACCTTGAAGCCGGCTTTCTCCATCAGCGATTTGGCAACAGGCGCCAGGTTGGTCAGGATCTGCAGATCGGTCGAATGCATGAGCACGATGGGCGTGCCGTCGTAGCCCGCCTCCTTCAGCAACTCCTGGGCCTTCTTGAAGTCGGAGTTGAGCCTGCCGTTCAAGCCTTGCTCGGTGAAGAAGGCCGTGCCGCAGGGGAAATAGGAGTTGCAGACCTTGTAGTATTTGGGATCGCCCACCACCGCTTCGAGGAAATCCTTCTGGTTGAAGGCATAAAGCAGGGCTTGGCGAACCTTGGGATTGTCGAACGGCTTGGCGGTCCAGTTCGGACGGAAGGTGAATTGGTTGCCGAGCACATTCCAATCGAAGAATTTGACATTGCTATCGCCGATCGCCAGCGGCAAGAGGTCATGCGGCGGTGCTTCAATGAAGTCGATTTCGCCCGCAAGCAGCGCGTTGATGGCTTGCTGGTGGTCCGAGATCGCGCGCCATTCCACGCGATCGACGTTCGCCACCTTGCCACCGGCAAAGCCCGATGCCGGCTCGGAGCGCGGCTTGTATTTGTCGAACTTGACGTAGACCGTCTTGTCGCCGGGCTTCCACTCCTCACGTTTGAAGACGAAGGGGCCGGAGCCGGTAAAATCTGAAATCTGCGTATTTGGGTCGGTCTCGGCCACGCGCTTCGGCATCATGAAGGGAACGTTGGAGGAGGGCTTGCCCAACCCGAGCAGAACCAGACCGGTCGGCGACTTGAGCTGCATGATAAAGGTTTTGTCGTCCTTGACCGTGAGGTCAGCGACGAACGTCATGAGTTTCTGGCCCGTGGAATCCTTGGCCGCCCAGCGCTTGATCGAGGCGACGCAGTCCTCGGCGGTCACCGGCTGACCGTCGTGCCACAGCAGACCCTCGCGTAGAGTGAACGTGTGCGTGAGATGGTCCGGGGAGACCTCGTATTGGCCGACCATCTGCGGCTTGATCTCACCCTGCTCGTTCGTGGCAAACAAGGTGTCGTAGACCATGTAGCCGTGATTGCGAACGATGTAGGCCGTGGTCCAGATCGGATCGAGGATCTTCAGATCCGAGTGCATGACCGCACGTAGCGTTTTTTGGGCGTTCGCGGGTGCGCTGAGACCGCTTAAGAGCGCGGCAGCAGCCACGGCGAACAGGCTTCGGCGCAAATGGCCCATCGTCTACTCCAGTTGAATTTCGGCACAAAGCTGGCAAGCGGCCCGCGGCCGCGCCAGGCGAGCGAATTACACAACGACCGGTCGGCATAAGTCAAAGCATAGATGTGGCTTGGAATTTATCAGAATGCCCGCCCAAGCAGCAGGGTGGCTGGCAGCGGCCGGCGCATCGGTTGCGCGCCAGCCGCTTCCGTTTTTCGTGCGACCGGCTAGGGTATCGCCCGCAGCTTCGCCTTCACGCCGCCAGAGCAGGAATAATGCATGCCGATCATCAACCGCGTTGCCGCCATGTGCGAAGACGTTGCGGCTTGGCGCCGCGATTTTCACGCCCACCCCGAAATCGGTTTTGCGGTCGAACGCACGGCGGGCATCGTGGCAGATAAGCTCAAGGCATTCGGCTGCGACGCCGTGGTCCCCGGCGTTGGCAAGACCGGTGTGGTCGGCCTGATCAAGGGCCGCCGGCAGGATTCCGGCGCCGTCGTCGGCCTGCGTGCCGACATGGATGCCCTGCCGATCCTAGAGGCGACCGGGGTACCCTATGCCTCCAAAACCGCGGGCAAAATGCACGCCTGCGGGCATGACGGCCACACCGCGATGTTGCTCGGCGCGGCCAGGTATTTGTGCGAAACGCGCAACTTCAATGGCACCGTGGCCGTGATCTTCCAGCCCAACGAAGAGGGCCTGACCGGCGGCTTGGCCATGATCGAGGACGGCCTGATGGAGCGCTTCGGTATCCAGCAGGTCTACGGCATGCATACCTCGCCCAATCACGAACTGGGCTCGTTTGCAATTTGCGCCGGGCCCATGCTGGCCGCGTGCGACAAATTTACCATCGAAATCACGGGCAAGGGCGCCCATGCGGCCCACCCGCACGAGGGCATCGATCCCGTGGTGATTGCCGCGCAGACGATCATGGCGCTGCAGACCATCGCCTCACGCACAATCGACCCGCTCGATGCCGTGGTGGTCTCCACCTGTATGGTGCGCGCCGGCGACGCCTTCAACGTCATCCCTGAGAGCGTCGGCCTGACGGGCACTATCCGCTCCTTAAGTAAGGACGTGCGTGCGCAAACCTTTGCCCGCGTGCGTGCCATTACCGAGGGTACGGCGGCCAGCTTCGGGGCCACGGCACAGGCAGATTTCGAGGGGGACGTGCCAGTCACCAACAACGAGGCGGCAAAGACGAAATTCGTCGTCGGCGTCGCCGCGGAGGTCGTCGGTCCGGACAACGTCAAGGCAATGCGGCCGATTATGGGGGCGGAGGACTTCTCGCACATGCTGAACAAATGCCCAGGCGCCTTCATCATGATCGGCAACGGCATTGGCCCGGGCTTGCATAATCCCGCCTACAACTTCAACGATGAGGCGATCCCGATCGGCGTCTCCTATTGGGCGCGGCTCGCCGAGACGGCCATGCCGATCTAACCCCTCGTCATTGCCAAGGTGCCCGGTCGCCCGGCCCGTTACTTTTTGAGGGCCCGCAAGGCCGCGCGCACCTGCTTCAGTGCGCCATCATCAGCCCTGTCACGCCGCTGAATGAGCGCAAGCGTGCGCATCAGCGCCGGCCGGAGCGGACGCGCCACCAGATCGTTGCGGGCATTTTCCTTGGACACGGCGGCGATCGGCACGATCGAGCTGCCAAGACCCGCCGCCACCATGCGTTTGACCGCCTCGAGGTTGTCAAACTCCATGGCGGGGCGCGCTTCGCCCCCTGCGGTCGAAAGCCACTCGATGATCATGGCGCGCACGTGCGCGCGGGCAAACTCAAGCAGCAGCGGATGTTTCAGCAGATAGTGCGGCGTGACGCGTGCCGGCAAGCCGCGGACGTTGGCGGCGAAGATTGCCACCAGAGGCTCATCGAGCAGCGGCTCCACCTCCAGTAAGCGATCGTTCACCGGCAAACTGACGACGCCCAAATCGATGTCGTTGCGGATGATGCGCTCGACGATCGAGTTGGTGGTGCCGGTCGTCACCACCAGCTCGATGTTGGGTTGGGCTGTGCGCAACTGCTGCAGCAAGGGCGGCAAGTGATAGATCAGCGCCGTGGTGCTGGAGCCGATGCGCACTTGGCCAAGCCAGCCCTCGCGATGGCGTCGCATGGCGGCGAGCAGCCGCTCTTCGTCTTGCACAATGCGACGGGCGTGCTCGATCAGCTCGCGACCGGCGGCGGTGGCAAAGGCACGTTTGCCCAGGCGATCGATGAGGCGCACGCCAAGCCGGGCTTCGAGCTCGCGCACCTGTAAGGAGACGGTCGGCTGGGCCAGGTTGAGACGTCGCGCCGCGCGCGTGAAGCTCGCTTGTGCCACCACCTCGCTGAGCGTGCGCAGGTGATCGGGATTGAGGCCGCGCATATATTGCGATTTCCAATCATATTCATTGAAACAATAAATTTGAACAATTCAAGAGTCCACCCCATCTGAGCAGCACCGCTTAAGCCGCCGCCACGCCGCCGCGGCGCGCGCGGCCGGCAGTAAAGATGGAGATGATCGTGAGCGCCCTAGCCTTGCCGAGGGCGACGGCAGCCCTGGTGACAGCGGCGGTCGCCAGGCCTGCGGCAGCGCCTGCTTGCCGTGCGCGAGCCTCAGGCAGAGGAGCACACCCGCCGCTACCTCGGCCGATAAGGCGACGCGCGCTGGGTCGCCGTGGGCTTCGGCGCCACCGGGTGCGGCGCCCGGCGCCAGAACAGCTTGCAGCTGCCAACCCATGAGGCGACGCCCACCTCAGCTTGAAAAAAAATCTCGAAAGGAGACACCCCCATGTCCACCGTCCTCTCCGGCTTGATCGCCCACAGCCAGCCTGCGCCGGCCCAGCGCCGGGTGCGAGTCGCCTGGGCGCTGGCCGCCAGCTTCGAGGTGTCGCAACGCATTTTTGCCTACCTGGCCGAGCGTCGCCGCGTTGCTCGCACGGTCGCACAACTCGAGGGGCTGAGCGACCGCATGCTGGCCGACATTGGTCTGCAACGTTGCGACATCACCAGGGTCGCACGCTACGGCCGCGACACCGACCTGCGCTCGTTCCTTGACGCGATGCGCTGACGACGCTCGGGGCGCGCGCGCGGGGGCGGGGCAAGCCCGCCTCTGCCCGTTCGGGCTTAGCCGCTGTAGACGGCAAACTCCGCCCGTGTATCGGCAATTGAGAACCAGCGGTGCTGCTCGGCACGGAATTGGCGCCAGTTCTCCAGGATTTTCTTGAACTGGTCGCTTTTGGCCCCCTCCTCGTCCAGAACGGTTTCGAGCGCGGAGCGCAGCGCCTTGATGATTTCCGGGGGTAGCACCGACAGCTGCGCGCCACCCGCCACCACTCGTGCGATCGCTTTGGCATTCTTGGCGTCGTAAGAGGCCAGCATCTCCACCAGCGCGTACCAGCAGGCGTATCTGAGCGCCGACTGGTAGGCCGGCGGCAGAGCGCCAAACACCGGCTTTTGCACAAAGAGCTGGTTGGTGGCCTCGAGCTCCATCACGCCGGGCGTGTAGTAGTATTTCGCCACCTTGTGGAAGCCCAGTTTCTCGTCATCGTAGGGGCCAACCCATTCGCAGGCGTCGATGGTGCCCTTTTCCAGGGCCGGATAGATATCGCCGCCCGCGATCTGTTGCGGTACGGCGCCGAGCTTGGCCATCACCCGGCCGCCAAAACCGGCGGTGCGCATCTTGAGACCCTGGAAGTCGGCCGGCGTCTTCAATTCCTTGCGGAACCAGCCGAACATCTGCCCGCCGGTGTTTCCGGCCGGCAGCGCCACGACGTTGAAGCTGTCGTAGACCTCATCCATCAGCTTGCGGCCGTCGCCGAACAGCAGCCAGGCGTTGTGCTGGCGCGGCGTCAGACCGAAGGGAAGCGAGCCGTCGAAAATCAGCGCCGTGTTCTTGCCAATGTAGTAGCCGGTGTAGGTGTGGCCGCATTCCACGGTGCCGTTGGAGACCGCGTCGAGCACCTGCAGGCCGGGCACGATCTCGCCTGCCGCGAAGGTCTGGATCGTGAACTTGCCGTCCGTCATCTCGCCCACGACCTTGGCAATGGTGGCGGAGGCGCCAAAGAGCGTGTCGAGGCTCTTGGGAAAACTCGACGTCAGACGCCACTTGACGATTTCGTTGGTCTGCTGCGCAAGCGCCGGGGCCGCGGCCGCGAGGGTCGCGCTGGCGGCGGCCAACCCGCCAAACTGTCGGCGGGACAAAGAGTGAGGCATTGCTGTTTCCTTCCCAAGTTTTCCGGTTCTGACTGACGGCAGCCTAGCACGGGGTGAACGGATAATTGCCATTGCCGCCATCTAAAAGGAGCCCTTGCGCGCTGTCCAGCCGTGCCCGCCGGGCAAAAGCGATGCAGGCGTTGCGGCTCAAGGCCATTTGACCACGGGCGGGAGCGAGGAGAGGATAGCCTCCACGTTGCCGCCGGTTTTCAGCCCAAACACCGTACCGCGATCGTAGAGCAGATTGAATTCGACGTAGCGGCCGCGCCGCACCAGCTGGGCCTCGCGTTCGGCAGCACTCCAGGGCATGGCAAAATTGCGGCGCACCAGTTCCGGATAGATCGCCAGAAAGGCGCGGCCGACATCCTGCGTGAAGGCCAGCGCCGCCTCCCAGCCACCGTCGGCCTCCGCGGGCGTCAGATAGTCGAAGAAGATGCCGCCTACCCCGCGCATCTCCTGCCGGTGCGGCAGATAGAAGTACTCCTCACACCAAGCCTTATAGCGGGCGTAATCGGCGAGCCTATGCGCCGCGCAGGCCTGCTGCATGGCGCCATGAAAGGCGATCGTATCGGCATCCTCTTGGGTGCGTCGCGCCGCGAGCGCGGGCGTCAAATCGGCGCCGCCACCGAACCACCATTTGCTGGTGACGACGAAGCGCGTGTTCAGGTGCGCGGCCGGCACATGCGGGTTTTGCGGATGCGCGATGAGCGATAGGCCCGAAGCCCAGAACCGCGGATCCTGTTCGGCGCCTGGGATCTGCTTGCGGAATTCCGGGGCGAATTCGCCAAAAACTGTCGATGTATGGATCCCCGCCTTTTCGAACACGCGACCGTTGAGAAGGGACATGAGGCCGCCGCCGCCGGCACCACCGCTGTGGTCCGCTCTGGCCCAAGGCGTCACCACGAAGCGGCCAGGCGCCTGTTCGGCCAAGGGTGCCGTGGCGGCGAGCTCGGCCTCGAGGCGCTCGAAGGCCCCGGTGAGGTCGTCGCGCAGCCTCTCGAACCAAAGGCGCGCGCGCTGCTTGCGCTCATCGAGCGAGTTGTCGACCAAGGTCATCTTCCCATTCCACTTGCGATGCAGCCGGCGCCAGGTCTGGTGCAAGGTCGGCCTTTGTGCTATGAGCTGCCGCGCTCGACGCTACAACATCTTGCGGGAGCATCGCCATGATCGATCGCAACGCGCCTTTGGACCGCTGAAGGTCGCTCGCCTTGCTCCGCGCCGGCGGTGGACCGCGCGCAGCCCCCGCGCCGCGCGGTTTGCGTGAGATGTTTTTGGCTTGCCGCAGTCGTTTCTCGGCCTCCTGCGCAATCATCATCCCCCATCCGGCCGCTTGCGCTCGGGCCTGGAGCGGATCTTTAGGTACCGCAAATGTTCCATTGGTTTGAGTCCCGTATCGACGCCTTCCCCGCGACGCCGCCCGCCCGCCCGCCCGCCACGCTGCTCGCCTACTATGTCTACTTTATTCGGCCCGTTTGGCCGGCGTTTGCCGCCCTGCTGGTCGCGGGCCTGCTCGGCTCGCTGATCGAAGTGGCGCTGATGGCCTTCGTCGGCGATCTGGTCGACCTGATGCGGGCCGCACAGTCGCCCGCCACCTTCATTGGCGCGCATGGCACAACGCTGCTGTGGATGGCGTTCGTCGCCGTGCTGGCTCGACCCGTGGTGTCGACGGCCCACGACCTCATCAAGAACCAGATCATCTCGGCGCCGGTCACCAATCGCGTGCGCTGGCTGACGCATCGCTACGTGCTGCGCCAGAGCCTCGGCTTTTTCCAGAACGACTTTGCCGGCCGCGTCGCCAATAAAATCATGCAGGGTGCACCTGCCTTGCGCGATTCGGTCGTGCAAGTGATCGACGCCATCTGGTACGCAGCCGTACAATGGCTGGGCGCCGCCGTCATCTTTGCGGCCGCCGATTGGCGCTTGCTCGTGCCCTTGCTGCTTTGGCTCGCCGCCTACCTGGTCGCGCTGTGGTTTTTTGTGCCATTGATCAAGGAGCGCTCAACGGAGGCCGCGGAAGCCCGCTCGATGCTGATTGGGCGTATCGTTGACAGCTACACCAACATTCTCACCGTCAAGCTGTTCGCACACGCTGAGCGCGAGGATGCCTATGCCCGTTCGGCGTTGCAGGAGCAGATGGGCAAATGGCAAGCGTCGCTGCGCGTGCAGACGGCCATGGAGCTCGTGCTCTACGCCCTCAATGGCGTACTGATCGTTGGCGCGAGCGGTGTCGCCATTTGGCTTTGGAGCCAGGATCTTGTCAGCATCGGCGCCATCGCCGTCGTCACCGGTCTGGTGATGCGCATCGTTGCCATGTCGGGATGGATTTTGTGGGTTGTCGCCGGCATTTTCGAAAACATGGGCGTGGTGCAGGAGGGCATGGAGACGATCAGCCGCGCCACCGTGGTGGTGGATCGTCCCGACAGCAAACCCCTGGTGGTGCACGCCGGCGAGATCCGCTTCGAAAACATCAGCTTTCATTACGGACTGCGCAGCGGCGCCGGCACGGTCCGGCCCGGCGGGGTGATCCACGAGCTGTCGCTGACGATCGCGCCGGGCGAGAAAGTCGGGCTGGTGGGGCGGTCGGGCGCCGGCAAGTCGACGCTCGTCAACCTGCTCTTGCGCTTTTACGACCTCGAGGCGGGACGCATCCTGATTGATGGCCAGGAGATCGCGGCCGTGACCCAGGACAGCCTGCGTGCGCAGATCGGCATGGTCACGCAGGATACCTCCCTGCTGCACCGCTCGGTGCGCGACAATATTCTCTATGGTCGACCCAATGCCGGCGAGGCCGCCGTGGTTGCGGCGGCGCGCAAGGCGCAGGCCGAGGAGTTCATTGGCCGCCTGGAAGACATGAAGGGGCGGGGCGGCTACTTGGCCCACGTCGGCGAGCGGGGGGTCAAACTGTCCGGTGGACAGCGCCAGCGTATCGCCATTGCTCGCGTGTTGCTCAAGGATGCTCCCATCCTTGTGCTCGATGAGGCGACAAGTGCGCTCGATTCGGAAGTGGAAGCCGCCATCCAGGAGCAGCTCTACAACCTGATGGCCGGCAAGACCGTGATTGCCATCGCCCATCGCTTGTCGACCATCGCCGCCATGGATCGCCTGGTGGTGATGGATGAGGGGCGCATCGTCGAGACGGGCAGGCACGCCGAACTGCTGCAGCGGGGCGGCCTCTACGCGGCGCTCT
Source organism: uncultured Alphaproteobacteria bacterium (assembly GCA_963770295.1). Lineage (GTDB taxonomy): Bacteria > Pseudomonadota > Alphaproteobacteria > Rhizobiales > Hyphomicrobiaceae > AWTP1-13. The sequence goes on from CAVYPA010000003.1 coordinate 199,703, forward strand.
GGGCGCGCCAATCCGGCGGCTTCCTGGCCCGGGAGGCCGCCGAGTAGGCGCGCCGGCGCGCCGGCACTTGCCGGCGTAGCACCGGGGTCGGCGGCACCCCATATCAGGGGCTCAGGCAGCCCCAGCTTGCGGTAACAGGCCATGCAACGCGCAGCTTCGAGAAGCAACGCGCTCGAGTCCGAGCGAACCCAGCAATCCCTTGCCAGATTGGAGGCCCTCGCCCAGTTGATGGATGGGGCCTTTGTGATTCCCGGCACCAAGGTTCGCGTCGGGCTCGACGCCATCATCGGACTGGTGCCGATCGCGGGCGATCTCATCGCCTCTTTGGTCTCGAGCTATCTGATCTGGGAAGCGCGCCAGCTTGGCGCTTCGCGCTGGGTGATCGGACGCATGATTGCCAACACCACCATCGATACGCTGTTCGGGGTGGTGCCGATCCTCGGTGACGCGTTCGACGTCTTGTTCCGGGCAAATCTCAAGAACCTGGCCCTGCTGCGTCGCCATCTTGAAAAACGCGGCCGCCTGGGCGGTGCCCGCATCATCGAGGGAGAGGTCGTGCGGCTGAATTGAAGCCGCCGGTTTGTCGCAGCGCCTCGCCAAGCACCATGGCCGCGGCGACGGCGACGTTGAGCGAGCGCCGCCCGTCCAGCAAGGGAATGCGCACGCGCGCATCTGCCGCCGCGTGCACCTCGTGGGGCGCACCGGCACTTTCGCGGCCCACGAGCAACGTGTCCTCGCGCGAGAACACAAAGTCGGTATAGGCCAGGGGGGCCTGCGTCGTCAGCAGGACGAGCCGGGAGCCGCGTTGCCGGCGCGCACTGTCAAAGGCGGCAAAGCTCGTGTGCCGAGCGATTTGAACGTGCTCTAGGTAGTCGAGGCCGGCGCGGCGCAACGTTCGCTGCGTCATGTCGAAACCCGTCGGGCCGACGACGTCGACGGGCGTGCCGAGGCAGGCGGCCAAGCGCAAGATCGTGCCGGTATTTTGTGGTATGTCCGGCTGGTAGAGGGCAAGGCGCATGGGGCTTGACCGTCCGCGCTGGCTGGCGTTGTCCCGGTGCCGGCAGGCGTGCGCCAAATTGCCCCCGCCGGGTCTCAGCGACAGCCTTGTGCATCCGCGGGAAGAATGCAAAAAGAACGCGCGTCAAAACGTCCTGTTGGGAGCGCCGGGGCGATCACCGACACTTTGCCGCGCAAATTTCGGACAGCTCCGGGAGCTTTCGGGGGTGTTGAGCGGAAGCGTGGCGGCATCCGCCGCGGGTGCGTTGCGGCCGGCGGATCGTTCGCGGCGTGAGGGCAGGGGGCAAAGGAGGCCGACGTGGCAACGGGAACCGTGGAAGAGCCCAACCGGCGTGACTTCATTGTGATCGCCGCCCAGGCTTTTGCCGGCGTCGGCGCCGCCGTGGCGCTCTGGCCTTTCATCCAGCAGATGAATCCGGATGCCTCGACGCAGGCGCTGGCATCCATCGAGGTCGACCTGAGCCCTGTCAAGGAAGGGCAGGCGATCACGGTTTCCTGGCGCGGCAAGCCTGTGTTTGTGCGTAACCGGACGGCTCAGGAAGTGCAGGCGGCCAAGGAGGTCAAGCTCGCCGAGCTGGTCGATCGCTCTGCCCGCAACGACGCGCTGCCGGAAAACACGCCGGCGACCGATCTCAACCGCACCAAGAAAGGCCAAGAGAACTGGATCGTGCTGGTGGGCATCTGTACGCACCTGGGCTGCATTCCCAAGGGCCAGAGTCTGAACGACAGCCGGGGCGACTATGGCGGTTGGTTCTGTCCCTGCCACGGTTCGCACTACGATACGGCCGGGCGCATCCGCAGGGGTCCCGCCCCGCGCAACCTCGAGGTGCCGACCTACGAGTTCGTGTCCGATAGCAAGATCAAGATCGGGTGAGGAGCGCGAGATGGCAGGCCACGAATCGACCTACCAGCCAAAGTCGCGCTTCGAGAGATGGCTCGACGAGCGGTTGCCGATCGCGCGCATGATGCACGCGCAATTCGTGGATTTCCCTACGCCGCGCAACATTAACTACCTTTGGACCACGGGAGGGATGCTGGCGTTCTTTCTCGGCGTGCAGATCCTCACCGGCATCGTGCTGGCGATGCACTACCTGCCTTCGGCCCATGACGCCTTTAACAGCGTCGAGGCGATCCGCCGCGACGTGAACTACGGCTGGCTCATTCGCAATCTGCATGCGGTCGGCGCCTCGATGTTCTTTCTTGCCGTCTACATCCATATTGGCCGCGGCCTTTACTACGGCTCCTACAAGGCGCCGCGCGAGGTGTTGTGGATCCTTGGCGTGATGATCCTGTTGCTGATGATGGCGACGGCATTCATGGGCTACTCCTTGCCCTGGGGCCAGATGAGCTTCTGGGCTGTGACCGTCATTACCAACCTGTTTTCCTCAATCGATTTCGATCGTACCGGGCCTTGGCACCCGGATCGTGCAGTGGCTGTGGGGCGGCTTTGCGGTATCCGGCACCACGCTCACGCGTTTCTACAGCCTGCACTACGTGTTGCCGTTTGCCATTGTAGGCGTTGTCATCTTGCACATCTGGGCGCTGCACATGGTCGGGCAGAACAACCCGACCGGCCTCGAAATCAAGACCAAGTCCGACTCGGTGCCGATGTCGCCGCACGCCGTCATGAAGGACATGTTCGGCCTGGCTGTGTTCATGGTCCTGTTTACCTGGTTCGTCTTCTTCTTGCCGGACTATCTGGGGCACGCGGACAATTACATCGAGGCCAATCCGCTCTCGACGCCGCCTCATATCGTACCCGAGTGGTATTTCTTGCCCTACTACGCGATCCTGCGCGCAATCCCGAACAAGTTGTTGGGCGTGATCGCGATGTTTTCCTCGATCATCCTGCTGTGCTTCGTGCCCTGGCTCGACACCTCGCGGGTCCGCTCCGCCACCTACCGTCCGCTTTATAAGTGGTTCTTTTGGCTCTTCATCATCACGGTGATTGCGCTAGGCTATTTGGGCTCCAAGCCACCGGAGGGCGTCTACGTCTTTTGGGCGCGCATCTTCACCGCCTACTACTTTATCCATCTCTTGCTCGTGCTGCCGATCGTCGGTGTCATCGAGACGCCCTCGCCGCTGCCGCGTTCAATCAGCGAGGCGGTGCTCGGCAGCTCCGGCGGGCATGTCACTGTCGGGGCGCCGAGCGCCCCAGAGAAGCGCTAGGCTGGGGAGCGACATGAGCGGATGGTTCGCCTTGAGGCCAGGCCTGACAAGCGTCGGCATCTTGCTCGGCGCGTGCGTGGGGATGCTCGCTGGGCCGGTGCGCGCCGCAGAGGACGCGCACCCTGCAATCCACCGCCAGCACTGGAGCTTCGGCGGGGTGTTCGGTCATTTTGAAGATGCGCAGTTGCAGCGCGGCTTCAAGGTTTACACGGAGGTTTGTGCGCGTTGCCACGGCGTCCGGCGTCTCGCCTTCCGCAATCTGGCGCAGCCCGGGGGCCCGGGTTTTCCCGAGGCGGCAGTCAAGTCGCTGGCGGCAACCTACCAGGTCGACGCCGAGCCCAATGAAGAAGGCAAAGTCGGCAAGCGTCCGGCCACGCTGGCCGACTACATCCCGCCGCCCTACCGAAACGACCAAGAGGCCCGCTTCGCCCTCAACGGCGCGCTGCCGCCGGACCTTTCCCTTATTGCCCGCGCCCGCGCCGCCGAGGAGAATACCCCGTTCTATCGGGTTCCCGACCGGATGCTGCGCGACGTGCTGACGGCTTACCAGGAGGGCGGTGCCGATTACGTCTACGCCTATCTGACGGGCTACGAGGATCCCCCGGCCGGCACCAAGCTCGCCGATTTCATGAATTACAACACTGCCTTCCCTGGTCACCAGACCGCCATGCCCAATCCGTTCCTAGGTGGCGACGGCATGGTGACGTACGACGACAACACCCCTGCGACCGTCGACAACTATGCCCGCGACGTCACCGCCTTTCTGGCCTGGGCCGCCGATCCGAGGCTTGAAGAGCGCAAGCGCACGGGGGTGTTGGTGGTGGCCTATATCGTGCTGACCGCCCTGCTGCTCGGTCTCGCTAAGCGCCGCATCTGGCGCGACGTGCACTAACCCCCGGTTGGCTCGAGCCGAGGCCGGACCCAACCATCCCCGTCACGCCCGCTGATGCCCGTCATGTCACGGCTGAGAAGGCCGTCGGCTGCAAAAACATGCTTTTGACATTGGCGAGGATGGGCCCGTCACGTTCGCTGTCACTGCGCGCGGCGATCCAGGCTGGGTCGGCCTGAAAAGTCGTCCACTTTTTTTCGCGCTCCGCCATCGAGTCCCAAGCCAGCAGATAGTGCAAATCGTTGTTGCCATCGCCGATCAGTACGGTCCAAAACCCGGCCTGCTTGATGCCGTGCTTCTCCCAGATCTTCAGGGTCTGCGTCTCGAAGCGCTTAAGCAACGCGGGTAGGCGCCCAGGAAGGCAGCTATAGACGCGCAGTTCGTAGATCATGTCCGTCTCCACCATGCTAACGGCCGCGATCCTCGCCCGGCCGCGGCGAGAGCACAAGAGCAAGAGGGTGTCGCGCGTCCGACCTCAAGCCAGGCCTGGCGCCTTGGACTCGAGCCTGGGCAGGCGCGGCGCGTCGTCCTAACATGCGATTCCCTCGACGCTCCCAGCCATAAGGGCAAGCCATGACCAAAACCGTGCTCGGCATCATTGGGGGAAGCGGGCTCTACGATATGCCCGGCCTGAAGAGTGTGCACTGGGAAGCCGTCCCCTCACCCTGGGGCGAAGCCTCCGATCAAATCCTGTTCGCCGAGATCGACGGCTTGCCGCTGCGCTTCCTGCCTCGCCACGGCCGCGGCCACAAGCTGCCCCCATCCGCCATCAATTTTCGCGCCAATATCGATGCCTTGAAGCGCGCCGGTGTCACCGACCTGGTCTCGATCTCGGCTTGCGGCTCCTTGAAAGAGGAGTTGCCGCCCGGACACTTCGTGCTCATCGACCAGTTCATCGATCGCACCTTCGCGCGTAACAAAAGCTTTTTTGGGCCGGGCTGTGTCGCGCATGTGTCGATGGCCGATCCCGTCAGCCCCGGGCTAGTCGACTGCCTCGCTGAGGCGGCCAGGGCCGAAACCATCTCCTACACGCGCGGGGGCACCTATCTGGTGATGGAGGGGCCGCAGTTCTCGACGCGGGCGGAGAGCAATCTTTATCGCAGCTGGGGCTGCTCGGTGATCGGCATGACCAACATGCCCGAAGCCAAACTCGCGCGTGAGGCTGAGCTTTGCTACGCCACCGTCGCCATGGTGACGGATTACGACTGCTGGCATGCCGACCACGCCGAGGTCGATGTCGCCGCCGTCATTAAAGTGCTGCACGAAAACGTCGACAAGGCGCACGCCTTGATCGCGCGCCTGGCCCGCGATTTTCCTCGCGAGCATCCACCCTGTCCTATCGGTTCCGATCGCGCCCTCGACGTTGCCATCATAACGCCGCCGGCCGCCCGCGACCCTGCCGTGCTGGCAAAGCTCGATGCCGTGGCCGGGAGGGTCCTCAACGCCAAGGCTGCGTGAGCCACGTGGCCCCGGACAAGGGGAGCCGGCCAAACCTTAAAGTGGGGGCCCGCAGCCCGAATGCGGTTTCAGCACGCGTGCGGCGGAAGCCGGGAATTTTGCCAGCTTATCTGGTGGCCGCACGGGACGGCGCACCAGCTCACCACCGCAATTGGGACAGCGTCCACCAGGCAGGCGCTCGTCCGCACACGCGGCGCAGAACGTGCATTCGAATGAGCAGATGAGGGCGTCGGGCGCATCGGCCGGCAAATCCTTGTCGCAACATTCACAGTTGGGTCTGAGTTGGAGCATCGGCCTTCCTTTTCTGCTAGCCGTGGCTAGCATGCTCGGCCGGTCAACAACAGGCAAGGGAGACCACCCATGACTTTTGCACAACTCGTCGAGCGCTTTGCCGCCGCGGCGGCGGCGGGTGATGGCGACGGACTGGCCGATCTGTTCACCCCGGAGGGCACCTACGACGACTACTTCTTCGGACCGTGCAGCGGTCGCGCGGCGATCAAGCAGATGCTGGCGCATTTTGCCGAGGGAGGGCGCAAGTTTCGTTGGGAATTTTACGATCCTGTGCTTGCCGGGCAAACCGGCTACGCCAGCTACCGCTTTAGTTTCGAGTCCACGCGTCCGGAGGCCGAAGGCGCGCGCGTGGCCTTCGATGGCATCGGCCGGTTCGACCTCGAGGGCGACCGCATCAAGCGGTATTCGGAGGTGTTTGACCGCGGCATGGCGCTCGCGCAGCAGGCCTTCGAGCCCGAGCGGCTGGTGAAAATCGCGCTCAAATACGCAAACGCACTCAAGAACCGTCCCGAGTGGGCCGGGCATGCGAAATGACGGCGCTAAGCACCTGACCAGTGCGGCGCGGCCCGCCGGCGCGGCGGCCTGACCGGTGATCGAATTACTAGGAGTGGCCGCTTGTCGGGCGCTATCTCAAGCGGCGTGCATGCTCCCTTTTTCGTTTCGCGCTGGACATCCGGTCCCGGCGCCAGCGCCGGTGAGCGTGCTGGCGACCGGGGCTGGCGCTGGCGCCCTGCATTTTACCATCGGTGCTCGAAGCCCGTTCCTAACCCGCCTTGATTGGCGTCGCCGTCGCCCCGTCCCTGGCGCGCGCTTGCTCCTCGTCCTGCCAGGCTCGGCTCGTCGCCCAGCGACCGCTGATGAGCCGTGGCGGGCAGCGCTCCTCTGCGGTGGCGAGCAACGCTGCCAGCCATCCTCCCGCGCCGGCCGCCGTCAGGTAGGCGATCGGGGCCGCCAGCACCAGGCCTAGAATGATCGGGCTCATCCAGGCGAACACGGCCGGCGAAATGATCCAGCACACCGCCGCCCCGGCGATGCCCCAGAGCGTGTGCCAACGATGTTGGCGCCAAAGGTGGAAAAGCTCATGGTCGGCGTCGACGCGACGCTGGGCACCCCAGCCGGCATCGCGGCCGAGCAGAATGCTAACGACCGCGCTCGTTTGCGACAGCATGAGCAATGGCGCAATCAGCGTGGAGAGGACCGATTCCACGAGCACGCCGCCGGCGATGCGGGCAAGGCCGCCGTTGTGTCGGCGCTCGGGGCCATTGCGCACGGCCCAGACACCTCCCAACACCTTTGGTAGGTGTACGACGAGAACCGTGACCAGGAAGAGGGTGAGCGCCTTCTGCGCATCAAAAACCGGCCACTTGGGAAACAGCGAGACCTCGCTGCCGAAGTAGGTCGGCGTGGCATATTTGGCCTGCACGGCAAGCACGATGCCAACCAGAAGCGTCAACGCCCAGATCGGCGAGGCGAGATAGGAAAATGCGCCCATGGCCAGGTGCACGCGGCTGAGTAGCGGCAGGCCGCGCACGCCAAGCAGGCGCACGTGCTGCAAGTTGCCCTGGGCCCAACGTCGATCGCGGACGATCAGGTCTTTGAGCGTCGGCGGACACCCTTCATAGGAGCCGCCAAGCGATGGCACCAGATGCACCTCCCAGCCAGCCCGTCGCAGCAAGGCAGCTTCGACGAAGTCGTGGCTGAGAACGGGCCCACCCAGCGGCGGCTGCCCCGGCAGCGGCGGCAGGCCGGCCGAACTGGCGAACGCTCCGGTGCGAATGATGGCGTTGTGTCCCCAATAGTTGCCCCCAGGTCCGTGCCAGGCGGCAAGCCCCGCCGAGACAATTGGGCCATAATAGCCGGCGGCAAACTGCTGCAGGCGCGCGAAAGCGGTTTTGCCGCCGACGAGGCGCGGCACGGTCTGGATTAGGCCAGCGCGTTGGTTGTCCTCCATACCGGCCACCAGGCGCAACAGGCTCTCCAGGCTCATGATGCTGTCGGCGTCGAGAATAATGAAATAGGGATAAGCGGCACCAAACCGCTCGATCCAGTCGCGGATATTGCCTGCCTTTTTGCCAAGGTTGAGCCTGCGCCAGCGGACATAAACTTGCACGTCCGTCGCGGCCCGGAGTTTGGCATAGACGCGACGTTCCGCCGCTCGCTCGCCAGCGTCTTGCGTGTCGCTGAGGATGAAGACGTCGAAGCGATCCCGAGCATTGGCCGCCGCAATTTCCTGGCACATGGCCTCGATTGTGGCCGCAACGGCGGCGGCCTCTTCCCGATAGACCGGAAACAGCAGCGCGGTGCGCACGCCCGCCGTTAAGCGCGGGGCTGGCAGCAAGAGCGTGTCGGCGGTTTTCTGCACCATGAGGCAAACAAAGCCGATGAGGGCACTGGCGGAGCCAACCGCCACCCAGGCGAAGCATGCCGTGCTCAAGCACCAAAACACCAGCTGCAACACGGTTGGCGTTTCGACCGACAGCACGCGGTAGAGCGTCCAGGCAAAGGCCGCCGATGCCAAGCCCCAGAGCAGGATCAGCGTCCCCCGGGCCAATTGCACGCGTGTGTGCGTGCGCCAGGCCTTGCGACGGTCTGCCCAGAACACCTGCTCGGGCATGGCGCAAGGACTGTCCTTAGGGACAAGCGCCTCGCGCGCCGGCGGCAGCTCGCCGATCGCCGCCGGCATCAATCCTTTGTCCATCGGTAGAGCCAGGTTTCGGACACGGGGTTGTCGTTGGCCTGCAGCACCAGGCGCAACTCGCTGGTGGCTGCGCCCTTGGGGTCGAAGCTGAAGGAAACGCGCACGCCGTCGATTTCGGGGTTGGTCTGCACGACCGCAGCGCTCGGCGCGCCGTGGCTTGCCTCGATCCGGGCAAAGGGCAGCTCGCTGGCCGAAGGCGAAACGAAGCCCTTGAAATCCACGACGAACTGGACAACGCCGGCCTTGCGCTGCGGCCCAGCGATCAGGCCCGCGCGCGTTGCGAACACGTAGGCACCTGGCCAACTGCGCGGCACGTCATCGGGCCAGGTGAGTTTATAGTTGAAGCTGTGGGCCTTGCCGGCACCGAGCGCCTGGGCGGGTTTCCAGTAGGCCACGATATTGTCGTGGATTTCCTCTTCCGTGGGGATCTCGAACAGTTCGACGGCGCCGCCGCCCCATTCCTCGCGGGGTTCGACCCAGGCGCTGGGGCGCCGCTCGTAGTCCGCCTCCAAATCCTGGAAGCCGGCAAACGTGCGCAGCCGTTGGATCAATCCAAACCCCTTGGGGTTGCGGTCGAGGAAGTCGCTCGTCTGCAGGCGGCGCGGATTGTTGAGCGGGCGCCAGATATGCTCGCCCCAACCATTGAGGATGGCGAGTCCGTCGGAGTCGTGCACCGCAGGGCGAAAGTCGCTGATGCGCGAGCGATTGATGGGAGAGAACAAGAACATGCTGGTCATGGGGGCGATGCCGACGTCGCTGAGATCGCGGCGAGGATAGAGCGTCGCTTGCACGTCGATCGCGGTCGGCCACCCGGGAGTGACCTCGAAGCGGTAGGCCCCCGTCACCGATGGGCTATCGAGCAAGGCATGAATGACAATCTTGGCCGCGCCCACCGGCGGCTTCTCGATCCAGAAGCGGCGAAAAAGCGGAAACTCCTCACCCTCGGACTTGCCGACATTGAGGGCAAGGCCGCGCGCGGATAGGCCATAGATCTGACCGCGCGAGAGGGCGCGAAAGTAGCTCGCCCCCTGGAAGACGATGATCTCATCGAAGAGGTCCAGTCGGTTTAGCGGACCGGTGAGGCGAAAGCCGGAAAATCCCAAGCGAGCCTCCGGCGCCAGCTTGCCGGCGAGGGGACCGAGGTCGAAGTAGGAGTTGTCGGGGGAGAGAAGGCGAATATTGCCGGCGTCGACGAGGTTGATTTCGATCGGTGTCTTGAAGAGCCAGCCGGTGGGCAAGACCTGCAGCTCGAAATTCAAGTTTTCGCCGCGCCAGATCGTGCGTTCACGACGAAACCGGATCTGGCGAAATTGATCGTAGTCGAGATCCTTGGTGGCTTTGGCGGCGTCGGTCGCCGGTGCCTCATAGGGTTTGCTCGCCAGCTCGCCGGCCGTGCGTTGCACAATTTCGTGCGAGAAGGGTGGCAGCGCCGCGCCCTGCGCAGCGAGCGGCGTTGCGCTGCCGGCCAGCGCGCAGACTAAAAGCGCACCCAGATGTTGAGCTTTGCGGAACAATCTCATGCGACCGTCTGCTGCACACAACCCGATCCTGCCAACCCGACGCCTCGCCATCGTTCGCGTGCCGCACAGCGCCGAAGGCAGCTGGTAACGTGGGATTTGCTGGTTTGTTCCGGGGACTCGGTTGCTCCCGCCCCGCCATCGACGCCTCGTGTCGGCGTCCCCTTGGGCAAGCTTGCGGGCCCCGGGGGGCGGCGCCCATCGTGCTCCGCAAGAGATCGCGCCATCCGGGCCACGGTTTTGCTGAGGTCGATGACCTTCGGTTCCAGCCGTTGCCGGCGCGAGAAGGACAGCAGCTGGTCGGTGAGCCGGGCGCCGCGCTCGGCAGCGGCGCGCATATAGCCAAGGCGTTGCACCAACTTGCCGTCGATGCCGGCCTTGACCAAGCCCTTTTCCAAAAAGGCGATGTTGCCGAGGACGACGGTGAGCAAATTATTGAAATCGTGGGCCACGCCCGAGGTCGGCTGTCCCACCGCCTCCAGGCGTTGCAGCTGTCGCAGGGTCGATTCGACGCGCTCGCGCTCTTCGATCTGCGTCAGCAGCTGCCGGTTGGCCGCCGCCAGCTCGGAAGTTCTTTCCTGTACGCGTAGCTCGAGCTCTTCATTAAGCCGCCGGCACTGTGTTGACGACGCCGGCCGCGCAGCGCCGTTCCCACTACGCTAACCAGCGTGGCGGGGTGAAACGGGCGCTCGAGAAAGCTGACGTTGCCCAGCGTGCGGGTCAGCAGCGCCGCCGCGGGGTTGCGTTCAAGTCCGCCGCCGTGGCGGGTCAGCACGATGAACGGAAAGTCCGACCATGCCGGTTGGACCGCGACCCATGCGTGCAAGGCGCGTGGGTTGCTGCTGCGCACCGCCTCTTCGGTGAGCACGACCGCATCGGCGCCGCGATCGATTTCTGCCATTAGCTCGGTGAGGTCAACGCAAATCTGGGCCACGACGTGCGCCTCGCGCAGCATACCTTTGCCGACCAGGGCGTCTCGCCCGCGCGGTGCTCGACCGTGGGTGGGGGAAGTGCGCTCACGATTTACCCAGCAATGGTTCGGATCGCCCGACATAGGTGGGGACGCCGCGCAGCAACCCTGAAACTCGTGCAATGGCTCGCCGAGGGTGATGCCACGTGGTGTCTTCATGCGCACCGGTGCGTTTTTTCACGACCGAGATGGCGCGACGCACGCGGCCGAAGGCCCCGAAATAGCGCAGCATGATGACGCAGTCGGCGAGGTCGGTCCCATCGATGGGTTGGCGCATGTCTCCCATCATGCCGTGTTGGGCGATGCTCAGGAAGCTGGCGGCGTCGCGGCGGTTCAGAAATTGCAGGAGCTCGTGCAGATGCAGGGTGAGGAATTGCTCCTCGGGCATCGCGCTGATAGCCGTTGAGACTGTCGATGGCGACCACGCGGCAATTTTGCCGATCGACGCTCGCCCTGACACGATGCGCAAACTCGCCGGGCGAAAATTCGGCGGCACCCGTTTGCTCGAGAATGAGCCGCTGCTCCGCCGCCCGCATGGCGTCGAGATCGATGTTGGCGCGGGCGGTGAGAAGACCGAGCTCTTCGTCGAAGACGAACAACGCCGCGCGTTCGCCACGGCCGACCGCCGCGGCGATGTACTGCAAGATCAGCAGCGACTTGCCGGTCCCGGCCCGGCCGATGATCAGCGTGCTCGAGCCCGCCCACGAGACCACCACCCAACAGGCCGTCGAGCGCATCGATACCGCTGCGCACGACCTCGCCGAAAAAGCCGCGACGATGTTCGGCCGCCACCAGACGCGGGAACAGCTGCACGCCGCCGGGAGCAATGACGAAATCATGATAGTCGCTGCGGAAGGATTGCCCTCGGCACTTGACAACAACGCGCAGGCGCCGCCGCTCGCCGCCATAAATCGGCGCCAGCTGGTCCAGGTGGACCACGCTATGGGCAATGCTGTGGACCGCCCGATCGGTACTCTCGATCGCCAGATCGTCGAGCAGGATCATGGTCGACTGGTGTCGAGCGAAATAGTGCTTGAGGGCTAGGATCTGCCGGCGGTAGTGCAGCGAGCCTTGCGTCAGCAAGCGGATTTCCGACAGTCTTGGATATCGAGCTGTCGATATGGCGCTGGAGGGCCGCTTGCATCTCTAGGTGGGCGCGGGGCGTGCTGTCGATCACGACGCGTTTGGGCCGCACACGTTCGATCGACTCCAAGATCCGCTTGATGGTCTCGCCCAGTTCGAGATCGGACGAGTAAAGCAGGCTCTGCTGCTGGTCGGGATCGAGCACGCTCTCGGGCGGCACCAGCTCGAAAATCTCGATCAGCGAGCTGGGCTCCCAACCCTGCGATTTGGCACCGCGTCGAGGCCGACAATGTCATTATGCGCGCGTGGCAGAAGCGCGCTCGTATCGTGCATCAGGGGTACCTGACCCGTCTCCTTAAGTGGGCTAGGGACCGCTCAACAACTCAACTCGCGTTGAGGGAGTGAATTTATGCCCGCAGATAATCTCGAGCCGGCGAAAAAGTTCCAGCCGAGCTCTCGCTCCGGCGCGGAACCGGACACGCGACTTGTGCGTTGTTTCCGCCGGGGCACAGGTTCTCTCCTTGGCCGGACATCCCATACCTCGCCTGCGCCGCGGCGCGAGGCTTGGGGGCTTGCGCCAAGGTAACCGGCCGACGAGTTGCAGGTGAGCAGGCGATGAAGCAAGAGCTGGGGAGGCTTGGCGCGGGACCGCAGGCTGCCTTGGAGGCCGACCGCCTCTTTGCCGGCGACAGCGACATGGCCCGGCGCATGCGCCAGTTCGACTGGAGTGCCACCTCAATCGGGCCATCCCATGCCTGGCCGCAAAGCCTCCGAACCGCGGTGCGCATCATGCTCACCTCGCGGCAGCCGATCTGGATCGGTTGGGGCAAGGATCTGATCTACTTCTACAACGATCCTTACAAGTCGATCATCGGCGGCAAGGATGCCTGGGCGCTGGGTCGGCCGACCTCGCAAGTGTGGCGTGAGCTCTGGGATGAAATCGGTCCCATGCTCGCCAAGGCCATGACCGGCGATGTGGGAACCTACGTGGAGGAGCAACTCCTGATCATGGAGCGGCACGGCTACCGCGAGGAGACCTACTACACCTTTTCCTACAGTCCGATTCCGGACGATGACGGCAACGCCGCCGGCATCATCTGTGCCAATACCGACGACACGCAGCGCGTCATCGGCGAGCGGCAACTGTCGCTATTGCGCGACCTGGCCACCAAGACCGCCGAGGCCCGAACCTGGCAGCAGGTTTGCCGGCAAGCGGTCAAGGCGCTCGCTGCCAATGCGCGCGACCTGCCCTTTGCGCTGATCTACCTGGCCGAGCCCGGTGCTGGCGGCGCCATGTCGCTGGTCGGCGCCGCCGGCATCGCCGAAGACCACGCCATCGCCCGAGGTGCGGCCGCCCAGCCCACGCTTTGGCCGCTGGCAGAGGTGTTGGGCAAGCAAGAGCCGCGCCTGATTTCTGACCTTGCCGCCAAAGCGGGTGCCGGGCTTCCCAGCGGCGCTTGGCATCACCCGCCGGCGGCAGCCGTCGCCCTTCCCATCGTGGCCTCCGGGGAGACCGGTCGGGCCGGCGTTCTGATAGTCGGCTTGAACCCCTTCCGGGTGTTTGACGAAAGCTACCGAGGTTTCCTCGGCCTGGTGGCCGGACAGATCGGCGCCGCGCTCGCCAACGCCCAGGCCTACGAGGAGGAGCGCCGGCGCGCCGAGGTCCTGGCCCAACTCGATCATGCCAAGACGGCCTTCTTTTCCAATGTGAGCCACGAGTTTCGCACGCCATTGACGCTGATGTTGGGGCCGCTCGAGGAGGCCTTGGCCAAGGCGGACGCCGTGCCGGCAGTGGAACATCGCGCGCTGATCGCGCTCGCCCACCGCAATGGGCTGCGCCTGCTCAAACTCGTCAACGCCTTGCTCGATTTCTCACGTCTCGAGGCCGGCCGCGTGCAGGCGCGTTTCGAACCAGTCGAGCTCGCCGAGTTTGTGCGCGAGCTCGCCTCGAATTTTCAGTCGGCCGTGGATAAGGCCGGCCTCCGCCTGCTGTTGGATTGTCGAGCGCTGCCCGAGCCGGTCTACATCGATCGCGACATGTGGGAAAAGGTGGTTCTCAACCTTCTATCCAACGCCTTCAAATTCACCTTTGCGGGGCAGATCAAAATCGCGGTTCGGCCCACTGCCGACGCGCGCGCCGCCGAGATGGCGATCAGCGATACGGGTACCGGCATTCCGGCCGAGGAGTTGCCGCATCTGTTCGAGCGCTTTCGTCGCGTCGAGGGCGCGCGCGGGCGGAGCATCGAAGGCAGCGGCATCGGCCTTGCCCTGGTGCAAGAATTGGTGAAGCTGCACGGCGGCCACATCACGGTGGCGAGCCATGTCGATCAGGGGTCCACCTTTACGGTGACGGTGCCGACGGGCAAGTCCCACCTCCCCGCCGACAAGATCGGCGCCAGTCGTGGCGGCGGACCCACCCGGCAACGCGCCCAAGCCTATGTGGAAGAGGCGCTGGCCTGGCTCTCCGAGATGGAGCACGAGCCGCCAACGGCCTCGGGGACCGAAGACCTGAGTCCGCAGGAGCCCCCGGCCTCACGCCGGGGTCAGCTGGTGCTCCTCGCTGACGACAATGCCGACATGCGGGCCTACGTCGAGCGCTTGCTCGCCAATTCGGGTTACCGCGTCGAGGTCGTTGTCGACGGCGAAGCCGCGCTCGCCGCGGCGCGGCGGCGCGCGCCGGACCTCATTCTTTCCGACGTGATGATGCCGGGCCTCGACGGTTTCCAGTTGCTGGCAAAACTGCGCGAGGATGAAGCTCTGCACGATGTCCCCGTCATCTTCCTATCGGCGCGCGCCGGGGAGGAGGCGAAAATCGAGGGCCTGCGCGCGGGAGCAGACGACTATCTGGTCAAGCCGTTCTCAGCGCGCGAGCTGCTGGCGCGGGTAGAAACCAATCTCAAGCTTGCGGGCACCCGCCAGGAATCGGCGCGCATCCTGCGCGAAGAGGCCGAAATCCTCGAGCTGCTCAACGAGGTGGGCACCGCGCTTGCGGCCGAAATCGATTTGGAACGCGCCGTGCAGGTGGTGACGGACGCGGCCACCAAGTTATCGGGTGCCGCCTTCGGTTCGTTCTTCTACAACGTGATCGACGATAAGGGCGAATCCTACACCCTCTACACGCTCTCAGGCGCGCCGCGCGAAGCCTTCGCCACGTTTCCGATGCCGCGCAATACGCAAGTCTTTTCCCCCACCTTCCGCGGCACCGGGATCGTGCGTTCCCCCGACATCACCCAAGATCCGCGCTACGGCAAGAGCGCGCCCTATCACGGTATGCCGCCCGGCCATTTGCCGGTCCGCAGTTATCTCGCGGTTCCGGTCGTAGCTCGCTCCGGCGAGGTGCTGGGCGGCTTGTTTTTTGGACATTCCGAACCCGGCGTGTTCGGCGAACGCGCCGAACGTATCGTCGCCGCCATTGCCAGCCAAGCCGCCATCGCCATTGACAAGGCGCGACTATATCGGGCCGCGCAAGCGGAAATCGAACGCAGGCGAAGGATCGAGGCGGCCCTGCGCGAGAGCGAGCAGGGCCTCGAGCGAAAGATCGGCGAGCGCACGGCGGAATTGGCGGCGACGAATGCCAGGCTGCTGGCCGAAGCCGAAGAGCGAAAACAGGCCGAAGGGCGTTTCCAATTGCTCGTGGACGGCGTCACCGACTACGCGGTCTACATGCTCGATCCGCATGGCATCGTCAACAATTGGAACACCGGGGCCCAGCGCATCAAGGGCTATACCGCCGAGGACATCGTCGGCCAGCACTACAGCCGCTTCTACACCGAGGAAGACCGCAAGGCAGGCGCTCCCGAGCGGGCGCTGGGCATAGCCCGCGACAGCGGCAAGTTCGAAACCGAGGGCTGGCGCGTGCGCAAGGATGGTTCGCGCTTTTGGGCCAGCGTGGTGATCAATCGCATCGCCGACACGGAGGGGCGGCTGATCGGCTTCGCCAAGGTCACGCGCGACATCAGCGAGCGGCGGGAAACCCAGATCGCGCTGCAAAAGGCGCAAGAACAGCTCGTGCAAGCCCAGAAAATGGAGGGCATCGGCCAGCTTACCGGCGGTGTGGCGCACGATTTCAACAATCTGCTGACGATCATCCTGGGCAATCTCGAGACCTTGCAGCGGGGGTTGCAAGCCTCCAGCTTGGATGCGGCGCGACTGGCGCGATCGACGGATAATGCGCTGCGCGGCGCGCAGCGGGCGGCCGCGCTCACGCAACGGTTGCTCGCCTTTTCCCGTCGGCAGCCCTTGGATCCGAAGCCTGTCGATATCAGCCGCCTTGTCAGCGGCATGTCCGACCTGCTGCGGCGCACGATCGGCGAACAGATCGCCATCGAGGCCGTTCTGGCCGGCGGTCTCTGGCGCGCCCACGTCGATCCCAACCAACTCGAGGTCGCCGTCCTCAACCTGGCCGTCAACGCGCGCGATGCCATGCCCGCCGGCGGCAAGCTGACGATCGAGACGGCGAACGCCTACCTCGACGAGGGTTATGCCGCGGTGCAAGCGGAGGTGGTGCCCGGTCAATACGTCGTCATTTGCGTCAGCGACACTGGCATTGGCATGAGCAAACAGGTGCTGGCGCGGGCCTTCGAACCGTTTTTCACCACCAAGGACGTCGGCCAAGGCACCGGTCTTGGGCTATCGCAGGTCTATGGCTTCGTCAAACAGTCGGGCGGTCACATCAAGATCTATTCGGAGCCGCAACAGGGCACGACGGTCAAACTCTACCTGCCGCGGCTGCATGGCGATGCCGACGTCGTGAGCGAACCAGACCAGCGCGTGCTGCCGCGCAGTGCCGCCGACGCGGAGACCATCCTCGTGGTTGAGGACGACGACGACGTGCGCACCTATTCGAAGGAGATCCTGCGCGAATTGGGTTACTCGATCCTTGAGGCCGCAACGGGTGCCGCTGCCCTGCGCGTGCTCGATGCGCACCCGGAAATCGACCTGTTGTTCACCGATGTTGGCCTTCCCGGTGGCATGAACGGTCGGCAACTCGCCGACGAGGCGCGCAAGCGTCGGCCCGACCTCAAGATCCTTTTTACGACCGGCTATGCGCGCAACGCCATCGTGCACGAGGGCCGGCTCGATCCAGGCGTGCAGCTTATCACCAAGCCGTTCACCTATGCGGCGGTGGGGGCGAAACTGCGAGACATTCTCGATACGCGGGCGCGACCCGCGCGCATCCTGCTGGTCGAGGACGAGGCGCTGGTGCGCATCCTCGCCACCGAATATCTCGAGCACGCAGGCTATCGCGTCGAGCCGGCGGTGTCCGTTATGGACGCGATGGGTAAGGTCCGCCTGCTGCACGGCGAGATCGACGCCGCCGTCGTCGACGTCGGCCTGCCGGACCGCAAGGGTGACGTGCTGGTGGTGCAATTGCGCGCGCTCTACCCAGCTTTGCCCGTCGTCATCGCCAGCGGCTATGAGGAGGCGCAGCTGCGCGACCGCTTCAAGGGCGACGGCAAAACGGCCTTTCTCAATAAGCCATACACGCAAGAGCAGCTTCTGACGTGTCTGGCCGCCGTTCGCGCGGTAAGCGGCGGCTAGCCTCGGCAGCGGCCGGCCCGCCCGGAGCGACATCAGATAGGCGACATCAGATCGGGAAGGCGCGTGGCTTGGGTTTCGCCTTTTACCCCGGCTCGATGCGGCTAGACGCGGGCGGCAGAAAGAATTTGCGCGCCGCCGTGCCGCTCAAGATCTATTATTGTGCCGTGGATGGCCTCGTCTCGCGAGGCGAAAGGCCAATGGCAGCTCGAAGAGGCGATCGATGCGTCTCGGTGCAGCAGCAAGGGTTGAGGCCCATGGACCCTGGTTGCGGGTGATATCGCCGGCCGGTCTCACCTATGATGGATCCACCTCGGCCAGTGACGGTTTGCTCGAACAATTCTTCCGGGCCTACGACAAAGCCTTCGTGCTCCCCAACGAAAAGGAAGGCTTTGCCGGCTTTGGCGAGTGCCTGGCGCTGAATGAAGGTTGCGCCTATCGTCGTCTGCGCGACCGCTACGGGCCATTTCGTGAGTTCGTGGTCGTGGCACGCAACGGCGAGGAGATGGTCGGGGGACTAAACTTCATCGTCTTTCCGGCAGCCGACCCCGACACGCGCCGGCCATCGCTCAGTTTGAACTTGAACTACATTTTTGTGCAGCCAACCTATCGTCGCCGTGGCGTCCTCAAGACGATGGTCGGCGATTTGGCCTCCCTTGCGCTCGCCCTTTTCGGACACACGAATGCGCTGGATGGTCCCCAGCCGGGGCAAGCCTGCGAGCCCTCGCCCACGGTCTATATCTTTATTGAGCAGAACGATCCCTACCGTCTGAGCGCGCAGGAGTACGCGCTGGATACCCAGGCCACCGGCCTCGATCAGTTGGCACGGATCGCGCTTTGGGCGCGTCAGGGCGCCAAGATTGTCGACTTTGCCTACGTTCAGCCTGCGCTGGCCGCCGAGCAGGCGCCCGACCACAACCTCGTTTTCGCCGTGCTTGGCGCGCGCACGCCCACGCTCAGTCCCGCCCTTCTGCGCCACCACCTGCAGCGTTTCTTTGCCATCTCCGTGCTCAAGGGTGGTGAGCCCGAGGTCAACGCTGAAGCGCGCCACCAATTGGCTCTTCTTGCGCAACTCGCCGCCACGGGTACACGCATCAACCTGCTCGAACTCAAGGATGCGACGTGCCTTCCCGAACCGGGGGCGCAAACCGGCGAGCCGTTGACGCTACGCCGCGTACTGGCTTGCGTGTAACAATTGCACCACATCTTCCCGTTGATCCGCCCGCCGCGTCGGGCCTCATCTACAGGCGCCGGACCGGTCCCAGTATCTTGCGCGGCAACGCGCCTCAATTGGCATGCGTGTGGGGGAAGCGATGAACACACTGGATTGGGCGTGGCAGTCCATCAGGCCATACAAAGAAGAACTATCGCTTTTGATTGGGTTGCTCACGGCCGGCTACATTCTCTACGGCGTCGCCCGCGCCGGCAATTTCATCAGCGAGGTGGCGTTCGAGCCGCAGGAGGGATGGTTTGTGCGCACCATCCAATGGCTGCGCGGCGTTGCCCGCGCCTTGTTGCTATCGTGGTACGCGCCGGCGCTGCTATTCGCCTTCCCACGCCGTCGCTTCATCGGTGCGCGCTACTATGTCGAATTGCAAATCCTGCAGCCGCGCGTGGCCCGTCCAAGCCGCCGCGACTACACCGAACGCGAATACGCGCGTCGTCTCGAGAAGGCGCAAGCCGCCGAGGTCCGCCGCCGTAAGCGGGTGAGACAGTTGCTGCGCGAGCGCCTGACGGAGGAGCCCGGCATCGTTGTGGCGGCAATGGTCTGGCTCCTGCGCCAGCTTCGGTTGACGCGCGCCGACGAGCAGCCCCTGGGCCCCGTTGCCATTGCCGACTTCCCTCAGCTCGACGATAGCCGCACCAAGATCAAGCGCTACTTCGAGGCTCTCGAACGCCGCGCGCAGGCCAAGGCGGAGGATCCCGACCGTTTTCTGACTGAGGCGCGTTTTGAATCGGGCTACATCGCGCCGATTTTTCTGATCACGGGGCTTGTCAACCGTTTCGCCGACGAGGACGGCTGGAATCTGGTGCTCGACAACTATCGCCGGCTGATTGAAAAGGACGCGTTCTATGCGCCCGAGCTTCGCGAGCTGCGCTCGTTCCTTTTCAATTGTTGGCTGTTGTGGGGTCCAAGTATTCAGCCCTGCTCATGCGAGGCGTGGGCCATCGGCGAGGATCCGTCCAGCGACTTGATGATCCAGTATGGCTATGGTGACGAAAACAATTCGATCGATATTCTGATCAAGGGTGGATTGAGCCTGGATTTCCGCGCCAAACTCAGCGCCATCCTCAACAGGCACGCGGCCGATCAGGTCGACAAACCCTTCAATATCCACGCTGCACCGTTTGTTGCTACCGGTCGGTTCCGGTGGGGACCAAGCCTTTCGGATGCCGAAATAAGCGCGGCCCAGGTGCTAGTTCGCGGCGGTTCGGATGCCAGCCGACGTCAGCCGATGAACGGCCGCCTGGTTCTCGAATGCCGGCACAATGACGTAACGGTGGCGGGAAGCGTCTCGCCATCGTCGGGTTACTATTCTGCCTACCTGTGGTTGATGTTCTTAATCCAGGATGCAAAGGGCCGCAGTTTTCACGCCGAGCCCTGGAAGAATCTCTTTGTCATCTTCGAGCACGGCAACATTGCCGACGCGACCACCTACCACACGCTGAAGGAGCAACTCGTCGCCAAGGCCTGTGCGACGCTCGCCACGGTCTTGGCTGAGGGCGATCGCTCAGCCGAAGTTGGCGGCTCAAAAAGCCCGCTGCGGCTTGCCTATGCCTGTGCCTTCGACGACTCCAATTGCGGTGAGGGAGATGATGCCTTGTTCCGACCCGATCGGCTTGCGCGGAGGACGCCACAAGGCGGCGTCACCTTCGAAGAAACGACCATCTTGGCGATGCTGCGCCGGAGCCTGCAAAACCTGCCCGATGATCACGTGCTACGGTCGGGCCGCCTGGTGCTGCCGACGGAGGGCAGCTCGGGCCCCGCCAACCCTTATTCGTCCTGTCATCTCCCCGAGATTATCGAGCAGTTTTACGCCGACCTTGTCGAGGTCGCCTGAGGTTTTCGTTTGCTCTGCGCTTGCTGCGCGGGCGCTGGCAACGCCCACGCGCGCAAAAGAAAAGGGCGCGGCGACCCTGAACACCGCGCCCCCCTTGGATCACGCCGGGGAAGATAAATCTCTCAGGGTGACCCCAGGCTAAGGGGCCCTCCTTGAACTCACACTGAACAGGGCATTCATGACTTGTTCACACCTTTCACGCCCCCGCGCCTCTTGCCGCCAAGGTCTTGAGCGAAGGGGTTTATTTTTACAGCGGGCCCCGCTGATCGGGCCACTCGGCGAAGGCAGACCGTGAGCGCTGCCGCGCGTGCCGGCGCCGACTCGTCATGGCGCAGGCGTTATCTGCGCATTAACCCGACCATGATTTTCTGGCATCGGTGCGTCGGTGAAGGCGTTGGTCATGGGTTGGTTGCGTCGTCTCGCTCGACTGCCATCACTCGCGCATCTGCGCGTTGGCTCCTTGGCGGCCGCGCTGGCGCTGGCGGGTTGCGCAAGTTCACCAGGCCCGCAGGCCGTCGGCGGCCCGCCCGTCCTGGAAGCCGATGGCTTGCCGGCCCAGGTGCATCCGGCAGCAGATATTCGTCAGCTTCCAGACGATCCGACCGAGCCATTCAGCGCCAACTATGGTGCACTCGCGCGCCTCGGCTCCGCGCCTGGCGAGGCCCGCAAACTCGCTGAGGATGCCATCATCGCCGCGGCGATTACGGCCCACGAGATGCGCAAGCCCTGAGCCGCTCAGAAAAACGCTTGCAGCCCCGTCTGCGCGCGGCCCAGGATCAAGGCGTGCACGTCGTGGGTACCTTCGTAGGTGTTGACGGTCTCGAGGTTAGCGGCGTGGCGCATGACATGGTACTCGATCTGGATTCCATTGCCGCCGTGCATATCACGGGCGCTGCGCGCGACATCGAGTGCCTTGCCGCAATTGTTGCGCTTGACGATGGAAATCATCTCCGGCGCCACCTGGCCTTCGTCGAGCAAGCGTCCGACTCGCAGCGCCCCTTGTAGACCCAAGGCAATCTCGGTCTGCATGTCAGCAAGCTTCTTTTGCACGAGCTGGGTGGCCGCCAATGGTCGACCAAACTGCTTGCGCTCCAGCGTGTAAGACCTGGCGCGGTGCCAACAGTCTTCCGCGGCCCCCATTGCGCCCCAGGCGATGCCGTAGCGTGCGCGGTTGAGACAACCGAAGGGTCCCTTAAGCCCGGACACGTTCGGCAGCAGGTTTTGCTCGGGGATGACGACGCCGTCCATGACGATTTCGCCGGTGATCGAGCAGCGCAAGGACAGCTTGCCGCCGATCTTGGGCGCCGAGAGGCCTCGCATGCCCTTTTCGAGCACGAAGCCGCGAATGGCGCCATCGTGCGCCGCCGACTTGGCCCAGACCACGAACACATCCGCGATCGGTGCGTTTGAGATCCACATCTTGGTGCCCGTCAGCCGATAGCCGTCGGCGATCTTCTCGGCGCGGGTTTTCATGCCGCCAGGATCGGAGCCGGCATCGGGCTCGGTCAGGCCGAAGCAGCCGACCCAGTCGCCCGAGGCGAGCTTGGGCAAGTATTTGTCGCGCTGCACTTGCGAACCGTAGGCATAGATCGGATACATGACGAGGGAGGACTGCACGCTATTCATCGAGCGATAGCCGCTGTCGACGCGCTCGATCTCACGCGCCACGAGCCCGTAGGATACGTAGTTGGCGCTGGCGCAACCATATTGCTCCGGCAGGGTAACGCCGAGCAGGCCGAGCGCCCCCATCTCGTTGAAGATTTCCCGATCGGTGTTCTCGTTGAGGTAGGCGTCGATCACACGCGGCAGGAGCTTTTCCTGCGCATAGCCGCGTGCGGTATCGCGGATCATGCGCTCGTCTTCGCTGAGCTGACCTTCGAGCAGAAACGGGTCGTCCCATTGGAACGCCGAAGCGGCTTGCGATCGCGTCTTTTCTTGCATGCTATCGTCTCCCAGCACGGCAAAGCAAAGGGGGCCGCTGCCTTGCTTTTTTCGAATTGAATGGCGTTCGTCGCGATTTTTTGACAAGACGCTCCGCCGCCACCATGGCACACTGCGCGTTGACCCCCACGGATCACGCTGGACACCATGGAGGTTGTATCATGCCAAGCAAGAAAAAGACTGCGCTGCTGGCAAGCATTCTCGCCGCGGCTCTCGTGTCCGTAGCGGCCGGTACGGCCGAGGCGCGGCATGGTGGCGGCGGACATTGGAGCGGCGGTAGCGGACACTGGCGAGGTGGGCACTGGGGTGGCATGGCGGCAAGGTCCCATGCCTTTTCGGGCCGGCATCACTTTGCCTTCCGGCACCATCGCCATCATCGCGTCTTCGCCTTTGCCCCCTACTACGACGACTACGGCTATGGCGATGGGTGCTATTGGCTGAAGCGGCGTGCAGTCTATACGGGCAGCCGCTACTGGTGGAACCGCTACTACGGTTGCGTCAACGGCTACGGCTACTATTGAGAAGGGATCAGCCATTGACAGGCTTGCGCGCCGGACCGTCGCTGTCACCGACGTCGGCCGCCGCCTGATGGGGACGTTCTCGGCGGGAACGTCCCCAGCCCCACGCTTTCGCAAAGGCTCAGTCCAAGCCGGCCTTGCTGCGTTCGATCGCCACCAGCTCGCGGGTGGCGTTGGCTTGATCAAACAGGGCGCGGGCCGCCTGACCCAAGGCCACCGTGACCAATCCGAGCGCGGCGAGCGCGAAGGCAACCGCCACCACACCGCTGATGCCGATGCTGATCTCCGGGCGGCCCAGCACGACATGCAGCGGGGTGGCCGCGAGGCCCGCGGCGACGAACAACCAGCCGAGCAGGCTGACAAGGCCGGCGAGAAAACTGCCGACGCGGTAGTGGTTGCGGGGCGTTGGCAGCTTATGGCGCCGCGCCTTGCGCGCCGTGCCGTTCCGACGACTGCTGGCGTCGGTGGTTTGCGGCGTCCCGTTGAGGTGCCAGATATTCGGCTGCCAACCGCCGTTGAGTCGGGCCAGGCCTTCGCGCGCCTGCGCCGCCTCGGCGCTGTAGGCGAATTGGTCCACCGTTTGCCGATAGTATTGATAGGCGGCGTCGATGTGGCCTTCCGCCTCGGCGCGACGCGCGGCCTCCAAGAGTTGGAACGGTGAAAATTGCGGCGCAGCCTGTAGCATCGGTCCCGGAAACTCCCGCACAAAGGACCCCGCAACAGCATAGCCCGCCCCCGCACGATCTTTCTATCGCGCACGCCCGCTGCGGAAAATTTATCGCCGTTGCTGGCACAAAAGCCACGGTCAAGGGATCCGCGGGCGGCCAGGCGCCTTTATGCACAGGGCAATGGGCTCGCCCTCCCGGGGGACTTGCGGTCGGTGACCTTAGCCGGCGGCCGCCTTTCGGCGATTTTGCCGATTGCCGACCAAGTCCTCGACCACGGCGGGCTCGGCCAGGGTGGAGGTGTCACCCAGATTGGAAAAATCGTCCTCGGCAATCTTGCGCAGGATGCGCCGCATGATTTTGCCGGAGCGCGTTTTCGGCAATCCCGGAGCGAACTGGATTTGGTCGGGCGTAGCGAGGGGGCCGATTTCCTTACGCACGTACTGAACGAGCTCCTTCTTCAGCTCCTCGCTCGGCTGATTGCCAGCGATCAGGGTCACATAGCAGTAGATGCCCTGGCCCTTGATGTCGTGCGGGTAGCCGACCACGGCGGCCTCGGCCACCTTGGCGTGCGCGACCAAGGCTGATTCCACCTCCGCCGTGCCGAGGCGGTGCCCGGACACATTGATAACGTCGTCGACGCGGCCGGTGATCCAATAGTAGCCGTCCTCGTCCCGGCGGCAGCCGTCGCCCGTAAAATACATCCCCTTGTAGGCGGAAAAGTAGGTCTGCACGAAGCGCTCGTGATCGCCGAACACGGTGCGCATCTGCCCAGGCCAACTGTCGAGGATCACAAGGTTGCCCGAGGCGGCACCGTCTAGGACGGTGCCCTTATCGTCGACCAGCGCCGGCCTGATACCGAAGAAGGGTCGCGTCGCCGATCCTGGCTTGAGCTTGGTGGCGCCGGGCAGCGGCGTGATGAGAATGCCGCCGGTTTCGGTTTGCCACCAAGTGTCGACGATGGGGCAGCGACCGTCGCCAACCACGCGGTGGTACCATTCCCAAGCTTCCGGATTGATGGGCTCGCCGACGCTGCCGAGCAGTTTGAGGGACGAACGGTCCGTGCGTTTGACGAAGTCGTCGCCCGCGCCCATCAAGGCTCGGATCGCCGTGGGTGCCGTGTAGAAAATACTGACACCCCACTTGTCGATGACGTGCCAGAAGCGCGAGGCGGTCGGGTAGTTGGGCACGCCCTCGAACATGAGGGTAGTGGCGCCGTTTGCAAGCGGGCCGTACAGTATATAGCTGTGCCCCGTGACCCAGCCGACGTCGGCGGTGCACCAATAGATGTCACCGTCGTGATAGTCGAAGACCAGCTCGTGCGTGAGGGCGACGTAGACCAGATAGCCGCCGGTCGTATGCAAAACCCCCTTCGGCTTGCCGGTCGAGCCCGAGGTGTAGAGGATGAAGAGGGGATCCTCCGCCTGCATCGGCTCGGGCGGACAGTCGGCGCTCACCTTCACAAGTTCCTCGTGCAGCCAAATATCCCGGCTCGCCGTCCACGGCACCTGATTGCCGGTGCGGCGTACGACGAGCACCTTTTCGTCGCCCTGGCATTTTTTCAAGGCTTCGTCGGTATTCTTTTTGAGCGGGATGGCGCGACCCCCGCGCACCCCCTCATCGGCGGTGATGATGAACTTCGAGTTGGCGTCAATGACGCGGCCCGCCAGGCTGTCGGGAGAGAAGCCGCCAAATACCACCGAATGCACCGCGCCGATGCGGCTACAGGCGAGCATGGCGTAGGCCGCTTCGGGAATCATCGGCAGATAAATGGTGACCCGGTCGCCCTTCTTGACGCCGTTGGCTTTGAGCACGTTGGCAAATTTTGAGACGCGCTCGTGCAGCTGGCGGTAGGTGATTTTTTCATCCTGTGTCGGGTCGTCGCCTTCCCAGATAATGGCGACCTGATCGCCTCGCTTTTTCAAATGTCGGTCGATGCAGTTGGCGGAGACGTTAAGCGTGCCATCCTCGTACCACTTGATGGACACTTTATCGGGGGCAAAGGACGTATTCTGGACGCGCGTGTAGGGCTTGATCCAGTCGATGCGCTTGCCGACCTCGCCCCAGAACTGGTTCGAATCCTCAACGGAGCGTTTGTACATCGACAAGTATTTGGCGTTGTCCACCCAGGCGCGGCTCGTCCACTCGGCGGGTACGTTATAGGTTTTGTCCGACATTGGTTCCTCCCGGGAGGGTCTCTCGTTTGGCCTATTATCGGCACTGGGGCTCAATGAGCAACTGGCTCCTTGGTCGAACGCGCTTGGCCCGACCGAGCTCGCCGGAGGCTTGCTGGCGGCCATGGTTCTCCCTGGCGCGGGCCTCGGGGCGCGCGCGCGCAGCTAGCTGATGCCCCAGGCGCCCAAAATTGCGCCTTGGATCAACAGCACACCCAGCCAGTGTCCGCCGTCGATCATGGTCAGCGCCGTCTTGGCGCCTTGCAAGGCGTGGTTGACGACCAGCGTGGTGGCGACAAACCCGAGCCACAGGAAGGCCGCCGAGATCAGCCCGTTGCGCGGGCCCGGCACGAGGCCGCCGCGCGCCAGGTGCAAGAAAATGCCGGCGAGCATCCAGGCCATGACCAACTCGGCGAGGAAGGCGATGAGATAGGGAATGGGAATCGGGCCCAGGCGCGCCATCGCCCGCTGCCGATCGGCCTCACCCCGGGCAGCCAGCCAGGCCTTCGCGAGCGTGCCATACCAGGCGGCGCCGAAGGCGAAGCTGGCAAGCGCTGCCAACAGCACGGCAAAGTAATTGAGCACGCGTCCTCTCCTCGCCCCTCCCGCTTCCCCTCCGGCGCCACGCCGTTGCTCCTTGCCGTGGCGGTGCCCGCCGCTTTGCCACCATGCGCGCAGCTTTCGGGTCGCCGCCATTGCCGGCGCCGGCTAGGGCCATGGCAATGATACGCGCTTTTGCGAGGAGAAGGTCATGCCCATCCATTTTGTCGGCCTCGAGACCTTGCTGGTGCGCGGCCTCCAGGCGGGTGGCCCGGATGCCAATGGCCAGACACCTGAGCGCCACATCTCGCCAGGTCGCGGCGTCCCTTGCCGCCACTGCCTCAGGCCGGTCGCCGCGGGCGAGCCCTTTTTGCTTCTTTCGCATCGCCCCTTCCCCTCCCCGCAGCCCTATGCGGAACAGGGCCCCATTTTCCTGCACGCCGACGCCTGCGCTCGTCACCTGCCGAGCGCCGAGCTGCCAGCCATGCTGGCAAGCGAGCGCTATCTCGTGCGCGGCTACGGGGCCGACGACCGCATCGTTTACGGCTCGGGCCAGATCGTGCCGACGGCCCAAATCGTCGGCGCCGCCGAGGCGATGTTTGCCGATCCGCGCCTCGCCTACATTCATATCCGCTCCGCTGCGAACAATTGCTACCAGTGCCGGCTGGAGCGCGTACTCTGAGAGGGTCCCCGTCATGGCCGTGCCGCCCTCGCCGCCTCCCCGCCAAGGCGTCGCCGTGGCCGGCCTTGGGGTGGCCACGTTGACAGGGGATCGGCGCTCACCCTAACTGGCCGCACGCAAATGTCGGGGAGGCAGGCGATGGCAGTGCGACGGCTCGGCATCCTGATGCACGGCGTGACCGGGCGCATGGGCGCAAATCAGCACTTGGCCCGATCCATCGCTGCTATTCGCGCCGAGGGTGGCGTGCTGCTGGCGAACGGCGACCGCGTGATGCCCGATCCGATCCTGGTGGGGCGCAACGAGGACAAGCTGGCGCAGCTCGCCAAGGCGCACGGGCTTTCCCGCGTGAGCAGCAATCTCGAGGCCTGCCTCGCCGACCGCAACGACACCGTCTTTTTCGATGCGGCGACCACCCAGATGCGGCCGGCCTTGCTTGCCAAGGCGATCGCGGCCGGCAAGCACGTCTATTGCGAAAAGCCGGTGGCGACCAATCTCGAGGCGGCCATGGCGATCGTGCGGCAGGCCAAGGCCGCGGGCATCAAGCACGGCGTGGTGCAGGACAAGCTGTTCTTGCCGGGGCTCAGGAAACTCAAGCAGATGATCGATTCGGGGTTCTTCGGTCGCTTGCTCGCGGTGCGTGGCGAGTTCGGCTACTGGGTGTTTGAGGGGGACTTGCAGCCGGCGCAGCGCCCGTCCTGGAACTACCGGGGGGAAGATGGCGGCGGCATCATTCTCGATATGCTTTGCCACTGGCGTTACGTCCTCGATAACACCTTCGGCGGCGTGACATCTGTGTCTTGCCTAGGCGCCACCCACATCCCCGAGCGGATCGACGAAGCCGGCAACCGCTACAAGGCCACCGCCGACGATGCCGCCTATGCGACCTTCCAGCTCGCCGGCGGCGTGATTGCGCATTTCAACAGCTCATGGGCCACGCGAGTGCGGCGCGACGATCTGCTGACCTTGCACGTGGACGGCACGCACGGCTCGGCGGTAGCGGGCTTGCAGGACGTCGTGTGCCAGCAGCGCATGGCGACGCCCAAGCCGGTTTGGAATCCCGACGTCAAGCAGCCAATCAATTTCTACCAAGGTTGGCAGCCGGTGCCCGATACGCAAAGCTTCGACAACGGTTTCAAACTGCAATGGGAAGCCTTTATCCGGCACGTCGCCGCAGGCACTCCCTACGCCTGGGATCTGCTCGAAGGTGCCAAGGGCGTGCAGCTTGTCGAGTGTGCGCTCAAGAGCTGGAAGGAGCGACGGTGGATCGACGTTCCCGAGCT
Organism: uncultured Alphaproteobacteria bacterium; assembly: GCA_963770295.1. Classification (GTDB taxonomy): domain Bacteria; phylum Pseudomonadota; class Alphaproteobacteria; order Rhizobiales; family Hyphomicrobiaceae; genus AWTP1-13. The sequence continues at coordinate 228,195 of CAVYPA010000003.1, forward strand.
CAAGGTTTGAGCCGCGCGGCTTGGCTGCCGCCTTACGCTGGCGGCGGCCATCAGGCCAGCACGAGAAGGCAAGGCAAAAACTGCAACTGAGGACAGACCGGAAGCAAACCACATGAATGCACCCATCCTCTCCAGCATGCGCATTAACCTGCCGACAGCGGCCGGCAAGCTTGAGACCTTCGTGCTATCGCAGCCGCGCGCCTACCCTGACAAAACCATAGCTGCAGGCAATCGCGTCGCGCTTGCCGCCGCCCATGTGGTGGCCGATGCGACCGCCGCCAACGATCCCTGGCTCGACTGTGCGATCGATTGGGACAGGACCATCGCAACCCGTGAGTACCTTTGGGACCTCGGTCTTGGCGTCGCCGAAGCCATGGACACGGCGCAGCGCGGCATGGGTCTCGATTGGCCGACCTCGCTGGAGCTCATCGGGCGCGCCACGCGGGCGGCGACAGCCTGGGAGGCGCGCAACGGCCGACCGGCGCTGATCTTCTGCGGTTGCGGCACCGATCATCTCGATGCCGCCGAGGTCCGCTCCGTCGACGACGTGATTGGGGCCTACGAGGAGCAGATGGCCGCGATCGAAGCCGTCGGCGGTCGCCTGATCGTGATGGCGAGCCGGGTGCTGGCCCGCATCGCCAAGTCCGCAAGCGACTACGAGCGCGTCTATGACCGCGTGCTGGCGCAGGCAAAGGCTCCCGTCATCATCCACTGGCTGGGCGAGATGTTCGATCCGGCGCTCGCCGGCTACTGGGGTAGCAGCGACCATGGGCGGGCGATGCAGACCGCGGCCGGCATCATCAAGGCCAACGTCGCCAAGGTCGATGGTATCAAGATCTCACTGCTCGACAAGGACAAGGAGATCGCCATGCGCCGCCAGCTGCCCGCGGGCGTGCGCATGTATACGGGTGATGACTTTAATTATCCGGAACTGATTGCCGGCGACGCGCAAGGCTACAGCGATGCCTTGCTCGGCATCTTCGATGCCATTGCGCCGGCCGCCTCCGCCGCGCTCGCCGCGCTCGCGGCCGGTAATCGGCAACAGTTCGACGCAATCTTCGAGCCGACCGTCCCCCTGTCGCGGCATATCTTCAAGGCCCCGACCCGCTTCTATAAGACTGGCGTTGTATTCATGGCTTACCTCAATGGCCTGCAGGATCATTTCGTCATGATTGGTGGGCAGCAGAGCGCGCGCTCGCTGCCGCATCTGGCCGAACTGTTCCGGCTCGCTGATCGCGCTGGGCTCCTGCGCGATCCCGACTTGGCGCGCCGCCGCATGGTGCGCGTGCTGGCCGTGCACGGGATTGCTTGATGCGCGATTTCTCCCAGGGCGTTGCGCATCTGTCCATCAATACAGCAACCTTACGCAAGCAGCTGCAGCTGCCGGCGATCATCGAGGCCTGCGCCCGTCGCGGCATCCGCAGCATTTGCCCCTGGCGCGATCAGGTTGGGGCCGCCGGACTAGCAAATGTCGCGCGGCAGCTGCAGGCGGCTGACATGACGCTGTCGGGCTACTGCCGCGGCGGCTTCTTTCCTGCCGCCGATCCGCCGGGCCTGCGCGCCGCCCTCGACGACAACCGGGCGGCGGTTGATGAGGCCAAGACCCTGGGCGCGCCTTGCCTGGTGCTGGTTGTGGGCGGATTGCCCGGGGCGTTGGGCGGCCGACCGGCCCACAAGGACATCGGCCTGGCGCGCACGCAGGTGGTGGACGGCATCGCCGCCACGCTCGCCCACGCGCGCCAAGTCGGCATGCCGCTCGCCATCGAGCCGCTGCATCCCATGCAGGCGGCCGACCGCGCTTGCGTTAATACTACCGAGCAGGCGCTCGATATCTGCGACGCACTGGATCCCGACCGCAGCGGCGCCCTCGGCGTCGCCGTCGACGTCTATCACACCTGGTGGGATCCCAAGCTCGAGGGCCAGATTGCGCGGGCGGGCCGCGATCGATTGCTGGCCTACCACGTCTGCGATTGGCTGCTGCCAACACGCGATCTGCTCAACGATCGCGGCATGATGGGCGACGGTATTGTCGAGTTGCAAAAGATTCGCGCCTGGGTCGAGGCGGCTGGCTACACCGGGCCGGCAGAAGTCGAGATCTTCTCCGAGCGTTGGTGGGGCCGACCCGCCGAGGAAGTGCTTGCGACCTGCGTGGCGCGCTACCAGGCCGTGGTCTAACCCCTCACTGAATCCCCTGCCATTCTTTCCCGCGTGTGAATTTCGCGCGTGCTGGGTTTGGCCATTGCGCCTCCTTTTCGTGTGCGCGGGCGCAAAGACTATGGGCAGGCGACCCCCGGCGTTCGCTGGTGCTACGACGGCGGAAAACAAAAAGCGTTTGCATGTGGTTATACCTTTTGGGTCCTGCTGCCCGTCGGAGAGTTCTAACCTCGGTCCTCACCTTGGGGCCGCCGTCTAATCCATCGGTGCGGCTCGGGCTCTGGTCGAGCACTGGACCTACGTCAACAGCGGCGGCGGCCGCGCGCCGGCCCGAGCTCTCGTCGGCCGCCGCGGCTCTTAGGAGGAAACGGCCGCCGCGCCTCGCCGCTGTCGGCAGGCGCCGAACCGAGCCTGCGGCCAAGTGAGCGTGACGCCCCCCGAGCTGCGCGAAGGCAAAGGGGTGCCGCAGCCCGCCCTGCGCGGAGGGACCTGCCGTTTCTGATCCCGAACTGGTCGCTGGCCCGAGCAAGACCCCGCCACGGGGCTGATCGGGGCGCGCTCAAGCGCACCGAGGCGCAACCGGATGGCGCCCTTCCACGCCAGCTTGGATCTGTGGCTGACGCCGATCTTGCCGCTACCGGCCTTCGAGCTTGGCCATCGGCTGCCGCCGGCGGGCGGTTGGGCAATGCCCCGACTGGGTGCCCTTCGGCTATTTTCAACTTGACCAGCAGCCGGTAGCGTTGCTGCCGAGCGGTGTCACGCCCGCACGACCTGCCCGTCGGTCTGCGGCTGGTCGGCGCCATCGGTCGCGATGATCTGGTGCCGCGCGCACCGGGCCTACGAGGCCGTCGCTCCGTTCTTGATACTGGAGGCTGGCAATGCTGAGGGCGTAGGGGGAACAAAGGCGTCCGCGGGCGCGCCTATTTGTGTTCGATTGCGCTTGAGCGCTATCGTCGCCACGAAAGCGATCTTAGGTTTGTCATCGAGCCCGGAGAATTCGCATGTTCCTTATCCGACGTCGTAGCCTGCTGGTGTTTCTCGGCGGCGCCGGTCTTCTGACGCTCGTTGCGGCGTCCTCGCGTGCGGCCGACTCCAGTCCCCAGGCGCGCCTTGGCGCGCCGGCACCGAAGTTCACGCTGATCGATAGCAATGGCAATTCGGTTTCGCTTGCCGACTTCAAAGGCAAGACGGTGGTATTGGAATGGACCAATCACGAATGTCCCTACGTGCGCAAACACTACGGCGGCAACAACATGCAGGGGCTGCAAAAGAAATGGACGGCGCAAGGCGTCGTTTGGCTGACCTTGGTCTCCTCGCACCCCGGCGCACAGGGCTTCGTGCACGGCCTCGAGGCCAACAAGCTCACCGAGGAGAGAGCGGCTGCGCCGACCGCCGTTCTTCTGGACCCCGAGGGAAGCGTCGGCCGCAGCTATGGGGCGCAGGTCACCCCACACATGTACGTGATCACGGGCGAAGGCGCCTTGGTCTACATGGGCGGAATAGACGACAAACCCACCACGCGCTTGGAGGATCTCAAGACGGCCAAGAATTTTGTCGATGCCGCACTGAGCGAGGTCGTCGCGGGCAAGGCGGTCACCGTCAAGACGTCGCGACCTTACGGCTGCACAATTAAGTACTCCTCGTAAGGGCCGCCGGCGCGCGCGGTCGCTGAGGGCCGCCATCCACGGCGCGCGCGGGCGCCCACAGACCGCACCGGCCTCGCTTTTTTAGCGGTTGCTTGAGCCCGCCTGCCCGCCTATCACCCTGTCCCCCAACTTTCGCGGGCCGAAGCCGATGACCGACGTGACGCTGACGCAGGTTGCCTTGTTCTTGGCCGCGGCCGTGGTGGCTGCGCCGCTGGCCAAGGTCCTGCGCATCGGCAATGTGCTGGGCTATCTGCTGGTGGGCGTCCTGATCGGTCCCTTCGGATTGGGCTTCGTGGTCACGGTCTACGAGGTCAATACGGTGCTGCATTTCGCCGAGTTCGGCGTCGTGCTCTTGTTGTTCCTGATCGGGCTGGAGCTCAGACCCAAGCGCTTGTGGGCCATGCGGGCCGCCATCTTCGGCCTGGGTGGCGCCCAGGTGGCGCTGACCGGTGCGGTGCTGGCCATCATGGCCATGGCGTTTGGACTTGCCTGGCAGGCTGCCGTCTTCGCCGGTCTGGCGCTGTCGCTGTCCTCGACCGCCTTCGCGCTGCAGATTTTGGAGGAGAAAGGCGAACTGGCACTCCGCCACGGTCGGCTGGCCTTCGCCGTGCTGCTGTTCCAGGATCTGGCGGCCATTCCCCTGATCGCCCTGCCGCCCCTGTTCGCCGTGACCGTGAAGGACGCGGCCCAGCAAATGGAACTCCTGTCGGCGGCCAAAGCCATCGGCGTCATCGTCTTGGTCGTCGTGATCGGTCGTTACCTGCTTGACGGCATCTTCAGCCTGGTCGCGCGCACCCGCGTCAAGGAGGCGATGACCGCCAGTGCGCTGTTGACCGTGGTGGGCGTTACGCTGGTGATGGAGCAAGCGGGACTGTCGGCGTCTCTCGGCGCCTTCATCGCTGGCGTGCTGCTCGCAGATTCGCACTATCGCCATGAGATCGAGGCCGACATCGCCCCCTTCGAGGGCCTCCTGCTCGGCCTATTTTTCACGGCGGTCGGCATGTCGCTCAACCTCGGGCTGATCGGCCAGAGCCCGTGGCTGGTCGCCGCCGTGGTCGTGGGCCTCCTCGCCAGCAAGAGCTTCATCCTCTACGGGCTCGGCCGGCGTGCCGGTCTTGAGGCCGGTCCCGCCCGCCGCTTCGCGCTGGTGATTTCGCAGGGCGGTGAGTTTGCCTTCGTGCTCTTTACGTCCGGATTGTCCTCAGGCGTGCTCGAGAAGTCGGTCGCCGATCTGCTGTCGGTCGCCGTCACGCTGTCGATGGCGGCAACGCCGCTGTTGCTGCTCTTGGAGGAGACCCTGCTGCCGAAGCCCATCATCGCCCGCGCCTTCGATGCCATTCCCGCCAACGACGGGCACGTGGTGATCGCCGGCTTCGGGCGCGTGGGGCAGATTGTGGCGCGTATCCTGACGGCCAAGAAGATCGCCATCACCGCCATCGACTCCAGTCCCGAGCAGGTCGAGGTCGTGCGAAAATTCGGCGCCAAGATCTATTACGGTGACGTCAGTCGCCACGAGATCCTGGAAGCGGCGCAGACGGACAAGGCGCGCGCCTTCGTGCTCGCTGTCGACAACGTCGAAGCATCAATTCGCATCGCCCAGATGGTGCGCCAGCACTACCCGCACGTGCCGATCTACGCCCGCGCTCGCGACCGGCGGCACACCCACCGCTTGATGGATGTCGGCGTGACCGCGGTCCGGCGTGAGACCTTCCTGTCCTCGATTGAGCTGACGCGCGATCTGCTGCGCGGGCTCGGCCTATCGGAGCGTGAGGTGCGCTTTGTGGTGGAAACCTTCAAGGTGCACGATCGGCGCAGGCTCTATGAAGACTACCGCCACTACACCGACGTGGAGAAGCTGCAGGCAGCCGCGCGCAGCTCGTCGCAAGAGTTGGAAGACCTGTTCGCCGAGGACGCGACCGAACAGGCCAAAGCCGAAGCCGATCAGGAACAGAAGGTGTCGTGAGGCCCTTTGGCGGCCCCGCTATTGCGGCGTCATGTACTTGAGCGCGGCGCCGGAAACGGCACCTCCGACCACGCACGGGATACCGATTTCCACGTGACCGAGCGCGCCAGCGACGATGCAGCCGAGCGCCAGCGCGGTTTGTCCGGCCGTTCCCCACCACTGGACGCTGCGGGCCGAGGCAGGTCCCTTGATCTTCAGTTGGTCGATGGCCCCCATCGCTTCCTTGCGCACGCGCCCGAACTCGAAGGTCTCGGCGGCATCGATCACTTCCTGCAAGACCGCACGGTTCTCCTTGGTCTCGTGCTTCATAGAGGTCTTGAGCATGTCCATCAGCTCTTTGTCGCGCGAGGCGTTGGTGGCAAGCGTCAACTTCGCCATCGAACCGACGGTCAAGCGATCGACGTTATTCTGGTCCTTCGACCATTCGAGGATCGAAACCATGCGCATGACGGGTTCGTAGGAGCCGGTGGCAAAGTATTTGCCCCACAGCATGTCGAGCGGCGCCGCCCCAGAGTCCAAGGGGATCTGTTTCAGCGTCGGCATTTTGTCGTGCACGAAACGGTCGATCAACCCCTGCCGGGCCGGCATGCGCTCGGCAAACTTCAGCATCAGGGCCTTCCATTCCGGCAGATTGGAATAGGCAATGGCGCGGACGATCACGACCTGATCCTCCGGCGGCATCGGAAACATTTTGGCGACCAGCTCTTCCGCCTTCTTGGGATTGGTCTCCAGCACGCCAGCCAGAAAGCCGACGTAGACACCGGCCGTCTCCAAGTCGCGGAATAAATTGAGCTCGCTCATGGCGCGCGCCGCCGCGGGCGCCTTAGCCGGCTCCGGCTTGGCGCGATAGCCATTGATCCAGCGCAGGATGCTCTCGGAGGAGGCGAACTCGCCCTTCTTGGGCACGCTGGCCGCCTTGTTGGTCGGCGCTGCCGCCGTTGCCGGAGCGCCGAATGCGAGCAGCGTAATGATCACAGCCGTTACGGCACGCATCTCACTTCCCCGTGCGCCGCGTCCCCCGCGGGTTGCACCGGCGAGATGAGGCGCCAGGCGTGGCGGTTTTGTGGCGCTGGCCGCGCCGGGAACGATTCCAAAGCTCGCTGGTTTGGTTTGGTAAACGTCAGTTCGCCTAGCAAACGAGACCATTCAGGAGGTCACATGCGTCTTGCAATCATCACGGCGGCCGCGGCCGCGCTGGCATCGCTGGCCGCCGCCAGCTCGGCTTCCGCGCAGGTTGGATTTGGAGTCTACGTCGGCCCCTCCAGCTACTATGACGACTACGACTATGCACCGCCGCCCACACGCCCGCGCGTCTACGGATATACCAACACGTACGAGTATGACCGGCGACCTGACGTGGTCGTGCGCGCGCCCGGCCGGCGCGGCGGTTGCGGTGAGTTCTTCTATTGGGACGGCAGCAGCTGCGTCGACGCCCGCAACAACCCACCGGATCTGCGCTAACTCGCGCTAATCTCTTTCTGCTCGCGCGGCGGCTTCGGCTCAGGTGCTGTCCCGGACCACGGCAATATCCGGAGCTTCCTCGTTCTTCATGCCTTGGACGTGGTAGCCCGCGTCCACATGATGGACTTCTCCGGTGACGCCGCGCGAGAGATCGGACAACAAGTAAAATCCGGCTGCGCCCACTTCCTCGATCGTCACGGTGCGACGCAGCGCCGAGTTATACTCATTCCATTTCAGGATATAGCGGAAGTCGGCGATGCCGGAGGCTGCTAGGGTTTTGATGGGCCCGGCGGAAATGGCGTTGACGCGGATGCCGGCCTTGCCGAGATCCGCCGCCAGGTAGCGCACGCTGGCTTCCAAGGCCGCCTTGGCCACACCCATGACGTTGTAGTGCGGCATGACCTTCTCGGCACCATAGTAAGTGAGGGTGAGGAGCGAGCCGCCATTTCGCATCAACTTCTCGGCACGCTGCGCCAGGGCGGTAAACGAATAGCAGGAGATCAGCATGGTTTGGCTGAAGTTCTTGGCGCTGGTGTCGATGTAGCGGCCATCGAGTTCGGCCTTGTCGGAAAAGGCGATGGCGTGCACGAGAAAGTCGAGCTCACCCCAGCGCCGGCCGAGCTCGGCGAAAACCGCCTCCATGGAACCGCTGTCGGCAACATCGCAGGGCAGCACGATCTCCGAGCCAGCCTCCGCCGCCAGTGGCTCGACCCGCTTTTTCAAGGCCTCTCCCTGGTAAGTGAAGGCCAGCGCGGCACCCTGCGCGGCCACCGCTTTGGCAATGCCCCAGGCGATCGAGCGATTGTTGGCGACACCCATGATGAGGCCGCGTTTGCCCTGCATCAGCGTGCCAGCCGGAATCTCGGCCTGCGCGGCAGGTCCCGCCATCTCCCAATATCCCTCTAAATAAGCGCGCCATGCGGCGCCTGGACGGCCTTGGCCGCATCCTACACCAACGGCCAACCGGGTCCAGTTGCCCCGCGGCCCGCCCTCAAAGGTCGTCGAGCTTAGCCAACAGGCCCGCCAATTGCTCAGCCTCAGCTCGGGTGAGGCGGCTGCCGAAATGGTCCTCGATGGCGGCGGCATAAACGGGCCACATGCTGCGCCGCAGCGCCCGTCCCTTGGGCGTGATCAAAAGGACATTGTTGCGCCCGTCCTGTTGGCAGGGGTGGCGCTGCATCAGCCCGTCACGCTCGAGCCGATCGACCAAGCGGCACATGGTATACTGGGCGAGCTGGGTGCGCTCCTGGACCTGCGCCTGGCGCAGCCGGCTTTTGGGCGCCCGATCGACCTCGTTGAGCACGTGGTACCAATCGAGCGGCGGCAGGCCCGCACGCTTGAGACGTTCCTCGACCTTATCGATCAGCGTGCGCTCGGTACGCAGCAAGCTGATCCAGGCGTCGACCACCTGGGTTGTCGGCTTCGCGTGCATCGGGGCAACCATAGCCGAGCTGACTTGCAATTGCATATGCCGGCATGTATGCGAATGCAATAAATGCAACTGCATACATAAGCTTAGCTGCCAACGCGTTCCCCAGGAGACGTCTGATGAAGCTCTTTTATGCACCCGGCGCCTGTTCGCTGTCGCCCCACATCGTGCTGCACGAGGCCGGGATGACCTTCGACAAGGTAAAGGTTGACACCAAGAGCAAGGTGATGGAGGGCGGCGACTACCGCTCCATCAATCCCTTGGGCTACGTGCCCGCCCTTGAGCTCGACGACGGCACCGTTCTCACCGAAGGCCCGGCCATCGTCCAATACATCGCCGACAAGGTGCCCGACAAAAAGCTGGCTCCGGCCAACGGCACGCTGGAGCGAACCAAGCTGCAAAGCTGGCTCAACTTCATCAGCACGGAATTGCACAAGGGCTTCTCGCCCCTGTTCAACGCCGCCATGCCGCAGGAGGCCAAGCAATACTTCCGCGAGCGGCTTGCCACGCGCTTCCAACATCTCGATAAGCACTTGGCAGACAAGGATTACCTCTTGGGCAAGGCCTTTTCGGTCGCCGACGCCTATTTGTTCACGGTCTCGAACTGGGCCGCCCATACGGGCGTCGACCTATCCCCATTCCCTAACGTTTTGGCCTATCGCAAACGCGTTGCCGCACGCCCGCCGGTCGCGGCGGCCATGCAGGCAGAAGGCCTGATCAAATAGGTTAGGGTGTGCGATCGCGGCGGTGCGCCGGCTGGCCGCCGCCGTCCTCGGCCAGATATTCTCGCAACTTGCGCTCCTCCCAGGCCGCGATCGCCCGCGAACCGAGGCCAATCACGGCCAAGCCGTGCGCCACGACGCCCAGCCCCCAACCCAAAAACACCCACACCACCCACCACGGGCCGCCGCTCGCGCTATTGACGACGAGCAGTCCCAACAGCACGAGGGCGAACACGACCAGATGGATGTAGAAGCCCTTGAGAACGGCCACGCGCCGGCGAGCGTGCGCGAGCCGTGTCTCGCCCATCGGCAGGGAATTCGGCGGCGGCGTTGTCAGTTCCGTTTGGTCCATATCCTCAAGCTGAGGCCGCGCGGCTAGAGATTCAAGAGCAAGACGACGCCGACGATGATCAGCAAGATGCCTAAGGCTTCGCGCGAGGCCAGCCGCTGCTTGAACAGATTGCGCGAGAGGATCTGCGCAAACAGCACCTCAATCAGCGCCAATGTCCTGACCTTGGCCGCGCTTTCGAGCGCGAAGGCCAAGAACCACATCTGCGACGCGAAGGCACCGGTGAAGCCCGCCAACATCGACGGCCGCCACTCGCGAAAGATGGCCATCAGCTTCTCGCGGTCGAAGAGGAAAAGATAAATCGAAAGCAGCCCGGTCTGGATGATGAGACCGAGGGCGAGCGTGGTCGTCGCCGCCAGCACGAAAGTTGGGGCGTCCAGCGCCCGGATGCCGCCGCGGAAGCCGATGGCGGCGATGGCAAACAGGGCGCCGGAGGCGATGCCGAGGATGGCGGGCCGCCAGGTGAAGGCCTCTTCGGCGGTGCTGCGCGGCCAGGACATGATCAGGACGCCCGCGGTGGCGATCAGAATGGCCAACGCCAGTCCCGGCGACAGGCGATCACCGAGAAAGGCCAGGCCGAAAATGGCGACCTGAACCGGCTCCGTCTTGGCGTAAGCGGTGGTGACGACAAAGGATCGGTCGCGCATGGCGGCGAGCAACAGGGCGGTAGCCCCGATCTGTGCCAGGGCCGCCGCCACGCTCCAGGCCAGCATGCGGCCGTTGAGCGCGGGCAGGCCCTGTCGCGTCGCCAGCAGCACCAGCGCCAGAAACAGGAGACCGAAGGGTAGGCCGAACAGGAAGCGCACGTGGGTGGCCCCGACGGTGCCGAGCGTGCTCGTCAATTCCTTCTGCTGCGCGTTGCGCAGAACCTGCCCACCGGCAGCCAGGACCGTGAAGACGGCCCACAACCAGGACATCACCTTGAAACCCCCGAGCGCGCGCGCGCGCGCCCCGCGCGTTTGATGCGCCGAGATAACGGGAAGCGGCACGCCCGGCAACACCCCCCAAGGCCCTATCCGGGGTCCTGCCAAGGCCTTACCCACGGCCTATCCCGACCCGACTCCGGAATGCAGCGTGAGTGCCAAGCCCGATCAGAAGGTCGACTTGAACCTCAGGTGATCCATACGGTCGATCGATTTGAGCTCGAAGCGGCGCTTTTCGTTGTTCTGGAGGACGTCGAGGGGAATCACGGTGCCCGCGGGGCCGAGCGACCAAACCTGGCGATAAAAATCGGCGAGCCCCGAGGCCGTTCGTCCGCCGACGCCGACCACCACGTCACCCTTCTGCACGCCGGCCTTCTCGGCCGGGCCGCCGGGCGCCACGCGGGCGATGGTGAGCTGGCCGCCGGCCTCCTCCGTCGTCAGCCCGAGCCAGGGTCGTGCGGGGCCCAGCGCGCGGCCCTCGGAGAGAAGGTCGGCCATAATCGGGGGTAGCCGGTCGATCGGCACGAACATGTTGCCCGGCGTGCCGCCGGCGGCGTCGCCGACAATTAGGGAGCCGACGCCGACGAGCTTACCCTCGCGATTGATCAGCGCCGCACCGCTCCAAACGGGATGCGGGGGTGCCGTGAATATCGCCTCGTCCAGCAGGTATTCCCAGCTGCCGGCGAACTCGCGCTTGGCCACCACGAAGGCGGCCCCAACCATGTCCGGTCCGCCGAAACTCGCCACCAACACCGGGTCTTTCTCTTTGAGCTCTTGCGACTTGCCGAACGGGATCGGCCGCAGGTTCAAGGCCGCCGACGCTTTGAGCAGACCGAAGCCGGTTTCGTGGTCGTAGCCGACCACCTCGGCCGCCAGGCTGCGTGCGTCGTTGGTGACGACTTCGGCGGCATGCGCCTCCAGTATCAAATAGCCGATCGTGAGAATGAGACCGTCGGCGCCGATGACGATCCCAGATCCCTCGCGCTCGGCGCCGAGGGTCGCCACGCTGCGCCCCTCCGGATTGATGAAGGTCTTGATGCGGACGACGGCGGTCGCGATCGCCTCCAGCGAGGGGGCCTGCGCGAGGGCGCCGCCTGCGCTCGCGAGCACGAGTCCGGCGGCGAGCACCAGGGTGGTAAGGCGGGCGGCAAGGGCTCGCACGGGGGCAGCGTCCGGCCTCGTCAGCGGGGCACACCGAGACGTCTTTCGCATGGCTCAGAGCTCGAGGCCTGGGTTAGCGTGGACAGCATGCCTCGGGCGCAAGCATCCGCGCTCATCACGATGCCGTGACCCTGGCGCCGGCATGCTCGTGCGCGTCTGCCAGGATCATGGCGGCCGCCTTTTCGGCGATCATCAAGGTCGGCGCGTTGGTGTTGCCCGACGTGATGGTCGGCATCACGGAGGCGTCGGCGACCCGCAGGCCCTGCAGCCCGTGCACCTTGAGACGATGGTCGACGACGGCAGTCTCGTCGTTGCCCATCTTCGCCGTGCCGACCGGGTGAAAGATGGTGGTGGAGATGTCGCCGGCCGCCTGCGCCAGCTCGGCATCGCTCGCAAACTCGAGGCCCGGCCGAAACTCCTGCGGGTGATATTTCCCGAGCGCCGGCATCGATACGATCCTGCGCGTCATGCGCACGGCGGCGGCCGCCACGCGTCGGTCGTCCTCGCTGGACAGGTAGTTGGGCCGAATCTCGGGATGCTGCGCCGGATCGGGCGAGGTAATGCGTACTGAGCCGCGACTGGTCGGTCGAAGGTTGGCGACGCTGGCGGTGAAGGCCGGGAACGGGTCGAGCGGCTCGCCGAACTTGGGCAAGGTCAAGGGCTGCACGTGATACTGCAGGTCGGGTGTGTCGCGGCTCGGATCGGATTTGACGAACGCGCCGAGCTGGGACGGCGCCATCGTCATCGGCCCGCGGCGCGTTAGGGCGTACTGGGCGGCGAAGCCCGCGCGCTGCAAGATGCTTTGGAAACGCTCGTTCATAGTGCGCGCGCCCTCGACCTTGTAAGCGCAGCGGATCTGCAGGTGATCCTGCAAATTTTCCCCGACCCCCTTGAGCTCGTGGGCCACCGCGATGCCGAGCCCCTTGAGCATGTTGCTGGCACCGATACCGGAGAGTTGGAGGATCTGCGGCGAGCCGATAGCGCCGGCGCACAGGATCACCTCGCAACGCGCTCCGAGCGTGCGGCGTCGGCCGCCCTGCTTGAGCACCAGGCCGGTGACGCGTTTGCCGTCGAGCGTCAGCCGTTCGACCAGCGCCTGCGTTTCGATGATCAGGTTGCGGCGATGTTTGACGGGACGCAGAAAGGCCTTGGAGGTGTTCCAGCGCACGCCCGTCCTTTGATTGACGTGAAAGTAGCCGCAACCCTCGTTGTCGCCGCCATTGAAATCTTCCACCTTGGGGATGCCCGCCTCCGCCGCGGCGGCGCGGAAGGCGTCGAGGATCTCCCAGCGGATGCGCGCCAGCTCCACCCGCCACTCGCCGCCGCGCGCATGGATGCGCTCGAAAGCGCCCGGAGCGAGCGCGTCAGGATCAAGCGCCCACTGGTCCTCGTGCCGTTTGAAGTAGGGCAGCACATCCTCCCAGGCCCAGCCGGGATTGCCCATCTGCCGCCAGGTGTCGTAGTCGCGCGCCTGCCCGCGCATATAGATCATGCCATTGATGGAGGAGCAGCCGCCGAGCACGCGGCCGCGCGGGTAGGCAAGGCTGCGACCGTTGAGCCCGGGTTCCGCGGCCGTGCGGTAGCCCCAGTCGGTGCGGGGGTTGCCCATCAGGTAGAGGTAGCCGACGGGAATATGGATCCAGTGATAGTTGTCCTTGCCGCCAGCCTCCAAGAGCGCCACGCGCGCGCCGGCCACGGCGGAGAGGCGGTTGGCCATCAGGCAGCCGGCCGTGCCGGCACCGACTACGATGAAGTCGAAATCGGTTGCGGCCATGGTGCTGCCTGTCTCCCGGCGCCCAGCTTGCCGTTCCGAGAAGGCGAAAGGCGGGCCGCGAGGAGGATGGACCCGTTCGCCATTGTGGTCCAGCCGCCAACCCCAGCGGGGATTGGAGGCCCTCTATTCGGAGGGGTCTTCGGTCTTGGTGCCGCCCAGTTCGCGCAGCTTGGCCAGGACGCGCGCCTGCTCCTCGGCTTCGGTTTCCTCACGTGGCAGTTCCGGCCGCATGGGGGGCATGATTTCGACGTCGGGTTGGGGCCCGAGCCCCGGCGCCACGGTGGTCTCGGCCGCGGGCAGCAGCGTGCCGCCTTTTTCGGTCGGCTTTTGCTGGTCCTTCTTTTCGCGTTCGAGCCGCCGCGCCGCCTTCTTGACTTCGTTGTCGAGGTCGATCTGGGAGCAAAGACCCAGGGTCACGGGATCCTGCGGCGTCAGGTTGGCAGAATTCCAGTGCGTGCGATCGCGGATGGCGGCAATCGTTGGCTTGGTCGTGCCGACCAAACGCATGATCTGACTATCCTTCAGTTCCGGGTGATTGCGCAGCAGCCAAATTACGGCATTTGGCCGGTCCTGGCGGCGGGAGACGGGGGTGTAGCGTGGCCCCTTCTTGGTCTTGACCTCGGGGATTTCCACTTTCGAGGCCGCCAGGCGCAGCACGTGGGTGTGGTCCTCCTCGCCACGGCGGATTTCCTCGCGGCTCAACTGGCCGTTGGAAATCGGATCCATGCCCTTAATGCCGTGCGCAACATCACCGTCGGCGATGCCTTTGACCTCCAGCGCGTGCAGGCCGCAGAATTCCGCGATTTGCTCAAATGACAGGGACGTGTTCTCCACCAACCAAACGGCCGTGGCCTTGGGCATCAAAGGTTTGCGATCGCTCATGGGAGGGCCTTCGTTCCGACCGGCACGGGATCCCCCGTGCAGGCCAATCGGCGAAAAAATGCGCTGAGTAGGCGGCTTATAGCGCAGGCCGGGCGCGGCATGCAACCGGCTCAGGACCCCGGCGCGCCATCTGCGGCAACGCAGCATCTTGCACCGCAGCAAGGTGCCGCGACCCCCTCAGCTGCAAGCTCTGTGGCCACAAATCCTCAGCCAGTCCATGATCTTTTCTTTGGCCTTTGAGTTATCCAAATAAGGCTCAAGAGCTTGTTGCGGCGCAACTTGTAGATGTTTAATTTTGCGCCGCGGCAGAAATCAAGCAATTCAGGGACATGCCATGAACGTCCTCACCCGGCAGGGCTACCACTTCGAAGATCTCGAGCTCGGGATGGAAGCGAGTTTTGCCAAGGCCGTTTCGGCCGCGGACGTGCTGAGTTTTGCCGAGGTGACCGGCGATCGCAATCCGGTGCATCTGGATGCCGGCTATGCCGCCAAAACCATTTTCAAGGAGCCGATCGCCCACGGTATGCTCACTGCGGGCTATATCTCGGCCGTCTTCGGCATCGAGATGCCCGGCCCCGGGGCGATCTATGTGTCGCAGACCTTGAATTTCCGGGCGCCGGTGCGGATCGGCGACCGCGTGATTGCCAAGGTGCGCGTCGTTGAGCTTTATCCCGCCAAGCGGCGTGCGCGCTTCGAGTGCACCTGTACCGTGGAGGGCAAGGTTGTGCTTGAGGGCGAGGCCGTCCTGATGGTGCCGACGCGGGCGGCTGAAAAGAAATCGGGCTAGGCTGCCGCCGCCACCTGCCGCCCCGACTGTCGTTGAGGGCGGGGATCTGGGGTCGGATGAAAATGGGCGGTGGTAACGGCACGCGGTGGCACTCGCCTCCGGGTGTGCGGACGGGCTTGGGCCTTGCGATTGGTATGCAGATCTTTGAGCGATACCACGACCTTCCCGCCCCGGTGCGGGGCTCGGTGCTGACGATCGGCAACTTCGATGGCGTGCACCGCGGCCATCAGGCCTTGCTGGGGGAGGTGCGCGCCCGGGCAGCCGCGCTCGAGCGTCCGGCAGGGGCGCTGCTGTTTGAGCCGCATCCGCGGGAGTTTTTTCAACCTGACAAGCCACACTTCAAGCTCACCGCGCTGCCGCGCAAGCTGCAGCTGCTGGAGCGCTTCGGACTGGACGTTGTCTTCGTTCTGCCCTTCGATGCCGCCTTCGCGGCCCTCACCGCCGAGGACTTTGTCGAGCGTGTCCTGGTGGCCGGCCTCGGCGTCCGTCACGTCGTGATCGGCTATGATTTCCGTTTCGGCCGCAAGCGCGCCGGCGACCCTGAGGCCCTACGGCGGGCAGGTAGCGCGCACGGTTTCGGCGTCACCATCGTTGCCCAGGTCGGCGATGCGGGTGAGGTGTTCTCCTCCTCGGCCATTCGCGCCGAGCTCGCCCAAGGTGACGTTGCCGGCGCCGCCGAGATGATGGGCCACTTCTGGCGCGTCTCCGGCAGGGTGGTGGGCGGGGCCGGCCGCGGCACGGGGCTGGGATTTCCGACCGCCAACATCAAGCTGCCGCGCGATGTCGCGCTCGGGCATGGCATCTATGCGGTGCGCATCTACGTCGCGGGGGCTCGGCACAACGCCGCCGCCTACCTCGGCACCCGGCCCACCTTCGATGCTGGTGAGCCGGTGCTCGAGTTGTTCCTGTTCGACTTCGAGGGCAATCTTTATGGCCGCGAGATCGAGGTGGAATTCATCGCTTTTGTGCGCCCCGATGCCAAGTTTAGCTCGCTCGAAGCCCTCAAAGAGCAGATGGGGGAGGACTGTCGCCGGGCGCGGGCGATCCTCGAGGTGGCGCCCTCCGAGCCGATTGTTGCGGTGCGCTGAGGCGCCCTTGTCGGGAACGCTCGCAGCCTGCGGCGCGCCTCCCCTCCGCCGCTCTCGCCGTTGCGGCATAGCGGTGCGGCGCCTTCGGCAGTTGCCCGCCGCCCACTTCCTTATAGGATAGAGGTCGGTTCGCCCGCTGTGAGTTGGCCCTTGTTGGGATTGGCAGACACCTCTTCGCGGCCGCAGGCGCGCTCAACGAGAGGGCGCAAGAGAATGGAAGATGAGGCATGACGGCAAACGGTTCGACGGACAACAAGTGGATCGGTAAGCGCACCATCCGGCCCGATGGCCTTGAGAAGGTCACCGGCCGGGCGGCTTTTGGCGCCGACTTCTCGCAGCCCGGTATGCTCCATGGCAGGGTCCTGCGCAGCCCCCACCCGCACGCCCGCATCAAGGCGATCAATTTCGAAAAGGCCTTGGCCTTGCCAGGGGTCAAGGCCGTGATGAGCGGCCGGGATCTTGTGGATTTTCCCTGGGACAAGCCGGTCATCCTCGGCATCCAGGATTTGCGCTTTATCAGCCGCAATGTGATGGCGCGCGACCGGGCTTTTTACGCCGGCCACGCCGTGGCGGCCGTCGCCGCCACTTCGGTCAAGATTGCCGCCGAGGCCGTCAAACTCATCGAGGTCGACTACGAGGTCCTGCCCTGGGTGATCGACGTTGACGAGGCGATTGACCCGGGCGCACCCATTCTGCACGAGGATATGCGCGGTGTTGGCGACAAGCCGGGTGTGGCGACCACATCCAACATCGCCGGCAAACTCGAGCACAAGCTGGGCGACATCACCACCGGCTTCGCGGCGGCTGACGTCATCATCGAACGCAGCTTCAAGACCAAGCCAGTGCATCAAGGCTATATCGAGCCACACGCCTGCCTTGTCAGCGTCACCAAAGATGGTCGCGCCAACGTCTGGAGCAGCAGCCAGGGCCACTTCATGGTGCGCGACATGACGGGCCAACTGACCGGCACGAAGCTTAGCGATATTCGCGCCATCCCCGCCGAAATCGGCGGCGGCTTCGGCGGCAAGACCATCGTCTACCTGGAGCCTTTGGCGTTGGTGCTGGCGCGCAAATCGGGGCGTCCCGTCAAGATGGTGATGACGCGCGAGGAGGTGTTCCGTGCCACCGGCCCGACATCGGGATCCTCAAGCACGGTCAAGATTGGTGCGACCAGGGACGGCAAAATCACCGCCGTGAAGGCGACCTATCGCCTGCAAGCGGGTGCCTTTCCCGGTTCACCCATTCGTGGTGCCGTCGGCTGCGCGCTTTCACCCTACGACATCGCCAACGTCGAGATCACCGGCTTTGATGTGGTGACGAACCGACCGAAGGTCGCCGCCTACCGCGCCCCGGGGGCGCCGATCGGTGCCTTCTCGGTGGAATGCGTCCTCGACGAACTGGCCACCACTTTGGGCATGGATCCGCTGCTGCTGCGTCAGAAGAACGCGGCCAAGCAGGGAACCAAGGCGGCCTACGGACCGGTCTTTCCGCGGATCGGCTACGCCGAAACGCTGGAGGCTGCGCTCGGCCATCCGCACTACAAGGCCCCGCTTGGTCCAAACCAGGGCCGCGGTGTCGCCAGCGGCTTTTGGTTCAACGCCGGCGGTGAGTCGAGCGCCACCGTCAACGTCAATGAGGACGGCACCATCGTCGTCGTGACGGGGCATCCCGACATCGGCGGCTCGCGGGCCTCGACGGTCAATATCGTGGCCGAAATGCTAGGCATCGACTACCGCCGCGTGACGGCCCTGATCGGCGACACGAGCGTGATCGGCTTCAGCGCCCTAACCGGCGGCAGCCGGGTGACGTTTGCATCCGCCATGGTGGTGACGCGGGCGACGGAGCAGGTGGTCGAGACCTTGCGTACGCGGGCGGCCAAGATTTGGAAGATCGATATCGAGGCCGTTGTTTGGGACAATGGGGCGGCGCGCCCCGCCGGTTCCAATGCCGGAGAATTCCCGCCGCTGACGTTGGCCGAGCTCGCCGCCAAGGCAAGTGCCACCGGCGGCCCGATCAATGGCGCCTCGTCCCTCAATACCGAGGGCGCGACGGGCGGATTCGCCACCCACATTTGTGACGTGGAAATCGACCCGGAGACCGGCAAGGTGAGCATCGTGCGCTATACCGCATTTCAGGACGTCGGCCGGGCTATCCACCCAAGCTACGTGGAGGGGCAAATCCAAGGCGGTGTCGCCCAAGGGGTCGGCTGGGCCATCAATGAGGAGTGCATCTTCGCGGCCAACGGTCTGCTCGATAACCCGAGTTTCCTCGACTACCGCATGCCGGTGGCCTCCGACCTGCCGATGATCGAGCCGGTCCTGATCGAGGTCCCCAACGACAAGCACCCGCAAGGGGTGCGCGGCGTGGGCGAGGTGCCGATCGTGCCGCCGCTGGCGGCGGTCGCGAACGCCGTGCGCCATGCCACCGGGCTGCGGCTTACGGAACTGCCGATGTCGCCGCCCAAGGTGTTGGCGGCGCTGTCGGCGGCAAAATAAACGCTCGCACCGGCGCGTTGGGGGCGCCATGATCGATCATGTCTCCATTCCCGTGCGCGACTTGGCCGCCGGCGCTGCCTTTTATGGTTTGGTGTTGGCCCCCTTGGGGTACGCCAAGTTGGTCGAGCGCCCCGCCACCATCGGGTTCGGCAAGCGCTACGCGGAGTTTTGGCTGAACCTGCGGACCGATCTTCTGCCCGCGGCCGCTGACCCGGGAACCCACATTTGCCTGCGCGCGCCCTCCGAGGAGGCGGTGCGCGCATTTCACGCGCAAGCCTTGGCGCACGGCGGCGCCAACGACGGCGAGCCCGGATCCCGCCAGGCCGCCATGACCACTTACTATGGCGCCTTCATTCGCGATCCGGACGGCAACAAGATCGAGGCCGTCTGCTTTCCCGCTGCTGCCAAGGCCTGAGTGCGTGCCGGAAGGCAAGCGCGTCGACACAAGTGCGTAAGGGCAAGGCACCGGGGATGTGGAGATTTCGTTAGCCCTTGTCACGCCGGGCGAGCGTGCGCAGGCGCAGCGCGTTGAGGCGAATGAAGCCTTCGGCGTCTTTCTGGTCGTAGGCGCCCTTGTCGTCCTCGAAGGTGACAAGGCTCGATGAATAGAGCGACTTGCTGCTGGCGCGGCCGGTGACGATCACGTTGCCCTTGTAGAGGGAAAGGTGAACCTCGCCCTCGACGTGCGCCTGGCTCTTATCGATCGCGGCCTGCAGCATCTCGCGCTCGGGCGAGAACCAGAAGCCATTGTAGATGAGTTCGGCATAGCGCGGCATCAGCTCGTCCTTGAGGTGGGCCGCGCCGCGATCGAGCGTGATCAACTCGATAGCGCGATGGGCGGCCAGCAAAATCGTGCCGCCTGGCGTCTCATATACGCCGCGCGATTTCATGCCGACGAACCTGTTCTCGACCAGATCGACCCTGCCGATGCCATTGTCGCGGCCCAGTTCGTTTAGCCTGGCGAGCAGGTTGGCCGGTGAGGAGGCCTTGCCGTCGAGGCTCACCGCATCGCCGCGCGAAAAGCCGATGCTGACGGTGGTCGCCTTATCGGGCGCTTCCATCGGCGAGACGGTGCGTTGGAAGACGTAGGGCGGCGGGGCTTGTTCGGGATCCTCCAGGACCTTGCCTTCCGAGGAGGAGTGCAGCAGGTTGGCATCGACCGAAAAGGGCGCCTCGCCTCGCTTGTCCTTGGCGATCGGGATTTGGTGCTGTTCGGCAAAGGCGATCAGCGCCTCGCGGCTCTTGAAGTCCCACTCGCGCCAGGGGGCGATGATTTTGATGCCGGGCTCAAGCGCGTAGTAGCTGAGTTCGAAGCGCACCTGGTCATTGCCCTTGCCCGTGGCGCCGTGGCAGACCGCGTCGGCGCCGGTGCGGCGGGCGATCTCGATCTGTTTCTTGGCGATCAGGGGACGTGCGATCGAAGTGCCGAGCAGATAGACCCCCTCATAGAGGGCATTGGCGCGGAACATGGGGAACGCATAGTCGCGGACGAACTCTTCGCGCAAATCCTCAACAAAGATGTTCTCGGGTTTGATCCCCAGCCTCAGAGCCTTGCGCCGCGCCGGCTCCAATTCCTCGTTCTGGCCGAGGTCGGCGGTAAAGGTGACGACCTCGGCGCGATAGCTTTCCTGCAGCCATTTCAAGATGATGGAGGTGTCGAGGCCGCCCGAATAAGCGAGCACGACCTTCTTTATATTGGCCTTGTCACCCCTCGCGGACATGCCGAGGTCTCACTTTTCGCCCTTGAGCCAACGCGCGCGCACTATAGGCAACTTACCTCTTCGGGCAAGCTGGGCCTATCCCCGAGCGCTACCTTGGACTCCCCTGCGGCGGCAGGCTTTGCCGGTGCGGGTGGGGCCGCGTCCCTGAGCCTCGCTGATGTGCTCTCGCTGGCACTCGCAACGCTCAGCGGCCGCTTACGCGAGAGATCTTCGCGCCCACGCACCGGGTGCGCGCGCGGCAGTAGTCCCGCCTTGACCAAGGGAGCTTCGGCGCTTGCTTAGGCCGCCTCCATCCTTGGGCGTAGGCGCGATCGATTGCGCCTTGATCGGCCGTGGCTTTTAGCTGCAGCACTCGCGTCCGAGCGACGCCGGTCGCGGCGAGATCGCGGCGGCGCGGGGCGGGCCGCAACCGCGCGCAGGCGCAAGCGACGTTCATGGCGTATTCATCAGACGACTCACATTAATCGCCGCGGCAATAACGACTGGAGGCTATCCCGTGACCAAACTGTTGAGCAAAGTCGGCATTGCGGCCGCCGCTGTTGCGCTGGCCGCGTTCGCTTACGGTGCGCAGGCGCAGCAAAAGGCGCCGGAGAAAGCGGCGCCGAAGGCGGCCGCACAGCCGAAGTGCAATACGATTAAGGCGCAGCCGGGCTGCGAGGGGCGTACGGACTGTAGTTGGGTAGCGGAGAGCAAGGACGCCAAGGGCAAGGTGAAGGCAAAGGCGTACTGCCGAGCCAAGCCGAAGGAGGCTGCCAAGAAGGAGGCGCCGAAAAAGTAGTGGGGCGCCGTGCTTTGCCTCGGGCTGCTGGGCGCGCGCTCCGCAGCCCGAGGCCGTTATGGCCGCACGGCTGTCTTCTGCCCCAGGCAATCGTCTTAGCGCAGGCGCGTCTTGGCGATGAGGCCAAGGGCAAGGCCGAGGCGACGTGCTCATGGATCGCGGCGCTGACCGACAGCAAGACCGGTAAGCAGAAGCGCAAAGCCTATTGCCGCACCAAGTCCAAGCCGCCGGCGAAAAAGGCCAAGGACGTTGGCAAGACTTGAGGCAGCCTCGGCGGTCCAATCAGGCCTTGGGGGCCGCGGCGGCGGGCGTGTCGGGCGGAACCGCGGCGGCCTCCGCGCTCACCGTGGCGGCTTGCTGCCGCGGCCAGCCGCCGGCGTGCCGGCCAGCGGCCAGCCAATAGACGAGGCCGCCGATCAGGCCCGTCAGCGCGAAGGCGCTAAGCGCGTAGGTATTGAGGATGCTCAGATCGCCGGCGGCCTCGCTGTGGTACTGCGCGAAAAAACCCGCCGCGGCGATGGCGACGCCAAGGAGGGCGTAGTAGGCCGGGCTGCGCACGGAACGCCACTCGCCGTAGGCCGCACCCGCCAGGGCGAACGGAGCGCAAAAAACGCCGGCATGGGTGGCGGCGGCCAGCGCCAATATCCCCGCCTCCCCCAGGCGCGTGGCGGCAATGTTCGCGGTTAGCCCGGCAAGCTCCAGCGGCGTGTAAACGAACAGCACAAGCGTCAGGCCGGCGGCCAGGCACGCCAGTACGAACCCGAACACGACGCGCAAGATATGGCCAAGCATGTCAGCCTCCCGAGGGCGCGGCGCCACCCAACCAACCCAAGCTGTGACACTAAACGCAGGGCCTGCCCGCGCTCAATTGCCTTCTGCGGCTCGGCTACGGCCCCGTCAGGCATTGCGACCGGCCAGGAGCCAATAGACAAAGCCCCCGGCAAAGCCGGCCGTGGCCAGGACTTGCCAAACCAGCTGGGAGATATCGAGCCCGCTCGCCGGCTGCTGCAGGCGCGCGAGCAATGGCACGGCGGCCAAGGTCGCCCCGCCGCCGATGACGTAGTAAAGCGCACCGCGCAGACGGGCGACTTCGCCGATCACAACGAGCAGGATCGCCGGCAGCAGGGTGTAGACGGAGAGCAACTGCAGCGTGAAACCGAACAGCGCGAAGGCGGCATCGATCGTTGCCTGATCGGGGCCGCGTCCCACCATCGCCTGCACGATACGTTCATGCCCCAAGGAGACGATCACGAACAGGCTGACCAATGCCGACAGCAGGAAGGCGATGGGCACCCAAATGAGCCGCCCCACGGTTCTCAGCATGCTTTGAACCCCATCGCCTCAACCGATCGCGGCCTTGCGCTCCCGCGCCGACAAGTTGAGGCTTTCGGAGCGCAATTGTCCGCACGCCGCCATAATGTCACGGCCGCGCGGCGTGCGCACGGGGCTGGCGTAGCCGGCGCGATTGACGATCTCGGCAAAGCGCTCGATCTGCTCCCAATCGGAGCAGGCATGGCCCGAGCCAGGCCAGGGATTGAAGGGTATTAGGTTGATCTTGGCGGGAATGCCGGCCAGGAGCTTTACCAGCGCTTTGGCGTCGGCCAGGCTGTCGTTCACCTCCTTCAGCATCACGTATTCGAAGGTGATGCGCCGCGCATTCGACAAACCCGGGTAGGCGCGACAGGCCGCCATCAGGTCGGCGATCGGGTACTTGCGGTTGATCGGCACGAGCTTGTCGCGCAACTCATCGCGCACCGCGTGCAGCGAGATGGCGAGCATGGTGCCGGCCTGCTCGCCCCAACGCGCAATTGCCGGCACCACACCGCTGGTGGAAAGCGTGATGCGACGCTTCGACATGGCAAGACCATCGCCGTCAGAGACAATGGCCATGGCGTCACGCACATTGTCGAAATTGTAGAGCGGCTCGCCCATGCCCATCAGCACCACGTTGGTGATCTTGCGCTCGTCCGCGCTCCGGGCGGAGGTGTCCTGCGCGGACGGCAGCCGGCCGGCGCGAGCGGGCCGGTCGCTGGGCCAATCGCCGATGCGGTCACGGGCGAGGAGGATTTGGCCAACGATCTCCGCCACCTCAAGATTGCGCACCAGCCGTTGCGTGCCGGTGTGACAAAACGAGCACGTCAGCGTACAGCCGATCTGGCTCGAGATGCACAAAGTGCCACGATTGACCTCGGGGATGTAGACAGTCTCAATCTCGGGCGGCCGGGCTTCGTGACCCCGCCTGGCGAGCCGAAGCAGCCACTTCACGGTGCCGTCTTGCGACACCTGCTCGCGCACGATCGTGGGGCGCTCGAGCGAATAGACCTGCGCCAGATGGGCGCGCAGATCCTTGGAGACGTCCGACATCGCCTCAAACGCCGTCACGCCGCGCACGTAGATCCAGCTCCACAGTTGGCCCGTCCGCATCTTGAGCTGCTGCTCGGGAACGCCAATGGCGGCAAGCGCCGCGCCGAGGCCGGCGCGATCAAGCCCGGCGAGCGAGCGCTGACCGGCTAGGGTCGGCGGGATCGGAAGCGGGCTGTTGTTGCGGTCAAGCATGGGGATCAACGGACACACGGCACGACGGCCTCCTATGTAGGTGCGCGCGCCCTTGCTGTCACCCTCGCTGCGCCCGGGCCTTGGCAGCCTGCGGGGGGCGGCCGGGGCTTGAGCTCAGATCGCCACGCCGCGGCCAGGGCAGGCAGCACCCGCGGGCCTGCCGCCTTCCGCGCCGCGCGGTCCTGGGCGCGCGCAACAACCCGGGCTCACAGGATAAATTTGCTCAAATCTGTGTTTTTGGCGAGATCACCGATGCGGCTCATCACATAGCCCGCATCGATGCGGATGGTCTCGCCGGTGCGATCGGCGGCGGCAAACGAGATCTCATCGAGCACGCGCTCCAACACGGTCTGTAACCGGCGCGCGCCGATATTCTCCACGCTAGAATTGACTTGGGCGGCGATGTCGGCCAGCGCGTCGATGCCATCGGCGCTGAAATCGAGGGTCACGCCCTCCGTTGCCATCAATGCCACGTACTGCTTGATCAGGCTTGCCTCCGGTTCGGTCAGGATGCGGCGGAAATCCTCCCGCGTCAGCGGTTTTAGTTCCACCCGGATCGGCAGACGCCCCTGCAGCTCGGGCAGCAGATCGGACGGCTTGGCGAGGTGGAAGGCGCCCGAGGCGATGAACAGGACATGATCGGTCTTCACGGGACCATACTTGGTCGAGACCGTGGTGCCTTCCAGCAGGGGCAGGAGGTCGCGCTGCACGCCTTCGCGGGACACGTCGGCGCCGATGCGGCCGGCCTCCGAACGCGAGGTGATCTTGTCGATCTCGTCGAGAAAGACGATGCCGTCATTCTCGACGCTGCGCACGGCATCCTGCGTGATCTGATCCTGATCGAGCAGTTTGTCGCTCTCCTGCGCCACCAACAGATCGTAGCTGTGGCCGACACTGGCGCGGCGCGGCTTCATCCTTTGACCAAAGGCCTTGCCGAGCATGTCGTTGAGGTTGAGCATGCCGACCTGACCGCCTGGAATGTCGAAGGTGGGAAACTGCGGGCCGGTTTCGGCCACCTGGATCTCGATCTCCTTGTCATTTAGTTCATTGTTGCGCAGGCGCTTGCGCCAGGCTTCACGCGTAGCCGCCGAGGCATTGGCGCCGACCAGGGCATCGAGCACACGCTCTTCGGCATGCTTTTCGGCGAGCGCCTTCACCTCTTTGCGCTTGCTCTCGCGTACCAGGCCGATGCCGACTTCCACCAAGTCGCGCACGATCGAAATCGACGTCGCGGCCGACATAGCCGACCTCGGTGAACTTAGTCGCCTCCACCTTCAAGAAAGGCGCGCCGGCGAGTTTGGCGAGGCGACGCGAAATCTCGGTCTTGCCGCAGCCGGTCGGCCCGATCATCAAGATGTTCTTCGGCAGCACTTCTTCGCGCAGGTCACCGATCAATTGTTGGCGTCGCCAGCGGTTTCGCAGCGCAATGGCGACCGCCCGCTTGGCATCGTGCTGGCCGACGATGAAGCGATCGAGCTCGGAGACGATCTCGCGGGGAGAAAAGCTGGTCATGCTGGCCTTGTCCGATTGCTGTCGCGGATCATCAAAAGCGCGCGGCCCTCGGCGGTATCGACCTCCCGCTCGGCGCAAAAGCCGGCCTTCTGATAGGCTCGAATCGCCCGCGCATTGGCCGGGTCAGGATCGGTCAGAACCCGCGGGCAGCCGGTCGCCAGCAGGCGATCGACGAAGGCGCGAATAAATTGGGAGCCATGACCCCGCTCGATCATGTCCGGCTCGCCGATGAACTGATCGATGCCGCGCGTGCCCGACGGCTGGCTGCCAAGTCCGCCCTGCGGCCAGGCTGCAACGTCATAGCACTGCAAATAGCCGAACGGGCGACCGGCGACCGCCACGATGTACTGCTCGAGGCACGCTTGCGCGAGGTCGCCGCTGACGAGCGCGAACTGCGCGTCGGGCTCACCCCACCACGCCACAACGTGCGGGGCCGCCAGCCAACGCCCAACCAAGGGGAGATCGGGCGTCGACAGGGGGCGAAAATCGTAGGCACGGGACGGCATCCCCTCAGGCGCTTTCGAGGCTTTCCACGACGATATTGCTATTGGTGTAGATGCAGATCTCGGCGGCGATCGCCATGGCGCGGCGCGCAATCTCCTCGGCGCCGAGTGGCGTGTCGAACAGGGCCTTGGCCGCCGCCAGCGCAAAGTTGCCGCCCGAGCCGATGCCCATCACCCCGCCTTCGGGTTCGAGCACGTCGCCGGTGCCGGTGAGCGTCAGGGTGCGCTGGCGGTCGGCCACGATCATCATGGCCTCCAGGCGACGCAAATAGCGATCCGTTCGCCAATCCTTGGCGAGTTCGACGCAGGCCCGGGTAAGCTGCCCCGGATACTGCTCGAGCTTGGCTTCCAGCCGCTCGAACAGGGTGAAGGCGTCGGCGGTGGCGCCAGCAAAGCCGCCGATCACGTCTCCCTTGCCGACCGAGCGCACCTTGCGGGCGTTGGCCTTAATGACGGTAGCTCCCAGGCTGACCTGCCCGTCGCCGGCAATGACCACCTTGCCCAACTTGCGCACCGTCAAAATCGTGGTGCCGTGCCAAATCGCGGGGGGTGTTGCCGGGTCGTTCATGCTTGAGGCCATGTCGGCGTGAACGGGACGTAAATCAAGTGGGTTCAGTATTTGCGCTGGCGCCTATGGCAGGGGCGGGACCAAGCTGATAAAGGCTTAAATCGTAACACGCAAGCAAGGCATTAACCTCCGTGAAGCGGCAAGCCAGCATCGAGCGCTCCACCAAGGAGACGAAGATCAAGGCCAGCGTCGATCTCGACGGTACCGGTGCCTACGACATAGCCACCGGCATCGGTTTCCTGGACCATATGCTGGAGCAACTCGCGCGGCACTCCCTGATCGATATTACGCTCAAGGCCAAGGGCGATCTGCACATCGACTTCCATCATACCACCGAGGACTGCGGCATCGTGCTGGGCCAGGCCGTGGCCAAGGCGCTCGGCAGCAAAGAGGGCATCGTGCGCTACGCGTCGGCGTACCTGCCCATGGACGAAACGCTAACGCGCGTCGCCCTCGATGTCTCCGGGCGCGCCTATTTCGTGTGGCGGGTGCGGTTCACGGCGGCCAAGCTCGGTGAGATGGATACCGAACTGTTCCGGGAATTCTTCCAGGCCTTCGCCCAGCACGCCGGCCTGGCGCTTCACATCGAGACGCTCTACGGCGACAACAACCACCATATTGCGGAGACCTGTTTCAAGGGCCTGGCCCGCGCGCTCAGCGCCGCGGTGAGGATCGACCCTCGGCAGGTCGGGCGTGTGCCCTCCACCAAGGGAACCTTGAGCCTCTGAGGCGCGGGCCCGGGGCGGGTTTGGGTTCAAGCCAACCCTCGCGCCGAGCAGGCTTGCCCCCTTGGCTGTCGGCGCGGCGAGGTCCGGCGCCGCCGCCTGCCGCCCTGATCGCGTCGGTTCGTCAAAGGGCTCGCCAAGGTGACGGCGAGCGCGTAAAAAGCCTCCTCACGCCTTCGCCAGGGCTTGGCCCAAGCCATGCAGACCTTTACCGTGCACGAGCCGCCGAACGCTCCGGCCGATCGCGTCGACCGCGCCGAAAGCCTGCTCTTCATCAAGGATGGGTTCTCCTGGGGCGCGGCCCTGTTCGGGCCTTTGTGGCTCCTCGCCCACCGCCTGTGGTGGCCGCTCATCGGCTATATCATCGCCTACGGCGCCATCGAGGCGGTGCGACTGACGAGGATCGTCGATCAACGCTGGATCGGGCTTTGTCTCCTCGCCCTCAATCTCCTGCTGGCCTTTGAAGGCGACACGTTGCGGCGCTGGGCGCTCAACCGGCGGGGCTGGCGGCTGCTGGGCGCCGCCAACGGGCGCAACCGCAACGCGTGCGAGCGCCGCTTCTTCGAGGCCTGGATCCCGTCCCAGCCGGTCTTGCAGGCGCCGACCGCGGCAGCCCCTGGCGGCGTCAGCGCCCGGGAGTGGCCCGTCATCGCTTCCCTCATGGGCGCACGCCCCTAGCCGCCATGCAGCGCGTCGTCATCATCGACTACGGCTCCGGCAACCTCCACTCCGCCGCCAAAGCTTTTGAGCGGGCGGCGCGCGAAAGCGGCGCGGATGCCCGCATCGCCGTCAGCCACAAGCCTGAGGACGTGGTGGGCGCCGACCGCATCGTGCTGCCGGGCGTGGGCGCCTTCGCCGATTGCAAGGCTGGGCTCGCCGCCGTGCCGGGCATGATCGATGCGCTCGAGCACAGCGTGCGTGCCAAGGGGCGCCCGTTGCTCGGCATTTGCGTCGGTGCCCAGCTGATGGCCGAGCGCGGGCTCGAATTCAAAATCACCCCCGGGCTGGGCTGGCTCAAGGGCGACGTCAAGGCCATCCAACCGAGTGACCCGAGCCTCAAAGTTCCGCACATGGGCTGGAATACGCTGACGGTGATCCGGGAGCACCCTCTGCTCGGCGGCATTAGGACCGGGAGCGATGGGCTGCATGCCTATTTCGTGCACTCCTTCCACCTCGCGGCCGCGCCCGGCGCGCTGCTGGCAGAGACCGACTACGGCGGACCGGTGACCGCGATGGTGGGGGCAGACAACATCGCGGGCACGCAGTTCCATCCGGAGAAGAGCCAAACGCTGGGACTTCGGCTCATCGCCAACTTTCTCAGCTGGCGGCCTTGAGGCCGCGCCGCCGCCGGCGCTTGGGGGCGCGCTCGGCGGACGGCGCCGCTGCCTTGCTTGGGATCAGGCCGCTTTGGCTTCAGACTCGGCACGCAACGGGAACGCCACAACATTCGAAAGCTCGCCGGCGTTGGCTTGGCGCCTGCGGAACCAGCGCAGCGAAGTATTGAGCAGCACCGCCTCGGTCTCGACCTGCTGGATCAACAGACCGTCGTCGCCGTCAAGGTATGGGCTGAGGTGGGCTTGAAGGGCGTCGGCGCGCGCTTTGCATTGCACGTACCAGGTAGCTTCGAGGGGGCGGGCCCAGGCTTCGCCCAATTGCATGATGGCGGCAGAGAGGGTGTGCTTGGCGCTGCCGGCCTGGTCGTGGGTGATGAGATAGGTGCGCATGGATCGGCTCAATGGATCGGTTGGCGAGGGCGGGGTGGCGTGGCCCGCCGTGGCGGGAACAGAATGAGAACATGAGGCGATTCGGCGCCTCTGTCGAGCGCTAGTTCCGGGTTCGTTCTTCTGCACAGATCGTGTCCCGGGCCGGTCGGGGTGCGCTTGTCTCCCGCACGGGCAAAGCGCACTCTGTGGCCCGCCGCCTTTTCGCATGAGGATTTTCGCCCATGTCCACGACCGCACTCAGCCGGGCCGAGCCAGAAGCCGTCGGCCTCTCCTCCCTTCGCCTGCGGCGGATTGGCGAGGCGCTGAGGCGCGAGGTGGACGCCCAGCAGCTGCCCGGGGCGGTGGTCGGCATTATGCGCGCCGGCCAGCTCGCGCACTTCGAGGCGGTCGGTCGGCGTGACCCAGCAAACGACGAACCGCTGAAGACGGACGCGATCTTCTCGATCGCCTCCATGACCAAGGCGATGACCTCGACGGCCATCATGCAGTTGGTCGAGGAGGGGCGCATTCTTCTGGGCGATCCGGTCGCAACCTATCTGCCCCCGCTCGCGGTCCTGCGGGTCGCCGATGGCAAGGGCGGCACGCGCGCGCCCAAGAGTTTACCGACCGTGCAGGATCTCCTACGCCACGCCTCGGGCCTCACCTACCAGAATCGCGGCGACACCTATGCGCACGCCGCCTACCCCGGCTCCTCCGTGGCGGCGGCGGAGAAGCTGACGAAGGACGCAACGATCGCCGCCCTGGCACGGGCACCTCTGCTATTCGATCCTGGCACCAATTGGGAGTACGGATTTTCCACGGACGTGCTGGGCTTCATTGTCGAGGCCGTGAGCGGCAAACGGCTCTCTCAATTTTTGGCCGAGCGCCTGTGGGGGCCGCTCGGGATGGTTGACACCAGCTTCGTGCTGCCCGCCGACAAGCGCCATCGCTATGCGCGTGCGTTCGCCAAGGACCCGCTGAACGGTGCCGTTAACGTCGCCATCCACCACGCGGGCGACACGCCGCAGATCTGGGACAGCGGCGGTGGCGGCACGGTTTCGACGGCGGCCGACTACCTGCGCTTCGCCGAAGCGTTGCGCCTGGGTGGCACGCTCGGCTCGGCCCAGATCCTCGGGCGCGGAACCGTGGCCCTGATGACGTGCGATCACCTGCCGAGCGAACTCGGCAATCGCATCGCCGATAGCATGGACCCCGCCGCCATGGGTTACGGCTTTGGCTTGGGCTTCGCCGTGCGGCGGCAGAACGGCATCGCTGCCATGGCCGGCAGCGCCGGCGATTTTTATTGGTCGGGCGTCTATGGCACCTATTTCTGGGTCGACCCCAAGGAGGCATTAACGGTGGTCTTTATGGCTGCGGCGCCGGGCCTCATTCGCCTCAGGTACCGGCAGATGCTGCGCAATTTGGTGTACCAAGCCCTGACCTGAGGAGTCTCGGGCAAGCCGCAGAAGTGAGCGCCGGCTGCCGCGATTGCGGGCGCGAGACGGGCAGATCGGCGTCGCGGCTGCCATCTGCTCGACCGCTCACACCTTGGGCGATGTGGCGGGGACCGACCGCCCGCGCATGACACGCGGCGGCCTATCGGCTATTGGCTTAGCCCCCATGCTGCACATCAACGACCTCAGTTATCGCATCGAGGGGCGCCTTCTCTTCGATAAGGCCACGGCGGGCATTCCGTCGGGCCACAAAGTCGGCTTGGTCGGGCGAAACGGCTCGGGAAAAACTACGCTTTTGCGCCTGATCGCCGGCGAGCTGTCGCCCGATGAGGGCAGCATCAACGTGCCGCGCGCCACGCGCATCGGCGCGGTGGCGCAGGAAGCGCCCGGCGGGCCTGAGAGTTTGATCGACTTCGTGCTAGCCGCCGATCAGGAGAGGACGCGTCTGATAGTCGAGGCTGGGACCGCTCAAGACCCGATGCGGATCGCCGAAATCCACGAGCGGCTGAGCGACATCGACGCGCACGCGGCACCCTCGCGCGCCGCCCGCATCCTGGCCGGGCTCGGTTTCGATGAGGGCGCCCAACAACGGCCTTGTTCGGAATTTTCCGGCGGTTGGCGCATGCGCGTGGCGCTGGCGGCCATGCTGTTCAGGGAACCGGAGCTGCTGTTGCTTGACGAGCCGACCAACTATCTCGACCTTGAGGGGACCTTGTGGCTTGAGGCATATCTCGGCGACTACCCCCATACCGTACTGATCGTCAGCCATGACCGCGAGCTGTTGAACCGGTCGGTGACGTCGATCCTGCACCTACAGCAAAGTAAGCTCACGCTGTACACGGGCGGCTACGACACCTTCGAGGAAACGCGCCGGGAAAAGCAGCGCCTCGACCTCAAGCTCAAGAAGAAGCAGGACGACGAGCGTCGCCGCATCGAGGCCTTCATCATCCGTTTCAAGGCCAAGGCCTCGAAGGCAACGCAGGCGCAAAGTCGCGTTAAAGCGCTGGCTCGCATGCAGCCGATCGCCGAGGCCATCGAAGAGCGCGTGGCGCCCTTTTCCTTTCCCAATCCCGCCAAAGCCATGGCGAGCCCGCTGATAAGGCTGGAGGCTGCCGCGGCGGGCTACGAGCCAGGCCGACCGGTGCTCAGCGGCCTGGACCTCAGGTTGGATGCCGACGACCGCGTCGGCCTCTTGGGCGCCAACGGCAACGGCAAGAGCACGTTCGCCAAGTTGATCGCCGGGCGCCTCCCGCCGATGGCGGGTCGGCGCTATGGCTCCGACAAGATCACGGTTGGCTATTTCGCGCAACACCAGTTGGATGATCTCGCGCCGCGCCTGACACCCTACGACCAGATCCGCAACCTGATACCCGCTGCGACCGAGGCGCAGACGCGGGCGCGGTTGGGTGCTTTGGGCTTCGGCCTCGATAAAGCCGATACACGCGCGGAAAATCTCTCGGGTGGGGAAAAGGCGCGACTGCTCTTGGCGCTCGCCACCTTTCGCGGGCCGCATCTGCTGATTTTGGACGAGCCGACCAACCACCTCGATGTCGATTCGCGCGAGGCGCTGGTGCGCACCCTCAATGACTATGAGGGTGCTGTGATCCTCATCAGCCATGACCGGCATCTGATGGATGCCTGCACCGACCGGCTTTGGATTGTGCGCAACGGCACGGTCAAGACCTATGATGGCGATATGGACCGCTACCGCGCGGAGTGTCTCGCCGAACGGCGCGCCCTCGATGGGCCCGGGTCCAAGTCCCGGGGCGAGCTGTCTCTGCGGCCCTCCGCGCAAGCCGCGCGCCGACAGGCGGCCGAGCAACGCGCCGCGTTGGCACCGCTCAAGGGCGAGGTCGCCAAGGCCGAGGCCCAGATCGAGGCGCTGAGCCGCCAGATCGCCACGATCGAGGCTGCCTTGGCCGATCCGGACATCTACCGGCAGGATTCGGACCGCGCCCAGGCGCTGGCCCGCGAGCGCGGCAAACTGATCGCGGCGCGGGCGCAGGCTGAGCATGACTGGCTCGCCGCTAGTGAGGCCTACGAGGCCGCCATAGCCGAGAGCAAGGAAGGCGTCTCCTAGCCACGGCCCCGCGCTCGCCTCTGACCCGCGCCCGGCGCCGCCGCCGATCAGGGTGCCCGCACGGGGCGCAGGCCGCGATCCCGGCCGGCACGCCGCGAGCCGCAGGCAAGGGCCGCTGATCAGGGGGATTGCCGTCATGCCGGCGAGGCCTCACTCTCTAAAGCGCAATTCAATACTCAACCTTTGCGGGGGGAAGCGATGAAGGTCTCGCTCTTCTATCTGCCATCGCTCGGTAGCAAGGCCGACATCGAGGCCGGCATGGCAGGCACCCGGGCCGACCTCTACCAGCAGATGCTGCGCGAGGTGTCCGAGCAATGCCGGCTTGCCGACGCTCTCGGCTACGACTCGGTAAGCTTCACCGAGCACCACTTCCACATCGAGGGCTTCGAGGTCTCCAACAACCCGGTGTTGCTCGACCTTTACATCGCCATGCAGACCAAGCGGATCCGGGTGGGCCAACTCGGCATCGTGCTGCCAGCCTCCAATCCCATTCGCGTGGCCGAAGACATCGCCATGCTCGACCACATGACGGGCGGGCGCGCTTGCGCCGGTTTCGCGCGCGGCTATCAGCGCCGCTGGGTCGACATCATGGCGCAGCAGATGCACGGCATCCACGGGGCGCTGCCGCACCAGCACGATGAAATCGATGCCGCCAATCGCGCCGCCTTCGAGGAAAGCTTCCAGATCATCAAAAAGTGCTGGACCGAGGAAATGCTCTCCTTCCAGGGCAAATTCTGGAAGATCCCGCCCGGCGAAACACCGTGGCCGCTCGAGACCACGGCCAAATGGGGCAAGGGGGTCGAGAACGGCATCCTGACGGCGGTGGGTGTGGTGCCGAAGCCGTTGCAAAAGCCGCATCCGCCGATCTTCCAGCCGTTTGCCTCGTCGGAGAATTCGATCCGCTGGTGCGCCAAGAATGCGGTGACGGCCATTCTGCCGCCGATGCACGAGATGCATGAAAAGCATCTGTTTGAGGTCTATGCCTCCACCTCGGGCCGCGGGCTCGGCGATGGCATGGGCATGCTGCGCGACATCATCATCGCCGATACCGATGAGGAGGCGCGACAGCTCTGGATCGATTCGGCGACCTTCGCCGGCAATGCTTGGTTCGTGCCGTTCGGGTTTCGCCGCGGCATGCTCGACCCGCAAACGGGCGAGGCGCCGACCGCCGAGGAGGCGATCGCCAAGGGTTACGCGCTAGTGGGCACGCGCGACACGGTAACGCGCAGCCTGGAAGCGCTGCGCCGCAAGCTGCCGGTAAATTGGATTTTCGGCTGGACCCACAACACCCTGGTGCCGCACGCCAAGCTGATGCGATCGATCGAACTGTTCTACACCGAGGTGATGCCGCGCGTGCGCTAGCTCGTGTGCTGGCGCACGGCTGACTTGCGAAGGGGCTTCTGGGTCGCGTGCGCTCGACCGAGTAGCCTGCGTGGGCCGCGGCGGCCACCGGCGCTGCGGTCGTGCGCAATCGAGGGGCCAAGGAGGACGACATGACGGCGAGACGATCGCGCCGCGAGGCGCTGAAGCTGATCGGTGCCGGGACGCTTCTGGCCGGCGCGGCAAAGGGGTTGCCCTGCGTCCCCGCCGCGGCCCAAACCGGTCCTGCACGAGGGGCACCGTTCATTCTGATGGACGGGCACGTGCACATCACCAACCGCATTTATTGGGAGCAGATCGACCCCTGGCAGCCGACCGAGCGCGGCTGGGACTACGCCCGCGCGCGTGCGGCGGGCGTCAACTGCATCATCGAAAACCTCGGCACCTACGGCTATTGGAACTACAACTATTCACCCAAGCAGACGCTGCGACTGATCGAAACCTTTCATCGCTTCGCCGAAACGCACACGGATAAGATGGGCGTGGCGCGCACGGTTGCCGAGGCGCGTGCCATCGTTGCCAGCGGGCGCATGGCGGTTTTTCTCGGCATCGAATCCGGTTTCGATCATGAAGGCGATCCGGACGTGCTGGCGGCCTTTTATCGGCTCGGCCTGCGCAGCATCCAGTTCGCAACCCAGAGCGGGTTCAATGCCTTCTCCGACAGTGCGCTCGCCGCCACGCAAGGCGGGCAGACGCCCGATCACTACCACGGCATCAATGAGCGCGGACGCGCGCTGGTGCGGCGGATGAACGAGCTCGGCATCCTGATCGACATCACGCATGGCACGGAGGCCGTGCACCTGCAGCTGATCGAGGCGAGCCGCGCGCCGGTGGTCGCCAGCCACGACGTCATCCGTGCCGTCAGCGGAGTTGGCTTGTCCGACGCGGTGCTGAAGGCACTGGCGGCCAAAGGCGGACTGGTCGGCATCCACGGCGGCGCGGCCGTCGTTTCCAAGCGCTACCGCAAATGGATGGCGGAGAACCCAGCCGGCGCCGCCAATGCGGCAAAGGCCGTCACCGCCATGGTGGGCTTTGCGCCCTCCGGGCCGCGGCCCCCAGGGGATCGCGGCGACTATATTGCCAAAATGGACGCGGAATTTGCCGATCGGTGGAAAGGGCTCCAGGCCTGGCGGGAAGATCCGGACGCCGCGCTGCCGACGGCGGAGGAGTGGGCCGAACAGGTCGACTATGTCATCAAAACCGTGGGTGCCGACCACGTTGCACTGGGTCTCGATCTGGTGGCGGGGCGTAGCGCCGTGCCGCCGGCGCCGTCCGGCTATCCGGATCTGCTGGCCCAGTTGCGAAGGATCACGAGCGAGGACAATGTCCGCAAAATTGCCGGCGAGAACTGGTTGCGGGTGCTGGCGGCAGCCCAAGTCGGCTGAGGCGCCAAGCGTGGCGGCTTGCCGATAGCGCAGCGCTTGGCCCGCCCGGCTTCGACTGGTTTTGTCTCCTTCCCGCGCCGCGGCAGGCTGCGGCCTAACCCTGTGCCGGGGCGGGCCGTCGCTAGGACTTCAGATCCACCTTAGCGTGGGCATGGGCCGCATCGGTGCTGAGGCGGTCGCCGCGGATATAGGCGGCGGCGCCTTGGAAAAGGTACTTGAGGCTTTTGACGCCGGCATTGTCCCAGTACTCACCCGCGCTCGGCTGGACGGCAAGAAGGCAGAGGGAGGGATCGTCGACCCCGGCCGGGTACCAGATCCGCCAGCTCTCCGACCAGAGCTGTTGCAAGCGAGCGCGGTTGCGGCTCACCCGGGCGGTGCCGGAGACGCAGGCGAATTGCGCACCGTTTTGAAAGCTGATGAGCACGCGCGGATCGGCTTCGATTTCCGCAACCTTGGGCGATGAGCTGCTGGTGGCAAACAGGATTTCGCCGTCCGCGGGGACGTCGGCAACGGCGAGGGGACGGGCATGCATGCTTCCGTCGGCGGCGCGCGTGATCAGCAGGGCGGTCTTAAAGCCTCTGATCACGGCATAGAGGTGATGCCGCGGCTCGGCGTTCACGCTCGCCTCCCAAACTTCAAGAAAAGGTGATCTCGGTTAAGGCGGTTGGCTGCCGTTTGCATCGAGCGGTGCGGGGGCTCAATTCATGGACGCCAAAAAGATCGCGCCACCGACAAAAAGCACGTGGATCAAGACAAACACCAGCGAGGCCGGCAGAAATCGCGTCAAGCCGCCCAGCTGGGCGACGTTGCTTGAAACGTTGGGGTCCATTTTTTCGTCTAGCTCCCTTCGGGGTGATCGACCCACTAAACTCAACGAAGGGCATCGTGGTTCCGGCGCAAGCCGTCTCGCGCGCCGCCGCGGGCGGCGCTTAGACGTCCATCAGCAGGCGCACGTTCTGGGAGGCGCGCGTGACTTCGAGCGTCGGCAGGCCGTTTTTGGTGCCGACCACGAAATCGAGCGAGGCCACCGCCGAGCGCCAGATTGCGAATGGCGATGCTGCCCGCCAGGGCGGGCACGACGGGGTTGACCAGCCGCACGGTGCGCTCAACAGGATCGAACCGCAATCCGAGCATCGAGGCCAACAGCGAGAGCGGCGAGCTCGCGGCCCAGGCCTGGGGCGAACAGGCGGCCGGATACAGCGTTGGTCCTCGACCGGGCCGACGGCGGAAGCCGCAGTAGAGCTCCGGAATGCGCCGGTCGTACATGTGCAGGGCGGCGCGCACGATGGCCTCGAAACAGGATCTCTATGGGCCTGCCATGACCGTAGCGCGCGAGGCCCGCGGCGATCAGCGCATTATCGTGCGGCCAGATCGATCCGTTGTGATAGGACATGGGATTGTAGCGCGCCTCGCCGTGCGCGACGGTGCGGATGCCCCAACCCGAATAGTAGGGAAACAGCAAAAGCCGGGCGGCAATTTCTTGCGCGCGTTCCGGCCCGGCGATGCCCGTAAAGAGCGCATGGCCGGCATTGCTGGTACGTACCTTGCACAAGGACTTGGCACCGTCGAGCGCCAGCGCGTAGCTGCCGATCTCTTCGCACCAGAAGCTCTTTTCGAAGCGCCGACGCAGGGCTTCCGCTTGCCGCTCGAGTTCGGCCGCCCGTGCCGACTTGCCAAGCCTGCGTGCGCACGCCGCCGCCCCCTTCTTGGCGGCATACACATAGCCCTGCACTTCCACCAAGGCGATGGGGCCGCGGGCCAGCGTGCCGTCGGCATGGAAGACCGCGTCGTGCGAATCCTTCCAACCTTGATTGGCGAGCCCGGTCTCCACGCCGCGCGCATACTCGATGAAGCCATCCCCATCGACGTCGGCGGGACCGTCGATCCAGGCCAGCGCGCGTTCGATCGCCGGCCAAAGCTGGCGTAATGAGCGCGGTATCGCCGGTGCGCTGCAGATAGGCGCCGGCGAGCATGACGAACAGCGGCGTCGCATCGACGCTGCCGTAGTACTTTCCGAACGGAACCTCGCCGAGCGCCGCCATTTCGCCGCCGCGCATCTCGTGCACGATCTTGCCGGGCTCGGCGTCGGCCCTGCTGTCAACCTCGATGGCCTGCAAATCGGCGAGGCGGCGCAACACGCCCGCGGCAATGTTGGGATCGAGCCACAGCATGTGCATGGCCGCAATAATGCCGTCGCGACCGAACGTCGTCGAATACCAGGGAATACCGGCGTAGGGGTAATGGCCCTGGGGGGTCGCCGTCATCAGCATATGCAGGTCCGCTCTGGACCGGTACAGCACCTCGTTGAGCAGGCTATTGCTGGTCTCCACGCTCGCCGCCCCGCCGGTTGCGATCCGACGTTCGCGATTGAGGCGCAAGAGCCCCGTAAAGAAGGAGAGCGTGGATCTGGGCAACTGCTCCCTGCCGGCCACCGTCAGAAAGATGGCGCGCTTGCTGCCGGGAGCAAGGCTCAAGCCGTAGCTGGCGATGCCGCTCTGCAACAGGCTCGGCGGCGGCTCAAAGCTGAGGCTGGTTTCGCGCACGACCGCGTCGAGACCGCGATAGGACAAGAGCACGCTGCTCTTGCTGGTCAACTGTGCCCAGCTCTCGCCGCGTCGTTCCCTGCGGATGCCTCTGACCTCGAAAATGTCGGCAAAATCACTGGCAAAGGCCAGCGACAGCGTCATGTTGATCTCGTCGGAGCCGTGGTTGGTAAAACACATCCGCTCGCGCAGCGAGCCGTTGTAGAGATAGATCGCCCGCGCGATGTGCACGGTGTCCTTGGGCAGCCACAGCTTGCCGTCTCGGTAAATGTCGGGATTGGTGAGGTCGACGGAAAAGCTAAGATTGTCGGCCTTGATTTCCGAGTGCAGGAGCAGCGGTTGCGTGCCGTTGATCAACAGCTCAAGGTGCGACAGATAGCGCGTGTCGTGGTCAAACAGGCCGTCGGGCCCGCCGGCACTCGCCCCGATATCCCCGTAGCTGTCGAACACGGCAAACGTATCGTCGTGCTTCAGCGTTCGGCGCGGGCGCGACGGGGAGTTCGTGGCAGGTATGTAGAACGGCGCTTCGGTCGGCGCGATCGGAATTGCGTTGGGCTTGCTGGATTGAGAAACGACCACGTCTTCGCGCTGCCCTCTTACCCCTCGTTTCAATGCACGGCCGCCACGGGCTCCACCACGCTGGCGGCTTCCGCCGGTTCCCAACCCGATTCAGGCCTCGCCTCCGCGCCAATCAGAGCCTGATAGACCTTAACGTAGTCATTGGCCATACGCGTGGCCGTGAACCTTTCTTCGAACCGTCGCCGCACCCGACCGCGGTCAAGCGCCATCACGGCGCCGATCTTGCAAACGCCTTCCTCGACACTGCGCACAATGTGTCCGGTCACACCCTCATCGATGATTTCGCGTACGGCGCCGGCCTCGAACGCCATCACCGGTGTGCCACAGGCCATGGCCTCGATCATCACGAGGCCAAAGGGCTCCGGCCAGTTGATGGGAAACAGCAGCGCGCGCGCATCGCCCAGGAAGCGCGACTTTTTGCGATCATCGATCTCGCCGATGTATTCGACCCCGGCCTGATCCAGCAACGGTTCGATCTCGGCGCGAAAGTACTCCTCATCGACGCGGTCGATCTTGGCGGCGATCTTGATGGGCACGCCAACGGCACGGGCAATGGCAATGGCGCGATCGACCCGCTTTTCCGGCGAGATGCGGCCGAGGAACGCCAGATAGCCCCCGCGCGGGATCAGCGAAGGGGCAAGAAGGTTGCGCGGCAGACCGTGATAAACGGTCGCCGCGAACGCGGCCCCTCCGGTCAGCGGCCGGCGCTGAGCCTCGGAGATGGAGACGAGCTGCATGTTCGGGAAGCCCGTATAAAGGTTCTGCAGGTCCGGCAGATCCTGGCGGCCGTGAATGGTGGTTACCGTGCGCGCGGCAATCTCCTCAAACAGCGGGAAATGGAATTGATCGATATGAAAATGCAGAATGTCGAACTCGCTGGCGGCGCGGCGCACCTTTGATAGCATCATCATGTAGTAGGGAATGGGATCGCGCACCGCCGGGTTCAGACGCAAGGCCTGCGGGCAGCTGGCAACCAGTTTCGCCCGCGTAATCGAATCGCCGCTGGCAAACAGCGTCACGTCGTGCCCCTGGGCCACCAGTTCCTCGGTCAGGTAGGAGACGATGCGTTCGGTGCCACCATAAAGACGGGGCGGGACACTCTCCATCGGCGGCGCAATCTGGGCGATTTTCATGGGACACGCGTTGTTAGGGAACCAAGCCCGTTCTAAACGTGTCAAAACAACTGAAGTTCCCGCTCGAGGACGCGGACGCGGCCAAGCTTTCTGGTCTCGTCAGACCGCTGTCGGGCTCCCGAATGGATCGGATTTGGCGCCACAATTCACCCCAGCGCACGGGGTCCCGCCCCGCCTGCCCAAAACCTGGCGCCACCTGGCGCCTTGGCTCACGACGTGGCGGCGCGGCACTGCTCATCGGCGGGCAACGGGTCGCAGCCCTTGTCCAAGACGCACTGCTCGAGCGCCTTGGTCACCTCCGGCCGCCAGGTGCCGTCGATCTCACCCGTATAAAGCTTCTGCTCGGTCAGGCCGCATTGATACAGTCGGATCATGCGCGCGCCACCGTACCACATCGCCCGGTCATAGTCGCGCAACGCCGCCTTGGAATCGCCCAGCGCCTGCTTGATGTGGGCGCGGGTGTCCAACGAATGAGCGCTCGCCGGGCTGAGCTCGAGCGATCGTTCGACGTCGGGCAGCCCTTCGGTGGCCTTGCCCCAGCGAAACAGGGCCCAGGCCCGATTGTTGAGCGCCACCGCGAAGTCGGGCTTCATGGAAATCGCCATGTCATAGTCGCGGATTGCCGTTTCATAACGCCCCTTGAGCGAATAGGCGAGGGCGCGCATGGCATAGGCATAGCTCAAGTCGGCGGCGTTCTGGTCACCCTGCTCGATGAGCGCCGAGCACCCCTCGATGCGCCGGTCCAGATCCTCGCTGAAGCAATCGGCGGCGCTGTCTGCGCGCGCCCCCGTCGCCAGCGTTACGGCCAGCACCAGCGCACCGATCACACCTGAAAACCGCTTCACCCGTCCCGTTCCCCGCGTCTTCGGCAATTCTTGAGAGTTTCTAATTCTTGAGAGGTTCTCTTAAGGTCCTGTAGGCCGCCGCGCTGCCGGCGGTGGCCGCTTGAGCGCCGTGATAGGACACCCTGAGGTCTCCAATAAGGCAGGATCATGCGGGAGGGAAGGCCGGCGCACGCGGCGGCGGCATCTCCACGGCGACGCCTTGGCTCCAAGTTTTCTAGCTATTTGAAGTGTTTGGACAACTTGAGGCCTTGACCCTGGTAGTTCGACTTCAGGGGGGTGCCGTACAGGACCTCCGGCACCTCGGTCAGCCGTTCGTAGATCAACCGGCCGACGATCTGGCCATCCTCCAGGATGAAGGGGACCTTGTGGCTTCGCACTTCCAACACCGCCTTGGCACCCGTTCCGCCCGCGGCCGCATGACCGAAGCCCGGATCGAAAAATCCCGCATAGTGCACGCGGAACTCGCCCACCAGGGGGTTGAAGGGCACCATCTCGGCGGCGTGCGTCGGCGGCACGTGCACCGCCTCCTTGGAGGCCAGGATATAGAACTGATCGGGATCGAGGATCAGCCGCCGGCTGTCGTCGGCGCGAATCGGTTCCCAGAAATCCGTCACCCGACAGGCCGCCGGCACGTCCACGTCGACGAGGCCCGTGTGGCGCTTGGCGCGATAGCCGACGAGGCCGTGTCGATCGCCCGTCAGGTCGACGGACAGCGCGATGCCGGAGGCGATGTCGGCGTGCTCGGCCGACACCAGCTTTTCGCGCTGGTTGAGTTCGACGAGGGCCAGGTCGCTGGCAGCGGCCGCGCCGCTACGAAAGCGAACTTGGCTCAGCCGCGAGCCCTTGCGCACGACCACTGGAAAGGTCTGCGGGCAAATCTCGGCATAGAGGGGCCCCTGGTAGCCGGCCGGGATCTGGTCGAAGGCGCCGACGCCATCGGCGATCACACGGGTGAAGACGTCGAGCCGACCGGTGGAACTCTTGGGATTGGTGGCGGCCGCCAAAGCGGCGGGCAGCGCCATGCTCTCCAGCAGCGGCGCGAGATAGACGCAGCCGGTTTCCAGCACGGCGCCCGGGCCCAGATCGATGGCGTGCAACTGCAGGTCCGCCAGCTTGTCGGCAACCTTTCGGCTCGGACCGGGCAGGAAGGATGCGCGCACGCGATAGGCCCACGGGCCAAGGCGCAGGTCGAGACTGGCGGGCTGGAGCTGGTCGGCGGCCAGCGGCTCGGCGGGGCACACGTGCCCGGCCGCAATGAGGCCGCGGATCGCTTGCACGGGCAGAATGCCGGCCTCAATCCCCTGCTTACGGGGCAGTGGTTTCGCCTGAGTTTTTGCCATCGACAGCCTCACGTCTGCGTCCGT
Organism: uncultured Alphaproteobacteria bacterium; assembly: GCA_963770295.1. Lineage (GTDB taxonomy): Bacteria > Pseudomonadota > Alphaproteobacteria > Rhizobiales > Hyphomicrobiaceae > AWTP1-13. Next base: position 269,858 of record CAVYPA010000003.1, read on the forward strand.
CTAGACGATAGAAGCATTGACGCCAAGCCTCTGGTCGCGGTAATCCCCGGTGTCTCAGACGTGGTCATTTGGCCGGCCGGCTTGCAGCCACGTAAAACAAGTCGCTAAAAGGCCGTGCGCGAACCGACCGACGAGAAGAGCGCCCGGCATACCAGCGGCGCCGATTCGAGCCGGTTTTTTGTTGCCTGGCGTTTGCAACCGGGCAAGGGAGAGCGCGATGCCGATATTTCCCGACCCAACCGCGGGCCTCGAAGGGCTGAGCCCGGAAACCTTGCTGGTGCACGGTGGCACGCTGCGCTCGGGCTTCGGCGAGCTCTCCGAGGCGCTGTTCGTCACCCAAAGCTATGTCTATCAGTCGGCCGAAGAGGCCGAGGAGCGCTTCAAGAGCGAGGTGGGCTTTATCTACAGCCGCTACGCTAATCCGACGGTTGCCATGTTCGAAGAGCGCATGCGGCTGCTCGAAGGTGCGGAGGCGGCGCGGGCGACAGCCACGGGTATGGCGGCGGTGACCGCCGCGTTATTGTGTTTCCTCAAGGCCGGCGATCATCTGGTGGCGGCGCGGGCGCTGTTTGGCTCCTGTCGCTATGTGGTGGAAGATCTCTGTCCCCGCTTCGGCATCGCCTCCACCCTGATCGACGGCCGTGACACGCAAGCCTGGGCCAAGGCTGTTCGACCCAACACCAAGGCCTTCTTTTTCGAGACCCCCGCCAATCCGACGCTGGATCTGGTCGACATCGCCGCCGTCTCGGACATCGCGCGCGCGGCCGGCGCGCGCGTGGTGGTCGACAACGTGTTTGCCACGCCCATCCTGCAGAAACCGCTGCAGCTGGGCGCCGACGTCGTCGTTTATTCCGCGACCAAGCACATCGACGGCCAGGGCCGCTGCCTGGGTGGCATCGTGCTGGGCCCGGCGGCCTATGTGAAGGATCACCTGCACAACTTCCTGAAGCACACCGGGCCCTCGCTCAGTCCTTTCAACGCTTGGGTGCTGTTGAAGGGTTTGGAGACCCTGCCCGTGCGCGTGCGAGCGCAATGCGCAGCCGCCGCCGAGATCGCCGATCGCCTCGCCACCCAGCCAGGTGTTGTGCGCGTGCTTTTCTGCGGCCGTCCCGATCACCCCCAGGCCGGGCTGGCTCGGCGACAGATGTCCGGTTTCGGCCAGGTCGTCACCTTCGAACTCGAGGGCGGCAAGCGGGCGGCCTTTCGCTTTCTCAATGCGCTGCGACTGGTCAAAATTTCCAACAACTTGGGAGATGCCAAGAGCATCATCACCCATCCGGCGACCACGACACACCAGCGCCTGAAACCAGAGGCCCGCGCCGAACTGGGGATCGCCGAGGGGACGCTGCGGCTATCGGTCGGGCTTGAAGCGACCCGGGACCTGATCCAAGACATTGACCGCGGGCTCGCGGCCTCTAGAATCGGCTGAGCGCCGCATTCGCATGCAAATGGCAGGTGCTGCCATGTACGAAGCTGTCACGCACAGCATCCGCATTCGCGTCACACCGCAATTCCTGGAGCAGGACTCCGCCCCCGACGAGGGGCGCTATTTGTGGGCCTACACCGTCGACATCTTCAACGAGGGCAGTGATTGGGTACAGTTGCGCTCTCGCCATTGGCGCATCACGGATGCGAGGGGACACACCCAAGAGGTGAAGGGGCCCGGCGTCGTCGGTCAGACCCCAGTGCTGGCGCCCGGCGCCTCCTTTCGCTACACCTCCGGCTGTCCCTTGCCGACGCCCTCGGGCATCATGGTGGGTACCTACCAGATGACGAGCGCGGCGGGTGAACTCTTCAACGTGACCATTCCCGCCTTTTCGCTCGATAGCCCGCACGCGCGGCGCAGTGTGAATTGAAGGTGCCCATGACGCCACCCACCGCAGTCGCCAAGGAGCTTCTGGCGCGCCTTGTCGCCTTCGACACGGAAAGCGCCAAAAGCAACATCCCGCTGATCCGCTTCGTCGAGGACTACCTGGCCCAGCACGATATTGCCAGTCAGCGGGTGCCCACGCCCGACGGCGAGAAGGCAAGCCTGTTTGCCACCATCGGGCCCAGCGATGCGCCCGGCCTAGCATTGTCGGGTCACACCGACGTCGTCCCGGTTGCCGGTCAGACGTGGGCCAGCAACCCCTTCACGCTGACGGAGCGCGACGGCAGGCTCTACGGACGCGGCAGCTGCGACATGAAAGGCTATCTCGCCTGCGCGCTGGCGATGGTGCCGCAGTTCGCGCGTCGCCGGCTTAAGATGCCGATCCATCTGGCCTTTTCCTATGACGAGGAAGTGGGATGCACCGGCGTGCGTCCGATGATTGCCGAGCTCGGCAAGCGCCTGCCCTTGCCGCGCCTGGTTTTCGTCGGTGAGCCGACCGAAATGGGCGTGGTCGACGCCCACAAAGGACCGGTGCGCTGGCGCGTCGAACTGACGGGGCGGGCGGCCCATTCGAGCATGCCGCACTATGGGGTCAATGCCATCGCTTACGCCGGCCGCCTGCTGAGCGAACTGTCGCGGATGGAAGACGAGCTCAAGGCCGGCGAGCAGGATCCACGCTTCGATCCACCCTTCACCACGCTGCAGGTCACCCAGATTGAGGGCGGCACCGCCTCCAACGTAGTGCCGGTGCCCTGCTGGTTTGGTTGGGAGATCCGCGGCTTGCCTGGCTGCGATCCGATGCGGTTGGACCGCCGCTTGAAGGCGTTCGCCGCCGAGCAGTGTCTCCCCGAAATGCGCCGCCTGGCGCCCGAGGCGGAGATCTCAATCCGGGCCACCAATCAGGTCGCGGCCTATGCGGCCGATACGGCGTCGGGGATTGTTCCGCTCACCTTGAAGCTGGCGGGCCAGAACAAAACCTACGCCGTCTCCTACTGCACGGAAGCCGGCCTCTTCCAAGGCGGCGGCGCGCCGGCCATCGTCTGCGGACCGGGCAACATCGCACAGGCCCACACCGCCAACGAATTTTTGCGCCTCGACGAACTCGAAAAGTGCCTGCTGTTTTTGGGGCGCCTTGCCGACTGGGCCGAGGCCTGAGGGCGCGGGGTCGCCGGCGCGTGCCGGTGTCGTTAACCTTCCGTTAACTAGTTGATTCGACTGAAAGAATCTGCGTAAGCGCGGGAACGCGGGTGAGTGGCAGCGCGTTCTGGTGTTAAGACCAGAGGGACCCAGGCCATGCAACCCGGCAACGAAACCACCCGCCTCCTTGGCAAGCCACTGCGCGAGCTGTTGACGCCGTCCGAGCGGCTACCCCCCGAAATGCAGGCCTTGCTGTTGCGGCTTGCCCTGCTGGACGCCGAACGGCGCCACTATGGCGCTGGCAGGGCGTGCACGGCGGCCTAAGGCCAAGGCCCCAGGTCCGGGGTTGCAATTCCAGCCAAAGGTGGCACTTGCGCGGGCCAAGTCCTTGGCCGAGCGCGATCGGCCGTGCGGGCGGCATGGCCGCGGCCCGCGGCCCCTCCCGATCGAGCGCTTGTCGCCGCCGCGCCCCCCGCAGTATAGTCTTTGCAAATGCCACGCATTTGCGAGTGTGGGGGAGAATGCCGACTTTGGATCGCACCGTCGTTGCAGCCTTGACGATGCTCAGCGTGGGGTGCGTGCTTGGCTGGTTTGCAAACCTGGCGGTGCATGGTGCCACCTTCGACCGCGGCGCCGATCTCATTGCCGGCATGATGGGCGGGGTCGTGCTCGGGGGGCTGGTCAACTATTGTCTTCCGGGCAGCCGAGAGGCTTCGACCTTGCGCTGGGTCGCCGCCGCGGCCGTCGGCGCGGCGCTTGCCATTCTGTGGACGCGCTACCTGACCCTGTCGTTGTGGGCGCCGACCTAAAGGCGCCGGCGCGCGGCCCCTAGCCTTAACCGTCTTTGACAACCATCCCGCCCGGTGAGGCACGACAGCGGGTGATGCGGATCGTACAACTTGGCCCAAGCTCGCGCCGCCGTCGGCACCAACGCGGCCGGGGGCAAGGCGAGCGGCGGGTTCCGGGGGACGCTGTGAGAGCGCGAAGCGTTGAGTGAGGATTTCGGGGCTGGCGCGGTCGGCGCCAGGCTGCTGGTGGCGGCCATGACGCTGGCATCGCCCGCGTCGGCGCAGATCTATCATCCAAAAGCAGATCTATCATCCAAAACAGGTGTGCTGGCCCGAAACGCCTTGCCCGGGCTCTAGCTAGCAGCCCGCGGTCGAGCGGAGAGGCGCGCCCGCGGGCCCCCCCGCCCAAGGGGTCAAGCTGCCGCCCCGGGCGACCGAAAAGCCCAGCCGCGGCGAGCGAACGGCCAACGATGGCGCGGGCAAGCCTCGCGCGGCCAACGGTCTTGCCCAGCGAGCCTCGCGTTTACCGATATCCGACGCTGTATCGGGCCGAGGCGCCGCCGCTGCTGCCGCCCGGAGCGCGAAGTTTGCCACCTTACGCGCAGCAGCCCTATGTGCTCGTCTCGCCGGGCATTGGGTACTGGCCCGGCGCCACCGACTTCAAGATGCCCCAGGTTCCGGGCTTCGAACCGGGGATCGATCCAAGCCGGGTGATCAGCTGGTAGTTGCGCGCCGGCGGCGCTCCTTGGCGGCTCAGATCTTGCGGCCGAGTGCGTGCCAGAAGGGATCGCGCAAGCGACGCTTGAAAATCTTGCCCGAATCCTCGCGCGGCAGATCGCGCCCGATCTGGATGATGCGTGGCACCTTGTAGCCGGCGAGGTGGTGCGTCAGGTGGGCCTGAATGGCCGTCAGCGTCAGGCTGCTGCCCTCGGACGGCTCGACCACCGCCATCAACTTCTCGCCGAACTCGGCATCGGGAATGCCGAACACGGCGCAATCCTTGACGCTGGTGAGACGCAGCAGCACGGCCTCGATCTCGGCCGGATAGATATTGACGCCGCCCGAAATCACCATGTCTCGCTTGCGATCGCACAGGAACAGATAGCCGTCGGCATCGAGATGGCCGACGTCGCCCGATGTGATAAAGCCGTCGCGCTCAATGGCGGCGCGCTGCTCGGGCTTGTTGTGATAGGTGAAATTTGGCAACTCGGCAAAGCGGGTGAAGATCTCACCGACTTCGCCGGCGGGCAGCAGCTTGCCGCTATCGTCGAGGATGCGCAGCTCGGCGCCGGTGACGGCGCGTCCGACGGTGCCGGGTTTGGCCAGCGTGTCGGCGCTGGTGGCAAACGTCACCGCGCTCGAACTCGGTGGAGCCGTAGAACTCATGGATGACCGGTCCCCACCAGTCGATCATCGCTTGCTTGACGTCGTGCGGGCATGGTGCCGCAGCGTGGATTATGAACTTGAGCGAGGCGACATCGTAGCGGCGCTTGACGGCGTCCGGCAGCTTGAGCAACCGGACAAACATGGTCGGCACCATGAACATGGTGTCGATGCGCGCGCGTTCGATCAGCTCTAACAGGGCGACGGGATCGAAGCGTGGCATCAACACCATCAGGTCACCGACGCGGGCGGCGCGCATGGCGAAGGCGTTGGGGGCAGAGTGGTAGAGCGGGCCGGGAATGGCCGAGCGAATGTTCGGCACGATGCCGAAAATGTCGCGCCGCAGCCGGTCGGAGGCGGCCATTTGCGCAGCCGTCGGGGCCGGTCGTCGCACGCCCTTGGGCGCCCCCGTCGTGCCGGACGTATAGAACATGGTCAAAGGCTGGGTCCCGCCCGGGCCGCGATAGGGCGGCTCAGCGCCGAGCCAGCCCTCATAGTCGAAGGCGCCCGGCACCGCCGTGGCGGAAAAGCGCGCTATGCCATAGGCGGCCGCCACCTCCGGTGGCGTGGCGACGGCGATCGTCGCCAGCCCGGGCGGCAGCCCGCCGGCGATCGGAGCCAGCAGATCGGCATGGCCAAACAACACCTTGGCGCTGCAGTCGGCCAAAATGTAGACGATCTCCTCGGCCTTGAAGTGCCAGTTGATCGGCACCGCATAGGCACCCACCGACTGGGCGGCAAATGATGCCTCGATGAAGGCGATGTCATTGCGCATCAGAATGGCGATGCAATCGCCAGCCTGGACGCCAAGCGCGAGCAAGCCCGAGGCGATGCGCCTGAGGCGCAGATCCAAATCGTCGTGTCCGAGGCAGCGTTCGCCGCTGGCGAGCCCGCGCATCAGCTTGGTCATGATCGCCCTAGCGCTACCTCCGGTGGTGGCGACGAGCTTAGCATCGCCTGCCGCCGACGCCAGCGGCACAAAGCCCCGCCCACCCCGCCCATAGCCTCCGCCGTCCGCCTCAAGTAGGGTGTGGGCGGGAGGGCGCGGGCCCTGAGCTCGTTTTTTTTGTGAGGGTTTCCATGCGCAATAAAGGTTGCTTGGCGCACGCCGGGTTGGTGTTGGGTGTGCTCGTGCTGCTCGCGGCGTCGGCTCTCGCGCAAACGCCGGCGCCGACGGAGGCCAGCTGGAGGGCGCGCGACTTCAAGTTCCACACCGGCGAAGTGGCATCCGAGCTGCGCCTCAATTACACCACCCTTGGTGACCCCGCCGGCGAGCCCATCTTGATCCTGCACGGCACCACCGGATCGGGTTCGGGCCTGCTTTCGCCGGGCTTTGGCGGCGAACTGTTCGGGCCCGGACAGCCGCTCGATGCCGCCAAATATTTCATCATTCTGCCCGACGCCATCGGTCACGGTAAATCCGCAAAACCCTCCGACGGCTTGCGCGCGAAGTTCCCGAAATACAACTACGACGACATGGTGGCGGCGCAATACCGGCTCGTCACGGAAGGGCTCGGCGTCAAACACCTGCGCCTGGTGTTGGGCAACTCCATGGGCGGCATGCACACCTGGATGTGGGGCACGCAGTATCCCGACTTCATGGATGCGTTGGTGCCGATGGCAGCCCAACCTACCGAGATGTCGAGCCGCAACTGGATGCTCAGGCGCATGATCATTGATACCATTCGCACCGACCCCGACTGGAACGAGGGGAATTACACGAGCCAGCCGCGCGCGCTCAAGGCCGCCGCGGTGTTCTACGGCATTGCCACGAGCGGCGGCACCTTGGCTTTGCAAAAGCAGGCGCCGACGCGCGCGCTTGCCGACAAGCTGCTCGATGGCCGCCTGGCGGCGCCCTTCAAGGCCGACGCCAACGATTTCCTCTATCAGTGGGACGCTTCGCGCGACTACAACGCATCGCCCGGCCTGGAGCGCATCAAGGCCGCCCTGCTTGCCATCAATTCGGCCGACGACGAGCGCAATCCGCCCGAGACGGGTCTGATGGAACGTGAGCTAAAGCGCGTGCCCAACGCCAGGCTTTATCTGATCCCGGCGAGCGAGGAGACGCGCGGGCACGGTACCACGGGCATGGCCAAATTCTGGAAAAGCCAAGTCCAGGAGTTCCTGGCGTCGGTGTCCCGGCGGGCGATGTGAACTTTCTGTGCTGTGGCACTGGGCCGAGGGACTAGGCCACCGCGGTTCGCTCCAAGAGCTCGATAGAGACCCCCTCCGGTCCGGTCAGGAAGGCGATGCGGGTGCCGGGCCGGATGGTTTCGGGGCCGCGGCTGAAGCTTGCCCCCTTGGCCTTGAGGTCGGCACAGACCGTGTCGATATCCTTGACCTCGAGCCCGAAGTGATCGAGGCCCTGGTGGGGATGGCTAGGTCCCGTCGCGGCCTTGGCATCCTGGCTGACGTCGAGAATGAAGATATTGGCACCTCCGAGCTTCAGATCGATGCGCGGCTTGCCCTGCGGCATGCTGCGGATGACCTCGGCCCCGAACATGCGCTCATAGAACGCGGCGGTGGCTTCCGGATCGCGGGTAAACAGGTGGATGTGGTCGAAGCGAAACGTGCTCATCGTGCTCATCGTGCGTCCCTCGTGGGCTGGACCTCAGGCGCTTCAATGCGTGGGGCAAGACATTGCCCGTGTCCAAGACTGTTACCCCGTCAGCTTCGAGAGGTCATCCCTCCTTGGCCACGCGGGCCGCATCGGGCGGCCGCCGACGTCGGCCGCCTTTATCCATCCCGGCGGCGCCGGTGCCTCCGCGCAGCCGTACTTTTTTTGTGTGATTCATCCGGTCACGCCGTGCCGGATCGCGGCTGCCGGTCCCAGGCGCTCAGGGGCCATTCCCCCCGCAAACAAGGATGGCGCAGCCTGCCTCAATCGTGTTCAATAGCCGCAGCTTAAGAACAACGGCAGGGATGATTGATGACCCAAGGCATTCTCGCGTTCGGCGCCTATATTCCCTGGCGTCGCCTGCAGCGCAAGGCCATCGCCGATACGCACGGCTGGTTCAATCCCGCGCTCAAGGGCCAAGCCAAAGGCGAGCGTGCATTCTGCAATTGGGATGAGGACACCGTGACCATGGCGGTGGAAGCTGCCCGCGACGCGCTTCGCGGCCGTGAGCGGGGAAGCATCGGGGCGCTGCGCTTTGCTTCCACGACCTTCCCGTTCCTCGATCGCCTCCATTCGAGCATTGTCGCACAGGCGCTGAGCCTGGAGGACGATGTCTCCGCCATCGACGTGGCGGCGACGCAGCGCGCGGCGACTTCGGCGCTGATCGAGGCGCTCTCGAGCGGCACGGAAACGCTTGTCATTGGCGCCGAGAAGCGCGAGGCCAAAGCCGCCAGCCCTTTCGAGATGTCGAGCGGGGATGGTGCGGCCGCCGTGCTGGTCGGCCCCGGCGAGCCAGTGGCGAAGCTCTTGGGCAAAGCCTCGCGGACCGCCGATTTCGTCGATCACTTCCGCTCAGTCGACAATCAGTTCGACTACCAGTGGGAGGAACGTTGGATCCGCGATGCCGGCTACATGCCGATCGTGCCGCCGGTGATCAAGCGTTGCCTCGAAGCGGCCAATGCGGCCGCCAAGGATGTGACGCACTTTTGCATGCCGGCGACGCTTTCACGCATCACCAATGCGATCGCCAGGGCGGCCGGCATCGAGGAAAAGGCGATTTGCGATCCCCTGCACGCCAATCTGGGTGACACGGGCGCGGCGCACCCGTTGATGCTGCTGGTCTCGGTGCTGGAGAAGGCCAAGGCCGGCGAGAAGATCCTGCTGGTGGGCTTCGGACAAGGCGCGGATGCGCTCTTGCTCGAGGTGATGCCGGCCCTTGGCAAACTACCGCAGCAACTGGGCGTAACCGGTCATCTGGCCCGGCGCAAGGAGGAGGCAAACTATGGCCGCTACCTTGCGTTCAACGATTTGATCGAACTCGAGCGCGGCATGCGTTCCGAGACCGACAAGGGTACGCCGCTGTCTGCGCTGTGGCGCAACCGGGAGACCGTGACCAGTTTCACCGGCGGCAAATGCAGCAAATGCGGAACCTTGCAGTTTCCGAGGTCGGACATTTGCGTCAATCCCAACTGCAACGCGATCGGCACGCAGGAGCCGCATCCCTTTGCCGATCAGCGGGCGCGCATCAAGTCCTACACCGCCGACCGGCTGACCTACTCGCCCGATCCGCCCGCCTGCTACGGCATGGTCGAGTTTGAAGAGGGCGGCCGGGTGATGATCGACTTCACGGATATTGACGCCGAGGCGCTGAAAGTCGGCCAGCCCATGCAGATGATGTTCCGCATCAAGGACATCGATCAATCGCGGGGTTTCAGACGCTACTATTGGAAAGCCGCGCCCGTTGCGGCCAAAGCCAAGGAGGCTTGAGACATGGCAAAGGGTATCAAGGACAAGGTCGTCATCCTGGGCATGGGCTGCTCCAAGTTCGGCGAGCGCTGGGACAAGGAAGCCGACAACTTGATGGTTGAGGCCTACACCGAGGCCATAGCCGACGCTGGCATCGACACCAAGCAGATCGACGCGGCATGGCTTTCCACGGCCATCGAGGAACAGCACGTCGGCAAATCGGCGACGCCGCTGGCCGTCGCGCTGCGGCTGCCGTTTATTCCCGTGACGCGCGTGGAAAACTATTGCGCGAGCGGGACCGAAGCCTTTCGCGGCGCCGTCTATGCCGTGGCTTCCGGCGCGGCCGATGTTGCCTTGGCCCTGGGTGTGGAAAAGTTGAAGGATACGGGTTACGGGGGACTGCCGCAGCGCGGCCGCGGGCCTCTGAACGACATGGTCAATCCCAACGCGTCGGCGCCGGGTAGCTTTGCCCAGCTTGCCGCGGCCTATCGCGCCAAGCACAACGTTGAGCCCAAGGACCTGAAGCGGGCGATGGCCCACATCTCCGTCAAGAGCCACGACAACGGCGCCAAGAACCCCAAGGCGCATTTGCGCAACAAGATCACCATAGACACCGTCCTCAACGCGCCGACCGTGGCCGAACCGCTCGGCCTTTATGACTGCTGCGGAGTGAGCGACGGGGCGGCCTGCGCCATCGTCGCCACGCCCGAGGTCGCCAAAAGCCTTGGCAAGAAGGATCTCATTTCGATCAAGGCCTTGCAGGTGGCCGTCTCCAACGGCCTGGAAGCGCAGCATAACTCCTGGGATGGCAGTTACTTCGCGACCACGCGTGTGGCCTCCAAGCGCGCCTATCAGGAGGCCGGCATTGACAAGCCGCGCGAGCAGCTGAGCCTGATCGAGGTGCACGATTGCTTTTCGGTGACCGAGCTTGTCACCATGGAGGACCTGCACATCTCATCCGAAGGCGGCGCCATCAAGGATGTGCTTGACGGCTTCTACGATGCCAGCGGCAAGATCCCCTGTCAGATCGACGGCGGCCTCAAGTGCTTCGGCCACCCGATCGGCGCCTCGGGTCTGCGAATGATCTACGAAATGTACCTGCAGATGCAGGGCCGCGCCGGCGAGCGCCAGCGCGCGCAAGAGCCGGTGTTTGGTCTGACCCACAACCTCGGTGGTTTTCCCCAGCGCAACGTCGCTGCCATCTCCATCGTCGGGAAGTACGGCGCTTAAGCTCGCTTGTCCCGGCCGAAAAAAGGGGGCTCACGATCCACTCGGGGGCGGGAGGGACGCGCGCGCGTCAGGGAACGGTCAAAGGGCAACGTCGCGGTGGGTCTGCAGCCATGACCTCAAGGCCGCGACTACGTGAGGAGACGTCGAGTGGCCAGCAAGTGCGTTGAGGGCAAAGTCATTGTGGTTACGGGCGCGGGTCGCGGCATTGGCCGCGAGATTGCCATGCTCGCGGCTGCCGAGGGAGGCAAGGTTGTTGTCAACGACCTCGGCGGCGCGGCCGACGGCGATGGCAGCGACCTCGGCGTGGCACAAGCCGTCGCCAACGAGATCAGCAAGGCCGGCGGCGTGGCGGTGGCCAACGGGGACAGCGTCGCCGAGCCGCAGGGAGCCGAGCGCATTGTCAAGACGGCGATCGATCACTTCGGCCGCATCGACTGTGTGGTGAACAACGCCGGCATCCTGCGTGACCGTATCTTCCACCGCATGAGCGCGGTCGATTGGGATGCGGTGATCAAGGTGCATCTTTACGGTGCATTTTATATGTCGAAGGCGGCCGCACCCTACTTTAAGGAGCAGGAGCAGGGCTCCTTCATCCACTTTACCTCCACGTCGGGGCTCGTCGGCAACTTCGGCCAGGCCAACTACGCCGCCGCCAAACTCGGCATCGTTGGGCTTTCGAAGTCGATCGCGCTCGATATGGCGCGCTTCAAGGTGCGCTCGAATTGCGTGTCGCCATTTGCGTGGTCGCGACTGATCGGCACCATTCCGGTCGACACCCCCGAGCAAAAGGCGCGGGTGGAGCGGATCCAGAACACCATGACGGCCTCCAAGATCGCCCCGATCTGTGTCTTCCTGGCAAGCGACCTTGCCGAGGACGTTTCGGGGCAGATCTTCGCCGTGCGCAAGGATGAAATTTTTCTGATGAGTCAGTCGCGCCCCCTGCGCGTCGCGCACAAGGACGGTGGCTGGACGCCGCAGTCGATCGCCGAGACCATGCTGCCCGCGTTCCAAAGCGCCTTCTATCCGCTCGATCGTTCCCAGGACGTCTTCAATTGGGATCCGCTCTAGCGCGCTAGCCGCTAGCCGCCATCGATCATCGCCTGCAGGGTCTCGAGGCGGTCGGCGTCGGCGCCACGTTTGTCCCAGCGAATGCGATGGATGCGCGGGAAGCGCATGGCGACACCCGACTTGTGTCGCGTGGACTTTTGTACCGCGTCGAATGCCACCTCGAACACGAGCTCGGGTTCGACCGCGCGCACCGGTCCAAAGCTCTCGACCGTGTGGCTACGCACCCAGCGGTCGATCTCAAGCAACTCCTGATCGGTGAAGCCGAAGTAGGCCTTGCCGACCGGCACCAGCTCGGCACCGCCTGCGGCGACGGCCCGCCAGGCGCCGAACGTGTAGTCCGAGTAATAAGATGAGCGTTTGCCCGAGCCGCGCTGGGCATACATCAGCACGCAATCGAGTGTCAGAGGCGCGCGCTTCCACTTCCACCACAGGCCTTTCGGTCGCCCGGCGACATAGGCGCTATCACGCCGCTTGAGCATGATGCCCTCGATACCGGTGGCGCGGGTTTGCGACCACAGCCGCTGCAGTTCCACCTTGTCTGCGATCTCGATTAACGGGGAGAGATCGCTGTGGGGGGGACGAAGGCGCTGGTGCCAGGACGCCAGCCTTGCGCGTCGCGCAAGGAGGGGCTGCTGACGCAGGTCCTCGCCATCGATCAGCAGGGCATCATAGAGGCGCACGTAGGCGGGATACTGCTCCAGCTGGCGCTTGCTCACGCGCTTGCGGTTGAGGCGCTGCTGCAGGTCGTTGAAGGGGGCGACCTCGCCATCACGCACCACCAACAGCTCGCCATCGAGCACCGCATCGAACTGCCAGCCCCCGACCAGATCCGGAAAGGCTGATGAGATATCCTCGCCGCTGCGCGAGAAAAGGTTGACCGCGCCGTTGCCGGCCGCCACCTGCACGCGAATGCCATCCCACTTCCATTCGGCGGAGAACTGCGCCAGATCGAGCGCCGCCCAGTCCGCCGCCTCCAGCGCATGCGACAACATCAGCGGCCGAAACACCAGCGCCCTGCCGATATCGGGCTTGGCGGCGCGACCCTCGAGCCAGGCGAACAAGGGCTCATAGGGTGGCGTGAGCGAATGCCAGATCTGCTCGATGTCATCGACGCTGAGGCCCGCCATCTCGGCGACGGCGGCCTTGGCCAGGCGGGCGGAGACGCCGACGCGCAAGGCCCCGGTCAAGACTTTTAACAACGCCCAGCGGCCCGTTGCGTCCAGCTGGTCGAGCCACGCCTCCAGGCGCCGAGTAAGGTCGTTGCGGCCGACTAACGCCAGCTCCGAGACGATCTCGGAAAGGCGTGGAGGGCGGTCGCAATGGGGGGAGGCGAGGCCCGCCTCGCCCGGGGTCGCGGGCGATTGGGCGGCCGCCGCGGCCTCGCGCGATGCCCTCGGAGTGCTCCAGACCAGCGCGATGGTCTCGGCGGTATCGCCGACATAATCGCGCGAAAGGCGAAACAGCTCCGGGTCCATGCGACGCGCCATCATGTCGAGGAGCGTGCGCCGCAGCGGAAACGAGAACGGTAGGCCATCGGTAAGCACGGCCAGGGCCCAGCCGCGGTCGGGGTCGCTCGTGCCGCGGAAGTATTCGCCCAGCAGCCGCAGCTTGGCGTTGCGGCTTGGGCTATAGGACAGGCGGTCGAGCAGCTGGGCGAAGGCTTTCATGGGCACGCCTGGGCAGAGCGCGCCGGAGCGCGGGGCCTCGCGGGAGCTGCGCCCGACAGCGCCACGCGTGTGTCGGGAATTCTCATTCGCCCTCGTTGTCCTCGTAGCCGATCAGGGCCAGCGCCCGGCCGCGCCTGCCCATCAGGCCGATTTGATGGACCAGCGCGTCTTCGCGCCCGTGCGTCACCCAGATTTCCTCGGCCGCCGTCGCGGCAATGGTCGCCACCAGCCCTGCCCAGTCGCAATGATCGGAGATCACCAGGGGAAGCTCGACGCCCTTTTGCCGGGCACGTGCGCGCACACGCATCCAGCCCGAGGCAAAGGCGGTGACGGGGTCGGCAAGCCGCCGCGACCAACGGTCGTTGAGCGCGGATGGTGGGCAGAGCACGATTTCGCCGGGCAGCTTGGTCGCGGCCTGGTTGACGTGCGCGAGCTCGCCCAGATCGATACCAAGCGACCGGTACAGGTCGCACAGCGCCTGGTTGGCGCCATGCAACCAAATCGGCCGATCATAACCGGCCGCGCGCAACAGGGCGATCAGCCGCTGCGTCTTGCCGAGGCCGTAGGCGCCAATCAGGTGCGTGCGATCGGGATTGGCGCCGACCGACGTCAAGAGCTTGCCGACCTCCTGGTCATCCGGCTCGTGGTGGAACACCGGCAAGCCAAAGGTGGCCTCCGTGACGAACAGGTCACACCTGACCAATTCGAACGGCGCCGCCGTGGGATCGGGCTCAAGCTTGTAGTCACCGGAAACGACGGCGCGGGCGCCCTGGTGTTCGATCACGACTTGGGCACTGCCCAGAATATGCCCCGCCGGCACCAACCGCACCGTCGCGCCGCCAAGCGCCAAGGGTTCACCGTAGGGGAGGGCCTGAAAGTAGCCGGCTGCGGTCTCCCCCAGGCGCGTCTTCAGGATGGCGATGGTCTCGGGCGTTGCCAGCACGGCGCCGTGACCGGGCCGGGCGTGGTCGGCGTGGCCATGGGTGATAATGGCCCGTGCGACCGGACGCGTCGGGTCGATGTGAAAGCCGCCCGGGGCGCAGTAAAGCCCCGCGGCATCGGCCGCAAGCCCAGCTATGGACGCGCGATGGGTGCGCATGCCTCCGGTCCCATGGTTGCGATCGTTCCGGATATGGGAACGGAGGTCACGATCGTCAGTAGCCGGCCATTGGCGCCGTTACAACCCGTGGCCTTTGCATCGCCCTCCTTCCCTCGAGATATTGGCGATTTTCCAGCGCCTGCGGCAACTTGCGGCTTTCCGACGTGGCCCGGCGAGATCCACCGGGGCCGCTGTCAGCGATGTTCCGTGCCCGTAGCGGTGGATAAATTGCAAATGCCGATGGAACCGGGCCTGCGGCTCAACGTTTTCTTGACGTCGTAACGGGACGCTAAGAACGCGCCTCGCGTGGGCGCCGCCCTGGTATCCCTGAGTACCTTTTCTTGGCTTTGAAGGCAGGGCACCCACCCGCATCGGTGTCCTGCCTTTCTCTTTGGGCGCGCGGCCCGGGTGTTTCGGCGACTAGGGAAAAATCTGCAGGTAGCCGGCACGTTGCCGGTCCGAGACCCCGCCAAAATTGGCGTCGTAGTCCTTGCTCAGGGTTTTGAGGTGGTCCGAGTCGAGGAACCGGCGGAAGACCTCCTCGCTCGCAAATTCATAAAGGGTCATATAGTCGAACTTGTCCTCGCCCAGGATTTTCTTGTAGCGGCGCGCGCTGACGGCGCCATTGAATTGCAAAACCTGTGGCACGTGTTCCTCGTTGTACCAGCGGTTGAAGGCGGCGTCCTTGTCCTTGGTGATGGTGGCTCGGACCATGAAGAGGGTGACGGCCATGCGCGTTCTCCTAGCGTGAAGGAAGCTTGCTTATGCCTCGTTATAGCCCACGACCGCACCGGGTTTGAATTTGCCGATCTCGACCATGAGCCGCGGCCCGCGGCTCAAGCGTCAGGATCGCTGACGACAGAGCGCGCCGACCCCGTTTCCCCCACTCCATGAGCTCGGCACCACCTCGGCGGCATCGCATCGTCCTACCGCAAAGGTTGCGGCATTGATGGCGCTGGTGCGCGCAACCGCAGCGGCGGGCGCCAGGGCAGTGCCCTCTGGCATTGGCCAAGTCAATCCGCGGCTGCAGCAGCTCGGGTTTCCCGTCTTTGATGGCGATCGCCGTCCTAAGCTCGCGCCGGCCTGACGACCTTGTCAGCGGACGCGCGTCCTCGCATGTCCTGCTTGCGCCGGTCGTGCCCTTCGTCCATGCCTCGTCGGCGGCCCGGCGCATCGCAACGGCACGGTTGTGGCCATGTCATCTGGCCGGATACATCCTCTGGCTGGGGCCCGACACGAGCGGTATGCACCAAAGCGCGTCGAGTTCCTGTGCGGTCCCCAGCGGGTACCATTTCGGTTCAGGATAAAACGTGTCCTTTACTCCGCAGGCCCGGCGCTGCAAACCGGCGGCGGGCGAACGATTGGCGTGGCCGTGGCGGATCGGCTGGGGCGCCTCACGGAGGGCGTGCGGGGGCGCGCGGTGGTGATCGCACAAAGGTCAGCCCGTGATTTTGGAGAAATCGGCGACGTTGAGCGTGGCTGCGCGGATTTGGGACAGTAGCGCAAGCCTGTTGGCGCGCACGCGGGCGTCAGGAGCGTTCACGGTCACCGTGTCGAAGAAGGCGTCGACCGGTGCGCGCAGCTCGGCCAAGGCCCGCATGGCCCCGGCAAAATTTTCCACGTTGATGGCGGCGCGCGTGTCCTGCTTGACGCTTTCGATGGCGGCGGCCAGGGCTAGCTCCTCCTTTGCGCTCAGCTGGTCGAGGTCGTAGTCGCCGGCATAGCTTTTTTTGTCCTTCTTTTCCTCGTCGCGCACAATGTTGATGGCTCGCCGCACGCCGATTAGTAGGTTGGCCCCGTCGTCGGTCTTCAAGAACTCCGCCAGCGCTTCGACGCGCTTGACGATCAACGCCAGGTCGTCATCCTGGCCACCGAGCAACACCGCATCGATGAGATCGTGTCGCGCCTCGCTTTCGCGCAGGTGAACTTTGAGCCGGTCAGTGAAGAAGGACAAAAGCTCGCCGGCGGCCTGGAGAAGTTGCGAGGTCACGCTCGCGGGCAAGCTGGAGGCGAAGTCGTCCTTGTCGGCGGCGTCGATGATCTGGGCTCTTTCCTGCTCGCTCAGGCCATCTCCCCATGGCGCGGTTGTCCCAGGACGCTGGGACAGGGCCTCGAAGGTGCGCAGGAACCGTAGCCGGTGGCGGGCGATGATCGCCTGCAGCGGCAGGCGCAAGTCATTCTCCAGCACGATCCGGATCACGCCCAGCGCCGCCCGGCGCAACTGGAAAGGATCCCCCGAGCCCGTCGGCTTTTCGCCGATTGCCCAGAAGCCGACCAGCGTATCGAGCTTGTCGGCCAGCGCAACGGCGACGGCCACTGCGTCGCCCTCCTCGAGCTTCGGTACGCGATCGGACGGCCCTCTGGGCTTGTAGTGCAACTCAATGGCCCGCGCGATCTCCGGCTTCGTGCCGGCAGCCTCGGCATAGTAGCGGCCCATCAGTCCTTGCAGCTCCGGAAACTCGCCCACCATGCCTGACACCAGGTCGGTCTTGCCGAGTTGGGCGGCGCGGCGGGCATCCGCCGGCACCGCATCCACCGAACCCGCGATCTGAAAGGCCAGCTCGGCGATGCGCTCGACGCGGTCCTTTTGCGAGCCGAGCTTCTCATGGAAGGTAATGCCGGCAAGGGCCAACGCCATCTCGTCCAGCGGTTTCTTCTGATCCTGCTCCCAAAAGAACTTGGCATCCGACAGCCGCGCACGGATCACCTTCTCATTGCCGGCGATGATCACTTTGCCGCCATCCCTGGCGAGCAGGTTCGAGACCAGCAGGAATTTGTTGGCGAGTTTGCCGGACCGGGGGTGTTTTAGGGCAAAGCACTTCTGGTGCTGCTTCATGGAAAGCATCAGACATTCGGCCGGCACGCTAAGAAATGCCTCCTCGAAAGTGCCCATAAGCACGGTTGGCCACTCGGTAAGCCCCGCGTTCTCTGCCAACAACGCCTCGTCCTCGACGAGCGCGAGCTTGAGCTCCTTGGCCAGCGCACGCGCCTGGTCGCCAATCAGCGCGGCACGCTCGGCGGCATCAAGTATCACCTTGTGGCCTCTAAGCCCCTTGACATAGTCGGCGGGGCCTTTCACCGCAAAAAGTTCGTTGCCGTGGAAACGATGCCCCCGCGTTTGATTGCCACTGTCGATGTCTTCGATTGCGAATGGCACCACCTTGCCGTCGAGCAGGCAGACGATCGAGTGCAGCGGCCGCACCCAGGTGGTTTTGCCCGACCCCCAGCGCATCGATTTTGGCCAGGGAAACTTCGCCGCCACGGTCGGCACCACCTTGGCCACGATTTCCTCGGCGGCCCGGCCTGGCGTCTCGATCCGGACAACGTAAAAATCGCCCTTTCTGTCGTCCTTGACGATCTGGGCTTCCGCAATCGATGTGAGCCCGGCCGACTTCACGAATCCGGCAATCGCCGCCTCGGCTGCATTGACCCTGGGACCCTTGCGCTCTTCGGAGCTGCCTGGCGACTTTGCGGGCACGCCGTCGAGCATGAGCGTCAGCCGGCGCGGCGTCACGAAGGCGCGTGCCTGGCCGGCCGCGAGCCCCTGCGCCTTCAGCCCCTCAAGGACGAGCCGTTTGAGATCGTCCGCCGCGCGCAGTTGCATCCGCGCCGGAATTTCCTCCGACAAGAGCTCGAGCAGGAGTTCAGCCATGGCGGGCCTCCCTGGCGAGAATGACCGTGTCGTTGGTTTTTGTCATCGCCGTTGTCCGTCAGGGGCCCGACACTACCGAGAGGGCGAAGCCCGGCTGGCTTGATGGTGTGAAGCAACCGCAAGCGGGGCTCGTTTTGTCGCTTCTGTCACGTTTGCGGAATTTGATCGACCTTGGCCACGATCGCGAACCGGTCTGCCAAAGCGGCCAGGGCGGCGCGGTGCAGCGCCTCCGCGCCGATCGTCCCACCCATGGGATCGGGCAGGTCGCGGGTTGCCGTGGCATCGGCCGCCACCGCGGCCTTATAACCGAGATCGAGAGCGGCCCGCGCCGTCGAACTGACGCACATGTGTGTCATGAAGCCGGCAAAGAGAACGTGCTGGCGCCCCAACTTCTTCAGCGCGGCATCGAGGTCGGTCTGGGCAAAGGCATTCGGCAGCGGCTTGTGTACCACGGCCTCGCCGTTCGCTGGTCGCACCGTATCGACGATGGCCCCGCCACGGGCGTCGAGATCGAACAGCCCACCTGCGCGGCCCCGATGCTGCACGTGCACGACCGGGGCCGCCACCGCGCGCGCCCGGCCGAGGAGCCGCGCTAGGGCGGCGAGGGCCGGCGGCGCGCCCGGGAGCGCCAGCTTGCCATCGAGGTATTCGTTTTGCGCATCGATGATGACGAGCGTGGAGGTGGCAAGCGGGGGTGGGCGCAGATCCGCGCCGGACAGTTCCAACAGGGTCTTGGCTGCAGTCATGGCAAAAACTCCTCGCGCGATCCCTATGTTAAGTGGCAGGCCCCGGCATTGGGCTCGACCAAGCCTTTGTGGCCTGCGCGCCGATGCGTCCGGGGCGGGACCCGCCCACGGCTCGCAAGCTCATTGCCCGCCCCCTTCGGTCCTGAGCCAGGCCGCACAGCAGGCCTTGGCCAGCTCGCGCACGCGCAAAATGTAGCTCTGGCGCTCGGTGACGGAGATGACGCCACGCGCGTCCAGCAGATTGAAGACGTGACTTGCCTTGATGCACTGATCGTAGGCGGGCAGCGCCAGCCGATGCTGCGTGTCGTTGGCACCCGCGGCGGGACTGCCGGCTGCAAGCAGCGCCTTGCACTCCTTTTCGGCATCGCGAAAATGCCGCAACAGGAGCTCCGTGTCGGCGTACTCGAAATTGAAGCGCGAGTATTCTTGTTCGGCTTGCAGGAACACATCGCCATAGGTCAGCTTGCGTTCATCCTCACGGCCATTGAAGTTAAGGTCAAACACGCGATCGACGCCCTGGACGTACATCGCCAGGCGCTCGAGGCCGTAGGTGATCTCGCCCGAGACGGGATTGCAGTCAAAGCCGCCGACCTGTTGGAAGTAGGTGAACTGTGTCACCTCCATGCCATCGCACCACACCTCCCAGCCCAATCCCCAGGCGCCGAGGGTTGGGCTCTCCCAATCGTCCTCGACGAAGCGAATGTCGTGCAGCCTGGGGTCGATGCCAATGCGCGCGAGGCTCTCCAGATAGAGATCGAGAAAGTCGACCGGCGACGGTTTCATGATAACCTGGAACTGATAATAGTGCTGCAACCGATTGGGATTCTCGCCGTAACGTCCATCCTTGGGCCGGCGCGAGGGCTGCACGTAGGCGGCGTTCCACGGTTTTGGTCCGAGCGCGCGCAGGGTGGTTGCCGGATGGAAGGTCCCGGCCCCCACCTCCATGTCATAGGGCTGCAGGATGGCGCAGCCCTGTTCGCCCCAGTACTGTTGCAAGGTCAAGATAAGGTCCTGGAATGAGGCCGTGGGACGCAGGCCTGGCGAGGCCTTGGCAAGTTTCCCGTCTGCCGGCTTAGCGGCTTTCTTTTGCATGGGCTTCGTCTGAGTGGGGCTGCGGCGCGCGCACTATACGCAAATGGCGGGATCGGTCACCTGGATTTCACGGGGCGCGCGCGCGCCGCCGCCGGCGAAGCCGCGGCCATGTAATCTGGTGCGCAATCATGCGGTGTTATAGGGCTCAGCAGGCCCGGTCCCGTGGCGCTGACCGGCTAACCCGGGCCGAATGCTGCCAACCAAGCAACTGCCGAGCAAAGGCTTCCCGGCCAAGACGCGGCGCGTGGGGCGCGCGTCCACTGCGGTCCATCCTAAGGCCGTTCAACTTCGTTTTTGCGGCCGATAGACGCCCGTCGCCGGATCATATTCGAGCCTACCCAAGTCCTTCTCGGCGCGGCCGCCCCCCGCGCGTTGCCTGTGCTCGTCCTCGGCCCGGTTCAATTCGGCTGTGATTGCGTCCGACGCCTGTCGCATCCAGCGATAGGCTGCATAGAAACCGGCGCCGATGAGGGCGATGACGACGAGCTGGGGCATTGGCGTGCCTCCCGCTGGCAGCTAGAGGCCGAAGCGCGACCATAGGGCCCGCGCCTCGACGGCGGAGATGACATCATCGGCCAACGACGCCGGGAAAGCAAATCCGTCGCTGCCGTACGCGGCAAGACCCGGCAACCGGCGCAGGCGGGAAAGGAGCCCGCCGGGCGCCATCGGCACGGCCCTTCAGCCGGACCTTGTCGCCGTGCAGTGCGCGCATTTTGCTGCGCAGATCGGCGATGCCGTCGATCAGGCCGTACTCGACGGCTTTGCGTGCCGACCAGAAGCTGCCTGAGAACATTTCCTCCTCCGGCCCTCTAAGTCGACCAGCGCGCCGCGCCTTGACGATGCCGATGAAGGTGTCGTGCACGTCGCGCTGCAGCTCCGCAAGTCGCCGCACATCCTCGGGCCGCTCGGGTTGGAACGGGTCAAGCGCGCCCTTGTCCTTGCCGACGGCGTGCACGCGCCGCTCGATGTCGAAGCGCTGGATAAACTTGTCGAGACCAAAGCCCGCGGAAATGACGCCGATCGAGCCCACGATTGAGGAAGGATCGGCATAGATTTCGTCGCCGGCAAGGGCCAGGAAGTAGCCGCCCGAGGCGGCAACGTCTTCGCAAAAGACGTAAACGCGCTTTTCCTTTTCGGCGGCGAGCTGGCGAATGCGGTTGAAAATCAAGTGTGATTGCACCGGCGAGCCGCCGGGGGAATTAATGGTAATCGCCACGCTCGGCAGTTTCGAGGCGTTGAAGGCCTTTTCAATGGCGCCGGCGAGCGATGCCAAGGCAAGTCCAGGTCTCAGTGGCGTCACCATGCCGATCGCTCCGGTAAAGCGCAGGACCGGAACAATCGGGCCACGGTTGAAGAAGAGCATCGGCTGCCTCGCGAAATAGAAGGGTAAAAAAGGACGCTGAGAAGGTAAGCGTTGTGGCGCCGGCTTTCACGTCCGAGCGACCGAATTGGAGCTTACAACTTTGTCGCGGCCGCGGCGGGTGCCCATCAGCTAGCAGACGCGCCGCCAAGGTCAAGGGCCGCTCCGCCGCGCAGGATGGCATCGACCTCGGGCCGAAAGCCGTGCCCCGTTGCGTGCAAAATCAGGCCGGCGCCGAGCTGCAACGGGGCTCGGCTCCCCTTGATCCCTTGCACCAGGATGCGGTGTGCCGCGGCCCCTTGGCGGGAAAAAATGGGAAATACGAGCAATCGCCCGAAGCGTCCGGAAAAGGCCACCAGCACCTGGTCGAGACTGTCGGCGCGATGGATCATAGTGGCCGTGCCGCCCGGCCGCGCCATGGCGGCCATGAACCGGAGCCAGCATTGCAGACCATCGCGCCGCATGGCGTGGGCGGCGGCCTTGGCCGGCAGCGCTGCCGCGGTGGCGCTGCCTTCGACTTGGTAGGGAGGATTGGCGAGCACGTGGTCGAAGCTTCCGGCGAGCACCTTGAGCGCCGGCTGTTCGCCAAGGGGTTTGCCGACATCGCCGGCAAACACACGCGCGCGCTCGGTCAGGCCATTGCGATCGACGTTGGCGCGGCAGAGATCGACCTGAGCGATCTCGCGCTCGATCAGGGTGACGCGGGCGTCCGCGGCGCGGCGCGCCACCGAAAGGCCGACCACGCCGACGCCGGCGCCGACGTCGAGAACCTGCTCGACGCGACCATTGCGCAGCGGCGCGGCCGCCGCCAGCAACACCGCATCGAGGCCGGCGCGATATCCAGCCACCGGCTGCAGAACGCGCAAGGTACCGCCCAAAAAAGCATCTTCGGTCGTGGCCACGCGATCGCCGGCGCCGGTCACGCGTGCACTTCCCCATCGGCGATCAACCAGGCTTCCAGGCCCGCTTCGCGTAAGGCACGGCGGGCGGCGGACCACTCGTCCGCCTTCACCAGCAGGCGGCGCGGAAAGGCCCCGATTGAGCCTTCGATCACGCTGATGTGTTGATCGGCAACGAGGCTGGTGATGCCCAGTTCCTGCAGGACCGATTCGGCGTAACTCAGGAGTACCGCATCGTTGCTGCGCAGCATTTCACGCATCGTCAGGCTCCAATGGCGACCGTGCGAAGCCACGCCGCTGCGAACCCGTCGGGCGCTCTGTCGCGGAAAACAAGCTTGACTGTTCTTTGTGGCTGCCCGTTATACGGGAACGGCATTTGCCGAGCGAGGAATAGCACATCTTGGGTGTCGTCGTCCCATTCGAAGAATTGCATGAGCCTGGCGAGGGCCTCAAGGGGCTGCTCGAGATCGCCGGCGAGGACATGGAGCTGGTCAATCGCATCATCCTCGACAGGGCCGTATCCGAGGTCGAGCTAATCCCTCAGCTGGCGCATCATCTTATCGATTCCGGCGGCAAGCGGATCAGGCCGATGCTGACGATTGCCGCGGCGAAGCTGTGCGGCCACCGCGGCGACGGTCACGTCCGGCTGGCGGCGGCCGTCGAGTTCATGCACACGGCCACCCTTCTGCACGATGA
Source organism: uncultured Alphaproteobacteria bacterium (assembly GCA_963770295.1). Lineage (GTDB taxonomy): Bacteria > Pseudomonadota > Alphaproteobacteria > Rhizobiales > Hyphomicrobiaceae > AWTP1-13. The sequence continues at coordinate 292,908 of CAVYPA010000003.1, forward strand.
CGTGGTCGATCAGAGCAACTATCGCCGCGGCAAGGCGTCCGCACGCTTGTTGTGGGGCAATCAGGCAAGCGTGCTGGTCGGCGACTTCCTGCTTGGCCAGGCATTTCGGATGATGGTCGATGTAGGCTCGTTCGGTGCGCTGCGCATCCTATCGAATGCCGCAGCCGTGATCGCCGAGGGCGAGGTGATGCAGCTGGCGGCCGCCAAGAAGACCGCCACCACGGAAGACGAATACCTCGCTATTATCAATGCCAAGACGGCGGCGCTGTTCTCGGCTGCCGCCGAAGTGGGAGCCGCTATCGCCAATCGCCCGGCCGAGGAACACACCGCCCTCAAGTCGTACGGCCGCAACCTTGGGGTCGCCTTTCAGCTCGTCGATGACGCGCTCGACTACTCAGGCGACAGCACTAGGCTCGGCAAATCGGTGGGGGACGACTTCAGGGAAGGCAAGATTACACTGCCCGTGATCTTGTGCTTTCGCCGCGGGAGCGACGAGGAGCGCTCGTTTTGGCGGCGCACGCTGGCCGAAAGCAAGATCGAGGAGAACGACCTGGAGCACGCGATCCGCCTCATGAAGAAACACGGCGCGATCGATGATACGTTGGATCGCGCCAGGCACTACGGCGCGATTGCGCGCGATGCGCTGGCGATTTTTAGAGCCGACCGCCATACGCGGGCCCTGACCGATGCCATCGCCTTCTGCATCGGCCGGGCGAGCTAACGGCTTTTGGGCGCCCTCGGCAGGTCATGGACCTTCGCGAAGTTTTGCGGCCATCGCGGCGATGGTGCGCTGGTAGACCTCGGCCCGATTCCAGTCCTTGAGCACGGCATAGTTGGCCGAACCCGGCTCCCAACCTTGTCCAGCCTGCCAGCCATGACCTTTGAGAAAGTTGGCGGTCGAGGCCAACATGTCAGCCACGCTGCGTTCGAGGTCGCGGCGTCCGTCACCGTCGAAGTCCACGGCGTATTTGTAGTAGCCGGATGGCAGAAACTGGGTGTGGCCGATCTCCCCCGCCCAACCACCGCGCAGCTGGGCGATCGAAAGGTCCCCGCGCTCGAGAATGCGCAAGGCATCGAGCAGGTGGCCGGTGAAGAAATCGGCGCGCCGGCAATCGTAGGCAAGGGTCGCCAGCGAGCGCACGATCGAGTACTTGCCGCTCGAATCGGCGCCATAGTTGGTCTCGAGCCCCCAGATGGCGATTAAGATCGGTGCCGGCACGCCGAAACGGTGTTCGATGCGCGCCAGGGTGGCCTGATGCGTCCGCATCAGGCTCTGCCCGCGCCGCATGAGCCCAGGGCCGACGCGCCGGGCATAGAACTCCTCGAACGAGAGCTTGAATGAGCGCTGGGAGCGATCCAGTCGCACCACCGTGGGATCGTAGGTGACACCGGCAAGGGCTGAGGAGATCACCGCGGGCGAGATGCCCTGCGCCACCGCTTTCGCCTTGAAGCGCCCAAGCCAAGCTTCGAAGCCGGCACCACTCTCGCCGCAATCGACCGCCGAGGCGGCCGACGGCGCGGCACACAACAATGCGGCAAACATCGCACCGCGCCGCAAGAAAACCAGTCGAAAGACGTTCCGCACGAATCCCTCGCTCCGCCGATACGGCGCTCTGCCCCGCGCATCGCGTGCTGTCTAGCATCTGGCAGCCGGGAAGTCCCGCCAAACCCATGCCGTGGTTTATGCCCGCCCGCCCGAGGGTCCGGCCCGTCTCATCCGCGCCGATAAGGAAAACAGTAAGCGGGGTCCAGCGTCAGCCCCAAGTGTTCCCCCAGGATGCGAATGGCGGGCCCATGCTCGGGATAAGGATCGCTGTTGGCATACCCAACGATGATCGGCCGAAACTGCTGCTCGTCCTGGCCGGACGGCGGCAGCATACCGGTGACGAGAGCCTTGCCTTCAGCGTCGCGCAAGGTAACGAACATCGGCATCACGCGCTGGATGTGCTCTTTGAGACCGATGTTTTGCTCGAACACCCGGGCCGAGCGAGGCGGGACATAGCTGCGCGCGGCCTGCTCTCGGGCTTGGCAAAAATATTTCTCGACCGCGTGGTCCATGGCTCGCGATTCCAGCGCGGCTTCCCCCTCGGTCTCGATCCGAAACCACGTTTTCGGCGGGGCATCGCAGACAAACTGCATGACGCGCTCCTGCAGAAGCTTTTGGCCAGCAACGGCTATGGTGGCCCCCTTCGGCAAATTTGAGGCTGCCACCTATCGTCGCGTACCACGCACGCGTTGAGGGTCAAGCTAAAGGCTCACTTTCTTGCCTTTGCATGCGAGGATTGTTGCGTCAAATCGCCATATCTCTAAGCTTTGCTGACTGGAGGCGGGGGACGCGTTCAAATGGTAGCAAATTCGCGTAGTGTAGCAACGACGGCTAGCGGTGCGCTCGAACAGGCCGATTTCCGCGAAACTCTGGAAGCTCTGTCCGACAAGGTGTGGCTCGGGCCGCCCCAGGGTCCCGCCCTTTATTGCAACGCCGCCGTTCGGGCCTGCGCCGGCACCCGCAACCCGCACGATCATGCAAATCTCGAAGCCGCACTCGTGCATCCCGACGATCTGGCTGGTGTGCAACGGGCGCGCAATGGCGTGCTCGCGGACGCGACCAATCGCTCGATTGAGGCGCGCCTGACCTGCCCGGTGGGCGGCTGGCGTTGGCATCGCCTAAGCTTTAGCGTGCTGAAAAGGGATCAGCAGGTCGACGCCTACCTCGCGACGGCAACGGATATCCACGACCTGCAGCAGGCTTTATTGCTGGCGCAGGAAAGTGCCGAGCAATTGCGTTTGGCGGCGGCCTCGACGCAGCTCGGCGTCTACAGCTTTGATCTGGAGACCCGCCAGCACACCTGGTCGGCGGAGCTGAAGGCCATTTTCGGCCTCTCCGCCGACGCTCCGGTGCCAGCCGAAATCGCCGAGTGCGTGCACCCAGAGGATCGCGCCCGCTTCGAAACCCTACGACGCGAGAGCCTCGCTGCCGCCAGCAGCGGTACCTTCCAGGACGAGCACCGCATCATCCGCCAGGATGGTTCTGTGCGTTGGGTCTTCGTCAAGGGCAGGGTGTCTTTTACCGGCGAGGCAGACGCTCGCAAGCCTAAGGGTGGGCTTGGCTTTGTGCTCGACATCACCGAGCGAAAAATTGCCGAGCAGGCCCTTGCGCACAGTGAGGAGCGCTACCGAGCGCTGGTCGACACCGCCAACGACATCGTCGCCACCCTCGACTTGGAGGGCCGCTTCACCTCCATCAATCCGGCCGTGCGACGCATCCTCGGCTACGAGCCGCACGAGCTGATCGGTGTACCCCTGCGCCAGCTCATTCCGCCAGACGAATTGGCGATCCATGAGTTTATGCTGAAACGAAAGTTGGAGGGTGAAGAATCGACGCGCTACGAGATGCAGGTGTTCGGCAGGGATGGTCGGCAGCGCCACACGCTCGAAGTGAACTCGAGGCTGATGTTCAACACCGACCGGCGGCCGGTTGGGCTGCATTCCATCGCACGCGACGTCAGCGATCGCAAGGCGGCGGAGGCACGCCAAAACATCCTGGTGCGCGAACTGCAGCATCGCACGAAGAATTTGCTGGCCGTGATCCAATCAATTGCCAGCAACACGTTGCTGCATAGCCCCGATGTGCGCGCCGCGCGCGAGGCCCTGATGGGCCGCCTGCACGCCCTGGCTCATGCCCAGGAGTTCGTCGCTTCCGGCGCCGGCGGCGGGGCGCCGTTACGCGACCTCGTGCAGGCGGAGCTGTCATCGTTCGGAGCGCGGGCGAAGGTGGACGGCGAGTTCCTGATGGCCGGCAGTTCCTTCGCCCAAATGTTTGCCCTGATCGTGCATGAGCTTGCGACCAATGCCATGAAGCACGGCGCCCTATCCGGGCCACGCGGCGAGGTGACCGTCGGTTGGAGAACCAACCACGCCGAGCAAGAGCCGAGCCTGGTTTTGCGCTGGGAGGAGCGCGGGGGGCCGGCCGTAAAGCCGCCGTCCAGTACCGGCTTTGGCACTCAATTGATCAGTCTGATCGGCAGGCCGCAGATCGCCTACCATCCCGAAGGCTTTGAATACAGGCTCGCGGTGCCGTTGACCGAGGTCGGGCGCTGAGAGCACGGGCGCGCGGGCCAGGCGAAGTTGAGCCGGCCCAGAGAAAGGCGATGCCATCGGGGCAAGACGGTGGGATGACAGCGCGTGCCATCGTGAGCGATAATTTCGGCCGCCAAGACGTGCAAAGATGAGGGCGAAGTCGATGTCCGATGATGGCCGTATAAGCACTGAGCGCATGGATCGCGTCTTGGCGATTGGCATCGATCGGCCGAGAAAACTCAACGGCTTTTCGCCCAAAATGCTGATCGAATTGGCGGAGGCATTCACCGCTTTTGAACGGGATCAGAATGCTTGGGTCGGGTTGTTGTTTGCTGAGGGTGCCAATTTCACGGCGGGCCTCGAGTTGGACAAGGTTGCCCCCATCATGCGCGAGCGAGGCACGGTATTTCCGATCGGAAGCATCGATCCCTTGTCGCTGCGGCCGCCGTTGCGCACCAAGCCGTTGGTGTGCGCCGTGCAGGGGATCTGTTTCACGCTGGGAATCGAGTTGATGCTGGCGGCCGACATCGTTGTGGCCGCCGAAGATTGCCGCTTCGCCCAGATCGAGGTCAAACGTGGAATCATGCCGGCTGGAGGCGCGACCATCCGCATGGTGGAGCGCGCCGGCTGGGGAAACGCGCAGCGCTACCTGCTGACGGGTGATGAGTTCGGTGCCCGAGAGGCCCTGCGCCTGGGGTTCGCGCAGGAGGTCGTACAGACGGGCACCCAGAAGGATCGTGCCCTTGCCATTGCCCGCACGATTGCCGAGCAAGCACCGCTGGCGGTGCGCGCCTCCCTTGCCAGTTCCCGCCTCGCCGTCGCGCACGGGCCGCATGCGGCGATCCGCGAGTTCCATGCCCAACAAGCCGAGCTAATGGCCAGCGAAGATGCCGCAGAGGGGGTTCGCTCCTTCCTCCAGCGGCGCGGCGGGCAGTTTGCCGGACGCTGAGGCATTGGGCGCACGGCCTCTGGCGATCCTTGCCACTGACGGCCGCGCAGAAAGCGCCAAAGAGGATCTGCTCCTTCGCCAGCCGCCGGGAAAGAGGGTTTTGCGAGCCGCCTGTCGATCTGGCGGAGCGCGTGCCCCCTTGGCGCCGATCCTGATGCTGGTGAGCCCGGCTTTCCCATGGGGAGGCTCGCAACCTTGCGGGCTGAGTTAGGTCCGCCGAACTGCAAAGCCGGGCTCGTCGCTGCTTACAAGTCACCAGCTTCGGCGCGGCCCGGAATTGATGTGAAAATGCCCATCGGAATAGTGCTTCAAGCCGCCGACGGCTCGGTGCCCGCCGAGGAAGGCCAAGACCGCGCGCACGCTGCCACCGACGCTGAAATCGACGGCATTGCCCGTCAGATGGCGCGAATGCGGGGCTCCGCCAACGCCGGCATTGTGATGTCGGCTGCGGCAGGTGGAATTCACAGTTACAGGGCCGAAGTTTGAGGAGACCTCAGCGATCACGCGGCGCAGGGTCCCGTTGAGGCAATTCGAGGAGGCGCTCCATCGCACGGGGCCCACTGATAGACTGCGACCCGTGCTCTCCTGACGCGGCGCGTCGCGGCCGAGGCTGGCGAGCTGAAGCCGGCGTGGCTTGCGATCTGGCGTTGCCTGCTCCGGTTCAAGTTGCTCGATAGCATCGGTGGGAACCGGCGCCCGTTCCGGTGTCGCTCCCGTCCCCAGCGTTATCCACTTGTCGGAAGCCGGCACGAAAGCTGCGGATGCAGTCGGTACGTTGACCATCAACGCGCTCGAGAAGCAGGCGCCGGCGAGCAATGTGGCGGTGCGTAGCGCACGCCATAGTCCTCGGCTCATGGTCTTTTGGTTGCAAGCCATTTTCAATTTCGCAAACTCCTAACGCTTCGCCCGTGTCGGATGACACCGCGCGATCATGGTGCTTTGCTTGAACCGCTAGGCAGAGAGGGGAAAGGTCCCCGGCTTCAAACCGCCCCAGGAGAAGCTACCAACCACGGACGTCAGCCCGTGCGGCACCGTCATGGGATCGGCTGCTCGTAGCGATGCGCACTAGATGGCCGGATATCGCGCATTCCACATTCCCCGAATTTAGGGGAGATCTCACCTCGTGGGCGAAACAACGTGCATGGACCTAAATCCCCAAAAGTGGGGATCAGCCAAATCCCCGCCGCGCCCATCTGAATGATCCGTAAACCCTCAATTGCGGATCGTCGCCGATGACCCCGTTCAGCCTCCTTCTGGCCAGCCTACTTGCGGCCATCATCATGTTTGGCGGCAGCGTTCTGATCGCCATGGTTCTGCTGGAACGCCCGCTGCGCAAGAAGCTTGCTGCGAAGCGCTCCGAGGGCCAAGTGCGGTCACGACGCTGAGGCCGGCCACGGCTCACGCGACTCCTAATGCTCAGCAGGACAGCCCATGCGGCGGGCGATCCCAGCAATCTTGGAATTGATCGGCAAGGGGCTGAAGAAGCAACAGGCACCAGTCACCGGGGAGGCTTTGCCCGCGCGGTGGGTCGAGCTGATCAATTATCTCAACGACGTGGAAAGATGCGAACGTGGGTCGTTGCAAGCCGACCGTGGTCGCTAACTGCAGGATGCGTCTCAGGCGTAAGCTATACGTCGTTCACGGGTGACCGGGAAAATCGCGCTTCAAAGCTCCCAAGTCCCGCCCTACCTTGCCAGGGTTTTCACTCATTCCACGCCAAAGCCTTAGCCGTTAACCGTCTTGGTGGTGGAAGCATGGGGACGACGGTGGGACCTCTGGGTGGGTATTCTATTTTAGTTGTCGACGACGAACCGTTGATCGCGATTGGCCTCAACGAGGCTTTGCGCGATGCGGGAGCCGAAGTGCTGACGGCGCATGACCTCACCTCGGCTTTGGAGGCGGCGGTGAACGGCACCGTCTCAGCCGCCATTCTCGACGTACAGCTCGGAACCACGGATTGCGGGGCGGTTTGTGCCGCTCTGACCTCGCAAGATGTGCCCTTCATGTTCCTAACGGGGTTCGACAGCCACGACCTGTTAAAAGAGTGGGCCTCGGTGCCGACGCTCGCCAAGCCGACCGGCGAGGCCGAACTCTTGGCCAGCGTCGAGGCCTTGTTGAAACCATCGGATGTTCCCACCGCTGCGCCGACGACGCGCGCTGGAGACGAGTCGGACCCGGGGTGAGAGATCGCCAAGGTGACCTTGAGAGGCCCTCGGCATTGTCTTTGAGCTGACGGCCAGCGGTGCAGAGTATGCGGCGCCAAGTTCGGGGTTCTGCCGGAGTTTCTGCGCCTGCCCGAGGTGGCATTCTGATCCAAGCCGGAATCGCGCAGAAGGAGTGCTCGCATGCGCAAACTGGTTTTTGTTGGCTTGCTGTTGGCTGGGACGATGTTGGCCAGCGTCGGAACTTCACATCCTGCCTCGGCATCCTGGTGCTACCGAGGCTATGGTTATGCGGCGCCCGTCTATGGTTTTGGTTACTCACCTTGGCTCTACCGCTCATATTATCGACCAAGATTCTTTTATGGCGCTGCCTTCTATCGTCCGCGCGTTTGGGGCTGGCGCGGTGGGGGTTGGCGCGGTGGCGGCTGGGGCTGGGGCGGGCGGCGCTGGGGCTGGGGCGGCCGACGCTGGGGCTGGGGCGGCAGGCGATGGTAGGCCCGGACCGAGACCGGCCTAGTGTATCGCGGTGCTGATTGCAGCGGGTTGCCATTCGAGGCGCGTGAACCATGTAGGCGCCCTATCTGGGCGAGCCTCGAGCGAGATGAACGGCCCCCAAGCGATCTTTTGCTAGCTAAGCTAGGACGCGATGGCGCGAGAGGGGCAAGGGTCTGTCTCCGGCCCATGGTTCGATACCGAGTTCGCGCGCGCCTGCCGTCGACCGCGACGGGAGACCGTGGGGCGGGGAGCAATGACCGTTATGGGATCAAGTTCTGTCGGATTGCCTCGCAGGCGGCCTGCGCTCTGTTGCGAACGCCGAGCTTGTTTTGCGCCTTCTTGAGATGAGACCGCACAGTCTCTTCACCTAGGCCAAGCAGCTTGGCTATTTCTTCGGTTTGCTTGCCCACCGATACGAGCCTTAGCACGGCCAATTCTCGGGGAGTGATACGGGCAGCTTTTCCCATCCATCTGGGATCGTGATCAATCAACTGCTCCAAACGCAGCGCCGCAAAGCTCGCCACAGCGAAAAGCAGGATGCGGCCAGGTTGCGTCAGGATGTTACCGAGCGGCTGGCGAGACCAGTAGGACACGAGCCAACGTCGACCAACGGAACATGTCAAGGCATCGCGCATACCGTATTTGAGAGAGAGCTCGTAGGGCCACCTGTCGATGCCAATGGGCTCGAGCATCTGCATGGTCTCGGTCCACGTGCACGCCATGAGGCTTGATCGCGCCATCATCACGCCGGGGTCATACTCACGCCCGGCCATGCCGCTATACTCCTCCCACCAGCCTTGCGGCACCGAGGGGTGAAGAAACGCATCTCTGCCAAGCCGCGTGGACTTCCAATCGGAGGTCCGGACGGGAAAACGCGCCGCCCCCAGAACCGAAATACAAAGATACTTCGACGCCAAAGTGTGTAGCGTATCGAGCACCTCTGCAGGCGTCTTGCGCCGATCCATGCAGTCCGTGAACTCCGTCAGGACCGGCGTTATGGGCAGGGAATTGAGTTGGGCCGTGGATGCCATGGATCGCTCCAGAGCAAGGTCAGATCCCTCGGAGCCTGACGCATCGCCGAATGCGCTGGTATCCGGACAAATCTGGACCTTCGCAGTCGTTCGACCGCAGCGAATGAGCGAAAATGTGCAAATCGGTGGCTCAGCCGGCTCGGAAAAAGGGGGGCGGTACCGCAAGGCATCGAGCTGATCTTGGCCGCCGCTGAGGGGCGCTCGTGGCCCGCGGTGTCCGGGAGGCAAAAAAAGGGGGCGGACCCGGTGCGTTGCTCTACAACAACAGATCGATCAATCCTTGGCCGATGTCCCCTAGGTGACAGGCTGTCACACAATCGCCATGCTATCCGGTGGTTCGTTGCGGGATTGGTGCAGAAAGCAGCTGCTTTCTCTGGGGTGCGAGTGATCCGAAGCGCGGTTGCGTGCTTCGGGTCTTTTTTTTCGCCGGAGCGCGAGGACCGGGCGGCCCTGCATGACCCCGGATCACCCCACGGTGTCGGTCGATCCTCGATCCTCGATCAGCGGCGCGGCTCGATCTATCCGAGGTCTGAGAAGACCTCGGCCGCTCGTCTCGGGCTTGGCGGGCTCCGGAAGAGTCCGCGGGCAGGTGAGGTCGGCCGCCTACCAGGGATAAAGAACGGGGTAGTAGCCAAAGGTTGGGTCCCGTGGATAGGGGCTGTGGTAGGCTGGGTCCGTGACGTAACCGTAGACAGGGCCCGCTGCGGAGCAACAACGCGGTGGGCCGGCGTAGCCGTAGCCGGGCGCGGCTTGGCCCGCCGCCACGTAACCCCCACTTGGCACGGCCGCGTAGCCGTTGCCGGGCTCGCCGGCGTAGCCGGACGCCGGACCCTCCGAATAGGCTGAACCCGATGTGCCCCCGTATCCGTAGGCGGGCGCCCCGGGGTAACCATAGGCTCTGCCGAGTGCGTACGCGCCTGGTCCTGCCGCGTAGCCGGAAGGGGACGCCCCGATGTAACCATTGGCTCTCCCCGTTGCGTAGCTATCGCTTGGTGGCGCCGCGTAGCCGTAAGCGGGGCCCCCGGCGTAGCCATAGGTTCTCGCCGGTGCATATCCACCGCCAGCGCCCGCTGCATAGCCGTAAGGAGGTGCCCCGGCGTAACCTGGACGCGCCGCGGAGCCGTAGGCACGGCCGTCCATGTGGCCGTATGCTGGGCCTAGCCCATAACCCCAACCTCTTGCCGCTCCATAGCCGTAGGCCGGCGCCGCGTTGCCGTACACTCGGTCCCCGGTGAAACCTCGTTGTACTGCCCCATAGGTTCGGCCCACAGGCGCAGCGTAGCCTCTAGCCGCGGCTGCAGTGCCGTGTCCCTTGAGAACGAAACGTCCATCACGGGGTGCTGCCTGGGCGCTATTGACCACCACGAGGCCAAGCATGACGCCCAGTCCAATCTCAATGTGTCGGTGCATCGCTTCCTCCCTGAGCAGTCGAGGGGGCTTAAGGTGGCAGTCTCGGCCCCTCATCACACTCAGGCTTTTCCCTGAGCATTCTAAGAATGATCCGCTCGTCTCCGAACGAACGCCTTGCCGCCGTAGCGCGCGACAACGCGGCGGCGGGAGGGAGCACGGATTGGAAAACCGCTTTTTTCCGTTCCCGCGAATGCAGCAAGGCGTCGGCCGCAGAGCCGTGAAGTGTTGCAAAGCAGCCCGCTCGAACTGGATCAGCCGACCATATCGGCCATTGCGCAGGGGGCGCGCGAAAGGATTGGCGCGAGCCGACGAATGCCGCCAGTTTGCCGATGGCTGTTCTCATTGCCCAAGTGTCATCTACAGGCGTCCCACACCACGTCCCGTCGCGCCGACATGAGCCCTACGGTCATTGTTGCGCACATCCACCCAATGGTGGGGTGCCTCTCGCGCAGGCGATGCGGCCGCACACATGAGCTGCGTTCACGGCTTGGCTAAAGGATTATCATTTGTGAATTGCTGAGTGCTCGCCCAAGTCTGTGCCATCCCAACCGGCAACCCGGTCAAGTCGGCGCAAGCAGCGACCCAGCGAGAGAGGTTCAGCATGAATGAAACGGCACGTGAAAGGTTTCTTAAAACCGCCCTTGTGGCCTTTGGCGTAACTTTCTTTCTGATCTATCCGCTCAGTTTGGTCTGGCCCTCTGGTTGGCAATGGCACGCCGGGGAAGGCCAATATTACCTGCAGATGATTTGCGGGGTTTACGCCGTTCTGGGTGTTTTTTTGATCCTTGCGGCGCGCAATCCCTCAGAGCATCGCAGCCTGATCTCCTTCACCATCTGGTCGAGCGTCGTGCACGCCTGCATCATGGCGGCCCAGGCCATTCATGGCACGCACGAAATGGGCCATCTCATGGGTGATGTGCCGGCTCTCCTGTTGGTTGCGGCCGTCCTTTGGTATTTCTCTCCGGCAAGCGAACGGCAGGGCGTCGCCGCCTAGGAATGCGCGTGTCACCTCGCCTTGTCGACGGCGCGGCCGAGAGGTGCTGTGATGCCGCGCTCGATACGGCCTCACATCATGCTCGCAGCGCGGTGGAGTGCCCGTTGGCGATCTCGGCGTACACCGTGGGTCGGCCGCGGCTGCTTCGGTACGATGAGGTGCCCAGCAGGATCAGCAACAGACACGGCTACAAAGAAATTGGGTAGGGTCCGATCATGCGCAAGACCAGCGCCATCTTGGGTTCCGCACTCTTCTTTGTGGTTGCGCCTTGCCTGGCTGTAGCAGCCATCCCGTGGTGGATCTCGCGGTGGGAATTTCGATCACCGTTCTTGGAGGCGCTGCTCTTCGGGGATTGGCGCCTCGCCATCTATGCAGTGCTGTTCTGGTTGGTGTGCCACGCGTTCGTCCTCGTCTATGAGGAGCCGACCTTGCGGCGAACCTTTGGCGCGGAGTTCGAGGACTTCTGTGCGAAGGTCCCGCGTTGGATCCCGCGACCGAGGCCTTGGCAGGCGCCCTGAAGCTCTCGACGGCAACGAGCCAAAAAGGCAGCGACGCTCGCTCGCGCGCCTCCCAGCACCGCGTGTACCATACTGAAGAGCCTCAACTTACGGGATTCTTCAGTCGATATTCGCTGCAGTCTGTCCGCACCCAAATAACTGATTCTAACCTAGCCCGGCCTCTTACTCGAAGCCCGGCGAATTGCTAAACTCTAGGCATTGGTCAAGCTCAGAGCCATTCGGCTGTGCGCGCCGGTGCTTGGGGCGGAGACCGATGCCAACCTTTCGAGAAACCTACGCGCTTGCAGGCGGACCAATTCCTCGGTTGTGGCGCTGCTGAGGCATTCGAAAACTGCGGGAGATGCCGGCGATGACCGCTTCGGTAAGTACCCTTGAGTTGTTGAGCCGTACGCGGCTTTTCGGCTCGATTCCACCCGCCTTGTCCGAGGCAATTGCACAGGAGATGCGCGATGCCCGCTATCGGGCCGGTCAATCAATCTTCGAGCGCGGCGATCCCGGCAACGTGATGTACCTCGTGCTGGAAGGGCGAGTGCGTCTTTCCGTATCGACGGCCGAAGGTCGCGAGTTGTCATTCACGCATGCGGTCGCCGGCGACATTTTTGGTGAAATTGCCGCCTTGGACCGATCGCCGAGAAGTGCCAACGCCAGCGCACTCACAGATGTTAGAATGAAGTCGCTAGCAGCTTCCGCCCTGCATCGGCTTATCGCCGCAAATCCCGTTCTATCCAAGAGCGTTATCGAATTTTTATGCGGCCGTCTCCGTGATGTGAGCGATCATTTGGAGGACGTCGCCTTGTTTTCGGTAGAGAGGCGACTTGCGCGCTTTCTTCTGCACGAAGTCTCAAGGCGCGGCGAACCGAGCGGAGACGCCGTTCGGTTCAAGCTCGGTATGTCACAGGGCGAGCTGGCTCTCCTCGTTGGTGCAAGTCGACCAAAGGTGAACACGGCGCTCACGACGCTGGAGGAGCTGGGGGCGATTACTCGAGACGGTAGCCAGATCGCGTGCGATATCGGCATCCTGCAAGATCTTTCCGAAGGTGGTTAGGCCGCGACCGCTTTGCGTGCCTAGCGCCTTGCAATGCAGTTGAGCTGCGCGGTCAGCGTCTAGCGGAACGCCGCGACGCGCAGGCCGTTCTCGGCAATCACGCGTGCGTTGTCGTGCCCGACAGAACCGGCCGGTACGCCACGGATCAGGACATTTGGGTTCGACCAGACCGGTAACCGGGGGCAGCCACCGCAGTTTGCCTTGTAGCTCATGATATCACGCCACTCGTTGGCGTGGACAAAGCCGCGCTCGTGACTTGCACCGAGCAGATGGCCGATCTCATGCACGAGCTGGACCGTGCGCAGCAGGAGCCGCGCGGATTGCTCGCCCCGGGCTTGCCGCACAGTGGGCAAACCATGGTGGGCCAGTTGCACGACGCCGAGGCAATGGCGCCGACCGAGGCGGCTGCAATGCGCACCGCGCCTACGAGCATGGCGAAGCCCGGGGATGCTGACGGGCTGCGCGATCCAGCACTGGCGTCGGAGAAGGGCGGCAGCGTGCTGGTCCGCCAGGGGAACCTGCCGACCACACGGACAAATATCTCGATGCGCTCACCATTGCAGAACGTCTGGGCGAAGCCGACCCTGAGAATGCCGACTGGCAGCGCGACCTGGCGGTATCGCACGAAAAGATTGGCGATGCCCTCCTAACCCAAGGCAATCTTTTAGCCGCACTGGCCAACTTCCGTGCCTCTCTCGCCATTGTCGATCGTTTGGCGAAAACCGATCCTGAGAGTGCCGACCGGCAGACCGAGCTGGCAATGTCGCATGAAAAATGGGCAGTCGCGGCGAGGGCATTTGCTGGCGGCGTTGGACAACTTCCGTGCTGCGCACGCGATCGCCGACCGTTCGGCCGAGACGGATCCAAGGAATGCCAGCTGGCAGCTTGACCTGGCGATGCCGCATGACAAAATTGGCGACGTACTGGCCCAGCAAAATGAGCTAGCGGTGGCCTTGAAAAGCTTCTCTTGCGTCTGCGCCAACTGGCTCCCGGCGACGCGGCGCTTCCGAAAGACGTGGCCTGGTTCGAGGAGCGCATGGCAGAGTTGAAGAAGTGATTTCAGGGGCCATTGAGGCTCTCGGTGCCTCGTGCACGTGCGTCGAGCCTATGCCGCGGAATCATGCCGTGGGTAAGGAGCGCCGAGGAGCTGTTACCGCGCAAGTCACAAAGGGCCGTCGCGGTGGCGATATTAAGGTTTTGCCAGGGCGAGATCCCCCGCTAGAGGAGCGAAGGTCTCACCGTCGCCATTGCTCCTTCGCCCATCGCTGCCCGGCACTTCTCAGCAGTCGTCATTTGAGAGAATGCGCAGTACTGCGCTGACCAACTGTTCTCGGGTTGCGGGTTTATGCAGCATGACCCCCGGAGCCGCAGGCGCCGCCGACCTGGTTATAGCCAGTGAACAGCACGAACGGCACCTTCAGCTCCTTCAGGCGCTGAGAACGGTGCCCTCGCCATCGCTGAAGCGGTAGTCCGGGGCTGCGGCCGAGAGGTCACGAGGCTCAGCCGGGCGCAACCCGTCCGCCACGCAGTGCACAGTCTGGACCGACGCACCCTCAGAGTACAGGCACCGTGCAATGTCGAACGCCACCAGGGGCTCGTCGTCGACCACCAAGATGATGCATCCAGTGCGGCCGGTCATGGCAGTTTGGTGCTAAAGCGGGACGAGCATGGCCAGCAAATGACAATTCAGCGCTCGCCGATCGGGTAGTACGTGCCGTTGGAGCTGGTCACCAATGCCTGGCGATCAAGTATGGTGATCCTGCCCCGGCTATGTGAAATCAGGCCGATGCGCTCAAGTTGCTGCAATGCCACCGTCACACCTGAGCGCCGTACGCCAAGCATGATGGCGAGAAATTCCTGCGTAAGTTTGAGCTCGTCGCTATCGACACGGTCGTTGGCCATCAGCAGCCAGCGCGCCAGCCGCTCTTCGATGTTGCTGCGGCCGTTGGCGAGCGCTGTCTGCGTGGCCTGGATCAAGAAGGCATGGGCAAAGCGCAGGAGCACCTGGTGTAGGGTGGTGCTGGCGTCGATCGCCTCGCGCAGCTTGCCGGCGCTGATGCATTGGCCGCGGCCGCCAATCTGCATGAAGGTCTCGTGAATGGTACGGTAGTCACCATCCAGCACGACCGACAAGCCGGTCATACCCTCCCGGCCAATCATGCCGACTTCGATCGGATGCCCGCCGTTGGCGACAACGGAAGCCAGCCCGGCATCGAGAAAGTAAACATCTTCGACCCGCTTCTTGCGAGCTTCTAACTGCCTTCGCACCGGCAGATCGACGGCTTTGAGATGGGGCTGCAGCAGTCGCGCATCAGCACGCGACAAGCGCGAGAGTAGCCAGTTGGATGCCATGACGACTTCGGCGCGAGCGACACGCCTAGAGCACTTGAGGCAGTCGACCTATTTGTTGACCGGTCGAGGTGTCCCGAGCGTCGATCGATCCTAACGGAAGCGCGGCAAGCGTGACGATCGACTGCGGAAGGTCGGTTCGGTTTGGCGAGGGCGAACCGATGCCACACCAGAGCGTACGCTTTCATACACTCGGCGTCAAAACTGTCAAAATGTACGGTTTTGGACAATTAGCGCGGAACAGCGTACGATAGCGCACGTTGCGTATGAGTGGCGCCACAGAACAATCGAAAGGCTCGGCCCTTGTGTGCGGCTGTCACTTCGGTCGTATTGGTCGTCGAGGACGACGCCCTCCTGCTCTACAGCATCGCTCATGCGCTTCGCGGTGAGGGCTGGCTGGTGTTAGAGGCCAGGACTGGCGCAGAAGCAATTGCTCACCTGGATGCTTCCAAACGAGTAGATGTTGTGTTCACAGACATCCAGTTGCTGGGGCCGCTGAGTGGCTGGGACGTCGCCGACGCCTGCAGATCGTCGCGGCACGACATGCCCGTGATCTATACTTCCGGCAACGCTGCGGATCGGCGCCGCGCCGTCGTGGGCAGTCATTTCTTCGACAAACCCTATGATGCTGCTTCGGTGGTGCGGGCCTGCCGACAGTGCGCGTGGACCCTCACGCGTCGAACCGAACGGCAAGTTTAGACGTGCATGGAAGTGACACTCGGAAAGGCGTTTCAGCCTGATCCCTTGTCGCCGCAAGCGCAAACACGAACCTCAGGCGCGAGCGGCAGATCGAAGAGTTCGGGCCGCGAAGGCCAGGATGGCCTACACGGGTTGAAAGCCCACCATAAAGCCCGAAGAAGGTCAGCGCTTCGAGGGCTTGGGGAAGAAGCCCGGCGTCGGCCGGCCGCGTGTCTACCGGCACTTTCAGAGCTGATTAGCGTGTGGGCTACCGAGGGTCGCCCCTAGGTCTCGCCTTCAGCTTCCGAAGGAATTGTTTTCTTCGCGTGCGCGTTGCCTTGCCCGATCTCGATTGTCATGGTTTGGACGGCACGCGGGAATAGGGCTGCCCGCCAATCGTTGTTAGCACCACTCAGCTCTCGCATACCCCAAATACCGCTCAGAGCTGAAACAATCAGGGCACCCTCCACCTCTGGACGGGTGTCCTTTTTTGCGTCATTTACATGACGCTGCTGGAGTCCGATCGTGGTTGGAGAGGCTGTGATAGCTCCCTCGCCGAGATCCGCCTGCTCAGCAGGGCGGACGTGGCCCCACAGCCCGGGTCCCGACCCCTTGAAGGCCAGCGGGGAGCCTTCGACTTGGAAGGAGATCGCCGGGATCTTCGGGCATGATGCCGAGGACGTGGAAAAAGCAAGGCTGAGATTGACCCAAGCCCTGCTCTCGATTGCCAACGATAGCCGCCACCTCGATGTTCCGAAGCGTGCCGCGCGGCAGCGAACGGCGCGCGACGAGAGCCGTCGCCGCTGAAGCCGAGCGACCCGTGCTATGGACACTGTCTGGTCGCAGTCGCATGTTCAATCGCGGCCTTTAGGCCACAACCACACAAGCCCCAGAGCGATGATCAACAATAGGATTGTGCTGATCCCGGTCCAGTCTACCCAGTCTAGAAGCGCCTCCACCACATTCCTCACCATCACATCTGGCCTCACCGCACATCTGGCCAGGGTCCTCATCACACAAACGCGCCAGACCCCTATGCGTGTCTCGCGGACAACGTGTGGGCGGCGAAGCCAGCTAGGCTCTCGTATGCCTAAGACTCCAAGGATCACTTCAGGAGAGATGCTCGGGCAGCGCGAGATAAGACGGCTGACCCCTGATTGGGGATCAACTCGCGGGCTGCAGGTCCCCTTGTAGGCGGATCATGCGAAGAGGCAAATAAGCGCGCCTCCAAGCGTCTGCCACCTGCCAGAGAGAGCCGGGTGTCCCTTGTAACACCGCTGAAGAAAGACCCACCAGGCAGGGGCAGAGGTTCTCCACGAGGGTCCAACTTGCCGCGTGTTTCACCCTGGGTTGCGACCTTCTGGCCTTACTCGATGAGGTGGCGCCCGACCGCAGCAAACTTCGTGACGTGACGGTTGGCGCCGGTCTCCCCTTTTTCGGTGATCAGGTTGGGCCTCGCGCGATCCTACTTGGAGACTGCGAACAAGACAGCACGCCAGTCCCTGAGGTCACGGCTCTGAGGAAACGCACCGTTGAAGATCAGCCGAAACCGGACGCGCAACGCCCAACACGGACACAGTCGTGCGGCGCTGTGGACGATCCAGCTCGCCGTCGACACGTTGGCCGACAGCATCCGCCAGTTGAAGGCGTTCAGACGGCACGTGCATCGCGGTCATCGGGCGGCTCTGGAGACGCTCCGAATGACCCGTCACCACCCCCTCCATGACGGCGACTTGGCCCTGCTCGAGGAAGGTGTCGGCAAGCTCGCTCGGCGCCTGGACTGGCCAGTGACGATGCGCGCACGCACTCGCCACGCGCACCTAGAGCGCCCCCTCAGCGACATCGAGAGCCGCACGATCGCGACGCTGGCGGTTTCGAGCGTCGTCATCGCCTCTGGAATGCTGGACATCGGCGACCAGCTCGACGCCTGGTTCGGCGGTCACGCCGTGAGCGCCGCAACGGCCGCACGCCTGGCGCTATCGAACGTGACCACCGAGGCGCACAGGAAGAGAGCGGAGAAGCTGATGCTTCGGCTCGACCAGCTCTGCGCCAACGACCACATCGCCTGGGCGTTTGCCGCAGGGCTGGAAGAGCAGACGCCGCCGCTCTCTCCCCGGACGCTGCACTAGTGGACGATGCATCTCTCGCCGATGTGAGAAACAATCCTGCAATCGAAGGAACTTACCGATTGGGGCGAGGCACATGTCTGCCTGGTGACGCCTAAGGGCTGCGCTGCGGCTATGGCGCGCCGCTGGCAGTCCGTCGGCAATCCCGGCTCTGGGACAGGCTCCAACGGCTGTGGTTCACCGATGGCGGCGACGTTGGCTCATGCTGCGGCCAACCCTGTCCATAGCGAGACCTGATCGCGGAAGTGAGCCGTGCTCACCGCATCCACGATTTACAAAACGCCGGTCGGGGGATTGCGCACTGGTCGAGACATCTGAACGGTCACTGTGCAGCTGTCCCGCAACTTGTATGATACCACCGGTTGAAACTCCCGACCCCTGTTGCCGTTTCGGGATACCATCACAGCGCATCCTGGCGATTGCCAATGCGCTCGATGGCATGAGCCGGGAGGAGGCGGCGCAGGCGGCAGGCATGGACCGCCAAACGCTGCGCGACTGGGTTCCGCTACAACGAGGACGGCCTCGATGGGCTCGCCGACCGGGCGCGTGACGAGCCGAAGCTCGACGCCGAGGAGAAGGCCGAACTCTATCGCCTTGTGCTCGACGGCCCGGCTCCGGAGGCGAGCGGCCTTTCGGCCTTCACGCGCGAGGACCTGGTGTGCATTTGCAAGAAGCGGTTTGGCTGACTCGCGCGGCTCAGCGTGCCGGCCAATGTCACGCTCGTGGCCTGCCGCCCTATTCGCCTCAATCCCGTCGAGCGCCTGTGGCTCTACCTCAAGGAGCGCTTCCTCTCGCACCGGCTGCATGACGACTACAACGCTATCGTCGATGCCGCCTGCAAGGCTTGGAGGCGCCTCACCGCGCAGGCCGGCCGTATCAAATCGCTTTGCACCCCTGGATCCCGAAGGTCAAGACTTAGGGTCGATGTATGAGAGGCAAAAGCCCGCGGCGCACGCTTTATCTTTTTGATCTAAAAGGACTTTTCGTATCTGGTGCCCAGGAGAGGACTCGAACCTCCACGGCTTTTACACCGCTAGTACCTGAAACTAGTGCGTCTACCAATTCCGCCACCTGGGCAGGCCCGGCCATGGCGGGCATCACCTAGAGCGGGGGGCTCCCCTTGTCAATTGCAGGCGCCGGGCTCTTGGCACTGGCGGCGCGGGCTGGGAAGCCCCGTCGCAACCGGCCCAATGGGCTACCGCGCCTACCCTGTGCGCCTGCGCCGCTTCACACCCGCGCGCCATAGCGTTATTGCTCGCCCTCAAATGCCATTGAATCCGGAGATGATGCGCATGCTGCGGCGCGAACAGGGAAGCCTGGCGACAGTATTTGGCGCATCCGGCTTTATCGGCCGCCATGCCGTGCGTGCCCTGGCGCGTGATGGCTGGCGCATTCGCGCAGCCGTGCGCCGCCCCGATCTCGCCGGACATCTCCAGCCAATGGGAAGCGTCGGCCAGATCATGGCCGTACAGGCCAACCTGCGCTTTCCCAAATCCGCGCGTCGGGCAGCGGAGGGCGCTGCCGCGGTCGTTAACTTGGTGGGCATTCTGTCGAGCTCAGGAGCCCAGACCTTCGAGGCGGTGCATGTCGAGGGCGCGCGTGCCGCGGCCAGGGCGGCACGCGCGGCCGGCGCCAAGGTGTTCGTGCACGTGTCCGCGATCGGTGCTTCGCCGAAGGCAAACGCGCTCTATGCGCGCACCAAGGCCGCGGGCGAAGCCGCCGTGCTGCGGGAATTCCCCGAAGCCATCATTCTGCGACCTTCGCTCGTGTTCGGTCCGGAAGATCAACTTTTCAATAGGTTTGCGGCGATGGCCACGCGCTCGCCGTTCTTGCCCCTGATCGGCGGGGGCCGCAGTAGGTTCCAGCCCGTCTATGTCGGCGATGTGGCGATGGCGATCGCCGCAGCCTGTGCCGCCAAGGCGAAGCCTGGCTCTCCCTACGAACTCGGCGGACCTGAGGTCATTACCTTCCGCGAGCTGCTCGATAGGACGCTCGCATGGTCGGGCCGTAGGCGCTTCTATGCGCCCATCCCCTTCGCGCTTGCCAAGCTAGGTGCGGCACTGACGGCGCCGCTGCCCAACTCTATGCGGCCGCTGACCGTCGATCAAATCCGGATGCTGCAAATCCCCAACCTGGTGAGCGCCGCCGCGCTCAAGGAGGGGCGCACGCTGGCGGCCTTGGGCGTCGCGCATCCCAGCAGCATGGAGACGATCGTACCCGAATACCTGGAACCGTTCCGGCCGCACGGCCAATTTGCAAGCTATCGGGGCTGATCGTCAGAAATGCCGGAGCTTCCAGAAGTCGAGACCGTTTGCCGTGGGCTCGCTCCCGTGCTGGCGGGACGACGGTTCTTGAAAGTCGAGCAGCGCCGGAAGGATTTGCGCTTTCCGCTGCCGCAAGGCTTTGTGCAACGTCTAACGGGACGAAGGGTGAAGCACCTCGATCGGCGCGCGAAATACATTCTTGTGCACCTCGATGGCGCCGAAGTTTTGGCCGTGCACCTGGGCATGACCGGACGCTTCTTGGTGCGACAGGGCTCGCGCAACGTGGGTGACAGCGCGCTCCTTGGTGAGTTTGTTCATGACCACGGCCATCTCGACAAGCACGATCACCTGGTGTTCACCATGTCCGGGGGGCCGGTGGTCACCTACAATGATGTGCGGCGTTTCGGCTATATGACCTTGATCGCCGAGCGCGACCTCGAGCATGACGCTTTCTTTCAGGGGCTGGGTGTCGAACCCTTGAGCGAGGAACTCGATGCAACTTATCTTGCGCGCCGCGCCATCGGGAAAAAGACAGACCTCAAGGCGTTCCTGATGGACCAGCGCATCGTCGCCGGCCTCGGCAATATCTACGTCTGCGAAGCGCTCTATCGCGCTGGCCTAAACCCGTGCGGGGGTGCCGCGCGCCTGGCCACGCGGAGCGGCAAGCCCACCCCTGCGGCGCAACGCCTGGCTCCTGCCATCAAGGCCGTGCTGCTGGAGGCGATCCGCGCCGGCGGTTCGACGCTACGTGACTACAAGCAGGCTGATGGCAGTATCGGTCGCTTCCAGAACGAATTTGCCGTCTATGCCCGCGACGGCCAACCTTGCGCCAAGCCGCACTGCCGGGGCACCGTGCGGCGCAAGACCCAAGCCGGTCGCTCAACCTTTTACTGTCCGGTCTGCCAGCGTTAAGCGCGCAGCCGACGTCCTGCCCAAAAGGAGTTCCCCATGGCGTACGAAACGATCATCGTCGAGAGCAAGGAGCGCGTTGGCATCATCCGGCTCAATCGGCCCGAGGCGCTCAACGCACTTAATACGCAGCTGATCGAAGAGATGCGGCAGGCGCTCGATGGCTTTGAAGCCGATGATGGTATCGGTTGCATCATCATCACGGGTAACGACAAAGCCTTTGCTGCCGGTGCCGATATCAAGCAGATGCAGTCAAAGTCCTACATGCAGGCCTACAAGGAAGACTTCATCGCGCGCTGGGATCGTGTTGCGGCCCTGCGTAAGCCCGTGGTGGCCGCGGTGGCTGGCTTCGCCCTCGGCGGCGGCTGCGAGCTCGCCATGATGTGCGACATTATCATCGCCGCCGACACCGCCAAGTTCGGCCAACCAGAAATCAAGCTTGGCGTCATGCCGGGCTCTGGCGGTACCCAGCGACTCATTCGCCAGGTCGGCAAATCAAAGGCCATGGAGCTTTGCCTAACGGGGCGCCTGATGGATGCGGCCGAGGCCGAGCGCGCCAATCTGGTGAGCCGCGTGGTGCCGGCCGCAAGCTTAATGGAGGAAGCTTTGAAAACGGCGCGCAGCATCGCCTCCATGTCGCTACCATCGGTGATGATGGCCAAGGAAACCATCAATCGGGCCTACGAGACCTCGCTGGCGGAAGGTATCCGCTTCGAGCGGCGCGTGTTTCACGCCATGTTCGCCACCGCCGATCAGAAGGAGGGGATGGCGGCCTTCGTCGAGAAGCGCAAACCCGACTTCAAGCATGGTTGAGACGGCTGGGGGCCTGGCGGGGACGGGCTTGGCCCACCCGGCCGTTGTTGACCCTGCCAATTGTGACAGTCTATAGCAGCCGGCATTGGGACGCCCCGGGGGCGTCCGCCCAACCCGCTCGTTTCAATAGGAGGTGGCCCGATGGCCAATACCAGTTCGGCCAAGAAGGCGACGCGCAAGATGCTCCGCCGTACCGAGATCAACAAATCGCGGCGCTCGCAATTCAAGTCGCAGGTGCGCAGAGTCGAAGAGGCCCTGGCGGCCGGCGACAAGGCCGCAGCCCGCAGCGCGCTGGCGGCAGCCGAGCCCGTTCTTGTGCGCAACGCACAGAAGGGTGTCGTCCACAAGAAGACCGCCGCGCGCAAGGTCTCCCGACTGGCCGCGCGCATCAAAGCGATGGGTTGACTGCGTCGGGTTCGGCAAGCATCCCCACCTCCAGTCGGTTCATGAAGATGTTGCACATTTGTCGCAAAACTTGTGCTCGCCGTGATTACCCGAGAGCCCGACGAAGCGGCGTGAATCCAACGGGTTGTGTAAGCCTAACCGCCCATCCCCCGGCGGTAGGGGGGCCGCCGCGGGACTCGGGACAAACGGAATCTTGGCTGAACGACGCTCATGCTTAAGGTGTAATTCGGCGCCCCATGGCGGCCAACCTGTCCAGCGAATCTCAACGTAAACTCAACAGGCTTTTCCCCAATCTTGAGGTTTGCTTGCAGGCTTTTTGCACTGGCGTTGTGCACAACCCGGAGCGCCTGCAAGAAAATGTGAATGGGGTGGGCAATGTTGCCAGCGCGCTCACCTCTGGTTTAGATACATTCCAGATGGGCGGCCCTAGCGAAGCCACCATCGAGTTGGTCCGCGTTGTTGTTCGAGCGTTGGGTGTGTGCGTAGCTCGGCAACTATTGGCCTCTTTGCTGTAAGCAAGGCGTTTCGTGCGTATATCTCGGGCGAACCGGGAGAGGCGAGAGCCTTTTCTGGGTTCACTGGGTGGCCGGGGTCACGGCACTAGGCGGCGTTGAGGGTTGCGGCGTGGAAGAAATCCACATCGAAGGTGTATCTGTGGAGGATGCGTGGGCGAGGCTCAAGGCGGATTCGGCCTCAGTCCTAATCGATGTGCGAACCATCGCCGAGTGGGCCTACGTTGGGCTTCCAGACCTCGACGCAATCGGCAAGCGTCCGGTCCTTGTCGAGTGGCAAGGATTTCCTGGCGATCGTCCGAACACCGCATTCGTGGAGCGGCTCAGCGAAGCGCTGCGCGACATCGGCGCCAATAAAGACTGCGAACTGCTATTCATTTGTCGTTCCGGCAGTCGGAGCCTAAGGGCTGCGCGGGCGATGGCAGCGGCAGGATATCGTCGTTGCCGCAATGTGACGGAGGGGTTTGAGGGACCATTGGACCCAGACCGGCACAGAGGGCAAGTAGCGGGTTGGAAAGCCAGAGGGCTTCCCTGGGCTCAGGGATAACGCCAACGCGCAACTTGAAATACGTGTGATGCGGCGGCTCCGTCCCATTTTGTACGGCGGATGGTGGAGTCTGCGACGTCGCACGAATTGGAGGCGGCACGGCTGCAGTCTGCGGCCATTAGTGGCGGGGAAGTCTAATGTCTCATTCCGTTGAGGGTCATGTTTCGTCTGGAGTAGATGGGCGTAGCAGCAAATCTAAGTCAGCAGCCAAGCCGAACGAGCGCAAGTCCTGCAATGAGCGGGGCGAAAAAGTACGTGCGATTTTGAAGGCACGGCTGGGGGAGGACATATACTCCAGCTGGTTTAACGCCTTGGAGTTTGAGAGTTTCGACGGTCGCCTGGTCGTTGCGACGGTGCCCGTGAAATTCCTGAAAAGCTGGATTCAATCGCACTACGCCGACGACTTGTTGGAATGCTGCGCCGCGGAGTTTGAAGGCGCCGAGCGGATCGACATTGTTGTGCGGCAGCCGGGTATGACGAAGCCAGGGGGCCAGGCAAGCCAAACCGCCGGGCCGCCCAATACCTCAGCAGCCGCGAATTCGCCGACGAGTGAGCCGCGTCGACCGCTGTCCCGGCCGGGTGCCACCTTCCTCGCCGGGCGCACGCACGCCAGCGGTTTCGAGGGTTCCCCGCTCGACCCACGCTATACCTTCAATTCGTTCGTCGTCGGTCCGGCCAATCGCATGGCACACGCCGCCGCCACGCAGGTGGCCGAGACCGTGCTGGCGGACGATCGGGCCTTCAACCCGCTCTATCTGCATTCCAATGTCGGGCTCGGCAAAACGCACCTGCAGCACGCCATCGCCTGGGAAGTAAAGCGGCAAAGCAAAGCCCAGGTGCTGTATTTGACCGCCGAGCGGTTCCGCTATCAGTTCGTCGAGGCCATCAAGAGCCAGGATGCCCTGGCCTTCAAGGACAAATTCCGTGCGATCGATATTCTCCTGATCGACGACCTCGAGTTCATGCGCGGAGAGAAGACCGAGCAGGAGTTCGAACATATCGTCAATTCGTTGCTTGATGGGGGCAAGCAGGTTGTGGTCGCCTCAGCGCGGCCTCCCACGCAACTCGACGGCCTCAACGATCGTATGCGCTCGCGGCTGCAGCGCGGGCTGGTGACGGAGATCAGCTCGCTCGACCCTGCCTTGCGCCTCAAGAAATTCTTGAGAAGCGGGCCCAGGAGAAGCGCGCCACGGATCCCTCCTTTGAAATTCCCAATGCGGTCGTGGAGCTGTTGGCCGACAAGCTCACCGAAAGCGGTCGCGAATTGGAGGGCGCCATCAATCGTCTCTATCTCACGTGGCAACTGATGCATGCCCCGGTTACCCTCGACATCGCCGAGACCATCATCCGTGATCTGGTGCAGGGGATCGAGCCCAGGCGCATCAAGATCGAGGACATCCTTCGCATCGTCTCGCGGCACTTTGCCGTGTCCAAACAGGATATCCTTTCGCAACGCCGGCATCGCTCGGTCGTGCGACCCCGCCAGATCGGCATGTATTTGGCCAAGCATCTCACGTCACGGTCATTGCCTGAAATCGGTCGCCGCTTCGGAGATCGCGACCACACTACGGTGCTGCACGCGATCCGCAAGATCGACAAGGAGGTGGGTGAGAACCCGCGCCTGAAGGAGGAGATCGAGGAGCTCAAGCGGCAGTTGCATCGATAGGTCCCACGCCAGGACTTCCGGAATCCGCCACCCAGGGGGCCTATTGGGGGCGGAGAGGCGGCGGGGAAGGAGCGGCGTCTACGACGGCGCCGCTCCTGCATTGTTTTTCGCCCTTGCCAAAGCGCATTTGCGCGGGTTCGCGCTTGCAAACCGGCGTGCTCGGGTCCACCTTGCCTGAGGGTACGAATTCCCTAAGAAGAAGCGTGGGTTCTCAAGGTTCG
Source organism: uncultured Alphaproteobacteria bacterium (assembly GCA_963770295.1). Lineage (GTDB taxonomy): Bacteria > Pseudomonadota > Alphaproteobacteria > Rhizobiales > Hyphomicrobiaceae > AWTP1-13. The sequence goes on from CAVYPA010000003.1 coordinate 318,079, forward strand.
GCACTGGTCCGTTCGGGCCAGCGGCGGGGCCGCCGCGGTGATCTTGGGAGGTAAACCGGCGAGGCAAACGGCATGAAGCTGGTCATTGAACGCAGTGAGCTTCTACGGGCGCTCGCCCATGTGACGAGCGTGGTCGAGCGTCGCACCACCATCCCAATCCTTTCCAACGTTCTGCTCAAGACGTCCGGCCGGGCCCTTGAGCTCAAGGCGACCGATCTGGAGCGCGAAGTGCTCGATCAGGCCGCCGCCGACGTGTCGCAGCCCGGTGCCGTGACGGTGCCAGCGCACATTCTGCACGACATCGTGCGCAAGCTGCCCGACGGCGCCGAGGTAGAGATCAAACGCGACCCGGAAAAGGAGCGCCTTACGCTGAGCTCCGGACAGTCCCGCTTTGCCCTGCAGACCCTGGCGCCGGAAGATTTTCCCGATCTCGCCGCCGGCGAGTTCAGTCATAACTTTGAAATCGCCGCCGCCGATCTACGACGCCTGATCGACAAGACGCGCTTTGCCATTTCCACGGAAGAGACGCGCTACTATCTGAACGGCATCTATTTGCACACCGCAGCGCGCGGCAAACAGCCGACCTTGCGGGCGGTGGCAACCGACGGACATCGTCTGGCCCAGGCCGAACTCATGAGTCCAAAGGGCTCGGAGGGCATGCCGGGGATTATTCTGCCACGCAAGACGGTGCACGAGCTGCATCGGCTGATGGAGGATAGCACCGAGACCGTGCAAGTCGGCGTGTCGTCATCCAAGGCCCGCTTTGCTATTGGCACTATCACGCTGACCTCGAAGCTGATCGATGGGACTTTCCCCGACTATGGCCGCGTGATTCCGAAGAGCAACGACAAGGACCTCAAAGTTCCCAACGCCGATTTCAAAAGCGCCGTCGACCGCGTATCCACCATCGCCAGCGAGCGCGGGCGCGCGGTAAAGCTCAACATCAAGGCCGACAGACTTGTCCTTTCGGTTAACAACCCGGAAGGCGGCAGCGCCACGGAGGAAATCGGCGTCGAATATACGTCGGCCCCGCTCGAGATCGGCTTCAATGCCAAATATCTCCTCGATATCGCCAGTCAGCTCGAAAGCGAGATGGCGCACTTCCAGCTCGCCGATCCCGGTTCTCCCACCACCGTCAAGGACGCGAGCGACGAGGGCGCGCTCTTCGTGCTGATGCCAATGCGCGTGTGACCGTCGTGGAAGGTGCGTCGATCGCCGCGCAGGGCGCCGCCATCGATGAACGAGCGCAGGGCCCTGCCGCGGCGTCCTGCCTGTGGGTTGAACGCCTACAGCTCACCAACTTCCGCAACTACGGCCAGTTCTCGCTCCAGGTTGGCCCCACGCCCGTCGTGCTGTGCGGCGCCAATGGTGCGGGTAAGACCAACTTGCTCGAAGCTCTGTCGCTGCTGACGTCCGGTCAAGGTCTACGGCGCGCCCCCTATTCGGAGCTGGCGGGCGCCGGCGGCAAAGCCTGGGTGGTTTGGTCGCGGGTGCATGGCCGGTTGGGCAAGGTCGAGCTCGGCACCGGACTTCCCCTCGAGCCGGATGAGGCCGCCCGAGCCGGGCGGTTGGTCCGTATCGACGGCGAAGCCCACCCCGCATCGGCGCTGGACGAACACCTCGAGCTGCTTTGGATCACACCGGCCTTGGATGGTCTCTTCGCTGGTCCTGCCTCCGAACGCCGGCGTTTCCTCGATCGCTTGGTGGCCTCCTTCGATCCCCGCTATCGGACCCGCGTCGGTCATTTCGAGCGTGCCATGCAGCAGCGCAATCGTCTGTTGGCGGAGGAGGTCAACGATGCCGCTCGCTTCCAAGCCTTCGAGCGCAGCATGGCCGAGACGGGCGTGGCGATCGCCGCCGCGCGGGTCTCCCTTGTCGCCGAACTAGCGAGCGCCATCGGCGAGCGCCGCCGGGCCGTCGCTGCCGCCGCCTTCCCCTGGGCGGAACTCGCCGTATCCGGGCTGCTCGAAAACGCGCTGGCGACGCGGGCCGCCGTCGATGTCGAGGACGATTACTGTAGCTTGCTGGCAGGCGAGCGCGAGCTCGATCGCGCCGCGGGACGCACGCGCTCCGGTCCGCACCGATCCGACCTGATGGTAGGTCACGGCGACAAGGAGATGCCGGCAAAGCTTTGCTCCACGGGCGAGCAGAAGGCCTTGCTGATCGGCTTGATCCTGGCGCACGCCGATCTTGTCAGCCAGCACCGCGGCGGCGCCGCCCCCCTCCTCTTGCTCGACGAGATCACGGCCCATCTCGACCCCGCCCGCCGGCTCGCGCTCTTTGCCGAAATCACCCGGCTCGGATGCCAGGCCTGGCTGACGGGGACCGATGCGCACGCTTTCGCCGGTCTGGTTCAGCGGGCCCAGTTCTTCGACGTCCTCGAAGGTCGCGTGAGCGCTGGATTGTAAGGCTCCATTGCGTCGTTTCGCGTCTCTGTAATATATTGAAATATATGCACTATTTTGCGCATTTTGGCGTAGTTTTTAGCGTGATCTCAGGACGCAATTGGTGTATGCTTCGAGCAAGCAAAAATCCCCCAAATCGAGACCACGTTCCATGAGCGCGAAGCCCGCCAAAAAGACCAATGGTGCCCAAAGCTACGGGGCCGAGACGATCAAAGTTTTGAAGGGCCTCGACGCGGTGCGCAAGCGTCCCGGGATGTACATTGGCGACACCGATGATGGCTCGGGTCTGCATCACATGGTCTATGAGGTCGTCGACAATGCGATCGACGAGGCCTTGGCTGGGTTCGCCAGCGAGGTTTCGGTAACTCTCAACCCCGACGGCTCTTGCACCGTGCGCGATAACGGCCGGGGGATCCCCACCGACATTCATCCGGAAGAGGGTATCTCGGCCGCGGAAGTGGTCATGACGCAGCTGCATGCCGGCGGCAAATTCGGCGAAGGGGAGGATGAGAACCCCTACAAGGTGTCCGGGGGGCTGCATGGCGTCGGCGTATCGGTGGTTAACGCGCTGTCGAATGTGCTCGAGCTCAAGATTTGGCGCGATGGCAGAGAACATTTTGTCCGCTTCCGCAACGGTGTCACGGAGGCGCCGCTCAAGGTCGCCGGCGAGGCCGGCGGCAAGCGGGGCACCGAGGTGACCTTTTGGCCGTCCACCGAGACTTTTCACAACGTCACCGAATTCGACTACGTCACGCTTGAACATCGCCTGCGCGAGCTCGCCTTTCTCAATTCCGGCGTGCGCGTGCTGCTCGCCGACGAGCGCCATGCCGACAAGAAGCGCGAAGAGATGCGCTACGACGGCGGCATCGGCGAGTTCGTGCGCTATATCGATCGCTCGAAAGTGCCTCTGGTGGAAGCGCCGATCATGCTGGACGCTGAGAAAGACGGGGTCGGCATCGAGCTCGCCCTGTGGTGGAACGATGCCTACCACGAGCAGGTGCTTTGCTTCACCAACAACATTCCCCAGCGCGACGGCGGCACGCATCTGGCCGGCTTCCGGGCGGCGCTGACGCGCGTGATCAACAAGTACGCCGATGAGACCGGCATCGCCAAAAAAGAGAAGATCGCTCTTACCGGCGATGATGCGCGTGAGGGCTTGACGGCGGTGTTGTCCGTCAAGGTTCAGGACCCGAAGTTCTCGAGCCAAACCAAGGACAAGCTCGTCTCGTCGGAAGTAAAGACCGTCGTCGAGAACGTGGTCGGCGATCAGCTGGCCGCCTGGTTCGAAGAGCACCCGAAAGAGGGCAAGATCATCATCACCAAGGTGGTCGAAGCCGCCGCGGCGCGCGAGGCTGCTCGCAAGGCCCGCGAGCTGACGCGGCGGAAGGGGGCCCTCGACATCAATTCGCTTCCCGGCAAGCTCGCCGAGTGCCAGGATCGCGATCCCGCCAATACCGAAATGTTTATCGTCGAAGGCAACTCGGCCGGCGGCTCCGCCAAGCAAGGCCGCAACCGCGAGTTCCAGGCCGTACTGCCATTGCGTGGCAAGATCCTGAACGTGGAACGGGCGCGAATTCGACAAAATGCTGTCCAGTCAGGAGATCGGTACCCTCATCACCGCGCTCGGGACCGGTATCGGCCGCGACGATTTTGACCTGAGCAAGCTGCGCTATCACAAGATCATCATCATGACGGACGCAGACGTCGACGGTGCGCATATCCGCACCCTGCTCCTGACGTTCTTCTACCGCCAGATGCCCGAGCTGGTCGAAAAGGGTCATCTCTACATCGCGCAACCGCCGCTCTACAAAGTGTCCAAGGGCAAGTCTGAGACTTACCTCAAGGATCAGCGCGCCTTCGAGGACTACTTGATCGACGCCGGGCTCGACGAAGCCACCTTGGCCCTCGGCAGCGGCGAAGTGCGCGCCGGCCGCGACCTGCGCGACATCGTCGAGCAGGCGCGCGCGGTGTCCAAGGTGATCGAAGACGTGCATTCACGCTACGCGCGCTTTGTCGTGGAGCAGGCCGCCATCGGCGGTGCTTTCGAGCAAAAGCTATTGCTGTCGAGCGAGCAGGCCAACGCCAAGGCCGCGAGTATTGCGGCCCGCCTCGACATGCAGGCCGACGAAACCGAGCGCGGCTGGAGCGGTCGGCTTGGCAACGAAGGCTATGTGTTCCGGCGTGAGGTGCGCGGCGTAACGGAGGTACACTTGCTCGACCGCGCGTTGCTCGGCTCGCTCGAGGCGCGTCGGCTGAACGAGCGTCAACCGCACCTGGAGGAAATCTACCTCGCCCCGGCCCGGCTCAGACGCAAAGACGCCGAGACGCCCGTGTTCGGGCCTCGCAGCCTTCTTGATGCCGTCTATGATACGGGCCGCAAGGGTATCAGCATGCAACGCTACAAAGGCCTGGGGGAGATGAATCCCGAGCAACTCTGGGAGACGACGCTCGACAAGGAGTCGCGCACGCTGCTGCAGGTGAAGATCGGCGATCTCGGCGAGGCCGACGAGATCTTCTCACGGCTGATGGGCGATATCGTTGAGCCGCGACGTGAGTTCATCCAAAGTAACGCCCTGGCGGTCGCCAACCTTGACGTCTGAACGAGCAGCCGGCGGCCCTCAGCAGGGTGAAGCAGACTTTTCCCTCTCGCGCGGGCCGGCCGTTGCTGCAAACTTGGGCGTCACGGCCGCGGCCGCAGCAGGAAACGGGTCGTCGGACTCGGGCGGCCGACAGGGTGGGGAGCGTCACCTTATCACGGCACAACGTAGCATCGCGGATCTCGAGGCCGGCGAATGCCCGCCCCGTCAGGCACGCGACCACAAACACAAAAGGGGAGCCCCATGGACTTTGGCGTGGCGACGTCAACGCGCGGGGAATGCAGCACGCGCCAGGGATACCTCGCGGTTGCCGAGAGCGCCGAGCGGCTCGGCTTCGGATTCATTGGCGTCAATGATCATGTGGTTGTGCCGCGTGGGATCGCCTCCAAATATCCTTATAGCGGCGACCACAAGTGGGCCGCCGCGAGCATTGGGGAATGCCTCGATCTCATCCCGACGCTGGCGTTCCTTGCCGCACGCACGGAGCGCCTGCAGCTCTTAAGCTCAGTGCTGGTGGTGCCGCAACGCCAGCCCGTCCTAACCGCCAAAATGCTGGCCACGATCGATATCCTCTCGCAGGGACGATTAATCGTGGGCTGCGGCGTCGGCTGGCTCAAGGAGGAGTTCGAGGCCGTCGGCGCGCCGCCGTTCGCCGACCGCGGGCGGGTCACCGACGAGTTCATCGATGCCTTCAAGGTCCTCTGGACCGAGGAAGCGCCCGTCGTTCATGGGGCGCACGCGCGCTTCGAGGATTTGATTTTTGCCCCCAAGCCTGTGCGCAAACCGCATCCACCCATTTGGATTGGCGGCGAAAGTCCGGTGGCGCTGCGGCGTGCGGTGCGGGCCGGCGACGGCTGGTACCCGGCATCTAACAATCCACACTACCGTCTCGACACCGCGGCGCGCGTCAAGGCCGGCGTTGGAGATCTCGGCCGAACCGCCGAGGCGGCCGGGCGCGATCCCAGCAGTATCGATGTGGCCTTGCTTGTGCTGTGGCCGGTGAATTGGAGCACGCACGGGCGCACCGATGCCGAGCGTCGCTTGCTGACCGGGAGTTCCGAGGCCATGGCTGCCGATATCGCCGCGCTGGAGGAGGCGGGCGTGCGGCATTTGTGCCTCACCTTCCAGACCGCCACAGTTACCGAGACCCTCGAGCGCATGCAACGATTTGCCGGAGAGGTAATGCCGCTCACGCGTTAGCCTGGGCTCGCCGCCCATTGTTTCTTGGCCGGCGGTCGGCCTGCCGCAGTTGAGGCGCCCCTGGCGTCCATGGCAACAAGAGGTGGAACTTTCAGTTGGCAATCTCGGGGCCCTCTATACAGCGGGGGCGGCGCTTCAGGCGGGACCATGTCAGTTCGGCCGGTTGCGGGGCGGTCATTTGAGTGAGGCTCATCGTGAGACACATGATGTCGCGGTCCGGCGCGGGTGACGGCTGGCACCGTGCCCTGCGAGTTTTGCTCGGCGCCGGCGCCGGCCTCCTCTGGCTCGGCGCCTGTGACCCGGCGGCGGCCGCCTCGCGACCTGGGCTGGAAGCGGCCAAGACACTGCAGCGGCAAACCGAATTGCTCGACGGTGCCCTCAAAGCACTGCAGCCCGCGGCAGACGGGCAACCGCACCTCTACTTTGTCGGTTTTGCCGGCTATGGGCCGCAGGCTGTGTTCAAGCGTGAGGTGCTTGCGGTGCGCAAATTCTTCGATGCCCGCTATGGCACGCAGGGTCGGTCGATCGCCCTTGTGAACCACGCCAGCACGCTTAACGTCTTGCCGCTCGCCAGCGCCGGCAACCTGGACCGCACCTTGCAGCATCTTGGCAAGCTGATGGACCCCAGTCGGGACGTCTTGTTCCTGTTTCTGACCTCGCACGGCGAGGACGGCCTGTTCGCGGTGGAGATGCCGCGCTTCGACCTCAAACCGTTGCGGCCGGAGTCGCTGAAAGACATGTTGAAGCGCTCGGGTATCAAGAACAGCGTGATCGTGCTTTCCGCCTGCCATTCGGGGAGTTTTCTGCCCGCCCTGGCAGACCCCACGACGCTCGTTATTGCGGCGGCCCGCGCCGACCGCAGCTCTTTTGGCTGCGATGACCGGCGCCAGTGGACCTACTTCGGCGAGGCCTATTTCCAACGGGCCTTGCGCGCAGAGCCCTCCTTTGTGCGTGCCTTCGAGCTCGCCCGCGAGCTGATCGCGAGTTGGGAGGCGCAGGCCAAGCTTGAGCCTTCCTTGCCACAGATTGGCGGCGGTGAAACACTTGGGCCGGCTCTGGCCGCAATCCAGAAGCATCATTGATTGTGCGGCAAGGGCCCAGAGTTTATGACAATTTGCGGGCATACTGAGTCGCAACGATCCCGCCTGAGGAGCGTTGATCGGACTTAACAGTGATCGAGGGAACTCAATGCTGGCGCTGATCATGAGGGTGATGCTGGTCGCCACCGGCCTGTGGGCGCTGCCGGCGTCGGCGGGACCGGCTCTGCTGTTCGAGGCCGGCAGCGGCACCGTCCTTTACGCCGAGGACCAAGACAATCAATGGCATCCCGCCTCCCTGACCAAGATTATGACGGCCTACGTCGTCTTCGACGCCATAAAGGCCGGCAAAATCACGTTGGATAAGAAGATCGGCTGCTCGGAACTCGCGTTCAGTCAACCTCCGAGCAAGGTGGGATTGCCCGTCGGTGCGGAAATGACGGTGGAAACGGCGCTGCAGGCTCTGATCGTGAAGTCGGCCAACGACGTGGCCGTCATGCTCGCCGAGGCGGTTGCAGGATCGCAGGACGCCTTTGTTGAGACGATGAACGCGACCGCCGCCCGGCTTGGCATGACGCGCACGAAGTTCGTCAATGCGAACGGCCTGCCGGCCGCCGAACAGGTGACAACGGCGCGCGACCTCGCCAAGCTCGCCATGGCCGTCGTCAAGGACTATCCCGAGTACGCGCCCCTTTGGGCGTTGCTGGATGTTCGCATCGGCAACCGCCACCTGCGCACCCACAATGGCTTGCTCGCCAACTACGAAGGCGCCGACGGCCTGAAGACCGGGTTTATTTGCGACAGCGGCTTCAACGTCGTGGCCAGCGCCACCCGCGATGGCAAGCGGCTGATCGCCGTGGTGTTGGGAGAGGCAACCGGACGCGAGCGCACCACGCGCGCCGCCAGCCTCCTCGAGCATGGATTCCAGACCCACGGCTGGAAGGCGCTGTTCGCCCCGCAAAGTCTGGACAACATGCCCATGGCTGAGGACGCGAAGGGGCCGATGACCATGCGCCAGGCCGTCGTCTCCTATGAATGCGGCACGGGCCGCCGCCGCCGTCCCGTCGCCAAGGTGCAAAAGCGCAAGGTTGCGGCCGGCGCCGAAGCCGGCGTGGAAAAGGCCAAGCCCGAAAGGAAGGCGGCCGGCAGCAAGGCGCCCAAAGCCGATAAGGCTACGGCGAGCAGCGGCAGTCGCGCCGAGTAAGCCTGCCGCCTGGGTTGCCGCCACCCTTTGACTGCCCGCGTGCCGCTCAAGTTCTCGGCCGACCGGCGCGGGCCATCTGAGACGTCCGAGCCCCCCCGCGTGTCAGGGTGGCACACCCGTTCACGCCTTCTGCGCACTTGCATCCCTCGCGCCGCAGCTCACGGCCTACCTTTGTCCGGCCACGCGCACCCGATTAACCGAATTTTGCCAAAAGGGCGCCGAACCCAAGGCCGCTGGCGTCGAAATTGCTGCAGCCCCAACGACACAATCTCTGGGGCAAGCACGATGAACTCGGCGCGGCATATTCGCGTGGACTCGACGCCGACGCCGATCGAAGTCGACGCGATGGTAGCGGTCCTCGAAGGCCGCCATGGCGTGTGGGCCGCCGACGTTGCGGAGTTTTTCTCAACGCTGCACAGCCTCAAGGGCGACGCCGGCCGCAGCTGGGCGTGGGCCAATGTGGCCGAAAGGGTCCGCCATCGCTGCGAACTGCGCCAACAAGAGCATGCGGCGCGTGACTAAGCGCGGGAGTGAATGGCTGCAATGGCCGCGCCAGCCAGCTTAGGCGTTATGGCTCGCAGCCCGTCGCAGCAGGCCGGCGAACTGGGCTTGCGCCTCGGCGCCAGCGAGCGATCACGCACGGGTCGCCAAGCCGTCACGGCCTTTCTCGTGCGCACGACGAGTGCGGGGCTCCTCTATCTCAGCCAGGTCGCGCGCGCGCTGGATGGGTGCCTACGACTACGGCATCTACGTTTTCGTGTGGACGTGGGTGCTCATGTTGGGCAGTCGCGCCACTCTCGGGTTGTCGACCGCCGTGCTGCGCCTTATCCCGCAGCATCGAGCGGCTGCGGCCGCTGCGGCTCATCGTGGGCCTGGGTGCGCACCTTTGGGGCCTTCCGGTCAAGGCTCGCGTTGCCATCGCCGCTGCGATCGTCGCCAGCGTGGGGGCCACGATCGTGCAGACCTTACTGTTGCGGCGCCGCTTGCGGCGGGAGCTCCCGCCCGGGCCGCACCGCTGCCTTTGCGCTTTGGCTCAAGACGGCGCTGCCATTCTGGCTGATGGTTGCCTGCGACTTGACCCTGGAAATCGCCGACGTGCTGATGATCTCGTCCTACCTCGGCCCCGCCGAGGTAGGGATGTACTTCGCGGCCGCCAAAACCATGAGCCTCGTCCTCATTATTCACTATGCGGTCGCCAGCGCGTTGGCGCATAGGATCGCCACGCTCGACGGGCGCGGTGAGGAGGAAGACCTGCGCGCCGCCGTGGCGGATGCCGCCAACTGGAGCTTTTGGCCATCGCTAGCCGCCGGGGCTGCCATCGGGCTGTCGGCAAGACCATGCTCTGGCTCTTCAATCGTAAGCGGTGCTCCGACTCTTTGGTCCCCGCGTTTGGCTTGGGCGGCGCCGCCACGGCGACGAGCCTTGCCCTCGTTGCCGCTGCGGCCGGCAATTGCGCGCTCGCCAGACGGCGGCTCAACCTTCAGACGGCAATCTGGCACAACCTCGACGGTCCGTGGAGGGCTGCTCGTGTCGCCTGAGCCGGGAGGTGGCGGGCGCATCGCTCGGGCTTGCCAGGATCGGCCGGCGCGGCCCGCCTGGTCACGGCGCCGGCCGACTATCGGCGGACGCCGTCCTCGCGTGCGGGCAAGAGGCGGTTGCGTGCCGGCCTAAAGCGAGGAGCCTACCAGCAGCGTCCAAAAGGTCTTGAACTCGGTGCGCGGGTCTTGCACGAGGGCAATCCCCATGTGCTCGGCCTCGCGCAACAACAGGTTCTTATTGTGCCCTGGGCTTGCCTCCCAACCCCTCAGCACCTCTTCGATGCTGGTCTGACCAGTGCCGACGTTCTCGGCAGCCACTTTGGCCCTGTAGCCCACGCGCTTGACGCGGTCCCAGGGGTTGGAGCCGTCCGAGCCGTAGTGGGAAATGCGGTCCCACTTGGCAAGGTCGCGCGAATGCAGCTTGGCGGCTTCGGTCAGCGCCGCGTTCAGCAACAGAGGCTTGAGACCATGCTGCTTGCGGTAGGCGTTGATGAGCTGGCGCGCCCTTTCCAGGTCGAGGTCGGTTCTGCTGTAGTCGCGGTCGGCGAGCGCGCCCTGCGGCGCCTTCTCGTAGCTTCCCTTCGGGGCCTTGTCCGCCGACTTGAGCGTCGGTTTGACCGGGTCGCTCGCCATGGCGGTTTCGACACTGGCCGTTTGCGTGCGCGCGGGCAGGGCGCTCGTGGGTTGGCCAGAGTTGGCGAAGCCGGCGGTCAGGGGCGAGGCGGCCATGCCGCAGCCGGCAAGCAAAGCCGACAGGAGCGCCGGGCCCAGTACGCGATACATGTTGGCCTCCCAAGCAGGGATACTCGTCTGGGACAAGGATCGCGCTGAGCCGTTAACTCAACGTTAACGGTGGGGGCGCAACCCTGCCAAATCGGGTTCCAGGGCCCCATGCCTGCACGGGCTCCGCGCCCCGACGCGACGAACGCCGCGCGAACCTTGGCGGAACTCGATTGCTGTCCCCTGTCTCCCACCTCGATCGGACACCGCAATCGTGACAGGAGTTGGGCCAATTTGCGCATTTGCCACCCCCGCCCCGGCGGCGCGCCGTAATCGGCGCAGGCGCCCCTTGGCTTCCTCGCTCAGGTGCGGCACAGGGCCCTTGGCTGGAAAGGCCGTCTTCTTCATGCTCTGGCCAGCCTCCGGTGATTCGCGCGTCCGGCGATGGCAGCGAACCCCTGCGCACCCTCGGTGCTGGGGCCCAATGAAGGGGAGGCCACCGGCCATGAAGGCCGCGATCCTGGCAGTTCCGGACCCACCGGGCAAAAGCGCAAGCGATCGGCTGCGCCAGCTTGCTCTCGTGCGGATCGCCGCTGGTGATGGTCGCACGACCCGAAGTGTGCTGGCGCAGGACCTAGCTCAGATCGTGCCGCATCGGTTGCCGGTCGCCCAATGGCGGGCGCTGATCGAGCGCGACGTGGAAGCCCTGCTTGGCAACGGGCTTGCCGGCGAAGCCCATGGACGCTTGCAGGTCAGCACCGCCGGCGCCGATGCGGCCCGGCGCTTCTTGGGGCTGAGGGGCGCACTGCCGCGCACCTGGAGCGAGCTCAGCCACGTGCGCCTGCTGGCCAAGGCGCTCGGGTTGGAACGCCTGGCGGTCAAGGAGCTCAAAGCCCTCGAGCGGCCCGACGGGTTGCGTGCGGCCATTGTTCAGACGGCCTACAAGGTGAAAGTCAAGGGCATTGCCACGCCGTCGCGGCTGCGTTCGGCCCTGGCGGCGTTGGCGCTGCAGCGCGCCTTCGGCAACCAGATCAGCGCCACCTTGTCGGGCAAGAGCGCGCTGCCGGCGCGGGCGGGACGTCTATTGGCTGCGCAGCTTTGCCGGTCCCCGCGCGACTTCGGCACCGACACCCGCCTGATCGCCGCGTTGGCGGCCGAGCACCTTGGTACCAAGTCGGCCGATCTCGAAGGGCTGCGGCGCGCCGTATTTTGCCGTTTCTTTGCCGGGGTGGTCGAGGCCGACAACGAGCCCTCGCGTCTGCCTGCGAAACCGGAAGCGGTGCCGCCACTCGTGCCGGCACCGCTTGCCGTCGTCGGCGGTCGGCCCGACCTTTCCGGGTTCGTGCTCGAAGTTCGCCGGCACGCTTCGGCACACGCGCACGGTTGGGTCGGAAACCGCAAGGCCTACATCTCTCATGTCTGGCGCGCGCTGGCGCACGCGCGCTCCGACTGGGGCCTATCCGAGATCGAGTTCAAGTGCATGCTGCTGGAGGCGCATCGCGCCGGACAGTTGGCGCTCGCGAACGCCGATCTCAAGGATCACAAGAGCATGAAGGACGTGCAGGAGTCTGCCGTCGTCTACAAGAACGCGGTGTTTCATTTCGTCCGGGCCGACGGCTAAGGCCGCGGCCCGCCGGAACCTAACGTTAGGTTGAGGTGATATGCGCATGGAGGTTGAGTCCGCGCCCGATCTAGACCGCCTGTCGGCGGCCTTCGAGCATTCGATCACCTGGGAGGACGACATTTGGCGCGCCGATCCCGTCGACGTCGAGATCGTGCACGCTCATGCGCGGCGCAAGTTCAACGAATTGCTCGACACGGTGACGGCGGCGCAAGGGGCCCAGGGCCAAGCGCGCATCCTGCTATTTCACGGCCAGTCGGGCGCCGGCAAGACCCATCTCATCCGCGCCCTGCGTACGTCCGCCCATCGCTCGGGTAAGGCCTACGTCGGCTACGCGCAGATGACGCCGGACGTGGCAAACTACGCCGACTACTATCTGCGCCGCCTCGTCAACTCGCTGGAAAAGCCCTACGACCCGGATACGGGTGGTGAGACCGCCTTGCAACGGCTGACGCGCCGGTTGACGGAGGCTGCCGAGCCCCTCGATACGACGGCGCTCGACAAGCTACGCGATGCCAAGCTGAGCGACGCCCAACTTGCCAAGCTGGTGCTGGCGCTGGCGGACCAGATTGTCGCGGCGCCGAAGTTCGCCAGCCAACCGCTCGAGATCAATATTGTGCGGGCCCTGCTCTATCTGCAGCGGGCGGACCCGCGCATCGACCAGCGCGTGCGCCAGTACCTCTACGGTCGTGAGTTGACGGATCTGTCCGCCGAGGCCGTGGCCGTGCTCGATCCCAATCGAGGTGAGGGGCGTGCCTTCGAGATCATCGAGTCGCTGGGGCGCTTGATGTGGATTGTCGATGGCGCCGCCCTCGTCATCTCGATCGATCAGGTGGAGGATCTCCGCTTCTTCGATGACTACCACGAACGTTTCCAGAAGGCGGCCCGGGATCTGATCCAGATTGCCAACCGCGTGCCGACGTCGATCGTGCTGCTCTCCTGCCTTGGCGACTTCTACGGCAAGGTGCGCGAGGTCTTGGCGCAATCCTACATCGATCGGATCGAGAAGGCCGGCCCGGTGTCCCTCAAGGAGGCACGCACCGCCGAGGAAGCGCAGCTCATCATTGCCAAGCGCATGCAGGCCGACGCCAGCCGCTGCGACGTCGATCCCTTGCTCTTTTTCGGGCCGCAATTCTTCGAGGAGTTCAGTGGCCTGTCGACGCGTCGTATACTGGAGCTCGCGCAAGCGCGGGTGCGCGAGCAGGTGGCCGAAACCGACCCTACGCTTGAGGAAGCAAAGGGCGGCTTCATCTCCACGCTGGCGGCCGCCCTTGGCTTCGGCGGCCGCCACGAGGCCGAGGGCGCCGATGCCAGCGCCTTGGTCGAATTCCACGAGCATTGGGATCGCTTCACGGCGCAATCGGAGGCGGAGATCCCATCCGATGACCACGAGTTACTGACGGTTCTCACCAACGCGCTCAGCCTGGCGCGCGCTGAATGGGGCGGTGCTCTCGACGTCGTCGTCAAGCGCCTCGAATTGGGCCCCGATCTGCCGGCCCTGGACTTGAGCCTCAAGCACGAAGGCGGAAACACCACCGACGCGCGCGTCTTCCTATGCAATCGCCCGACGCAGGGCGGCGGCCTCAAGCGCCAACTCGATAAGCTACTTGCCGCCATCGGCGGCCGCAGCGCGTTCCTGTTGCGCGCGAGCGATTTTCCGCCGAACAAGAAGAACCAGACCGGACAGGCCTTCCGTAAGTTCCGAGAATTGGGGGGGCGCTCGATCTTGGTGCCGATCCCGGACTGGGAGCGCATGATGATGGTGTGCGAGTTCCACGCCCAGCATCGTCGCAGCCCCGGCTTTGCCCACTGGTTTGAGCGCACCAAGCCGCTCTCCGACATCCTATCGTTGGCCCAGTTGCTACGGCTCGAGCTGTTCGGCCGCGCCCTCAATGGCAAGCCGACAGCGCAAAGCGAACCGCGGCCAGAGGCCGCCGCCGAAGGGGTCGGCGCGATGGGCTATGCTGCCTCGGCGGCCGACTGGACGGGGTGGGGTCCGACGACGGCGGGAGCGTCCCTGCCGGCAGGCAAAGACGCCGACTTGCCGCTCTCTGTCCTGCTCGATGAAACGGGTGATGCCGCCGCCAGCATCCTCGCTGGCCGCGCACTCAATTCTAGCAAGAGCATTACGCTCAATAGAAACGTGTTGAAGCGCCACGCGGCCGTACTCGGCGGCTCGGGCTCGGGCAAGACCACGCTGGCTCTGTGCATCATCGAGCAGCTCCTGTTGCGGGGGACACCGGTGGTGCTGATCGATCGCAAGGGCGACCTATGTTCCTACGCCAACCCGGACGTGTGGCGCGCGCACGATGGGGAATTTTCCGAGCGCCGCGGCGAGCGCGAGAAACTTGCCGACTCCATCGACGTTGCCGTCTACACGCCCGGTCGCGCCTCGGGCCGACCGATATCAATCACGCTGCTTCCCAACGGTATTAATGAGCTGCCGGATCAGGAGCAGCAACTGCTGGCGAATATGTCGGCCGCCGCGCTTGGTGACATGCTGCACTTCAAGAACTCGGCCACGCATCAAAAGCAGTCGGGTACGCTCTCGGTGGCGCTACGCATTCTCGGCAGCCGCTTCAGCAAAGAGGTTACCCTTGCCGACCTCATCTACCTGCTCGAAGACGAAGATCCCGAACTAACAGATCTGACGCAGCGTATGGATCCTTCCGGGCGCATTCGCCGCGACCTGGTGGCCCAGCTCGACAGCCTGCGCCACCGCAACGCCGCCCTGTTCGAGGCCGGCGGTGAGCCGTTGCGCATGGATTCCCTGCTTGGCATGGGCCGCTACGGCCGCACCGACGGGCGCACGCGTCTTTCCATCATCTACACGGGCTTTTTGGGCGACAACGAAAATATTCTGTTCTGGGTGTCCCAGTTCCTGTCCGAGGCGCTGCGCTTCTGCCAGCGCAATCCCAACGACGAACTGCAAGCCGTGGTGATGTTTGATGAGGCCGATCTTTACATCCCGGCCAACGCCAAGCCCGCCACCGCCGAGCCCCTGCAGAGCTTGCTCAAACGCGCCCGCTCGGCTGGGCTCGGCATCATGCTGGCCACCCAATCGCCGGGCGACCTCGACTACAAGTCGCGCGACCAGATCACCTCCTGGTTCATTGGCCGCGTGCGTGAGGACACAGCGTTGCGCAAGCTCAGGGCCGCCTTCCAAAGCGAGTCGGGGCTTGATCCCGGCGCGGTCCTGCCGGGGCAAACCGTGGGCGAGTTCCATCTCGTGCAGGAAGGGCTCGTCCGCCCGATGCGGGCGCAAAAATCCCTAATTGTCGCCGAGCAGGTGCCCTTCGACCGCATCGAGCAGTTGGCGCGCGAAACCAAGGGCCAGGATGAAAAGCAACTGAAGCTGTTCGCCTGAGGCCGCCCAAGTGGGCGCGCCCAGCGGGTTACACCCTGCGTGCTGCAATGCGAAATGCGAGCGGCGTCGTAAGGGTCGCAAAACGCGTGCATTTACGGCTCTTTTGCACTATTCTGAGGGCGGATTGGTCTGAGGGTGGCCGGTCCGCTGAGCTGGGGCGAGGGGTTGAACCGGCTTGGTCGCGTCCTGTTGTGCGGGGTTGTGTAGTGATCGACAAGTCCTTTCTGATCATGGCATTGGCATGTGCCATGGCTCCCTTCCTGGGCGTTGGGATCTATCTGGTCGTCAACCTTTTCTGACCTTGGCGCACGCTCGGGCTGTGTGGCCAAGGAGGCGCGGGCGCCGCCTATTCGTGGCCGTTCTGCACCATGCGGTCAATTCCAGGGGCTGTGCATAACTCGTCGCGGGGTGTTGGGCGCCGGCGTTTCGGGGCGTGGGCGTTGGCCCCTTGACGAGCGGCGGCGCGCAGGTGCCGATAGGGCCGCATGGCATGGGGTGCCACCCCCAACCTTCACCCAGACCGACCTTCACCCAGACCAACCCTCACGCAGAAAGGACACCGGTATGAAGCTCGTACGATTTGGCGCACCCGGCGCCGAGAAGCCAGGCTTGATCGACCGGGAGGGCGTCGTGCGCGATCTCTCCGCCCACGTTAAGGACATCAGCGGGGAGGCGCTCGCGCCCGCCAGCCTCGCCAGGTTCAGCCAGCTCGATCCGCGGTCGCTGCCGGCGGCCCCGGCCAACGTCCGGCTCGGGGCGCCGGTTGGCAACGTGCGCAACTTCATCGCCGTCGGCCTCAACTACATCGATCACGCCAAGGAAACGGGCGCCGAGATCCCCAAAGAGCCCATCCTGTTCAACAAGCTGCCCAACTGCATCGTCGGGCCGAACGACGAGGTGATGATCCCCAAGGGCTCGCTCAAGCTCGATTATGAGATTGAAATCGCTTTCGTGATCGGACGGCGCGCGCGCTATGTCTCGGAACAGGATGCCCTGTCCTATATCGCCGGCTACACCATTTGCAACGACATCTCGGAGCGACATTTCCAGGCCGAACGCGGTGGTCAGTGGATGAAGGGCAAATCTGCCGAGACGTTCGGACCGCTGGGACCGTGGCTGGTGACGCGCGATGAGATTGCGAATGTGCAATCGCTTGGCATGTCGCTGGATGTCAACGGCGAACGTCGCCAGACCGGCAATACCGAAACCATGATTTTCGGCATCCAACACTGCATGCACTACATTTCGCAGTTCATGGTGCTCGAGCCGGGCGACGTGGTGACCACGGGCACGCCACCGGGCGTTGCGCTCGGCATGAAGCCGCCGGCGTGGCTCAAAGCCGGCGACGTCATGACGCTCAAGATCGAAGGCCTAGGCGAGCAGAGGCAAGCGGTCGTCCCGTTCAAGACGTGACGCGCGCGCCCGCGTCCAATCGGGTTCAAATCGGCTGCTTGTTGGCCGGATCGAGCTCGCGGATGGTGTGGGTCGGCGCCTCGCTGCGGCGGTCCTAAATCATCGCGAGGACCGTTTTCCAGGCCTCCGGGCGAGATTTGTCAATGCGGCCGATCTCGGCCTGGACGGCGCGCAGCAGGCCTAGCAACTCCTGCTCGCCGGGGGCCTGCCCGCCATCCGACTGGGCCGCTTCCTCGAGGCGCTCGATCAACTCTTGCAGGAGGCCCGCCTCCGGCAGCAGCAGCAGCGCCTTGAAGGCGCGTTCGAAGTCCTCGGCCACCTCCTCGAGCATCTTGGCGCGCTTCTCGTCGCCGTCGAAGCGGCCCCGCAACTCGTTGTATTTCTGTACCAGCGCCTCGCGTTTGCTTTCCTCCAGCTCGCTCAGGTACCCGCGCAGCCGCTCCTTGCCCTGCGCCAGCTGATCGAGGGCGCGGCAGGCCGCGGCCGCCTGCTCGCGCACGCCGCCGTGGGCAATGCGCGACGCGGAGGCGAGCGTGAGGCCGATGGCGCTCAACAGCTCAACCCAGATCGTTTGCCTGAGATCGGCGTCGATCGGCTGTTTGCGAGGCGCCGCGGCTGCCAGCCGAGACATGAGCCGACCTGGTTCGCCAGCGCTGCCGCCCGGCGCTGCTGGCAGCGCCACGTGCGGCGCTTGTCGCAGGCGCTGCGCTGGAGGTGAGCCGCCGCCGCCCGCCGCGGCGATCTGCAAGGCTTCCGGCCCAGCCGAGTTGAGAAAGTGAGCGCGGATGCGCGCAAGCGTCTTGTAGAAGTCGCGACTGATGAAATAGTGGTTGTTGTTGGCGCGCTCCACGGCCTGCAAGGTGGCGCCGGCATTGAGCGCATTGCGCACGACCTTTTTGTCGTTGCGCTCGACCTCGTCGAGCCTGATCTCGGCGGTAAATTGCGGCCGCTCCTGCCGCCCGATTTTGTCCAGGACGCCAGCGCGATCCTCAATCGGATGCACGTAGCGCAAGACGGTTTCGACGTTT
The DNA here is from genome assembly GCA_963770295.1 of uncultured Alphaproteobacteria bacterium. Classification (GTDB taxonomy): domain Bacteria; phylum Pseudomonadota; class Alphaproteobacteria; order Rhizobiales; family Hyphomicrobiaceae; genus AWTP1-13. The sequence continues at coordinate 336,209 of CAVYPA010000003.1, forward strand.
TCGCGCACGTTGGGGAGCAGCGATACCGCCATGATGCGCTCGAGCTCGGCCATGACCACATGCGACTTGTCGGCACCGAACGACTTCTTGGCCGCCAGCGAGAGATATTCGAACAGCTCCGAGCGCAGCTCGTAGACGTTGGCGTCGACGTGACGCACCGCGCCGATGGTAGCGCCCGCGTTGAGCAGGCGGTTGAGGTCGGGAGCATGCGGATCATCATTCCGCACCGTCACGCGCTGCGTGAAGCCCTCGCGCGCCGCCATCGGCCGCATGGCATTGAGCATGAGCCGGGCATTCTCGTAAGTGTGCGGCAGCAGGGCCGTATCGATCACTGCTTGCAGCTGCTCGGCGCTGCGCGCCTTCGGGCTTGGCACGTCGGAGAGCGGCGAGCGCAGCGCCTGGGCGCCGAACAGGCCCGACATGAACACCAAGGAATCGACGCCGATGGCGAGAATGAGCGCCAGATAGGCGAGCCGGTTGCCGTCGAGAAAAGCGTTCCACGTCACCACGAAACGATGTGCCTTGTCGTCCCGGTTCATTTCGATCGCCGCGAGCCGGGCGCCGGCATCGGCCGAGTCCTTGCTGATCAACCCGGATTCTTGTAGGCAGCTGCGCCCGAACCCGAGCAAGGCGTCCGTGCTGGTGAGCCCGTTTAGCTTGTCGCCGCCGGCGCAGCGCGCTTGAAAGGCGGCGATACCGGCATTGAGGGCAAACACGCGGCCGGCCGCTTCGGCCGCCTGCTTGGGATCACAATCGATGCCGCGTAGCTTGCCTTTGGTGGCCTCGGTGCTCGCCATGGCGCCGACGAGGTTGCTGCACTGCTGCTGCAGCGCCGCCAGACGCTCCGTCGTGGGCTGCTGGCGGAAGCTGGCCCGCGCGCGCTCGAACGCCGGCAGCACGCGCGCGGGATCGAGCTTGCCGTCCTCTTCCCCGCTGCCGGCCGCCAGCGTCGCCTTGATGCGCTGCTCGGCAGTCTCGGTCTCGCCCTTGAACTTGGCCAGATCACCGTCGATGCCCGACAGCTCCCGCTCGACCTGGGTCAGGCGGGTGTCGACGCCATTGAGGCGCCGATAGGCATCCTTGGTGCGCTCTTCTTTGATTTTGTACTGGTCGTTGAGGAGCGCGAGCTCGCTCACGCGCTGCCGATAAACGGGGCCCCTGCCCTGCTTCATGCTGCCTTCGACACCGCGGTTTTCGGCCATGCTCTCGATGCGCTTGGCGTCGATCTCCTTGGCCTTGGCGTCGAGTTCGCTTCGGTGCTGGGCATACTCGGCGGCAAGCGCCGGTCGCTCGGCCTTCAGGCGCGACAGCTCGTCGGTCAGCGATAGCTTCTTGCTCGCAAGCCCCGCCTGGCCGCTGTGCGAGGTGGCGATGCGCTCCTGCTGCTCATTGATGGCGCGGCGCCGCTCCTCCATCTGCGCCACAAAATACCTTTCGATCTCGCCCTGCGAGTCCTGGGCGAGCCGGCTCAAGCGCACGAGCTGGTTGTCGTAGGCCTTCCAGCCCGCCGTGTCGAACAGCCGTTCGGCCTCCTCCAGCTGTCGCCGCTGCGCCAAGGCGCTGATATCGGCAATACTGGAACCAATCTGGCTGGTCGTGCGGATCTCGGCGGCGCGGGCGCGGGCCTCGGCGGGGAAGATCGCGTTGAAGTGGGAATCGAAGGAGAAGAAAACCGAGGCGGCCATGGAGGAGAGAAACATCACCCACAGCACGGCGTTCTTGACCATCAGGCGCAGGCTCTGGGCGTAGGACGTCGAGATGTCGCCGCCGCGTCGGGAGCGGAAGCCAACGATCGCGATCAACACCAACCCAATCAAGAAATAGAGGCCGATCTCGCCGACCTTGGCCAGGTCGGCGTGGAAGCCAGCTGCGTTGCTGAGCGTGATGGCGTCGAAGTGCTGGAGCGCCCAGTAAAAAATTAGGCCTACGAGGGCAACACCCAGGCACATGCCGACGAGCGCGTCCGGCAGGCGCGGCCGCCGACCGTCCGGGGCACGCTGGTTCATGCCCACGGCGAAGCTTTCACCGATCAGCCACGCCACGATCAGCATGACGCCCTGAATGCCAAAGGCGATCGCCAAGGACAGCAGCGGCGCACGCGTGAAATTGCGCAAGCCGTCCCAGGTGGTGTAGGCCGAGGCCAGCGACAGTGCGACGCCGGTGGAGGCGAGCAGCGTCAGTTGCCAATTGTCGAACAGCGCCTTCTCGATGGCGCCGCGCACGCGGGCGAAGACGCCGGTGCGGCGAAAGAGGATGAGAAGACAGAGCGCGGTCAGAAGCAAAATGTAGTTCTGACCGATGAACGCCAGCAGCGCATCCAGCGCCGCCTTGACGTCGAAGCCCTCCATCCTCACGTCTCCCGCTAGCACCCGAGCTGCAGCTGTCGCACCGCTTCCAGCATCGCCCGCCAAGGCGGCGCCAGGTTGGCCGCTTTGCGGCGATATTGTTGTCCCAATGCGCAAATACAATGCGCGCCGCGCTCAGCGCCGGCGGCAGGCGGCAGGCACAATGATCGCACGCGGCGGCAACACGTTTCTGCAACCCGTTGCGGCCTCACCATTTAGGTTGGTCGAGGAGCCGCGACCGCACCGTCGCGCATTAAGATTTGTTAAGGCTCTCCGCTGCGCGCCAGCATAACCTTGCGCCGTGCGCGCTCATGCTGCGCCACGGCGGCGGGCCCGAAGCAGCAAAAGATGACGCGCGTGAAATGCCTATCGCCGTGCAGGGCGTCGACCACCGTCGTCAGCGCGAGATCGGCGGCCAGCTCTTCTGGAAAGCCATAGGCGCCCGTGGAGATGGCGGGGAAGGCGAGCGAGCGGGCGCCGTGCGAGCGCGCCAGGACAAGCGAATTGGCATAGGCGTTCGCCAACAGGCGCGCCTCGCCCACCGCGCCGCCCTGCCAAACGGGGCCCACGGTGTGGATGACGGCACGTGCCTTCAGGCGATAGCCGCGCGTGATCTTAGCCTCTCCCGTGGCGCAGCCTCCGAGCGTCAGGCACTCGGCCAACAGCTCAGGTCCGGCGGCACGATGGATGGCGCCGTCGACGCCGCCGCCACCACGTAGGGTGCGATTGGCGGCATTGACAATGGCGTCCACGTCGAGCGTGGTAATGTCGGCGTCTACAATCTCTAGGCGGTGCGGCATCAGGCGTCCTGCCCACCTTCGTTGTGGGGCGAACCTTACTTCCGGAGCGAACCGGTGGCGCTGGGTTTGCGGGGCCCGGGCGGCGTTGGGCGCTTTTAGCGCATTTTGCCCTCACTGCAGCAGATAAGTTCTTTATAGGCGACCTTTCCCCCGCGCGCGTGGATGGCAGGGCCTCGGCTGGGTGCTATAAGGGGCCGATGACGCAGCTCCTTGCCAGCAGTGCCTTTCCAGCCCCCGAGCACGACCATGGCCATTGTCTCGCCGAGGCGATGGACCGCGCGCGCAAGGCCTTCGAAGACAAGGGCCTCAAGCTGACGGGGCTGCGCCGGTCCGTGTTTGGTGAAATCGCCGCCTCGCACAAGGCCATCGGTGCCTACGAGGTGCTTGCGAGGTTGGCGGCGCGCGGCGAACGCCTGGCCCCGATTTCGGTCTACCGGGCCATTGACGCCTTGGTGGCCGTCGGCATCGTGCACCGCTTCGAAAGCCGCAACGCCTTTTTTGCCTGCCATGCCGGCCACGCCACGCGCCGGCAGCTGGTGCTTGCCTGCGAGACCTGCCGATCGGTGGCGGAAATCGACGGCGATGGCGTCTTCCAAGCGATCGACACAGCCGCCGACGCGGCGGCCTTTAGCGCCAAAGAGGCCGTGGTGGAGGTTTGGGGCCTGTGCGCCAATTGTGCCGGGGCGGCGCAGGAGCCGGATCATGGACGGGCGTGAACACCAGCCACAGACAAGACCCCCCTCGGTTGGGCAGCACCCGCCCTCCGATCGGCCGGTCTGGAACGGGGGCGCCGCCGGCGCCGCACACGTGCATGACGCCGGCGACGGCCGCCTTGGTGAGCAGCGGCGCGAGGGCGAGCTGATCTCGGCGCGCGGCATCATGCTAAGCCGCGGTGGGCGTACTTTGCTGCAGGATGTCGACATTGATGTCGCGCCCGGGGAGATCGTGACCCTGATCGGCCCCAACGGCGCCGGCAAGACGACGCTGGTGCGCGTGCTGCTCGGCATCTTGCTGCCCAATCGCGGCGAGGTGAAACGCAAGGCCGGCCTCGGCGTCGGCTACGTGCCGCAACGTCTCGAAGTCGATCGCAGCATTCCGCTGACGGTCGCCCGCTTCGTGGCGTTGGGCCGGCGCGCGAGCGCTGCGGAGCTCGAACGAACCCTGGCCGAGGTCGGCGCCCAGGCGCTCCTGGAGCGGCAACTCACGGAGCTATCCGGCGGCGAGCTGCAACGCGTCGTCCTCGCGCGTGCCCTGGTGCGCTCGCCCGAGCTGTTGGTGCTCGACGAGCCGGTGCGCGGCGTCGATTACGCCGGGGAAGCGGAACTTTACACGCTGATCGGTCGCCTGCGCTCCGAGCGCGGCTTCGGCGTGCTGCTGGTCTCGCATGACCTGCATATCGTCATGGCACAAAGCGATCGCGTGATCTGTCTCAACCATCACGTCTGCTGCTCGGGTGTGCCGCATTCGGTGGCACAGCACCCCGAATATGCACGGCTGTTCGGTCCGCAGGCCTCGCGCGCCATCGGCCTTTACCAGCATCATCATGACCATAGTCATGATCTTGCCGGCGCGCCCCGGCTATCGGCACCGTCCCGCCCGCAGGAGTTCAAGTGACCGAACCCTATTTGATGCGTGCCCTGCTCGGCGGCATGGGTCTGGCGCTGGTTGCTGCCCCGCTCGGCTGTTTTGTGGTGTGGCGCCGGATGGCCTACTTCGGGGAGGCGGTGGCGCAGTCCGGCTTGATCGGCATTGCGCTCGGATTGGCGCTGGCCCTCAATCTGACCGCGAGCATTCTCGTCGTGACGCTGGCCGTCTCGGGCTTGCTGCTGCTGCTCAGCCGGCAGAGCCTGGTGCCGATCGATACGCTGTTGGGCCTGGTCGCTCATGCCGCCCTGGCGCTCGGCGTTATCACCGCCTCGTTGATCCAGGGTCCGCAACTCGACCTCATGACCTTTCTGTTCGGCGACATCTTTGCCATCAGTCGTGCCGATCTGCGCTGGATCTATTTTGGCGGTCTCGTAACCTTGGCACTCGAGATCTGGCTTTGGCGGCCGCTGCTCGCCATCAGCGTGCACGAGGATCTGGCCGCCGCAGAGGGAACGCGCACGGAATACTTCAAGGGTCTATTTGTGCTGCTGCTCGCCCTCGTCGTTGCCATCGCCATCAAAATCGTCGGCGTCCTGCTGACGGTCGCCTTTCTGATCATGCCCGCCGCCGCCGCGCGACCGCTGTCAGAGACCCCCGAGCAGATGGCCGTGTTCGCCGCGATCTTCGGCATGCTGTCGGTTGCGCTCGGTCTGTTCCTGTCGGTCGCACTGGATACACCGGGTGGGCCATCAATCGTGCTGATGCTGGCCGCCTTTTTCATTGCCGCGGTGTTCCCGTCCGTGCTGCGCCAGCGCCGCTGACGAGACCGTGCTACAATGCGCCCCCGCCAAGTCCAGGACCACCGGCGATGTCGATGAGCGCTGAGATACCTCGCAGAAGGTCGATAGCAGTCGAGATCGGCGGCGCGAGGATTGGTGGCGGCGCCCCAATCGTCGTGCAGTCGATGACCAATACCGATACGGCCGACGTGGAAAAAACGGCGCGGCAGACGGCCGAACTCGCGCACGCCGGTTCCGAGCTGGTTCGCGTTACCGTCGATCGGCCCGAGGCGGCAAGGGCGGTGCCGCACATCCGCGATCGCTTGCGGCAGCTGGGTGTCACGGTGCCTTTGATCGGCGACTTCCACTACAACGGCCACACACTGCTGGCCGACCATCCCGCCTGCGCCGAAGCTCTCGACAAGTATCGCATTAACCCCGGCAATGTTGGCTTCAAGGACAAACGCGATCGACAGTTTTCGGCAATCGTCGAGTTGGCTCTGAAGCACGCCAAACCCGTGCGCATCGGTGTCAATTGGGGGAGCCTCGATCAAGAGCTGTTGACGCGTCTGATGGATGCGAATGCCAAGGCGCCGGTGCCCCAGGATGCCCGCGCCGTTATGCACGAGGCGATCGTGCAGTCGGCCCTGATATCGGCCGAGCGCGCTCAAGAGCTCGGGCTCGGCGCCGATCGCATCGTTCTGTCTGCCAAGGTCAGCGCGGTGCAGGATCTGATTAGGGTCTACACCATGCTAGCGGATCGCTCGCAGAGCGCCCTGCACCTCGGGCTCACCGAAGCCGGTATGGGTTCCAAGGGCATCGTCGCGTCCACGGCAGCCATGGCTGTGCTGCTGCAGCAGGGCATCGGTGATACCATCCGCGTGTCCCTAACCCCCGAGCCGGGCGGCGACCGCACCCAGGAGGTGCGCGTGGCGCAAGAAATTCTGCAGACCATGGGCCTGCGCTCGTTCGTGCCGATCGTGGCGGCCTGTCCCGGTTGCGGTCGCACCACCTCCACCGTCTTCCAAGAGCTGGCGAGCGAGGTTCAAAGCTACGTGCGCGCCCGCATGCCGGCCTGGCGCGAGACCTATCCCGGCGTCGAAAACCTGAACCTGGCGGTGATGGGCTGCATCGTCAACGGCCCCGGTAAGTCCAAGCACGCCGACATTGGCATCTCGCTGCCGGGCACCGGCGAGGCGCCGGTCGCCCCCGTGTTCATCGACGGCAAAAAGGCCATGACCTTGCGCGGACCCAAGATCGCCGAGGACTTCAAAGCCATCATCGAGTGCTATGTGGCCGAACGCTACGGCGCGAGCCGGACGCCCGCGCCGGTGGCCTGAACCGCTTTGGCCGTGCTGATGGGGCCGCTCTCTTCGGCGCCCGGTGCCGCACCAGGTCTTTGCGGTCCAGGCCTTTTCCGGCCGTCCGGTTCGCGCAGCAGGGGCGCGCAACCCCTAGGCACAGCCAAAGCATGAGCGGCGCCTCGGCCTTCGCTGCCTGAAAGCGGTTTAGCTCTTGCGGCCGACGACGAAGCGCGCGGCTTGCCGCAGCCCCTCGGCTTTCGGCCCCAGGGCTTCGAGCGTGGCGGCGATTTCCTCGGCAAGCGCGGCCAGGCCTTGTTTGGCGCTTGCCAGCCCGGCCACGGCAAGGAACGTCGCCTTACCCGCATCCTTGCGCGTTGCCTTGCCGAGGCTGGCGGCATCACCTTCCGCATCAAGCAGGTCGTCGGCGATTTGGAAAGCCAGTCCAAGCTTCTCGCCGTAGCCCGCAAGCGCCGTCCGTTCGGCGGCTGTGGCGCGACCGAGGAGCGCACCGGCTTCACAGGCAAACTTGATGAGCGCGCCGGTTTTCATGGCCTGCAGGCGCCGCACGTGATCGAGGTCGGGTGTTGGCGGACACTTGAGTTTGTCGGCCTCCAGATCGAGGCATTGTCCCCCAACCATGCCGGCCGCTCCCGAGGCTGCGGCCAATCCGCACACGAGCTCGGCGCGGATGGCGGGGTCGTGGTCGGCCTCGGGGCCCGCCAACAGACCGAATGCGACCGTCAAAAGCGCATCGCCGGCGAGGATCGCCGTCCACTCGTCGAAGGCCTTGTGCACGGTCGGCTTGCCACGGCGCACATCGTCGTTGTCCATCGCGGGCAAGTCGTCGTGCACCAGCGAATAACAGTGTACGCACTCGATGGCGGCCGCGGTGGTGAGCGCGGCGCCGGACGACACCGCGAACAAGCCCGCCGATTTCCAGGACTAGAAAGGGCCGCAAGCGCTTGCCCCCTCCCAGGGTGGCATGGCGCATGGCTTGGATCAGGCGCGGCGGCGTGCCCTCGGTGGCAAGGCTCTCAAACAGCCGGTCGAGGCGGTCATCGACAAGTCGCGCAGCGTTATCAAGTTGTTGGCTGAATACCATGCTTTCCCCATATCTTTCGGATGCTACATTGCCGATCGGGGACATATTGCTGCATGCCTTCTTTTTGCCCTCCGGCGCAAGCAGCAAATGGCGATTGTCCGCTGAAGGGACTGAACCGTGAAAGATGGGGCAGACGCAGGCAAGCCGGTGCCGCCCGCCCCCGACCATGCCGGCATCGACAGCGCCCGAGGGCCGCCTGAGGCGGAGGCGACGGTGGACGCCAGGGCGTCCGCCTCGGCCGCTCCGCTGCCGCCCCCCGCCGAGCCGACGCCGCCGGCGCGCCGCACCGAACCGGCGCCGCCACGGCCGTCTGGCGCCATGACGGAGGGCAACCCGCGGCCGTGGCCGCCGCGGATCCCGTCCACCTTGGCGCTGAGCCCGCCGCCACCGCGGCTGGCTCTGGCGCCCCCGAAAACGCGCGCGCTGACCGCGCCTGCCTCCCTGCACACACCTCGCCCGCCGCCGGTGGCTCGCCCCGCGCCGGCGCCCGGGCGCAGCGCGGCAAACCCGACGCCGGCGGCGCGCGCGGCCGATGCCGCGGGCCTGCCCACCACGGCTCTCGCGCCCGTGCCGCCATCTCCCACGACGACCCCGCCAGCGGCAGCCCGCGGGGTAGCCGCCGCGGCCGAACCGGGGCCGCACCCACGCGAACATCCCGCCGGCGGCCGCCCGCACCCTGCCAGGCCAGCGGCGCTTGCGGTTCGGCCGCACTCGCCGCATGCGAACCCGACGTGGCCCGCAGCGCACGGCCCACCGCCGACAAAGCCGCCGAGCCCACCGGCACCCTTTGCGCGCGCGGCGTTGGAGCGTGGCGGTTTGCCAGCGGCCCCCGCGTGGGGCGAGGAGGGGCCAAAGGAGGGGCGAAGGCCGGACGCGGCCCCGGGGCTTGGGCTCGCTGCACCCGCGACGATGCCGCCCATTCGCCAACCCGCCATGCCACCGGCACCGGCGCCGGTGGTGCCTGCGGCGGACGCCCCACCCGCGGGGCCACCGCCGCGCCAGCGCCTGGCCGAGATCGTACCGGAGCGCGTGCCAGATCGCGGTCCGCAGGCGCGCGAGGGCGCGCCGCGCCTTGCGCCCGTTGTGGCGCCGCCGGCGCTGCGCACAAGCCCCGAGCCTGGGTTGCGGCCCGCTCCACCGCCGCGCCCCGACGTGGGGGCGCCCCCGCCGAGCGCGGCGAAATCAGCCTCGGCGCGGGCCCCGGCGAAGAGCCCTCCCGGTGAGCCGCTGACGCGGCCATTGCCGCTGCCTGCGTTCCAACCCCTGCCAGCCCATCAGGCCGCCGCACCCACGACCGCTCCCCCCGCCATGCCCGTCTGGCAGGAGGCGCCGGCGCGCCGGCCGCCGCTGTGGGCGCCGGACGCTGGCCTCGGCGCGGAGGTGCGCACGATCCTGAAGCGGGCGCTAAAAGGGTGCGCCATGGCCGCCCTCGGGCTCGTTTTTTTGTTGGCGACGCTGATCGTGCTCTATCGCTGGGTCAATCCGCCGAGCTCGACGTTGATGCTGGCACAGCGCCTGGGCGGCACGACGCTCATCCAACACTGGCAGCCGCTCGAGCACATTTCCTCCAACCTCCAGTTGGCGGTCATCGTTTCTGAGGACGGGCGTTTTTGTCGGCACCATGGCGTCGATTGGGACGAGTTGGAAAGCGCCATCGATCAGTCGGTCGACGGCGTTGCCCGCGGCGGCAGCACGATCGCCATGCAGACGGTCAAGAACCTCTTCCTTTGGCCGGCCAAGAGCTATTTGCGCAAGGCCATCGAGATCCCCTTGGCCTATGCCGTGGATGCGACCTGGTCCAAGCGTCGCCTGCTTGAGATCTATTTGAACATCGCCGAGTGGGGTCCGGGCATATTTGGTGCCGAAGCCGCAGCCCGTTACCACTTCCGCAAGCCCGCCGCCCTGCTGACGGCGCGCGAGGCCGCCCTTTTGGCCGTATCGCTTCCCAACCCCTTCGAGCGCCGGGCCGGCGCCCCCGGCCCGGGGACCCAGCGGCTTGCCGGCAACCTGATGTTGCGCATGCGGGCGGCGCCCGGCATGGCTCGCTGCGTGCGCTCCGGCAGCGGCCTTTGAGCGCCGCCGTCATGGCGCTGGTCACCCGTCATGAATGCCGCTATAAGCCGGCAAATTCAATCCGCTTCACCGGTCGGCCGCCACTGCCCTGGTCAACCGCGCGTTGGCGGCAGGCAGGCTTTTGGAGAGCAAAGAGAATGGCCGTTCCGCGCAAGAAAGTTTCACGCATGAAGCGTGGCACCCGCCGCTCAGCCGATGCGCTGAGGGCGCCAACCTACATCGAGGACAAGGACTCCGGCGAACGCCGCCGTCCGCATCACATCGATCTGAAGTCTGGCAAATATAAGGGGCGTCAGGTACTTACGCCCAAGTCGGAGCTTTGAGGTCGGCTGCTGCTCTGGGCGGGCGTCATCTTTGCCCAATTGCCGCCCCTTCCGGCATGATCAATGATGTCCGGCGATGACAACGCTGACCGCCGCCGCATGGGAGCACCTTGATGTCGCTCAGAGCTCTGCCGATGATCGCTATTCCGCTGATCCTCTACAACATCCTCGTGATGTTCTCGAGCGGCGATGCGGACAGTTTCTTTCACGCCCCGCTGCTCACCATCTCCATGATCAAGGGCGCCCAGTGGTCGTTCTCGCGTGGCGATCTCATCATTCTGGTGACGATGCTGTGCCTGTTCGTCGAGCTGGTTAAATCAACCTACACCTCGACGGCGTCGCTGGTAGATCACGGGCTCTCCATGCTGGTGTTCATCGCCAGCCTGATCGAATTCTTGATCGTGAACGCCTCGGCCACGTCGCCGTTCTTCTTCATTCTGGTCGGCGCGCTGATCGATGTCATTGCCGGTTTTACAATCGGCATTCGCGTGGCACGGCGCGATCTGTCGATCGGGGCGGACGCGTAAATCGGCGCGGGGTGGCGGCGCGTTGGCTTAGCCGCGGTCGCGAGAAAGCTTGTCCACTTTGGCTTGCATCTCGGCCAGCTGGGTCCTGAGCTCGGCCAGTTCGTCGGTCTTGCCGGCCTCGCCTTCTGGCTTTGTGGCCGGTTGCGCGCCCGGCGCCTTGAAGGGCGAAAACATCGCCATCGCCTGCTCGAACATGGCGAGGTTTTTGCGCGCCTGTTCCTGATAGGCCTCAAAGGCTCCGGCCGGAGTGAAGGCGCCGGCAAAGGTCTTGCGAAACCGCTCCTGCTCCTTGGTCAGCGTGTCGAGGCTGATCTGCAAATAGCTGGGCACCAGGCGTTCGATGCTGTCACCGTAAAAGCGGATCAGCTGGCGCAGGAAGGGAATGGGCAGCAGGGTCTGGCTGCCCATGCGACTTTCCTGCTCGACGATGATTTGGGTCAGCACCGAGTGGGTCAGGTCGTCTCCGGTCTTGGCGTCGAAAACCACAAAATCGCGCTCGGATTTCACCATCGCCGCCAGGTCATCCAGCGTCACGTAGGTGCTCGTCTCGGTGTTGTAGAGCCGTCGATTGGCATATTTTTTAATGACGACGGGCTCTTTCTTGTCGCTGGGCGGATCCGATTTGTTGAGCATGGGCTTCGCTTTTATGGCTTGACGGGCTGGCCATTTTGCAGTGCGTAGGCTACCACGACGCTGCACCGCAAACCAGCGCGTTGTGCGCCGCTTGGAGCGCGCTGGGCAGCCTGGGCTGGGCGGCAGGTTCCCCCGTGTTGCAGCTGCGAAGCGAGACCTGCTATCGTCGCCGCGAGCCCGAGGCCCCATATCGCCTTCCCAGTGAGCACGAGGCCCACCAAGCGCAAGCCCTGTCCCGCAACCCCCTCTCGCTTTGGAGCATGTGATGAGCACTGACCAATCAACCGTCGTCATTGCCAGCGCCACCAGAACGCCGGTCGGTGCGTTCAATGGCTCGCTGGCGAGCCAGCCGGCCCACGAGCTGGGCAAGGTGGTGATCAGGGGCGCGCTCGACCGGGCGCGACTCGAGCCGGGGGAGGTTTCGGAGGTTATTATGGGGCAGATCCTAGCCGCCGGCGCCGGTCAAAATCCGGCGCGGCAGGCCTCCATCCTTGCCGGCATTCCCGTCGATGTACCCGCTTGGGGCATGAATCAGCTGTGCGGCTCAGGCTTGCGCGCGGTGGCCCTCGGCGCCCAGCAAATTGAGCTTGGTGCCGCCAGGATTGTGGTCGCGGGCGGCCAGGAGAGCATGAGCCAGGCGCCGCACTGCGCCCATTTGCGCGATGGCACCAAGATGGGTGACGTCAAGTTCATTGACACCATGATCAAGGATGGTCTGTGGGATGCCTTTAATGGTTACCACATGGGGACCACCGCCGAGAACGTGGCGCGCCAGTGGCAGATCACCCGCGAGGAGCAAGATCGCTTCGCCGTGGCGTCCCAGAACAAGGCCGAGGCCGCGCGCAAGGCCGGCAAGTTCAAGGATGAGATCACACCCGTCACCATCAAGACGCGCAAGGGCGAGACGGTAGTTAGCGAGGACGAGTACATCAAGGACGGCGTTACCTATGACTCGGTAGCCAAACTGCGCCCGGCCTTCGACAAGGAGGGCACGGTGACGGCTGCCAACGCCAGCGGCATCAATGATGGGGCCGCCGCGGTGGTGCTCATGACGCTGGCGGAGGCGCGCAAGCGGGGCCTTACACCGCTGGCCCGCATCGTGTCCTGGGCCCATGCTGGCGTCGACCCCTCGATCATGGGAACCGGGCCGATCCCGGCCTCGAAAAAGGCCCTGGAAAGGGCCGGCTGGACGGTCAAGGATCTCGATCTAATCGAGGCCAACGAGGCCTTCGCGGCCCAGGCGTGCGCGGTGAACAAGGGCCTGGGCTGGGATACCGAGAAGGTGAACGTCAACGGCGGGGCGATTGCCATCGGTCACCCGATCGGCGCCTCCGGCGCCCGAGTCCTCAACACCTTGCTGTTCGAGATGCAACGGCGCAATGCCAAGAAGGGGTTGGCAACGCTCTGCATCGGCGGCGGCATGGGCGTGGCCATGTGCGTGGAACGCGACTGAGCCAAGCGTTTCACGAAGTTTACTTTCTCCTCGGCCGGATTTCATTCGGCCGAGGTTTTCTTTTATTCTCTCAAACCATCCAACGAATTGATGGGAGAAACGCGTATGGGTCGGGTGGCAGTCGTCACGGGCGGGACCCGCGGCATCGGGCAGGCGATTTCGGTCGCCCTCAAGCACAAGGGTTTTCGGGTCGCCGCCAACTATGCCGGCAACGACGTCGCCGCCCGCCAATTTCAGGCGGACAGCGGCATTCCGATCTACAAGTGGGACGTGTCGGATTACGCCGCCTGCCAAGACGGGGTGACACGCATCACCCACGACCTGGGTCCGATCGAGGTGCTGGTGAACAATGCCGGCATCACCCGCGATGGCGTGCTGCATCGGATGAGCAAAGAGAACTGGGACGCCGTCATGCATACCAACCTCGATTCGGTGTTCAACATGACCCGTCTGGTGATCGAGGGCATGCGCACGCGCAGCTTCGGTCGCATCATTAACATCTCCTCGATCAACGGCCGCAAAGGACAAGCAGGGCAAGCCAACTACTCGGCGGCCAAGGCGGGACTGCTCGGCTTCACCAAGGCCGTCGCGCAAGAGGGCGCCGCGCGCGGCATCACCGTCAATGTCATCGCGCCGGGCTATATCGGCACCGAAATGGTGCGGGCCGTTCCCAAAGAGGTTCTAGAGAGCAAAATCCTGCCGCAGATCCCGATTGGACGTCTCGGCAACGTCGAAGAGATTGCCCGCTGCGTCGCCTTCCTCGCCGCCGACGAGGCAGGCTTTATCACGGGGGCCTGCCTCGATGCCAATGGCGGTCAATACATGGCTTAAATCGCCGGCCTAAATCCGGGGCCTAATACCCGGGCTTAGATCCAGGCCAAGTCCAAGGCGTCGGCCTCGCAGCGGGCGCGTCGGCGTTAGCCGCGCAGACGGTTGCGCACAAAGCGGGGAAACTCATCGGCCGGTGCGGGCTCGTTGCCGCCGCCCGGTTGCGCCGGTGCGGCCGCTTCCTTATTGGCCTCGCCGGTCCCGACCTCGTTCGCCCACCAGCGTCCACCACTAGCGGCTGCGGCTGCGGCTGCGGCGGGCGTCGGCGTCGGCAAGCTGATGGGCGGCGGGCTTGTGCGTCCAGGTTGGGCTGCCGGCGGCGGCGCCGATGCTGCGGTAGACCGGACCGGCGCGGCGCGGGCGGCTTGGGAGCTCTGCGGCTGCGGCTGGGGCATGTTCCCGCCGGCGAACCAGGCGTCGACCAGGTCGAGCTCGTCGGCAGACAGGTTGAGGCCCTGGCCGCGGCAGCGCGCCACCACGAAATTGCGAAAGCGGCCCGCAAACAAATTCGCCGACGCGCCTTGCTCAAACCAGGGATCGGATTCGCTGACCACTTCCAAAATGAAGCGCACGTCGTCACGGCGCACCTCGAGCCCGCGCTCGTGCGCCCGGTGCGTGATGTTGGCCAACGTTTGAGCGCCGATGAGGTCGTTTTCGTTGATCTCCTCCGCCATCAACTCAAACAGCAGCCGATATTCGTGAGGCGCCAACGCCGGCGCCTGGCACGCTTCCTGGATGCGGGCGATCGACTGTTGCATGGAGGCGGAGGCCCCTCCCGCCGCTCCCCCGCCGGATGGCGAAACCGGCTGCAGGGCGCCCTGGCGGGGCGCGCCCGCCGGCGAGGCCGTTGTGCTCGTGGCAACGAGGATCGCTGCATCGGGTGCGGCAGCGGGCGCCGCAAACCGAGGCGCGGCCGGCGCTGCGGGGGCAAGGTCCCGCGCCGGCTCTCGGGCCTTCGGCGCGGCCACCGCGTGCCCATGGCGCTTGAGGTCAACGACGAGATAGGGCGGCTCCTCCGTCAGGGCCAAGTCGGCGGGAAGAGATTGGCGCAACAACTCGCGGAAGGAGCCGGCGCCGGCCCAACCGGTGGCGATGGTCTTCTCGTGTCCGAGCATGCGCACGCTCCGGTCGGCGAGTGCCTCGAGCAGCATCGGCGCCGGCGAAGCGCGCACGTCGGCGACGATCTCGGAGACAATGACGCGTCGCGCCGCGTCGATCTTGGCGGCGGGCGTCGGCGGCCCCGCGCCGTCCGCATCCTCGTCGGCGGGCACCTCGCCATTGAGGATCAGCGCAATCAGGTCCGATTCGCGCACCTCGCCGTCGCTGATCGCCGTGTAGGGCGCGGCCGTGTGGTCATTGGCATAGATGACGGTGCGACGCGCGTGCGCGCGCAAACGATGCAGCACGGGCGTGAAATCGGCATCACCCGACAGGATGATGAACTCATCGAAATAGGTTTCGTGCGTGAGATAGTCGCGCACGTCCATCACCATGCGGATATCCGAGGAGTTCTTAAGCTGCGCCGTCAACGGCGGGCAGTCGACCACCTCGAAGCCGGCGCGCAAAAAGTGATGGCGCACGAACGGAAACGAGTTCATGTCCGTGGAGTTATCATGGGCGTTGCGTCGCGGCACGGGGTTGCCGTAGCAGCGGTTCATGACCATGCGCCGGCGCGCCTCGCTGAAGGCATCGTGGGTTCCGGTAATGAGGCGGCCACTTTCGATCTCGCGCAGCCAAACGTGCGCGTCCCGCGCAAAGCGCTTTGCGGCTTCCTCGCTTTTCCGCTTCAGCGACAGGTAGATGTTGTCATAGTCGACGAATACCGCGCTGAGACAGGCCCCACCAGCAGTCCTCTTCATCTGTCATGACCCCCACTGCCCAGTCTTTTCGCTGGACCGACCCAACCACTGTACCGACCCAATCACGGCCCCGGCCCCGCACGGGCAGGTTGCCGATTCGCGGGACTTCATATGAGTCGCTTTGCCCCCGCAAGCGCAGGCGGGCCGCGTCCCCAGGTGCATTTGCGTTGGGCGCTGGCCTTGCGAGGGGTTGCGCGCGCTCGGGCTGGCACCGCTCCTGGGCGCTCCCCCACGCGGTCCTGAACAAAGTTTATTTAAGGCCGGCCAGGCCCGCGTCGGGACGATCCCAAGGGTTGAAGTGCGGCGGCGCCAGCTCGAAGCCCGCGAAATCGAAGCCCGGCGCCACCGTGCAGCCGACCAACGTCCAGGCGCCCAGGCTTTCGGCGTTCTGCCAGGCACCCGCCGGGACCACCGCCTGCGGCCGCTCACCGGCTGTCAAATCGGGGCCGAGCCGAATGGCTTGGCGGCCAGCGTCGGCGGCAACCCTGAGCTCGAGCGGTGCACCCGCATAGAAGTGCCAAACCTCCGCCGCATCGACCCGGTGCCAGCGCGACCGTTGGCCCTCGCGCAACAAGAAATAAATGGCGGTCGAGGCGGCGCGCGTGCCGCCGACGCTTGCCGCATCGCGAAACGTCTCGCGATAGTGGCCGTCTTCCGGATGGGGCCTGAGGCCCAATAGGTTAATCACCCGATCGGCTGTGAGCCCCTCGTGCGCCGACATGAGTTTTAGCTGCGGTTTTTGCGCTCTCTGATTTCGCCGAAGATCTGCCAGTCGGGCTTACCCACCATGCCGAGCCGCTCTTGGATCGCGGCCACGTGCGGGCGCAGGAACGGGTTGGTGGCAAGCTCCAGGCCGATGTTGGTCGGCAGCGTCGGCTTGCCGGCGGCGCGCAGCTGATCGATCTCCTTCGCCCGCGCCTTGAGCGCCTCGTTTTCCGGCTCGATGGTCAGGGCGAAGCGCGCATTGGCCTGCGTGTATTCGTGCCCACAATAAACGACCGTGTCCTGTGGCAGCGCCATCAGCTTTTGCAGCGAGTGCCACATCATCTGGGCGTTGCCTTCGATGACCCGGCCGCAGCCGATGGCAAACAGCGTGTCTCCGGCAAAAGCCACCCCGGCGGTGGGGCACCAGTAGGTGATATGGCCGGCGGTATGGCCGGGTGTGTCGATGACGCGCATCTCGAAGCCGCCAAAGTGGAAACTGTCGCCTTGCCCGACGGCCTCATCGAGACCGGGTATCTTTCCCTGTTCCGCGCGCGGCCCGATGATCTTGCAGCCCGTTGCCGCCTTGAGCGCCAGGTTTCCTCCGGTATGATCAGCGTGATGATGCGTCGTCAGAATGTGGCTGAGCTGCCAGCCCTTGTCCTGCAGCGCGTGGGCAACCGTGTCGGCATCGGGCGCGTCGATCGATGCTGTCACATTCGCCGCACCGTCATGGATCAGTACGCCGAAATTGTCGCTGAGGCAGGGAAATTGCGTAATCTCGAGCTTGGCCATGGCGTGCACTGCTCTCGCTTGCTTTTTTTCCGCTAACCCGCACCCTACCAGGAGGCGCATCGATTTCAACCCGGCCGATCGCAGCAAGGGGTGCAGGGCTCGGCAGCGTGGTGCGGGACCGCTGATGTCGTTGGATGTTGTCGATTTGCGTGAATTCTACGGGCGCCCACTCGGCAGCGCCGTGCGTCGCCTGCTCACGCGCCGCATCCGCGCGCGCTGGCGCAACGTCCAGGGTGCGCGGCTCGTGGGGTTGGGCTTCGCTGTGCCCTACATCGGCATGTTTCGCGGCGAGGCCGGCTGCGTCGGGGCGTTGATGCCGGCGACGCAGGGTGCCCTGGTTTGGCCCACGGGCGATCAGGTCCAGAGCGTCCTGGTAGAGGAGGCCATGTTGCCGCTCGGCGATGCCTCCCTTGATCGAATGCTGGCGGTGCATTGTCTGGAGGCAACCGAGCGCTCAGGACCTCTGCTGCGGGAGATCTGGCGCGTGCTGAAGCCAGAGGGCCGTCTTTTGTTGGTTGTCCCCAACCGGCGTGGCGTCTGGGCCCGGCTCGATATGACGCCCTTCGGCCACGGCCGACCCTACAGCCGCGGCCAGCTCGAGCGGCTGCTCAATGATGCTTTGTTCACGCCCCTGGAATGGACGGGCGCGCTCTATATGCCGCCCATCGACCGGCAGTGGATCGTGCGCTGGTCCACGGTTTTCGAACGCGTTGGCGCGCGCCTGTGGCCGGGCTTTGCCGGCGTGACGATCGTGGAGGCGCGTAAAGAGTTGATGGGGGCGATCCCGGCGGTGGCAAAGCCCGCTCGGCGCGGCGGCCTGGCGACGGCGCAAGGAACGCTCAAGCGCTGCGCCGAGCGGCGGCGTTCGGCGCTGTGAACGCGGGCCGCTCGCGGCCGATGGGGCCAGGTCTTCGAGTGGGAGCGCCCGAGCGCGGGTCCTGCACGGTTCCCCGAACCTGGTTGCATGGGCGCGTTTTCAAGCCTCGCCGTCGATCGCGGCCATCTCGATCGCTGCCCTCAGCTCCCCGCCCGCGCGCTCCAGCAGGCTCAGCGCGGTGTCCAGACTACAACCTTTGAGCACCAGCACGGCCAACTTGACGTTGCCGCCGGCGCGCACAAGTGCCGCCTCGGCCTCCGCCTCGCACCTGCCGGTCAGGTGCACGAGCATGTCCCGCTTGCGCCTGCTGAGCTTGGTGTTGGCGGCCTGGACGTCCACCATAAGGCCCCGGTAAACGTGACCGAGGCGGATCATGACAAGGGTGGAGAGTAGGCTGAGCGTGATGCGCTGTGCGGTGCCCGCGTTCATGCGGGTCGAGCCCGCGATCGGTTCCGCGCCGGTGTCGAGAAAAATGCCATGCTCGGCGTCGTTGAGCAGCGGCGTGTCGCGGTTGTTGGCAATGCCGATGGTGAGCGCACCCCGCCGCTTGGCCTCGCGCAGGCACGACACCGTGAACGGCGTCGTGCCGCTCGCCGCCAGCGCGACCATTACATCCTTGGCCCCGACGTCGATTAGCTCGTTGCCACGCCCGATTTGATCTTCCGCGCCCTCGACGGCCTGCATCATCGCCGCCCCGCCGCCGGCGAGCAGCAGGACCAGCCGGTCGCGCGGCCAGCCGAAGGTCGGCATCAACTCGGCGCCGTCCTGCACGGCAAGCCGGCCGGAGGTTCCCGCCCCGGCGTAAATGAGGCGGCCGCCGATCCTAAGCCTAGGCTCCATCGCCAGGCCGGCCCGCTCGATGGCCGGTAGGGCGGCGCGCACCGCGGCGACGGCGGCGAATTGCCCGCCGATCATGGCCTCCAACACGTCGCCAGGTTCCCAAATATCGATGTCCGCAAAGCGTGGGCTGGGGCGTTCCGTTTTCATCGACCTCACCGTCATTGCCTGAAAAAGGGCAACGCGCATCACCAAATTTGAGTTCTCGCGCGTTTCTGGGCAGCGCGCGGCAAGTGCGCTATAGCCCTAATATGCGGTTCGCCGCGGCGGCTGCGAATGGTGGTAAATCCTGATGACCCACCGGTCATTTATGGCTGAGGAGATTGCGGCGGCTCCCGATGTCGTGGCCCGGCAGGCCGAATCCCTGGCGGCGCCCTTAGCGCGCCTCGTTGCGCGGCTCAATGGCGCGCCCCCGCGCCTGGTGGTCACCTGCGCCAGGGGCAGTTCGGCGCACGCGGCCACCTTCGGCAAGCACTTGATCGAGCGCTATCTGGCCGTTCCGGTGGCGGCGGCGGCGCCGAGCATCGCCAGCGTCTACCGCGGCGGCCTGCGGCTTGAGGACCAACTCGTCCTGGTGATCTCGCAGTCGGGCAAGAGCGATGACCTCCTCGCCTTTGCCGAGCGGGCGCACCTGTCGGGAGCCGTTACCGTTGCCATCACCAACGATGCGGCCGCGCCGCTGGCTCAGGTGTGCCCGTTCGTGCTCCCAATCGGCGCGGGACCCGAGCTCAGTGTCGCCGCGACCAAGACCTTCGTGGCTACCGCATCGGCGCTTATGCGGCTGACGGCGGCTTGGGCGCGTGCACAAGAGCTCGACGCGGCGCTGGCCCGGCTGCCGCGTCGTCTTGCCGAAGCCGCCCAATTGGATTGGCGGCATGGGGCCCGCGCGCTCGCCGGCGCCGCCAGCCTCGTCACCATCGGGCGTGGCCCAACCTTGGCCATGGCCAGGGAGGCGGCGCTGAAGCTGAAGGAAACCTGCAATCTGCACGCGGAGGCCTTCAGCGGCGCGGAGTTCCTGCACGGCCCCGTTGCGCTCGTCTCCGCGCGCTATCCCGTGCTGATGTTCATGCCCACCGATGCCGCGGCGGACGGCATGCGGGAGCTTGCCGCCTGGCTGCGCGGCAAAGGCTCAGTCCCTTTTGCCGCCGAGCCCGGGCCAAGCGCACCCGGTCGGCTGCCGGCACTGAGGCGGGACCAACCGGAGGCCGATGCCGTCTGCTTGATCCAAAGTTTTTACACCATGATCGTAGACCTGGCCGAACGGCTGGGCACCGACATCGACCGCCCGCGCAATCTCAATAAGGTGACGCGGACGCTCTAGCTAAGCGCGCGCGGCACGCGCCTTAGGCTCGATGCGGGGGTAGGTGCCGCGTCAGCATGAACACGGCCTTCTCGCCCAGAAAATTGTGCACCGTCAGCGGCAGCCAGGTGCCGAGCTTCTGGCCCTTTAGATTGAAGGCGACGGCGCGTTCGACGCCCGCCCCCGTCAGGCAGCACAGGTCCGCGAAGTCCTTGATCGTGCACAGGTGCGCGTTTGGGCTGACGTACCAGGATTCGGGGAGGTTCTCCGTCACCGGCATGCGGCCGGTGAACAGCAGCTGGCCGCGCACCTGCCAGTGGCCGAAGTTTGGAAACGAGACGATGGCGCGGCTGCCGATGCGCAAGAGGTTCTCGAGCACGGTCTTGGGCTGGCGCGTGGCCTGGATCGTCAGGCTGAGGATGGCATAGTCGAAGGCGGCGTCGGGATAATCGGCAAGGTCACGATCGGCATCGCCTTGGATGACCGACAGGCCCCGCGCCACGCAGGCGTTGACGCGTTCGCGACTGACCTCGATGCCGCGGGCGTCGACGTTCTTGGTATCGGCGAGAAGCTGCAGGAGCGCGCCATCGCCGCAGCCCACGTCGAGCACGCGCGAGCCAGCCTTCACCATCTCCGCGATCAGGAGATGGTCGACGCGGTGCGCCGCCGGCTTGCTGGGGGCGAGCATTATGACCTCCCGGGCGCGAACTTTAAACCGCGTTTGGCGGCCGCCGCGTTGAGAAAGCCGCGAATGGTCGCGAACAGTTCGGGCTCTTCCAATAGGAAGGCGTCGTGACCCTTGTCGGACTCGATCTCGACGAAGCTGACGTTGGCGGCCACCGCGTTCAAGGCCTGCACGATCTCCCGACTCTCGCGCGTGGGGTAGAGCCAGTCGCTCGTGAAGGAGACCACGCAAAACCGGGTTTTGCAGCCCCGAAACGCATTGGCCAAAACATCGCCGTGCTCGGCCGCAAGGTCGAAATAGTCCATGGCACGGGTGATGTAGAGGTAGCTGTTGGCGTCGAAACGGTCGACAAACGTGGAACCTTGATGCCGTAGATAGCTCTCCACCTGAAAATCGGCGTTGAAACTGAACGTCTTGGCGGCGAGATCCTGCAGGCTGCGTCCGAACTTGCGATGCAACGCCTCTTCCGAAAGATAGGTGATATGCGCGGCCATGCGCGCCACGGCGAGACCATTGCGCGGGACCTTGCCGAACTCGAGATAGCGCCCCTGGCACCACTCGGGGTCGGCCATCACCGCCTGCCGACCGACCTCGTGAAAGGCAATGTTTTGCGAGGAGTGCCAGGCCGCCGTGGCAATCGGCATGGCCGTGAAAACGCGCTCGGGGTGACGCGCGACCCACTCGAGCACCTGCATGCCGCCCATCGAGCCGCCGGCCACGCTGAAAAGCTGCTCGATGCCAAGCTGGTCGATCAAACGCACCTGGGCGTCGACCATGTCGCCGATGGTGATGACGGGAAAGTCGAGCCCCCAGGGGCGCCCGGTCTTCGGATTGAGGCTCGCGGGCCCGGTCGAACCCAAGCAGCCGCCGAGAATGTTCGGGCAGATCACAAAAAAGCGGTCGGTATCGATCGGCTTGCCGGGCCCCACCATCGCTTCCCACCAGCCGGGCTTGCGAGTGACGGGATGTTCGCTGGCGACGTACTGATCCAAGGTCAGAGCGTGGCAGATGAGGACCGCGTTCGACTTGTCGGCGTTGAGCGTGCCATAGGTCTTATAGGCGATGCGCACCGGTGCCAGCAGTTTGTCGCAGTCAAGCCGCAGGGGCTCGCTCTCGGGAAGGTCGATGTAATCGCTGCTGGGGGTCGTTGCCTCCAGCCTGCGCGCGTCGGTTGGCGCCAAAAAAACGCGTGGATCTGCCCTGTTCATAGGGGGTGTTAGCTAGGCCCTCGCGCGCGAATGTCAATGAATTCTTTGCCCGCGCCTTTTGCAATGCCCTGCCACTCACGATCTAATGCCTGAAAGGAGGTGCGCCATGATCGATCAATCCACCCCCAAGGGCCGCGTTCTGGCCGCCGCGCTTGCATGCGCCGCCAGGCAGAGCTGGGCGGCGGTGAGCCTTGCCGATATCGCCGGGCAGGCCAAGGTGCCGTTGGGCGAAATGCGCGATCTCTTCTCGAGCAAGAGCGCGATCATCGCCGAGCTTTTGCGCGCGGTCGATCGCGAGGTATTGAACCGGATCGACAAAGTCCAAGATCAGGAGAAGCGCGATCTCTTGTTCGATGTCCTCATGACCCGCTTCGACGTGCTGGCGCCGCACAAGGCGGCCCTCAAATCCATGGCCCAAGCCGGTGGCGCCGACCTGGCGCTGGCGGGGCCGCTCTTGGCCTCCCAGCATTGGATGCTGCAGGCGGCCGGCATCGACACCAGCGGACCGGGCGGGGCGCTGCGCGTCGCCGGGCTAGCCGGCGTCTACGCGTCGGTCTTTCGCACTTGGCTCGCGGACGACGACCCGGGCCACGCCCGCACCATGGCTGCGCTCGATCGCCGCCTGCGTCGCGGCGAGCGGACGCTGCAACAGGTGGACGGCGTTGCTTCGGCGGTTCGGCAGTTTGCTACGGCGGCGCCGGATTTTCTCAAGCGCCTCGGCGAGGCTGCGCGCAGGGGGCCCAGGCGCGAGCCGGCCTCAGGCGCTGAGGAGCCAAAGACTTAAAACACCTGTCTGCGCAGGAGCGAACAATGCTGAAGGGAAGTCCTCAATCTCCCCCGATCGCCTTGGCAGAGTTCCTCAAGGTCGACGTCCGCGTTGGTACCATCATTGCCGCCGAGCCCCTGACCGGAGCGCGCAAGCCGGCGCTGCGCCTCAAGATCGATTTCGGGGCCGAGATCGGCATCAAGACAAGTTCAGCGCAGATCACCGCGCACTATCTGCCGCAGGCGCTGGTCGGACGCCAGGTCGCCGCCGTCGTGAATTTTCCGCCGCGTCAGATCGCCAAGACGATTTCAGAGGTTCTGACCCTTGGCTTTCCCGACGCTGCTGGCGAGGTGGTGCTGGTGGGGCCAGAGCGGGCGGTGCCCAACGGCGGCCGCCTGTTCTGAGGCCGTCGGCCCCCTTGCGCCCAGCCAAACTTGCCAACGGCCGGGTGGCCCGGGGGATGGGACGGCCGGATGGCGAGGGGGAAGATCGCGACCAGCAAGAGGGCGACACGGCGATCGCGCAAGGCCTAAAGTGTGGGGGAACGGCGTAAAGGGGCCGTGAGGGCAACGGCTGAGCCAAACGGAGTGGAGCGATGTTGACGATTTACGGCGTTTGTCGCTCGCGCGCATCGCGCACCTTCTGGTTGGTCGGCGAGCTTGGGCTTGCCTTTCGCCACGTGCCGGTGGTGCAGGCCTATCGCCTTGCCGATCCCAACGCTGGCGGGGCGCCGCTCAACACGCGCTCGCCGGAGTTCCTGCGGCTCAATCCGAATGGGCACATTCCCAGCATCGACGATGATGGCTTCGTGCTCAACGAATTGCTCGCCATCAACCTCTACCTGGCCAAGAAACACGGCGGGGCGCTGGCGCCCGCCAATGTCGCGGAAGACGGTGCCATGATGATGTGGGCCCTGTGGGCGGCAACCGAGGTCGAGCCACACGCGCTCAACGTCCTCTATCACCGGCTGAGCTACGCCGAGGCGAAGCGGGACGCCAACATTGCTGCCGCCGCGGTCGCGGCGCTCAAAGCTCCCTTTGCCGTTCTCGAGCGGGCGCTGGCGCCAACGGGCTTTGCCGTCGGCAATCGCTTCACCGTCGCCGATATCAATCTGGCGGAGGTCTTTCGTTACGCCATGCCGGCGCCGGAACTGTTTCAAGCCGCCCCTCGGGTGGCGGCCTGGCTCGCCGCCTGTCAGGCGCGCCCCGCCTTCAAGGCCATGATGGCGCGCCGGGAGGCGGAGCCCGCCTGAGGCCCTAGAGCGGCACGCGCATGGTGGCCCGCAGTCCGCCCATGGAGCTGACGCTCAGTGCGATGTCGCCGCCATGGCTGCGCGCGATATCACGGGCGATTGCCAGGCCCAGGCCGGAATTGCCCGCATCCTGGTTGCGGGCGTGATCGAGCCGGTAGAAGGGACGAAAGACATTGTCGCGCTCGGTTGCGGGAATGCCCGGGCCGTCGTCGTCGACCTCGATGCGCAGCCAGCATTCCTCCGCGGCCGCCCGGATGACGACGTTGTCGCCAAAGCGTGCGGCATTGGTGACAAGGTTGGTGACCGCCCGCTTGAAGGCCTGGCGCTTGAGCGGCAGCACCAACGGGCGCCGTGGCTGGCGCATTCTGACCTCGATCGGCGCCCCGATGTGCTCGGTCTCTTCCTGCACTTCGCCGAGAAGCTCGCCGACGTCAGTCGGTGCCGCCTCCTCGCCGCCGTCGCCCTTGGCGAAGGCTAGATAGTCCTCGAGCATGTGCTGCATCTCATTGACGTCACTGCGCAAGGCGGCGATTTCTGCCCCATCGCCCAGTAGCGCCAACTCCAGCTTGAAGCGGGTGAGCACGGTGCGCAAATCATGGCTCACGCCCGCCAGCATGGAGGTGCGCTGCTCGACATGGTGGCGAATGCGATCGCGCATTTCCAGGAAGGCAGACGCCGCCTGACGCACCTCGCGCGCGCCGCGCGGACGGAAGTCCTGCGGCACCGGGCGCCCCTTGCCGAAGGCGTCGGCGGCCTCGGCCAGGCGCAGGATCGGGCGGATCTGGTTGCGCAGGAACGCAATCGCCACAGTGAGCAGCACGACGCTGGTGCCGACCATCCAGATCAGGAAGATGTGGGAGTTGGAGGCGTAGGTTTGTCCGCGCTGGGCGGTGAAACGCAAGATCGCCCGGTCGAGCTTGACGCGGACCTCCACCAGCCGGGACTGCCCGACGGTGTCGATCCAGAATGGGCGGTTCACGAAGGTGCGCAGTTCGTCCGACAGCGCTCGGTCGAGCAGATCGAAAAACGGCTTGGGCTGCGCGGTCGGCAGGTTGCCCGGGGGCAGAATCTCGAGCGTGAAGCCAAACTTGCTTTGGGCAAGTTCCGATAGCCGCGTACCGTCCTCTGAGTTCTCGTAGATCGAGACGATTGCGGCCATGTCGCGCGCCGTGGCCTCCGATAGCCGGCGCGTCACCTGGTTCCAGTGCCGCTCCATGAAGGCAAAGGCAACCACGCTTTCCAATAGCACGATGGGGGCGATGATGATGATCAGGGCACGGGCGTAAAGCCCCTTCGGCGCCAACTCGGCGAGCAGTCCGCTGACGCTGGCCCAGGCCCCTTTAGGCCATTCCACGCCGGCCAGCCGGTTGCGCCAGGTTTCGGTCGTGCGGATGAGCTTATGCGCTATCGCCATTGGGCGCCTGCCCCTCAATCCGTGTGCAGTATATAGCCTTTGCCCCTCACCGTCTGGAGAAAGACCGGGTTTGCCGGATCGGTCTCGATCTTGCGCCGCAAGCGATTGATCTGCACGTCGATTGCGCGTTCGCTGCCGGTCGAATTGTCGCTCGCCAGTTCGTGCCGCGCGATCGGCGATCCCGGGCGCTGGGCGAACAGGCGCAATAGATCGCGCTCACGCTCGGTGAGCTTGATCGTCTCGTCGTTCCGTCGCAGTTCCCCACGCCCGACATGAAAGGTGAACTCGCCCATCTTGATCTCGTCGCGCGGCCCCGACGGGCCGCGCCCGCGCTTGAGGATGTTTTGCAGTCGCAGCAACAGTTCGCGCGGCTCGAACGGCTTGGCGACGTAGTCATCGACCCCGATCTCGAGCCCCTCGATGCGCTGCTCGGGTTCGGCGCGTGCCGTCAGCATGCAGATCGGGATGTTGGATATGGCCTTCAGGCCGCGGGCCAGCTCCAGGCCGCTCTCGCCGGGCATCATGACGTCGAGAATGACGACGTCGAAGGCAAGCCCGCGCATGGCGGCGCGCGCGCTGGTGGCATCGGTGGCCGTGGTGACGCGGAAGCCGCTCTCGAACAGGTAGCGGGCCAACAGGTCCCTAATACGCTGATCGTCGTCGACAATCAGGATGTGCGCCGCATTGTCGGCTAACGGTTCCATGGCCCACGTCCCCCCGTTGCCGTGCCGCGGGCTAGCCCGCCGCTGGAAGCGCGGCCCCGATCGGCCGCGGCAAGAGTGCCTCGACGAAAGCCCGTTCTTCCGGGACGATCATGGCAAAAAGGAAGCGCAGCATCGCCGCTTCGCTGCCGGGTCCCGCCGCCGCAAGCGCGTTGCCAATGCGCTTTGCCTGCAGAGTATCGAGGCGGGCGGCCAACCCTGCGCCTTTTTCCGTCGTGTGTAGCAGCCGCTGGCGGCGATCCTCGTTGCCGGCAAGCTGGCAAATCCAGCCTTGATCGACCAGGAGCTTCAGGACGCGCGCCAGGCTCTGCTTGGTGATTTTTAGGATGTCCAGGAGGTCCTGGACCTTAAGACCCGGGTTGCGGTTGACGAAGTGCAGGACCCGGTGATGCGCCCGCCCCAGGCCGAACTCGGCCAGCACCGCATCGGCCTCGCCGGTGAAGTCGCGATAGGCAAAGAATAGCAACTCCACACAGGTGATGAGCTCAGCATCGGCAGCTGCGGCACCACGTGCGGCGCCTGCCGTGCTGGCAGCGCCGGCCCGCGGCTCAGCCGGAGCCCCTAACCGACGAGCAGGCACCGAAATTATGTCAGTCATGTTGACTTATTTGGCCCCGATTGTTAGTGCTGGCAAGACATTTTACAGGCCTGCAGGCCTGTTTGTGAGCCACTCGGAGCCGCGAAAAGGCCTGCAAATTGGGCAATTCTTGCCGGCCAGGGGGCTTAGCCAGCATGGGCTAGGGCCCGCGGCCGCGGCAAACGTCCACGGAGAACCCGAGGCATGGCCGACACTACCCCCTACCACGATCGCGACGGCTGCATTTGGTATGACGGCAAGCTGGTGCCGTGGCGCGAGGCCGGTCTACACGTGCTGAGCCACGGCCTGCACTACGCCAGTGCGGTGTTTGAGGGCGAGCGCGCCTACAATGGGGTGATCTTCGAACTGACACAGCACACCCAGCGTCTGGTGGAAGGCGCCAAGACCCTTGATTTCGAAATCCCCTACAGCGTGGCGGAAATCGATCAGGCCTGTCGCGACGTCGTCAAGGCCAACAAGCTCAGCGACTGCTATGTGCGCCCGATTGCCTGGCGTGGCAGCGAAATGATGGGTGTGTCGGCACAGGCAACCAAGATCCACCTGGCCATTGCCGCTTGGGACTGGGGTTCCTACTTCCCGATGGAGCAGCGACTTAAGGGCATCCGGCTGACGCTCGCCACCTACCGACGCCCCGATCCGGCGACGGCGCCAGCCAAGACCAAGGCGGCCGGCCTCTATATGATCTGCACCCTTGAAAAACACCGTGCCGAAAAGATGGGGTACGCCGACGCCCTGATGTACGACTGGCGCGGTTACGTCGCCGAGTGCACCGGCGCCAACATTTTCCTGATCAAGGACGGCAAGTTGCATACGCCAACGCCCGACTGCTTTCTCGACGGCATCACGCGGCGCACCGTGATCGCGCTTGCCAAGAAACGCGGCTACGAAGTGATCGAGCGCACCATTCTGCCCGATGAGCTCGGCAGCTTTTCCGAATGCTTCATCGTGGGAACCGCGGCCGAAGTTACGCCGGTGTCGGAAATCGGCCAGCACCGCTATACCCCCGGCAAGATTTGCGAGACGCTGATCCACGACTACATGGCAGCCGTGCAACCCAAAAAGATCGCCGCCGAGTAGCTCGAGCGGCCGCCAGGACCTTGGTGCGACGGCACCGCGGCCCCCACGGCTTTTGGCAACCGAGCCGCGGCCCCCCTCCGCCTGGCCCATTTGCCAAGTTGTCTCGCGTTAAGGCTGCGCCGGCGGGCGTGGCCGCCGAGGCACAGCGGCCCAGCCACTGAAACCAAACCGACACGGGAGCGTTGCGGGCGGCCGCGTCTTCGCCAATGCTGGCGTCAAGAGTTCGCAAAGGTCGTCAAAGCGCGGGGTCCGTGGCCATGCGAACCACACGTGCCTCAATGCTCCTGCTCCTCATCACCGGGGCCCTGGGTGCCGGCGGGATCGCCGTGGCCCAGCCTGCGCCGGGCTCGCAGCGCGACTGCCAGACCATCCGCACCTGCAATTTCGCCCGCGGCGGCCTTTATCGGGGCTGCCTGTCCTCCTACAGTTGCCGGATCTGCCGCATGGTGGCGACCAGCTGTCGGGTCGGCGGTGGGCCGCGCCGGGTTTGCCAGGAGATGCGCTGCAACTGGGGCTAAAGGGCCCGAGCGCTTCGCCTCAGGCCACGGCCACCTCGGGCTCGGCCCTCGCCTCGTTGCGCGCGCGCGGCTCGTTGAGGACCATCAGCAACGGAGTGAGCCCGTCGGTGTCGACCAGGCGAAAGATCTCGATATCGTTGCGCGCGCGCTCGCCCCAGCCGGCGATCTGCAAGGCCCGCTCCGCCTTGGAGAATAGGCCATGGTTGCGCAAGGGTTTGGCCTCGCGGATGAGATCGTCGCCGTCCTGGCCGGCCGTCCCGCCCGTCTTTTTCAGCCACGCCTGGCGAATTTCTGTGAGATCGGTGTCGCTGCCAAGGCTTTCCTCGCGTTTCAGTTGTTCAAGCTCGCTTCTCACCCAGAGCCAGCGCGCCCCGCGCTTGGGCCAGCGCACCAACTCTAGGTCACTGAGCACGCCGGCCAATTGGTTGACCGCCAGCGCCTTTGCGGCCTCGTCCTTGTTCTCGGGGTCACAGCTGTAAAGGTTGGGGATTACCAGGTAAGAGGCCTTGTTGTGATGCACGAAGTGCCGCCGCACCCACTCACGGTCGACGCCGGCGCGGGCAATCGCCGTATCGATGGCCTCATTGATCTGGCGCCGCAGCGTGCCCGAGGGCCGGATCGAGGGCGGCTCGCGCGGTGGATTGACGATGGCCAGCGCCAGCAAGCCGAGGTCGATGCCGATGGTGGCCAAGAGCGCGATCAAGTCGCGCCCCGTAATCGGCTCCCCGGTATCGGTTCGCCCGGCCGCCTGGTTGCCGCGGCTCAGCACGTAGGTGCCAAGCGAGCTCGCGTAGACGCCAAGATTGCGCCATAGGTTTTTGACGGCATTGGCAACGCCGGCCGGGCCTTCATTGAAAATGGCTTCCCGCAGCCTCAGCTCCGCTGGCTGTTCCGCCTGCGTCGCCGCCTGGCGCAGGCGTTCTGCTAGCGTCGCATCGTAACAGGAAAATCCGGCCGCGCCCGGCGCCACGGCGACGACGCTGGCCAGTGCCTGCATCTCCGCCGCCGTTGCCTTGCCCAGCTGATTGCTGCGCGCGGCAATGTTGCGCGCCCGTCCACGAATATCGGACGCCCGCGCCTCGAAATTGCGCTGGCGTTCTTCCACCGTACCACCCTCGAGCGCCGTGGCGGCCTGACGGAGCTGCTCGATATCGGCCTGCACCGGTTCCAGCCAAGACTTGCTCATACCGTCGCGCAGGGTCGTGATCTGGTCGCGGACGCTACGCCGAGCGTTGTAGAGCGGGCCGCGGCCGGCTGCCGACGACACCCCACAGCTGCCGCCGCTCGTCTCTTCCCGTTGCATCTGGCTGTCCGACCAGCCGACCACGCTGTCGAGTTGGCCGCGCACGGCATCGAGCCGGGCGGCCACCACTTGCGCGGCGTCGCGCGCGTCCTCGCGCAGGCCTGCAAGCCCGGTGCGCGTGGCTTCCTCGCCGGAGATCAGGCTCCACCAAAAGCCGTAGCCGAAGCCGATCGACCAGATGGCGAGGAAGAGGTAGAGCGGAAACGTGATCAAGCGCTCACGCAGTTGCCGTCGGGCGCCGAAGGTTTCGCGCAGCATCAGCCACATCAGGAATGTGAGGGCGACGACGACGGCAATGACCAGGAAATCATTGGACAGCGACAGGCCGCCCGGCAGCAGCTGGCCTTGGCTGGTCGGCGTCGAGGAGACGCCAACGATGAAGTCGCGCATGCCGTGCCAAGTGGCATAGCCCGAAATCAACAGCAGCATGAAGGAGGCCAGGCCAATAAGCGTGTTGCGCCCGAGGATGTAGTCGATGACCTTGCCCGTCAGCGAAGGGGGTGCCGGCTCGGCCATGGCCAACTCCTCGAAGTTTTCGGCTCGCTGGCTGATAACGCAAAAGCTGGCGCTTGTTGCCGTCGTCGCCACGATGTGCGCCGTTTTTTGCGCCAGGTGCGCTCTGGCGACCTCAGGGCGCCACCGCCACCTCACGGTGCTCGCGGTTCGATTGCAAGGCGGCTTGAATGCACGCAACAATGTGCCGACCATAGGCGCCGCCGACCGCAGCGGGGGCTCCGGTGCGAACGGCCGCCTGCATGGCCTGCCACTCACGCTCCAGAGCCCGCAACATCCAGTCGGGCTCGGTCGAATTGGCGACCGGGGTCCAATCGCCGCCGCGGCCGATCGAAACGCCGCGCGCAAAATCGATGCGCAAGGTCGCCTTTTCACACACAAGGTCCATGCCGTACACGACGCCACCGTCGCGGTAGCCAAGGCTCGCCACCTGACCAAAACGGCCGTCGGCAAAGCGCACCAGCAGCATGGCGCTGTCGTCGGCGGCCTGGGTGTGCATGAGCGTGCCGGCGGCGGCAAACACCGTTGCCACCGGCGCGCCCATGAACCAGACGAGGAGATCAAGCGCGTGAATGCCGGCCGTCATCAGCATGCCGCCCCCGCGCCCGGGATCGAGGTGCCAGGGGCGCCGGTTCGGCTCCATCCAAAGCTTGACAAGCGTGCTGGCGCCCGCGATCGGCCGGCCGAGGTCGCCGGCATCGAGAAGTTGACGCGCCACCAGGCTCGGCAGCGCGAAATGCAGGAGCTGGCCGATCAGCAGCGTGGTCCGGCTGCGCTCGGCGGCCTCCAGGATGGCGGTGCACTCGACCACCGTGCGCCCCATCGGCTTTTCCAACAGGGTGTGTTTGCCGGCTTCAGCCGCGGCGATCGCCATCGGCATGTGCAGCTCGTGCGGCGTTGCAATCACCACAATGTCGATGGCCGCGTCCGCTATCAGCTGCCGCCAGTCACTACCAGCGGCGGCCCCGTGCCGGTCGGCCAGGCGCTGGGCCAACGCCGGATCGCAATCGCTAACCGCCGTCAGCCGCAGGCCTGGGACGGCGGCAATGGCGCGCGCGTGCTGCTCGCCGAAGTAGCCCGCGCCCAGGATGCCCACCGTCAGGTCTGGGTCGGCCATGTCACAAACTCCGCGTGCACGGGGCCCGCGTCCGACGCGTTCGCTTGCGGCCCGGCAAGACCGTCACCATCCCGTGAAGGGTGTCTCGGGCACCGGCGTCACCGGCGGCTGGCCGGCGGCAAAGGCCAACAAATTGTCGACCACCAGCTGGCCCATGCGGCTGCGCGTGTGGATCGAGGCGGAGCCGATGTGAGGCACCAAGGTAACGTTGTCCAAGGCGAAGAAGGCCGGATTGATATTGGGCTCCCCGACGAAGACGTCGAGGCCGGCGCGCAGAATCGTGCGGCGCTTGAGGGCTTCGATCAGCGCCGCTTCGTCCACCACCGAGCCGCGCGCGACGTTGATAAAGACGCCGCGCGGGCCAAGCGCTTCGAGCACTGGCGCGTTGATCAAATTGTTGGTGGCGGGCCCGCCCGGCAGGATGGCAATGAGCGTGTCGACGGCGCGCGCCATGGCGATCAGTTCGCTATAGTAGCGATAGGCGACGGCTTCTTGCCGGTTGCGGGCCCAATAGCTAATCGGGCGATCGAAGGCTTCAAGCCGACGTCCGATGGCTTGGCCGATGCGGCCCATGCCCATGATGCCGATCGAGCGATCGCGCAGCGAAGCCGCGGTCAGGGGATAATCGCCGTGCGTCGGCCAACGCCCCTCGCGCAGCCATTTCTCCGCCCCGTAGAATTCGCGGAGGGTGCCGAGCAGCAGGCCGATGGCGGTGTCGGCCACCTCTTCGGTCAGCACCTCCGGCGTGTTGGTAATGACAATCCCACGGCGCGCCGCCTCGGCAATATCGACGGTGTCGTAGCCAACGCCGAAATTGCCGATGATCTTGAGATTCGGCATCCGGTCGAGCATGGCCGCATCCGTCCTCACCCCGGTGTGACTGCCGGTGCAGAGCGCGCAAATATCGGCGCCGGCCTTGGCGAACAGTGCCTCGCGGTCGGCAACCTCGTGCAAGCCGTAGACCTCAAAGTCCTTGGCTACCCCCTGGTTGATCAGGTCCATCATCGGGCCGGTGTTCAGAAGCCCAGGCTTCGACATTTGCAACTCCGAGGTTTGTTCCTTAAGTGGGTCGTAGCATTCAAGCGCCCGCTGGTTCAATCGAGGCGTGATTGCCGCGAACGCACGGCGCGCTTCTTGTTGGCGAATTGGCGATGCCACAGGCTCACTACGACGTCGCCGTCATCGGCGCCGGCCACAACGGTCTCACCTGCGCCGCCTATCTGGCGGCGGCCGGCTTGCGCGTGGTCGTTTTGGAAAAGAATGAGGCCGTGGGCGGCGCCACGCTGAGCGAGGAGTTCTACCCCGGCTTTCGCAATTCGGTCGCCGCCTACACTGTAAGCCTGCTCAATCCCACGGTGATCGCCGATCTCGAGCTGGCCAAATTTGGCCTGAAGATCGTCGAACGGCCGGTCGCCAATTTCTGGCCGGTTGATGAGGAGCGCTATTTGCTGCTGCCCTACGGCCTCGCCAACCGACAGGCGGCGATCGCTCCCTTTTCGGCTGCCGATGCGGCCCGCCTGCCCGACTATGAGGCCGCGCTCGGGCGGGCCGCCTCGCAGCTGCGCGCGCTGGCGCTCAAGCGGCCACCCAACGTGGGCGGCGGGCTGAGCGAAGTCTTTGCCGGCGCCGCCCTCGGCCGCCGTCTCTACGGACTGACGCTCGAGGACAAGCGGCTGCTGCTCGACCTTTTCACCAAGAGCGCCGCCGACTTCCTGGCGCAATGGTTCGAAAGCGAAATCGTCAAGGGCGCGCTCGCCTTCGATGGCATCGTCGGCGCCTATGCCGGCCCGCATACACCGGGCACGGCCTACGTGCTCCTGCATCATTGTTTCGGTGAAGTGAACGGCAAGTCCGGCGTCTGGGGTCACGCCATCGGCGGCATGGGTGCCATCAGCCAAGCCATGGCAGGCTCGGCACTCGCCCGCGGCGCGGCGATCAGGACCAGCGAGCCCGTCGCCGCGATCCTGGTCGAGGACGGGGGCGCGTGCGGCGTGCGCCTGCAGTCGGGTGAGCGCATCAGGGCCCGTGCCGTGGCCGCCAATGTGGCCCCAAAACTCTTGTTCCGCGAGCTCGTCCCCGCCGGCGTGCTGGCGCCGGATCTGCGGCGGCGTTTTCTCGAGCTAAAGTCGGGTTCGGGCACCTTCCGCATGAATGTGGCCCTCGCCGAGCTCCCGAATTTCCGCTGCCGGCCCGGCACGACGGTGGCCGATCACCATGCCTCGGGCATCATCATTGGGCCAACCGTCGCCTACCTCGAAGCGGCCTATCTCGACGCGCGGGCACATGGTTGGTCGCGCAAGCCCGTCGTCGAGATGGTCATTCCTTCCACGCTCGATGCTTCGCTGGCCCCACCCGGGCGGCACGTGGCGAGCCTGTTCGTCCAGCACGTGGCGCCGCACCTTCCCGGCGGCAAGAGCTGGGACGAGGCCAAAGAGGACTTCGCCGATCTGGTGATCGAAACGGTCAACGAGCACGCGCCGAACTTCAAGGTCAGCGTGCTCGGCCGTCAGAGCCTATCGCCACTGGATTTGGAACGCCGCTTCGGTCTCCTGGATGGCGACATCTTTCATGGCCAACTCACGCTGGACCAGCTCTTCAGCGCCCGGCCCGTGCTCGGCCATGCCGACTACCGCATGCCCGTCCCTCATCTTTACCTGTGCGGTTCCGGGGCCCATCCCGGCGGTGGTGTCACAGGGCTGCCGGGACGCAACGCGGCCCACGAAATCATCCGCGATTTCAAAGGCCTGCGGCGGCGCTCGAAGCGCTGAGCGGTGGCCCCGGCGCGTCCCTGGCCCTCGATTTTTGCGGCGAACGCGCTATATTGCGGGTATTGGCAGTTTGGCCAACAGCCCTTAGAGACGAGTATGAGCCCCGAACGCCTAAAAGTATCGCCGCGCCGCAGGCCCCAGGTCATGACCCTGACCGATCGGGCCGCCGAGCGCATCAACAGCATCCTCGCCAGTAAGGGAACGGATGGGGCGGGCGTGCGCATCGGCGTCAAAAAGGGCGGCTGTGCCGGCATGGAATACACCATGGAATGGGCCGGTGCGCCGCAACCGCACGACGAAGTGGTCGAACACAAGGGTGCCCGGGTGCTAATCGACCCGAAGGCGGTGATGTACCTGCTCGGCGCCGAAATGGACTATCGCGTCGACAAGCTCGCAGCGCAGTTCGTTTTCAGCAACCCGAACCAGTCGAGCGCTTGCGGTTGCGGCGAGTCCGTCACCCTCACCCCCGCCAGCAAGGACAAAATCGAAGCGCTGCGCGGCTGAGGCTTGTCGCCTGCCCGCCGAGGGAGCCTCGGCGGGGGGCTTTGCTTGCGACACGCTCCCCTGGCGACACGGGCTTGGCCGTGTCCGCGTCTAAGGGTTGGCCGCCGGCGCAGTGGCCGCCGCCTGCTGCAGAGTTGCCTGCAGGTTCTTGACCTCGACCTTGCCACCCTCGCCGCGACCACGCACTTTGATCTCGCGGCCCTTCAAGGTGTGGTCGGCTAGCTGCTTCAGGAGGCCGGGGACGACCCGGCGATCGCCCACCGCATCGATCAGCCACAGAATATCCCCCGAGCGCCATTCATCGGGTCGCAGCCGGATGGGCGTGTTGAGGTTTTCCGCCAGGCGGCGGTCAACGTCGGGCGAGACGCTGGCCCATAGCGCGACCGCAACGGGCACCGAGGCGCCGTTCTCTTTCGACTTGGCCTCCGCAACGCTGCACTGGCCGGTTAACAGGGGCGGCAGCACCAGCCATTCGAGATCGCCCAGCGTGTAGTGGCGATAGCGCGGAGAGTGCATCAGGATCGAGACGATCTGCGCGAAGGCCAAGGAATGGCGCACGGCCGCGGCAGCGCGCCGTCGCGCCTCTTCGGAAGCCGCACCGGTGGCCGCGTTCGCCTCACCGGCGGCCGCCGTTGCCTTGGCGGGCGCCGGCGTGGCCGGGGCGACAACGGTTGGGCGCGGCGCCGCGGCCAACCGATCGGGTGCCATGACCTCGGGCGCTTTGCCGTTGGCGGCTGGCGGAGCCACGGGAGCGGCCGGGGCGTCCTTTGATTTTCTGGATCCGAATATCATCTCGCAACTCCGTTACTCACTCATGCTCAAAGCGCCCGTGACCTCATCTCTCTCGGAAGGCGCGCATCACTTGGTCGGAGAGGGGTTTCATCAAGTACGATATCACTTTTCGGTCTCCGGTTTGAATAAACGATTCCACCGGCATGCCGGGCACCAGAGTGACCTCGCCAAGCCGCGCGATTTCCTCGCGGCTCAGGGAAATCCGCAAGGTGTAATAGGGTGCCGAGGTGCGCTGGTCCACGGTGGTATCCGCCGATACGCGGGTCACCACACCGTTCAACTCAGGTGTTGTCCTTTGGTTGAAAGAAGAGAACCTGAGCACGGCCCGCTGTCCGATTTTCACTTGGTCAATGTCCTGGGGCGCAAACTTCGCCTCGACGATGAGATTGTCCGTAGACGGCACGATCAGCATCAGCTGCTCGCCGGCATTGATCACGCCGCCGATGGTGTGCACCACCGACTGATGCACGACGCCGTCCTGCGGGGCGCGAATGTCGATGCGCTTCAGCTGATCCTCGGCCGCCACCTTGCGTTCCACGAACTCGCCGATCTTGGCGTCGACTTCCCGCAACTCCTTGCCGACTTCGCTGGCGAGGTCGCGGTCAACCTGGATGATCTGCAACTCCAGTTCGGAGATCTTGCCCTTGCTCTGGGCGCTGGTTGCGGTGAGCTGGGCGCGCTCGCCTTCGAGGCGCGTCGCCTCGCGTTCGAGCTGGGTCAGCTTGGTAATCGGCATCAAGTTCTTTTCCCACAGATCACGCGCGCCGGAGAGCTCGCGCTGGATCAGAACGATCTCCTGCGCCTTGGCCTTGATCTGCGCGCCGATGCCGCCGATTTCCTCGCGCAACTGGGCGATGCGCTCGCGCAGCTGCGATTTTTGCCCAACGCGCGCCGATTGGCGCAGATCGAAGAGTTTGCGTTCGCCGGCAATGATGGCCGCCACCTGCGGCTCGCTCAGGCGTTCAATGAATTCGCTGGGGAAGGCGATGCCCTCAAGGCCGTCTCGTTCGGCCTCGAGGCGGGCCTTGCGCGCGACCAGTTCGTCGAGGCCCCTGAGCACGATA
This sequence comes from uncultured Alphaproteobacteria bacterium, assembly GCA_963770295.1. Taxonomy (GTDB): domain Bacteria; phylum Pseudomonadota; class Alphaproteobacteria; order Rhizobiales; family Hyphomicrobiaceae; genus AWTP1-13. The sequence continues at coordinate 372,634 of CAVYPA010000003.1, forward strand.
GCCAGGTTGGCCCGCGTCACCGTTTCATCAAGGCGCACGACGATGTCGCCGATCGCCACGCGGTCGCCATCGCGGGCGCGGATTTCGCCCACCACGCCGCCCGTCGGGTGCTGTACCTTCTTGACGTTGGTATCGACGACCAACACCCCTGGGGCGATCACGGCACCGGAGATCTCCGTCGTGGCCGCCCAGCCGCCGACGCCTCCGCACAGCACGATCAGGAGGGTAATGCCCGCCCAGAGATGGCGCTGGATCGCCGCCTTGGTATCGGTGATGGGCATTTAACCGCTCCTGCCCGCCTCAGCCACGACCTTGAGCGGCTCCATGCCGGGGGCGGCGAGCCGTAGCTTTTTCATGACGGCATCTTTTGGCCCCGCCGCTAGCGCTCGGCCTAAATTCATGGCCAGGAGCAGGTCGACGTTGCTCAACACGTTGTGCCGGTGCGCAATGACGATGACGATACCACCCCGCGTGCGCACGCTGAGGATGGCTTGCGTCAGCGCCAGCATGCCCTCCGAGTCGAGATTAGCGTCGGGTTCGTCCAGCACCACTAGGAAGGGGTCGCCGTAAAGCGCCCGCGCCAACCCGACCCGCTGCCGCTGCCCGGCCGACAGCGTCGCGCCTTGCTCGCCGATCTGGGTGTTGTAGCCGTTCGGCAAGCGCACGATCAATTCGTGCACGTCGGCGGCGCGCGCGGCACGCACGATCAACTCCGGATCGGCGTGGTCATCAAAGCGCGAGATGTTCTGCGCCACGGTGCCGGCAAACAGCTCGACGTCCTGCGGCAGGTAGCCGACGTGGCGGCCGAGCGCGACCGGATCCCATTGGTCGAGGGCGGCGCCGTCGAGACGGATTTTACCGCGCGCCGGCAGCCAGGCACCGACCAGCGCGCGGGCGAGACAGGATTTTCCCGAGGCGCTGGGACCGATGATGCCGAGACCCTGCCCGCGGTTGAGGGCAAGGGTGATGTCGGTGACGACAAACTTCTGCTCGCCGGGCGGCACGATGGAAATGTTCTCGACCGAAAACGTGTTGGTCGGAACCGGTAGCGCCATCGGCTCGCCCGCCGACGGCATCATGGTCAACAGCTTGCTCAGGCGTTGCCAACTCTGGCGCGCCGAGGCGAAACCCTTCCAGTGCGCGATCGCGAGGTCGACGGGTGCCAGCGCCCGCGCCGAGAGAATGGAGCCGGCGATGATGATGCCGCCGGTCGCCTCCTGCATGATCACCAGATAGGCACCGACGCCCAGCATCGCCGACTGCAGGATCAACCGCATGACCTTGGAGACAGCGCCGATGCCGCCGCCCACGTCACTGGCGGCCTGGTGCGCGGCAATGTAGTTGCGGTTGGCCTCACGCCAATGCGCGCCCACGCGCTGCGTTAGCCCCATGGCCACCATCACTTCGGCATTGCGCCGGCTGGCTTCGGCCAGGCGCTGCCGCGAAACGGCGAACTCGATGGTCGCCTTGATCGGCTTGCGCGTCATGATTTCGGTGATGATGGTCAGGCAAACGAGCAGGATCGCACCGCCCAAGGCCGTGAACCCCAAAATCCAGTGGAAGGCAAAAATGATGGTCAGGTAGAGGGGCATCCAGGGCAGGTCGAACAGCGCCGTGGGACCCAGGCTCGACAGGAAGGAGCGCAGGCTATCAAGGTCGCGGAGCGGCTGCAGGCTATCGGCGCGTCCGCCCATGCGCACCGGCAGGTGCACCATGGTGTCGTAGACCCGCGGGCTCAAGGTCTCATCGAGGGTGGCACCGACCCGGCTCAAAAGCCGGCTGCGGATCAGGTCGAAGCCGCCCTGGGCCATGAACAGCACAGCCGTCAGAATCGCCAAGCCAATGAGGGTGGGAATGCTGCGGCTGGGTAGCACGCGATCGTAGACTTCCAGCATGAACATCGAGCCGGTCAGCAGCAAGATGTTGCTCATGCCGCTGAAGAGCGCGACGCCGACGAAGGCGCCGCGGCAGGAGGTGAGCGCGCTGGCGAGCGCCGGGCCGGCCGAGCCCGCTTGTGCGTGCTCGCGCCTGGCTGCCGGCAGCCCGTTGGCATTGCCGCTGATGACGCGGCGGCGGCGCCCGGCGCTGAGCAGCAGGTAGCCAAAAAGGCCGCCGATCAAGGCGATGGGGATCAGCAGTAACGGCTGCACGAGGTAGGCCGACACCCACGGCGGGGTGTGCTGCAACAGCAGCCCTTGGACCGTTTGCAAACTATCGGGATGGACGGCGAGCCAAAGGCTTTCGAGGCTCGTCAGCGCGAGCCCGCTGCCCGTCCGGAGGCATTGCCTCACATCGAGGATCAATGAGATCAACGCGGCGGCGAAAATCCCGCCACCCAACAACCGCACCACCAGCATACCCCAACACACCCTACGCTTGGTCGCACATCCCCGGCCGAGCTGCGCACCACAGCCGCGGCCAATCAACGGATGTCCATCCGGGTTTTTTTATTAATCCACGAAATTTCCCCTCCTTGCAGTCTACCATCTGCGCGCGGGAAGTGGCAATGCGAGCAACACGGTTCGCCTCGGCCGCTGCGGATTTTTGGCACCATGTCGGCCGGTTGGCGATGACCGTGAGGCGCTTATCTTCGCGCAAGACGAGGCTCGTCGTGCATTTTTGAGGCCAGAAAACTGGCTCACGACGAGACAGGCCGCTGAGCGGCAGCTACAAGTCAGGACAGAGATCCGGCCGCTCCCCGGCTCTTGCGCGCCGCGCGAGCGGCGCCGGCGCCACCTGGCAATGACCGAAAGTCCTTGTCATGCACCGAGTTAGCTTGAGCCTGGGGATGTTGCTGAGCCTCGCTGTAAAGGCGCCGACGGCGGTGTGTGCGGCCGAACCGATCGTGCTCGACCTGCCCTTGGCCTGCACGGTCGGTGAGACCTGCGCCATCCAACAGTATGTCGACCATGACCCCTCGCCGGCGGCGCGGGACTACCAATGTGGGACGCTGTCCTACGACGGTCATAATGGCACGGACTTCCGCTTGCCCACGCTGGCGGTGCAGCGCGCTGGCGTCGACGTGCTGGCGGCCGCACCGGGGGTCGTGCTGCGCCTGCGCAGCGACATGGCCGACGTTTCCATCGCCGAGCGGGGCGCCGTCGCGCTGGGCCACCGCTTGTGCGGCAACGGCGTCATCATCGCCCATGCCGGCGGCTGGGAGACGCAGTACTGCCACCTGGCGAAGGCCAGCGTGCGTGTGCGGCCCGGGCAGACCGTGTCCGCGGGCACCCCGCTCGGCCGCATCGGGCTCTCCGGGGCGACGGTCTTTCCCCATCTGCACTTCACCGTGCGCCACCAGCGGCAGATCATCGATCCCTTTGCCTTCGAGGCGGCCGCCGAAAGCTGCGGTGGCGGCAAATCCTTGTGGCGGCCAGCCTTGGCGGCAAACCTGACCTACCGCGCCCGCGCCCTCCTCAATTGGGGATTTGCGGCCGCCCCCGTCAGCATGGAGGCGATCGAAGCGGGGGAGGCCGCCGGTGCCGGCGCCGATCCCGTCGCGCTCGTGGCCTGGGTGCGCAGCATTGGCTTGAAAAGCGCCGACGTGCAAGAGCTTGTGCTGACCGCCCCCGACGGGGAGACCCTCCTCGCTCACCGGGCGCGCGCCCTTGAGCGCAACGAGGCGCAAAGCCTGCTCTTTGCCGGCAAGAAGCGCCCCGCGAGCGGCTGGCCCGCGGGCGTCTATCGCGCCACCTACCGGGTGCTGGTGGCGGGGGCACCCGTGCTTGAGCGCAGCTTTTCACTGGCGCTGGGGGCCGTTTCCGTCCCGTGAACCATGTTGGCGGGCGCTGAGCCCGGCCGCCTTCAAATGCAAAAGGGGGTGGGTTAGTGTGCCGCCGCTCGAGGATTTCGCCATGCCGACCTATCGCAATCTTCTGCCAGGTGACCCGGCACCTTGGTTCCGCCAGCGCTCGTCGGTGAACCCGAATTATGCCTTCAATTCCGCGGCCGGACGCTACCTGGTGCTGTGCTTTTTTCTGAGCGCCGCCAATGTGCGCGCGCGGGCAGCGCTCGACGCCGTTGCCCTGAAGCGCTCCCTGTTTAACGACGAAAAGGCGGCCTTTTTCGGCGTCAGCATCGACCCGGCCGATGAACAGCACAAACGCGTGGCGACCAAGCTGCCGGGCTACCGCTATTTCTGGGATGGGGATAGCAAGGTCAGCAAGCTCTACGGCGCCGTGCCGGTCGATGGGCTGGAGCCCGGTGCTACCGCTCGCCAGCTCTGGGTCGTTCTCGATCCGACCTTGCGCCTCCTCAAAGTCGTGCCCTTCCGCGAGGACGGCAGCAGCACCGGGGAGGTGCTGAGCTTCCTCGAGCAACTGCCGCCACCGGCGCGCTTTGCTGGATTTGAAATCCAAGCGCCCGTGCTCGTCCTACCTAACGTGTTTGAAGGGGAATTCTGCGAACGTCTTATTGCGCTCTACGAGGGCGACGGCGGGCAAGAGTCGGGCTTCATGCGCGAGAAGGACGGCAAGACGGTGGTCGCGCACGACCCTGGCCACAAGCGGCGCAAGGATTACGAAATCGTCGATACCGAGGTGATCAAGCACGCCCAGAACCGCGTCATCCGCCGGGTTGCCCCCGAAATCCTCAAGGTCCACCAGTTCCAAGTCAGTCGCATGGAGCGCTACATCGTCAGCTGCTATGCGGAGGAGGACGGTGGACACTTTGCGCCGCACCGCGACAACACCACCAAGGGAACCGCGCATCGCCGCTTCGCCGTGTCGATCAACCTCAACGCCGACTTTGATGGCGGCGAGGTCAGCTTCCCTGAGTATTCACCGCGTGGCTTGAAGCCGCCGCCCGGTGGCGCGGTCGTGTTCTCCTGTTCGCTGCTGCACACGGTGTCCAAGGTGCGGCGGGGCCGCCGTTATGCCTTCCTCCCGTTCCTCTACGACGAGGTGGCGGCAAAGCTTCGCGAGGCCAACAATACCTTTCTTGGCGAAGGCGTCGGGGCCTATCGTCCCTGATCGTCGCTTGTGCCTCCTCGGTTGACTTTTGGGGTTGGGGTCCCGCGTGCGGATACTGTTCGTGCACCAGAATTTCCCAGGGCAGTTTCCGCACCTGGCGCCGGCGCTAATGGCGCGCGGGCACGATGTGGCCGCCCTAACGGTGTCAAGCAACAAGCGCCCCTCGCCGGTGCCGGTGCATCACTACACCTACCCGCCGCCGAATTTTGATCGCAGCATCTCCCGCTATGTCGGCAACTTCGCCGACCGCGCCGAGCGCGGCGCCGCGGTCGCCAATGCCGCCGAAAAGCTGCGCGCTAAAGGCTACGTACCCGACGTCGTCTTCGGCCACTTTGGTTGGGGCGAAACCCTCTACTTGAAGAACGTGTGGCCTGCCAGCAAGCTCGCGATCTACGCCGAATTCTTCTATCATCCGCGCGGGCTCGATGCCGATTTCGATCCGGAACTTCAGCGGCCCAACCTCACCACCAACATCGTCACCACCACGCTGCAGGCGCACCTGCTGCTGGCGATGCATACGGCCGATGCGGCGATCGCGCCGACGCGCTGGCAGGCGCAGACCTTTCCGGCCCACTTCCAAGAGCGCATCGCGGTCATTCACGACGGCATCGACACGGAGCGCCTGCGGCCCGATCCGGCCGCCCAGATCACCGTCGGTAGCCGGATCTTCCGGGCAGGTGACGAGGTATTGACCTTTGTCAGCCGCAACCTCGAGCCCTATCGCGGCTTCCACATTTTCATGCGCGCCCTGCCGGAGGTGTTGAGCGCCCGCCCCAATGCCCACGTCGTCATCGTCGGTGGCCAGGAGGCGGGCTACGGCCCGCTGCATGCTTCGCGCAAGACCTGGAAGCAGATCTTCCTCGACGAGGTCAAGGATCGTCTCGACCTGGCGCGGGTCCACTTTGTCGGCATGATCCCCTACACCAGCTTCGTCAACCTCATCAGCCTGACGCGGGTGCATGCCTATCTCACCTACCCGTTCGTGCTGTCCTGGTCGATGCTGGAGGCCATGAGCGCTGGCGCCCTCATCGTCGGCTCGGCAACGCCACCGGTGCAGGAGATCATCCACCACGGCGCCAACGGTTTGCTGGTCGACTTCTTCGATCGCCAGCGCTGGTCGGCAACGTTGATTGAGGCGCTGTCGGAGCCCGAGAAGTTTGCACCCCTGCGCCAAGCCGCGCGAGGCACCATTCTCGAGGGCTACGATCTTAAGAGTCAGTGCCTGCCGCGCATGCTCAAGTTCGTCGAAAACCTTGGCCGCTCAAGCGGCGCTGCCGGCTAACGCAGATGGCAGGCCACGTGGTGCCCCGGCTGCACCTCGCGCAGCAAGGGGAGCTCCGACCGGCAGCGCGCCTCCGCGTAGGGGCAGCGCGTGTGGAAATGGCAACCGGGCGGCGGCCGCAGCGGGCTCGGCACGTCGCCTTGTACCACGTGGCGGGTGCGCTTGATCGCCGGATTGGGTATTGGCACGGCCGCAAGCAGTGCCTCCGTATAGGGGTGCAGCGGCCGCGCGAACAGCGTGGTCTTGTCGGTGTACTCGACGATGCGGCCGAGATACATCACCGCGATGCGGTGGCTGATATGCTCCACCACCGCCAAGTTGTGCGAGATGAAAAGGTAGGAAAGCTTCAGATCGCGCTGCAAGTCCCGCAAAAGGTTGATGACCTGTGCCTGAATCGATACGTCGAGCGCCGAGACGGGTTCGTCACCAACAATTAGGCGTGGATTGAGGGCGAGCGCGCGCGCCACGCCGATGCGCTGCCGCTGTCCGCCGGAGAACTGGTGCGGATAGTTGTCCATCTGTGCGCGGCGCAAGCCGACGCGCTCGAACAACTCCGCCACGCGCTCCCGACGCGCCCGCTTGCCGCCATCGGCGTGCAACTTCAAGGGCTCGGCGACGATATCGCCGGCGCGCATGCGCGGGTTGAGCGATGAGAAGGGGTCTTGGAAGATGATCTGCATGCGTTGGCGCAAGGGCCGCAACTCGGCCTTGCTGAGCCCAGAGAGCTCCTGGCCCTCGAGCCGGATGCTGCCCGCCGTCGGTTCGATCAAGCGCAGGATGGTGCGCCCGACCGTGGTCTTGCCGCATCCCAATTCGCCGACCAAACCGACGGTTTCGGCGGGGCCAATCGTGAAACTGACATCGTCGACGGCGTGCACATGGCCGACGGTGCGTCGCAGCAGGCCGCGCCGCACGGGAAAGTATTTCTTTAGTCCGTTAACCTCCAACACGGCGGCCGGATTGTCAGGCATTGGCGGCTCCAGCTAGCTTGTCGGAGTGCCAGCAGGCCGCCCAATGGCCCTCCTGCTTTTCTTCGTAGCGCGGATACTCCTGCCGGCACACGTCGCTGGCCAAGGCACAGCGCGGCGCGAAAGAGCAGCCCGGCGGCAGGTTGCTGAGTGCCGGCACAATGCCGGGAATTTCCTGCAGCCGCTGCACGGGGGCGCCATCGGTGCGTTTCTCGATGCTGGGCAGGCGGGGGATCGAGTTCAAGAGGCCGCGCGTGTAGGGGTGGAGCGGGGAAGCGAACAGGGCCGCGACGGACGCCTCCTCCACCTTGCGGCCCGCGTACATGACAATGACGCGTTCGGCCGTTTCCGCTACCACGCCCAGGTCGTGGGTGATCAGGATCACGGCGGTGCCGAGCTCTTTCTGCAGGCGGCCGATCAGGTCGAGGATCTGCGCTTGGATCGTCACATCAAGCGCCGAGGTCGGCTCGTCCGCGATCAGGACCTCAGGGTTGCAGGCAAGCGCCATGGCAATCATGGCGCGTTGGCGCATGCCGCCCGAGAGTTGGTGCGGATATTCCCTGATGCGTTGTTTCGGCTCGGGAATGCCGACCAGGTGCAGCATCTCGGTCGCTCGCCCCGTGGCGGCCGTGCGCGACAAGGCTTGGTGGAGAACGAGCGCCTCGCTGATCTGGCGGCCGATGGTCATCACCGGATTGAGCGAGGTCATCGGCTCCTGGAAGATCATCGATATGCGGTTGCCACGAATTGCCCGCATGGCCGCGGCGTCGAGCTCGATGAGATCGACGCCGTCGAGGCGCGCCGAGCCGCCGACGATGCGCCCGGGCGGATCGGCCACCAGGCGCAGAATGGAGAGCGCCGTCACGCTCTTGCCGCACCCCGAACTCGCCGACGATAGCCAGTGTCTCGCCGCGCTTGAGCGCAAACGACACCCCGTCCACGGCCTTCAACAGGCCACCGCGCGTGTAGAAGTAGGTGCGCAGATCCTCAACTTCGAGCACGTGGTCACTGGCGGTTTGCGCCGGCGCGGTCTTGTCGGGGGAGGGTGGCAAGCAGGCCTTCACTAAATGCGCTGACGGGGATCGAGAATGTCGCGGATGGCGTCGCCGAGCAGGTTGGTGCCGAACACGACCAGGCTAATGGCGATGCCGGGGAAGATGACAAGCCAGGGGGCGGTGCGGACGTATTCGGCGGCCAATTCGGAGAGCATGCGTCCCCAAGAAGGATGCGGTTCGGGGACACCCAGGCCCAAGAACGCCAGCGCGGACTCCACCAGAATGGCGGAACCGAATTGCGCCGTCCCCAGCACGATGAGCGGTGCCAAGGTATTGGGCAGCACGTGCTGGATGGCGATGCGAGTTTCGCTCATGCCGACGGCGCGCGCCGCCTCCACGAACGGCATTTCTCGCAGCGCCAGCGTGTTGGAGCGGATGACGCGGGCGACGTTGGGCACGAGCGGAATGGCAATTGCGATGATGGTGTTGGTGAGCGATGGGCCCAGCGAGGCCGCCATGATCAAAGCCATCACCAGCAAGGGCAGCGCCTGCATGATGTCGATCAGGCGTTGCACGATGAGATCGACCCAGCCGCCGAAGAAGCCGGACAATAGCCCGATCGTGACGCCGATCAGGCAACCAAGCGTGGTGGCGCCAATCGCCACCGCCAGCGAGATGCGCGCACCATAGACGATGCGCGAGAAGACATCGCGGCCCATGAAATCGGCGCCAAGGGTGTGTTGTTCACCGGGCGGCGCCAGCGATACGCGCGCGTTGGTGGAGGTCGGATCATAGCTGGTAATCTCATTGGCGAAGATCGCCGTGGCGATGAATAAAAGCATGATCAGTGCGCCGATCGCGCCCAGCGGGTAACGCCGCACGAAATGCAGGAGCGCGCCGCCATAGCCACGCACGTTGGCGCCGGCCCGCCTCAGTTCTGCGTCATGATCGATGACTGCCACCTGCGAGCTCACTCCTCGTACTTGATGCGCGGATCGAGAACGACGTACAGCATGTCGACAATAAAGTTGGTGACGACCACGACGATGGCGATGAACATGACAAGATTCTGCACGATGGGATAATCGCGCCAGCGGATGGCCTCGACCAGGAAGCGCGCCACGCCTGGGATGTTGAAGACCGTTTCGGTGACGATCAGGCCGCCGATCAGGAAGGCCGCCTCGATGCCGATAATGGTGACGACCGGCAGCACCGCGTTGCGTAGGGCGTGGTCGTAGTTCACGGCGGAGTCGGAAGCACCCTTGGCGCGCGCCGTGCGGATATAGTCCTGCCGCATCACCTCCAACATCGAGGAGCGCGTCAGGCGCATGACCAGCGCCGAGCTGCGGAAGCCAACGGCGGCGGCGGGAATACTCAAGAGCGCAAGGTCGTGCCAGAAACTGCCGGTGTTACTCTTGTAGATCGGAATCCAACCAAACCAGTGCACGAACGCCATCAAAATGAGCAGGCCGAGCCAAAAGGACGGCAGCGATAGCCCGCTCAAACTCACGACCCGCAGCACATAATCGAGCGCCGTATTTTGCCGCACCGCGCTCACCACCCCCAGGGGCACGCCGAACAGGATCGAGAATACCAGCGCCAGCACTGCCAGCTTGGCCGTGACCGGGATGCGCGGCAGAATCTCCTCAATGGCGGGCTTTTCCGAGACGTAGGCATACCCTAGGTCGCCGCGCGCCAGGCCGCTGATCCAGCTGACATACTGGGTGACGATCGGCTGGTCCAAGCCGAGTTGGCGCTCGATTTTCTTCTTTGCGGCCGGATTAACAAAGCCCGCGGAGTCGAAAATGATGTCGGTGATATTACCCGGCACCAGCCGAAGCATGACGAAGATCAGGACCGACATCCCAAACAGCGTCACCACCATCAGGAGCAGTCGGCGAATGAGATAGGCTCCCATTGCAGTGCTCCCTTATAGGTCCACCTCTGCCCGCGACGCGCGCTATTTGTCGAGCCACACGTCCTCGAACCGCCAATTATTGTAAATGCTGTTGGCGTGCAGCACGAACCCTTTTAGATACGGATGCCAGCAGGTGGCGGCACGATCATACAGGATGATCGGGCGGGCGAGGTCCTCGGCCAGCTTGCGTTCGATCTCCCACACCAGTTGCTTGCGTTTGCCGGCGTCGGTCTCTTGCGATTGCTTGTCGATCAGCGCGTCGACGTCCTTGTTGCAGTACTGCGTGAGATTGCGTTCCGAATTGCAGCTGTAGTTCTCGTAGAGGTTGACGTCGGGATCGTCGACGCCCACGCCGGTCAAATTGAGGCCGACGGAATATTCCCCGCGCGTGACCTTGGCGTGCCAGATGCTGGTGTCGATCACCTCGAGCTCGCCGTCGATGTGAATTTTCTTGAGCTGGTCGATTAGGATCACGGCGGGATCCCGGTAGATGGCGATATTGCGCGTCGACACCTTGATTTTGAGCGGCTTGGTCTCGCTGTAGCCCAGGCTCTCCATGATTTTGCGCGCCTCGACGCAACTCTTTTCGACGTCGGCGGCGTAGCCGGGGAGCTTTTGCAGCTCCTCGGGCGGCATACCCCAAAGCCCTTCCGGCGGCGGCAACATGACACCGCTGATATTGGCCTTGCCCCCGCTCAGGATATCGACATAGGCCTTGCGATCGAGGCTGAGCGCCATCGCCTTGCGAAATCTTGGGGTCGTTGAAGGGCGCCGCCTTCGGATTGATAATCAGGTTGGTCGACACATAGGTCGGCACCAGCTCGCAGATCGCCTTGGGAGCTTGCGACGTTACATCCTTCAGGAGCGGCACCGTGACGTCGGCGTTGAACGTCATATCGAACTCGCCGGCCACAAACGCAAGGATGCGGGTGGAGCGATTTTCGATCACCTTCCACTCGATACCGTCGAGATAGGGCTGCCCCTTCTTCCAGTAGTCCGGGTTGCGGGCGAACGTCACCGATTCGCCGCGCTTGAACTCCACGAACTTGAAGGGCCCGGTGCCGATCGGATTGGTGCGCATATCCTTGGTCGAGACGTGGCACGGGTAGACCGGCGTGTAACCCGAAGCGAACAGCGATAAGAACGAGGCTTGCGGTCGATTGAGATTGAACGTCACCTCGTAGTCGCCGTTGACCGTGACTTCCTTCAGGTTGTGCCACCAAATGGCGCGCGGATTTTTGCGGAAGTCGTCGGTGTCCTTGCCCGTCAGCTTGTTCCAAGTGCACTGCACATCCTTGGCGGTGAACGGCTTGCCGTCATGCCATTTGACGCCCTGGCGCAGCTTGAATGTGAGCTTGGTCTTGTCCGCGTCCCAGGCCCAGTTTTCCGCCAGCTCGGGCACGATGCTGTCGGGTGAGTTGAGCTTCTTTTGCTGGTCGTAGAGGACCAAGTTATTGAACACGCTCATGAAGGGGCCAACCGTGGAGATGGTGGCCTCCTCATGGATCGAACCGCTAGGCAGATTGTCGCGATGGTAGATGCGCAGCGTTCCGCCCGACTTTTGCGCCAGTGCCGGGTCGGCCGCACAGCAAATGGCCGCCGTCACCAGAACGCAAGCGCGCGCGCGCTTTAAGGGCATCCGCCGTCCTCCCAGAGTTGCCCGCCGGCCAACCGCCAGCCCTGGCTTATTGTTCTGCCGGTTACGCTAGCCGCGGCGTAGCCAGCGAGCAAGCCCCGCCTTTGGACTATGGCGAGCGATGTCGGGATGTCGCCACCGGCCTCAGGCCTGCTGTTTGACCAGGAGCGCATCGACCACGGAGAGGCCTGCGCCCTCGGCGTGTACGATGATGGGATTGAGGTCGATCTCGGCGATCTCGTCGGCAAAGTCATGCGCCAGGCCGGCCAAGCGCACCATGGCATCGACCAGGGCATCGATGTCGCGGGGCGGGCTACCCCGATAGGCCTTGAGGAGACTTGCGCCTTTGAGGCGCAAAAGCAGCCCTCGGGCCGCGTCGGGCGTCAGCGGCAGGGGGGCGAGTACCACGTCCTTGAAGTGCTCAACATAGACGCCACCGAGGCCGACCAGCAGCAGGGGACCAAAGGTAGCGTCGCGTTTGATCCCGAGGATCATCTCAAGGCCGGGCGGCGCCATCGCCTGCACCAGAACCCCGCGGACGCGCGCCGACGGTGCGTGCGCCTCGGCGGCGGCGATGAGCGCCGCGTAGGCGGGGCCGACCTGCTCCGGGCTCGCGAGGTTGAGCCTGACGCCACCGACCTCGGTCTTGTGCAGGATATCGGGGGATTGGATCTTGAGCGCTACGGGTGCACCGATGGCGGCCGCCGCCTCGGCCGCCGCCTCGGCGGTGTCGACGAGCCTGGCGGCAGGCAGCGCGCCAATGCCATAGGCCGCCAGCAACGGGCGCGCCTCCCATTCGCAGAGCACCCCATCGGCCTCAGCCAGCCGGGTGCGCGCCGCCGTGCGCACCGGCATCGGCGGCGCACGCACAACCTCGATCGGCTTGAGGAAGGCCGTGCGCACCGCGCGATAGTCCGCCATGGCGGCAAAAGCGCGCGCGCAGTTGCGGATATCCGTGCTGAGCGGATAGCCAGCGTCGGTTAAGATCTTGGTCGATTGCGCTGCCGGCAGCGTGTAGCTCCAGAGCAGAATGGGTTTCCTCGCCTCCTCCGCCAGCCGCGCCAGATCGACCTGTTGCTTTGCCAAGTTTTTGGCCGAGCGCGCGGTGATGACGACGATGAGACCGTCGATGCCGGGTGCGTCCATCACGAGCCGGGCAAGCCCGGCGTAGCCAATCTTGTGCACGGCTTGTGCCGTGGCATCGACCGGATTTTGCGAGGTGCCGTAAGCGGGCAGGTGCCGATCGATACGGGCCCGGGTGTCGGCATCGAGGATGGGCACTTCGAGGCCGGCTGCCGTGCAGGCGTCCGCCATCCAGCCGCCGCCGCCGCCCGATGCCGTGCAGATCGCAACGCACCGGCCGGCCGGCAGCCGTCCGCGCCAGGCGATCAGGGCATTCGCCAGGTCGATCATCTCATCAATGTCGTGGCCCTCGATGAGGCCGTAGCGATCGAACATGGCGCGGTAAGCCTCGTAGGAGCCGGCCAGCGCTGCCGTATGCGAGGCCGCGGCGCGTACGCCGGCCTCCGATCGGCCGATCTTGGCGGTGATGATGGGGACGCCGGCGCGCAGCGCCTTCTCGGCGACCCGACGCAGGGTGTGGGGGTTCTTCACGTCTTCCAGGAGGACGATCAGCGCCTCGGTCTTGCCTTCATCGAGCGCGTACTCGGCAATGTCCATGGTCTCCAGGCATGCCTCATTGCCCGTGGTGACGATGTAGCGGAAGGCCAACTCCTTGGCGCGGCCATGGTCGAAGAAGGAGAAGCCGATGCCGCCGCTCTGGGCCAAGACCGTTACCTGTCCGCGCTCGGGCCGCGTGGGCGTCAACGGGCGTTCGGAGGGCTCGAGCGCCGGGCTGAAGGTCGGGCACAGGGCGGCGGCAATGTTGGCGAAGCCCTCCGCGTTGGGTCCGATCACGGCCATATCATAGCGCTTGGCGAGGCGCCGTATGTCGGCCTGCAGGAGCGCGCCGTCGGTTCCGCTGGCCTCGGCAAATCCCGAGCTCAAGACCACGGCCGCCTTCACGCCGGCGCGTCCGCATCGCTCCAACTCCTGCGGGATATATTGGGCCGGGATGATCAGCACGGCCAGCTGTGGCGCCTCGGGCAAGTCTTGGATCGAGGCGTAGGCCTTGCGGCCCATCACTTCGTTGTGGCTGCGCGTCACCGGATAGATCTGTCCCTGGAAGGGATGGCCGGCCATGGTGTGCATGATGCGGCCGCGCAGGCTCTCCAAATCCGCGGAGGCACCGATCAGCGCGACGTGGCGCGGCCAGAGCAAGGCATGGATGTCGGGCATGGCAACCTGGGTGGGGCAAGGAGGCTCTCCAGTAGACCGCAGCCTGCCACCCTTGTCGATGGGCCAGGGCGAGCGGGTTGGCCGGCAGGGTGTCGAGCCTGTATAAGGCGTGGTTTGCCAAAAATGAGACGTGAGGACGGTTGCGTGCAGAAGGACGTTGCGAGCCGCGAGCTCTTATATCATGAGGACCTGGAGGTCGGCCGGCCCTATCTTTCCGCTGCTATGACCGTCACCGCCGAGGAAATCATCGCCTTCGGGCGCGCCTGGGATCCGCAACCCATGCACGTGGACGCCGAGGCGGCAAAGGCGACCATCGTCGGCGGCCTGTGCGCGTCGGGCTACCACATCTGCGTCATCATGATGCGGCTGGTGTGTGATGCCGTCTTGAACCGCGTGGCCTCCCTCGGCTCGCCCGGCGTCGACGCCGTGAAGTGGCTGAAGCCACTGAAGCCGGGCGATAGCGTGCGCTGCAGCTACCGGATCCAGGAAAAGCGCGTCTTGAAATCGCGTCCCGATGTCGGCGCCTCGAAGGTGCTGGTGGAACTGCTTGCCGCCGACGATGGCGTCATCGCCAACTGGGTCACCAACCAGTTCACGCGCCTGCGCTCGCCCATCAGCACCGACGAGCAAGATCCCAGCGCGCGTGAGGCCCAGCGCCAGGCCCAGCGCCAGGCCCAGCGCGAGGCCCAGCGCGAGGCCCAGGGCGAGGCCAAGACGCAATCGGATCTTTGGGAGGGCACGCCGCCCGGCCCTCTCAGCTGCAAGCCCGACCTGTTTTTCGAGGATCGCGAGGTGGGCGAGATTTTCGATCTCGGCCGGCACGATTTCAGCAAGGACAACATCATCGCCTTTGCCCGTGCCTGGGATCCGCAGCCGTTTCACCTCGACGAGGCGGCCGCCAAAACCTCACTATTCGGCGCGCTGGCCGCGTCCGGCTGGCACACGGCTGCCCTGTATATCCGCAGCCTCGTTGCCGCTCGCCAGCGGGCCAGCGGCGCCGCGCGCGCCGAGGGCATCGCGCTCGCCGCCTACGGCCCCTCGCCGGGCTGCAAGAACCTCAGTTGGCCCCGGCCGGTGTTGGTCGGTGACACGGTCGAGTACCGCGCGTGCCTCGCCGATAAGATCGATCTCAAATCGCGCCCCAACCGCGGCCTGCTCATCCTCAATTCGCAGGGCCGCAACCAGAAGGGCGAAATCGTGTTTGGCATCACCTCGCAAATCTTGTGCGAGCGGCGGCAGCCCTACCGAACCTAGGAGAGCGCCTAAGGTTCAAGGCTGGTCGCAAGCGGGCCAAGGTGATGGCCCTATGCGGCGTTCGCCCAAGCTCGACCGAAAGGGCTGCGACCGAATCGCTGGCGGGCTCGAGAGGCGCGTCGTTGCCTCCGCGACTGCCGGTCGGCGCCGCTTTTAGCGCAGCGCCGCGGCGATGTTGCCGCCATCGACGGTGGCGATATGGCCGCTGGTGGCGCGCGCCTTGGCAAGCGCCACGAAGGCCTGCGCCACGTCCTCGGCCGTCACCTCGCGCTTGAGCAGATTGCCGCCCATGTAGGTGCGCTCGCTGACGCCGCGTGCCCTGGCACGCTCGGCAATCATGTCGTTGGTCAACAACCCCGTGCGAATGCGATCGGCATTGACCCCATTGGCGCGGATACCATCCTCGCCGTAGTCGAGTGCATACTGGCGCATGAGCGCGAGCGTCGCGGCCTTGGGCAGGCCGTAGGGGCCAAAATTCGGACCGGGATTGACCGCCTGCTTGGAGACATTGAACAGCAGGACTCCGCCGGTCGCCTGCTTCTGCATGATGGCCACCGCTTCCTGCGCCACGCCCTGATGCGCGAAGAAATTGAGTTCGAAGCTCTGGCGTAAAACTTCGTCGGCGACCTCGCCGATCCGCCCCTGCCAGGCCGCGCCGGCGTTCGAGACCACGATATCGACGCCGCCGAACCTTTCCACGATCCGGGCGAAGGCCGCGGCAACCGAGCTGCGATCGCAGACGTTGCAGGCAACGGGCAGGCCCTTCACCTCGTTGGCGACGGCCGCCGCGGCCGCCTCGGCACGGTCGAGCACGGCCACCGCCGCTCCCTCGGCGGCAAACGCCCTCGCCGTCGCCGCGCCGATACCGCTGGCGCCGCCCGTCACGACCGCCACCTGGCCGGTGCAGGCCTTGGCCACGGCGCCCTTGAGCTTGGCCTGCTCGAGGCTCCAGTACTCCACATCGAACAGCTCCGCTTCCGGCAGAGGTTCGAAGCGGCCGAGGGCTTCGGCATCGGTAGTGACACGGATGGCGTTCTCGGCGAGGTCGGCGGCAATGGCGGCATCCTTTGCCGTGGCACCGACGCCGAACAACCCAAGTCCCGGTACTAGCACCACGCGCGGCATCGGATCGAGCTTGCTCTTGCTGCCACCGACGCGTGCGTTCTCGCGCCAGAACATGGCGTCGTACCTCGCCGCATAGTCGGCCACCGCTGCGCGCAAGCCTTGCTGGAAGACGTCGAGCTTGCCCGCCTGCGCCGGCGACGCGATCAGGGGGTAGTTTTTGGTGCGAATGATGTGATCGGGCGTAACCACGCCGCGTTGGCCGTAGTCGGCCAAATCGGCGCCGTTGACATAGTTCAACACTTCGCGGCCGCCACGGAATTCGAGCAAGAAACGCTTGGGCTCCGCCGGCGCCGCGCTCGACCGCACCGCGACGGCGCCGCGAATGATAGGCGCGACTTCGGCGAGGTCGGCCAGCGCCGGCGGCAGTGCCGCCGCCGCGAACACGTTGCGGCGACCTTTTGCCAATCTCACCTCGGCGCGCGTCACCATCACGATCATGCGCTCGTAGGCCTCGCGCGCGCTCTCTCCGAAGGTGAAAATGCCGTGCTTGTGGAGGATCAGCCCTTCGACGTCGGGCTTAGCCTCGAAGACCCCTGCCGCCAGCTTGGCGAGGCCGAACCCCGGAATGACATAGGGCACGAAGCCCATGCTGCCGTTGTAGACGTCCTCGACCAACTCCTGGCCGTTTGGCTGATCGACCAGGCTCAGCACGGCCGCCGCGTGCGTGTGGTCGATGAAGGTGCCCGGCAGGAAGGCATGCAGTAGGGTTTCGACCGACGGATTGGGCGCGCTGGGATTGAGCAAGTTCGTGCGCTGGAAGCTAACCATGTCCTCGTCGGCGAGCCGATCGAGCCGACGCAGCTTGCGCAAAGGTTCAAGCTTCACCGCCGGCAGCCCCGCCGGCTCGATGCTGGCCATATCCCAGCCCGAGCCCTTGACGCACAAGACCTGGTGCGTCTCGCCCAACAGGTCGGCAAGCCGGGTCTTGACCGAGGTGTTGCCGCCGCCGTGCAACACGAGCAGCGGATCGCCGCCGAGCAAGCGCGTGCTATAGGTGCGCAGCGCCAGGTCCTCGCTGACGCCGACCTTGGCGTAGCCCTCGATCGCCTCGCGGGCGTCGGCATCCCTCCAGCGGCTCAACATCGCTCCGTCCTCGCTCAAACGG
This sequence comes from uncultured Alphaproteobacteria bacterium, assembly GCA_963770295.1. GTDB lineage: Bacteria > Pseudomonadota > Alphaproteobacteria > Rhizobiales > Hyphomicrobiaceae > AWTP1-13. The sequence goes on from CAVYPA010000003.1 coordinate 390,185, forward strand.
TTGGGTGCCCTTACGATTTGGGCGCACTTACATAGTGTGCGCGGCGAGGATGTCCAGTTCTCCTCGGCGCCGTCCCCGCGCGGGCGAGCCGATCGTTTAGCCGCGATGCTGCGCTAGTGTGGACCCGCGCCGAGCTTGAGCAGACGATCGGCGTTGCCGTGGGCGAGCTTGGCCAGATCGGCCGGCGCCAGCGCCAGCGCATCGAGAAAGGCACGACCGCTTTCATTGGCAGCATAGGGATAGTCGACGGAGAACAGGATACGGTCGATACCAAACGTCAACAGGGCTGCGAGGAACGGCGGCTGGCTGAACATGCCGCTGGTCGTGATCCAGACTTGCTCGAGAATGGTGCGACTGATCGGTCGGGACAGGTGCTGGACATAGGCCTCCGAGACCTGATCGCAGCGCGCCAGCATGGCCGGCAGCCCCTCGCCCATGTGACCAATGATGAGCTTGAGCCGGGGATGCCGATCCAGGGTCCCGGCCAAGACGAGGCGCAACACATGCACGGCCGTTTCCGCATGCCAGCCCCAGCCGGCCGCCTCCAGCACGTAGCCGGCGGTGCCCGGGAGTTGGCTGTAGTAGAGCTCGCGCACGGCCTGCGGCGCCAGATGCGGATGCAGATAGATCGGAACGTCGAGATCCTGGGCCGCCGCGAGGATGGGCTCGAAGCGCCCGTCGTCGAGAAAGCGGTCATTTGTCATGCCGTTGATGAGCGCGCCGCGAAAGCCGAGCGTCTTGACCGAGCGAACGAGCTCCTCGGCGGCGGCTTCCGGTTCGCGCATCGGCAGGTGCGCAAAGCCCTGGAAGCGGTCGGGGTGACGCGCGATCGCCTCGGCCAAGACGTCGTTCATTTCGCGTGCGATCGCGACGCCCTCGGCACCATCCACCAAATCGGCACCAGGCCCCGAGGTTGACAGCACCTGGACGCTGATCCCGGAAGCGTCCATGGATTTGAGCCGTGTGGCGCCGATTTCGGGCAACAGGTCGAGTGGGTTGACGCGGCCCGGCACGGCGGTTCGTTTGCCGAAACCACGCCGGCTGATGGCATCCGGGCTAATGCGGCGGACCAGCGACGGGACGGTGAAATGCTCCTCGAGCGCCACGGTTCGCATGGGCACATCTCCTCTTTGCCATGGCTGCAGTTGTAGCCACTGTGGGGCCGAGCGAAAAGGCCGCTGCGAGACGTGCCGCGGGCTTCGAATTCAACTTGTGCGGCGCCGAGAAAGACCTTACATCGGCGCCGAAAGCGAGCGAAACAGGAGCTTAAGATGGCGGTTCGTTCCCTGCGCAATGTCGAAAAGCAGAAGAAAAAGGCGCGTCGGGCGATGCCGCGCAAGAAGCTCACCCGCAGCCAGGGCAACACCTTGCGGGCGCGGCGCCAACTCAAGAAGATGGCGGGCAAGGCGCGGGCGGCAAAGGCGGCCGCGGCAAAGGCCTGAACGGCACTTTATCGCCGTCTGGCCGTGCCGGGACCGGCGGCGCGGGAGGGGTGCCCGCGTGCGGGCGGTTATCGGGGCTGGCTGGCATTGCCCGGGCCTGCCGTCACGAGCGGGGTGCCGATCGCCGGCCGCTCAGGCGAGCCCCAGCTTCCTCTTCAACAGATCGTTGACCACCTGCGGATTGGCCTTGCCGCCGGTCGATTTCATGACCTGGCCGACGAACCAGCCGAGCATGGCAGGTTTGGCCTGAACGGCGGCGACCTTGTCGGGATTGGCAACGATGATGGCGTCGATGGCGGTCTCGATGGCGCCGGTGTCGGTGACCTGCTTGAGGCCGCGCCGTTCCACGATATCGACGGGATCGCCGCCCTCGCGCCAGACGATCTCGAACACGTCCTTGGCGATCTTGCCGGAAATCGCACCCAGTCGATCAGATCGATGATGGCGCCGAGCTGGGCGCTGGAGATCGGGCTGGCGGCAATCGTGAGGCCCTCCCTATTGAGGCGGCCAAACAGCTCGTTGATGACCCAGTTGGCCACCATCTTGCCCTCGCGCCGTTGAGCCGCGCCAGCGCGCTCCCTGGCCACGGCCTCAAAGAAATCGGCGTTTTCACGCTCCGCGGTAAGGACGCGCGCGTCATAGGTGGAGAGCTTATAGTCCTTGGTGAAACGTTGAACCTTGGCATCCGGCAACTCGGGCAGATGCCGTTTCAGATCATCGACGTAGGTTTGCGTCAATTCGAGGGGTAACAGGTCAGGATCGGGGAAGTAGCGATAGTCATGCGCTTCCTCCTTGGAGCGCATCGAGCGGGTCTCGCCCCGCGTCGGATCGAACAAGCGCGTCTCTTGTTCGATGCTGCCGCCGTCTTCGATGATATCGATCTGGCGGCGGGCCTCCGTCTCGATGGCCTGACCAATAAAGCGAATGGAGTTGACATTCTTGATCTCGCAGCGCGTGCCAAGCTCTTTGGCGCCTTTGCGGCGCACCGAGACATTGACGTCGGCACGCAAGTTGCCTTTTTCCATGTCACCGTCGCAGGTGCCGAGATAGCGCAGGATCGAGCGCAGCTTTGTGACGTAGGCCTGCGCTTGCTTGGCCGAGCGCAGGTCGGGTTTGGAGACGATCTCCATCAGCGCTACGCCCGAACGATTGAGATCGACCAGAGAATGCTCGGGATGCTGATCGTGCACGAGCTTGCCTGCATCCTGCTCCAGGTGCAGCCGCTCGATGCCGACCGTGTGCATCTGCCCGTCCACCTCAATCTCGACCTTGCCGGCGCCGACGATCGGCTGCTTGTACTGGGAGATCTGATAGCCTTGCGGTAGATCGGGATAGAAGTAGTTCTTGCGGTCGAACACGGAGCTGAGATTGATTTGCGCCGCCAGACCCAGGCCCGTGCGCACGGCCTGATCGATGCAGCCCTGATTGATCACCGGCAGCATGCCGGGCATTGCGGCATCGACCAGGGAAACGTGGCTGTTGGGTGCACCGCCGAATGCGCTGGAGGCGCCGGAGAACAGCTTGGCCTTCGAGGCAACCTGGGCATGGACCTCAAGACCGATGACGACCTCCCAGTCGCCGCTGCTGCCGGCGAGCAAGGTATCGGTGGGAGTTTTCCTGCCATCAGCCATGCGCCGCTCCATCTTCATGCCGATTTCATGCCGATTTCATGCCGATGCCGGCGCGTTGGTCCGACAAGGCGTCGATCGGACAGGCCCACGCCAGCGGCTGGCCTTGACGATCGAGCCCTCGGCGAGGGCGGGCCGATCGATCTTGCCTTTGCCCCCTTCCCTTGCCTTCGCCTCTTGGCGCCTGCCTTCGTCCTTCTTGGCTTCCGCCTCCTCGGCCCTCGCCTCCTTGCCCCTCGCCCCCGCGGCCTGCGCCCAGACATTCGCGTCGCGCCCGCGCCGGCCCTGGCACCTTGCCTAGAGGGCAGCGGGCGCCTGGGTCAAGCCCTTCCGGCGTTTGCCAATCGCCAAGGCAGCTCTACAGTCGCCGCGTCGAAACTCGAGGAGACCCCCATGATCACGCGCTTTGCCGGCACCACTCCCACGCGCAGTCGGGCCGTCGCCCACAACGGCATCGTCTATGCGGTTGCCACCGCCAAGGACAAGTCGGGCGCGCTTTACGAGCAGACCCTCGACGCGCTTGCCGAAATCGACAAGAGCCTGGCCGATGCAGGCTCGCACAAGTCACGCATCCTACGCGCCACCGTGTATATCACCGACATGGGCCGCAAGCCGGAGATGGATCGTGCCTGGGATCAATGGGTGGACCGTGCCAACCCACCGCAACGGGCCTGCATTGGGATCGCCGCCCTGGCCGGACAGGATCTGGTCGAGATTCTGGTGACGGCAGCGCAATAGGGCGGCGAGCCCCGCGGTCGGCAAGCGGCGGCCCCGCCCGCGCTCCCCGCGCGCTTCCAGCACAAAAGCGGGGCGGCCGCGGCGCCCCCTTCGGCTCAAGCCGCTCCGCTGCTGGCGTCGATGTATTGTTTGCCGCTGCCGTCGCGCAGGCGAATGCCGCTGCCCTACTCCGCTACCGGTACGTGCGGTTGACGGCGCGATGTAAGACTGGCGTCATGGCTGCGGCTCCGTTGTCTCATCAGCAGGATCGTAACTAGGGTGACGGCGTCGCCATGGCGATCTCGGCTCGGTCGGGCCGGCTGTCCTCGGCATCGGGCGTGAGCACGCAGCGCGAG
>CAVYPA010000004.1:0-151470 GCA_963770295.1 uncultured Alphaproteobacteria bacterium
TCACCAGCTGGGTCACACCCGGACCGCAGGTGACCGACGCCGCGGCGATATTGCCGGTGGCGACGTTGTAGGCCGTGGCAGCTGCGACAGCGCAGTGCTCGTGCCGCACGTGGATGGTCTGCACACCGGGCAGGCGGGCAAAGGTTGTCGACCAGTGCATATTACCGTCGCCCATCAGAGCGAACTGCGTGTCGACGCCCTCCGCGAGAAACGCTTCCGCGAGGGCTTCATAGAGCTTTGTCATGGGGCGCAGGACCACTTGGATGAAAGACGTTCGCTCGCAGTATGCCCGCTGAAGGAACAGCTGCAAAGACCGCCATCGCGCCTAGGCTTCTGAACGAGCAGCTTCGTTCTGCGACCCACCTTTCCCCGTGCCACGACCCGGCATGTTGGCCAACCATTGCAAGCTCCGTCCACCCGTCGCAGATCTCGGTTGCTCCCGCGCCTACCCTTGCAAAGTGGTGAGAGGTACGGGCCCAGAATGCAGACCAAAGCGGATATGACCTTCGACAAGATCTCCGGGGCCGCAAGCGACCGGCTGATGTCCGGAACTGGGATGACCCGCCGAGCTTGTTGACAGTCAAATTGCTGCCCAAGCTGCCGCGTGCGGGACCTCGAAGATGAGCGGCGCATCGCCTACGTCGGCATGGCGCGCACCCGCGTTCGTCTCGGCGTCAGGTACGCCGCCGAGCGATACGGCGACCGGCCCGGCCGGGCCCTAGCTCTCTAGTTTGGGCATCCTCACCTGGGCCATGAAAGCAAGTATGCTCCCATCATCACACGCCAGCGAAAGGAGCCCTGTCCATGAAGGCCATCCGCGTATCCGAGTATGGCGGCCCCTCGGTCCTCAAGCTTGAGGAGGTGCCTACGCCCCAGCCAGGGCCGAACGAGGTCCTCGTGCGCATTTTCGCCGTCGGCGTCAACCCGGTGGACACCTATCTGCGCTCGAACACCGACAATCGGGGACCCAAGCTGCCCTACACGCCAGGCTCTGACGCAGCCGGCGTTGTCGAGGTTGTCGGTTCGGATGTGACACAGGTGAAGGTCGGCGATCGCGTCTACGTGGGTGGCACGTCGAGCGGCGCTTACGCCGAGCTCTGCCTCAGCGACCCAGGCCAGCTGCACCCCCTCCCTGCCAACGCGACCTTCGCCCAGGGAGCGGCAATGAACGTGCCGTACGCCACCGCCTACCAAGCGCTCTTCAATCGCGCCCATGGCCAGGCGGGTGAGACCGTCCTCGTCCACGGTGCCAGCGGCGGCGTGGGCATCGCCGCGGTCCAGCTCGCGCGCGCCCGCGGCCTCACCGTGATCGGCACGGCAGGCACCGAGCGCGGCCGCAAACTGGTCCTCTCCGAGGGGGCGCACCACGTTCTCGACCACACGGCCCCGGGCTACCTCGACGAGTGTGTGCGCCTCACGGGCGGCCAGGGGCCGGCCATCATCATGGAGATGTTGGCCAACGTGAACCTCCAGAAGGACCTCGGCATCATCGGCATGCATGGGCGCATTGTCGTCATCGGCAATCGCGGCGCGGTCGAGATCAACGCCCGCTTCGCGATGAACAAGAACGCGAACATCCTGGGCATGGCCCTCACCCACGCGAGCCCGTTCGAGCTCGCCGGCATCCACGCGGCGCTCGTGGAGGGGCTGCGCAACGGCTCGCTCCGCCCGGTGATCGCCCAGGAGCTGCCGCTCAGCCAGGCCGCGCGCAGCCACGAGGCGGTGCTGGAGCCGGGGCACCACGGGAAGGTCATCCTGGTGCCGTGAGGCGCCGCTGATGGGGTCCGCATAGCAACGGAGCGTGCTCGCTGCGTCGCGGCGCTTACGCTCATCTCGGCATTGATTGTTTAGGGTTGAAGCGGGTCGGGGCTGAAAGGTGGGGCGCACGTGGCGCGCCACCTCGAAGTGCCATGGCTGTATTCGAGCACCTCGGCGACGGCCGACGGGCCACATCGCGTCGCGCCGCAAGTCAGTAGGCCCTGGCTCTATGACACGCTGAAGCTGTTCAACGGCTATCTCTTGCCGTGCGTTAGCGGGCCATTCCCGGGGCATCGGCGGGGACATCGTAGAAGGCGAGCGTCATCGCCACGCTGGTGTAGAAGCCCATCAGCGTGATGACGTCGGTGATGCCGACGTGGCCGAGGGCGGCGACGGCGCGGTCGAAGATGCCCTTCGGTACCCAGCGCGCGTTGGCGAGGCACGTCGCCATCTCGTAGATGATCTGCTCGCGTGTGTCGGTGAAAGAGGTCGGCAGGCCGGCGAGAATGGCCTCGACCTTGTCGGCCGGCAGCCCGGCCGTCTTGCCCGCCCGCTCGTGGGCGTTGGTCGGATAGGCCGAGCCCCATTTGGCGAGGATGACGTTGACGGCGATCTCGCGCTCACGCTCGCTCAGCGAGTAGCCGGTGCGGAAGTGGGCGCCGAGCGGCCCCATCACCTTGGCGAGCTTCGGATTGTGCACGTAGATCTTGTTCGGGCCGGGCAGCCGCCCGCGCGTCTCGATCAGCGAGCGGTAGGCGTCCTGCTGCTCCGGAGTCATCTGATCGTAGGGGATCTCGGCATAGCGTCCGAAGGTCGGCGTGTCGGCCATGGGGCAGTCTCCTGTGTTGAAGCTCTCGACGGTGGCTATGGGTGGCGGGAGGAAGCGTTGGGGCTCACATCTCGGCGAGGCGGCATCGCGCAGGATGACGCGCGCAACCGCCGCACGTCGTCTCGCAGTCGACATGTCGGCACGACCGAACTCCTCGGCAAACGGTTCTCAATTCAAGAACCGCTACGTCACGGCGCTCGGAGCCTGCACGAACTCGACGTTTCCGCCGACGAGTTTGCACTTGTTGCCCCAAACTTAGGACCGGCACCGGACCCGCGCAATCGACATGCTCTGATAGGGACATGTAACCCCGTCCACGCTATGGCGGCGGCCGGGTTACCCGATCACGGTTGGTGAGGTTCGGACGCCGAGCGCTATCGACGAGCGCGAACGACGCGGCAGGCGATCAGCCGACGGGCGGTTACTCCGCAGTTCTTTCGCTGCGGCCGCGAGCAGTGTCCGCATCAGGGCTTCAGGGCTGGAGATGCCCGGTCTGGAAATGCCCTTGCGCACGGCGAGGCCGATGCCGACGCGCGCATCGATCGGCCGAATGCCGCCGGCGAACCGCGCCCGCGCACCAAGTTCTGCGGCACGACACAGAGATTGAGCCATAGTAGGCTTGCGCCGAATGTGAGGTCTACTCAACGGGAGGAAATACAAATGTCGATCAGCACCGATGTGCCAACCACCGGCACCGCCAGCATCGCCTTTGTCGACTGCGAGATTTCCGCCGGAGCCGGCCCCAGTTCGGGTGGGGGCGTCCACGCCCACGCGCATCGACGCTGGGAGGTCGTCATCGCGGGTAAGCGGATCAAGACCGTCGATGTGCACGCGCACTGCATCGTTCCCGACGCCGCGAAGCTGATCAATCACCCGCTCGAAGCACCCGCGCTGCTTTGGTCGAATGTCGGGGACCGCCTCACGCACATGGACAAGTCGGGCGTCGATGTCGAGGCGCTGAGCATCAACCCGTTCTGGTACCGCGCCGAGCGCGACGCGGCCGAACAGCTGATCAAAGTGCAAAACGAGACGCTGGTCGAGTTCTGTGCCGGTCATCCCGATCGTTTCGTCGCCTTCGCGACGGCGGCGCTGCAGTTTCCGGACCTCGCTGCGCAGCAAGTCGAGCACGCGGTCAAGAAACTCGGGTTTCGCGGCGTCGGCGTTGCCGGCAGCGTTGCCAGCGAGGAATTGGCGAACCCAAAATTCCACCCATTCTGGGCGAAGTGCGAGGAATTGGGCGTGCTGGTTTTCATGCACCCACTTGGCACCCGCGAATTGGAGCCGAGCGGTCGGCTCGCCGGCAGCGGCCTGTTGACCAATACGATCGGCAATCCACTCGAGACCACGATCGCGCTGTCGCACCTGATCTTCGAGGGAACGCTCGACCGTTTTCCGGGGCTCAAGATATGCGCCGCGCACGGCGGCGGCTTCCTGCCGTCCTACGCCAACCGCTCGGACGCGGTGATCAAGACCTTCCCTGACCGGGTCGGGCCATTACCCAAAAAGAACCCGACGGAATACCTGCGCAACGGCCAGCTCTATTTCGACACGATTATGTTCACCGGCGAGGCCATGCGTCACCTGATCACCGAGGTCGGGATCGAACATGTGGTAATGGGCACCGACTACCCGTTCCCGTGGAATACCGCGCCAGTCGACCACATCCTGTCGATCCCCGGGATTAGCGACGCCGACAAGATAGCGATGCTCGGCGGTACCGCGGCGAAGCTGTTGGGGATCGATTCCTAGGCGGGGCTCCAAATCGCACTACGCGGGATGCGTCCGCGAGCGTCAAACAGCAAAGTCACGACGCTCGTTCGTCAGCTTCTGTGAAACCGTCAATCCTCGGTCGCGGAGCGGCACTCGACGGCTTGGAGTCACAAGGCTCGAACGCCGACGCGATAGGTCCAACAACAGACAGGGTCGACCAGCGATCCGTCCTCGTCAGCGGCAACGCTCGACATCAGCTTCTGGGATAGAACGACTTCGACCGCTCAGGCTTAGTAAGCGGACACGGGCGAGAGTAGCCTCGGCTCAGGATCCCGCAATCTTCAGAATATCGGCTTCTGTATAGTCAGATCCTCGAGAAAGGGGGCGGCGCCATGGAATGAAGAACCACTACCCCGAATAGATTCAGATCGTGTCGCATGATCGACCGAGCCGGCACGCAGCGAGCGAGCGCAATGGAGGCCTCGTTGGTATCGAAGCCCCGGAACTGGCTGTCGGGTTAGGCTTTGGCCATCAGCGGTCGAATGCCGTGACCGCAACCGACACCGGCGACCATGGTGCCCTTCTCGACCTTGCCGGCCACGTCGCCCGCCGTGCAACAATAATGCCCGAGCTCCCAATGGAGCGTGCGTGGGAGGCGCGTCGCAGAGGGTCAGGTCAAGCCCATGAGCTTGCGCGCCTCATCGACATCAATTCGAAATTTGTACCCGTGTTTCTCGAACAGATGGAGAAGGTGGGGTCCATCAATGAGCGTGATATTCTTATCTTTGGCGAACTCATGTGCATCGGGTCCGAAGTGACTTGTGGTGACGAGGTAGCCGCGATTTGCGCTTTCAGCTTGCACGGTACCGAACAGATCTCGCCGCTGATGGCTGATGGTTCGAGATCCAACACGAAATATATCGTGCCACGCCGCCGGCTTGGCTCCAATTGTCATTGTAGTGCAATCACTTCACCAAGAGCGCTGTAGCAGAACCTGCGTCGTCTGCATACGGTTCAGCCTATAGGTGATTTCGCAAGTCGTGCGACAGACGTTTAGTATTGGCGTAACCTGACGTTACTCATAAGCCAAACCGCAAGTGCCGTTTCGCTAAGTCTGTGAACCGACGAGGTGCTGGGTCAATTTGCCGAGACCCCGCCTTTCCGGAAGTGACCTCGACCGCAGTCGGAGAGCGTGCGCCGTAGAGCAGGGCGGCGCCGTGGGCATCGCCAGACTGCAGCGAGCGAAAGCGCTCTTCGTAGTGATATCCCCATGATCTGACCGGCGCCGACCGGATGATCGAGGCCGATCTCGTGGCCGATTTCGTGAGCCAGCGTGTAGCGCAAATCATAGACCGTGAGATCGCCGTCAAAGCCGATCTTCCAGCGCTTTTCTGGATTGAGACAAATCCGCGACACAGAAATAGGTTTGACGCGCACCGTTGAGGTGGTGTCATAAGAAATGTCGGCAAATGCCCACCCTTGCGGCGCCGCCTGGGCGCCGATGAGGATGTTGGCGCGCTCGCCCTTGGACGCCTCGCGGAAGCCAATATTGACTGCGGCCTCCCACATGTGGAACGCGGCGGCAATTTCTTCGTGCACCGCGGCGGGAGTGAGCTCCGATGCCGCTATGAGGTGATCAAGGGTGGTCATCTTGCGACAGTTCTGGGCATCAGCGAAATCCACATCGTCGCGCACCAGCATCTAGGTGACGACGAGCGGCTGGTCGTTGGCCGGCGCTTGCCAGTGAACATTGTTGCCAGCAAGCTTGAGAAGGTTAAAGCTCTCCGCGTCCTGTGCGCTCGTCGACGCGCCGATGCCGCAACACAGCAGTCCCACCACTAGGCCCAAGATAAAGCGGTTCATGGCTCCCTCATGCGGATCGCGGTCAACGCATGGTCCATCTTTTTTGGAATCTGCGGTTTTCATCGTGTGGGTCTCTGACTTAGTGTCGGAAGGGTTGCGCGTGTCGCCTCCGCGCATGGCTATTTTTCGATCGTTCTTTACCGCCTGACTTGGCGATTGCGCTTGATCCGGTCCGGCACGCTGAAAACCGCAACGGTCCTCTGGGTGATGATCGCAGTTGGTGTCTGGGCGATGAACGCTTATCGCAACGCTCGTCGGTACCCGGCGGGCGTCATGCCGGTGGCCCGCCGAAACGCGCGCGTGAAGCTCGATTGCGAGGAAAATTGGCAATCAAGAGCGATTTCTTGGAGGGACGCGCGTCCCGTCGCGATCATCGCCTTCGCGTTCTCCAGCCGCCGTCGCCTGACGTAGCGATGCGGAGGCACGCCCATGGCGCCGGCAAATGCACGGGTGAAATGAAAGATGCTGAGGCACGCGACATCGGCGAGGTCGGTGACGGTGATGTCGACGGCGAGATGCTCTTCGATGTAACCGAGAACACGGCTCAATCTCGCACGATCAAGCTGATTGGAAGCAACCGTGGTAGGGGCACAGGAGCCGTCACCGGAGAATTCTTGGTACTTCTCCATGTCGTGTGTCTGCAACTCGACTGGAATGCGCAAGAACATATTGGGTTCCTTCTCTCTCCGGCCCCTCACTGCGTTCGAGCTTGCTTCCCTTGTTCTGCTTCGATGACGATCCGCCGGAATGCCAAAAGCACGTTGGCTTGCGATAATGGGTTGCACGGATCGATAGGCGGCTAGGGGCGCGGCAGCGCCCGGCATCAACGTCCCTGCGCACCTTGGTGCGGTAGGCGCGGTGCGTTTGATGGGCAGATTTACGAGGCCGGCATCGATCGAGTGCAGGGTGCTGCGGTAGGTTTGATCGAGGAACTCGGATGTTCGCGGGAGATCGAAAAGGTGAAGCACCTATGGGATGTGTGGCGGCTGGGATATGGGACTCCCTGCATTCGCTGAGGCGATTAAGCGAGGCGCCGCTCCTCCCGCGCGCCAAAACGACGGTGAATTTCAGTCTGGTGATCGAGAATGTAGTCATGACACAAAGCTCTGCAGTTAAACCGGCTCCATCGCCAGGCCGCTGTGCACCAGGGCAAGGACTTGGCAAACGTGAATCTCCAGCAACATTTTCGATCTCCTTTTTCACCTGACTTCCCGACACCGCGGCGAGGCGCCCGCTGCTACTTGTTCTTCATAAGTGAACGAAGGTACGTAACACATGCTGCTGCGCGATCATGGTCAAGGCAGCGGCGCCCGCGGCGATAAGCGTGAGCTGCATCTGCGAGGGGCGCAGCCCCATGCGCCGCGCGCTATCGTCGTAGCAGGACACTGCGGCCAAGGTTGCGCCGAGGAGGAGGCCGTCGGAGCAGAGGAGATGCTGGAAAACTACCAGTTCTCAGCACTCACCGCATCGTTTGCTGCATTGCAATGCGCCCAGATCAGCGATGGCAATTGTGGGTCGCGAGCACGTATCTAGGCTTCGTGATGGCGCGGCAGCCCCTCTGAAACCGGACACTATCTCGCCGAAGACTTCAGGGTGGTGCTAGACGAAATTCGACGGGCCTCCAAGCAAGCATGTTCATCCGCTGGTACGCCCGACAAACGGCGGTCGAGCGCGTGCTCGAGCGCCTTCCCAGTGGGCAACTATCAGCATGCACAAGCTGGAGCAAATCTCTGCTGGAAAGAAAGAGGCCCCGGCAGCGGGGAGGGTGCGACACCCGGGGGAAGCGGCGGAGTCGCTGCTGCCGAGCCCAAGGCTGCCGATACCGGCGAAGCTGCGGCAGCAGAGATTGATGTAGATAAGCCCTTATCGGGTTCAACTGCGACAGCGTCTAATTGCTGCTCCCGAGGGGTTACCCCCACTAGCCCCTTCAGTGCCCCCTAGGTCCCCCTTCATCCGGGCGTCAAAGACGAGGCCGCCTCGTTTAGCGGCAGAGGCTTCGCTGTGGCAATGCTGCGTTTGGCTCAGCATTGCGTAAACGGTGCGAGGCAAAAAGTCAGGCCAGGTCTTATGCCTTTGTCTAAGGCTTTGCCCTGATGCTTTCTACCGTGTCGTACCGAGATCGCTGGCGATTCGCAGGCGATATGTAGGACCCTGCTATAGAGGCTTCATTCTTCGTCCGCTCCCACTTTGGACGCTATAGCAGCGCAAACACTAATGCGCGCCCCGGCACCCGACGGGGCGCTTTTTTTGTGGCTGGTGTCGCTTGGGTCTTGCGCGCGCACCCCGAAAAAGTCATGGCTATTGCCACACTAGAGACCTTCTGGACCACCGCCATGCGAGGTGGTTCTCGACAGTTGCATCGCACCGGCGAGCGCACTGCCACGGTCGGAATGGGTCACGAAGGCATGCCGGCAGCCGCAGCGGACCTTCCGGCCGGCACTCCCGCTCCGTCAGCGGGCGCACGTGCCTAGTCAAGGACATCAAAGTCGAGGTTGGTCAGATTTTCTCGATCGAGGAGAGCGAGCTGACCTCCGCAGCATGCTCGAACTCAAAGCAAAGCCAAGTGAAGATTGAGACGAACACACTCGGCCGGAGGTTTGGGTTCATTTGGGCGAGACACAGAAAAAGTCTGCGCGGAAAGCGGCGGCCAGCCCGGATCATGGCACAGAAGCGCGACGCGCTGCTCAAGAGAATGGCGAAAGAGCGGGCTTAGCCACTCTGCCTTTGGTCAATTGCTGCTCTCAGCACGGCCTCGACTTTGTCGGAGTCCAGGATCAGGAGACCTGTGGAGGGCGCAGAACGCTTGCCCACCTTCGTCACTCAGACGGTCCTGCATGGCTTTCGCGCCAATTGCCTTTTCAATAGCATTGATCTCCTCGTCGACGACGGCGCGATGGGCCTCGAACGTCTTCCTGACGTCATCCAAAGCCTCGCGAATTGGAAGCCATTTTGCGTCACGGCCCTTCCGCAACCGCACTTGTTTGGGATCCTTCGCATCTTTGCCACTCGTAGCATATAAGGCCTCAAATGTGAGGCCGCCCGCAGCGATAAATTCCCGTTCGGCCCTGTCCTGCGCTTCCGCCAGCCGTGCGTGATGCGGTGCCAGCGCCGCTTGTTCTTCGTCTATTACCGCATCTCGCTGGGCGTAGAGCGCCGCCAGCTTTTGCCGCTCCTCGACGTGCTCGATTTTCATCGCAACGAACTCCCAGAATGATGGCATCACCGTCGCTCGGTATGCACTCAAGGCCGAGCGCATCGATGATAGAGGCAGCTACTTGCCTAACTCGGAGGTCGAGATCTCATCTACCACGTGCGCCCGAGCACCAAGCCGGCTATTTGCCCCGCAGGCCCGCAATTGGACGCCGCTGCTGTCCTTGTCGGGCCGTATCACGGCCACTCGATGCCCACCCCGCGTGGATGATCCTTCAAGCGACGGGAATCGAGCCCCTAGGTCGGGTTTAATCGGGCGCGGCACGCCGCCAGTGTCCGATCTGACAACTCCCGATCGTCGAGGGCGCGAGCCAGAATCATGCCGCCGACCAGTGTTGCAGCGATCGCCAAAGCCTCGTTCTCGTTTTTTCGGCGAGCCTTTGGACCCAACAAGCGCGTCAATCTCTGCATCATACGTCGAAGTCCCTCTGTAAAGGTCTGCCGCATCGCATTGCCCTGGCGAGGGACCTCGCAGCCAAGCGTCGCCATGGCACAGCCGCTGCCCGGAGTGTCCCGATGGCGCGGTGACAGATAGCGTTCGACATAGTTGGAAAGAGTTTCAACCTCACCATATTTGGCAGCACTGGCATCGAAGGCGCGACCCAGCGCCTCTGTTGCCAGATGTTCTTTTGAGTGGAACTGGCTGTAGAGGCTACCATGGGTCATCCCAGTGGCCTCAGCCAGGGCATCCATGCCCACCGCAGATACGCCACGCTCCCGAAACAGGCGCGCTGCCTCGGTCAGGATCCGCTCGCGGTTCTGGGCAGCCTTTTCCTTGGTAACTCGCATCGCTCCCGCCCTTGTGATCGGCCGCCCCGGCGTTTGACGTTGACAACAATAGTGGCGATCGTCATCTAAAGGCAATCATTACGAACGTCACCAATAAAATGCCGCCACTAAAGGAGACTTCAAGTGTCAAGTCAAAAGGGAACGGCAGCGGTTACCGGAGCACCGGGCGTCGTCGGGGCCCCCTGCACCGCCGGAGGTTCGGTATGAAGCGTCGCGATGTGATGAAACTAATGTCGCTGGTGATGCTCCCTATGATGCCGGGCGTAGCAATGGCGAGTGCGGACGGTCAGCGGGCTCCCTTGGGGTATAGGGTATTTACTGTCACTCGCCCTGGCCTGAACCGCGATGTGCCGCCCGGCAAGGAGCCTCTGTTGTGGGTCGCCAATTCGGCGACCCTGATTTACGGAGAGCAGGATGCGGTGCTCGTGGACACCTTCCTCACCGTGGAGCAATCCAACGGTTTGGCGGACGCCATTGTTGCGAGCGGAAAGACGCTGAAGGCAATCTATATCACTCATGCCCATGGCGATCATTTCTTCGGCATAAAAGTTCTGCAGGATCGATTTCCGAGCGCGAAAGCACTGGCCACACCCGCGGTCGTCGCCAGAATGAAGCTGCAGATCACGCCGGACAAATTGGATGGCCGATGGCGTAAACTATTCCCAAATCAAATTCCGGATGTCATTTCGATCGCCGAACCGTTGCAAGGCGATGAGATCGACTTGGAAGGAAACAAGTTGGTCGTAGTCCAAGTCGGTCATACAGACACCGATGATACGACGTGTCTTCACGTCCCATCCATCGGCTTGGTTGCCGCCGGCGATGCCGTCTATAACGGGGTTCACCCGTTTCTCAACGAGTTGAACAGGCAAACTCGCTTGCAATGGATTGCCGCGCTTGACAAAATCGACACCCTGAAACCGTTGGTAGTGGTTGCGGGACATAAGATCCCCGGCAACCATGACAGTCCGCGAAATGTGGAAGAAACGCGCCAGTATATCCGTGACTTCATTCGGTTGAATGACGCGACGAAAACCGCCCGCGAGCTCTATGACAAGATGCTAGAGCTTTATCCGGACCGCGCCAATCCTGGTTCGCTCTGGAGTTCTGCCGCTGCTGCCAAGGCGGAGACATAACGCTGCACGCTGGAGAAGGAGCGCAGGTTGTCGGCGCTAAGCTGGTCGGCAAAGATGCAAATCTCAGTTGGCTGAAGTAATTTGAAGAGATAAGCCGATTGTGGTCTGCAACGCCGAAACGACGACCTGGTCTGCTGCCTCGCCGTCAGGCCCAACGTGACGTAACGAGCATTATTCTAACCGAAACTCCTCGCGACTGTTATCTAACCTCCAAAAAGAGAAAAGCGATGACCATGACCTTTGAAAATACGCCGACCAAATCGGTCGATGTGAACGGCACGACCTTTGTGTTCCGAGAGATTGGCAAGAAGGGTGGCGTCCCTCTGGTGTTCCTCCACCATCTGACGGCGGTATTGGACGATTGGGACCCGAGGCTCGTGGATGGCCTGGCGGCGAAGCACCACGTTATTGTGTTCGACAATCGTGGGGTCGGAGGCTCCGGAGGTTCTACCCCAAAAACGGTCGAGGAGATGGCTCGCGATGCCGTCGCGTTCATAGCCGCCCTCGGTTTTAGCAAAGTCGATCTGTTGGGCTTCTCGCTCGGTGGGTTCGTCGCTCAGGTGATCGCCCAACAACAACCTGGTCTGGTGCGCAAAATCATTCTCGCGGGCACCGGCCCGGCGGGCGGCGAGGGCATCGTGAATGTCGGTGCCGTTCTACAGGACGCATTTGGCAAGGCAGGCGCCGCCAACAAGCAGCCAAAGCATTTTTTGTTCTTTTCACAGACGAGCAACGGTCAGACGGCAGCCGACGACTTCCTGCAGCGCCTGAAAGAACGCACCAAGGATCTCGACGCGCCCGTAAGCAACGAAACCGTTCAGGCTCAACTTGCGGCCATCCAAGCCTGGGGACGGGGTGATGCCAGCACGCTTGGGACGGTCAAGCATCCTGTCCTGGTCGTCAACGGCGATGCTGACGTAATGGTGCCCTCGTTCAACTCATTCGAGCTCGCGCGTAGGCTGCCGAAAGCGCAGCTGAGCATTTTCCCCGACGCCGGGCACGGCGGCATTTTCCAGCACCATGCCGCCTTCGTTCAGCAGGCACTCGTTTTCCTCCAGCCGTAAGTGGGAGCCGGCCTCATGGCCGGGCGCGCACGGGACCAAGCGGGGTGCGCAGCGGCGACAGTTCGATCCGGCTACGCTCCTGTTACAACCTATGCCGATGCTGTTAGGTTGACGTGTGACGGGCTGGTCAGCGCGGCTTCCGACGGGGATTGGCGACATAGATTTCCTGGATCGCGCGTCAACCAGGGCTGTTTGATTATCGCACCGAAGATCGCCTTTTGGCGGCTAGAACAGGACTGATTAGAGGGCAATTCTCACCACTCGCCGAAAGGCGGAGAGTTGGGCGGTGCTGCAAGCGACGGAAGCCCGCGCCGTCAAATCACCGCAAGGCTTGCTGGCTGATCGAATGCTGGGCCGGGTGGCTCGTCCCTCTACTAGCTGGGGGGAGCGTACGGAGATGAAACGTCCGTGGCATCGGTTGCATTGCCAGGTACCGAGATCCCAACCAGCACCATCAACGCAAGGACCGGCAACGCCACAAACGCGGGCATGATCTTGCTCACAATGGCTTCCTTTGTGTTCTTTGCGAGCATCGCGCCATAATTCGACGACCGCGAAGGTGGCTTACACACCGTCACTACGTTTTCGATTTTACAAGGAAACGGTGGACTGCGTGATAAGCATGACGGCGAGCCCCGCATCACGCCGGGGCTCGTCTGCTCTCATAATCTCGTTAGTTGTGTTCGGCGTCCTGTTGGTTCCACCAAGCAGAGGTGCCAAACCTTGGATAGTCGGCCTCGGCAGCTTTCGCCGAGGTGGCGGCTACGCCGGCGACTACGGATAAGGCCAAAAGGGCCGATATGATAGTTTTCATGATCATTCTCCTCGGTTGGCGAGATTGCGACCGTTGCTCGAGTTGTCCCGCAGCTTTGATATGGTTTTGCAAGGGTGTAGCAAAAGAAGCTCTCACGCAGGAGTGAGTAAGGGTGACCAATTGGCTTGAAGGAGCATACCACCCGCCAGGAGCGTCTACTCTTTCGCCGTTCAATCGGAAAGATTTAAGAATGCGACGTCCGCTGCCCAACTCGCTTCATTAACTCACGTCCACTTCTCCTATCTGTGATTTGCGCGCACGCAAGCGCACACCACTTACGAACCAAGTTCCTCCAACAGCTAGACAGTGCAATGAAAACCATCATCGCTGGCGCGGTTGCGGCCGGCCTCATGCTCGCCTTGACCACCGGGACCAATGCCAGTCACAGGCGCCACTACCGCGACTACCATCATTATTCCGAGACCTACCCGAGCGCCACGCCGCGGCAGCTCGAGAACCTGCGAGGCTACGAGCGAAGCGAGTACTACGAACATGACTTCAATGCCGTTCCGTTCGGTAGCCGGGCGTGGTGGGAACTCAAGCAGGGCGAGGGGCACTAACGACGGGAGATGCGCCCTTGCCACCTATTGGTCAGCTTCCGATGACCCAGACACAAGATTTCTTCGTATTCATCACGGCCGATCCCCAGTTGCGCGGACTGTCTCTGCTCCGCACCGGCGAGAATTTGCCGCGCCTCATCGGCGGAGCATGGTTGGGAGAATCTCACAGGAAGAAGGCACAAGCCTAGATCAAGCCGTATGAATGAAGGCAGGCACTGGCAATCCAGGCAGGCTTCGATCGCGCAAACATCAAGAGCGTCCGGCTCCGCTCCAGGCGCGGATGGAGGAGCGCGCCCGGGTGACTGGCCGTAAGCATTGAATGCGAGGATCCGCGCCATCATCTGGTGGTTTCAACGCCCGCGCCCGCGTGGGCGCCGCGAGCAGCGTGGGGCCGCATAAGAAGGCGGCGACGTCGTTCCCGCTGATCGCCAGTTACGAAAAGGCTCGAGCGGACAGTCAATAAGCTTGACCTCGGTGTCCTGTTGGCTAGGGATTGTCAGATAATTTGTGTAACAGATTTCCGTGTAGGTGGATTGAGGTTCGTCGTGTCCATCGACAACGCGGCATCGGTGCTGAAGCCCCGCGGTAGGTTTTCAAATGCTTCCAGTGCTCCGCCGGAAAGTCGTAGAACACCAGCAATGCATCGCGGTCTTTGGCGAGACATTGGGCGGCCTTGGCATACTTTAATTCATAGCTCTCGATAAAGGCATCGAAGGCAGTCTCGGCAGCGGTCTTGGTCTCGGCCATCCAGATCTCCTGTAAGGCGCGCTTGGCTTTCGATTGTTGGGCCTTCGGCAGCTTGGCCAGCACATTGGCCGTCTCGTGCACCCAGCAGCGTTGATCACGCGTCTTCGGCCAGACTTCGCCAGCCGCCTTCCAGAAGCCGAGCCCGCCGTCGGCGATCGCCAACTCGGGCGATACTTCCAGGCCGCGCCGCTTTAGATGGAGCAGCAGATTACGCCAATCGTGGGCACTTTCCCTGGCTCAATCCGTGAACCCCACGAGTTCCTTTTTGCCCTCCGGCGTAGCCCCGATCAGCACGAGAATGCACTGCTTCTCGTCCTCCAGGCGCGCTTCCAGGTAAATGCCACCGGCCCTGACGTAGACGTAGCGCTTCGCCGACAGATCTCGCTTCTGCCATTGCGCATGCTCGTCCTGCCAATCGTCGATGCCGACAGCCCCACGGCATCCTTGCCAAACAAGACGGCCAACGGCTCTGAGAAATCACCCGTCGAAATGCCCTTCAGGTAAAGGAGTGGCAGCAAGCTCTCCACGGACTTCGAGCCCCGCACATAAGGCGGAAGGATACCAGGCGTGAAGCCGATGCGGCCGGGATCAGCAGCGGCAGCCGCGCGATCGCGCACACGTGGCTGGCGCACGGCAACCGGACCAATCCCCGTCATCACCTCGCGCTCGGGCAGATGTCCGTGACGGACAATGCGACGGTGACCCTGGCTGGTCTTCAAATCAGCATATCTGCCGAGGAAATCGGCGACCTCGGCTTCGATGGCCTGCGCTAGCAGCGCGTGCGCTCCGTTGCGCAAAACGTCGGTGAGTTGATCGTCGAATGTTCCTGGCTGAATCAGCTCGGTGACGCTATCGTTCGATACGGCATATCGCTCCTTCAGTGGAGAAGTGGTGGCTTCAAGCACTCCCACGATATGCCGCCTTACCAATTCACGCCGTCACCAACTTTTGGCCATAGCTCCCTTCTCGATGCTGGACGGCTCCGTGGATTTCTTGAAAATGCTTTGTGGACCTGCTTGCGCGGTCCCTGGCAACACACTCATCAAGAGCGTAGCGACTGACGCAATTAGCGACAAAGTCGACGAGTTGGGCATTGAACTTCTCCAGTGAGAATACGACCGCATCGAGCGGTGTGTTCCGCGGTTGGCCGCGCCCCCGAAGGGGCGCAGCCGAGGTTCGTCAATCGCACAGCCATTGGTGATAGCGTGCGTTCCACCAACAATTACTATCGTCGAAACCGCTGAAGCCGCTGCGGAAATGACCGCCATGGAAACCATGACCTCCGCCCCCGTGGCCGCCACCAAAGCCGCCCCCGTGACCACCCCCGCCCATGCCGCCACCGCCGTGGCCACCGCCGCCACCACGCACCAGGATGAGCGGACTGCTTGCTGCACTCGCACTCAACTGTTGGGAGTTGCCGGGATTACCCGCCAGAGCAGGCAATGTAGCGGCAGTGGTAAGAGCCAGCGCAAAAGCGCCAACAAGACCAGACGTGACAAGATTGCGTTTCATGATTGCGTTCCATTCGTAGGTCATGTGGTTATGTGGGCATCAAAGCTGCTCACCGAATGCATGGCGGCACCGCTAAGCGGGTCAGTGTCCATGAGAAGGGTCAGGCGACCCTCGAGCAGCTTCTTTAGTTGTGAGCTGGTCGTACCCACTCCACGCTGCAAGGGCGCGTCCTGCGACATATCTACTAGCTACACCACTTTGTAGGGGACACGACTTCATCCGGATGCGCGTAGCGAATGCAAAAACTCGTTGGATCCGTTGGTTGGTTTAGTTTTGCACGACCAAAAATCTTACAGAATTGTAACTTATAACGTTGAATTGAATTGTGCTGTTAGGTTTGCGACTTCGCAAAAACGGCTCCAGCGGCCTGCCGCTTCGGGCCTGAGATGGATGTCAAGCGAAGTTGATGCAGGATCGACGATCATGCCCCAGCTGCTGTTCTTGAAGCGCGACCTGGGTGCGGCCAGTTGCTGATTTCGAGAGCCGACTGACTCGGGGTCACCGCCAGCCCGTATCACATCCTGCGAATGGAGCACAATCATGCACCTGAGATTTACTACATCTACTGTCATCGGCACATTTGCTGTTATTGGCGCGCTTGCTTTGTCCGCCGGCGGCGCAATTGCACGGACCGACAGCTTAGGTGTTTCCCAACAGCACGCATCAAAGGAAGCAGGTGACCTGCTGGTCCTAATCCGTGGTGGTGGCGGCGGGCATCACGGGGGCAGTATTGCTGGCGCTGGTCACGGTTTCGGCGGCGGACACTTGGGTGGCGTCGCCAGCCCGATGACGCCGACATCGCCTATGCAAGCGGCGCCCTTACCGGGGGGCGTTCTGTCTCATGCGCGTCCGACCGCCGGATTGCCTGGTCAAATGCTGCGCCAGCCCGTTCCAGGAGGCGCCATGCGTTCGCCCGCAGCCCCGACCGTTACGCCACCGGCCAACACGACCATGAGCAATAGCCGTTCATCTGCGGCAGCTGCCGCGGCTTTGGCAGCTGCCCTGGGGACGTCGGGAATCCCTCCCGCCCCACCGGATAGGGTCATGCCGCCGCCAGAAATCGCACAACCCCAGCCCGAGCTCGCTCCCCTCGCGCCGATCTCGCCGCAGCTGCCAACTCAATTCTCCACCGGCGGAACCGTGCAGCCAAACATGGCGCTGTCGCCGGACGCCTCCTCCTCGGCCAGCCCGAGTGAATCGGCACCGAGCACGCCCGGCGGTGGAGGCAAGTTGCTCGCCGACTGCATGGGGTTCTGGGATCGGGCGACACACATGAGCAAGGCCGAGTGGAAGGCGGCCTGTGTGCGCAGTATGGAAGACGATCCGAGCGTAACCGGGTGATCGATAGACCGTCGGTGACCCTCGCGACGCGTGCGCGGAAGTCGGCGGACTGATGAGTTGCGGCATTGTCCAGAGCCTGGCGGACTGGGCGGAGGAGCGCTACCCACTCTACGCATATCACCCTTCTCGCAACCTCCTGCCAGCAAAGGTGCGCGCTTTCCTCGACTTTATGCTTGACAGCATCGCGAGGCCGACTTCGGGTGAAAATGTGACCGCCAGATTGCCTCGAAAGGACGGCGGAAAAAGAGCTGCGCCATGAGCTCATAATGTAACTGCTTCGACCAATGCGCGTCGAACCGAACCGCTGAGCCCGCTTTTCCCCCACAAGTACCATATGCCTTGGGGTCGGCGGGCGCCATCACCAGGGAGACGGCGAGCCCCACGCCCAATATCAAAAGACCAGTGACGATCGACGCCCGCAACGCAGCTCGCGCAATTCATTTCGCAAGTCGTTCATTTTCCACTCCCTGCGCGCCGGTAACCGTGGCTAAAGGTCAATCGACGGCGAGTGTGTGATCCCGCCCGCCACCTTCGGACGCCTGCTCGAACACCATGAGCAGAGGGATCACCGCGAGCGTTGCGATCATCAGCAGCTTGAAGTCATCGATGTAGGCAATGATCTGCGCCTGCCGCGTGATCATGGCATCGAGCGCGGCGCGTCCGGCGTCGGTAGCGGGATTCCAGAACTGTGCGATGATCGGGATTTCGAACACGCGGTTCACGGCCGTGACATGCTGAGCGATTTCGGCGTGGTTGGCCTGCGTGTTCTGTATCAGTAGGCTGGTCACCACCGAAATGCCGACGCTGGAGCCTATGTTGCGCGACAGATTGTAAAGGCCCGCGCCCTCAGTGCGCTGCTCCGGGGGCAGTGTCCCCAACGTCACCGCGCTGAGCGGCACGAACAGAAAACCAAGGCCAGCGCCCTGCACCAGCCCGTTGCCCATGATCGTCATCTGCGAAACATCGGGCGTCCAGCCGGTCATGTCGTAGAGCGACCAAGCCGTAAGTCCGAGACCGACACCGAGGAGAAGGCGCGTGTCGACCTGTCCGACCAGGCGTCCCACGATCATCATGGCAGCCATCGTGCCGAGGCCGCGCGGTCCCAAGACCAGCCCGGCGGTGACGATTGGGTAGTTCATGAGGCTTTGAAGATAGGGCGTGATGAGCGCTAGCGAGGCAAGATAGGTGACGCCAACAACGAAGATGAAGGCCATGCCGGCCGCGAAATTGCGGTCGCGAAAGAGAGCCGGTCTCACGAAAGGTTCGTCCGCGGTGAAAGTGTGGACGAAGAACAAGTAGAAGGCCGAGGCGGCGATGATCGCTTCGATGAGGATTTCGCCCGAACCAAACCAGTCGAGCTGCTCGCCGCGGTCGAGTAGAACCTGCAGAGCGCCGATGCCAAGGCTCAAAGTGCCGAAGCCGAACCAGTCCATTTTTGCGCCGATTTCGCGGGCGGTTTCTGGGAGAAAACTGGTGATGCCGAGGAAGGCGAGCGAGGGCGTGCCAGGGCTATCACCGCACCGGCCTCAGTGAGGCAATACGGGGGGTCAATTTTCGACGTCGATTGACACACTACGGAAGCGCACCCGGCGTGCGCTCGGGCTTTTCACCTTCGGATCGGGCGACACACATGAGCAAGGCCGAGTGGAAGGCGGCCTGTGTGTGCAGTATGGAAGAGCTCGCGAAGCCTTGCATCCTTGCTGAGGACAGCGTGACGCCCTGAGCGGGCCGCGTGAACTCCTGGTGGTGCAAATCCTGCCGTGGGAGGCACCATGACAACGTCATCGCAAGCCGCAATCGCGCGAGAGCAGACGCCGACTGCATGGGATCAAGCGAACAATGCGCTGAGGGGCGAATTGACTTGAGGTCTCCGCGCTGCCTTGCGGATTTGCGCAATCTATAAGCGCCGCGGTCTTCGAGATACGAACGGTCAAGACACCGGGTGAACGACTAGCGATCTAAAAGGAGATTGCCATGTCGAAGCACTTACTACTCGCCCTTGGAGCGCTCTTACTGGCCAGTGCATCTACGGCGTCGGCGCAAAATCTCACTGAGGCGCAAGCTCGCGCGATCATCGCACCTTGGTACAGCCTCTTCAACGTGGCCACCCGGGGCGACGTCAAATCAATCCAGGAGCAAGTCCTGCCGACTGATTACGAGTCATGCGCCGGATACCTTCCCGACGAATGCTGGGGCCGCGATACCTCGATCAAAGTGGTCGGCAATTTCGCCAAGTCCATACCCGACATGAAGTTCGACATAAAGGAAGTGCTCGTGGCTGACGACCGCGTGGTCGTCAGGGGTGAAGTAACCGGCACGCCCGCTGGCGAGCTGTTTGGAGTTCCCTCCCAGCGGCAAGAGCTTCCGAATGATGGCCATCGATATTCAAACCATCAGAGATGGGAAGATCGCGAAGACCTACCACATGGAGAACTGGCTCAGCGCGCTGGGACAGCTCCGCGCAAAGTAAACGTGCAAAGAGGCGGCTTTGGCCGACAAACACGCGAGATCAGTAGTCATAGTGTTAGCACCAAACAGGAGTCCGCTATGTCTATGAAGACCAAACCAAGCATCGTGTTCGCCCACGGGTTGTGGGCCGACGGCTAATGCTTCAGCAGGTCATCCCCACGCATGATGCGATAGCCGCCCAAACCAGTCTCGACACACTTGAGGGCGACGTTGCAGGAGTAATTCGTGCGCTGGGACGGGTTAGCAGCCCAGCCATCCTCGGCGGCCATTCATATGGAGGTACCGTGTAATCACCGCTGCAGGAACCGACAAACGCGTTGCCGGGCTGGTGTACATCGCTGCACTCGCCCCGAATAACGACGAGACCTCACAGAGCTTGATAAATTCCCCACCACAGAAGTCCTCTCTCATATCGAGGTCGCAGACGGGCGCATATGGCTCCGCCCCGGAGGAATTGGATCTTTCGCGGGAGACCTGTACGAGGAGGACCAGAGGGTCATTTAGGCGACAAGGAGCGTGCCGGCCGCAAATCTCTTTGACCAGAAGATGGAAGGTACAACTTGGAGTCGAAGCCGAGCTGGTACATCGCGGCTAAGAAGGACCCCACCGTCCAACCCGAGCTGCAGCGCGTCCTGCCGAAAGGTATGGACGCCAGCACCAAGGAGGTCGATAGCAGCCACGTTCCCATGCTCTCCAACCCCTGTCGGCAGATTGCATCGCATTGTCATTCCGACTCGAGACATAAACACTTGAGGGAGCGTCACAGGAACGCGGCACGAACAGTCGGAATTCTATGTGATTTTGCTCAACATTCCTCACTTTTGGGAGCAGGGGGCCGCAGGTTCGAAATCCTGCTGCCCCGACCAACACTTAGCTCAATCTCCACACCCTTCCGCCCCAGAAAAAGCGGGCTTTATATCCTTCGCCCGGCGGAGTTTTGCTGTAAAGACTTCGAGGCCGAGAGCGGGTCCCGCCGCTTCGATCTCTTCCGTCTCCAGCGTAGGGTCGGGAATTTCGACATTGGCTATGATCGCCAAGCGCCGGAGACCGGGGACCACCTCGCTCAGCAGCTCAAGACGCGTGGCCGCGAGATCGGCGGATTGATTTGACAGTCCCGGTGACGTTGCCACCAGGTCGGGCCAGGCTGTCGACGACACACACGGCGACCGGGTTGGAAATCACGGCAAAGACGATTGGAACGACCGCAGTTGCCTTCTTTGCTGCGACGGTCGCCGGAACTCCCGACGTAATGATAACGTCGACTTTGAGCCGAACGAGCTCGACGGCACGTTCGGCGCGCCCTTCGCCCCAGCGGTACTCTATCAGAACATTTGCGCCCCTCGGTCCAACCGAGCTCGCGCAGTCGCTGCACGAAAGCGGCGGTCCGCTCTGGCGCCCTGGTCTCGACGACGACGACGGTGTCGCCTTCCGCTGGAAGGACTACCGCATCGACGGGCCCGAACGGCGGAAGACCATGACGCTCACAGCTCACGAGTTTATCCGGCGCTTCTTGATGCACGTGCTGCCCAAGGGCTTCCACCGTATCCACCATTACGGTTTGTTCACCAGTAGCAACCGCGCCGCCAACATCGCACGCGCACGCCGGCTGCTCGGTGCCGCCCCGCACATCGTTGAATATGGAGAGCAGAAAGCCACTGCCTTCGATGAGCTGCGCGGCCTGCCCTGCCCCTGCCCCCGCTGCGGCGGCCGCATGATCCTCATCGAGGTTTTCGCACGCGGCTGCGAGCCGACATATCGGCCAACCTCTGCTCCGACGCCGATCCGGATCGGCACGTCATGACCGCTGCTCGCATTGCTCGCCGCAAAGCCACCCGTCTCGGGTCCTGGTCATCGGCCGGCGACGACCCCGCTCGCCCTGCTGCGCTTCAACCTTGCCTCATTGCAACCGCAACGCGACCCCTTGACGCCCTTTGCGCTCGTCCAGCCGTCCTCGAGCACTCTCCCAGACGTCTAACTCGACCATTGCCCGCCCAATCCACTATCCCAACTATGCCCGTCGCTGCTCAATCCCAATAGCTCCCGCTGCACCGCTGGCGCTCCCACTCCCGCGATTTCGTGCCTTGGCGCTTTTCCGACGCCGTCAGCGCGTGCGAATCGGGTTGTCATGCAGGCATCTGAAAAACTGCACAACCTCGGACATCCATGTATGCGCAGAGGCGGTGACGTCGGGTGGCCCGTGTTTCCCCCAGAGGTCTACAAGCTATCAAGGCAAAGATCGCGCCATGCGCCCCGCGGACGGGCAGTCCGTCCGAACTTTGCCTCAATACGTGCTCCAAGACTGCACATGGGAGCGTTTAAAGCATGCGATGACTGCAGGCCTACCTCAGTTCAATTTCCAAAAAATTCCACCGGACTACTTCCCACGTTTTGGATGCCGCGCTCCTCAACAGTCATCGCTATGAAGTCGTGATCTCTCAACACCATGGGCTGATCGGGTTTGCGAGACCATTGCTAGGATGGTCGCGTCCCTTCGCGCTTGACGATCTCCATGACTGTGTTCTTGCTGAGCCCGACGTTGCGGCCCATCAAGCCGGTAAGACAGGCCTTCCTTGTGCATGGCCAGCTCCCGCTTCGCCTTCCTGTCTGATGGGCGCTGACCGTATTGCCGGCCGAGCTTGACGCCGCGGGCGCGTGCGGCTGCCAGGCCGGACTTCACCCGATCGCGAATCAGGTCACGTTCGAACTCGGCTAGGCCGGCCATAATTGTGCGCATCAGAGCGCCAGCGATTGGTCTTTTGCGTCAGGCGCGCACCGGTCCGGCGCGCGCAGCGCATACCACTCTCAGTCCGACGCTGGAGCTGATCGTCGCAAATGCGGCAGGTCTCGCCGGTCCTAGTAATTTCCTTCCACACCTTCGTCGGCCATGGTCGAAGTTCTCGGAAATGCCTTTCGCGTATGTGACTCGTTGCCGAGAGACGGTTGCCATGATGTCACTGGACGAGAGTGTATGCGTCTGGAGAAGCAAGGCGTGCCATACGGGAAGACTGTTGCGGGACCGGCCGGCCCCGCACTAGATATGCCCGGCTATGCTCTAACCTCTGCCGGATTCCAGATGCTTATCTTACGAGTCTCCGGCATCACAAAGATAGCGATGATGAAGCACACCGCCGGTACCAAGATCGGGTAGAGCAGCGCGTAACCGATGCTGCCGCTGGCCGCGAACATCGCCGAGGTGACGAACGGCACTAAGCCGCCGCCCCAGCCGTTGCCAATGTGATAGGGCACCGACACCGAGGTGTAGCGGATATTCCCGGGGAAGAATTCCGCCAGGAAAGCACCGACTGGCCCGTAGACCATCCCGACATAATTCACGAGGATGAAGATGATGAAGATAGCGATCGCATAGTCGATGTTGCCCGGCTGTGTCACCGCTCCGAGCCATACATAGAGCGGATAGTAGGTGAGCGACGCCAGCAACATGCCTCCCAGGATCACCGGCTTGCGGCCGATCTTGTCGGACAGCCAGCCATAGAAAATCAAGCTCGGCGTCGCAAGGAGCAGCGCGGCTCCCACGATGTAGGCCGAGGTCAGCGGGTCCACCTTGGAAACCTGCTGCAGGAAGTACAGTGCCCAGAACTGACCGCTGTACCAGACCACGCCCTGGCCGATCAGCACGACGGTGGCGATCAAGATGTATTTGAAGTTCGAGCTGAGGAAGGCCTCCTTCCAGGGGTTTTTGGTCATCAGCCCCTTGGCCCTGATCTCCTGGAAGATCGGCGTCTCTTGGAGCTGGAGCCGGATCCAGATTGCGATCGCTACCAGCAGGAAGGACACCAGGAACGGGACGCGCCAAGCCCATGCGTTGAACACTTCATTGCCAAAATACGTACGCGCACCGATGATTACTCCCAGCGAGACGACGATGCCGAGCGTCGGCGAAGTCTGTAGCCAGCCGGTATAGTAGCCGCGGTGTTCGTCTGGCACGTGCTCGGCGACGTAGGTGATGGCACCACCATACTCGCCGCCCAGGCACAGGCCCTGGACCATCCGCAAGCCGAAGAGGACGAAGGCGGCGGTCAAACCGATTTCCGCGTAGGTCGGGATCAACCCAATGCCACCCGTGCCAAGCCCCATTCCGGTCAGTGTGAGGAGGAACGTATACTTGCGACCGACGCGGTCGCCCATCCATCCGAACAGGAATGCTCCTAGCGGGCGGATCAAGAATCCGGCGGTGAACAGCGCAATCGTGCTCAGCAGAGCCGCAACTGGATGGGATTGTTCAAAGAATTTGACCGACAAGACCGCGGCCAAGCTGCCGAAGATGTAGAAGTCGTACCACTCAATGACGTTTCCCACGGCTGCGGCGACGATAACGCGTCTGAAGTCCTTCGGGATTTCGGGGCCAGCCATATTGTTCTCCTCGCATTTCGGCGCTTCATCCCTTCGCGGCCCGAGGTCTCGCTGGACCGCACCACAGCGAGGCATGCGTCAGCCTCGGACTTCGCGGTACCTTGCTCGGCCTGCCTCCGAACGCGCACGCTCTGCGTATGAATTCACCACCTTTGGTCCGGTCTCGTGAAGCGATCCACCTACAAAGGGCCGTGCCTGCCATGCAGCATCCTCCCAATCTTTGTGCTGCCTAAATATGATAGAACCTTACGCTCGGCCTTTGGTATATTCGACTAAAGTATCCCTCGGATGCTGGGTCCAAGAGCCACAAAGGCGACAGGGCTTTGGTTGCAATGAGGGAAGTGGCGAACCACAGCGGCGCCATGAGACACGCAAGGAACAAAAAATTTGGCCGGTTCAAGCAACCTGCGCAGGAGGTTGCCGCGCAATGGCAGCGTCAATGGAGTCTCGCATGGCTCCGCGTGACCTCACTCCAGTCACAACGTGACGATCTCCTGAACGAGATCGCGCTGTTGCGTGCGCGAGGGCCTTTTCCCGCTCTGGCGAAAGCAACAACGCTTCTAACGCGGTTGTGGGACAAGGCGACCTGGGTATCGCGCGAAGAGATCCTGCAGGCGGCTCGCGTCTTTGTGCATATTGGAAAAGTTCAACTTGCAATGGCCATTCCCAAACACGGACGGCGACACAAGCGCAAGCCACGCGAACGAAGGGGTAGCGCAAAAACCCCTTCCAAAAAACGTGGCAGAGCAACTCCACCTGTCACTTGAATGCCGCTCAATGTCGAGCGTCGGGTTGGTGTCAAGGCACGCACTCTCATCAGTGGTGCTGCTGGCCATTGGGAGCCGGCAGCGCACGACGTGCAATCTCCGCACCCAGCGTATTGCCCTCGTTGCCCCTGAACAGCTCGGCTAGCGCTCGATGATGCCGTAGTCCACCGTTCCTTGGATTGGCTGCATTGCCCTTGCCGTAGGCCCTATCGAGGGTTTCCCGGCAAGGCTGCGACACGGGCCGCCGCCCCGCGTGTCAATCCTGGCCAGCTCCTTGAGCGCCCTGGGGCCGTATTGGTGCGCAATCTCCTTGATCTGGCGGGTGATCTTGGTGGGGCTGCCCTTCTTGCGTCTTGAGCCAGCGCGCGCCTGAGAGGAGCAGTTGTCGATTGTGTCTATACTCGCTCCACTTGCTCTTGGCCGAAGAGCCCAAAGGGTCGTACGAATAACATTGCGACGAGCGCGACATAGGAGGCAAGGAGACCGCAACCACCACCCAAATGCGGGTCCAAATAGCCAGTAGCCAAGCTCTCGACTACACCGATGAGGATTGCGGCGACGATCGTGCCGGGAATGCTGTCGAGACCGCCGATGATGACAATTGGAAAAATCTTGAGCCCGACCAGCCCCAGTCCGAAGCCGCCTCCAGTGACGAAGGTCCACAGCGTGCCGCCAAGCACGCAGATCGCACCGGCGATGCACCAAACAATCAGGAGGTGACGAGACACATTGATGCCGACCGCCATGGCCGCTTGTTGATCATCGGCTATTGCGCGCAGCGCCACACCGGTTCGGCTTCGTTGATGAAACCAGGCAACCAGCGCGATCGAGGATGCCGCAATGAGCGCAGCGACCAGCTTGTCTGCCGGAATACGCAGATCTTTTACGACGAGCGGCACCGAAGGGATCGGGAGCAGAATGCCGCCTGGGACGCTACCGGAGAGCAATTGGGCTACGCCGCGAATGAGTGCGCCAACGCCGAGCGTCACCATGAGTAATGATATGAGCGGCTGCCCAACGAGATGCCGTAAGACCAGCGAGTTGAAAAGAAAGGCAAACACGAACATGCCGGCGCAAGCGATCGCCATCGCGGCGGCGAGGTCAAGCCCTAGTACATGAAGCCCAGTGGCAACGAGCAGAGTGGCGAGCGTTTGCCACTCGCCGAGCGCAAAGTTGATTACCCGTGACGCTTTGTAGACGACGACGAAGGCCAGCGCGATCAAGGCATATAGGGTGCCCGCCAAAGCGCCCTCGATAGACAGCGAGAGAAAGAAAAGCATTCGTTACTATCTTTGCAGCGGGCGCTGTCGTCGCCACTTAGGCGTCGTCACAGCGTATTGTTCATCGCGTACGCAGTCCGTCTCAGCCTAATGCCCAAATGGAGTTAATGACCGCATTCTGTTGGCGCACGAAGAGATGGCGTGTGCGATGCAGCATAAGGCAGCTTTGCTGTTCTGCCGTTTTTGTCTCGACGAACCGCATATTGGGGCGAGCAACCGCTTCGCAGATTGCCTCAGCATCGGCGGCATCGTTCTTCTGGCGCTTGAGATAGGGCTTCACATAGGCTGGAGCATCAAGCGGACGGTATGGCCAAGGGCGTGCAGTGCCCGCGACCAACGATGTGAGGTGGCGTAGGCCTCGATGCCCACTAGGCAGGGCGAAAGCTTCTTGAAGAATGCTAGCACGTATCGGCGCTTCAACTGTCGACGAACGACAACCTTGCGTGCGCATCAACTCGTGAACTTGGAAAACCGACTTGGCTATGTCAAAACCTATCGTCGTAACCGCTTGCATCTTGGCTCCTCCAAATCGTGGTCACCTCAACAGCAACGATCTCCTTGGCACTCTCGTGCCGGTGGAGGAGCCGTCCACAGCATCAATACCGGATCTGACTTACTCCTTGCCGAGGTACTGAAAGGGGAGCGATTGAATTTTCACAGATGAACGAGTGAACCACCATACAATCAGCGCCACACAAATGCAGGCCAAGAGCACCGGCCACAACACCACGCCTGGCAGCAGGTTCTCCAGAATGGGCATAACAATAACTGGGCTGCTGCCGATGATGACTCCGATGACGACTGCGAGGCAAAATTCCACACGCTCGTTCCGCAGCCACGCTGGCATGTGATTTACTCCTGCAAACCTAAACTCTGGCAGGCACCTGTGAATATGCCCGCACACCTTACCTGAAAGACTGGCTCGATAATGTGCTGTGCAAGCTACGATGCCGTCTGCTCGCAGTTCGCCGATGCTGATGACTAGGAAAAAGGGCCCCGGTCGTGGTGGTAACCGAGGCCCAAGATCAGTGCGTCAATTGCTAGTGGGGTAAAACTAGCGAGCGGAAGCGTACCATTTTCAGTCAGAAGTGCGCGATCTGATCATTGGGCATAGGCCAATTGACCATTAAGATTCGAAAGAGCGCCGCCCATGAAGCTCTCGACGCACGAAAGCGTGGGCACTATCGTTTTTGTTTAAAAGAGCCCCCGCACTCCATCTCTGGAGGCGGGGGGTGAGGATGCCCATCGGAGGGGTGAGAGAGTTCAGACTTGAGACGAACCCGCCCTCGATGGGGTAATGGTGGGGCGACAACGGGGCGCCCCAAGCAAGCAAGGCTACAACTTTTCGGGGGAAGCACAGCGCAATGCCGAGGCAATTGTGCTGCGAGAGAGCAGCATAGATCAGCTCTGTTCGAGCTCGGCAATCTCCCGCTCGAGAATAGCAACGTGCTTGCGCAGCTCGCGCGATATGCCTTCGCACAACCCTGGCGAATCGCGATCTACAACACGACAACCGCCATGCTGTGCTGCATGGCTCGTTGAGAAGAGGAGAATGAGATTGCGCGCGCCGTCGATGTGGATCAGGCATTGCGTGGACTGCGTGATTCGCGGGGGAGCGGAGGGGACCAAACCATGGTCATGGTCATTTTCACAATCTGCTGTCTGATCCTTATAGCGGTCGTGTGGCCGCGCGCCTTCTTCGGTACGCTTGGCGTTTTGTTTGTCGCGCTTATCCTACGCATTGGTGTTGTTCTGCTCATTGAAAGTCCAGACGATGAGCGGGAAACCGCGCGCCAAGCCGCACCGGAAGCAACCTATACCGCGCTCCTAAAGAGCCAGCGCGCGGCGGAAGAAAAGCGCGAGGCAGACGACCGGGCGCGCGAAACGCAGCCGGCCTTGGTCGTGCGGCGTAGAACAGTGATCGACACTGTCGGACTAGAGAATCGCCGCGACGTTCCGCGGCTACCTGATGTCTCTTTCGGCAATTCGCGGTTACCTGATGTCTCTTTCTGACCCCCACTCTTGACACTTAGCCGCCTGGTCGGCGCTGCGGCTGCCCACGGAAACCCTTGCGGCTTCGGTACTGGCGCCGAACCAATCTTTACCGATTGCGCTATTCGTCAAAAGCTAGGCCTGCTCCAGTTCAGTGATTTCCCGCTCGAGACTGGCGAATTCTTGCGCAGCTCGCGCGCCAAACCAGAGGTTAGCCCTGGCGATCGCAGGCGCTCCAGCACGCGGGTGAGCTCCTCACGCTTCTTCCCGAGCGATCTGGGTTGCGGTCAGGCCCTGACGATCGCGGCAGTCATGGATTTTGGCGAACGCCAGGAGGCGGTGCCTAGGGGGTGAGATTGTTGAGCGATTGGGCAAAAGACGCTGATCCGAAGGCGGCACGCGGAGCGCCTGCGGCTAAAATTACCCCTTCGCGATCCCTCTCCAGCGTCGCAGCTGTTCGTGTTCTGCGACCGCGCCGAGCACCTGGAGCATCATCCGGCCCGTGGCGGGGTCCAGATTGCTTCCGAGGACGCGCTTCGTACGCGCGAGCACGTCACCTTCCCGAAGGTAGTCAATTGCCGCCTTGAGTGCTCGCGCTCGGCGACGCTGCTGACCTGCTCGGCGAATATCTTTTTGCACCCCGCAGCTTTTAGATCGCGATGCTGAGCACCAAACCAGCGATTTGATCGAACGTCGATGTCCTTGCCTAGCCGACGGGCGCCCTGCCACCCCTCCGTCTCGACTTCTTAAACATTTTGGCAAAGAGGTTCCAGTCATTCGGGCACACGGGATTAATGTGATTGCCCTCCGATTCAATGCCGCGAGGTCGCGCGCGTAGATATTTTCGACAGCTAAACACCCAGTCCAATCGAACATTTCCGGCGACACTCAACTCGGCCAGTATTTGGCCGTTGCCGAAAGTCCCTGATGTGCCAT
The DNA here is from genome assembly GCA_963770295.1 of uncultured Alphaproteobacteria bacterium. Taxonomy (GTDB): domain Bacteria; phylum Pseudomonadota; class Alphaproteobacteria; order Rhizobiales; family Hyphomicrobiaceae; genus AWTP1-13. The sequence continues at coordinate 29,149 of CAVYPA010000004.1, forward strand.
CGATGTGTGTAATCCTATCAAGCATCAAGAGCGGTGGCAGCGGAAGTCGCGCATTTCCCGGTCCGAACAAGTCGCGCGACCTTAGGCTAATAATTCCTCATAACCGTAACTGGATCGTCGCTGGGTCATGCGGTTGTTCCTCGTTGCATTATTGCGGTCTACCCATCGCCCGGAGCAAGGGAACGTTGCCGGGACGCTGCACCTCAGACGAACTCAGTACTAAACGATCCTGGCTTGTAGAGGCGGCAATCGGGCGAGTGTAGCCTGACCTGCGCGAACACGGCGAACATCTCGGATGGTGCACAGTCGGCAGTCACGTTGAACCGACCAAAACTAGGCGGATCGACATCATCATCAAAAAGTGTCATCGCAAGGTCGATGTAAGAACCACCGTCGCCGGTCCCACCTCGCCCTCTAGTCCCACCCGCTTGGCAGGGTCGAATGGGTGAGTCGCACCCCGGGGATCGACAGCACCACCTCAGCGACCAAGCTTGCGCGGTGCTCGGCGATGGGGTCTTGCATGTCGAAGCTAAATTCGGACTCAACGTAATCGACGGGTCCAGGGATCAAGACACCAACCGGACCATCGTCGGCGATTTAAGCTGTCGGCCATGAGCATCATCCTAACCGGTCACAATGCTCCCATCGTTTCCGGGGAGCGCAAGGCGATCACCAATTGAGACAGCACCCAGTGTCACCCCGGGGTGTCGACATGCCGACTTCGCTCGTCAGTATAACGGTCCAAGTCTGCAAGCAGTCATCTGGCAACGGGGGGACCTACAGAAGGGGCGGACCTGCGCCGATGGAGTGGCGCACACGCCATCGCATCGCCATGGTTCCACACGAAATGTCCTACGCAGCGAGAGGCTAAGTCTCCCCATTACGGGGCATTTATGGCGAGGGGCCGGCTCGCCATCTAAACATTCGTCATGACAGGGTTCCCGGGGCTCGCGCAGAGCCTGATTCACTTCATGGCAGCACGTACTTGGCATGGATGTCAGTTTCCGAGCTCGAGAGCTAACCGATGCATCAAGTTTGTCCTGTTATTCGGGGCGGGCACAGCCAGTTGAGGTGACACCGTGAGCAATTCCGCTGATAGCCGACCACAGGAGGCTTCGGATCGGGGCAGCGCGGTACGAACCACCGTGCTGTTCCTCGGGGTCCTGGTCGCGGGGGTGTCTCTGCTCCATCTACCGGCTTCGCTGATGTCCCAGGCCAATACTCAAGTTGAAGCGGGTCCGCCGATTGTGAAAGCGACTGACAAGTGGATCAGGCTCGGGGTCTACGCATCTAGTCAGGTGCCGACAGCACTCTCCCAGTACGAGGTCATCCAGCCCATAGAACCAAAACAGACAAGGCCAAGGCAGAAGGATCCTGAAATGTTGGCTTCGAGCCGAGGCTCGCACGGCGTACGCTCTCGTGCTCAGTTGTCTAGGAGGCCGGTTCGATGGAGTGTTGCGTCGGCATGCCCGAATGTCACCCAGCGTAGGGCTAGCGATAGGCACAATTCCGTATGCCCCAGCAATCGCCAGCATGCGGCCACCTTTCGCGTCGCGAAGAACCAAAGGCAATGGTCGCGTGCCTCAGCTCCTACGTGACGCATAGTGGCAGATAGGGGCCCGACAACGAATGCGGCTGCGATGCCCCCACGGGGAGATTTTGCCTCGGGGTTCAGATCGAGCCCCGCTTCAAACGATCAGACCAGCTATCTGGAAGACCTGCGAGGAGCCCGATGGCCATCGAGAGACCTGAGATCAGCTCACCATCGGGTTCATCGCTACCAGCCAGGAGTCGAGCAAGGGAAAGATCAAGGGCAGCTTTGCTTTCACTGCTGCGCTGCCCATCGGCAAGCCGCCCGACCTGCCGCTGACGACCACGCTCCCCCGCCTCCCACCTCTCCTCGACCGATGCCCAATGCGCCATCCAGAGGTCCCAGTGATCGCGCCGAAGCCAGCGCCTCACGATGGTCTTGATGGTGCCAAGTTCGGCGGCCATCTGGGTGAGCGTCTTTGCGCCCTTGAGGATCGCCACCTGAGGTGCCTCTGCGCGGCCAGGTATGCAGCAAGGTTGGTTCTGTTCATTCCTTTCATCGTCTCTCGTTAGTCATGCCCGACACGAGTGGGGTGTAGCCTCGGTTGCCCTGGAATACTTGTAGCACCTACCCGACAAAATTTGACCAAGAGCCCACCGCTGCTCTACTTCAAAGGCGGGACTTTGTCAGGGAGGACAACTCATGTTTACGCGTAACTCTCCTCCAGAGCCGAGCAAGCCTTTGGCTCGCCTCAACGGTCCGGCGATTGCCACCGTCCCGCAACATCGAACCGGTCCCACCGACAGTGGCGACAAGTCGATCATCGGCAATGATCTTCGGATTATCGGTCAGGGATTGCGGATCGTTAGCCGGGGTATTCTTCAAATTGATGGTGAGATTGAGGGCGACGTGCAAGCCGCTGAAGTGATCATCGGGGGACAGGGTAAGGTCACAGGATTGGTCGCTGGCCAACAGGTAACAGTGAGTGGCAAGGTCTCAGGTGCGATTTGCGCCAAGACCGTGAACTTGCAATCGACCGCCGAGGTGGAAGGTGACGTTCATCACATGGTGTTTGCCATTGAGCAAGGCGCTGTCTTCGAGGGGCGCAGTCGCCGCGCAGGAAACGAGGCGGATTTGAACGCCGTTATCGAGGCAAAGGGCGGCCAGTCAAGGTCGACGTGAGAGAGTTGGGACGTTAAGTCGTTTCCCCGCCATGCTCCGACGCGAGTAGGGTAACGAAACCCTACCCGCCAGGGATTGGTTGAGCATTGCCAGGTCGGTCAGAGGTGGCTCTTCCGTGCCGCGCTCGGTCCTTGCGCCTATTGCGTGATCGAGCATCATTCGGTGGACCGATTAGTCGCGCACCACGACCGCGCGCCAAGCTTCTTTCTGTCCGGCTCGACCTCGTAGGTAATGAGATTTCGTCGACCGCATCTGACGGCCTAGAAGAGGGGTGAGCGCTTTGCGCTTTGCCGAGAGGAGCTCCCACCGCGCACCGATCACATCAGGTGTTTCTTACCTAATGGGAGACAGCCGCGCGGCAGGGAAGCCGGCCAAGTGTGCTGCCACTTTCAAAGGGCTATAAAACGGCGGCAAGGGGTGGTCGCCTCGGCGTTGCGTTGCCATCGCGGATGCTAGGGAAGAAGTAGGTGTGGTGAAATGAGCCTGTCGAGAAGATTATTCCGCGTGTGGTCGTTCTTGGCGCCCTGTGGGTTACCTAACTCGGGGTCCAGCTGATCGTTGTTTGGCCGACCGGTCCGCTCGAAATGGCATTGCCATGGGCATTCCACTGGGCACTGCTACCACCCTTAGCAATCTTATTGTTTGTTGAGCGGCCCTCACAGAGCCCGATAACGCCGCGTCTGCGGAACGTCGGGTCCCCCGAAATGACGACCCGCAAGCTGCTTTAGGCTCGACAAGCTTGCGTCAACGCATTTTCACAAACGGAAGTTGCCATTCTCAAGATGTAGGGCGCGAACGCAGACTGCCATAACCACCCCTTGCGGCTTCACTTAACGCCCGAAGCGCGTCAGGCTAGAGGCCATGCCACACCGCCCGGACATGCCGCGACCAACGCTCGCTGAAATGCGACAAGCGGCACCTTGGCTCTGGCTTTGGTGTCGCAACGTTTACTGCCGCCGCAAGGCAGCTATAGCGCTTGCGCCGTTGATCATCAGGTGGGGCGGGGACGCTTCGAGTGACCTTCTACGGCAATCGGCACGGTGCAAGTACTGCGGCGGGAAGGGTGCCGACCTGCAGCATCCGAGCGCTCGCTCAAGCGACATCGCGTTGGCTTTTCATGCGAGAGCAGAGGATTGGCGCTGAGGGCAATGCCTTGTACTCAGCCTTGTGGTTGCGTTGATGTTCCCTCGACGACGACACGATTCCGATGCGTCGCCAGCGCACCATTCCGGGCCAGCGGTCCATTTCACTCATCACGTGATAAGACCAAGTCCATAGGCCACCCACGCTTGGGGCGATTGTAAAATGGTCTGTTTCGGAATTTTGGTCTCTTTCGCCCACGCTGCCAAGCTTTGCCTGCGTCCATTGTGTGTCAGTTTCCGAGCCTGCAACTGTGTCCTTTTTCGTGCTTGCTCTAGGCGGTCCAGACGGAGGCATCCGCATGGTTCCGTGTTGCCGCTTCGCAGATTGCGGGCAGGCACCGTTGTTCTTGCCCCACAATCACAGACACACAACCACATACGTTCGGGCCGCCCATGCTCGCGAAGTCCACCACGCGAAGACGACCAAACCGCTGCCCTGTTAAATCGATCATTCCTCTCCTCTACCCACCGCCTCTCACTCGTGGGCGCTTGCGCAGTGCCGATCAATGCCCGCATCAAATTGCGCCGACGCCGCGCAAGATCAGGACCCACCCGCCGACGAACCAGAGCAAGAAGAGGCAAGGCCAGAACGCGAAACCCATTGAATTAAGGGGCTTGTCTCCGTATAGACGCCCAATGAAAGCTAGCGTCAGCCACCATAGGACTAGCGCCGCGAGCCCCGCGACCACTTGGCCGCCATTCAGAAAATAGTCCATCCAACGTCCTCCTCGCCCTTCTTAGCGGTACTTACCCAAATTTCGAACTGAGACACAACCCAGTCTTTGGATCGCCTTCCCCGTGCCGGGGCAGAACGCGGGGCGCGCCCCCAGCCGGCTCTGGGCGACCGGGGGCTTTGTCGGGCAGCGCGACGACGGTCGATGCGCCGCCCTGGTATCCCGGTTGTGGAAAGGCACCCGTTCCGCCGGGTGCCTTTTCGTATGGGGCGACGGCGGCGCAGGCTGGAGAGATGGCGCTGTAAACCCTGAGGACATTCACTGATTTCAGTGGCCACGTCTATTGCTTACGCTGCCGACCTTTGGGGCAGCAAAGCCGATGGTTAAAGTATTCCTATCGTACGCTCCCTCCGATGCCGGGAGCGTCTGTCAGATTGTCAGCGCGATGAAGGACGCCGGCCATACCGTCAAGCTCGGTCGGGCAATGATCAATGTCGTGGATGCCGGGGGCCGGCTCGCGGCGACTGTGTTTGCACTCAAGAACTGTGATGTCTTTGTCCTGGCGCTCAGTGCTAATGCTGTTAAATCGCCGGCAATCATCGACGAACTGATGCTGGCCGAGCAAACCTACAAGCCGGTGATCCCGCTCCTCCTTGAAAGCGTGATGTTGCCCCCGCAAATTGCGAAACCATTGCGCTACGTCAGAAAGATTTACTGCACCGACGGTCTGTCTGGTGGTGTTAACGGACTGCTGAGGACGTTGGCGAAGGCCTCTAATTCGCCTCCGCGCTGATTGCCCGTCCGTGGGTTGGGGGAATAGAGTGTGTTGGCGGTCGTTGTGGGACCGAGCAGCTCTCGCATACCCCATTACATCCTCAGACCTGACTTCAGGGCACCTTCCGACCCCCGGACGGTGCCCATCTTTTTGGTCATGTACTTGACGCTGCTGGACTGTCGCATGTTCAATCGCGGTCTCGGTGCCGCCACACCCACGACGGTGCGAGCAGCACGATCAGCAATAGCAGTTCGCAGATGCCTGTCCAGTCAACCCAATCCAGAATTCCGAATGCCACGTCATCACCAGCACCAACGGCTTAAAGCAACACCCTTAGCTAACCAGACCGCGCGTTAATGCCACGTGAATGCCGCCGGGTTTGTCTGCGCCTGACGCGTGGCGTTTGGGCGACCCAGGCAAGGTCTAGCGATGATGGCTTCTAGGCTTCGCCTCGGGCTTTTGCGTGATCGGCCGCCATCCGAAACCCTACACACAATCGGACCTCATGCGGCTCAGCAAAACCTGCATCGACGAAAGCAGAGAGTAGATGGTCTGGAGGTAGAGATTGCGGGTCCGCGTTAGCAGCGATGGAACTCGAGGCATCGGAGCGGGATTTTCGGCACCGAGGTTTGTGCCGCTGCGGATACTCCGCTCGTTTTTCCGCCCACCTTTGCTGGCCCATTCGCCGGGAATTTCCAATCGGCATTTGATGCCTTCGGCAGGAAAGGAAAGTTCAACCGCACCGCCAAGCTCAAAGGGAATCAGTTCGCGAATTATGCTTGTTCCATAGCCAGATCGGGTTGGAGCGAGAACCGCGGGACCGCCGGTCTCCCGCCATTCTATGAGTAGTCGATCACGTGATCCATTCTGTGGCCACCGCCATCGCACCGACACTCGACCAGTCCGGTTGGAGAGTGCGCCATACTTTGCGGCGTTGGTGGTCAATTCGTGGAGAACTGTTGCCGCCGCCTGAGTGGCTTCCGGTTCAAGGGTTACACTTGGACCACTGGCTTCGATATTTCCTCTGGCATAAGGCGCAATTTCGCGTCGAACAATTTCTGCCAGCGATGCGCCGCGCCAGCTGCTCTCGCTCAGCAGCTCATGTGTTCTCGCCAAGGAATTAATGCGCCTATTCAGTCCAGTGACAAAATCGGTTCGCGAGTTACTGGCTTCCTGTGTCTGAGTGATGGTTGCGCTGACCGTGGCAAGCACATTCTTCACGCGATGGTCGAGTTCAGCGTTCAACGCACGCTGAAGTTGCTCTACTCGCTTGCGCTCCGTGATGTCGATGCTGACGCCTACAACCCGCTCGGGGTGCCCACCCCGCCTGTAAGAAACGGAACTACGCCTCTCAATCCACCGCTCCTCGCCATCTGAACGAACGATTCGATACTCGATTGTGTACTCCTTCTGCCTACTGGCAAACACCTGATCTCGAAAACGTTCCACGCGCTCAAGATCCTCTGGGTGCACCCTGCCCCGCCACTCGCTCAGGGTCGTCTCAGCCGTCCCCTCGGGCAGACCATGAATTGCCGCATAACCTTCTGAGATTTGCAGCACCTCAGTGTTGACATTATAGGCATAGTTTCCCACGAGCGCGGCCCGAGCCGCGAGTGCGAACTGCGCGTTGCGCTCGGCCAAAATCCTCTCGTTTTGGCTAAGCGCCTGCTTCGCCTGCGTCAGCTCGGCCAGCGCCTGTCGTAGTGTCTCGCCTTGTGCGACACGCCGGGCCTCTGTCTGGTCGAGCAGAAGCGCGGCAAGGTCTGGGTGCCGCTGCATAACCGCCGCGATGTCCGGCTCATATGCAAGCTCCGGATGTGTCTCGGTCCAGTAATGCGCCGTACGGATAAAGGCGAGATAAGCGACGAGAAATCTCGAACTTCTGCTCGCCAAACGCACACCGCACTGCGTTGCGCGCCCGCTCCGACAGACGCGGCTCAAGAAATATGATGGTGAGCGCGTCGAACAGATAAGTTTCAAGCTCCGTACCCGGCGCCGGAATTTGGGTCACGCCGGTCAACGTTTCTAGACGCGCTAGAGCCTGCTCCAACACCCTTGTGCAGGGCGCAGGGCGGGTCAACAGCGCGATCGCTTGCTCGATTGTTTCCGGTGGTGCCGAGGCATCACCAGCCGGACGCCCCTCACCGATCAGGAAGCCAACATGGCGCACGATGCAGTAACGCACCGGGCAGAAGCGGGAAAGATATACGAACAACCGTTCCTTGAACAATGACGGCAGCGGACTGTCGAGATAGGCCGACTTCGCAAAGGCCCACAGTTCGTCGATCAAGCCCAGGGCGGCAGTCGCCGTGCAAAAAAAGTTCGGCACTAGCCCGAAACGAACCTCAACTTCTTGCGCGAGCCGACGCTCGGCGAACCGATCGCGGCTATCCATCGCCCCACTGTCGGCAGGGATCAGGTATCTTTTCGGTCCATGCGGTGCGCCTGCGGCCGTCAAAAAGCCCCCCGTCCCGGTAGTGGTGGAGTACTCACCTTACGATCAGGATGTGCGCGCTTTAATACGGACAAATCCTCTCTTCGACTAAGGTGTTGTCTGTAGGTGAGTTGCAGCGTCTGGAGCCCAGATTTACGCTCAGTCGCTTAAAGACCTTGGAGGTATCAGACGCGCCAGCGTTTCGAGCGCAGCGGGAGCGAATTTATAAAACGCTACAGATTGCCGGATTGCCTGGGTAACGAAACCGGTGCGATGTGATGGTCGTCGGCATTGCACGTTCGTCCTCTCCACCTTCAAACGATATCACACGCCGGGCTACGGCTTCGCAGCCACGACCGGGTCCTGCCTAAGCGCGGTCATCGGCCGTGTGTCCGAGCTGATGCTCTGATCGCGTCAACTTGGGTGGGCGCGGTCGCTTCGGGCCTATGTCGGTGCTCCGTTTCACACCCCGCTTATCAGCTCATCACCGAGCGAAATGTTGCGGCGTAAGAGGCACCGGGAGCCAAGTCAGCTCGGGGTGCCAATTCGAGACCTGAGCGTCTGCAGCAACGTCCCTTCACAGATCCAAATTATTCGATTAGCTCGTCTGCCCGGGAGATCAATGTCGGCGCAATGGTCACGCCGATCGTTTTCCCGTCTTCAGCTTAAAGCGTGGGTTTCTCCGCTGGCAGGTCAGCGGGCTTCGCCCCCTTAGAAATCTTGTCTACGTGGGATGCAGCGCGTCGATAGCGAACCCCGTAGCACATCCGACCGCCTTCCCTCGACCCACTCCTTCCCTACAAACATGCTCGGGAGCTTGTTTTGATGAGCAAAGTCGATGATTTGTCTTCGGTGCCCAAACATCAGAGCATCTTGCAAGATATAGAGGAAGTCGGGGCGTTGCTGAGCAATCCTCACAAACGCCCCTTCGAAATCATTCACGTTCCGCACCTCGTAAGATTGGAGCGTCACGGCCAGCACACGAGCGGCATTATCCGTCTCTTTCCAGGCCACCGCATTGGCTGGGTTGGCGGCATTTCAGAGAACAGCTCCGTTGGACAGACGAGGTGTCACCTCCTTGAGAACTTCCAGACGCTTCGCGCTGAGTTCCGCATTGAGAATCGCTAACCCTGTAAGATTGCCGCCCGGACGACCCAAGCTCGCGACAAGACCTGTCCCCACCGGATCAATGACGGCCGGATGGACGATCGGAATGGTAGTTGTGGCTCTCTTGGCGGCTCGGGCTACTGGTGTTGTGACTACTATGATGACGTCGACATTCAATCGAACCGTCTCGTCTGCAAATTCCTGGACGCGATCCGCATCACCCTGTGCATAGCGGCGCTCGACGATGAAATTCCGGCCCTCGTCATACCCGAGTTCGCGGAGGCGCCCGAACAGGAGCTCATAAAACCTTTCGTGTTTGTGTGCGATAAACCCGATCTGCCAACCCTTGTCCGAGCTGGGCTTGTGCTCCTAGCGGCAAAATAGCCGCCCCGGCGACCACAAGCACAATGAAGTGGCGCCAATTCATTTCGATGCACCCCCATGAGGTGGGAGTTGCAAGCAAGATAGCAGGTCCGAATGCTCGCGCATAGAATGCTGCGCCGCAATCTTTTGGCGGGTGACGCAGGTCGGGAGTGGGGTCACGGGCTGACGAACTGCCACCTCTCGGCATAGAACGAACGTCCACGCCCGGCTCTACTCAGTGTGATTGACGGAAGTTGCGCGAGAACCGGGGGCCCAGAGATGCAATAATCAGATGCGCCAGGGTGTGGACGGCGGTACGGTTCAGTCGGGTCCTAATCAGGGGTCTACGCCTATGAACCAGAACATTCGATTCTGCACGACCCCTGACGGCGTGCAGCTCGCCTATGCGATCACTGGTGAGGGGCCTCCGCTAGTAATGTCCGCGACCTGGCTCGCGCATCTTGAGCATCAATGGCGCAGTCTGGCGTGGCGGCCCTGGCTCGACGCGTTCACCCGCGAGCATAAGGTATTGCGCCACGATTCGCGCGGCTGCGGCCTCTCCGATCGAGAGGTTGGCGATCTTTCCTTCGAGAACTGGGTGCGTGATCTTGAATGCGTAGTGGATGCCGCCGCCTTCCAGCATTTTTCCATGGTGGGCACGTGCTGGGGTGGCCCTATCGCCATCGAGTATGCGGCACGGCATCCCGACCGGGTGACCCATCTCATTCTCTACGGCACCTACGCGCGAGGAACCCAACGGCGGGGGAATGCGTCCAAAAGTGCGGAGCGAGCGCGGGTCATGTGCGATCTCACCCGCGTAGGCTGGGGACAGGAGGACCACGCCTTTCTCCAATTATGGGCGGCGCGGTTTCAGCCCGGCGGGACGCTGGATCATCGGCGCTCCTGGTGTGAACAAATGCGCGCCGCGACCTCTCCTGACACCGCCATTCGGCTGTTTCAGATAGCCGGTGACAGCGACGTGCAGGAAGCTGCGCGCAAGATCAAATGTCCGGTACTGATCGTGCACCCCGAACGCGACGTTAATGTACCGATCGCGGAAGCTCGATTGCTCGCGAACCTTATTCCTGATTGCCGCTTCGTTCAGCTCGATACCGACAACCACATGCCGCTGGCGGATGAGCCGGCTTGGCAGCAGTTGGTCGCCGAGGTGCGAAGCTTCCTTGAGGAACCTGAGTCTACACACGAGGCTCACAGCAACGGCTTGCCGCTCGATGAGCTTACGCCGCGTGAGCGCGCCGTTCTGGAAGGCGTCGCAGAGGGCCTGGACAATTCGGAAATCGCGGCATCGCTACGTCTCTCCGAGAAGACCGTTCGCAACCATATAACGCGGATCTTAGACAAGATCTGTGTCGAGCATCGTTATCAGGCCATTGTGCTTGCCCGCGAAGCGGGTCTCGGCAGGGCCAACAAACTAATCAACCAGCGCTGACCAGGACTTTTGTCCCGGGCACCGACCGCCATGTGATCCTTCGGTCGGGACACCGCCTCAATACAAGCTGATCGGCTCGCCATAGCTTCTAGGCAAGCGCGCATGAAGCCCCGAGCGTCCGCAATTGCGCGGACAAGGCTGGGAGGCCGTAACGCTGATGGCCGCCGTGAACCAAAGGAGGATGTCATGAATGGCCGCCTTTGCAGGCAACTCGTGACCGTTGCGATGATGGCTGCAGCGACGCCGGCCACGGCTAACGTCATTACAGACTGGGACGACAAAGCCGTGGTTGCCGTCACGCCAATGGCCAGTCTGGGCGGTACCAATCCCTACATGGCGCAGCGCATGATGGGCATGGTCCATGCGGCCATGTTCGACGCGGTCAACTCGATCGAGCGACGCTACCGACCCTATCTGGTGCAGCTACCTGCCGCCGCCGGTACGTCATCGGTAGCCGCCGCCGCGGCGGCTGCCGCGACACTGTTGGCGACGGTGGATGAAAAGACCGCCGGTGAAATGAAAGGTGCCCTTGCGACATACCTGGCATCAATCCCGGATAGCGCAGCGAAATCAGACGGCGTCAAGCTTGGCGAAGCAATTGCGGCAAAAGTCCTGGAGGCCCGCGCCAAAGACGGCTGCGATGCACCGGATGATTACCGGCCGAGGACAACGCCTGGCGTCTACGTTCCGACGGCGATCACCATTTCCTCGATGTGGCCAAACGTCAAACCATTTGTCATGATCAGCCCATCGCAATTCCGCCCAGGTCCGCCGATTTCGCTGGAGAGTGAGGACTGGGCGAAAGAATACAACGAGATCAAAGAGTATGGCCGACAGAAAAGCGCCAAGCGAACGGACCAGCAGACCGAGACTGCCCGATTCTGGCTTGTCGGCCCACCAGCCGCCTACCATCCGTTTGCACGCCAGCTGGTAGCCGTAAAGCAGATGAGCGTCATCGACAGCGCGCGCTTCATGGCAATGGTGGCGATTGGGATTAACGATGCGATCATTGCTGTATTAGACGCGAAGTACCATTACAACTTCTGGCGACCGATTACGGCAATTCGAAATGGCGACATCGATGGCAATTCGGCCACCGATCGTGATGCGACCTGGCAGCCCATTGCCAATACGCCGATGCACCCGGAATACCCCTGCTCCCATTGCATCCAAAGCGGCGCGGTGGCAGGGATCGTCAAGGCGGTGCTCGGAAGCGACGACATCCCTGAGATCACGATGACGAGCTCCACGGCCCCCGGAGTAACGCGCCGATTTACCAACATGAAGGCCTATGCCGATGAGGTTGCCAATGCGCGCATCTGGGCCGGCTTCCATTACCGGTTCTCGACCCGCGCGGGCACAAATATGGGACTCAAAATCGGAGATTACGTTGCGAAGAACTCGATGCAGCCAGTAGTAACATCCGTACGATGAGCGAAGTGCCAGACGACTGGGCTCGGTTCCATTGAGCTCCGTGGGGTAAATGTCTGCGGCGTGTCAGTCGCGACTTGCGCCAATCATCACGGAAGGGCGATACCCCTATGAGCGGACATGGTCGGTGGCGACCTATCTGTCACCGATCGCGGTTATGTCGAGGACCGCTTCTATAGTGGCGCCTTTGGACTCTCACGACCGAAACCTACCATTGGTGGCATGATGAGAAGTGGCAGGTCGACCTGAGCATGCGCAGCATACCCTGAAGAGGGAGGCCGCTGGAGGCGGCCTCAATGATGCGTCATTTGTAGTAGCCAACGCCGCAGCCTTGGTTGCCAACCTGGGTGACGTATGACTCCTTGGCTACCGGTTCTGTGGTGCCTGGCTTCGGGAAATTGTAGCTTACAGTAGAAATTGTTCCCGGCTTCGTCGCATTGAAGACTTTTTCGCCGAGAGCCGAGCCGTCCTTCTCCTTGAGCGCCTTAACATCGGTGCCTAAGAGCGACTGATTGACGTGCGCCGTGAACTTCGCCGAGGCCATATCGTAGCAGAAGACGTAGAGGTCCCGGTCTTTGAAGCCACCTTCCCCCTTATTGAACTTGGCGAGCGCGGCACCTTCGTTGCTCTTCAGCTCAGCGACCGCTTTCTCAAGCATGGCCTTAGCTTCGGCAGCGTTGCCGAACTGGCCTTGGGCGGACGCAAAAACCGATAGAGCGACCAACGCGCCGGCGGCCAGCAGAAGATTGCGAACCATCGTTTCCTCCTAGATTTTGTTTGATACCGAAGAGACTGCAGTTCGATGATGGCGGGGCTATGGCTCCCTGGTCTGAGTGAGAGCTACGTCCAAATCAGCCCTCTTTGCCGAGTGCCCGGCTCGTGATTTGTCCTTAATTTGCCACGCCGAGCCTCGTGATCACCTTAGGATCAACTCGCGCTCGTCCGCGCGCCACGGGCGACGCTGAAAGTAATACTGTATCCGCAGGCAGGTCGCGGTCGGTCCGACGGGCAAAGACTGCCAAAGACGTCATGACGCACTAGACCCGGTTGACAATCCTGGCGTCAGGGTTTATCTGACAGTCAGGCAAAGCCTGACGTACAGGCAGGAGGTAAATATGTCAACCTTGGCCCACACAGAGACACCGCAAGCGGAAACGACACCCGTGCCAACGAAGATTCTCTACTGCACCTTCTGCTTCAAGTCGCAGCATGAAGTGAAGAGGTTGATCTCTGGCCCCTCCAGCGTCTTCATCTGCGACGAATGCGTTGCGCTGTGCAATGAGATCATCGCCAACCGGAAACCAAAATCAGCAAAGACGGGCTCAGTAGACGACTTACCAACCGAGCGCTTGTTGCGACACCTGCAACCGATCGAGGATACCCTTCAAGGCAAGGGCAATCAGCTCCAGCAGATCGTGGACCTTCTTCGATCGCGCGAAGTCAGCTGGGCTCAGATTGGGTCGGCATTGGGTATTTCGCGGCAGTCGGCATGGGAGCGATTTAGCTGACTGACGCTGCTGACCGGCAAAGGTCACTCCTAAGCATGTGCACCGCAGTGAACAGGGCACACGCATTGCTTCGCCGGAGCGGCAACGGGTCCCGGGCTGTCTATGACGTCACTCGCGGTCATCCTCGTGAGCGGCAAGGGCTATCGCTATGCCCAGGTGTCGCTGCAGGCCTTCAACAATTTCCGCGATGCCGAGAGCGCCGGCAAGCATCACAACACCTACTTCAAACCGTTCTCCAAGCAGGCAGCTCGACAGTCAACCTTAAGGGCCTGGCCGTTACCCGGCAGCCCCTGCTCGTGGGTTGTCCGGATGTCCTCGCTACCCAAGAGCGGCCGTCCTGGCGAAGCCCTATGCGCTGCATAGCTTGCGCCAAGCCCTGGATGTATTTAAAGGGCATTTGAGCAACTAGCCAACGCCGGGCTTGCGCCGAATAGGAATGACGTTCTCGAGTTTTTTGGGTTCCGGCGCTCGCAGTGCCTCCTCCACCTTGCGCGCCAATTCGGTCACCGTGAAGGGTTTTGATAACACGTGCTGGCGGTTGATTGCTTCGCCTGCCTCGGCAACGTACCCGGTCATAAAGAGAATGCGGAGTTCCGGACACTTCGCTAGGGCAAGCCGCGCGACTTCTGGACCTTGAACTTCCGGCATGATCACATCGATCAATAAGACATCGATGCTTTCGCGTCCGCCGAGTATGGCGAGGGCGGCATGCCCTCCATCAGCAACCCGAACCTCGTAGCCAAGGCTCTCCAAGCAGGAAACGGTAAAGGCGCGCACGTCGGGGTCATCGTCGACGACGAGAACGCTGGCAGCGCCCGAGTAGGGTAGCTGCTCCAGCACATTCTCAGCGGTCTGGCGCCCATCTGCTTCTGCCGCCCGCGGCAGGTAGATCCGGATGGTGGTACCTTCGCCAACGTGGCTCTCGATGTCCACGTGACCACCCAATTGCCGAGTGACCCCATAGACTTGGCTAAGGCCGAGTCCTGTGCCGGCTCCAGGTGGTTTGGTCGTAAAGAACGGCTCGAACGCCTTAGCCTTAACCTCATCAAGCATACCAGTTCCGGTATCGCTTACTGTCACACTCGCGAAATCGCCGGCCAAGCCAAGTGCTCGCGGCCGAGCGGGGTCATCGTGCCCCGAGTTTTTTGTCGCAATGCGCAGTAAGCCGCCCTCTGGCATCGCGTCCCGCGCGTTCAGCGCCAGATTGAGGATGATTAGCTCGACCTGACCGGCATCGACCATCGCCGGCCAGAGTCCGGGTTGCAATGAGGTCTCAATACGCACCGTGGCTCCAATGGAGCGCACCAGCAGATCTCCCATGCCGGAAACAAGGGCGTTTAGATCGGTGGGCTCGGCTTGCATATGTTGTTTGCGGGCAAATGCGAGAAGCTGGGCGGTCAACTTCGCCCCGCGCTGGGCGGCTTGCAGCGCGCCCGAGAGCCATCGGGCAATCTTCTCGTCTTGCACTCGCCTGATGGCCAAGTCGAGATTGCCGATTACGGCGGTCAGGAGGTTGTTGAAGTCGTGAGCGATGCCGCCAGTCATTTGACCCACCGCTTCCATCTTTTGCGCTTGTTGCAGAGCGGTTTCGGCTTGCTTTCGCTCAACCATCTCCGCGCTTAGCCGTTTGTTGGTCTCCAGTAGCTGCCGGGTGCGGTCGTGCACAAGCCTTTCCAAATGCTCAGCAGCCTGCTCTTGCGCAACCAAATGGCCGCGCACCTCGTACTGACGCCGGCGCGCGCGCAGACCAGCTTTGACAGCGCTGATCATCGACACCGCCGAGAGCGGACGCTCGAGGAGCGAAACGTTGCCAAGAACATGCATTAGCTCAAGCCGATAGGAGTGGAGGCGACGTGACACTTGCTGGCTAGTCAGGATGAGAAGTGGGAAATCCGACCACGGCGGCTGTGCGTCGAGCCACCTCCGTAGGTCCTCGGAACTTTCACCGGCGAAGGCTTCCTCGGCCACCAGCGCGACGCCGGCTCCTGCCCGGAGGCGGGACACCAAGTCCGCGATGCCGGCGCAAACGGCGCTGTCAAGCCCCGCCGCTCGCAGCTGCTGCTCCGCCGCTACAGCATCCCTGCCGGTCGGTGCGAGGATCAGGACGAGTTCGCTCGCGCTTTCAGCCATTGCCGCTGTGCTCTGGCAATAAGGGTTTGGCATTGCCAGTGTACGTTGGTGTTCCTGTGAAGATACCGCGAAAATCTGTCAGGGGCGGTCCGAGCTGCAATCCACCCGAGCCCAGCCGAAATTCACGGATGTTGGTCTCGTGCGGCCCGCTTCTTTTTTTTACGACGGATATTGCCCGCCGCACCTCGCCCGCGGCTTCAAAGTATCGGAGCATGACAACGTTATCACTCAGATAGCTGATATCGAGCGGGGTTTGCATGGGCCCCATGAGCCCATGCTGTGCGAGGATCAGGATGGTCACAACGCCGAGCTGGTTCAGGTAGCTCAGCAGCTCGTGCATCTGTAGCACGAGGAAGCGCTCATCGGGCATTGCGTTGAGGTAACCATTGAGGGTGTCGATCACGATCACCCGCGCGTGACCCGTCTCCACGGCAGCGCGGACCCGTAAGACAAATTCGCCCGGCGACATCTCTGCTGGATCGATCTGTTGGACGCTGATGCGCCCGGTTTCGACGAGATCGCGAAGCGGAATATTAAGGGAATTGCAGCGCGCAAAGACCGTGCCGAGACCTTCATCGAAGGCGAAAATCACGGCGTGTTCACCGCGGTTCGCTGCCGCCACGGCATATGTCAAAGCGACCGTGGACTTTCCTACACCTGCGCCTCCAATCAGGAGAGCACTCGTCCCACGATGCAGACCGCCACCCAGAAGAGTGTCAAACTCCTCGTTGCCACTGGGTGTCGGCTCGCCATGGAACTCTTTGTGGTGCTCCGCGGCGACGAGGCGAGGGTAGATGGAAAGGCCACCGTGCTCGATGGTGAAGTCATGGAACCCGCCACGAAAGGCGATGCCTCTCATCTTCGATACTCGCAACCGCCTCCGTTCAGCACCATAATCCAGCGCTAGTTGCTCCAACAGGATCACGCCGTGAGAGATGGAGTGAAGCTGCAGGTCATCGGCATGCGAGGAGAGATCGTCGAGGAGCAGGACGGTGCATTTGCGGCCGGCGAAAAAGTGCTTCAAAGCGAGAATCTGGCGCCGATATCTCAGCGAACTCTGCGCCAGGAGTCGCATTTCAGAAAGGCTGTCGAATACGACGCGACTTGGTTCGATTTTGTGCACTTGATCGAATATCAACTTCGTCGTCTCGCTCAGCTCAGTCTCCACAGGATGAAACAGGGTGAGCTCCTGATCGGGGCCGATGCTGGCTTCCGGAGGGACCAGCTGGAAGATGTCCACATTCTCCAGCGACCAGCCGTGGCGCGCGGCGACAAGGCGTAACTCCGTCTCGCTTTCGGACAAGGTGATATAAAGGCCCTTCTCGCCCCTCTTGATCCCCTCCAGAAGAAAGTGGAGCCCAAGCGTGGTCTTGCCGGTTCCCGGGCGCCCCTCCACCAGATACAAACAGTGGGGGTCGAGGCCACCACCGAGGATGTCGTCGAGACCGGAAAGTCCCGTCGATACGCGCGGCCGCTCAGAAAGGCTCATGGACGCTCACCTATCGTCAGTTGGCACTCTATCGGGGGAGACCCCCGGAGCAACGATGCAGGCCTGCAACAAGTCAAACGAGAGCCACGCAGGACAGGGCGTGCGTTTTGAATTCGATCAGAGCACAACCCTTTACACCAACGGCCAGTGTTGGAACAAAGTTCCTTGAGCCGTGCGGGCTATTTGCCACTCAAAACCACGGCCTCGATTCGTGCCCCTAATTGGGAACGGTTCGACCTCTTCGTACGCCGCGTCGAATATCTCGAGATTCCTGGCGATCACACGCAGGAGTTTCGAGAACGCGCGGCGTCGCTCGGCGGATATGACATCACGAACATTCAGAAAGTTTTGTTCAATGGCCCCGAGAAACACTGGGCTCCTTGTTGCCATCGGCCACTTCCGTTCTTGATAAGCGGCAGTTAGCTCGGCTGACGAATGCATTCTCCAAGAATTGTAACCAAGCACACGCAGCGGCTCTGTCTCTGTAGAGGGCTCGCGCTGCTTCGGTCCGCAGCGGAGAGTGCAACACGCCATCGCCGAGGACGGTGGGATCGAATTGGTGCTGTGGGCTGGTCCCCGTCGCAGGGGGGCGGTTCGGTTAGTGCTCAAGGCGCGCATTGACGAAGCGAACAATGGGGCAGAGCTTGCACATTCGTACGAGATCCAGGTGTATTCGGGGCTGCCCCGTCATTTCTTCTCAGTGTTACGCCGATTTTCTTGGCAGATATGCAGATCTGAAGACCAGCCAAGGTCACTTCGTCACCGCTATACGCAGGAGCTGGATGACCGGGATTAGTCCGGTTGCCGTGCGCCAGCCACGTGTACACGATCGCGAGGCTGCCGCCGCTGATCTCGGTCGCATCCGCCTGACGCCTGCGATCCTTCCGCCGTACGTACGGCGCTCGAAGTCCGTAGAGGCCTTGCTGCCGCTGCTCTACCTGACGGGGAGCTCCACGGGCGATTTCTCAAATGCCCTCGCCAGCCTTGTTTGGCAAGGATGCCGTGGGGCTGTTGGCATCGACGATTAGCCGTTAGCGAACCCCGACGGAACGGAGTGATCGCACAACGTCTGTGCCGATCAGCGGTTCGTGGAAATGTAAGGGGGTGCGTGCCCTCACTCGGGCACATTCAAACAGCACACGCCCGCCGGCGTCCGCGCGCACCTCGGTGATGTGGGCCGACTTTCCATACTGCTTGCAATGACGGTCGGCTTCCGCCTGCACCGCGCTGGCGTTGTTGGCGAACCATTTGAGCGTGCGGACCCTAGCATTGCCCGGCGGCGGTGACGCTGCTCGCGCGGAACGCCAGTGCTGCTGGTATTTCGACCGCGGTGGAGCCCTTTGGAATCTGGCTCCCGTGTTAGTCAAGGACTGCCTGGGCCTCGAGTTACGGCTTTGTCGCCCGGTGGCAGCGCCGTTTGCGTAATTGCGCCAGGGCGGGCGCTTCTGGCGGCGGAACGCTCCACTTCGGCGTTAAAACCTGGCGCCAGGAAGAAGTACAACAGAAGACACGCCGCTGCGGCGGCCAGGATGACCGGCAAGAAGCTCCAACTCTGATCGTGAGCTTCGATTTCTTTTGGACTTTGCCAATCTGCCGACGGAAAGCTGTCCCGCTGATCATTCCCATCCATACGCTATCTCGTCAAACTTGCGTCACGCAAAGAACTTATGCTCATTCCTGGTGGTTCCCCGTTTATGCAACATTTCGACAAGAGGGGTGAATTGCCGTGCCTCAGACGCACCGATCAGGTCGACCGTCGGTAAGGTCGCTGACGGTCAGCAACATTACTTTGCGATCACGAGCAAAGGGCTTCCGCCGAAATGAGGCAAGCGGCCCCCTAAGTATTTGCGGACGGCAACCCTCTTGCTTTGAGGCGGCGGCCCGGACGCGGGGCGTCGGATAGTTTCTTTTGATGGTTGCGCAGATGACCAACTATGCATTTTCTGAGTTACACAGGTGCTGGAGGCGCGATGTTGGGAACGGCTGACGATGGCAGACGATCTCGAACAGCAGATTTGGAGCTGCAAAAAGCGGATCGAGATAGTGCGGACTTCTCATAGAAGAGCAGTGGGCAAACGGGTTATCGACCGACGAAGCCGAACGAGTGCTTACACAAGAGCTAAGCTTCCTGAAGATTTTGAACCAGCAACTGATAGAAGAAAAAAATGCCAAAGACTGCTAACCAAATAAAATCCTAGAGCGCGCGCGCCCAGCGCCACTGGGGGACTGCCGAGCCGACTTTTTTGCCCAACGCCCAATGCCCCGAAGATCTGGAAGATCCCATCAAGGGTTATGCTTTGTTTGTGTGTTTGGCCTTTTCCAACATTTGTGAGCTAGGAATTGACGGTAGCCAAGTAGTGATGCTGGGTTTAATCAAATGATCTTTTTAACTTCGAAAGTGGCCCCGGCAAAGCCGTCAAGGAACGACCCGCGCCATGCAGCGTTCTAATTTTGACGGTGCAGAATGAAGCACCGTCCCGCGCTATGTCCGCCAAGCGAGTAATCGTCGTGTTGCCCCTCAATTATAAACCGCCCGAGCAACTGCCGCTCCACCAGCGTGACTTTCCTCCACGAGACATCGCTCATCTGCCCCATGTCAGGGACTCTGGGTTCTTGCTTCTGATGGTTATCGGATATCTGTTGGCGCTGCTTGGAGGCATTGTGCTGCTGAGAGTTCTCACGCCCACCACAGCTACTATCACGGCTGCAACCAGCGATATCCGCATCGATTAAGACCCTCGGTGCGATCTGGCCCCCGCGATCCGTGAATGCCTTGCAGCGCCGCGTTTGACCTGATTCCTGAATGAGTTTGCAGCTCCGCAAGGCCCAACGCGCTCCGGAACCTACGAATGTGGCTTGGCGTTAGGCCGGCAATGCGCATCGCCCAAATCGCGCCGCTCGCCGAGAGTGTCCCACCCAAGCTGTATGGTGGCACAGAGCGCGTCGTCTCTTGGCTTACGGAGGAACTGGTCGCGCTCGGGCATGACGTGACACTGTTTGCAAGCGGCGATTCGGTCACGCGCGGCAAGCTTGTTTCCGTCATTCCCCGCGCCATTCGCCTGAACCGGCCGCGACCCGACCCCTTTCCCTCCTATGCCGCCCAATTGGATGCGATAGCGCAAGCGGCCGCTTCCGAGTTCGATATCTTGCACTGCCATACGGACTGGATACACCTGCCACTGATCAGCCGGCTGGGCATCCCGCACCTCACGACGCTCCACAACCGGCTTGATACCCCTGATTTGGCGCCCGTCGTGCGCCGATTTCCCGACGCGCCGCTAATTTCAATTTCCGATCACCAGCGAGCGGCGTTGCCGTCGGCGAACTGGCTTGGGACCGTCTATCACGGGATGCCCGCGAACATCCTGAAGCCGAGCTACGAGGCCGGAACATATCTGGTGTTTCTCGGGCGGCTGACCAAGGAAAAGGGCCCTGAGGCCGCGATCCGGATAGCCAGGGCTACGGGTCTGGAGTTGCGAATTGCAGCCAAGCTCCCTCGGGCTGAAACGCACTACTACAGGGATCGGTTGCAGCCACTGGTCGATGGACAGCACATCAAGCTTGTCGGCGAACTCAACGACAGCGCGAAAGGCGATCTGCTCAGGGGCGCTGCAGCGCTGCTCTTCCCAATCGACTGGCCGGAGCCGTTTGGCCTAGTCATGATCGAGGCAATGGCTTGTGGGACTCCCGTCATTGCTTATCGGCGGGGGTCTGTCCCGGAAGTAGTCGACGATGGTGTCACCGGCATCGTTGTCGACAACGAAGGGGAAGCCATCGCCGCCATCAAGCGGTTGAGCGAGCTGGACAGACGAGTTATCCGCGCAACCTTCGAAAGGCGCTTTACCGTCCGAAGGATGGCTGAGGACTATGCGCGCCATTACGAGGCTTTGCTGCAGGACGAAACGCGCCGAGCTTTGGAGCCGGTACGCATGCTGAACGCGGTCTAAAGGTCCCCTCGTCGCCATCCGTGGTGCCCGACGCGAGGGTCGCGGCGTTGTGCCTGCCGTCGTGCTTCGGCGGGAATTTGAGAAAGGTCAGTTGAAGGCACCGATCAAGTGCAGCAAAATGATCACGATGATCGGGACGCCTGCTAACCATAGGATGATGTCGCGAAACACTGGTACTTTCCTTCAAGAGATGGGTGACCGCCGGCGATCAAATTGAAATCGAGCTGGGATCGAATTGTCCCGGTGTTCGCCGCCTTTGATTGCGGCCCACCAGGCGGCACCGAGAGAAAGAATCAGCCCTGCCGCCGTGACGAAGCCAGATAGAACCGCCGCGCGTCTGGTCTTATCGGCTGCGGTCCGTGCAGCAGTAATGGCGTCATCCACGCGCTTTTCCGCTTGCTGTTGCGGAACACCGGAACGTTGCGCGACCAGGTTGGCCAGGTAGGCTCGGTTCTCGGCGGATAAAGAGCCGCTCCCGACCGCGCTCGCCAGGATGCGGGATACTTCACCACGAGTATCATCTGGGGTTGACGCGACCGCACTCGGTGACTGAGGAGCCCCAGCCGGGGTCCCCGACGGCTCCCGGTTGGCTGCACTTGCGCCTGCGCTATGCCGTAGCATCGCGTCGAGTATGCTATCGAGTGGATTATTCGCGCTAGATGCGGCGCCAGCCACCGCTTTGCCAGCTACATCAGCAGCTGTTCGTACGGTAAGGCTGGCTGTAGCGAAAACAAGCAACGCGCTGATCAGGACCGCAATCGCCCAAACCAGGCCACCATGCAACCCGTCGCGAAATTCTGACTTATGCGCAGCCTCATGCCAGCGTGAGCGCATTCGCCCGGCGACGTAGCCGCCGGCCATTAGAGAGCCGATTTGTTGCGCCAAAGCCCAAAACACCGCCAAGGTGGCAATGACTTTCACCGACATGCCAGCGTTTGGCCAGTGAGAAGTGGCCGAAATACCAATAGCGGCTCCGAAGGTGAGCAGCACAAACGACAGGGCGGCCGCCAGAACCGCGCCGGCCAGGACGGCGCCCCACTCCACGTAGCTTGCGGGGGTCATGGTGACAGTCCTCGGGGCGATCGGTGCAGCCTGTTCCATGTTCACCTCCGGCTTGCAGGACTAGCGCAACCCGAGAGCGCTTAGGATGAAGAGCACGACGACCACGAGCCCAACAAGGTAAATGATGCTGTGCATGGTTTTGCACCTTGGCAAACAATCCGCGTGTGATTGTGCGTGTTCAAACTAGATGCCGCCATAACGTAGAAGCCGGTCTGACGTTCCGGATTCGGTATAGGAGTCAAAAAGCTACGCTTCAGCTGGCGTCGCTAGCATCAGTGTCTGAGGATTGCCTTTTCATTCCAGCCGGCATGACCCTTGGAATGATTTCTGGCCAACATGCGTCCCTGCCCGCGATGGTCTTTGTACCGTGTCGCCCGAGGTTGCCCCCAATCATTGTAGCAAGCTGGCCGGCAGAAAGGCTTTCATTGGTATCGTTGTGAGCCAAGTCGACGTGCTGACGTTCGCCAGCGGCGAGTTGGATCGCGTCGCGCTCCACGAAGGCAGCCATCCATTCCAATCGAAGCCGGCCAGGGATTAATGATCCCGCCGCCTGTGAGGCCTTTCTCTCGTGTCAGCATTAGCATCAGTTCATTTGGTTGGTTCGCCGTCAAGCTTCTGACCCTTGGCGGCGGCCTTGCGCATCCTCTCGCCCTTGAGGTTCAGGCGATGTGAGTTGTGGGCCAGGCGATCGAGGATGGCATCAGCAAGAGTAGGATCGCCGATTGCCTCGTGCCAGTGCTCGACGGGCAAAGGGCTGGTGACGATGGTCGAGCCATGCCCATGCCGATCTTCGAGAATCTCCAACAAATCTCGGCGCTGACCAGGAATCATGGGTGAAAGCCATCATCTAGGATCAAGAGCTCGACACGCGCCAGGCTAGCGCCGCACCGCTCCGCCGTCTTCGTGACATCGTGCTTCTGCCCGTATAGGGAAGGCTTGCCGCTCGCCATCGTTCCTCGCTTTGCACAACCAACGGTCCCCGGCCGCACCCCGTTCCGGTTCACTGCGGTAAACGGGAACAAAATCAGCGATCTGCCGTTGGAAGTTAGTCTGCGGAGTTCCCGGCCATGGCGGCGCGCGCGTACTGGAAAGGCTATCTTAAGCTCTCCCTCGTCACCTGCCCGGTGGCGCTCTACCCGGCGTCAAGCAAATCCGAGAAAACCCGCTTTCATCAGATCAACAGCAAGACCGGCCACCGCCTGCGCCAGCAAATGGTGGACGAGGAAACCGGGCGTGTGGTGGACAAGGGCAACAAGGGCAGGGGCTACGAGCTTGCTAAGGGCAGGTATGTCGAGATTGAGCCTGCTGAGCTGGACGCTATCGAGTTTGAGAACACGCACACGATCGAGATCGACAAGTTCGTGCCCGAGGAGGAGATCGACAAGCGCTACTACGAGCGGCCATATTACATCGTGCCCGACGGCAAAAGCGGCGAGGAGGCGTTTGGAGTTATCCGCGACGCCATGAAGGACAAGGGCCGCGTCGCCCTCGGCGGGATCGTGTTCGCCAACCGCCAGCACATCCTCGCCATCGAGTCCTGGGGCAAGGGCATGCTCGGCACCACGCTGCGGTTTGATTACGAGGTGCGCGACGAGAAGGAGTTCTTCAAAGGCATCGGCAGCCACCCCGTGCCGAAGGAGATGGTCAGCCTCGCTACGCACATCCTCGACACCAAGGCGGGGCACTTCGATCCGGCCAAATTCAAGGACGAGTACGAATTGGCGCTCCGCAAACTGGTCAAGCGCAAGGCTGCCGGCAAGCCGGTCGAGGCGCCGGAGGAGCGCGAAGACCGCTCAAACGTGATCGACCTCATGGAAGCCTTGCGCCAGAGTGTGAAGGGGGGCGGCCGCCGCGCGGCAGCGCTTCGCTCCCGCGGCGAGAGCAAAAAGACAAGCAAACCGCGGGCCCGGAAAAGGCGCAGGCGCAGGGCGGCGTAGTTCAGTCGGCGCCCCTCGTGGTTTTGATGTCCATCCGCCGCTTTGGGCCAGAGCTACCCTTCCATGGTGGTATCCTTGCCCAGCAGCTCCTTCGGCACCCCGACCGCCGCGGTCTTGTTCTCCTTGGTGTATACGATGAATTCGCCATGCAGCGCGTCCGTCGCACTTTCCGTCTGCGAGAGCAAAATGGGCGAGTGACCTCGCCGTGCACGATTCCACGGTCGCGACCGTCATGTGCCGCTCCTGGGCGAGCTTTATGACCCGCTCGGTCATGCTGGATCTGTAAGACTGCGAACACGCGAAACGCTCCGGGCCGGCTGCGGAATGCCCATTGGGACCAGGACTTGTGCCGTCCTCGGGCCGGCCTTTTTCGAAAGGCCTGCCGATGTCGTCGCGCGTGAGCTGCTCGGAAGGGCGCTCGTGCGCCGCATCCGCGGCAAGCGTGTCGCTCTTACGATTTCGGAAACCGAGGCCTATCTCGGCCCGCACGATCTTGCCTGCCACGCGGCCCGCGGACGGACAACGCGAACCGAGGCGATGTACGGACCGCCAGGCGCCCTCTACATCTACTTCGTCTACGGGCTTCACTGGATGCTCAACGTCGTCACGGGCGCGGAAGGGGATCCGGCCGCCGTGCTGATTCGGTCTGCCGGCGGTGTGTCGGGTCCTGCACGACTAACGCGGACGCTAGGCATCGACGGCGCGCTCAACGGGCGGCTGGCAGAGCCCGGATCTGGTCTCTGGTTCGAGCATGGCCAAGGCCCGTGCAAAGCGATCGCGACGCCCCGCATCGGCGTCGACTATGCGGGGCCGCGCTGGTCAGCGCGCAAACTGCGCTTCCTTGGCGCTGTGGCGAAGCGCGAAGCGCGGTGATCAGGACTTGCGGCCGGCGCGCGATCTGTCGCCCGTGTCGCCTTGATCCCGCTTGGCAACCGTCTTGCTCACGGCGTGGGTCGTGGGCCAGAGAGCGGACGACATCATCGCTTTCCTCGATGCGGCTGCGCTCGTCGCGGCGGATATAGCGCTTGTCGCCTGGGGCTCATCAGCTCGCGTTTGCGCGCCAGGACGCTAGCTCGCTGCCTTACGGTTGACGCTTTTGCGCAGGGCGACGGTCGAGAGCTTTTGTGTCCGCAGCATTTTCCTCGTTAAGGTTGGCATTGAGATCCAGCTCACTGCCCAGGGAGAACGCTACCGCCGCGACTACCTGTGCGTTGCGCAACCGTTTGATGGCGTCCACGATCTCTCATGACCTCAAGGCGTGTGGTTCCGACATTGGCATCGCTACCACCAAAATGGACGAGCTCCGCAACTATGACCGATCCATGCAGGTTCTGGCGCTCTGCGATGCCGTGGCCTGCCGTGATAATGCAAGGAAGGGCAAGCCGCACCCTGACCTCAACCACGCCTGTCTTCACCAACTCGGGATAAAGGACGCCTCGACGGCAATGGTCGGTCGGCGACATTCCCCATTATGCCTTAGCGGCAAGGGCCTTGGGATTGATGGCGACCGGGGTGCTCACCGGTGGCTTTCCAGCTGAAGCACTCGCGGGGCGCACCTTCGTGCTCACAAGAGTGACGGATTTGGCCGATCGGACCCGACAAATAGCCGACCTTGCCGCTCGCTCCTTCGTACGGGAGGGGCGCCCGAGTAGCCGCCCGCGAATTGCTAATCCCTAGAAGACCCGCAGCACCCACCTTTACGACAAGGATTTTTGTTCGATCTGGTGGAGTTCCTGCAGTTGCCCGGAGAGGAGAACGCGGCAGCTACTGCACGTCCACTGATGTCTGCAGCACAGATGCCTGAGACGTCGCATGACGCCACCCGATACCCGGGCCGTCGTCAGGAGGGCCGAGGACAAAGAGAATTCCTGATTGCTTATTTCAACTGTGTCGGCGCGCAAACTTTGGGCAATTGGTCAAACGTGCATTGTCGGGGTGCCTTATCTGGCCGCCAACGAACAAGGTTGGTGCCGTGCCGGAACCTGTTGCCGGTTACATGATCGTATCGAACCTCGACAACCAGCTTTGGCCGCAGCGGCTGCCATTCCGCTGACCTCGCCGTACTCCAGCGGCTCGGACCGCCAGGTGCATTTCCTGTGAAGCCGGGCGGGCCAATCAGCTTTTCTACCCGCTTGGTGAGACCCGGCTTCTCGGTGTCTGAGAGGGCCGATGTGAAGCCGACATGATGGAGAAGCCCCTCCTTGTCGTAGAGCCCGAGCAGCAGCGACCCTACCATCTTGCGTCCGCTCTCGTACCGAAAGCCGCCGACGACGCAATCTGCTGTGCGGAGACATTTGACCTTGAGCATGGCCCGCTCGCCGGGCTGGTAGGGCGAACAGAGAGGCTTGGCTACGACACCGTCAATGGATAGCTGTATGTCGTTGAGCCATCGTTTTGCTTTGCGCAAGTCGCGCGTAAACGGCGTGACTGCCAATCCGACATGCTCGCCGATGCTCTCAAAGAAGGCCTCAAGGGCCGCACGCCTCTCTTCGAATGGCCTCTTCAGAAGTGGCTGCCGCAGTTTGCGCAGCAAGCAATCAAAGATGACAAGCGTTGCGGGTCTTTCTTGTGCCAAGCGCTTGATGCGGCTTTCCGCGGGATGCAGACGCATCTGCAGTGCATCGAAGGACAACTCGCCGTCAACGGGAATGACCAGCTCGCCGTCCAGAACGAAATTCTTCTCGGCTGGCGTTGCCAGGTTGATCACAACCTCCGGGAAAAAGCGCGAAAGCGATTTGCCGGACTTGGCCCTGATCTCCACCTCGTTACCGGCACGAAAGGCGAGGCAGCGAAAGCCATCCCATTTGGGTTCGAACTGCCAGCCCGCATCTGCGGGCAGGTCCGTGACGAGCTTCGCCTCCATCGGAGACAAACTGAGGGGGATACCGAGTGCGGCCAATTTAGTCGATCTGCTGCCCACGCTTGTTTCCGATCCAACGCAGCTAGAGAGCCGGTGGCTCGACGGGAAGTTCGCCTTGCGTCGTTCGCTTGGCACCGCACATGCTTTCCCTGCTCAAGCATTTAAATTTTGAGACTTTGCAATGCTGGATATGCAACTTGGTTGCGGTTGCCCGTCGCAAACCACGCAGCTCGCTTGAACGGTCGCAGAGCCGGCAGTAAGTGCATACCGGGGGCCGCTCCTTTTGAGTGCTAGCACTGGGATGTGAAGGACGAGGTTGGCGCAGATCTAGAGCCACTAGGTGAAGCGTGACATTTCATACCGATCATCTTCTTGTCTTTACGATTTATTCAGAGAGCGTCCGTTTGGGCCTCGGCAGGTGCGTGCTGTAGGCCTTGGAGCGAGGAGCTGGCTGCTATCGTGCGTCGCTTCTCGCCTTCACATTGCCGCGAGCCGTGCCTGCTTTTCCAAAACGCCCCTCGCAACTCCCCTCCCCCTTTGGCAAGTTGCGTCGGGAAACATTGAGCGCCGACTGTCCGCACCACGTTGAGCGCCGCATCCCAGCAAGGGCGCTCGGGCACGCGGCGCCCTTCGCTTTTGAAGGCGCTGCGTGCGCGCTCTTATCGTACTAACGCGGCGACGGATCCTGCTTGTCGGGACTGGTTGACGTCCTCGGCTTTGACGGATCTGGTCCGCTGGTCTCAGCCGCGGTCGGACCGCCGGGAGTGGTCGCAGGGACGTTTCCCTGAATTCGCGGACGTTCCGCAGGCGCGGCTGGCGGTGTTCCGGGCGCTGTTCCGGTGACTGCGCTATCCGGAGCTGTCGACGTGCCTGGGCCGGTAGTTTGGGCCATGGCGCTACCTGCGCTAATGGCAAGTAGCAATCCTGCAATCGCAAGTTTCATGAAAGAACTCCTTTGCTGTTCTCTCGGAGCAAACTTGTCGATTTGGAATACGTTCCGGCGGCGCTCTGAGAGCGGGACCCATGTTAGGCGCGTGGGTAATGTTCCTGACACACTGAGTCGCTTTAACTTTTGGGATTGAGTGGCAGGTCGGGCCGCACTACCTCAAACTTCGGAGAAGCCTCCAAGTGCTGGCTTCCACTCGACAGTGCAGTCTCCGGTTGCATCACCTACCAGCCGTCGCGCCGGAGTGCCCCGCCTCGCCCTACTGGGGCCGCGATGCTCGCCTTGAGCTTGTCCTTGGGCGTCATGCTGAGGCGTGTTTGCACTTCCTAGGCGCTATTTTGGGCGGACCTCGGCAACCTTATTTTTGTAATCCTGCTTTGGGTCCCCGGTCGCGAACCCGCGAGCTGGATCGATGAACCTCGTCTATGCCCATGGTGGCGACGGTAATGCTGTGATCCCGAAGCACGTCGACACCCACGGCCGCGCCACCATAGCCATAGCCGTACCCGGAGTCGTCGTCAGTGAATCCGGATACTGCAACGCGTGTTCGCACCGGTTGGAAGCACCGGCAGGGCGCACGTGGCCAAGCTTCCCGTCCACCTAGCTGATGAATGGAAAGCCCGTTCGCAAGACTAGGGGGTGAGCCATGAAGCGGCGCCCGCGGAGCGCCGCTCCAAAAGCCGTCAGCGGGCCATACTCAGCGAGCTCTGCATTGCCTGTAGCGACGCAAAATCTCCTCGCAGCTACCAGAGCTATAGTTGTACCCCCTCACGTTGACATCGACATCGCGTCCGTGAGATCGGCGCCTGCGATCGGCATCGACGTCGACCCTGGTATGCCTTTCGGCCCTGTAGCCACGCCTTCCATTGACATTGACGTCGACATTGGTGCGTCGCTGACCACTACGCACTCCTTTATCACCTGAGCGCATTTGTCCGTTCCGATCACCCTTATCCTGCGCTGCACTCCGGTCGCGCCCTTTATTCTCAGCGGCGCCAGGACCTTTCCCGCTACCAGCCGGCGCAGCTTTTCCGCCGCCCTCCTGACCGCGAGTACTAGGTCCTTTCTCATCGGTCTTCTGTACCTTCTGCAATAACCCGCCATGGCTTATGGCGTTTGTGCCCGGAAGGAGCGCAGCTGCTTGATGAGTGGTCATGCCCAGGGCGAGCACCGACGCCGCAGCACTCAAAACCAATAAATTTCGCATTTGTGCCATCCTTGTTCCGCGATTTACTCCGGTTATTCAGGAGCTTGGGCCGTGAACGTCGAAATAAAAAAGAGGTTGCAGCGTTAACCATGTTTGCTTTGGGAGGCGTCGCCATTTTTGAGGCTGAGCCGGGAGTGGAACGACGGAAGTGGCGCGCTTCGGATGGTAGGAACGCGTCCTCGGTGTTGGCCGGGGGCGATTGCCCAAACGGAGATCTGGTCGTTATGCTAAGCGCCCGGTTCCAATCGATGGCGTGGGCTCGAAGCGTCTATCCTCGCCGTACTCAATGTGTCGACCGAAATTGGCGTTGGGGAAATGCGATGTGTAGAAGCGCAAAATTGCCGACACTTGCCATAACTCAGCATTCGGATAATCACTCGTCAGGGCTCCGGCAGTTTACTCCCACTGTCGCAAGAGCTGGTCGGTTTGAACTTGCGTCGTAAGATCCCCAGGCCTAATGCATTCTTTAGATGAGCGCACAGAGATTTGGCAGCGCAGCAATCGCTGGATTTCCATAAAACGAGCAGACACCATGGGGCAAAAGGGACGTGACCGAACTCAGAGACGACGCGGCTTTGATGACGAAGACGAGTCGGGCTCCTCAGCTTACGGCGGGCGGTTGTGGCAGGCATCTCGCATTAGCCCTAATGCGAGCCCAAGCGGACCCGCCATCGACGCCGTCGTTAAATGGTTCAACGCCGACAAAGGCTTCGGCTTCGTTGAACTAGCTGACCGGTCGGGGGATGCGTTTCTGCATGCTGCTGTCCTGGAGGCGGCTGGGCATACTAGGGTTGATCCGGGCTCTAAACTCAGTGTGCAGGTCGGTGTAGGTCAAAAGGGACGACAGGTCACGTCGGTTCTTGCGGTGGATGCGAGTACTGGTGTCCCCCCGCCTGCGAACGCACGGCCCCCAGCGAAGACGTCATCCGGCCGGGAACCTCTTGCGGCCGCAACCAGCGTTGAAGGCACCGTGAAGTGGTTCAACCCTGAAAAAGGGTTTGGCTTTGTTATGTGCGAGGACGGTCAAAAAGATGTGTTCGTACACGCCTCCGTCGTTGAACGTGCCGGATTGCGCGGACTTGACGAGGGGCAGCGGCTTGCGATGAAGGTTGTGAAGACGCAGAAGGGACGCGAGGCGATCTCACTTACCCTGATTTGAACAATGGCGTTTTTTTTGGATCCGCGCTGATTGACCCCCGCAATATCCACGACATTGGCGAAGGAGATTGCCTTCCACAAATAAATGAACCCACAAAAATCACCACTCTTTGTCGAGATGTTGCGTTCTCTCGCCGTCCCACCTACTACGTCGTGTCGCCGGGGCGTGACCTTGTGAAAACCGGCGAGGTGGGAGGAATTTGTCAACACGGCAAGTCGCGCACGCGCCCGTAGGACGCGAGCAGTTTGTAGCTGGAGCCCAGATACTTATTGATCGCCTTGGCCTTGGCGACCGATTCGCTTGCCGGCCTATTGCGCTGCGAACTATCCAGATATTTTCTAGAAGCACCTGCCGCGTCGGCACGGCTCGTCAGGCCGAAGCGCCGGGCGCGTTGACCTTGATGGCACGTCCTCATCGCTTTCGCCGCTGCCGTTCCCGAAGCGGACCGCGGAGTAGCTTCGCCGCTAGCGAGTTCAGGCTCTAGGCGCACAGTATTCATTCTTCTCTTGTCGTGGGCCTTGCGGGCGACCGGTTATACTTCGATCTTATTTGGCACCTAGCTTCGCTTCGGTCCGGACTTCGTATTCTTGCGCGGGTCCGCCTCGCCTTTGTCCGGATTGGTCCGCGGCGGCCGCACGGGGTCCCTTTTGACGGGGCGCTTAATTATTGCTGGCATGACATGTCGCGCTACTGGAGAGTGCTCTTGCATTCCTGCGCCGGCTTGCTCGTCACGACACAGCCATTCTTGATCTCCTTGACCTGTGCGACGTCCATATAACGGTGAGTGCCGCCAGATCCGGGGCTGATTTGGCGAGTTTGATGCGATCCCCTTCGACGCGATCAACGGTACCGATGTGGGCGCCATCGGAGCCCTTAATTTCCATGTGCTCTTTGATTTAGGACGCATCGACCATTGTGGAATCTTTCATGCTGAAGTTGCCGACATTCGGCAAACTTCCGGGTAAATGCTTAGTTGACACAAGACAGAAAGCGTTCTGTCACGGTAGCCTTTGGCACTGGCAGCCCGTTCGCTGCGCCGCGGCGATAAGGGCACGATTGCCGCCCGCCCATTTGCCTGGAGGGGACATCTTCTCGATGTGGCGAGCACCCAGCACGCACCAAACAAATCGGTTGGCGCAACGGGACGTTGACTGAGATAGGCTCATAGGCGAACGCTTCGCCAACGAGGCTTCGAGACGGAGGATGCATGGCGTTGCTTCTCAGCGGACTGGACCAACACATCGGCAGCGCACAGGCATGGCGCGATGCGTTTGCCGAGCATCTTCTCGGTATGGAGGTCCGCATTTGGCCTCAAGTGGGCGATGTGGCAGATATCAGATATTTCGCCTTCATGCATCCCGATTTTGATGCTCTACCCACCTTTCCGAACCTGAAAGCCATGTTCAGCCGCTCGGCAGGCGTAGAGTTGTTCGTGAGGCACCCCAAGCTGCCGAAGGTCCCGCTCGGCAAGGTGGAGCCGCCGGGCGGCGACCCGATGATGACGGAGTACGTCGTCATGCACGTTCTTCGGTTTCATCGCGACATGCCGGGCTATCGGGCCGCTCAGGCCAGGCGGGAATGGCGCCGGGTGCCGATTGTCCGTCCGGAGCAACGGCGCGTCGGATTTCTGGGTTACGGCATGATGGCCCAGGCGCCTGCGTCCGTGTTGAAATCGCTTGGTTTCAAGGTCTCGGCTTGGGTGCGGACACCCCGCCGAGCCGCCGACATAGCCATCTTCCACGGTCAGGATCAGCTGCGGCCGTTTCTCAATCAGACCGATATCGCGGTCTGCCTGCTGCCGCTGACGCGAGAGACCGAGGGTCTCTTCTGTGCCCGTACGTTCGCTATGATGCCGAGAGGGGCGATGCTGGTGAATGTCGGACGCGGCAAGCAGGTCGTGGATGCGGATCTCATCGAGGCGCTCGATTCGGGGCAGTTGGCATATGCAGCGCTGGACGCTCTATGGCCGGAGCCTCTCCCGCCGGACAGCCCGCTGTGGCTGCATCCAAGAGTGACGGTCATGCCGCACGTAGCGCGGCGCCCGACGGTCGATCAACTTGTGGCGCAGATCGTCGCCAACATCCGATCCTTGGAGGCGGGGGGCTCGCTGCTGCAGGAAGTCGACATCGCATTAGGATATTGAGCCAGTGCTCTCGTTGTGTCGTGATGCATTTGAATCACCTCGGCTCCATGCCGTTCCCATCGCCGCTTGCCGCGATGCGCGCCCCTTGGCCTCGTCTCCTCGGCGTGGCAGTCTGCTCCTGGATCTCACGAAGTTGGGCTTGAAAAGGTGCCGTGCAGAGTTCTAGCTGCCATTCCCGCGGGTGAAAGTCCCGCCAGCATAGGCGTCTTCTAGACATATCCAGCAAAGGGAAGGGGAGACCAACCCGTTGGAAGCCTGAAAGTACGTCCTGCCACGCCTTCAAAGTTCCATTCAGCCAAGGCGATCCGTTTCGTCCGCGCACTTTTGAGTGATCCAACGGCCGCCTGCATCAATTCAAAGCTCACCTGGCACCAGCGATCGCAGGTCGGCCGACGCCGATCAGGAGCAGCTTGCTCTGAAAGGTTGAACAATCGCCAGTTGTCAAGTAATCCAATTCTCAGGCGCCGGTGTCGATCATCGACCCGCCGCGCCCGGCTTTGGGGGGCGCAATGAAGCGTTTGCTTATCGTGCTGCTTTTGGCCTCATTCAGTGGCTCAGCACGCGCTGAATTCAACGTTGTCGAAGCCAGTATCGCTGATATGCAGCGGGCGATGCAGAATGGCAACGCCACGTCGCGCGAACTGGTTCAGCAATACCTGGCAAGGATCGCCTTCTACGACAAGAAGCTAAACGCGGTCATCACAGTCAATCCGAACGCGCTGCGCGAAGCCGATGAGCGCGATCGCGAACGCACTCAAGGCATGCTGCGCGGCCCCATGCATGGCATTCCTATCGCCGTGAAGGACAATATCCATACCACCGACATGCCCACAACCGGCGGCGCGCTTGCGTTTGATGGGTTTGTGCCGCCCTACGAGGCGACAGTCGTGAAAGCCCTGCGCGATGCGGGTGCCGTAATTATCGCCAAGACAAGCATGACCGAGCTGGCCAATTGGATAGCCGGACCGCCGACGCCGATGCCGGGCGGGTATAATGCGATCACCGGATTCGGCATGAATCCCGATGACCCGCGGCGCGACCCGCGCGATGCAACCTTCGATGGGCGACCGGTACTCCTGGTTGGTGGTTCGAGCTCCGGCATCGGTACCTCCGCGAATTTCTGGGCCGCCAACGTCGGAACCGAAACCTCTGGCTCGCTTCTCGTTCCCGCCAATTTGGCCATGCTGGTCACGATTAAACCCACCGTGGGACGCATCAGCCGTTTCGGCATTATCCCGCTCACTGCCGACCAGGATACGGCGGGGCCGATTGCGCGGACCGTCGCCGATGCCGCCATTCTGCTCGGTGTGCTCGAGGATCCCCAGCAGGATCCAGGGGATCCGGTTAAGGCTTGTCAGCCGCCGCCGAACCGTGACTACACACGCTTTCTCAAGCGCGACGCGCTCGCGGGAGCGCGGATCGGTGTTCCCCGCGCCTTCTACTACGACCGCATCGCACAGCCCGGGTCAACCGAGCCGCGCGGCGGACTTACTTTTGAGCAGGCGAACGTCATGCGCGAAGCCATCGACGTTCTCAAGCAGCAGGGCGCGATCATCATTGATCCGGCTGATATCCCAAGCGTCGTCGATCAGGATGAGAACAGGAATTTCTTGCGGTGGCCGATTTGCAGTGGCGCCGATGGTCCCAAGGGCAAAGATTCCCAATGCTCCGTGGTGTTCAAGTACGGCATGAAACGCGATTTCAACAAATGGCTCACCAGCCTCGGGCCTACGGCGCCGGTGAAGTCACTGACTGAGCTCCGCAATTGGAACCTCGCGCACAGGAACGCCGGAGCGCTCAAATTCGGCCAGGGTCAGCTCGATAACTCGGACGAGATGGATGTCGAGGCCGACCGCGCGCGCTATGAGGCCGATCGTGCCAAGGACATCGCGCTGTCCGCGATGTATGGCATTGATGCGATTATGAAGTCGGAACACCTCGATGCGCTCCTGTTCCCGGGCGCATCGGGTGCGCTTTTGTCAGCACGGCCCGGCTATCCCACGGTCATGGTGCCTTTTGGGATGGTGCCGAATGTGCCAAGCCCCCCTCTTCCCGAGGGATTCAACGCCAAGTCGTCACCGTTTGGGGTCAGCTTCGCTGGCAGCGCCTGCAGCGAGCCGCGGCTTATCGAACTCGCCTACGCGTTCGAACAAGTGACCAGGAAGCGCATCCCACCTGCTGCCACCCCGTAGCTTACCGCGGATCAGTACGACGTTCATGAACCGGATGCCGCAATGAGCGCGGCGACCAGCTTGTCTGCCGGAATACGCAGATCATTTACGACGAGCGGCTCCGAAGGGGATTGGGAGCAGTAACGCAGAGCAATTGGGCTACCCCGCGAAGAGCGCGCCAACGCCGAGCGTCACCATGAGTAATGATATAGCGGTGCCCAACTAGCTGCCGTAAGACCAGCGAGTTGAAAAAGAAATGCAAACACGAACATGCCGGCGCAAGCAATTGCCATCGCTACGACGAGGTCCAGCGTCGACGACCCGCTTCTCCAGCTTCGCGTTGCGGTCCTCCTTCCAGATGGAATTCGCCAAGGCAATCCATAACTCTTCCAACGAGCATGGCATTCCATCCCACTGTGCGTGCTAACGCCGGATCAACACCCTGGGGAAAGCAAGAGCTTCTCACCAGCGGACACATGTTCCCCACCGCCGTGGCTCAGTTCGTCGGAGTGAAGAATTTTTCCCGCATCGTGAAGGATCATCGCACCTAACGAAGTCGGCGTCATGAGGAACGCGTAGCAATTGAAGCTGCGTGAGAAGTAGTTAGCGGCCTCACCGACACGGCGCGTGTGAATGATAAGGCGCGGTGGGACACCAAAGTCTTACTAGAAGATCACGAGCCTGGTGGACAGATTTCATTCTCCGCATGACTTTGCCATCGCATTTAGCTCTGTTTTACCCTACCTGCTGACCAAATGTTGAGAGCTTCGGCGAGCGCGGCATGCTGCGAGCGAGATACCACATGACGCACGACTGAAAAGAACGCATCCTCGCGCTTGCGCAGAGACGGAGTGCGCGGATTGGCCAAGGCTCAGGGAACATCTCCAATGCGACCGAGTTATCAGCGAGCGTTTGGGAAGGGACTTCTGGGATCAGTTCATCGAACTCGACACATGTTTCGAATCCACAGCGAACGACGGCACTGAAAGTGCTGCAACGGAGCAAGGCCACAAACACGGTCCTGCGCCGGACGGCGGTTAGTTAACGAGTTCTGATCAAGGGCGTCTTCGCGCACAGCTCCGGAGATCGCTAGCCTTGCACGCTGTTCCCTCAATCCCCGGGCACGAGGTCGAGCGCCGGCTCCCGTACGCAAGGTGCCCGAAGCAGCCATGACGATGCACGTGACTTGTCGGACGAAGATTTCGGGCGTTGCCAAATCTCGAACCCCCAACCAGAGGCCACGGCCAAGAGCAGATTCCAAACGGGACGGGCGCTATGTTATGTCAGAACCCTGTAATGAGGAGCGTTAAGTCGGGACCGATGCCAGTACCTTTCTTTTACGGCATTGAACGCAAGTTGTAACCCGACGGTCTCTGTGTGGAGGCTCTCATGGCCCTTCTGGGCAGTGCGGCAATTGCTATGTGGTGGGACATCGCACCCGCACAGCGCATTGAGTTTGAGGATTGGCATTCCCGCGAGCACTTTCCCGAAAGATTGAGCATCCCCGGTTTCCTGCGAGGATCGCGTTGGTCCAGCGTGAACGAAGGATTCTTCGTATTGTACGAACTTGAGACTTATGAAACGCTTACTTCGCCGTGCTATCTGGAACGCCTGAATAACCCGACCCCGTGGTCGACAAAGATGATGCCCCACCACCGAAACATGGTGCGCAGCCAATGTCGGGTCATTGATAGCTATGGGGGCGGAATTGCAGGATCACTGCTCACCGTGCGTGTGTCTCCTGAAGCCAGCCAAGCCGATGCTACTCGTCGCGCGCTGATAGTGGTCCTCCGCCAGGTGCCACATGAGATTGGCCTGACGAGCGCCCATCTTTTGCGGACCGAGACACCACAATTAGCTCAAACGATGGAGCAGAAGATCCGAGGCGGCAAGGATGCCGTCGCAGATTGGATCGTGATTGTATACGGATACGACGCGCGAGCCCTTGAAGATTTGGTCTCAGGCAAACTCGCATTGTTGGGCGTTGGCAGCGCGCAGCACGACGTCTACCGTCTCTCATACGCTGCGACGCCGCGCGATCTCCAGCTCAATCGCCCACTTCGACAGCAATGAACCCCCGCCTTCGGGGAAGCCAGCTCGCGCGCTTCTCGAAATAGCCGATCAGCTGGACGTACCCAAGTTGTCGAGTGATTACCAGCCGCGTCCACGCCGTGCACCTGGAATGCGTTCTTGGCGATATCCAGGGGACTGCCAAAGGTTGGGCTACCAGATACGCGAGTGGATGCTTGCGCTTTCGTAGCGCGGCATTGAGCTCTGGCTTGGGTCGGTCGCGACGTGCGCCAGGCATCCGACGGAAGCTGTCAATTCGAGCCCGACGGGCAATCGATCATGGACGCCCTACCCTGCCGGCGCTACCGTTCACCTCGGCGGCTGGGGGAATGGACTTGCGGCCGATCATGGCCGATCGGGGCTGGTTCGATCATCTTTGCGCAATAGCGCTCGCGACGTGTTCTAAGAATTCATGCGCAAGGTCCCGCAATCAACAATGCAGGAAGGATGCCAGACATGCCGACAGCCGAACAGACACGCGCCGTCGTGGTAGACAGCAAGTTTCCTGGTAGGCTCCGGATCTCGCCGGTGCCGATTTCAGGCGAAAAGCCCGACCGATGTCACAGTGCGGGTCACTGCGATCTCCCTCAACCGCGGCGAGGTTAAGCGCGCACTAACGGCCGCCGAGGACGGCTGGCGTCCGGGCTGGGATTTCACCGGTATTGTCGAGGACGCAGTCGCCGAGGGTAGTGGGCCGAAGATCGGAGCACGGGTTGTCGGCATGTTAGGGTCGGGTGCCTGGGCCGAACGCATCCGCGCTCCGTCCGTTTCGCTGGCTGAAATCCCGGAAGGTGTCACTGAGGCACAAGCGGCGACCTTGCCTGTGGCTGGCCTCACCGCGCTGCATGCGCTGCGCAAAGGGGGCCTACTCCTCGGCAAAAAAGTATTAATCGACGGCGCGAGCGGAGGCGTCGGTCATCTCGCAGTTCAGCTTGCAAAAGCCTCCGGTGCGACCGTGTACGGCCATGTTCGGCGCGAAGACCAACGCGATACGATCGTAAAATCCTGCACGGGCGGCGTCGTGATCGGAGCAACCTTAGAGGCTGCGCGCGCATCTGGTCCCTACGATTTGATCCTCGATTCCGTGGGCGGCACGACTCTCGCGGCTGCACTGACCATGCTACGCACGGCAGGAACGTGTGTGACGTTTGGGGTCTCGGAAGCCCCGAACAGCACCATCGAGAGCGGCGTTTTCTTCCGCCAAGGAGGCGTTAAGCTTTATGGCCTGATCCTATTCGACGAGCTCATGCGCGTAGAGCCAGCGGGCGAGGGACTTTCCGTCTTGTTGCGCCAGGTCCAGCAGAAGCTGCTTGTGCCGCAGATCGAGATTGAGGCTTCGTGGACCGAGATCAGCAAAATCGCCCAGCAATTAGTTGACCGCAAATATCTCGGCAAAGCAGTGCTGCGGGTTAGCTAGCTCTCGAAGCTCATAAGAGGACCACGCCATCGTATCCTACCAGGCCGACCGCATTTTAACAGCTCGCTCCGTGCCGGCGATGACGGTTCGCGACTGTTCGCTTCTGGTATTTGTGCGGGTGGAAGGCCAACCCTAGGTAAGTCCTAAGACTAGAAGTTCCAACCTACTCACCCTCACCGAGCCGTGCAAACATGATCAGGCCTTTACGGTAGGCCGCTGCAGACCCAAGAATTCGTAGACGAATTTCGGGCGGGCTTAGAAATTGCTTCGAACGTCTGAGCCATGGCGCCAAGCGCCGCCACCGGCAATCGAGATTTCCTTTGCTAACGTTGACCACGCTCAGCAATATCGGACCACGCTGACTTCGACAACCAACTAACGGGTGGTCTTTTGTGCGATGAGCGAGGGGTGTCTCGACAATCTACCGTTTATCGTGATCGGCGGCGGCATCGGTGGCACTGCAGCGGCGTTGGCACTCTCGCGCAAGGGCAAACGCGTCCTCGTCCTGGAGCAAGCTGTCGACCTCACCGAGATCGGGGCCGGCATTCAGATGCCACCCAATGCCTTCAAGGCCTTCGATGCGATTGGCGTTCTCGAAGCAGTACAACAAGTTGCTGCATACCCCGAACGTCTCATTCTCGGCGACATGCTGACGGGAACTGTTGTCTATCAAACGCCGATCGGCGATGCCTTCATCGAGAGATTCGGCTACCCCTATGCTTTGATGCATCGCGGCGATCTGCTTCAGATCCTCGTCTCGGCCTGCAAGGCGAGCGACCGCATCACACTCAAGACCTCTACTCGCGCTACGGCCTTTCGCGACCTCGGAGACCGTGTCGTGGTGAGCACGGCAGGCAGCGAGACATATGAAGGTCAGGCGATGATCGCGGCGGATGGATTGTGGTCGATGACGCGGTCAGCTCTTTTCGGTACCGAGCCGCCGCGGACCGAGAGCTATATCGTTTGTCGCGGCGTGGTGCCGGTCTCGGAAATCCCGGAAGCACTCTATTCGCAGTCGGTGACCATGTGGGGCGGGCCGGAACTCGACCTTTTTCACTATCCGCTGCGCCGCGGCAAGATTTACAATATCGGGGCCAGCTACCGCGATCCGAACGCCCTTACCGGCGCTGGCAATCCCAAGGGCGACCGAGACGTCCTGCTCGCTCGCTTTCGCGATGCCTGTCCTCATGTGAAGGCGTTGCTTCCCTATATCGACGTCTCGCGGGCCTGGGTCCTCTACGATCGACCATCTCTGAGGAAATGGGCAAAGGGACGGATGGTGTTGCTCGGCGACGCGGCTCACCCGACATACATCTACATCTCTCAGGGCGCCTGCATGGCCCTCGAGGATGCAGTACTGTTGGCCGACCAGGTGAGCAAGATAGACGACGTGCCGACTGCTTTCCGGGCCTACGAGGACATTCGCTACCTGCGAGCGGCCCGCATCCAGTTGACATCTCGGCAATTCGGTGAGGTGTATCACGCAACGGGAGTGCTGCGCGATCTGCGCAACACTCTCCTAGCCACTGCGCGGCCGGAAGCACTGTACGACACCCTCGGCTGGGTGTTTGGGGCGGCCGGTGCCGACTGTCTCGCTATATCAGCGGCCGCCGGCTGATCAGTTGCGGCAAAGAATTGGGGAAGTGCAGACGACTAGACCGGCCAAAGAAGCGTGCGCCGTTCCGTTCAGCAAGTCTCTAAGAAGCTCTCCCCCGAATTGGGGATCAAAAAATCGTCCGACCACGGTTACCCGTCGTGATCAGGATAGCCGGTCTGAATGGGCCGCCCGGCTTGGGTAAGTCAGGGCGCGATCCATTCCAACTTTGGAGCAGGACGCGGTCGCTCCCTTGGCGATATTGCATCGGGTGGCTAGGCCCGCGCCAGCAGTCGAGGCCTGCCCTGCTCAGAGCTTTGGCGAGCGGCATGCGCCAGACCCTCTCCCCGCTAATCCCAGCATGGCCTGACGACCGAAAGTTGCCGGTAGTTGGCGCGGTCGCCGCGTCCGACATCACGGCGCAGTTGGTCACCAACAGCGCGCGGCTGCCAGCGTAGGAGAAGGCCCGCCCAAGGACGGAGACGGCTTCGGCGCCGGCTTCTGCGCCGGTAGCGGGTGTTAAGCCGACAGCACGACCCAATCGGCATCGACGTTAAGAGCGCCATAGGCTACGACACCATCGCCCTCTCGGGACGGCTCAGCTCCATTCAAATTGTGAACTCGAGTGGTGACAAAAAACTGGATCAGAGGGTGATCGACGCGGTTAGGCAAGCCGTCTTTCCGACACCGCCACCAGGCATAACGGTCTCGCTGCTCACCTACGAGATACCTTATCAATTTCGGCAATCCGAATGAAATCTGACCGTGTGGCGCGGGCGCGTCCTTTCGATTTTGCTCCAAGGATACTTGGGGAGGCGATCCGTGCTAAATTAACGCATCATGGCCTGAAGGGAGGGACTGTCATGAAGAACTTCTTTACGTCTTGGTGGGTTCGGCCTCGATCTTGGCGTTTTCAACGTTTTCGGCCGCCGCACAGAGCGCAAAGGCCTCGTTGAAGGATAAGGACAACAACGATGTCGGCAGCGCGACTTTGACCCAGACGCCAGCCGGAGTGCTGATCGCGCTCTCGGTAAAAGGTTTGCCTGCCGGAGAGCACGCTTTTCATGTCCACGGCATCGGGAAATGCGAGCCGCCCTTCATGTCTGCCGGCGGTCACTTCAATCCCGACAAGAAGAAGCATGGGATGATGGCGGTCGACGGTCCCCACGCCGGTGACATGCCCAATCTCCACATTCCAGCAAATGGCGAGCTTGTCGTTGAAGTGCTCAATGCGGCTGCGACGCTGGAGAAGGGTAAGGCAAATTCATTGTTCGGCCCAGAAGGCACAGCGTTGATCATCCATGCCGGCAAGGACGACTACAAGACGGACCCAACCGGTGACGCAGGCGGTCGCATTGCCTGTGGCCCAGTGGAATAGACCCCGCTAAGACCATTGGGCCGGGCAATCTTCGGACAAAATGTACGGACTGGCCTCCGGAACCGCTACACTTTGGTAGATAGCTAACCCGAGTTCTCCGCCCGTTTCGGTTTTTTTGACCATACGGCAAGACGGCTGAGGCGGCGCGTTTCGCCGAGCGCATCATCGCCGAACGTCGCGTGAGTCGTCACAAACCGGCGGAGATCGAAAGCGCCCGTCACGCGCATGGCCAACGCGAGACGCATGACCACCAGCACATCCGCATGCGCTAGTGGCTGACTGCCACCGAGCAGAGCGGCGAGCGGATGGCAGTCGCAGTTCGACAGGTCGGTGTGCGCTTCCGGCGAGCCCCCTTGCCATCGTATTCACGCCGAGTTGAGATAGCCCGAGATTTAAGCGGGGTGTGCACCCCTGCAATTGCTGCGTTGCAGTATTGCATGAAAAGTACGAGACTGCAGTAACCGCATCAAACGTCTGATTGGCTGGGCCCACGACCAACCCAATAGCGTCCATTCCACCGCGCACCGGCACCGCGCAATTCTGCCTCCGTGATCCCAAGAGCTTCGGCGACCTGCGCGTTCAGACAATGGCTGCGCAAGATCGTGACCCCGGATCCCGTTGGGTAGCTTTTTATCGTTGCCGGCTTTACACCGAGCGAATTCGCAATCTCCAGGGTCGGAGCTCCGTTAAGGCCGCAATGATTGCAAATCGTCTCGCGCCATCAGCGGGAAGCTGATGTCTCAAGGCTTTCCCTCCAGCAGCTCAGCATTTGCAGTAACGCGTCACTGGTGGTTATCCGACGTCTGACGGTACCTTTGGTCTCAGCCAAAAATCAGGATTTTCCCATCTTGATGCAAATTTGCCGCCTTCAACGCCAAATGATTCCACAGGCCACATCACGTGAACTGGCATAAGTTGGGATGACACATTACTCTGGCAGATGGGGTTCGGTGCGGGCCATCGCTTAGGTTTCACAAAAGATGAAGCGCGAGCGTCCGGCCGACGAGATCAGCTGTTAGGTTATTAAAGCATGGCTACGCGGAATGCCTGCCCGAGATCGCATTCCGCCTTGATCGAAGCTATATGACGATCAAGGGATATCTTCGCGACTGCGGCGGCACGGTTGCCGAAAGTCTTCTATCTCAACCGTCTTCCCCCACGGCCTTGTTCACACAAGAGCTCCTGGAAATGGGGGCAGTTTGGAAACGCCATGAAGCGTTGGCCGCATAGTTTGGGAGCAGGGGGCGGCAGGTCCGAATCTTGCTGCCCCGCCAATTGAAATACAAAGATAATTTCCCCTCCAAGGGGCCGCGATACGACACCGCCAATAAGGCCCCTCGGCGAGGCTGCCGGCCGTTGGGCTGAAATTCGCAGCTATAGCAGGCTGGCAATAAAGCGCAGCGACGCTAGAAGCAAGAACACGCCAAAGGCAATCTCAAGCTGCCGCTTCGACAGCCGATGCGCCATCCGGGCGCCAAGCGGTGCAGCTATGGTTGATAGTGGCGCCACGAGAACCAAGCCAATCAAAGATACGAAGCCAAGAGAAAGCGGCGGCAGCACCGGCATAAAGCGCCATCCGGCCAAAACGTAGCCAATGGTTCCGACGATGGT
This sequence comes from uncultured Alphaproteobacteria bacterium, assembly GCA_963770295.1. GTDB lineage: Bacteria > Pseudomonadota > Alphaproteobacteria > Rhizobiales > Hyphomicrobiaceae > AWTP1-13. Next base: position 71,867 of record CAVYPA010000004.1, read on the forward strand.
GATCGGCACGCCAATGCCCGCCGAAGTCGCGACGGCCTGATGGATGGGTGTTCCGTAGAGCGTAAGCGCCGCATTGGAGATCGATCCACCGCTTACACCAACCAGAGACGAAACCAGTCCGGTCAGAAACCCGAAACCGCGTTGCGCGGGTCGCCCGGGCAAGCTGACGCCAAGGCTCCAGTTCCGCCCAACTAACATCTTCGCGCTGACAAAGGCCGCGAAAATCACAAACGAAATCTTGAAGAGGCCTCCCGGAGCCCAAGCCGAAACCAGCGACCCAAGGATGACGCCAAGAACAGCGGGCGGTGACCACAACCGCACAACTTGATGAATGACCACGCCCATGGCGCGGTGTGCAAAGTAGGAGCGAATCGTGGTCGGCACGATGATGGCCAGTGACGACCCAATGCACAGCTGCATGCGAACGTCCGCGGGGACGTCCAGGACTCGGAATACCTCGTAGAGCGCCGGCACTATGACAGCACCCCCGCCTACGCCAAATAAGCCTGCAAGAATGCCAGTGAACAACCCCGCAGCGATGACCGCCAGCGCCAGCCACATGAGTTCGCTCAAGGGAAAGTGCGGCATCTTGATTCCCATCAACCCTTATCGAGCAGATCGATAGCCCAAGAGTGCCGTGCTGCCGAGAAGGGGTGATGAACTCCCACACCCGCTGCGGTCCCGAGTAATTGTTGCGCCGCAGCGGGTCCTGCCCTCCCCTGCCCCGCCGCGGCGGCCGCATGATCGTCACCTAGTCTAGTCACGCCGCTGGTGAGGATCTTGATCGGGAAAAAACAGAGGACGTTGATCGGGATGGTAACGATCATGCCCTGAGCTAGAGTGCCGGTCACTACTCCACGCCGAGTGGCCGCGTTGTTGAGGGCAAAAGCTGCCGCCGAGTGAATCGTCAGGTTCGTACCCAACACCTTGGATGCTCATCGCGTCCCTGCTCTATCGTAAGCGGTAACCAGCGCATGAGCACGAGCTGCGATCTCGGCGACCGTCGATCCGGGCTTGTACAAATAGCTTCCGATGCCGAAACCTGTGCAGCCCGCTGCAAGAAACTCGGCGAAGTTATCGGGATTGGCACCGCCGACGGCATAGAGGGGGATCTCGGGAGGTAGCACGGCCTTCATGGCCTTGATTCCGGCCGCGCCCAGGACCTCGGCAGGGAAAAACTTCAAGGCGTGCGCGCCGGCTTTGATGGCCCGGAACGCCTCAGTCGGCGAGAAGACGCCCGGATAGGATCGCAAGCCGCGGGCACGCGTGCGGGCGATGACCGCCTCGTTGCAATCAGGTGAGACGATGAAGGTGCCGCTCGCCGCGGCAACAGCGTCGACGTCGTCTTCCTTCAGGACCGTGCCAGCCCCCACCGATGCCCTACCCTCGAGTGCTTTCGCTGCAGCGCGGATTGAGTCGATCGGCTGAGGCGAATTGAGCGGCACCTCAATGATGGAGATACCGGCGCAAGCCAGAGTTTCGCATACCGCAACGGTCTCTTCCGGCGTGATGCCCCGCAGAATGGCTATGAGGTGCCGGTAATCTTTGATCATCCCTGATACTCCTGCCACGTGTCCGGTCTGTGAAGCCGTGCGGCCTTCAACCCGGTCAGGGTGGCCTCGATTCCGTTAACGATTCGGGCTTGGCCGCCAACGATCGTAAACCCCCTGGCATAGAGTTCGGCCAGTGCGGCATCGCCGACGATGGCAATTTCGGTTTCGCCGATCCATTCGCGTAGTGCGCCAATCTCTGAGCCGATCAGTATGCCCGAAAGAAACCCAGCACACCAATCGGGTGTCCGGCCAGAGAGAAGCGAGCCGGCACGAACCTTGAAGAGCATTGCTGACAGTTTTTGGGGCGCTTCAATGCCCGAGATGAGCCCGGCCTGGAATCCGTCGTCGCGCTGGGGACCTTGTATTGGACCGGCAAAGGAATGGCGCAGGACGGAATGGGCCCGCAAAACCTCGAACAGTTCGCCTGTCATCGCCGTTGTGAAGCGCTCTACACGCCGGCCGCTCAGCTGCACCCACTTCGAATGGGTTCCAGGCATGCACACGACGCCGCTGAAGCCGGGCCAGAGCGTCCCAAGTCCAAGCAGCTGCGTTTCCTCTCCTCGCATTACGTCTTCCTGAGTGCTGGCCCTTTGGCAGATGCCGGGAAGAATGCGTACCGAGATGCGTGCGTTGGGCATTGCGGGAACCACAGCTGTGTCCACTAACGTCGCGAGATCGGCTGGCGCATCAAGGTAGGGTGCCTCCATCCAACCCTGCTTGGCCCCCGCCATACCGCAAATCAGCACGTCAATGCGTGATCCCCTCGAAGGAAAGTTCGCTGAGAGGAGGGCGCCGAGAACGCCCGGATAAGCATCGGGCGTCAACGTGCTCATGCCCTGATCGGATATGTGCGAGAATATGATGTCGCCGCATGTCCCAATGCCCCATGCGCGCAGATTGGAAGTGCCCCAATCGACCGCAACCCATTCGACTTCGGCCGGGATCATGGACTTGCCTCCATAGCCTAGAGCAGAGGTTGGCAGCTGGCAGTGATCGGGGCAACAGTGTGCAGCGTGACAGCCATGCGCCGAGGAATGTCTTAAAACTCCTTCTCCTGCGGCGCGCTTTTGGAAGGCGATCATTCATAGCTGAGCGCGCCTTTTGCCGAACGTCTCGTTCATTTCATCGATGGCGCGCACGGGCTTCGGGTTCTTGCGCTTATCAAACAGGTCAGATCGGTGCATCTCCTTGGGCGCGGCTAAACCCGCAGCGGGTCACACTGGTCGGCCTTTTATTCGCGCCTGGGATATTAACGGATCGGGATGCTGTTCTCCACGCGCCGAGGAGGGCTAAGCCCTCGTAGCTGGCAAGCGGCGGGGCTATTTGAACCGCTGATCCCTCCAGCGGATAGCGGCTTTGAGGCCCTGCTCGCGAGCAATCTTGCGGAACTCCTGGCCCTCCGGCGACTGCGCCATTGCAGTCAGGCAGAACATCTCCTGGCCATACTCGAGGGTCGCGACCAGTCCGCGCATATCGTAGGCGCGATTGATCGCCTCCTTGTTCTGCTTCATGGCGATGGCCGGCAGCCGCGCCATGCGCAGGGCCACCCTTTTCGCTTCCTCCATGAGCTCGTCGGCCGGCACCACCCGGTTGACGAGGCCCATGCGCAAGGCCTCTGTCGCGTCGACGCGCTCGCCGAGGAGGAGCAGCTCCTTCGTATGCTTCATACCGAGCACCCACGGCATGATGAGAAAGGGAGGGGCTGAGCAGAACTCGATCTCCGGCTCGCCGAATTGGGCCGTGTCCGCGGCCACCGTGTAGTCGCAGGCCATGGAGAGGTCGCAACCGCCGCCAAGGCAATAGCCATTTACTGCCGCCACCACCGGCAAGCGCGAGCGCCAGACGCGCAGCCATGTCTCGTTGCCGTCTTTGGCATGGTCACGCCAGTCCTGCACGGTCGTGCGCGGCTTTTCCCTAGGTGAAATGTCGAAGCCAGCGCTAAACGCCTTGCCCGAGCCGGTGACGATCATTGCGCGCACGCTGTCGTCGTGTTCGCACTTGTCCATGGCGACCCGGAAATCTGCGAGCAACTGGTCGGAGAGGGAGTTCATTTTCTCCGGCCGGTTCAGAGTGAGTATCGCGAGCGCGCCATCGTGATCGAGCTTTATCGTGGCGTAGGTCATGGCGGTCCCTGGCTGGTTGGCTTGAGGGGAATAACGAGGGCATCGAGTACGAGGGCGCCGCGGCCTTGCGGCATTACGGCAACAGGGTTCAGATCCACAGCCTCGAGTAGGTCCCCGTACGCGGCGCCGATTTGCGACAAGCGCGTAAGGAGCCCGGCGAAAGCCTCAGCGTCACCCGCAGGCCGACCGCGATAGCCCTGCAGCAGCCGGCCGGCACGCGTGCGCGCAAGCAGCCCATGAGCTTCCGCATTGTTGATGGGGCAAAGGTCCAGCGTCGTGTCCCGCGTCAGTTCCACGAACACTCCGCCCGCACCGGCGACTACGCCCATGCCGAAGGGCTCCTGGCGCGAGAGCCCTGCGATCAGCTCGATCCCTCCGGACACCATCTCCTGCACCAGCACGCCCTCCAGTCGCGCCGCTGGGGCATGCCGTCGCGCTGCTGCCGTGATCTGAGCAAAGGCCGCCTCGACAGCGGCAGCATCAGCGAGGCCGACGCGCACGCCGTCCACTTCGGTCTTGTGCGGCAGGTCTGGCGACTCGATTTTCAGGACTACCGGGTATCCGATCAGGTTGGCGGCCTGAGCGGCGGCTGTCGCATCCCGCGCGAGCGTCTCGCGCGTAACTGTTATGCCGTGCGCTGCCAGAAACGCCTTCGACTCTCGCTCCGTGAACGGCGTGCCGATCGCCAGTCGGTTGCGCCAATCGGAAGCCGGCGCAAGCGTTTGCGGCTCCGCCGACGGTGCGAAACGCGCTTGCACGAGCAGACGACTGATTGCCAGCAGGCTCGCGCGTGCACCCTGCATCACGGCGACGCCGCTACCTACGAAGGGCTCGATCACATGTGCATGCATGCCACCCGCCGCCGTGTTGAAGAAGACAACCGGCTTGGTTATGTCGCGCGCGGTATCGGCGACGGTCTGGGCGATGCGTCGGTAGTTGTTGGCGCCACGTGTCGACAGGCCCGGCGAGCAATCCTGCACCACGGCGACGAGCGATACCGACGGATCGTCGGCCAGCGCGCGGATCGCTCCGCTGTAAACATTCTGGGCGTCGTATACGCCGCGGTCAGTGGTGTCGAGCGGGTTGCCGATATGGCCGAAAACAGGCAGTACCGCCCTCAAGCGCGCCGCCGTCTCGGGGGCGAGGTCCGGCAGCCGGACATCCGCGCGCTCGGCTAGGTCCGCCACGAGCGAGGCTTCGCCGCCGCTCACCGCGATCACTGCCACGCCGTCACCCTGCGGCGGAACATGGATCTTCAGGGCGAGTTCGACCGATTCGGCCAACTCGTCGAAATCGTCGACTGCGATCACGCCATGTCGGCGGAAGTAGGCCTGGTAGGCGTCCCAGTTGCCGGCGAGCGACCCGGTGTGTGCAGCGGATGCCGCCGCGCCGCTCGCTGACCGGCCGACCTTCAGTGCGACCACAGACTTGCCCGCGTCGTGAATTGCCCGCATCGCGCGCGCAAAGGCCGCAGGATCGCGCAGCGTTTCGACAAAGAGCGCCACGGTCTTGGTCTCGCTGTCAGCAGCGAGGTACTCGAGGTAGTCGGCCACGTCGAGCACGGCGGCGTTGCCTACGGAGACGAGGTAGGAAAGACCGAACCGCCCCAGTGTGGAGAGGGCAATGCACGCGGAGCCGCTATGGGAAACGACGGCGAGGCCACCGTCTCTCATCCCCTCGGGGATACCTGAGCTGTAGAGTGACACGCGCTTGTGCACGTTGACGAGACCGAGGCAGTTCGGCCCGCACAGCACGATCCCTGTCCGTGCGCAGAGAGCTTGCAGCGCCCGTTGCAGCGCACGTCCTTCCTCACCGAGCTCTGCGAAACCACTCGCAAATATTACGGCGGCCCGAAGGCCATGCACGGCGCCTTCCTCGAGTGCCGAGGCGATTTTGTCAGCCGGCACTGCGAGCACCGCGCACTCGGCAGGCTCGGGTAGTTCAGCGAAGCTACGGTACGCTGGCAGGCCCGCCACTTCCGATGCGCTCGGGTGCACCGGCAAGATACGGCCGGCGTAGCCGAAACGGCGCAGGTTCACCACGACGTTGTTGCCGAGCGTATTCTCGCGCGGTGAGGCGCCGACGATCGCGACGGAGCGCGGCTCAAGCAAAGGCAAAAGACGTGATACCGGAAGGGCCATCTTCGGATTCGACAGCTGCAGGTTTGGTGCACCCTAGTGCTCGAAACCTGTCAACATGGGCCTGAACAGACTTCATGACTCGGCTTCGACAACTGCGCCCCTGACGATACACCAGGGTGGCCAATCACACACCCTACACTCAAACCATGTGAAAAGCGAAGCAGTACGCCTAGCGACGCGAGCCATTGGTTTGCATCAGCGCTCCGTCGAATGTGTCGGCGTCCAGTTCTCTTCGGGCGACGCATTCACAGGCTCGCTCATCGGCAGGCGGCGTTCATTTGTTTACTGAGGCTGTGGCCTTCAGCCCGCAGTAGTCCATCAACGGACGTCCGTCGTTGTCCGTTGATGATAAGCGCTTAATCCACTCGCAAGCCTCGACGTTGATGCACGCGAGCTGCGGCAGTCCCTTACATTGACTCGGCGCTTTCGGGTTCGGCAGCTTTACAACTTTGGACGCTGGCGAGGGTTTCTCCACTTTCACCGCTTCCGGTGGGGGCGCAGGCTTCTCAACAACGACGGCCGCAGCTGGTGGAGTGACTGCGGCGATTGGAGCTTGGGCAGGAGGATCAGATGCGCAGGCGCTCACAACCAGCACGGCCACGCCTACAAGCAAGCAACAAGAATGCATAGCCACATCCCCCCGACGAAAAATGCCGTGAAAGGAAGGAAAATGCAACTGCAGTGCCGCTCAATCGCGGTCGCCCACGAAGGGGATGCGGTAATTCAATCGTTGCTTGCCTGGGGAACCGGGCGATATGATCGGCAGATATTCTGCCCTGTGTCGGTTGGCTTGGCAGACTTTTTCACATGCGGCACAGTGAGCTCATTTGGTCCGTAATTGATGTCATTGACCATCGCCCAAAGGGCAGTGCTCGTTTACCTTAGCCTCGGCGCTGCTTTGCTCTCTGGTTGCCCACCGTGACTGTCAAGATGACGCTGTCTCGGCCTTGAGCATCTCCAGCTCGACCGGCGTCGGCTCCCAGGCGCCGTCGATCGCGCGCCGGTTCCGGAACCTCGCGCGCACCATCTCGTTCTTCAAACGGCCACTCAACGCTCCAGACGTGCGCCCGTTCGCATCCTTGTCACTCATTTCGATACAAGCCAAATGAAAGAGCCCTTCGGACCAGCAGGCGATGTGGATGCGCGAGCTGCCTATTTATTCTTCTGCCCTTTCACCAATCGCTACGGCGTCACGCTGGACAAATCCGGCAGCAATCTGCCTCAGCAAGGATGCGATGCCGGCTGGCAGCTGCAGGCAGAGTTTCCGCTCGGCGTTCATGAAGCGCTACCCGCACCCATGGACCCAGAACCGATCTTGCGTGGCATAAAGGCGGTCGGCTATTTCATATGGCGTGAGGGTCCTGTTCGCAATCCGCGCGGTACCTCACAGTAGCGTCCAAGCTCTACATTTTTGTCGTCGACAGGCACGAACACGCCGACTTTGTCTGTGTCCCGGCGTCTTCAACGACGTACGGCTTTCGCAACTTAACAGTGGCGAGGCTGCGCGCGATGCTCCGCGTCGCGGGTCGCGGGATGTTCCAGGGCAGAAGCTCGCAAAGCCAGTCGATCGAGCGCCCGCCGATGCGGGTCAGAACGTCCTGCAGATACGCCTTGGGCTCAATATCATTGGGTTTGCGGTTGCGAACAAGCGTATGCCAGAAACTGACCTGTCCAACGTCTAACGCGCAAAAACTGGTGCTGCTACTTTGTGTCGTTGGCTAGCGCCCGAGCAACCAGCAAGAGGTGCTGCTGGTGTTCGAAGTCCAAGTGTTGGAAGTCCTCTATGAGGGTTGCGATCCGATCGGTTTCCGTCGCGACGGCAAATGCCGAGTTCGGCTTGAATGCCGTTGATTTGTCGTCTCTGACCTGCAGGTCCTCAAAAAAGTAGAACACGGGTACGCCGAAGAATTCCGCTAAATCCGCGAGTTGATTTGCCGGAATCAGTCGTTCGCCGGCCTCGTATTCTTGATACGTTTGCAGGGCGACCCCCACATGAGCGACCGCTTTCGTAACGGCTATGCCAAGTTGCTCCCGACGGAAGCGGATACGGCTTCCCAAATGCAGCCAAATCCTCTCACGGCGGACGTTGGCCGCCTGCTTGAAGCGAGAATTCTTTGCCATCGACGACAAGCTCCAATGACGAGGAAAAGCGTTGAAGTCTCGCAGAGTACCGGCCTTTCAGACCCTCAGTGTCGCGACGTATTTGACGGCTGTAAGCCGGCAGTAGCCGATCCGCCATTCTAGCGGAACACGATCCAAAGAATAAATGATGCGGTCCAGCCTTAGGAGGGGCACTCCGGGGTTGACTCCCAACAGTGTGCCGACTGTCATATTTGCTTGGGTGATCTCTAAACTCTCGACGGCATCACCCACCAAAACTCCATGTTCTTGGGCGAGCACTGCGAGCTGGTACGGCTCCTGCAATTCTGCGCTTTCAAGGCCGCGGAAGCGCGAAACGGCGAGCGCGGTTTGTTCGAACAGGAAGGGGCCCTGGTAATTCCGAACCTGTTGCGATCGACCCACGCGTTCAGAGTCTTGCAGTTCGAGCCATTTCTGCTCCTCGGGACTGGCAGGTTCAATCGTCGCGCCAAGAAACTGGATCGTGGAAGGTATCGGTTCGTCATCTTTAGTTCGTAAATTATCGAAGGTGAAAGCAGTGTCTGCGGCGTGGTCGCGAACGAATGTCCCGCGCCCGTGGCGTCGTGTGATCAGGCGTTCCCTTTCGAGCGCTTCCAGGCCTTTGCGCAACGTTCCAAGGCTTACTCCTAGCTGATCTGCGAGTTCCAATTCGTTAGGTAGTAGCGTCCCGGGCTTGAGAGCACCTCTCGCGATCTGATGCGCAAGATGGTCGCGTACTTGGATGTAAAGGGCACGCGTTGACATATTTTTCGCGAACGACACCCTATCCCTCGCAATCAATGGAGTTGGTGGCCTTAATATGAATGATCATCAACCGTGAGGCGGGCTTTGGCAAGCGAAAGCAAGCGACTGCGACGCTGTTTGACAAGGACGGTTCAGGGCGACGGTTGCCGACGGCTGAGGGCATACGCTAGGCTGGCGCTTTCGACTGGGCGTGGTCGGAGGGTCGCGTGTCGCCATTCCTAATCGACGATCGAGGAGAGGTGTGGGATCCCAACTCCCGTGTGCTCAGGGCGCGATTGCACGCCTCGGTCGGCGCCCAAGAGCTACGTGATTTCGCAGTGCTGAACCTAGGCTTTATCGCTTTGGCGATCGGAAAGGCTAGCATCCACATCCAGTTGCGCCCCGCACTTGCTAGGCCAGCAGCGCTCGGCGCACTCTATCTTGCTTTGCACAAGCATGCTCCTGAGCGCATTGTGGTGAGATGGTACGACGGCGCTTGGCGAGACGAAATTGTCGGCTGGCATCGTGACGGATGGCGCCGCTTAACCTGTCTGTTTGAGAGCCCCGAAAATCCACCCGTCGGGTTCTCGCGGCGGCGCATTGCGCCCGGGCGGCTCCCGCGTGAGAACCCCTTGCGCCATGTCCTGGTAGATACATCTCGGCTGACCAGCATGGTCGCTAACCCGGCGCAGATGCTACCGGTGCCGCTCTGTGATCGTTATCTTCTGCTGACGGAGGATGATGACCGCGAATTGCGCGTATGTGATTTTGGGAGCGCCTTAATGTCGCGGTCGCCGCAGTGGCAGAGCCGAGCGCGCGGCCGGCGCATCGATGACCTTCCCGACTGGTACTATGGACAGTGGGTCGCCAACGCCTATCGCGAGGCCGGGCGCAGTGGTCACCCCGTACTCGAGGAGGTGGCGGCAATGATCGATTGGCCGAAGCTCGGCACGCTGTCGCACGCTTATTGGCGTTTGATCGTAACGGGAACCGACCCCGGTGGCCGCATCCGCCTGCTAGGCGTGACGCTCGATGACGCGCGCGCCGCTGTCCACAAAGCTGGCTAGGAAACTCTCGAGATCGGCGACGATTTCGTCGCGGCGGCTCCACAGCAGAGCTGTCGTGAGCGTTCCCAATGGCGTGTTTTTGAGCTCGACGCTCCACTCCGCGTTAAGATAGCCGGCACGGCGCGCGACCCCACGTGCGAAGACGTCATCGACCATCAGCGTACAGGCAAAATCGACATTCCAGCGCGCAATGGCCAATGCCCGAGCGATGCGCGGCGTAATCGCGGGCAGGCCCTTTCCTCTGCAGTCGGGATGACACCAGTGTGCTCCAGTGTAGGCCACGTTGCCCGTGATGAGGTGCGCCGTCGGTGCTGTCACCTGGACGGCCTCGTCCTGCTGCCGCCACGCGTCGGGGTCACGATAGAGGAGGCGCAGGCTGGTCGCCTCGTCGTGCAAGCTGGTGTTACGCCAATCGAAGTAACGTGCAGCCTGAGTAACGACCACATCTCCGGCGGCATTGCGGCCCAAAAGACAGATCGCCGAGGTTGGATCTGGCCGTCCGCAGCTTGGGTCAAATACGGGCAGGAGCGGTCGCCAAGTGGCACGATTGGCTCGGTTGATTGCGACCAGCTCCTCGAGCGTTGCAAAGGACAGGAAAACCCCGCGTTGCCTGGCTGCAGTATCGGCGGCGAGGAGGAGCCTCCCTAACAGCTGCACGGGGCCGTGATTGAGAACGAGGCCCGCAAGGAAAGAGCCTGGGAGAGGGTGCGCGCCCAGACATGCGTTTTGCCACGATTTTTGCATTGCAAGGCCAGCCGATGGTTGTGCTGGCCGCGATGCTTCGTGAGCTCGCGCAAATCCGCAATGCGGGAAACAACTTAACCCTAAAGGCGGTCGTCCTGCAGTCCACCTATGCGTGGCCGGCCGCAAGGCTTTCGGCGCGACCAAGACAAGTGCCTGAGGGGGGCATAGCCCCGCGATGCTACCTGCACCCGACGTGAAGCCCTGCTTGCAGGGTCATTCAGAGTGCGCGCTACGTGTGCGGTGGCTGGTCCGTTGCGGGATAGTCGCCCCTCCCGAGGACAGGAGGACCGGCAACTGACCAAATGGCCAGCACCGGCCCCCCAACCCCTGGCGGACCGGTGCGGGGTAAGGTCTGCCTGCGCACTAATCGACACCATGCCGTTATGAAGCGCAATCTATAGGACTTGTCCTCTTGCCTGACCTGCGTCAACGCACATTGGCAGCTTCAAATATCGGCCAGCGCTGGCCGCGGCTTCCTATGGTCATGATGGTGGCTCTGCGTGTGGAGCGGTAGTCATCACAAGCACCGACTCCCATGACCCACGACCATTCAGGTCGCCTTATCTCTTTTGCTGGTTCTGCTGCACCTATCCCACGAAGAGCTTCAGTCGAGCAGCTGAACGATTAATTCGCGCGAGCTTCACTGAGTGATTAGCTGACGACGGACCGCGGCACGTTCGGTCGTCCATATTTTTTTAAGCCTGCGCACGAGCAAGTGGTGACTCAACCGTTCAGATCGCGCCGGCAAAGTGGAGGTTTGTTCTCAATACCAATCACTTAGTAGCCAACGCCCTCGCGTTAACAAGGGGCGCGCTCGGTCGCTGCAACCAATGCTCACACCTTCGTCTCCTACCATTTGTCTAAAGGAGCTTCCTTGATTCGGTTGCCAAAAAATGATGAACTCGTGATGCCATTATAGGCGGCGACATGCATTGGATAAGCATAGCCGCACCGCAAACGAATGCAGTTCGCGGTGATCGTGCATAATCGCGGTTATGCCAGTCTACCCAGGATCACCCCCGCCGGGGGTCAATGGAGGGCCAAGCATGACCGAAGCGGCAACTTCGCGATCTGCATCACGGCGTCGATTTCTCAAACTGGCGGCCGCTGGCACTGCCGCCGCTTTGAGTTGACCGCACCTCGCACGGGCGCAATCGAAGACGATCACCGTCTTGCACGAAAGCTCTTTCATTAAGCCCTTCGACGAGTATGTGCAAAACGTGCTCGCCCCTGCCTACGAGAAGCAAACAGGGATCAAGGTCAACTACGAGGTCACCAGCGTCGGCAGCCTGCCGACACGGATCAGCACTGTCGCCGAAACGGGATCTGGTGCGGATATAACAATGAATGGCCTACTCCAGGTCATCCAATTCGGCGAGAAATATTTGGACGTCGGTGACCTTGCTGAGGAAGTCGGCAAAGCGCAGGGGGGCTGGTATGACGCCGGAAAAGAAGCCGTTTTGGTGAACGGCAAATGGAAGGCGATCCCGTTTAGCAATATCGGCCAGCTGATGAATTGGCGCGCCGATTGGTTTGCGGAGGTTGGGGTCAAAACGTTTCCCGATACCTGGGAAGAGCTCTATGAGGTCGGCAAGAAGCTCAAGGCCAAGGACCACCCCTTCGGCTTCGAGCTCGGGCATGGCTTCGGCGATAACCATGGCTGGTTATACCCGTTGCTCTGGTCCTACGGTGGTGCCGAGGTCGCAACCGACGGGAAGACCGTTGTAATCGATTCCGACGAGACGGCGCGCGCCGTCGATTTCGCCCGCAAATTCTTCAAGGACACGATGCTCGCCGATGTGCTCGGCTGGACAGACGTCAGCAACAACAAGGCATGGATGTCGGAGCAAATTTCGTGCACCAACAATGCTGAGAGCATCCTGTGGTTCGCTAAGCGGGAATTCCCTGAAATCGGCAAGGTCACGGCCCAGGCCATGAACCCCGCGGGACCAAAGGGTCGCTTCCACCTCCTCAACTCGATAAGCCATTCGATCTTCAGCTTCTCCCCGGTAAGAGAGGAGGCGCGCGCCTTCATGCGATGGCTGATGGAGCCGAAGCAACTGGGCGGCTGGTATGCCGTCGCCGAAACCTACTATCAGCCTCTGCTACATGCCTACGACGACGCGCCGATGTGGAACATAGAGCCGCGCAACCTCCCCTACCGGGATGCACTCGCCAGCGCGCATCTGCCGGGTTGGCCGGCGCCGGCGAGCCGGCAGCTGGCGGAAAGTGTCGCCAAATACGTCGTGGTCGATATGTTTGCGAAGGCGTGCGCAGGCGCATCGACCAAGGAGGTCATCAAGACCGCCGAGGCTCAACTTAAAGGTATTTATCGGTCAGCCTAACATGACCGTAGTCTCGCATCGCCTTTCTGGTGTCCGGCGCGCGGTGAACGGCCGCACGCCGCTCAAGGCATTGCTCGACCGCGAAGCCGTCTTTAGCTGGTTGCTAATGGCGCTGCCGCTTCTGTTTCTCGCGTCCCTGGTCGGGTATCCGCTTGTTTACGGCTTATTGTTGAGCCTGCAGGACCGGCCGGTTGCGCAGACGGGTACGTTCGTGGGTTTCCAAAATTTTGTCGTCAACTTCCACGACCCGGTCTTCTGGCAGGTGGCGGTCAACACGTTCGTCTATACTGGCGTTGCGACATTTCTGAAGATGGTCGGTGGTCTCTGCCTAGCAGTGGCTATGAATTAGCACTTCCGCATGAAGAACCTAGTGCGTGCGCTGCTGTTGCTGCCGTTCATCGTCCCAACCGTACTTAGCACCGTCGCCTGGATGTGGATGCTCGACCCCGCTTTCAGCGTCGTCAATCGGCTGTTGGTGGCGCTTGGCTGGCCAAAGCCGGGGCCGTCCTGGCTCGGTGATCCCACCTTGGCGATGGCCTCGATCATCATCATCAACACGTGGCGCGGACTGCCCTTCTATGGCATTACATTGCTCGCCGGACTGCAAACGGTTCCCCCCGAGTTATACGAAGCAGCCACTATTGATGGCGCTGGCGGATGGCAGCGGTTCCGCTTTGTGACGTTGCCGCTGCTGCGGCCAATCATCCTGATCGTAACCCTGTTCTCGGTGATCTTTACCTTCGCGGACTTCCAGCTCGTGTATGTCCTTACGCACGGTGGGCCACAGAACGCGACGAATTTATTTGCTACCTACGCCTTCGACATCGCAATGGGAGCCGGGCAGTTGGGGCTCGGCGCGTCGGTGGCGCTCGCGATGCTGCCGGCGCTCGCAGTCCTGATCGTTGCGCTGACAATCTATATGCGGAGGAGTTGATGGTTACGGGCCATAGACGGCTCGAACGTGCGGTGCGGCTGTGGCTGCCGGTAGGCTTCTTTCTCGTGCTTGCGCTATTCCCGTTTTATTGGATGGCAATCACGTCGCTGAAACCAAACGCAGAGCTCTACAACAGAAATGTCATGCCGCTCATCGTGCATGCTCCAACGCTCAAGCACTACGTCGATCTGCTGACCAAGACGAGCTTCCTTCTTTGGACATGGAACACGATGCTGATAGCCATCGTTTCCACTGCGATTTCATTGATACTGGGCACGATGCTGGCATATCCATTGGCGAGAATGCGCTTCGCCGGAGCTAGTCTGATTGCGATGACTGTTGCGGCCGTGTACCTCGTACCACAACCTCTGCTCTTCATTCCCCTCGCCGACGTCATCAACCGACTGGGTCTCGGCAATACGCTGACATCTGTCATTCTGACCTACCCCACAATGCTGGTTCCTTTTTGCGCGTGGCTCCTGCTCGGCTACTTCAAGACCGTGCCAAAGGAGCTTGAAGAGGCAGCCAGGATCGATGGTGCCAGCCGGATGCAGACGGTATTGCAGATATTTCTCCCGTTGTGCATGCCTGGCTTTATTTCCGCCGGCATCTTCGCCTTCACCTTGTCGCAAAACGAATTTCTTTACGCGCTGATCTTTTTGACAAAAACCACGGTGCGCACCGTGCCAGTCGGTGTCATCGCGGAATTAATCCGTGGCGATGTGTTTTATTGGGGCCAGCTCATGGCTGGCGCATTGCTCGGGTCGATTCCAGTTGCGCTCATCTACTCGTTCTTCGTCGAGCACTACGTTGCTGGCCTTACTGGGTCAATTAAGGGCTGACGTCCCTATCAACTCACAACGTGGCCGCGTACCCCTCGTGAGCTCAAACTCCGGCAAAAAACGCGTTTATGCCCCGGTTTTGAGAGTGAAGGTGCATGCGCTCGTGGCGTCTTCCGCAGATCGTGCATGCACACTTGCGGAAGTTCGGCCCGAACGCACGCTTCCAGTCCGCGGTCATCAAGCGGATGATCGGCTTGTCTTATAGAAGAAGAACGTTGAAGTGATCCCACGGCGTGCCCTCCTCACCTCCTTGGCAATCCGATTGAGACAACCAGGCTCGCGTCGCCGTTTTTGACGAACGTAGCCGGTATGAGACCATGGTTGATCGTTCCAAGCGCCTCGCCCTCTTGCCGACGATGGTCAATTCATAGCTGCAGGGTGCCAAGCTGCAAGCCATCTATGGTCTCACGTCCGATCCACGGCATCAGCAACTTGAGTTGCAAGATATCGTTCGTCGAGCCTGCGTTCGTGCTGGTTCTCCAGCACGAACTTCGTCGCAGCCTCTGTGAACGTGCAAGTGGGCCTGACGCCATAGATTTGCGCGCGCCACCAAGGAGCCGCACGCTGGCGCCGCCGCGCTATTGGAGTGCTCATTCGGCGGTCATGATTTTCGAGGAGCCATCGCTTGTCACCTCCTGCAGCACATGAAAACCTTCGAACTCGGGATGGCCGAGCGTCAGCGGCTTGTTGTTGCCAGCGCGGGCGTGCGCCTTGCGGAAGGCCTCCGACCTCGTCCAGCCCTCAAAGTCGGCGTAGGAGCGCCACATCGTGTGGGACGAATAGAGGATGTGATCCTCGCGCTCGGGGCCGCGCAGCAGGTGGAATGAGACGAAGCCTTGGAGTTCGTGCAGGTAGCTCTCACGGGAGAACCAGGCGTTCTCGAAGTCCTTGGTACAGTCCTTGAGCACCTTGAAGCGGTTCATGGCGATGTACATGGCTGATCCTTCTGCGTTCGCATACTCGGAGCCTTTCGCATCTCTTAGCACCAAATGCGGCTCGGCGGCGTTCCTTTAGAACTGCGACACCTGGCCGTGAACAGTGCCGTCTCGCCCAGCCCCACGTGGAGCGCGTGATCGCGGATGGGGTGCAGGTGACAGCGGCAACGTCAGCGCCCACGGGTAGCCCACGAACAGGTCGTTGACGTTGGCCGCGAGAGTGAAGTTCTCGCTGAGCTCATAGCTCGCGAAGTGATCGAAGACCGCGTAGCTGGGCGTGAATGGATTGGCCGGGTTGGTCGCATTGATGGCACCGATGAAGGCGTGGGTGGACGAGAACGTGCCGTGCGCCATTGCTTAGCCGCTCCTCAATGAAGCGCAGGCCACCGGTCAGAACCGACACGTGCTCGGGCAGATGGCTTGGCGCGCCGCGGCCGTTGAGTTGCGTGGGCAGTTCGCTGTGCATGAAGGTTTGGCTGATCTGCCCGAACGCCGATCCCCCGCTTCTCGTCCCGTGACACCGTCAACGGAAAGAAAGCAACATTCAATAGCAGCGCCCGTCCCCAGTCCTGCCACCCCCCCAGATGGGCACCGACTGGCGCGGTGAGGCCGGCAAGTCGATGTTTACGTGCTTTGTGACTCCCAAGTGGTCTGTCGTCCGCCGCGATGTGTCATTGAACAAAACTCAAGTTATATCAACGGCCTGTGATGGCATATTCTCGAAGGGTGGCAGCATGCTTATGTGCGGTGCAGCGGGGCTTAGAAGGATGATGATCATGAAGACGTTGATGGCGTTGTCAGTCTTGATGTTGACGGTCTTTGCTTCGATCTCAGGGCCTGCGATCGCCGCGGATATCCGCTCAGAACGGGGTGCCCCGGGATGGGACGGGCCGCAGGATCCTTCACCTCCCTGGGCTCCGCCCGGCTAGTAGTGGCCGCAGCGGTCAGTGTCGCGTTGGCTCCTTCAGCGCACTAGCGCTGACGGCCTGCGCGGCACTCCACTGTCCGCCATCACGCAGAAAACAAAGCGGAGCTTGAACAGGCCCAAACGACCAGCACTGCATCTCCACGACGAACAAGATGCGCGAACGGTTACGTCTGACCCGTCAATGTTTTGCGCTCTTCGAGGAGCTTCGCTAGCAGTGCATCCTGCTCGGAGATACGGTCCGCGTTACGCTCCTCGTCCGCTGCACCCGAATAGGCCGCGGCCTGTTCGGTCAAAACGCGGATATTTTCGCGCACCGCCCGGATGCGGTGTTCAAGTTCGGTTAGCTTTGCTGGGTCGGGCATGGAACCTCCTTTGTGCCGGAGCCATTGGGTCACCCTATCATGATGGCGGGTCGACCTGACAGGTTCAGCGTCGCCACCTTTCCTTTGACTTTGCCTCGCCGCTGGACCGCCATATCCAAGTCGAGGTGGGCTATATCACTTTGATGCTGTTTCAGTTTTTAGTGGGTGGGGACTTCGTCGATGCTTCAGCTGCAAACCAAATTTTGGCCGGTTGTCGATGGTAGCGTACCAAGGCCTGACCGAACCTACTTCCGCGGCTCTGGGTCAAGGGTCATCTGGCGCGCGTTGACGCGATCAATGGTTAGCAAATAACCTCACTGCGTAAGGCTTCGAGTTGGGTATGGCAAAACAAACGTCATCGCTCGAATTGGCGGACAATGCCAGAGGTGAAGTAGCGGATCTCCTGGATCTGCAATTGTCGCCCCTCGGCTTGGCCGCGATGGATACGCTTGCCCCGCAACTCGGACAGACAATTGTCGATATCGGCTGTGGGGCAGGTCAGACTGTGCAACAGCTCGCAAGCAGGGTCGGGCCGTCGGGCCGCGTTATTGGTGTAGATCTCGCGCCGCGCGTTCTCGAAGTTGCACGAGCCAGAACCGCCGCCCTCGGCCAAGTTCAGCTGATACAGGCCGACGCTGCCACTCTTGCCCTGCCGGACGCGATGGCAGACGGCGTGTATTCCCGATTCGGCGTCATGGCACTCGACGACCCCATTGCCGCCTTTGCCAATTTTCGCCGGATAACCCGGCGCGGTGGCCGACTTGCCTTCGTGTGTTGGCGATCACTGGAAGAAAATGAACTCGATTACGTTCCCCTGCGGGCCGCGGGGCTCGATATCCCAATCGACAAGACACCCTTCAAATTCGAGCGACGTGACTATTTGTTTGACGTTTTGCGGTCGGCGGGTTTTGCCAAGATAGAGATCGAGGCGTTCGATGCGAGAGTTTCGAGCGGAAACCTCGACGCGATGATGGCTGTGCTGACGAAGGTGGGCGCCCTCGGGAAACTCCTACGGGAAACGCCGGCGCTCATTTCCACTGTCGAACCAAAGGTTCGAGCGGTGTTGCTAGCCGGTGCAGGTGACCGCGACATCAGCCTCAAGGCGGCCACCTGGATGGTGTCTGCAGCTGCCTAAAACGCTCATTCGGTGAACGATCAACTTTCACGATGTTTCACGTCATATCGGTGGAGGAGGTGCCCACAATCGATACCCGCTATGGATGAGCAGGCGTCTATGCTCAGCCTGAGCGTTCGGTACCAAACAAAGGGGAAGTGCGCGGCACCGAATAGAACGATGAGCTCGTGCCAGAGACATCGTGCACGCGGCCATGAGAGCTTTCCGCTTCGGTGGCTCACGGGGCGGACAGCGGAAACGCCAAAAAAGCGACTTGTCCGGAGCACGCAGTCGGTACGATCGAACTCTAGTCCCTCAGGATATCGACACCTTGGTCGTAGATCCGTTGGCCGACGTGCCCGGCCCCATGCGCGATTTCGAGCCTCCAGCCAAAATGCACTCCAAGGCTATCGGCGAGCTTCCTGCAGTGCTCGAAATGCCATAGGCCGCGCGCAAGTCGATGAGGCCCTTGGGCCATAGCGTAGTCCATCCGAGGCAGGTCCGGGGCAGAAGGATCGTTGTCAGCCTCGCCGAGTAAGATCACAAGGCGACGCCCAAGGTACCTTCGCAGATGCCCATCGTCGAGATCGAGGCCACCCATGCCGACTGGATATTCGGCGGTAAGGTCGGGCAACATATAGACCCCACAGTTTGCAGCGACCGCAGTGTCAACCGCAGGAGCCTCAGTGAGCGCGAGATATCGCAGCACATACTGAGCACCCGCGGAGTTGCCAAATAGGCCGAAGGACCTTCTGTTTGAGCCGATCGAGTTACGGACGTGCGCGAACAATCTATCTATAGTGCCAAAATTCCAATGCACTCGTGGAAGCACGGTGTTGCAGGGCGGAGGCAGACGCACTCCACCGAAGTTATAGGCATAGAAGTCAGGGAACTGGTGTGCGTCGAATTCCGGGACCAAGACTATTTGCCCGTTGCGTATACTCTGCGCAGTCATGACGTCGCGAAACTCGGCTGCAGCTCGGTCCATCCCATGCATCGCAATGACGATGGGAGCGTCGCGAACGCCAGACTGTGGGCACGAGTAGAAAACACGCATTGTCCGGCGTGCCTGTGCGGCGTTGTCGGAGTACACAAAGAGGCCGGCACCTTCGCGCAAGCGAGACTCACTCATCGGTTGCTTCCCGACATCTGACGCGGCGACCGCTACCGGACGTGTCGAAACGGGGCAAGCTCGCCCTACGTTGTCGGCACAAACGGTCAGGAAACGGCATCGTGAGCAACATGTTGATCGCGGCTATAAGAACCCAAACCTGAGCAGTTCCGATGGTCAACGGACTAAGGCGATGGCGAGCGTCGTTGCATTCCGTTCCGGACAAGGGAGCGCAGCAGAAAAACGCCTGCGGTATACAGGCGAGGTAGGCGATGCGAACCGTCGCGGCATCCAAAGTTTGCCGTCCCCGGGACGAAGATAGCCGTCAGATCAGAAACTCCCGCTTATAAGACTGCGGTATCATGCTTTCCGCGATTATCGGACCCGGCCCCTTTCCTGAGCTTTGAGCTCTTCGAATCTGGCCTGTGCGTTTTTGAATTTGTCGTTGAACAGCCACATCGCATCGAGGATTTCGCGAAAAGTCGCCGAGGTTCTTGCGCGGTCCGCCTTGCCGAAAGTGAAAATGCTGTTGTTGCGCAAGAAGCCCATGATCCGTGGGTCCGAAATGCGATAGGCCGCGAAGTTGCCCGACGCGAGCGCGGCGCGCGTCGGCGTAGGGATGATCTGGATCAGCTCAAACAGCTTCATCTGATCGATCGGATCGGCAAGCATCCTTGCGATCGCCGGGATCTGCGGGAACAGGTCGGCATGGGCGTTCATCAGCGCGTTGCGCACCGCGGTCCAATGATTGAACCGCTGATCGCCATTGCCGATGCGCGCCGCCTCCTTGTCATCACGGGCGACCAGCACAGGATCGAGTGCCGCCACCCTCGGTTTGATCACCGCCCACGCCCTGCTCCCGCTTCGGTCTTCCGTGACGCCGGACTGCAAGCTGCCCTTGTACTTGTTGGAGCGAGCATTGCCGATGTTCTGGTTGCCGTTCGTCTCCGCAAAAAATAGCCCGAGGCTGATGCGGCCTGCCGCGTCGGCGCTCGCGGCATCAAGACCCTTCGCGCGCGCAATCACCCTGCCGAGATCGACAACGTCCTTGAAGGGTGTGCTGGAGGGCTGCGCGTCTGCCGGCGGCGCCTGCATGAGACGGAAGAGCGCGGCATATTCCTCGATCAGCGGCTCGATGTCGGCGTCGAAGTAGGTCGGCGGAACGCCGAACCTATTGGGCCGCCCGATGCGCGATGGCACGACGTCGGTGAGGTCCTTGTAGGTACTCATAACCTTGATGCGAGCGAGGTAGATGGCTTGCCCAGGAAGGTTCGGCGGCGCCTGCTTGGCATCGATCTGCGCGCGCCGCTCGGCGAGGATCTCTTTGAACTCGCGCAAGGCCTTCTCGTAGGCCGCGCCTGCTGCCGCCTGTGCTTTGGTGAGCGCGCTCGCCTGGGCCAGGGGCGTCACCAAGCCAAGACCACCGGTGCCGGCCGCACCGAGAGCCATGGCGACCGCGGTTCCTAACGCCGTGAAGATGCGCGTTGCGACGGTACTCCGCCGTGAGTGGGACATGAGTGGCTGCCGCCTCATCGAAACGCAAAATCAACAGCCTTGCGGGTTTGATCGCCAGTGACAATCTTTAGCCGCGAGTAGGCTGCTTCTCCCTCGGCTCGAAACCGAACTTGGGCTCAATAGGCCGAACTTGGGCTCAATAGAAGGAGGTACTCCACCGGTGGAAGCTTTGGCAACAGGCCCACCCGCGGTGCCCTGGATCTGCGGCACTTGCGATAAAGGGAAAACTGCGAGCCAGCGAGCCTCGGAAACCGTCGGGGACCTCTAAGGATGCGCCGCCTCTTTGTCTGGGAGCGAGGTGGGCGCGCATCCAATCGATTAAAGCAACAAAGCGGGCTGTTTGCCCGCCGAGGTCAACGACAGCCGAGAACTGCAGCTGGCCGCCCGGTCGGCGCTGGTGGACCACCAGCTGCTGCGCCGTCCGGCGGGCAACGACGGCGCCATGGTCGTCCTCGATGAGAGCCAACGCAAGGTCGAGCCGGCAGAAATGCCAGCCGAGGGCCAAATATCACCATCCCGGATAAAGAATTCGATCCGCATCCAGTTTAACCTCTGGGCAGCGGCGGCCGAAGTCGTCGAGGCTGGCCCAATGGGCGGTGGCGCGGCGACCGTCGAGCCGTCCAGCCATCGCCAGGAAATAGGCACCTGAGCAGACGCTGGCGGTCCGTCGCGCTCTCGTGTTCCGCAACCAGGCGGCAATTTCCTGCATGGCCGCCCTTGAGCGAGCGACGTCGCCGCCCGCCACGACAATCGTGTCGAAAGGACCGCCTCTGAGCGGCTCGCTCGACAACTTGAGCCCGGACGAACTCTCCGCGCCTCCACCACCGGGCGCCAGCAGCGCCAGCCGGTAGCTTCCGGGCCGGAAGCGCCCACAATCTCGAATGCCGTCGTCGGTCCAGCCCGCATCCAAGAGCTGGAATCCCGGGTGGATGACGACGGCGATGTCTCGGCGCATGGCAGCATTCGCCCGATTTTTGTCATTCCAGACAGAACGCGGCGGGCGTAGGCTAGGTTTCAGCCCTATCGCCGGAGAGCCATGAGCCAACTCGCGATCAACTGGCGTCAGGTCGTGTGGAGCTGCTTGGGCTGCGCTGCACTTTTGCGATGATCGGCGGAGCCTGGACTCTCTCCCTGCCGCAGGCCGAGGCTGTGCCAGCCCCGGCGCCGATTGCGAGGGAAGAAGCCGACGCCACGATCAGGGCCTTGCAGCCGCCTAAGCGCACGCGTCCCCTGATTGCGCCAATGCTGCCACTGAGACCACCGACTATCTCATGCCGTATGGCATCTTCGGCGTGCCGACGTCGCCGACGTGGTGGCACTTGCGACGGGCCCCGGGCCGGTGATGCTCTTTCCGGCACTCAAGGTTGAGCCGCAGGCGACGGTCGCCGATTTCGACGCGCGACATCCAGAAGGCGCCGACTACGTCATCGTGCCCGCCATGAGCCGTGACGACGATCCGGCGGCACTGAACTGGATTAAGAGCCAAGCGACCAAGGGTGCAATGATCATCGGCGTCTGCGCGGGAGCTAAGGTGATCGGTGCTGCCGGATTGCTCACAGACAAGCGGGCAAGCACCCATTGGTATTTTCTCGCGGAGTTGCGCAAGAAACATCTCGCAATCCATTATGTGGCGGACCGGCGGCTGGTTGTTGATGAGGGCGTGGCGACGACGACTGGGTATCACTGCCTCGATGCCGATGGCGCTCACCCAGATCGAGGCTATCGCTGGTCGCGACAAGGCGCAGGCCGTGGGCCGGGATCTCGGCCTGAGGAGCTGGGACGCGCGTCACGTGAGCGCTGCCTTCAACTTCACCCGCCCGTTCGCGTTGACGGCGATCGGCAACACGCTCGCCTTCTTGGAGGCACGAACAGCTGGGCATCGAGGTTGCGCCAGGTCTCGATGAAGTGTCGCTCGCCCTTGTCGCGGACTGGTCGCGGACCTATCGCTCGCGCGCAGTGACGTTTGCCGGCACTCGGGATGCGCAACTGAGCCGCAACGGCATCCGTATTGTTCCGGATCGTGTCACCGCAAGCCGGCCTTCAAAACAGCTTCTGCCGCCGATTGAAAGTCCGAATCCGGCCACGGTATTGGACCAAGCTCTTCGCGCTATTGCCGCCCGCTATGGCGCACACACGGCCGACTTTGTTGCCATGCAGCTCGAAGGGAATGCCACGCGTCTCCTCATCGGAAAGGTCAGGTGAGAAGCAGCTACAGGATGAAACGCCTCGATGAGGCAAGGCCTTGTGCCCGAGCGCAGGTGCCGGCGAGATCACGCATGACAAGGGCGGTGGCAGCCGTTACGGGATCTGCGTTAGGCAAATAACCAAAGCGCCAACGAATTGCTGGGGGCGCGCGTGACTTGTTGGCTGCCGAGAAGAGTTCCGCGCGCCAACGTGATCCCCTTGTTTCGTCGTTCACCGATCGAAGTCGACGGCGGTGGTGTTGCCGCCACTGACGATGACGCCGACGCGTTCTGCGGACCGCGCTTGGTAGGCCCCGGAGGTCAGTGCCGACAGCGCTGCTGCGCCACCCGGCTCCGCGACGACACGAAGCGTGCGCCAGAGTGCTAGCTGTGCCTGCCCAATCGCGTCATCGGTCACCAGCACCGTGTCATGGACATACTTCCTAGCGATCGGAAATACCAGCTCGCCGACGCGGCGCGGTGCTAGCGAATCCGCGGCCACACCGCCTGCTTCCGCTTCGACGGGACGGCCGGCTTCGAACGCTTTCGTCAGCGTTGGCGCGGTAAAGGGCTCGACGCCAACGACCTTGATAGAGCCGCTGTACCATGCGGCAATTCCCGCGATCAGGCCGCCGCCGCCGACGGCAACCAGCAAAGTGTCGATATGCGGCGCCTGTTGATATAGTTCCATGCCTAGAGTGCCTTGGCCGAGCATCGTTTGGGGTTGGTCAAACGCGTGCACGGACATCGCACCCGACTGTTCCATCCAAGTTTCGCTTGCGGCCAGCGCGTCCGCGTAGCGATCCCCTTGGATGACGAGATCGGCACCGTATTCACGGATGCGCTGCACCTTGGCCGGCGACGACACGCTCGGAACGAAGATTTTTGCAGGGACCTGCAGCCGCATGGCCGCATAGGCGACGGCAGCGCCATGGTTGCCTCCTGAGGCCGCGACGACGCCGGCCGCGGGCACCTTGCGCGCGAGCAAATTTGTGAAGGCCCCACGGGCCTTGAAGGAGCCGGAGTGCTGGAGCAACTCTAGCTTGAGGCAGAGCTTGCACGGGCCGAGACCGAGATCGGTGCCGTCGACCTCTATGGTTGGCGTGCGCCGCACATAAGGCCTAATGAGCGTCTCGCACCGAGCGATCTCTTCTCGGTTCACTGCAATGAATGGGTCTGACATGGCCATTCCGGAAGCTCTTGCGCGAATTCATTGTCGGTACTTTGGCATCTTGCTTGCTCACGTCCAAGCGGGTCAAGTCACGCAGGTTCTACAAGCGCTCTAGAGGCGACATCGCCATGCCGCAGAGGGGTGGGTTGGTCGTTGCAAACCCGATCGGGAGTTGATCCGATGGGCGATCGGAAGCAGGATCGTGGTGATCCTGGCGACGCCGCTCCCTGACCTGCCACTGGAGCATATCTTTTTTCGTCAGCGGCGCGGTCGAGGCGGCATGGCTAGGGGACCTTGATGTGGTCAGTGAGGGCTCCATGAGGCTGATTGATGTGCATTCGCACTGGGGCACGCGTCGCGGCTATCCGCTACAGACCGAGAAGGAGCTGGCCCAGCAGCGCGGCACCTGGAACTCCGAGCCGACCTACCACACCGAGGCCGAGATGGCCGACCATTTTCGGCACAGCGGCGTGCGCGTTATTCTTGATCTTGGCTACGCGAAGTATCGACCGATGCAGGAGATGCGCGCGCTGCACGACTACGGCTTCGAGACGGAGCGGGATCACGGCGATGTCATTCTCGGGCATTGGATCCACGTCGATCCGCAGCGGGCCGGAGCAGCGGGCCTCAAGGAGCTGCGCCGCTGCATCGACAAGCGCATCTCATTTCTGGGCTTTGCCGTCTCCGCCTCGCTATCACCGCCAGCGAGCGATCCTCTGTATCAGCCCTATTATGATCTGTGCACCGAAGCCGGCATTCCCGTTCTGATCTTTGTTGGCACGACCGGTTTAGGTGCCGGCCTTCCTGGCGGCGATGGCGTCATCCTTGACTATTGCCACCCGCGCCATCTCGATTGGGTGGCCGCCCATAACCCCCAGCTCAAGATCGTGGCGGCGCGGCCGGGCTGGCCCTGGCAGGCCGAGGTCATTGCCGTGCTCTTGCACAAGCGCAATATCTGGTATGAGTTGCACGGCTGGTCACCGAAGTACCACACGGCCGACCTCAAGCACGAGATTGCGCGTCGGTTGCAGGATCGCATTTTGTTTGCGGCCGACTATCCGCTGTTCTCCTATGAGCGCCTCATTAAAGACTGGCGTGCGCAAGGCTATTCAGAGGCGGTGCTTGAGAAGGTGTTTTGGCGCAATGCCGAGCGCTTTCTGACGGAGGCCGGGTTCAGGGGCCCGATTTGAGCATGGACCTCGGACTGAAAGGCAAGGTGGCCATCGTGGGCGGCGCCAGCATGGGCATCGGCTATGGCATAGCGCGCACCCTTGCGGCCGAAGGTAGCCGCATCGTCATCACGGCACGCCGCGAGGCCGGCCTGTTACGGGCCGCCGAGCGGCTTCGTGCAGAAACGGGTGCCGAGGTCGTTCCGATGGCGGCGGACTGTCGCCGTGCCGCCGACTGCGCCCGCGTCGTCGAAGCAACACTTGCGGGTCTCGGCGGTGTCGATATCCTCATCAACAACGACGGCGCGCCGCCGCTTGGCCACCTCATCAGCTTCGATGACACGGCCTGGGCGCGGGCGGTAGAGCAAAACCTGATGTACGTCGTTCGGATGGCGCGTGCCGTGATCCCGCATATGATCGCGCAGCGGCGCGGCGGCGCCGTTCTTAATATCGCGGCCATCTCGGCCATCCAACCTATCGCCGGCTTTGGCCTGTCGGTGGCAACCTGGGGTAGCGTGATCGGCTATTCCAAGACGCTGAGCCTGGAGGTCGCCAAGCATGACATCAACGTCAATACCATCTGTCCCGGCTATGTCGAGACCACACGCCTTGAGAAGGTGTTCGCGGCCGATGGCGCCGACCCGACGCTGATGCGGACCAAACTCGAGGCCGAGGTACCGATGGGCCGCATCGGCACGGTTGACGACATCGCGGCCATGGCGGCGCTGCTGGTTTCGCCGCGTGGCCGTTACACTACCGGCACGGCCATAGCCATCGACGGCGGCTTGCTCAGAGGCGTGCGCTAGCAGCCAACCATCGCAACATCCTCAACACGGGAGAGCAAGCATGCCAACGGATCGCCTGGTACCAGGGCTCAAAGCGGAGCTCGTCGTGACGGTCGACGACAAGCTGGTGGTCAAGCACATGGGAGGCGAAGGTGTACTGTCCACCCCAGCCATGATCGGCCTGATGGAGCGCGCGGGCATCGAGGCGGTGCAAGCCTATCTGCCCGATGGGCACACCACCGTCGGCTTTGAGGTCAACGTCAAGCACTTCGGTGCCACGCCGAACGGCAGCAAGGTCACGGTACGGGCCGAGCTGCTCGAAATCGATGGTCGCAAGCTCCGCTTCAAGGTTGAAGCCCACGATGAGGACAAGAAAGTCGGGGATGGAACCCATCGCCGGGCGATCATAGCAATTCAGCGCCATGGCTGAGCCTTCCGGCCCAGCGAGCAAGGTATTTGCGGCGTCGCCCTTGCGACGCCGGCACGCGGAGGGCAGGCGTCGAGGCAGGGAGATCGTATGCAGTTTCAGACGGTACTAAAAGGGGAGCTTGCCCAACGCTGGCGGGCTGTCGGTGAATGGCAAGACGAGTTGCCTTTCACCATCCTCAGCACGCAAGCTGCCCGGCATCCCGACCGCATCGCCTTCATCGATGCACAGGGCCGGATCACCTATGGCGAGCTGAAAGACAGGATCGAGCGTTGCGCCGCATACCTGCGTCGGATCGGCATCGCGCCAGGCGACGTCGTCACCATCCAGCTGCCGAACCGTATCGCATTCCCGATCGCCTTTTTTGCGCTGGAGCTGATCGGGGCCGTTGCCAACAAGGTGAACCCAGACTTCCGCATCCGTGAGCTCGATTACATCCTGCGCTTCTCGGGCAGCAAGGCGTTCATTTGCCCGGGCAACTTCAGAGGTTTCGACCATCTCGGTATGGCGCGCCAGTTGCGCGCGGCGATTCCAGCGCTGACCCATGTCGTGGTTTCCGGCCAAGACCTCAATGACGAATTCAACCTCGAACGCGGCATCGCCGAGACCGAGCCGACCTCCGAACGGGCGCCTATGAGCGCCGACGACATCTTTCGCATGGCCTTCACATCGGGCACGACGGGCAACCCCAAATGCGTGCTGCACTCCTTCAACACGACGCTGCCGGCGGTCCGCCAGATCAATCGGGATATGCTGGTGACGGAAACGGACGTGCAGCTCGTCTATCTGCCCGTGTGCCTCAACTGGGGCTACCTCTGTCTCTTGCAGGTGATCTTGAGCGGCAGCAAGGCGGTGCTGCTTGAGCGCTTCTCGGCGAAGGCCGCCCTGGACTTGATCCAGCGGGAAGGCGTTACCTACATCGCTACGGCGCCGGCCTCGATCGTCGCGATGCTCAACGAGCCTAACCTATCCGACTACGACGTCTCATCCCTGCGGGTCGTCATCACTGGCGGCGCTTCGGCCGCCATCGAGACCATCCGGGACTACCAGGCGCGCATGCCCGGTCATCTGATCGAGCTTTATGGCATGCTGGAGACGGGCTTTCATACTTACACGCGGTTCTCGGATGATCCCGCAAAAGTCAATGGGACGATCGGACGAGTCGTCTCGTCGATGGGCTTGAAGATTCTCGACGAGGCGGGCAACGAGGTGCCGTCAGCCGAGGTGGGAGAAATCGCTGCGCTCGGTCCCAGCGTGCATCTTGGCTACCATGCCAATGCTGCGGCCAACGCCGAGGCATTCACGGCCGACGGCTGGTTCCGCACCGGCGATCTCGGTCGCATCGTCGATCGGGCGGGAAACGTCGAGATTGTCGGGCGGCGGAAAGAGATCATCAATCGCGGAGGCAAGAAATTCTTTCCGCGTGAGGTGGAGGAGTTGCTTTACACCCATCCCAAGGTAATGCATGCGGCCATGGTTGGCATCGCCGATGCACGGCTCGGCGAACGCAATTGCCTGTGCGTAATTCCCAAGGGCGGCCAAGCGGTGACACTGACCGAACTGGTCGCTCATCTCAAGGGCCAGGTCGCCGACTACAAGCTGCCCGAGCAGCTGCACATCGTCGATGAACTCCCGTTCACGGCCACCGGAAAACTGCGCCGGCACATCCTGACGGATATGATCGCCAAAGGACAGATCGCAGCAAGGCGCTAGGGTTGTGCCGCCGGCTGCAATGCAAGGGGTGTATTGTCCTCCGTGCGGGCGGAGGATAGCCTGGCATGCAAACAACGATCCAAGCCTTTAATCCGGGAGAAACGCGCAATGGAAACGAAGTCCCGCTTTTCACGCCGCTGGGTCATCGCTGGCGCCGGTGCTACCACCCTCGCCTCGCCCGCCATCTGGACCAGCGCCCAAGCGCAAGCCGCCGGCACGATTAAGGTCGGTATGCCGCTGGCATTGACCGGCCCGCTGGGCTCCGTCGGCCAGCAGCAAAAGCGGGGTGCCGAGTTCTACACCAAGCTACAGAACGCCAAGGGCGGCTGGCTGGGCAAGAAGATCGAGCTCCTGATCGAGGATACTGCCGGCAATCCGGCGGCCTGCGTGCGCAAGGCGCAGGAGATGGTCGAGCGACAGGATTGCCGGCTGTTCACCGGCATCACGCTGTCGTCCGAGGCCCTCGCCATCGTGCCCAAGCTCGCCGAATGGAACGCCATATTCATCTCATCAGACAATGGCGATGGACGCTTGACCGCTGAGAGCTTCGTGCCGAATTTCTTCCGCGCCAATACCTCCGGTCCGATGGGCACGCGCGCGATCTCGCTCTATCTCAAGGACGCGCCCTATAAGAGCTTCTATGCCTTGGGCCTCGACTATGCTTGGGGTCACAACAGCGTTCAGGTCTTCGAGAACGAGCTGAAACGGTTGGGCAAGGACTTCGTCGGCAAGGTGTTTGCGCCGACCGGCACCAAGGACTATTCGACCTACGTCACCAAAATTCGCCAGTCGGGCGCCGACGGCGTCTATCTTGTGCTGGCCGGGGATGACAACAACGCTTTCCTGGCCCAGGCGGCGCAATATCAGCTGGCCTCAAAGATGGCGATGCTTTCCGAACAGCTCGAACTGACGGCGATGCGCGCGGTGGGCGAGGCCTGTCTCGGCATCATCGCATCGGCCCGGTATGCCTTCAGCATCGACAACCCGAAAAACCAGGAGTTCGTCGAGCTCTGGAAGCAAGAGCACGGCGGTCAGGTGCCCGATCAGTTCGAGGGTGAGCAGTGGCAGTGTCAGCGGGTCTTCGAGGCGGGCCTCGCCAAGGCCGGCGGTATCGAGGCCGACAAACTGCGACCGGCGCTCGAGGATCTGACGATCGACGACATCAAGGGCAAGGTGCATATGCGCAAGTGTGACCATCAGGGCGCTCAGCAGGGCTTCATCTTCAAAGCCGCCAAAAAGGAGGGGTATTCCCATCCGGTGCCCGAGATCATCGCCACGCTGCCGGCCGAGCGCACGACACCGCCCTGCAACAAAATGACCTACGACGATTGAAGGCTTCGCTGTTGCATTGCGTCGGTTGAGGGTCATGGCCGCGCCGTGACCCAGTCGATTTGGGCCGCATGTCCACGCTCGCACTCCTGCTGACCCAAGGGGTCAACGCGCTATCGCAGGCCGCACTGCTGTTCTTTCTCGGCGTCGGTCTAACGCTGATTTTTGGCATCATGCGCATCGTCAATTTCGCGCATGGCACGCTCTACATGCTCGGCGCCTTCATCGGCTACTCGCTGCTGCGGTACACGGGCAGTTACTGGCTGGCGCTGGCGCTGGCGCCGCTCACCGTCGGTGCCATTGGCACGGCGTTCGAACTCGGCATCCTGCGCCGCCTCTACCGGCGCGACGCGCACGCCTTCTTGATGGTGACCTTCGGCCTGGCCCTGGTCACGGGCGAGGCCGTACGGCTGCTTTGGGGCTCTGACGCGCTGCAGGTGCCACCGCCGGCGCTTCTCTCCGGTGTCGTGTTCCTGATGGATGAACCGTTTCCAGTCTATCGCCTGTTCCTGGTGGGCTTTGGCATCGTCGTGGCCGTCGCCATTTGGCAGCTGCTTGAGCGCACACGGCTCGGTTTGCTCATTCGTGCAACATCGCAAAATGCCGAGATGGTGCACGCCCTGGGCGTCGACGTGAAACTGGTGCGGTCGGGTGTATTCGGCATCGGCTGCGGCCTGGCGGCTTTAGGTGGCGTGCTGGCCGCCCCGCTGGTGACGGCGGCGCATGGCATGGCGGCGACCGCGGTGATCGACGCCTTTGTCATCGTGATCATCGGCGGCATGGGTAGTTTCCTCGGCTCCCTGATCGGCGCAGTGCTTGTGGCGTTCGTCCAGGTCTTCGGCAACTACTACCTCCCCGACTTCGCCCTCGCATTCATGTATTTGGTCATGCTGCTGGTGCTGGTCGTCCGCCCCGGCGGCCTCCTCGGCAAGGAGGCCTAGGACCATGCAGAACACGAACCCGCTGCCGGCGCTCGGCGGATGTGCGGTCGTCTGTTTGCTGATCGCAGCGCCGTTCGGCCTACCGGTCTTTGCCATGACCCTATTGACCGAGCTCATCATCCTCGGCCTCTTCGCCATGAGCCTCGATCTGATGGTCGGCTACGCCAACCTGGTTTCGTTCGGCCACGCCGCGGCCTATGGGCTCGGCGCCTATGCCTCCGGCTACATGCTGCTGAACTCGTCCATGCCGCTGCCCGTCGTCGTGCTGCTTGCCGCGTTGTTGACAGGGATCGTGGCGATCGGCGTGGGTTGGGTATGCACGCTTGCAACCGGCGTGTCGTTTTCCATGCTGACGTTAGCGTTCGCACAGCTTCTCTATGCCATCGCCTTCAAGTGGACCTCCGTGACCGGTGGCAGCGACGGCCTCGCCGGCATTCCGCGCCGGCCCGGCCCCTTCTCGATGACGATCTTAACCAGCAAGACCGGCTTTTATTATTTCGCGCTTGCCTGCTTGATCGGCGCCTATTTCATGTGCCGCGCGCTGGTACGCTCACCGTTTGGATTGGTGCTAGGTGGTATCCGAGAGAACGAAGCCAAGACCTTGGTGCTGGGTTACAACACTCGCCTTTACAAGATCACGGTGATCGCGATTGCCTATGCGCTGGGAGGGCTCGCTGGCGCACTTTATGCACCGTTCGCGGGCTTCGCCAACACGGAGTTGCTGTTTTGGCTGCTGTCGGGCCAAGCGCTGATTATGGTCATCGTTGGCGGCCAGGGAACGTTAATCGGCCCAATCCTGGGCGCGGCCTTCTTCATGCTGTTGGAGCACCAACTGTCATCCTACACGGAGGCATGGGCACTATTCTTCGGTCTCATTTTCATCGCCTTCGTCCTGTTCGCGCCGGAAGGTATCTGGGGATTGGCACGGCGTGCGTTCGCGCGTGGCCGAGCGCCGGCCGAGACACGCCATGGCTGAGGCCCTGCTCCAGGTCGACGGCCTGACCAAGCGCTATGGCGCGCTCGTCGCAGTCGACAATGTGTCCATGCATGTCCAGAAGGGCGAGGTGCGTGCCGTCATCGGACCGAACGGCGCCGGCAAGACGACATTGTTCCATCTCATCACCGGTGTGGTACCACCCACGTCGGGCGCCGTGCGGTTCGGCGGCAGCGAGATCACCAGACTGGCCCCGCATGCGATCTGTCAACGCGGCCTATCGCGAACGTTTCAGTTGACCTCCCTGTTTCCGCGGATGTCGGCCCGCGAGAATACCATGCTCGCCGCCCAGGCACGTCATCCGCGTCGTTGGACGCCATTCGGCGGCGCCGACGTCTTCACCAGCGCGCGCGCTACTGGCGAAGGCGCCCTAGAGCAACTCGGTCTGACCCACGTCGCGGATCGGCCAGCCGGCTTGCTAAGTCACGGCGATCAACGGCTCCTGGAGATCGCCATGGCAATGGCCCAGCACCCTCAGTTGCTTTTGCTCGACGAGCCGACCCAGGGTTTGTCGGTCGACGAGACGGCACAGGCCGTCGAAACGCTGGCTCAGTTCCTCGACAAAGCGCGGATCACGGTGTTGCTGGTCGAGCACGATATGGAGGTGGTGTTCCGTCTCGCCCACAGGATCACGGTTTTGCATCGTGGCGCCGTGATCGCAGACGATGTCCCTGCGGCCGTCAAGGCGAATGCGCGGGTGCAGGAAGCCTATCTCGGAGGCATCGAGTAATGCTCACCCTCGTCGGTCTCAATACGCATTTCGGCGCCAGCCACATTCTGCAAGGGGTCGATCTAGAGCTGCCAAGGGCACGCATCGCGGCCGTGCTCGGGCGCAACGGCGTCGGCAAGACGACGATGGTGAAGACCATCATGGGGCTGGTGCCGCCGAGCGGGGGAACGGTCAACCTCGATGATCTACCCATCACCGCCTGGCCGCCCCACCGCATAGCGCGCGCGGGTGTTGCCTATGTGCCCGAGGGTCGGCTGATCTTTCCGGACCTGACGGTGATCGAGAATATCAAGGTGGCTGAGCGCAATCCCGCCAGAGCCTGGCCGTTGCCGCGATTGCTTGAGCTTTTCCCCTCGTTAAGGGACCGCCAGCGCAACCGCGGCTCGCAGCTTTCCGGTGGCGAGCAACAGATGCTGGCGATCGCCCGCGCCCTTGTCAGCGACCCCAAGGTGCTCCTTCTCGACGAGCCGAGCCAGGGACTAGCGCCGTTGGTCGTACGCGAGCTTGCCCGCATCATCCGACTCCTACGTCACGCCGGCGTCACCATTCTTCTGATCGAGCAGAACCTCAAACTTGCCGAAGTGGTTGCTGACGAGCTGCACGTCATGGCAAAGGGCCGGATCGTCTACTCGGCAGATCCCCAGCGCTTTCGCAGCGAAGAGGATCAGGTCCGCTCGCGATATCTGACGGTATGAGCTTGCAGCCTTAGGTAGGGGGCCATCAGCAGGACGCCAGGGACTTGGGCTGAGGGTCGGTTGGCTTTGCCGAGCCTTGGCGCACGCAAGCTGGAGGCGTTTTGCTGCACTTGGCGCCCGCGGCTGGCGCCGACCCCGCAAACCGCAAGGGCAAGGCAGCGGCGACCAACCGCACCATGAGCTGTCGGACCACGCTGCGCGGTAGGCAGCCAACGCGAGGGCTTGCTCTGTGAGCCGGTCGGCCTCCTACGGTGCACCCGGGATTGCGGCTGCGCGCCAATGCGCAGCCGTCGAGTGCGTGCATTCCGGCAAAGGCGCCGCCTTGCCGGACCAAAACCCATGATTTCCTGCGATTGAGGCGCGTGCCGGCCGCAAAAGCCTCGGCCCCGATCACCCGGCCCCCACACGTCTTGGTCTGATGTTGCCCCGGTTTGGTGGACACCCCAATACTACCGAAGGAGGTTGCCACGATGCCGAGAAGAACACGTCGAGCTTATGCGCCAGAATTCAGACGACAAATGGTTGATTTGGTTCGAGCCGGTCGATCGCCTGATGAGCTGGCCAAGGAGTTTGAGCCGACGGCCAAATCGATCCGCGACTGGGTGGCCCAGGCCGACCGGGATGAAGGCCGCCGTGCGGACGGCTTGACGAGCGCAGAGCGCGAAGAACTGGTGCGCCTGCGGCGTGAGGTCAAACAGCTCAAGCTGGAGCGGGAAATCCTGTCAAAGGCGGCGGCCTGGTTCGCTCGGGAGACGGACGCGATCCCGCCCAAGGGTTCAAGTTCGTGAGCGAGAACCAGGCCTATCCAGTTGCCACGCTGTGCCGCGTGCTGGGCCCAGTATACGTGCATCGCATTTGGCAAGCGCTGCCGTGACACCGGTGTGCGGCCCTCGATGGGCTCGGTGGGTGACGCCTACGACAATGCGATGGCGGAGAGCTTCTTCGCCACGCTTGAATGCGAGCTTCTCGATCGACGCACGTTCAAGACGCAAGCGGAAGCACGCATGGCCGTGTTCGAGTTCATCGAGGGCTTCTATAACCCGCGCCGGCGCCACTCTTCGCTGGGCTATCTGTCACCGGTCGACTACGAGCGCCACCACACGCGGCAAGCTGATCCCGGCGCACACCACGCTGCCGTCGTGCTCAGGCCCCTCAAGATGCGGCCTGGAAATGTCACGGCGAATACTGACGTAGGCACGACGGCCGATCTTGACCAGCCCTGCGCGCGCCGGCGTGTCAGACGAGTGGGCCGGGACGAAGGTACGGGCTCCGCAGGGGGCACGAACAAAGGTACTGGCCAGGACAAGGGGGATCCACATCAGATCACTTGGTCGATAGTACTCACCTGTCCACAAAACCGGGGTAAGTCCAATTTCCGTGGACGTTCTCGCACCGGCGACAGCTGGTGAAACCGTGGCGGCTCACGTGCGGGTTTGGCCATGGCGCAGCAGCATACAACACAGGAAAGACGGAGCAAGCGCGGCAAGGGAAGGCGTGAATTTTTGTTGTTAAATATCCTGATACGGTGCCGTCCCGCGGACCCGGCAGGTTGAGCGTGCTCCACGGGACCCGCGCGACGATGAGCGCGCACGTCGCCTGGCCGGGCGTTACGAAGCCTTGCCGGGTTGCTGAACGTGCGCATCGTTGACTGTTTCGGGGTTTCACCCGAGTGCTTTGCGACTGGCTAGCTGGCATGGGTTTCACTCCAGCCAACATCCGAACGGAGTGACCAGATGCGAACACAAGCAATTGCCGCCGTTATGGTGGTCGCTGCGCCGCTATTTGTCCTGGGAAGCCTGCAGGCTGCAGCCTACTGTACCCCAGCAGGCTACGGGTATCAGACCGCCGCTGTCGTTACACCCGTCGCCGTGCGTCGTCCCGTCGCCGCTGCCGCCGTAGTGCGCCGGGGAGCTGTCGTGCCACGCGTGGGGTCGGGCGCCCGCATCGGCCGCACGGGCCCTGGCAACAGAGGTCTAGGGAGGTAAACTAAACGAGTGGCAGCGGCCCTCTCAGGGGGCGGTCGAGGGCTGCCACTCTCATCATATAGCGCAGGCGCATGGCGGCACGAGCCTCGCGCGGTCGCTCCGTTTCGAGTGGCTCATCGCTGACCCTCAAACAACTTGCCCCGCGCGCTGACGGGTTAGCCGCTAGCGCCCGTTCCCGGCTTTTCTGGTGGGCGGCGCGCGTTCAGAGCGCCTTTGCGGGGCACACCCTTGCGCCGCAACAGACTGCGCGCGCGATAGAGCTCATGCAGGATGTCGCGCATGACTTCCAACGCATTTTCCGCAGAGCGGATGTCGTTCCCCGAGGCCCGTAGCCGCTCGATAAAAACGTGCTGGCCTGCCAGCCGCCGCTCGGCATCGTTGACTTGGCTGCTATTGCGGCTGAATTGCTCGTCGTGCCTGGTCATCCCTCGCCCCCTCAGTCCCCAAGCACCACCTTTCGCTTTCTAGAACGGGAATTCAAACAAGGTCTCCCAGTTATAGTCAGCAACGATTATCCCCTTACGGCTGGCGGACGCCTCTTTCATTGACGCCCCGTTCATTGACGCCCCGTTCATTGCTTCCCCATTTACGACATGCGCGCGCTGTGCTGCCTCCGCTTTAGCGTGCGCAGCATCGGCGAGTACGATGCCTTCATGGTCTAATACGGTCATTTGGCCACGTCTGACGTGGAAGTAATAGTGAGGCATAGCAAGCCTCCCACTGTGTTTCCGACATGAGGGATGGGGAGCGCCTATGACGGCGCGGCGCGGCACCTTGATTTAGTGCCGCATGCCTCAATGTACGCCATCGTACACCACTCCAGAGGAATAGTCCAAAACCGTACAAAACCCGTCACGTCTGACGGGTGGCGCACCGTAACCGCTGAGGCTGCGCAGATGGCGGTACCAGCACACACGCCGGAGTGCGTTCGTTCACGCACACAGTTATGCGGGTAGGGGTTAGCAGCCACAGTCGACCAAGTGTTAAGTAACCTTCCTTACCGACGGTCGAGAGGTGCACGGCCAGAATAGGCCTCGACGACTGCTCAGCAGGCTCGGATCAACCTGCAGGCGGTGCGTTGGCAAGCAAGCTTGGCGATGCTGCGTAAGACTTGGTACAGGCGGCTTGCGAGAACGGCAGCGCATCGAGATACAGAAAGTGCTCATCTCCAACCTGGAGCGCGAGGAACGAGGGCACTCGCGGTGCTCCCGCACGGCTACGGCGGTCCGAGGTGATGCTGCAGCTGCTTGAGGACCATCGTGAGGCCATCCTGGAGAACGTGCAGAGGTCCCTGTTGCCAGGTTGCTCAATCCTGAAATTTTAAATTCAAAATATTCACCCGCCAATTTCATCAGCATGATGATCATCCGCTTTCGGGGTTTCGCCTGAGTGTCTTGCGGCCAAGCAACTGGCATTCGTTCAAATCCGGGAATATCCGAAAGGAGTGTCAGATGCGCTTACGAACAATTGCCGCCGCCTTGGTGGTCGCTGCGCCTCTTCTTGCCCTTGAAAGTCCATCAGCCGCAGCCTGTTGGGAGGGTAGGGGTTATGGCTACGCCGCAGCTGGTTATGCCGCCCCGCGTCGTGGGTACATGAGCTACGGTTACTCTTCCCCAGCCTACTACGGCGGCTACGGTGGCTACTACGGCGGCTACGGTGGCTATGGAATAGCCCGTGGTATCGCACGCCGTAACATCAGACGTGCGGCCTACGGCGGCGTTGGCTACCGTGGTGGCGTAGGCGTCCGCAGAGGTCTCGGCGTTGGTGTAGGCCGCGTTGGGCGCTTCAGATAGCTCCTACACCAGAACTTCTTTGGCGGCGCCGGGTCCTCTTTGGGGGCTTCTACAGGCGCCGCATTTGCGACTGGCGCCCCAGGTCGCTCTTTGAGAAGCGCAGGCTCAGGATTGGCCCCAGGCGCGCGCTGGCGGCGCGGGAATCAGGCCTTCCTGTGTGATCCACTTCCCCCGAGCTTCCCCACCCGCAAATGTGGGGAAGCAACTTTGCAGGAAAGCCCCGCCGTTATTGGGGTTTTCAGCTACTTCCCCACCAAGGCCCCATATCAGAAAGTTACCGACTTCTGGCGGAACGCGCCGAGGTGCGCAAAAAACAATTGGCTGGCCTTCGGGGTGGGGCCGAGATGCCAACCGAGGTGCCAGATTTCGGCGCCAGGCGCGGCGCCGACACGGCCAAGGGGCGCGCGTAGGCCCGCACGGCCACCCTCGGGAGCGGGTTCGTCGGCAGCTTTGTGGCGGCGGTCCTGCGACGCCCTCACTGGCATTGCCACGGGTTTGAACGGGGCACGGGCTCCCTCTTCCTTTCCCCTTTGAACCACAGGTTGATCTTGCTCAGGACTTCGCCTACGGCTGGCGCGCCAAGGGCGAACCCGCACGGCGGGTGCTCGTCGCATCGCCGATCGAGCACGTAAGGCGGCTATGAATGCGCTTTTGCATTGGTCGCATGCTCAGGCCGTCGCCGCCCACTTTTATGAACGTTGAGGCTTAGCCATGCGCACGCAAGTGGGAATTGTCGGCGGCGGTCCCTCCGGCTTGCTGTTGGCGCGGCTCCTGGACTTGGGCGGCGTCGAATTGGTGGTCCTGGAAAAGCGTACCCCCGAGTATCTGCGTGCCCGGGTGCGCGCCGGGCTGCTTGAGCAGGGCACCGTCGACCTGCTGGTCGAGGCCGGGGTTGGTGACCGCCTGAACCGTGAGCGGCTGATGCATGAGGGTGTTGAGATCGCCTTCGACGGTCGACGCCATCGCCTCGATCTTACGGAGCTGACCGGTCGTTTCGTCAGCATCTACGGCCAAGCCGAGATTCAAAAGGACCTGATGGCGGCTCACGAGGCATCGAGGCGCCATATCGTCTATGAAGCGGAGGACGTGAGCCTGCACGGCATCATGACCGACAAGCCGCGGCTGCGCTATCACAAGGGCGGCGAGGCGCACGAGATCGACTGCGACTTCATCGCCGGTTGCGATGGTTTCCACGGCGTAAGTCGCCAGGCGATCCCGCAAGAGGTGATCCGTATCTACGAGCGCACCTATCCCTTCGCTTGGCTCGGCATCCTGTCCGACACGCGCCCGGTCAACCATGAGCTCATCTATTGCAACCACGAGCGAGGGTTTGCGCTTTGCACCATGCGATCCCTGACGAGGAGCCGCTACTATTTGCAAGTGCCTGCCGATGAGGATGTGGCCGATTGGCCCGACGAGCGTTTCTGGAGCGAACTGAAGCGCCGCATTCCCGCTGACGTAGCGGCGGGGCTCGAAACCGGTCCCGCCATCGAGAAAAGTGTGGCGCAGCTGCGCTCCTTCGTTGCCGAGCCCATGCGCCATGGGCGGCTGTTCCTTGCCGGCGACGCCGCCCACATTGTACCGCCGACCGGTGCCAAGGGTCTCAACTTGGCTGCCGCCGACGTGCGCTTCTTGGCCGAAGCGCTCGTGGCCTACTACGACTCGGGCCGCACCGACCTCATGGATGGCTATTCGCAGCGATGTTTGGCCCGGGTCTGGAAGGCGCAGCGCTTCTCCTGGTGGATGACGACGCTGACCCACCGCTTCCCGGAGGCCAGTGCCTTTGAGCGGCGAGCGCAGATGGCTGAACTGGGCTACCTGGTCGGTTCGCGGGCCGCGCAGACGGCTCTGGCAGAAAATTATGTCGGGCTGCCGATCGTCTAGATCTTTCGCCGGCAGGCGTCGCGGCGTCAAGAACGCCGCTCGCGCAGGCATGCGCCCGGGGGCCCAAAGCCCAAAACTCCAGTCAAAAGATTTCGAGCCAATCGCGCCAGGTCTGAGCAGCCTTACCTCTTCTGTGAGCGCAAGGCACAGTTCAGCTTTAATGGTGTTGAGGCCGCGTCGCCCGTTGCGAGACCGCTGCCCTTTTTCCGGGAGCGCCGAGGCCGATCCGATTCAACTCGCTCACGATGTGTTCGAGCCGCTCCTTTGCGAGCTTGCTGCGGCTCAGTGCGGCACCGAGATAGGTCCAATACAGCAGTTGTGCCCGCGTCGAGGCCAGCGGCGGCGCGATGCCCGCTGTTACGAGCATCCGCTCCATGTACTCGCGTCGCCGGTGGTCGACCTCGCACAGGGCGCGCGCCGCGGCGGCGTTGGTCTGTGCCCAGGTGCGCATGTGGACTTCCAGCACGGCATTGTGCCCGAAGGCCCGGCGCAACAGTGCGTTCAGGCGTTGTTCGGCCGAGCCATAGCGTTCGAGGTCAGCAATGGTGCCTGAGCACGAGATGTCTGCGTGCTGCGCGGCAAGCCAGCAGCTGCGGGTCTCAGCGCAGCACGCGTTAGGGATAATGCATGCGGCCGCCCGGCATAATATCAACGGCGCCGAGCTCGGGCGCGGCGCCGGTGGGCGACGGCGGTTAGGGAGGAACCCGTACCAGTCTGCTTCGTTGGAGATAGACCTGAAGCAGCTAGGAGTTAGCGCGCCCAGGCAAAGTGGATACAGAGCAATGGCCATCTTGGTCGTCGACAGCAATGAGCCTGGTCGTCTTCGCAAATCTCGTCAGCTTGCCGCATTGGGATATCGTGTGCACGCGACGGCAAGCGCGACCTCCGCCATGGCGACGATCGCCGCAAATCCCATAGAGCTTGCCGTCGTCGTCGATGCTCAGCTTCCCGACATGGCTGGATTGCAGCTTTGTAAGCTCATCAAGCGTCAAAACGTTGGCCTGCTTGTGCTGCAGACCTCGGCCGCGTTCCCGGCGCCAGTGGGTGATATTGCCGATCTCGAGGACGTCGCGGACGCTTATTTGGCCGAACCAATCGAGCCCATGGAATTCGTCGGCACGGTTCGCATCCTGCTGCGGCTGCGAGACGCCGAGTTGCACCGGGAGCTGCTCATCCGTGAACTCAGTCATCGCGTCAAGAATTCCTTGGCGATTGTGCAGTCCCTCGTCAGCTTCACCCGGCGTTCCGTTGCCTCGCTCGATGAGTTTGAAGCCCTGTTGATAAGTCGTGTCCACGCCATGGCACGCGCTCATGACATTCTCATGCTAACCGCTGGTGAGGGTGCGAGCCTGGCCTCGATCATTGAAGCCGTTGTCGGACCATTTGGGCGCGATCGCTTCCTGCTGCACGGGCCCAATGTCTGGCTCGCCCCAAACCCGGCGGTGCGCTTCGGGCTTGCAATGCACGAGTTGGCGACCAACGCCAGCAAGCACGGCGCGCTCGCTACGGATGGAGGCCAGATCGAAGTGCACTGGGCTGCCGACACGACCATGCCCCCTGGGCTGCTAAACCTCTCCTGGACCGAGATGGGTGGACCCGAGGTCGCGGGACCGCGGGAGGGAGGACTTGGGGCGACGCTGGTTGGAACCCTATTGGCGCCCGACACGGAGAGCGCAACGCGATTTGATTACCTGCCGTCGGGACTCCAGTTCTGCGCGGGACTGGCGCTATCGGACCGTATCAAACTCAGGTGACCCAGGCAGCCGAGACGCGCCGCGCCGGGCCGATGGCACCGCCGTCTCGCCGCCGCGGCATCGGCAAGGGCCGCCATCGGGCGCCAGCACCCGGCGACATCAAACTCAATTGCCAGGCTTGACCAATTCGGCGTCCTGTTCCCGCATCGTGCGGAGAAAATGCTCGGCATGCTGAAAAAAATTTTGAGCTTCGATGGCGTCGCCGTTCATGAGCGCGGCGCGGGCGAGCGCGAGATAACGCTCGTATTGCCGTTTGGCATCGGCGATGGAATGGCCGCCGCCTTGCTGGGATTGCGTTGAGCGCGATCGTAAATGCGGTCCGGGACCGCGATTGTTCGGCCGCCCGCGCGAGGGTCTCTGGAATTTTTTTGGCATTTTCGACCTACCTGAAGGCGGCGCGTCTTCTTCCCACTTCGCGCCTCGTGGGGAGCTAGCTGGACGAGGTGCCGAACGTCGAGACCTCGGGTAGGCGGTGCTTCATTTATTTCATTTATGGCTGGCGAGCTTCGCTTCCGCGAGGCCCGCCAGTTGGTCATAGGCGTCGGCGATGTCGGCCAGGATCTTTTTGCTAACCTGATCGATGCTTTGCTCAGCGTTCCGGCGCGCATCCTCGGCGCACCGACGCCAGTGCGTGGGTTCATCCTCGTCGAGCTGAGGTGTAAGGCTCATGGAGGGCAAACATCCGACACAGACACGAAGTTCCGCTCCGTGAACGCTGTGTTCTCGGGTCCACCACAATCATTTTGCGCTAGTGTCGCGCAACTCTGCACGCTGGGCAAGGAGCTTGTAGCCCTCGGCAATGAAAAGCATGACCCGCTTCCGTTCCGGATCGGCCATGGTCAGGGCGATAAGGCGGGCTTCTGCTTCTAGCCGTCGCCAGTGCTGGGCGTCGCGTTGCTCGTCAGGAGAATCTGGCGACATTGGCCTGCTACGTCCCTCCCACCCAGGTGGCGAACGCAGATCAGCCAATTGCGTTCCAAACAAAGCGATCGAGGCCATTTTTCCCCTCCGAGCCGAGCCCATCATCCCATGCACCGCGACGCCAGGTCCGGGGCGCTTCGAGCCTGAGCGCTGGCGTAGCCGCGGCGGGCTCGCGCAGCGATTTGTCCGCCCGGTCCGATGCCGCGATCCGCTTTTGCCGAAGCCTCGGCCCGCGACCCCAGCGGAGGATAAAAGGGGGCCCGCTGCCCCAATAGGGGCCGCCGGCCCTAGGCGGGATCGCCGACATCGGCCAGGGCCAGGTCAGCTCCCATCGGCAGGCCTTGCTCGATGCGTTGGATGAGCCATGCAAGCGCATCTTCCCGGTCGGCAAAGACGACGTTGTGTTGCAGGATGTGGTCGAGATAGACGTGCAGGCGACCGTAATGATTGAGAATGGCGATCGGCCGGCCGCTATAGACGTCGGACCAGAAATCAGGTTGCACGCAGTGCGCGTGGCTTGGCGTTGTGGTCGTCTCGATCAGCATTGAGCCCCCTCGAAGTGTCGAAGAAACGTCTGTGGTCTTGGTCGGACCCAGCCCGCCCGCGCCCCGCCGCTGTTGCCTCGCGCAACGACGTGGACCCGCGCGAAGGATTGCGCCCGTGTCGTTGCTTGCGTCTGGGCCCTTGGGTGAGACCCGGTCCTGCTTTCGCTGGTCGCTTGCCGCGCACGCGTTCCGTGCCCGAGCGCAGCCTCTCCAGTGCGGTGAACGCCAAGATGATCGCCAAGCTGGCGACCTGCAGAACGGCGAAGACAATGAGGCTTTGCGTCATTGAGTGAGTAGCTGGGCTACGCGCACTCACGCTTCACTGCGGCCGCTCGCTGCGGCAGACGCGCCCGCGCGCCACGGCGCGCGGATATTCGCACAACGCAATGGTTGTGGCCTCGTTCCGTGACGATCGAAAAATTTATTTGTGTACATGCAATTGAAGCCGCGGCGATGCCCGCGCCGAGGTCCGATCTCGGCGTTGACCGCGGCAGACCCCGCATTGGCTTGGGGTGCCGCTTTCAGCCGCTGCGCCTGCCCTTGCCGTCGGCAACGTTGTCGGCCGGCGCTGGCAAAGAAACGCCCGCCATGCGTGCCGCCGCGCCTGCGAGCCTTGCTCGGGACCGAGGTGGGGAGGGGGATGGCGGAGCGGAACCCGTCAGAGCGCAAGGCGTCGATCAAACGGGTGCGGGGTATCGTTCAATCGCGCAGGGCCGGCCAAGCGCCGCTCCGAATCGGGAATATACTTGCGAACATAGCGTGGCGCAGCGTCCGGACTGACAAAAAGATATAATTCGACAGAACGGGCCCAACTTGGCAAAGCGTTCCGAACTTGGGCCTCGCAACGATAGGCCCATACTGTTCGGCGAGGAGTGCGCCCCGTTCCCTCCTGGGGTATGCGGTCCCTGGGGCTGTCCGTATCCCCTGGTCTCGCGGCGGCTGTTTCGCCCGGCGAGGGGAGCCCGCCGGCGGCGGTGGCCAGTCCTTCAGCCGGGATTGCCGAGGCGATTTTCGCGCCGCATCTGATCGCGCCAGCGCTCGCTGCCAAACGGCAACTTGTTGGCGTCATGCACGTAGTAGTCGCTTGGTGCATAGGCGCTGCCCGCTGGCGCCGCGCGCCGCGCTCGGCAGGGGCCTTGCCCCTTGCGCCCGCAGCGCACCGCCACTGGGTTCACGTCGCCGCTCGAGCGCGCAAACGCGCCCGCTTGCGCACTCCCCGGCCCCGCGGCGGCCGGGCCCACCGGCGCGCCGAGCAAGATCATGGCCACCGGCACAAGTTGCAATCTCAACCTCATCACAAAAAACTCCAAGCCTGCGGCAAACCCTAAACGTGTTGCCGCGAACCCCTGCCGCGGTAGGACGGCACCTCCTGCTAGGTGGGGAGCGCGCAGCCTCCTGTCGAGTGCGCATGAGGTCACGCTTGCGAGCAAATGCCGCGCTACGTCATCTTATACTTGACTATGAAAGTCAAGAATACGTAGGGTGAGGCCCTGCGTAGCCAGGCGTTTCATCGATCCCAGCCATCGCGTGTTTGAGACAATCGCCGCCGATCACGGTTTTGTGCGGTGGTTAAGTAAGTTGCGTAAAGCGTTGAGGGGGATCGTATGCACAGTTCAGCTCGCGTTCCAGGATCATTGCGCCGCCCGTTGCAGGACGCGCTCACCGTCGCAGAGACCCTACGACGCGGGCAGGCTCGCGTCGACGTCAACCGAACCAAGCTCGTGACGGCAGCCTGTCTGCTGGCGGCGTCCCCGACCAGTGTGGCAATCGCCCAAAGTGCGTCGAGCACGAGCCCGCTTCCGCCGCTCAGCGTCGAGGCAAACTCGGCAAAGAAGCGGGCGGTAAGCTCGGCATCCGCAACGGCGGGAAGCGCCGCACCGACGCCGGCGCCCGAGCCGAGTCCAGAGCAAAAGGCGGCAAGTCCCTACGTCAATCCGGCGGCACCCTACATGGTCGAGCAGTCGGGTTCGAGCAAGATTACCGAGCCGCTGGCCGACACGCCCAAGACGATCACGGCTATTTCCAAGGAGGTGCTCGAGGACAAGGCGGTCA
Organism: uncultured Alphaproteobacteria bacterium; assembly: GCA_963770295.1. GTDB lineage: Bacteria > Pseudomonadota > Alphaproteobacteria > Rhizobiales > Hyphomicrobiaceae > AWTP1-13. The sequence continues at coordinate 115,514 of CAVYPA010000004.1, forward strand.
CTTCGGTGCGCGAACTGGCGCGGCAGACCCCCGGTGTCACGATCGGCTTTGCCGAAGGTGGCAATGCGTTCGGCGATTCCATCTATATCCGCGGCTTCAATGCGCGCGGCGATATTTTTGTCGACGGCATGCGTGACCCCGGCAACGCTTCGCGTGAAACCTTCGCCGTCGAGCAGGTCGAGGTCTACAAAGGCCCGAGCGGCACCATCGCCGGACGCGGTGTCACCGGGGGGGCCGTCAACCTCATCACCAAGAAGCCGAACGAAGTCTATAATTTCGGCGAAGTGTCGACCATGTTCGGAACCGATAAGACGGTGCGAACGACGGTCGACCTCAATCAGGTGATCAGCACGGGCCTGGCGGTGCGCGGCACTTTGCTGTTCCATGACTCGCACGTTGCCGGGCGCGCCGACGATGTCCAGGATCAGCGCTGGGGCGGACTTCTGGCCGCGACCATCAAGCCAACGGACGCCTTCAAGTTCACGATCGACTACTACCGCTTGCGCACCGACGGTGTGCCCGACTTCGGTGTGCCGTTCGATCCGCGCACCCGCCTGCCGGTCACCGAGACGGCTGGCGTTTCCCGCGACACCTGGTATGGCGAGGCCAGACCCGGCCGCGATTTCATGAGGAACGAGGCGGACATCGTCACCGGTACGGCCGAGTGGAAGGTGACCGATGGCGTCAAGGTGACGAGCAAGACGCGCGTAGGGCGAACCACCGTGGACTATCTGGCCTCGAGCACGGAGGAGACTTCGATCTCGAACGCCACGCTACCGTCAACCTGGACGGCGACGGCACATAATGCAAACCGGCTCCAACAGACGGACCTGCTGGCCAACCAAACCGATGTCACCGTCAAATTCACTACCGGGGCGTGGCGGCATACCGTGGTGGCCGGCCTGGAATTGAGCCGCGAGGAGGTAATCCAACAATCCTATCAAAGAAATGGCGCAAACCTGCCGAACCAGCCCGTCAATCTTTTCGACCCTCAACCACTTTCGGCCGCCGCCCAGCTCGCGGCTACACCCAATAATTTAACCGCTCCCATCAACCGCAACGTGGACACGGCGGCGGCATATCTCCTGGATACCATAAAGCTCAACCCGCAGTGGATGATCAATGGTGGGATCAGGCTCGACCACTTCGAGCGCACCGATACCGGCCCCCACCCGGCCGCACCCAACGACAACAATGATCCAAATGGTTCGCGCCAAGACACCCTCTTTAATTGGAACGTCGGTATCGTCTACAAACCCCTGCCGATTGCCGCTTTCTATGCTGCTTACGCGACGTCTTCCAATCCCGTTGGCCAAGAGCTTGATGCAACGCAAGTCGATTACGGTGGTCTGACCGTATCGCTCTCCGGGCTCAAACCCGAGCAGAATACTGCCGTCGAAGTTGGCACCAAGTGGGAGTTGTTCAACCGGCGGTTGCTCGCAACGGCTGCGCTGTTCCAGACGGAGAAGGAGAATGCACGCGAGCCAAACCCGCTGGGAAATCCCGCGCCGCCGACGTCAACCGGCGCCTTCCGCGTGCGGGGCGTAGAGTTCGGGACCCAGGGTAAGCTCACTGAGCGCTGGAGCATATACGGCGGATTGGTGGTGATGGAGGCGGAGGTAACCGACTCATCGAATCCGCGCTATATCGGCCGACGACTCGCCAATATCCCCAACACGCAGTTCAACTTGCTAAGCAAATACCAGCTCACCGACAAGCTGACGATCGGTGGCCAGGCTCTCTATTCGAGCGAGGTGTTTGGCGGATTGTTCGCGGCAGGGCAAGTCGGAACCGCGGCACAGCCGGATGCGTTCAATCGCCTCCCCGAACACTGGCGCTTCGACTTGCTCTCCGAATACAAGTTCGGCGCCAATTTCTCGGCGCAACTGAACGTGATCAACATCACCAACGAGCTCTACTATGACTCGCTATACCGCGTCGCCACGCCTTTTGCCTTTCTGGCGCCAGGCCGGGCCGGCTATCTGACGCTGAGTTGGAAGTACTAGGAGTTTGCCGATCGGAGTAGTCCCCCGGTCGAAACAATGGGCCTCTGCGCTGGCTTAGACCAGTGCGGAGGCCCGCATGCTGCGAGGATTGGGCTGTGCTGCTCGCTATCCCACAAGTGCTCAGCAAGGAGCAAGTCAGACACTGCCGCCAGGTCATGGACGCGGCGGAGTGGATCGATGGGCGCGGCACGGCTGGACCCCAATCCGGCTCGGTCAAGCACAACATGCAATTGCCCGAGGCCTCGCCCGCCGCCGAGCAGCTCGGCGGCATGATCCTGGAGGCGCTCTCCCGCTCCCCGCTATTCATTTCTGCCGCAATTCCCATGAAAATATTTCCGCCGCTGTTCAACCGCTATGGCGTCGGCCAGCATTTCGGCACCCATGTCGACGGGGCAATCCGGGCCGTCCCGGGGACCCCGGTTCGCATTCGCACGGACTTGTCGGTTACCCTATTTTTGGCGGAGCCGGAGGACTATGACGGTGGCGAATTGGCGATCGAGGACAAATACGGGGTGCACGAGGTGAAGCTGCCGGCCGGCGACATGGTGCTTTACCCCGCGACCAGTTTGCATCACGTCAACCCCGTCACCCGGGGCACGCGGATCGCCTCATTTTTTTGGCTGCAGAGCATGATCCGCGACGACGGCGCGCGCTCCTTGCTGTTCGACCTCGACCAGACCATCCAGGAGCTTTCGACCGAGCGCGGCGTGGAGGCTGCGGCGTGCGTGCGGCTGACCGGCATTTACCACAACCTGATCCGCTATTGGGCGGACCTTTAAGGTAAATGCAGCGGTCTAGGTCGACCTGGCGCGGCCCTGCAAGGGTCGTTGCGAACTTGGAGCAGGCATGTGAAGAGTTGGGCATGCGAAATGCACCCTGGGCGTAGACAATTGGTCTGCGCGCAGCCAAGCGAGGTATAAAACACTTTGAGGCTGGCAAGTGTCCGACGCGGCGTCACGATCGGGCGGCAGGGACGCTTGCCGGCCCGGCTTGCGTGGCTCACTTTCGCGATCGTCGCCCTCTTGGGGCAGCTGCCCCAACCCGCCGCCTGCCAAGCTGCGCCGCCTGGGGAGGTGCCGGTCATCGGCAGTGCGCATCTGCCGCGCGACCTGTCGCCGTGGTCGATGTTCATGTCGGCCGACATTGTCGTGCAGTCCGTCATGGTCGGCCTCGTGTTCGCGTCGCTCGTCACTTGGACCGTATGGCTGGCCAAGAACCTCGAGCTTTGGCTGGCGTCGCGCCGATTGCGCCGGGCGCTCGCTACGCTAGCTGCAGCACGTTCGCTCGCCGATGCCTATGCCGCGCTCGGCAATCGGCGCGGCGTCGCGCCAGCCCTTGTGCACGCCGCCCGGTTGGAGTTGCGCATGTCCGCCGACCTTCTGGACAAGGCCGGCATCAAGGAGCGGATCGGCACGCGTCTGGCTCGCCTGGATAGCGCCGCGGGTCGTCACATGAACCGCGGCACCGGCGTGCTCGCCACCATTGGGGCTACGGCACCTTTCGTTGGCCTGTTCGGCACCGTCTGGGGCATTATGAACAGCTTCATCGGCATCTCCAAAGCCCAAACGACCAACCTCGCCGTGGTGGCGCCCGGCATTGCCGAAGCCTTGCTGGCCACGGCAATCGGCCTATTTGCCGCCATTCCGGCGGTCATTATCTACAATCAGTTCGCGCGCTCGCTCGGCCGCTACCGGGCGCTGGTGGGCGATGCTTCGGCGGAGGTGCTGCGCCTGGTCTCACGCGATCTCGATCGCGGCCAGGCACACGTGGAGCTGGCGAGAGCGGCGGAGTAGAGGGATGGCGGCGCGCCTCGAGGATGGCGACGATGACAGTGCCGAGCTGCACGAAATCAATGTGACGCCCTTCATCGATGTCATGCTCGTGCTGCTCATTATTTTCATGGTGGCGGCGCCGCTTTCCACCGTGGATGTCGCCGTCGATATGCCGGTGTCGACGGCTAAGCCGCAACCCCGACCCGAGCAGCCGCTGTTCCTGACGATCAAGGGTGACTTATCACTGGCGCTCGGCAACAATCCCATTTCTGCCGGGCAGCTGGCCGCGGCACTCGATGCCGCGACCTCGGCCGACCGCGACAAGCGCATTTTTCTCCGCGCCGACAAGTCGGTTCCCTACGGAGAGCTGACGCGCGTTATGAACCTCTTGCGCGCGGCCGGTTACTTGAAGGTGGCGCTCGTCGGTCTCGAAGGTGTGGATGGCTCGCCGGCAGCCACGCCGGACCAGGCGCCGCGCCCATGAGTGTGGGCGCCGACATGCTCGAGCCGCGCCGCGTCTTCATCGCGCGCTGGTTCGGCGCGGCGATCCTGATCGTCGCCGCGCATATCGGCTGCACGGCGTTGGCGCTCATGCACTGGCAGGAGCAAGAGGTTGCCGACGCGGCCGCCGGCGCGATGCTGGTGGACATGGTACCGGCGCCCGCCGTGCCGCTCGATTTACCCGATGTCGCCCATGGCCCGCTCGTCGAAGAGGCGATGCTGGCCCCGCCGCCGACGCCCGAACGCAAGGATGTCCCCGTCCCCGAGGAGCAGCCCAAGCTCGAACCGGCGCCGTTGGCGCCCGAGCCCGAAGTTGCGCTGCCGATCGAGACGCCCGTAGAGCCGGACAAGCCGAAGCAAGAAGAAATCAAAGAAGAGGTGAAAGAGAAGGTCGAGACACAAGAATTGGCCGCCCCATTGACCATGGCGCCGCCCAAGGTCGAGCCTAGTAAGGAACCGACGCCGGTCGCGCCTGCCGCCGGTCATTCCTCCGAGCGCGTGAAGCGGGTCGAAGCAAGCTGGCAGAAGGCGCTCGTTTCTCATCTCAACCGCTTCAAGCGCTATCCGGACGGCGCCCGCGCGCGCGGTTCTCAGGGCTCGGTATTGGTGGAGTTTACGATCGATCGATCCGGCAACGTCGTGGCCTCGCGCGTGCTGCGCCATTCCGGCTCGAGTTTGCTCGACGAGGAGGCCATCGCGGTGCTGCAGCGCGCTAGCCCCCTGCCCGGCCCGCCTGCAGAGATGACCGGCGAGCTCTTTCCGCTCACCTTACCCATTCAGTTCCGCATAAAATAAGCGCAAAGCTAGTGGCCTGTACTACTTAAATTGAGCTATTGCATCTCGTCGCGAACACTGATTCTTGAACGGTCGCGGATATCCGACAAGGGGGCGCGACATGGTCAACAAGAAATTTGTCGTCAAGCTCAGCGGCGAAGAGCGCGAGCGATTGCGTGAGGTGATCTCAAGGGGCAAGGCCAAGGCAAAGAGCATTCTGAAGGCGCGCATTCTGCTGAAAGCGGATCAGGGCTGGGCGGATGGAGAGATCTGCCAAGCGCTCGACACCAACATTTCGATGGTGGCTCGCGTTCGCGAAACGCTGGTGAACGAAGGGCTCGACGCGGTGCTCACCCGCAAGAAGCGCGAGACGCCGCCGATTGAGCCCATCTTCGATGGCAAGCGCCAAGCCCAGCTCATCGCACTGGCCTGCTCCAAGCCGCCGGCCGGCCGCGCGCGCTGGACGGTCCGCCTCTTGGCCGAACACGTCGTCGAACGTAAAATCGTCGAGAGCGCCCACTTCAATACGGTCGCCCGGGCACTAAAAAAAACGCCATCAAACCGCACCTGAAGGAATACTGGGTCATCCCGCCCAAAGCCAACGCGGCATTTGTCGCTGCGATGGAGGACGTGCTCGAGGTCTATACCCGCCCGCACGATGCGGCCCGGCCGCTCGTGTGCTTGGACGAGACATCCAAGCAACTTGTCACAGAAACTCGAACACCGCTACCCGCTCGGCCCGGCCGACCGGCACGGTACGACTACGAATACGAACGCAACGGCACCGCCAGCCTGTTCATGCTGTTTGCCCCGCTCGAAGGTTGGCGAGAAGTCAAGGTCACCGAGCGGCGCACGGCCATTGACTACGCGCAGGTCCTCAAGGAGCTGAGCGATCTCCATTTCCCCAAGGCCGAGAAGATCGTTCTCGTGCAGGACAACCTCAACACTCACAACCCAGCCTCACTCTACGAGGCATTTACCGCCTTGGAGGCGCGGCGCCTCGTCGAGCGCTTCGAATGGCACTACACGCCCAAGCACGGCAGCTGGCTCAATATGGCCGAGTCCGAGCTTGCTATCCTGTCCAATCAATGTCTCGATCGGCGTATCGCGGACCCGCGCAGCCTCCGGCGACAGGTTGCCGCCTGGCTCCTCGAGCGCAACACTTACAATGTCAAAGCTAACTGGCGCTTTACAGCCGCCGATGCCCGCATCAAGCTTAAGAGCCTCTACCCGGCACTTTAATTGATTCAGGCCACTAGGGGCGCGCTTCGCGATCCTTCTGTTTGCCGAACCAACGCTTGAACCAGCCCAATTTTTTTCCGGGCGCGGCGACGGCCGTGGCCGCTTGGACGTCCGCTGCCGCAACCGGGGACGGTGCCGGTCCCCCCACGAGCGTGCTGAATTTTTCAAAGAACTCGTCGGCCAGTTTCTTGGAGGTGGAATTGATCAGGCGGCCGCCGAGTTGCGCCAGCTTGCCACCGACATCGGCTTTGACGTCATAGCGCATTAACGTGCCGCCTCCGTCGTCGCGAAGCGCGACGTTGGCGCCACCCTTGGCATAGCCGGCGACGCCGCCGCTGCCTTCACCGGCGATGCGGTAGCTGGTGGGAGGGTCGAGGTCCGATAATCTGACCTTGCCGTTGAAGGTGGCGCGCACGGGTCCAATCTGCAGCTTCACGCGCGCCGTCATCTCGGTTGGAGACTGCATCTCGAGCGCTTCGCAGCCGGGGATACATTGGCGCAGGATCTCGGGGTCGTTGAGAGCCGCCCATACGGTCGCTCGGCTTGCCGCGATGCGGCGCTCACCGCTCATGTCCATGCGAGCTCTCCTTCGCTGCCATTGTGTACTCGGCTGGGGATCCGGCCGTGCTCGCCGCGGCAAGGCGATGCCCCCGGCGGCGATACTCGACGACCTGCGCCAGGATCGAAAGGGCGATTTCTTCCGGCGTCACGGCGCCGATATCGAGACCGGCCGTACAATGCACCGCCGCCAGGCGCTCCTGGGGGAAGCCCTTGGCGGCAAAGGCGCTTCGCAAAGCGGCGGCTTTGCGGCGCGAGCCGACGAAGGCGACGTAGCAGGCACAACTCGAGAGCGCTGCCGCCAGGGCGGTCTCATCGCCCTGTCCCTGCGTGGCCACCACGACATAGCGCTCCGCTGCCGGCAGCGCGGCCAGATCATAGCCGCTGACGACGCGGTCGGGCAGCGTCAATTTTATCTGCTCCTCGCTCGCCCCCGCGCTGGCAACCGCAAACCCCAAGGCTTTACCGAATTGGGCGAGCGCGATTGCCACCGGGCTGGCGCCGCAGATCAAGAGCTCGGGTCCGGGCAAGATGGGCTCCACGAAGATGTCCATGCTGCCCCGGCTCGGGCACATGTTCCGCGCGAATTCCACGCCGGCTTTGGCTTGGCCGGGCACCACGCCGAGGTCCAAAAGCGCGTCCTCGGGCTGCACGGAAATGAGGCGGGGACGACCGTCGCGCAAGGCGGCGCGCGCCGCCGCCAATACCGCGGCCCGCGCGCAACCACCCCCGATCCAGCCTGCCGATAGGGACCCGTCGGCGCGGATCAGCGCCTTGGCGCCGGCCTTGGCGGCGGTGAGGGCCACGGTACGCACGACGGTGGCGACGGCAAACGGCTCACCGGCTGCCTTCATTGCCTTCAGTTCATCGATGAGGTCGAGCGGGTGCTGCATGGATCGACCGAGCCTAGAGGCGTGCCAGATAGGGTTCGAGGGCGGCCAAAGATTTGAGATTGTGGGCCGGGGCGAACAAATCGACGTAGGGTAGCGCCGCCTGCATGCCCTGCGCGATCGGCGCATAACCCTCCCACCCGAGCATGGGGTTGAGCCAAACGATGCGCCGGCAGCGCCGCTTGAGCTGACGCATTTCGGTGGCAAGGGCCGCTGGCGTGCCCGTGTCGTAACCATCCGAGATGATCAGGACGCAGGTGCGCGAATGAATAACGCGGGAGGCGTGCCAGCGGTTGAAGGCGGCCAGGCTTTCGCCGATGCGTGTGCCGCCGCCGGCACCTTGCGCCAACAGCGACAGTCGCTCAAGCGCGCGCCCAACGTGTTTTTCGCGCAGGGCTGCCGAGACGTGGGCGAGCCGCGTATGGAACAGGAACGCGTCCGCCTCGCGGAAATGGTCAAGCACGCCGTGTATGAAGCGCACGAACACGCTGGTGTAGAGGTTCATGGAGCCCGAGACGTCGAGCAGGACCACCAGTCGCAACGGCTTTAGCTTCCGGCTGCGCCACATCAGATCGATGGGCACGCCGCCGTGGCAGATGTTGCGACGGATGGTGCGACGCATGTCGAGGCGGGCACCCTTTGCACGCGCGTGCTGGCGCCGGGTAAGCCGCCAGCGCATCTTGCTGGCGAGGCGCGCCGCCAGCGCGTGGGTCTCGGCAATGGCTTGCGGATCGGCGATCTTGCGGAAGTCCGTCTCGGCGAGATGCTCGGCGCGGGAGGCGCCCTCCATGCGGCCGACCCCATCCTGAGGCTTCTCCAAGGCGCCGGGATCGTTGCCGGCTATCAGCTCGCCGATCCCGTTGGCCGCTGTCGGTGGCCCTTCGGGACCCGCGGGCGGACGTGGCCTCGCCGTGCCCTGAGCCCGCGCATGCGGGCTCATTCTGAGAAGGCGCCGCGTCGCCCGATCCAGCCAGTAGGCATTGAAAATGCCGTCGAACTTGTCCCAGTCGGAACGCCGCGCGCAAAACAAGCTCTTCAGTGCCGCGCGCAGCGTGCCGGCTCGCCTGGCCGCATCGCTGGCCAGCACGCGCGCCGCATCTTCGCTTTCCTTGAGGCCGATGGTGAAGGCATTGCGGCGCAGCACCTGCGTGAAGTGCACCAGGCGGCTCAGCGCGAGTTCGCTCAGGCAGGGCGCGTCGACAACCTTGTGCTGCTCGCTGCCCATCACGCCACCTTACCAAGCAGTCGGGCCGAAACTTCGCGCGTCAGCCGGGCGCGGTCTTCTTGGGTCTTTAGCAGGCAGCGTAGCGTCTCGTGCACCGTGTCGGGATCATCGTGCAGGTTCTTGACGCCGAGCCCCAGCAAGGCTGCGGCCCAATCGAGCGTCTCGGCGACGCCCGGCACCTTGCGCAACTCTTCCTTGCGTACGCCCTCCACTAGGCGCGCGATCTGCACCGCGAGCCCGCTCGCCATGCCGGGTACGCGCGCGAGGATGATGCGCGCCTCGCGCTCGGCATCGGGATAATCGATATAGTGATAGAGACAACGCCGGCGCAGCGCATCGGAGAGCTCGCGCGTATTGTTGGAGGTCAATATCACGCGCGGTATGCTTTTGGCCGTGATGGTACCGAGCTCCGGGATCGAGACCTGGAAGTCCGACAACAACTCGAGCAGGAATGCTTCGAACTCCTCGTCGGCCCGGTCGACTTCGTCGATCAGCAAGACCGGGCGGTCGTCGCGCCGAATGGCGGCTAGCAGCGGGCGTTCGAGCAGGAACCGCGCAGAGAAGATGTCGCGCTCCACGGCGCCGGGGTCGGCACCGGCGACCTCACGCACGCGGATCGCCAGCAGCTGACGTTGATAGTTCCACTCGTAAAGTGCCGTCGATTGATCGAGCCCCTCGTAGCATTGTAGCCGAATTAGGACGCTGCCATGCAGTTGGGCGAGGGCTTTTGCCACCTCCGTCTTGCCGACACCAGCCTCGCCCTCGAGCAGTAATGGGCGACCCAGCATTTCCATCAGCTGCAGCGCGATCGGTAGTTCGCGATCGGCAACGTAGCCGGTCGCCGCCAAGCGCTCGGTGATCTCTTCGCGCGTTATCGTCATTCGCCAAAGCTTCTGTTGTCGCCTGGTCGCCGGCGTATCAGCTCCCGCCTGGGCTGCCGGCCGCGACTTGCTGAGCGGGCCTGAGGCGAATTGCCGATGCCGCCGTGGCGGCCACGCTGGTCCTTCTGTCGCCCCGGCACCTCAGTCGTGCAGACCCAACCGATTTGCCACCGTCCAGTTGCGCCAGTGATCATGCGGCATTTGGATGTGTCTGGTGCCGAGGAACGAGAAGGCATCGTTAACGGCGTTGGAGAACGCCGGCACGCCGCCAACGTTGGGGCTCTCGCCCACCCCCTTGGCACCGATCGGGTGATGCGGCGAAGGCGTGACGGTATGGTCGGTCTCCCACTTTGGCGTCTCCACGGCCGTAGGCAAGAAGAAGTCCATGAACGAGCCGCCGACCACGTTGCCGATCTCGTCGTAGCGGATTTCCTGACCCATGGCGATGGCAAAGGCCTCGGTTAGCCCGCCGTGCACCTGGCCTTCGATGATCATCGGGTTGATGCGCGTGCCGCAGTCGTCGAGGGCATAGAAGCGCCGCACTTTGTAGACGCCGGTGTCGACGTCGATATCCATCACGCAAATATAGGCGCCGAAGGGGTAGGTCATGTTCGGCGGGTCATAGTAGCTGACCGCCTCCAGTCCCGGTTCCATGCCGGGTGGCGGTGAATGGTAGGCCGTCCAGACGATCTCCTTCATGCCCTTGAACTTCTCGGGCAAACCTTTGACGCGGAAGCCGTCGATGTCCCATTCCAGATCGCTCTCGTGCACCTCGAGCAGATAGGCCGCGATCATTTGCGCCTTGTTGCGGATCTTGCGCGCGGCCATGGCGATCGCCGCCCCGGCGACCGGCGTCGAGCGCGAGCCAAAGGTGCCGATGCCATAGGGCGCCGTGTCGGTGTTGCCCTCTTCCACGGCAATATCGTCGGCGGGGATGCCGATCTCGGAGGCAATGATCTGCGCGTAGGTGGTCTCGTGGCCTTGACCTTGCGACTTGCTGCCCATGCGCGCGAGCGCCGAGCCCGTCGGATGCACGCGGATCTCGCAGCTGTCGAACATGGCCAAGCCAAGCACGTCGCAGTTCTTGGAGGGCCCGGCGCCCACGATTTCGGTAAAGAAGCAGAGGCCGATGCCCATGATCTCGCGCGTCTCGCCGCGCTTGAACGCCTCGCGCTTGGCTGCCTGCTCGGCGCGCAGTCCCTGGTAGTCGACGGCGTCGAGCGCCTTGTTCATGGCGGTGTGATAGTCGCCCGAGTCGTACTCCCAACCCAGCGCCGACTGATAGGGAAACTGCTCGCGCTTGATGAAGTTCTTGAGCCGCAGCTCGGCCGGGTCCATGCCGAGCTTTTGCGCCAAAATATCCATGCCGCGCTCGATGGCGTAGGCGGCTTCCGTCACGCGCAGGGAGCAGCGGTAGGCAACCCCGCCCGGTGCCTTGTTGGTGTAGACGCCGTCGACCGCCACGTGCGCGATCGGGAAGTCATAGGAGCCCGTGACGATGGCGAAGAAACCGGCCGGAAACTTCGAGGGATCGGCGCAGGCATCGAAGCCACCGTGATCGGCGAGCACGTGTACCCTGAGGCCGGTCACCTTGCCGTCCTTGCTGGCGGCGATTTCCGTCGTCATATGATAGTCGCGGGCGAACGAGGTGGTGGTGAGGTTCTCGATGCGATCCTCGACCCACTTCACCGGCTTGCCCGTCACGATCGAGGCGACGATGGCGCAAATATAGCCCGGATAGGCCCCGACCTTGTTGCCGAAGCCGCCGCCTATGTCCGGGGAAATCACGTGTATCTTGTGTTCGGGGATCTTCGAAAGAAGCGCGGCGACCGTGCGGATCACGTGCGGCGCCTGGAAGGTGCCGTAGACGGTCAGCTCACCCTTGATCTTATCGAATGACGCCACGCACTGGCAGGTCTCGAGCGGCGAGGGATGCGTGCGGTGATAGGAGATGAGCTCCTTGATCGTCACCTCGGCGTTAGCGAAAGCGGCATCGGTTGCCGTCTTGTCGCCGACCGTCCACTCGAAGATGTGATTGTGGTGCTTGCGCGCGCCGTGTGCACCGCTGCTCTTGCCAGCCAGGTCCTCGCGCAGCACCGGCGCATCGGGTGCCATCGACTTGAAGGGATCGACAATCACCGGCAGCTCTTCGTATTCGACCTCGACGGTCTCGACACCGTCGGCGGCCGCATAGCGATCCTCCGCCACGACAAATGCAATCTCCTGGTTCTGGAACAGCACCTTGCCGTCGGCCAGCACCATCTGCACATCGCCTGCGAGCGTCGGCATCCAGGCGAGGTTGACGCCCTTCAACTCTTCGGCCGTGAGTACCGCCAGCACGCCGGGCACCTGCATGGCCTTCGAGCTATCGATGCGCTTAATGCGCGCATGGGCGTATTGGGAGCGCACAAAGTCTCCAAACAGCATGCCCGGCAACTTCAGATCGTCGATGTAGTTGCCCTTGCCTTGCGTGAAGCGGATGTCCTCGACGCGCTTGCGCCTGCAGCCCATGCCTTCGAGTTTGGCTTCACGCTGCTCACGGGTCAGAACCGCGGTGTTCATTCGGCAGCCTCCTTCTGAGGCGCGTCGCGCAACTTTGCGGCCGCGTATTGGATGGCTTTGACGATGTTCTGATAGCCCGTACACCGGCACAGGTTACCCGAAATGCCGAAACGGATTTCTTCCTCGCTCGGGTTCGGATTTTCCTTGAGCAGGCGGTGCGCACGCATGATCATGCCGGGCGTGCAGAAGCCGCATTGCAGCCCGTGCTCCATGCGGAAACCCTCCTGCAGCGCGTGCAGCGAGCCGTCCGCGTTCGCCATGCCCTCGATGGTGGTGATGGTGGCACCGTCCGCCTGGACCGCGAACATGGTGCAGCTCTTCACCGACTTGCCGTCGAGATCGACGGTGCAGGCGCCGCAGTGCGTGGTGTCGCAGCCGATATGCGCGCCGGTTAGGTTCAGTTGCTCGCGAAAAAAGTGAATCAAGAGCGTGCGCGGCTCCACCAGGCCCTCGACCGAGCGCCCGTTTATGCTCATTATGACTTGGGTTTTTGTCATGCCGCCTCCCCAAACTCAGGTGCTGGCCTGCGCCAAGGCGCGCTTGAGCGCCCGTTCCACCATTACGCCGCCGACATAGGTACGGTATTCGACCGATCCGCGCGTATCGGCGGCCGGTGCCATCTGCGCGCGCGCAGCCTTGACGGCGGCGGCGATCGTCGGCGCATCAAGGTTGCGGCCCAGCACCGCGGCGCCGGCGGCTTGCGCATAAATCGGCGTGTCGGCCAGGTTCGAAAGCCCGATCGCACAGCTCATGATTTTGCCGCCCTGAGCCGTCAGAATGACGCCCGCCGCCGCCGTGGCGTAATCGCCGATCTTGCGCTTGAGTTTTTCGTAGGCGAAGCCGTGGCCAACGGGCGGGATCGGGATATCGATGGAGGCGAGGATCTCGGCATCGCTGAGCGCGGTGGCATAGGTGCCCTTGTAAAAGTCTCGTGCCTTCACCGTGCGTTCGCCGCCTCGACCGAGCAGACGATAGCTCGCATCAAGGCACAGCATGATGGCAGGCATGTCGTTGCCCGGGTCACCGTTGGCGAGATTGCCGCCGAGGGTGCCGAGGTAGCGGACCTGCGGGTCGGCGACCAGCAGGGAAGTCTCGCAAATGACGGGGACGGTCTCGGCAATGAGCGCCGAGGCGATGAGCTCGTGCTGGGTGGTCATGGCGCCGATGCGCAAGGTATCAGCCTTCCGCTCGATGCCTTTGAGCTCGGCGAGGGCGGCAATGTCGATCAGGTGTTCGGGGCCCGCAAGCCTCAGCTTCATCATCGGGATCAGGCTCTGACCGCCGGCCAGAATGCGCGCAGTATCGGCATGCTGGGCCAGCAGCCCGGCGGCCTCGGCAACAGATTTGGGGCGATGATAGGAGAATGAGCCCGGTATCACCGTCGTACCCTCCCTATGAGGCCCCTCTCTGCCTCGCCTTGTCCGTCAGCCCTGTCTGTCAGGCCCTGTCTGTCAGGCCCTGTCTGTCAGGCCCTGTCTGTCAGGCCCTGTCGGTCAGGCCCTGTCGGTCAGGCCTTGTCTTCCCAGGCCTTGGCGCTTCGGGGCAGACACGGGGGCCGCCTTCGCGAGGCTAGCGTTCGAGGCCTGCCTCCTACAATCGCGCGCGCACGGGGGGCTGGCAAGCGGCGCGGCGTGGACACGAAACCCCTCGATTTTTGCACGAATTGCGTCAGCAGTGCTGACCCATCCGGGGGGATCGAGGCCTGGCGCCGCAGCCCGTTAGTCGCGCTGGCGATCCTTAAGGCGTTAGCGGACGCAGGTCCGTGCCGGCGGCGGTGGCCGTTGCTTCGGCGTGGCGCACCTCGACGCGAGCGCGCAGGACGGACCTCAGCTCCGGCAGCTTGCGCCGGCTGACCGGCAGCGTGTAGTGCCGCGGTGAATCGAGCTGCGCGATGCCGCCGTCGCCCGACTTTTTCAGCGATTGAATGTGGTCGAGGGCCACGATGTGGCTGCGGTGCACGCGGATGAATCGGCTCTGGTCAAGCCGGTGTTCCACGTCGCCGATTGAGAGGGCGCAAAAGAACTCCTGCGTGCCGTCGAACACGGTGGTGTAGTGCGCATCCGCCTTGACCGCGTGGACGCGGCCGGCCGGTAGATAGTGGATCGCCCCATCCTTCTGCACCGGGATCACTATGCTGGCTGCCGAGCGGGCTGGGGCGGTGGTTCCTCGGGCGGCCGGCGCGCTGGCGTCATTGCCGGCGGATTGGGCCACAACCGGCAAAGCGCCGTCCGGCCAGCTGGGTGCTGTCGGTGTGGCCGCGCCGGCGGCCCCATCGGGTACGAGCGCGAGAAAGAAGGCAAACGAGCTGCCAAAGGCAACGGTGGCCACGATCACGGCCAGCAGATCGCCCGACAGCGTCGTGGCACCGCCGGAAAAAAGGTCTGCTTGGGCATGCAACGTCATGCCGGCCATCGCCGTGTAATGCATGCCCGAGATCGCCAAGCCGAGCGCGACGGAGGCGGCAAGCAGCGGTGGGCGGACCCTGCCGTCGAAGGCAAAGTGCAAGGCGAGGCGCGAGGCGGCAACGCCGATCAGGAAGCTGGCGATCACATAGCGGGGGTCGTGATGCATCACCGCGTTGGCGTGCAAGGCGAGCATGCCGATGAAGTGCATGCTGACGATGCCGGCGCCCATCACGACCGCCGAGACGGCGAGGACGGGATTGGAGGAGGGCGCGCTGGAGGCCAAAAACACCGCCAGCCCAACCACAAGAACACAGACCAGGAAGGAGACGAGCGTTGGCAGGACATGGTAGTCGATGCGGATCGGCGACCGGACCGCCAGCATCCCCACGAAATGCATGGACCAGATGGCAACGGCCAACGTCAGGGCGGCCCCCGCCAGCAGCAGCTTGCGCCGACCACCGGCGCTCCCAGGCAATTCCAGCGCCAGGTTCAACCCGACATAGGCGCCCTGGATGGCCACCAGCACCGACAAGGCTACGATCCAGGCCTCGTAATTGACGACCATCGGCGTGCGGGTCCCTTCTGACAGCGCGATCGTCTGTTGCAGGGGCTAGACTATCCGTTCGCGTTGCCGGCAAGCAACTGCTCGGCCAGCGGGCTGGGTGTGGCCTTTTTCGTACGCCGGCGCTTTTGCGTTATAGAGCGTGCCGCTTGAGGCATTGGCCTAATGTCGCATTGGCGTGGAGCTCGACTTCACGCCCTCGGCGGCGGCGTCGGTCCGGCAAAGAAGTAAAGATAAATCACCAGCATGGCGGCCACGGCTGCGATCGTCGAAAGCAACAGCACCGTGACCATAGCGCGCGGCCCGGTGCCTTGCCGGACGGCCACGGTCGCCTGGTCGGGTCGATCCACGGGTTTGTCGTCCATGTGCGCTGTCCGCCCATCGCCATCGAAGATCCTGCAAGAACGACGCTGCCCTCCACAGGGTTCCAACCCCCGTTGCCCGGCATCCTGGGCAAATTGTGCATGCCGCATGGGTCCTCCTGACCGTGGCCGCAGTCTGGCCTGCCAAGGTTGCGCCGAGGTTAAGACGTTAAGCTCCAGGGCAGCACGAAGCGGCACGGCACGCGCAATTGACAGGCCCGGCGCCGTCGCGTGGGGCTGGTCTTTCGACCTCTTTCGCGAGGCTCCGCCATGGAGGCAGTCAACCCGGCCGGGCGCGCCGAGGTGATCGGCAGCCTGCTCAGCCCGCGCGTGCTCAAGGACACCATCGCCCTGCACTTGCGCGGGGGCGGTCTCGCGCAGCTGACCTGCGTGGCGGCGGCGCCGATCGTGCGCCGAGGTCCGATTGCGCTGCCCGAATACGAGCCGCGCGCCACTATGCCCGCGAGGCCCTGGTGAAAACACCATGCCCGCACCGAGCACCTTTCATTTCTTCCGCCTCGAGGAGGCGGTCGATCCCGCCGCCTATCCCGATCGCGCCCGCTTTTTCGAGGATCTGGTGAAAGTGTATTGCACCGAGCTCAAGGACCTGGCCGCCGCGGGGTGTCGCTATGTGCAATTCGTCGGCCAGCTTCGGCAGATCTGTGCCGAGCGGCCCTCCGGCATGAGGCTGGGTTTGCATCTGTGCCGAGGCAACTTTCGCGGCCGCTGGATGGCCGCGGGCGGCTATGAGCCCGTTGCCGCGAAGGTTTTCAATGGCGTGCCGGTGGATGTCTTCCTGCTCGAGTACGACGGTGAGCGGGCGGGCGATTGCGCTTGGTGCCGGAGAGTAAATTGTCGTGCTCGGTCTCATATCCTCCAAACTCGAGCGTCTCGAAGAAGCTGACGACCTCGTGCGCCGCGTCGAGGCGGCAGGGCGCGTCCTGCCCCGCGAGCGGCTCGGGTTGTCGACCCAGTGCGGCTTTGCCAGCGTCGCGGACGGCAATGCCCACAGCGAGGCCGGGCAATGGGCCAAGCTCGAGCTGATTGCGCGCACCGCCGAGCGGATTTGGGGGACGACATGAGGGTCGGCGCCAAGCCGACATTGCGCCGCGGCGGCCCCTGGCGTGACGGGCATTGCTGAACTAACATCCCTCCCGCCGCCGATGCGGGCGGGTCACCGGCCAAGAGTGACAACCCCGCATATCCGACGCCGTCGCGGCCACGCAAAGGGAGGTTGTCCATGTGGGCCGTGAGGCATCACCGTCACGGCGGTCGTAGGAGCGCCAACCCGGCTCGGGTTGCAGCATGACCATGGCCGTGCGCAGCAATGAGCTCACTGCCGTCCAACTGGTCGTTGACAGCGTTAGCAAGCGGTTTGGTGGCGTGACGGCGGTGGACGCCGTCTCGATCGATGTGCCCAAGGGTCGGATCCTCTCGATCATCGGACCGAATGGTGCCGGCAAAACCTCGCTGCTCAACATCGTCTCAGGTTTCTACAAACCCGACAGCGGCCGCATCACCCTGGAGGGCCGCAACATCACCTCCTGCCGCCCGAGCGAGATTGCGGCGCTGGGAATCGCCCGCACCTTCCAAAATATCGCCTTGTTCAGCGGCCTAACCGTGCTCGACAACCTAATGCTCGGTCGGCATGTGCGCATGCGTTCCGGTGTGCTGGCGAGCGTGGTCTATTGGGGTCTCGCGCAGCGCGAGGAAATTCGCCATCGCGCCGCCTGCGAGGAAATCATCGAGTTTCTCAAGCTTCAAGACCTGCGCAAGCAGCCGACGGCGGCGATCGCCTATGGCTTGCGCAAGCGCGTCGAATTGGGGCGCGCCTTGGCGCTCGAGCCCAAGATCTTGCTGCTCGACGAGCCCATGGGGGGCATGAACCAAGACGAAAAGGAAGATATGGCGCGCTACATCCTCGACGTGAACCAGGAGCGCAACATCACCGTCGTGCTGATCGAACACGATATGGGCGTGGTGATGGATATTTCCGATCAGGTCGTGGTGCTCGATCGCGGCCGCAAGATTGCTGCCGGCGCCCCCGCGGAGGTGCAGAACGACCCCGCGGTCATCCAGGCTTATCTCGGTACCAGTCAGGGGGGTGGACGCTCATGAAACTTGTCGGCGATCCGGAAACCAACACCTTGCCAAAACTGCTGCGGCGCAATGCCCAGGTATGGCCGCGTCACCCCGGCATGCGTGAGAAGGATCGCGGCATCTGGGAGACCTACACGTGGCGAGCATGCCAGGCCCACGTGTGCGACTTCGCGCTCGGGCTTGCGGCCTTGGGCTTTAAGCGCGGCGACAAACTGTCGGTACTGGGCGACAACCGGGCGCGGCTGTATTGGGCGCAAATCTCTGCCCAGGCCTTGGGTGGCATGGCGGTACCCCTCTATCAGGATTCCATTGCCAGCGAGCTGGTGCACGTGCTGACCCACGCCGAGGTGTCCGTGGTTGCAGCGGAGGACCAAGAACAGGTCGACAAGGTGTTGTCGTTGCGCGAGCAACTCCCCAATCTGCGCTGGGTTCTCTACGAAGACCCCCGTGGCATGGGCGCTTACCGGGAGAAATTCTTAAAATCGCTGGCCGAGATCGAAGCGGCGGGGCGCGATTTCGGCAAAGCGCATCCGAACTACTATGCGACCGAAGTCGGCAAGGGAAGCGCCGAGGACGTGGCGCTGATCGCCTACACCTCCGGCACGACCGGCAGGTCAAAGGGCGTGCTATTGAGCCACAGCAATATGATTGCGACCTCGGAGAGCTTTGCGAGCGTGGAGTCCGTCAGGCGCGGAGACAATTGGCTTTGCTACTTGCCGATGGGCTGGGTCGGAGATTCGATGTTCTCGCTCAGCACCAGCCTGGTCGTTGGCGCCACGTGCAATTGCCCCGAGAGCCCGGAGACTGTGCAGCGCGATTTGCGCGAGCTTGGCCCCAGCGCGCTGCTGGCCCCGCCGCGCATCTGGGAGAACATGCTCACCTCGCTGCAAGTCAAGGCTACCGACGCTTCGCGGCTCAAACGCTGGATCTATGAGTATTTCCGGGCCGCGGCGGAAAAGCGCGAACTGCTGAAGAGTGACGGCAAACCGATTCCAGCCCCGCTGCGCGCCGCCTGCCGCCTCGGTGAGATCCTGGTCTATGGTCCGGTGCGCGACCAGCTCGGTCTCAACAATGCGCGCTGGTGCCTGACCGGCGGGGCGCCACTGGGACCGGATACATTCCGCTTTTTTCGCTCCTTTGGCGTGAATTTGAAACAGATCTACGGGGCGACGGAGGCAAGCGCGCTGATTGCCACGCAGGCCGACGACGCGGCCGACCCGAATACCGTTGGCCGCACCCTGCCCGGCATCGCCGTGCGCATCGGGGAACGTGGCGAGGTGCAGGTCAAGGGCCCAGGCGTGTTCTTGGGCTATTTCAAGCAGGAGGAGGCGACGCGCGATACCATGACCGCCGACGGCTGGCTCAAGACCGGCGATGCGGGCCTGATCGATCCCAATGGGGCACTCGCCATCATCGATCGCGCCAAGGACGTGGGCAAACTTGCCGATGGCACCCCGTTTGCCCCGCAGTTCATCGAGAACAAGCTGAAATTCAGTCCCTATGTGCGCGAGGCGGTCGCCTTCGGCGATCAGCGCCCGTTCGTGGCGGCCATGATCGCCGTCGACATGAGCACCGTCGGCAAATGGGCGGAGGCTCAAAGTTTGCCCTACACCAGCTTCATGGATTTGGCGGGAAAGCCAGAGGTGGCGCGGCTGATTGTCGACGAGGTAGGCAAAATCAACAAGACGCTGCCGGAGTCGAGCCGCGTCAGCCGCTTCGTGCTGCTCAACAAGGAACTCGAGGCCGATGATGCCGAAATGACGCGCACGCGCAAAGTGCGGCGCGGCTTTGTCGCCGAGAAGTATGCCGCGCTGGTGGCCGCGCTCTATCAGGGTGCGAGCGAGGCCAGGCTGACAATGGAAATCACCTTCGAGGACGGTCGCAAGACCTCGCTCACTTCGACGCTTGCCGTGCACGATGTGCTCAACGTGGGCAAAGCGCAGATAGCCGCGTGAGGCGAACCTTGCAAAGCCCAAACGCCCAGACCCGACCGCTCGATTACGAGGCGGGCGCACCCATGCGGCGGCGAACGTCGGCTGCCGCTTCGCCACCGCCACCGCGCGTTGTCCTGCCCGCGATGCTCGTTCCCTTCGGTTCATGGCCAAACCGTGACTGTCTGCGTCCCGCAAAAGGGAGAGCAAAACATGTGGGATGAGCTGCAGTTTGCCCTGGCCCTGATCGTTAGCGGCTTCGCGATTGGGCTCATGTATTCGCTGATCGCGCTTGGTTTTGTCCTGGTTTACAAGGCAACCGACGCGATCAACTTCGCCCAGGGCGAATTTGTCATGCTGGCGGGTTTCGTTGCCGCCGTCTCGCTCGGTGACAAAATTCCGGTCTTGGCGGCGGTGGCGATCGCCGTCGCGGTCATGGTCGTGTTCAGCTTCGCGCTGGAACGGATCGTGCTGCGCCCCCTACTCGGTCGACCCATCGTCGCCGTGATCATGGCGACGATTGGCCTTGGTGCGATGCTGCGAGGCCTGCCACCAATCACCGTTGGCGGGGAGACCCGCGCCGTTTCGCTGCCGATCGGTGATACGCCGATCACCTTCGGGCCGATCACGCTGCCGCCCGTTCAGGTGCTGGGCGTCGTCGTCACCCTCATGTTCCTGGCAATCTTCACCTGGTTCTTTTTGAAGAGCCGGATGGGCGTTGCCATGCGCGCGGTTGCCGACAATCAACAGGTGGCGATGGCGATGGGCATCAACGTTGAGCGCTATTTCGCACTCGCCTGGGCCATGGCCGGCACGGTATCGGCGCTTGGCGGCGTGATCTGGGGCAGCATGCTTGGCGTCGACGTGCACCTCGCACTGGTTGGGCTCAAGGTGTTTCCCGTTGTGATCTTAGGCGGGCTTGATTCAATCGTCGGTGCGGTGATCGGCGGCTTGATCGTCGGCGTTGTCGAGAGTTTGGCGGCCGGCTACCTCGACCCCTATGTCGGCGGCGGCACCAAGGATTTCGCGCCCTATGTGCTTATGATCTTGATGCTGATGTTCAAGCCGTACGGCATGTTCGGCACGCACAGGATCGAACGGGTTTAGAGCAACGCAACCATGCTGCATCGCGAATCAGGCGTCTACAAGACCTCCTACGCCGCCGACATGGCGCTCTACCCGCTGCCGATCGCGCGCTGGAGCATTGCCGCGATCATCCTGCTGTTCGCGGTCGTCCTGCCGACGACGCTGGACGAATACTACCTTTCCATCATCAATCTGGTGCTGATTGCGGTGGTGGGTGCGCTGGGTTTGAACATTCTGGTGGGCTACACCGGCCAAATCTCGGTCGGCCACGCCGCCTTTATGTCGGTCGGTGCCTACACGGCTGCCAATCTGGCCGTGAAGCTCGGCTTGCCCTTCTGGATCACGCTGCCGGCCGGAGGCCTGATGGCGGCGCTGATCGGCGCCATCGTCGGCATTCCGAGTTTAAGGATCAAGGGTCTTTACCTCGCCATAGCGACGCTGGCTGGCCAACTGATCATCGAGTGGATCATCAATCACACGCCGGCGATCTCGGGCGGGGCACAGGCGTCAATCGAGGTGCCGAGGCCGGAGCTGTGGGGCCATCAGATGAAGACGCAGGGACAGCTCTACTTCTTTCTATTATTCTTCGCGGCGCTGGCGACCTTGGCCAGTCTGAATATTGTGCGCAGCCGCATCGGCAGGGCATTCGTTGCCATTCGCGATCAGGACATTGCGGCCGAAATCATCGGCATTAACATCTATCGCTATAAGCTCCTGGCGTTTGCGATCTCCTCATTCTACGCCGGCGTGTGCGGAGTGCTGTACACCTACTATCTCGGCATCGCCAACTACGAGCAATTCCAGATCGGCGTTTCCATCGACTATTTGGCGATGATCATCATCGGTGGCCTGGGCTCGACGCTAGGCTCGATTCTCGGCGCCATTTTCGTCACGATGCTGCCAATCGTGCTGCGGCTGTTGATGGAGCCGGTGCTATCGTTGTTTTACAATGGCGGCGAAATGTCGGCCGTCATCTCGAGCTTCAGATTGGTGCTGTTTGGCGGACTGATCATCTTCTTTCTGGTAATCGAGCCGGAGGGCCTCAATCGGCTGTGGCGCAATATTCGCAACTACTTCCGGGTTTGGCCATTTTCCTATTGAATGCGGAAACCAGGTAACGAAGGAGGAAACGATGACAAGTAAGCGACATTGGCTCGGGGCGGGCTGTCTCGTCGGTGGTTTGGCGCTGGCGGCCGCAACGGCGGGCGCACAGGACAAGGAACTCGTGTTCGGCCTGCAGTGCGACCGCACCGGGGCAACACAGACCGTGGGCGTGTTTCTTTGCCCCGGCTACCACGACTACATCAGCCTGCTGAACAGCAGGGGCGGCATCGAGGGCTACAAGATCAAGGTTATCGAGATCGACAACGAGTACAAGGTACCGCCGGCCATGGAAGCGCACGAGCGTTTTAAGAAGGACGGCGCGGTGCTGGAGGGGCTCTACGGTACACCGCAAACGGCGGCGCTGAACAAGAAGCTCGAGGAGGACAAGATCCTAGGCACCTCGCCGGGCTTCGGCACCGCGGCCGCCACCGATGGCAAGCGTTATCCTTATACCTTCCCGATTGCGGCGAGTTATTGGTCCCAGGGCGCAGCGGCGGTGGCGTTCGCCAAGAAGCAGCTCGGCGGTAGTCTCAAGGACAAAAAGATCGGCTATCTGTTCTATGACAATCCCGCCGGCAAGGAACCGCTCAACATTCTCGAGGACCTGTCGAAGAGCGAAGGCTTCGAGCTTCGCACGTTTGCCGTTCCCGCACCGGGCGTGGAAATGAGTGCGCAGGTGCTTGACATTACCGGCCGCTACAAACCGGATTTCGTCATCACCCATTTGTTCGGACGGGCGCCGTCGGTGTCGATCAAGGAGCTCAAAGGCAAGGGCTACCCGCTGAGCAAGGTGATCGCTTTCGTTTGGGGTTCCTCGGAAGCCGACATCAAGGCGGCCGGCGGCTACGCCATGGCGGAGGGCTATCACACCATTCAGTTCGCGGGCGTCGGCAGCGATTTCCAGGTCATCAAAGACATCAATGCGATGTACCAGGCGCAGGGCAAGCCGGTGCCAAAGGAGCAGGAAATCAGCGTCTTCTACAACCGGGGCGTCATGGTCGCCGCCATTCATGCCGAGGCTGCGCGCAACGCCATCAAGGCTAAGGGCGGCGCCAAGCCGACGAGCGAAGATGTCAAGAATGGGCTGGAGTCCGTGAAGGGCTTTACCCTTGGCGGCATGGTGCCACCCATGGAAGTGACGCAGGACGATCATGAAGGCGGCGGCTGGGTGCAGGTTTGGACGGTTAAAGGCGGCCAGCTGACCAAAGACGGTGAGTGGTTCCAGGCCTATCGCGACGTGATCAAGAAGCATCTCGCGGCCACGAACTAGCTGCCGGTAGGCTTGCGCCCGGGGAGGTGCATTGAGCCAATTCCCGGGCGTTGGCCGGCAAGACCTTTGCAAGTGTGCCTGGCCCTCTGGCGGTGGAAACGACGAGCGCAGTAGTTCATGCTGTCGATCAACAATATCGAGGTCGTCTACGATAAGGTCATCCTGGTCTTACGGGGCGTTTCGCTGCAAGTGCGCACGGGCGCGATCACGACGCTGCTGGGTGGCAATGGTGCCGGCAAGACCACGACGCTTAAGGCGATTTCCGGCGTGCTGCGGACCGAACGCGGCAGCGTCACCAAGGGCTCCATCACGCTCGAGGACAAGCGCATCGACGGCATGCGTGCCTTCGACGTGACGAAGCTCGGCGTCGCTCAGGTATTCGAAGGTCGTCGCGTGTTTGAACACCTGACGACCGAGGAAAACCTCATCGCGGGCGGGCATACACAAAGGGACGTTGGCAAACTTAGAAGCAATATTGAACGGGTTTATGCCTATTTCCCGGTGCTGAAGGAGCGGCGCGCGCAGCTTTCCGGTTACCTTTCCGGAGGCGAACAGCAGATGCTGGCCATTGGTCGCGCATTGATGTCCGATCCCCGCGTCGTCTTGCTGGACGAGCCGTCGCTCGGTCTAGCACCTATGCTGGTGGAGGAAATTTTCGGCATCGTGCAGCGGCTCGTGCAGCACGAGAAGTTGTCGGTATTGCTAGTCGAGCAGAATGCGACGATGGCCTTGGCGGTGGCCGAGCACGGCTATGTCATGGAGACCGGCCGCATCGTGCTCGAAGGGAGCGTCGAAGCGCTGCGCTCCAATTCCGATATCCGTGAGTTCTATTTGGGTCTCAACGAGGTCGGCTCGCGCAAGTCCTATCGCGACGTGAAGCACTACAAGCGGCGCAAACGCTGGCTATCCTGAGTTGGCGGTGTGCGGGCACGCGGCTGTGCCCGATTGTCAAAGGGCCCGGCCCTCATTAGAACTCGTCCGTCCGCCAATTCCTGCCGATCGGGGCAGGGGGGCCGATGCTCAGGGATCGTTCGATGGCTGCACGGATCTACAAGCCTGCCAAGACGGCTATGCAATCGGGGTCGGCCCGCAGCCAGGATTGGGTGCTCGAGTTCGAGCCCGAGGCACCGCGCGAGATCGAGCCGCTGATGGGTTGGACCAGCTCGGGAGACATGAAGTCTCAGATTCGCCTCAGCTTCGACAGCAAGGAAGAGGCAATTGCCTATGCCGAGCGCAATGGCATTGCCTATCATGTGATGGAACCGAGGCCGCGGCGCCCGGTGCGCAAATCCTACGCTGACAACTTCCGCTTTGGGCGCAAAGGGGCCTGGACCCACTAAAGTACCCACGGAAGTTGGCCAAGCCCGGCGTTTTTTCAGCTAACTGACGGGGGCAGCGGGCTTGTCGATGTCTGGCGGGGGCCCAATTATTGCTGCCGGTCTTGCACGTCGGCGTGCTTCACGCCGGTCCCGGAGCTCAATTGGAGAGAGCCTCAGGCCTTGTAAGCAGGTGCGCCGCGCCATGGCCGCGGCCGATGTGGCGCGTCGTGGCCCTCCAACGCGGTCAATCCGCAGTCCTGCTGGTAGCGAAGGCTCAGGCTGCGCGGCGTTGCTGATACATCATCGCTGCTGCCTAACGGGGCGCGGCGGCGAGCGCATTTACTCTACCCCTCCGTAGCATTTGCGTGGAATGCGCAAGAAACCGAAGCTTTACCCAAGTGGACCAGCATGGTCGTGCTTCGCGACAGGACTCCGAAACACCGTGAACAAAGCCAGCAGCTTGGCATTATTGGTGGGCGCCATCGCGGCTGCGGCGGTGTTTATTCCCGTTTCATGGTGGCCCGAACCCGAGCCCGCTCAGCACCTCAGCAGGGTTGTGACGCCACCTGTCGTCATCGAGGCAAGCGTTGTCAAGCCGGCAGAAGTGGCCGAGCCGCCAGAAGCCTCCCAACCCGCGCTTCCCGAGACTACGACCATCCTCCTACCTTCCCGCAGTATCCGCGAAGAGGTGAAGACGTCGTCCCAGCCCTCTAAGGACGGGGAGCCTCTACGCCTTGTGCGTGACCTGCAACGCGAGCTGAAACGCGTAGGTTGCTATGCCCACGAGATCGACGGCGAGTGGACGCCAGCGACACGCAGGGCGATGAAGGACTTCACGGAGCGGGTGAATGCCGGTCTGCCGGCCGAGCGACCAGACTTTACCCTACTCGTACTCCTTCAAAGACACCCGGAGCTCGTCTGCCGTGAGAAGTGCCGTGTTGGCGAGAGCCTCGCCGATACCCGTTGTCTTCCAAGCTCGTACCTAGCATCGGAAAGCAAGAAAGCGGCAGCAACGACACCAAGCCTGCAAATCGTCTGGACCAGATCCTACGTCACACCCGCCGCCCCTGAGCCCGATGCTGCTGAGGCTGCTCTCCCGGCGGAGGTCGCGCCACGAGCGGATCCTGCGCCGCGGCCACGGCGCCACACCAGTCATCCGGGCGGCGTTGGATCCTTGTTATTTGGCATTTTCAGTTGGTAGCAACTGACGGCAATTGCAAAATGCGCATGTGGTTCACCCGGCTCGCTGACCCGGATCGTGAATGCGGAGCGCGTGATCTCCGCGATCATTGAGCGGCCGCGTTGCTCGCTGGCGCCGGTACCGGCTTTATCTTCTGGGTGATGGCGGACAGCGAGTGCCGCGCAGGCTTTCTGCGGTTAGTGCGCTGACTTAGCCTACGCGACACTGAACGCTGCAACCTAACTTAACTAGCCGGGAGGAGCCCATGGAGGCGAAGGATCCTGCGGCCCAAACCATCCCGAGATGCCGCGGTCTGCTGCGATCGCAGGTCCCGAGATCGAACCAAAGACCGCCAACACGAAAACTGACAACGCTAACAACTTCTTCATGATGGTCATCCTTCTAAAGCAGCTACCTCGCACATAGGCATGCTGTCAGACTTCGAATACGGCTGATGTGTTGGGGATCACAGGTCATTGATATTTTTGATATTTCTGACGGAGTGAGGACGACCATGAAATGGGCCGACTAGATCCCTACCCAGCGATGTTTGACCCGCGGAATGCCTGCGCCATCATCGCCCAGGGCGTTATCTGGACGGCGGTGAATTCCTGCGCTGCTCTTTGATTGAGTGGTGCGACTTCTGCCAGCGCCAGGCGCTCGGGCTCTACGTTTCGCACGGTGGTGCCGGAGTGTGCACCACATCGGCCATTCGCACGGCTGGATTCCGCAACGGCGTCTGGGTAACGAAACGGCCGCCGCAGGTGCCGGTACTATTCCGGAACTCCCTTGCCGGATTTGAGTGTTTGTTCACGTTTTGAGCAATTGGCTCAGGGTTGAACCATGCTAAAAAGTCCTGTTTTTCAAGCCAGGTCCCGTAGCTCAGCTGGATAGAGCATCTGCCTTCTAAGCAGAGGGTCGCAGGTTCGAGTCCTGCCGGGATCGCCACACCATTTTTCGCCTCCACTATTCTCAATGACTTACGTCTCGTTTTGCCTAACCAGGGTTATCGGTTAGGCACTCTCCCGTTCTCGAAATGAGCCGCGCACCGGCATTCCGCGCGAGTTTGATGCGGTTCGCTTCCTCAATGTAGCGCTCTGCCTCCCGAATTGTCCGCCAGCCGAACCACGCCATCAGTTCCGGTGCTGTTGCCCCATTCAGCGCGTGGTGGACGGCAGCTGCCTTTCTAAGGCCGTGCGCGGTGCAATGCTTCAAACCGGCCTCATTGCAGCGCTCTCTAAACCATCCACCAAAACCATTGCGCGTGAACGGCTTGCCGAACGAAGTGGTGAGAAATGTCAGGCTGTCCGTCTGCGGATGTCGCGCCATTTCGCCGACCAGTTCGGGCAATAGTGGAATATCGAATTGCACGTTGGTCTTCTGGCGCCGCATCGAACGGTCAGTTCTCCGGTAACATTTTTGATGAGGCAATACGGGGGGTCAATTTTCGACGCCGATTGACATCGAGTGTCAGTAGCGCTGCCGTGAGTATCTGAGGTAATGATTGCCGGAGTTGCGGCGCGAGGGATCACTGACGGAGGTTAATCGCAATGGTTGAAACGGTCGTTCTCGGCATCCCACCCGCGCGCATCGGCCAGCACCTGCTCGCCTATCGGCTTGCCACGGCTGTTGGCCTCTATGCGGTCTAACACCGCCTGCAGCTCATCTGGAGTGCGCGTCGCGAACATCTCGGCAAGCTGGGTCCGCGGATCGTTGCGATGCTCGAACCGCACCGGACGGTCGGCATGGTCGGGCCGCAGCTCGCGGTGACGTGCCAGGGCAAATTCCCGCGCCTCGCCCTGGAACACCCGGCGATGGGTCGGCCGTCCGGGTCGATGGAAGCCGCCAGCGCGTCGAGCTTGGCATCTAGGCGTGAAAGTTGGGCTGCCGTCACCGTCAGCTCACCATCAATGTGGCAGTCGAGCCGGTTGATTTGCGCCTTCGTGACCGTGTGCGATCAATCCTCGGCTCTCCGCCGTCGCCTGCAGCTCGTTCAATTTGATTTCGATGCGCTCAAGGTGCCGGGCTTCAACCATCCCCCTCATCTGGCCCAGGCACCAAACCAGCGAGCGCCCTGTCTCATGGTCGAGCTGTCCGGCCTTTCATCTTGCGATAGATGCGCGATGCTTCACTCAGCAGCCCTGTGTCCGACGCGGGCCGAGAGCGCTCCCGGACGCGGACTGATCACATTAGTGTTTCGAAAAGCTAATGGAGATTGCCGCGCGGCAGGGAAGCTAGCCGAGTGTGCCAGCTTGCCAGCGATGTAAAGCGGCAGTGGCGTAGTCGGTTTGGCCGCGGCCATTGCCCCGCTGCGGCGATCTCCTCTTTGGTGCCGCGGCAGGGCCGGCTATCGCATTGGAATTGGGGGCGGGTATTTGATGATTAGATATTTGATGGCCAGAAGCACAGCCGGCACCGCGATCGCAAGACCGACGATTTCCAGTAGAAGGGTGTCCCTAAGCTTGATGTTTAGAATGAAGCCCGCAATTGGGTCGTTGGGGTGCTTCCAGGGGTTCCAGGGTTTAGGCCCCTCCAAGAACTGAAACATCCGAATAAACAGCCGCATACCGCAGAAGACTGCCACAATGCACCCTGCCATGAAGGCGCATTCCGCTATTCCCAAATCCTTCGCACCGGGGAAGAACGTTATGTTCACTGCGGCGCCTCTTGTAGGCCGATCTTTGTGGCGGCCCGTTTATGGCCCGACACACCTAGGGCATCGGCCTCAGCTCCAATCCTCCACTCTCGCACGAAAAGCCAACGCGGTGTCGCTAGTCTAAGCGGAATGCCCATCCCATAGCCGACACGATTGGCGGCAGCGGCTTGGTGCTATAGACGATTGTCCAGAAGTTATGACTGACGATCAACGGATACCCAAAATGGAAAAAGCAGAGCGCCGCGCGCTGAAGGTAATTGCCGATCTCGTCAACCACTATACCTATCGCTATGACTATGAACTGGAGCGAAAGGTCATCGACACGATTGCTCTCAGTGCTAACGCAAGAGCGGTCCGCCTCTTAGCAGAACATCGCCTTTGTTCAAATCAAGTTTGAGTACGGACGGCGCGTGATTGGGAGGTGGACACACGCGGGGCGTAAGCTCGTCGAGGCTGACTGGGAGTTCGTCTCGCCCTCGCCACGACAACAACCGGCGCGCCCGAGGATGGAGGAACCTCTTAAGCGAAAGCTTATGGCCATAGTTGGCATACTCATCCAGTACGTCGGTAGCCCAGGCCGCACTGTTGATGGTCGCGGCGTTGGCGCGAACGAGGCAGCCTTGAGACTGCTCGCCGACTTCGGCTTTATGGAATTGCTGTCCGATACAGATGCGCAGTTAAGGGTGGAGTGGACCGAAACCGGTCGAACCCTAATAGGGGAGGCGACATACCGACCGTGGAAGTCTTGGTAGTTTGCTCTTCCCGGGGTTCGGATTGTCGGTTTGCCACCTGACGATTGATCCCTCGGTCGGGTTAGACCACAAGGGCGGATCCGCGCCCCAAATCAGTGGCGCAAGCGTGACCACCAGTAGGACGAGATAGAACGCGTTCGCCAGCAATTTACGCAGCAACGTTGCACCTTTGCCCGTTGAATTGACGACGCTACCGAGAGAACTCAACATCCGGGAGAACTGCGTACCTCTACTTTCACTGAGACTGGTATTTCGACCAAAGCGTCCAAATTTTCTCTGAAACGGCTGCATACTTCTCTTTTGGCCCAGTACTGGCGGGGTCGAACCAACCGCAAAATTCTTCATGTATGATCGCCCGGACATCCTCCGCTGACTGTGCCGCGCTGAGGCGCGGAATGATCGTTCTTACTTCCGGCTCGTACTCATCGGTGTTGATCTCGAAATTAATGCCCACAGGATCAGCTTCGAACAAGACTTCCGAGATAGCCGCAAACAGTTTGCCGTACTGCCGCTTGAGAGCATCCCGTTCAGCGGTCATGAATGGTCTCATCCTGAGGACTTCAAAAGGCACTTCGCAACCACATTGGGGTCGTGAAAGCGTCGAGTAGCGCGAGTTCCCTCGGCGCATGTGATCGCCCAGCCCCGCGCGCGCCGGCCGGCCCGGGTTACGTCAAAATACTACCTCTGGTCATCCCTTGCCCTGTTGCGCGACGCCAATATCCAAGCGTGATCAACTTTTCGGCGAGCCGGCGCCGCTCAAAGCCACGGTAGATTTCCATCCGGTCGTCGTGCGAGAGAAACAGGAGTTGGCGCTTAGGTGTTGCGCCGAGCAGCGCGTCCCAACCAAGGTGAAGGGCAAAGGCTATCACCTTTGAGAGGTCATCTCCCTCGCCTCGTTCGAACTGATGCCCTGGCGCGTCATAGAGCCTGCGCTGCTCACCATGTGCAGCTCGCCATAGCCGATAGCACCCCCAGCGCCCATCCCTAGCATTTCCTTCGCTCCACCCGTCACCGGTGACGCAGAACAAGAAGAGCAAAGTAGCCTCGGTAAAATCGCCGATCGACGCCGCGATCGCATCTGCCGCACGGGAGTAGTCGCAATTGGCGCTCTCGTAGTAGAGAACGAGTCTTGGTTTAGGCTTTTCAGCGATTTGGCGATCGAACTTTTTCTGCCGCGATCTGGCTTCGTCGCGTGCCAAGAATTGCATTGAATATCCTTTAACGACAGATCGGCAAGTGTACCTCCCGCCTGCACCTCAAAACAACTAGTTGCCTGACAAATCAGGTCTTCCGGCGCGAGAGCTTGATGGCCGCCTCACTTTACCGTGCGCCAATCCTCTGCCCGCGCATGGAAAGCCAACGCGATGTCGCTGGAGCGAACACTAGGCTGCTGAAGGTCGGCACCCCTGCTGCCACAGCGCTTGCACCGGGCAGAGCGGTGGAGATGGTCGCTGGAAGCGTTCCGGCCCACCGGATGATCAGCGGCGCGAGCGCCATCGGCGCTTTTTGCCAACAATCAACGTTCCTGCACCACAGCCAGAGCCAAGGTGCCGCTTGTCGCATTTCAGCGAGCGTTGGTCGCGGCGTGTCCGGGCGGGAGGGCATGGCCGCTAGGCTGGCGTGCTTCGGGCGTTAAGTGAAGCCGCAAGGGGTGGTTGTGGCAGTCTGCGTTGGCGCCCTACATCTTGAGAATGGCCACGTCCGTTTGCGAAAAATGCGTTCGACGCAACCTTCGTTACCTATCAGGTCGAGCCGAAGGCTTGGTGCCCAGTCGTGTTCAATCGCTGGCGGAACGTTTGCCCCTATTGTTTTGACGGCGAGGCCGAACGCGGCATCCGATATCGATTTGTGAATGTGCGCGCCACGCCAGGGAGCGAAATCCAAGAGCCGGCAAGGCACTATGGCAGGAAGCGTCGCTAGCATCGAGTGTGGCCCCCAAGCGACTGCCTGCTTCCTCGGAACCTATCCAATCCAGACCTCGCGTTTTAAGCAAAGGCACGAATTATGCTAGCGTGTGTTCGGTAGATGGGCGGGGATTGCGGGAATGTCGACCGAAGATGGCCACACCAGGCCTAGCCGTAGATTGGCAGCCATCCTTGCGGCGGACATAGCCGGCTACAGCACCCTCATGGGTGCTGACGAAGCGCGCACGGTCCAAGACCTCAAAGGACATCAGGCCGTTGTTCTTCCAATGATCGGCCAGTTCGGCGGCCGTATTATTGACACTGCAGGCGATGGCATCCTCGCCGAGTTCAATAGCGTCGCGAATGCCGTCGAATGTGCGGTTGCCATCCAGGACACGATGCGCGCAAGGAACGCCGAGACTGAAGCACATCGGAAAATGCAGTACCGGATAGGCATCAACCTGGGCGATGTCATCTATGATGACAGCCGCATCTATGGCGATGGCATCAACGTAGCTGCCCGCTTAGAAAGTCTGGCCGAGCCCGGAGGGATCTGCATCTCGAGCAAGGTGTATGAAGACGTTCGCGGAAAGATCGATCTCAGCTACGATGACATCGGCGAGCAGCAGCTCAAGAACATTGCCCAATCGGTGCGATGCTATCAGGTCAGCGGAATTAAAAGGACGACATCTTTGCTCGGGGACGCCAAGACCCTCGCGCTGCCGGACAAACCCTCAATCGCCGTCTTGCCTTTCACAAACTTGTCCGGCGATCCAGACCAAGAATATTTCGGCGACGGCATTGCCGAAGACATCCTGACTGACTTGGCGAAACTGCGCTGGCTGTTCGTCATTGCCCGCAACTCCAGCTTCACTTTTCGAGGCAAAGCAGTTGACGTCCGCACGGTAAGCCGAGAACTCGGTGTGCGCTATGTGCTGGAGGGTAGTGTTCGCCGAGCCGGCAATCGGGTTCGCGTGACGGCTCAGCTCATCGACGCGACGACCGGTTCCCACGTCTGGGCGTCACGATACGACCGCGATCTGGCGGACATTTTCGCCGTTCAGGACGAAATCACCGCCGCGATTGCGGCGGCCATAGGCCCTGCCATCATAGATGCTGAGCAGCAACGAGCACTCCGCAAATCGGCCGAGCATCTCGATGCATGGGAGGCGTATCACCGCGGCCTTTGGCACCTCGAGATGGACAACCGAGAACATCTCGAATTAGCACGGAATTTTTTCGAAAAGGCTACCGTCCTCGACCCAAGCTTCGCTGCGGCCTATGCCGCGCCTCGCGCGCAGTCGCTTCTCGTGTGGCTTACTCCTTCCAAACCATGAGCCTTAGCGAGGCCGCCCGTACGGCTGAACGACTGGCGCGTCAGGCGCTTGCGCTCGACCCTGCTCTGCGCGGTTGCCTATGCCTATTTGGGACATGCGATGTGATACATCGGCGACCTTGAGGGGTGCATCCAGCACTGCGATCAAGGGTTGTCTATCGATGGTAACTGTGCCCAAGCTCATGGCAACAAGGGGTCCGCCCTGGTGTTCGCCGGACGGCGTGCAGAGGGACGGCAATCACTTCGCGCCTGCCTGAGATTGGACCCACGCGGCCCGGTACGCGCCTCACGCTTTGTCGAAATCGCTATCTCGCATTATTTCGACGGTGACTATGAGGTGAGTGCGGAGACGAGCCGGCAGGTGATACGGCAATACCCCGACCATGGACCCGCCTACAGGTTTTTGCTGGCCTCACTCGGACAACTTGGCCGGCAGGCAGAGTGTGAAGCGCTGATGAAAATTGCGCCGGCTGATTACGATTATTATGCACGTCATCGGCCACCCTGGTTTGGATTGAGGGACCATTCGAACACATGCTGGAAGGCATGCGTAAGGCTGGTTGGTCGGAGTAGGCGGGATCACCCGTCCGGTGTACGCGCGCCAATGAGGGCCGCGGCGTCCTCGAATGTGCCGACCCTAGGAACCGCGCTAAATGCGCAGTTCGCATCTCGGGGCGCGCACCAAGAGGTCTCTCCTGGACATCGCGCACATCAGTAACAGAGCGAGAGGCAGTGATCTCACGTGCGCGCCGACAAAGGACGCCAAAAAGGCTTTGCATCTATGCTGCAAACTTTCTCATTACTAGTGGCCGACCCAGGAGAGCACCATGGCCCATTTGACTGTTGCCGAGGCCCGCTGGCTTGCCGAGCGCACGATGCAGGCCATTGGCCACACGGGGGAGGAGGCGGGTCTGATTGCTGACCATCTTATCGACTGCGAGTTGCGCGGTCTCAGCTACGGTGGCCTGCCACGCGCTCTTAGCATCGCGGAGCGCATTACTAAGTTGCCGCGCAAACGCGAGCCGATCCGCGTTGAGGACAAGACTGCGGTCTCGGCGCTGGTGCACGGCGGCGACAACGTCGGCTATCTCGTCGCCTGGAAGGCCATGGAGCTCTCGATCGAGCGCGCCAAGTCGCACGGCGTGGCGATCATTGGAGCGAACAGCACCTGGTATACGGGCATGCTATCCTATTATGCCGAGCGGATCGCCCGGCACGACCTCGTTTCTATGATAGCCTCCAACGCCTCACCTTGGGTCGCACCTTTCGGCGGCACGGAAGGGCGCTTCGGTACCAATCCGATCTGCTATGGCTTCCCGTCGGCGCAGGGTGACCCCATCGTCTGGGACATTGGCACCTCGACGATCATGCACGCCGAGATCGTGCTGGCGCGACGGCTCGGCAAGGAACTTCCTAAGGGGGTCGCCTTCGGGCCCGACGGCCGACCGACGCGAGATCCTGTCGCAACTCTCGATGGAGGGGCGATCCGCGCGTGGGGTGGGGCCAAGGGCTCCGGGCTCGCTATCGTCGTGCAACTCTTGGGCGCCATGTGCGCGTCGCCGCCTATGCCGCAGGGCATGTACGACTACGGTTGCCTGTTCGTCGTCATGAGCCCTGGCTTGCTGATGCCGGTCGAGACGTTCAAGGCTAGTGTCAAGGAGTATGCCGAGGCCGTGCGCTCGACGCGACCGGTCGAGGGCGGTTCGCCTGTGCGCATGCCGTTCGACCGCTCGGCTGCCGAACGCCGCAGGCGCATCGCGGCCGACATGATCGAGGTGCCCGATGCGATCCACGCGCAGTTGAGACAAATCTCCGGCGCCTAAAGATTGTCGGGCCCTGCAGCGCCTTGATGGGCACACGCGCGCGGCAGCCGCTAGGCCCCGGCCCGCACCTCTTCTAGCTCCGCAACCCACCTGAAATTACGCCAGAGTGATCGCTCGCTGACGCCATACATCTTGGCGATGTCTTTGGCTTTGAGCTTGCCGTCGATCATGTGCTTGCGGGCGGCAACGATGTCCTCGGGCGTAAGCTTTCGCGGGCGCCACCGACACGGCCTTTGAGCGTGCGGCGGCAAGCCCGGCCATGGTCCGCTCGATCGAGCATCAGTTTCGCTCGCCAGTCAGATGTCGGCGACCGCCCCTCGTCCGTTTTGCGCACCTGCAGCTGCACGCACTGCAACTTCTGATGCGGAAAAGTCTGCGCCGGCGCACGAACCACGTTCGCTAAGTAAGGTCACGGGGGCCAACGACACCCGCCGCGCCTTGTACTTCTTCCGCCGGGCCAAGATTTGCTGCACGCGGCGGGCCTGCCGGAGCCCGCTGCGGAAAGCGCCAAGGCGGTCTTGGGCGTCCGTGTTTATGCCGTGGCCTCCGTGTCGATCTTCGTCGATGCCGTGGCATCGACGGCCTTCGCCTGCATCGATGCTACGTAGCATCCATCAAACCTTGCTCGCGGTTGCACCTGCACCGACTGCGCAACGGGGTAGTGCAAAAATTGGAATGGGTGTCGAGGTCAGAGGGGGTCGATGCCATACCCCCACCCCCGGTGCGTCGGTCGCATGGGGGGGTCCATTTTCATGCCTCACCTGCCGTCGGCATGCCGGCTTCGTACCAGGCCCGCGCCGCCATGGCCTCGTTGACGGGACCGGCCACGTCACACCCATGCGCCGTGAACAGATCTTGGCGAAGCGTCGCAACGGCAAACAGCCCGCCGGCTAACCTGCTATCACTCGTCGTAGCACTTAACCCGACCATCCCGGGTTGCGTAGCAGTCCCTGTTGTCGTAGCGCTCGGATAGACGACGGTCGCTCCGATCGTCGTCGTAGCGGCGACGGTCGCGCCGATCGTTGTCGTAGCGGCGACGGTCATCGTCGTCATAGTAGCGAGGCTTGTACCGCTCGGAAACCGCGTAGTAGCGGCGAGGCCCCGAGTAATAGCCGTCACCATAGCGATCGTGGTAGTCCGGCGCGCAGCCCGCACAGACCGACAGCACCAGCAATGTTAGTGCAATTTTCATGCTGGTTGCCATACTTATACTCGACGGTTGGCTCGGGACCACCACATGCCCCGATCACGCTCGCATTGCCCAAGGCCATAAAGGCCGCGCCTTGCCTCCTTTTCAAGATATGAATGAAGGATTGAGCCAAGCGCGTGATATTATTGCCATCAGACCCGTGAAAATCGGTTCCCTCTGAGATGATTTTTTTGCGGCTCATCGTCGTCGAAGTGTCTGGTCGTCTTCGGCCTCACACGAGCGCATGCCCGCCTTGAGTTTGGCGAGAAATTTGCCAGTCGGGTCTGCTCTTGCGGCACCGACAGCACGGTACTACCGAGAGGTTCGACCAGGGCGCACAAAATAGACTTGCACCCTTGGCGAGACTTGATCAGCCGGCGGAGTTCCGCCTGACGATGTCCATCACCGTGTTCTTGCTCAAACCCACGTTGCGCGCGATGAGCCGATAGGATAGCGCGTCAGCATGCATGCCCAGCACGCGCTTGGCCTTCTTGTCCGACGGGCGTTGGCCAGCCTGACGCCCGAGTTTGACGCCCCTGGCCCGAGCCGCTGCCAGGCCGGACTTGA